>NZ_BAAAPM010000008.1:68360-154679 GCF_039531145.1 Isoptericola hypogeus
CCGGCCACCACGACGCAGTTCGCCGACCACTCCGGCGGCAGGCCGTGCACCTCGTTGAGCGTCGCGGTGTCGGCGTGGTCGGGGTCGATCTCGGCCACCGCGACCTGGCCGGCCACCCGCTCGTCGCCGGCGGCCCACGCCCGCAGTGCCGCGGCCACCGGCGCGGCGAGCAGGTCGGGGTGCTCCAGCGCGGGCGCCCAGGGCAGGTCGCCGAGGGCGGGCAGCCCGGGCGCCGCCGTCCCGCTCACCGCTGGTACGTCGCCGTGAGCGTGGCGCGCGCGAGCGTGTGGAAGAAGACGTTGAACGCGGCGTGCACGTTGGTGTTCTCGGTGCTGAGGCCCAGGGACGCCACGTCGAGGGCGTGCACCGCGAAGACGTACCGGTGGGCGTGGTCGCCGGGCGGCGGGCCCGCGCCCTCGAAGCCGACCTGGCCGCCGTCGCTCAGCAGCTGGAACGCGCCGGCGGGCAGGCCCGTGCCGTCGGCCCGGCCCGCGTCGCGCGCCAGCGAGGTGACCTCGGCGGGGACGTCGAGCAGGTGCCAGTGCCAGTAGCCGGACGGCGTCGGCGCGTCCGGGTCGAAACAGCTCACGACGAACGACCGGGTCTCGTCGGGGAACCCGGACCACGTGAGCGCGGGGGAGGAGTTGCCGCCGTCGACGGCGTGGTCGCGGGCGATCGGGGCGCCCTCGGCGATGTCGGGGCTGGTGAGCGAGAAGGTCGCGGGGACCGGGAGCAGCGAGTACGGGTCCGGCGGGAGCGGGCGGTCGAAGTCCATGCGGCCATGGTGCCCGACGCGCCCCGGAGGCCGCCAAGGCGCCGCGCCGTGATACGGTGCGAACCGACCGGCCGGTATGTCATGTGCGGCCGGTCGCACGCACGGACCGCGGACGGACACGGAGGGTCGATGGTGCACAGGTTCGAGGGCAGGGTCGCCCTGATCACGGGCAGCAGCCGGGGGATCGGGCTGGCCGTGGCCCGGCGGCTCGTCGACGAGGGGGCGTCCGTCGTCCTGACGGGCCGCAAGGCCGGGGCGCTCGACGAGGCGGTCGCCGACCTCGGCCCGGACCGCGCGTCCGCCGTCGCCGGCAAGGTCGACGACCCCGGGCACCGCGCCGCGGTCCTCGAGCACGTCGCCGAGCGGCACGGCCGGCTCGACCACCTGGTCAACAACGCCGGCATCAACCCCGCGTGGGGGCCCGCGCTGGACGTCGACCCCGGCCTGGTGCGCAAGATCCTCGACGTCAACGTGGTCGCCGCGCTCGAGTGGACGCGCGACGCCGTCGCGGCCGGGCTGGCCCGGTCGATCGTCAACACCGCGTCGATCGCCGGCACGGCCGCGAGCCCGAACATCGCCCTGTACGGGGTGTCGAAGGCCGCGCTCGTCAACCTCACCGAGCAGCTCGCCGTGGAGCTCGCGCCGCGGCTGCGCGTCAACGCGGTGGCGCCCGCCGTCGTGAAGACGCACCTGTCGCGCGCGCTCTACGAGGGCAGGGAGGCGGAGGTGGTCGCGCGGTACCCGCTCGGGCGCCTCGGGGCGCCGGACGACGTGGCGGGCCCGGTCGCGTTCCTGCTCTCGGACGACGCGGCCTGGGTGACGGGGCAGACGCTCCGGATCGACGGCGGCGCGAGCATCGGTCCGGTGGGGTGAATCATGGGCACCATGAAGAGCACCCACGTCGCCGACCGGGTCACCGCGGCCGCCCTGGACCTGTTCGCCACCCAGGGGTACGCCACGACCAGCGTGCAGCAGATCGTCGAGGCAGCGGGCGTCACCAAGGGCGCCATGTACCACTACTTCCAGTCCAAGGACGACCTGCTGTTCGCCATCTACGACCGCATGCTGGCGCTGCAGAAGGCGCACCTGGACGAGATCGTCGCCGCCGGCGGGGCGGCGGAGGACGTCGTGCGGGCGGTGTGCGTCGACGTCGTCGAGACGTCGATCGACTTCCTGCCCGAGGGCACCGTCTTCTTCCGCAGCATGCACATGCTCGCCGAGCCGCGGCTCAAGGAGGTCACGCAACGGCGGCGCGAGTACCACGACGAGTTCGCCGCGCTGCTGCGGCGCGGGCAGGACGAGGGCGTGTTCCGCAGCGACGTGCCGCGCTCGGTGCTCGTCGCGCACTTCTTCAGCGACGTGCACTACCTGTCGCACTGGTACTCGCCCGAGGGGCCCGAGACCAAGACCGAGGTGGCCCAGCAGCTCACCGAGCTGTTCCTGCGCGGCATCCGCACCGCCACCGCCGGCACCGACTGACGCCGACCGCCCACCCGACGAGAGCGACCGAGAGCGACGATGACGACGCTGCCCAGCCCCGCGACGGCGACCGGACCCACGACCATGCGCGCCTGGCGGGTGACCCGCACCGGCGAGCCCGTGGACGTGCTGCGCCTCGACCGCGTCCCGGTGCTGCAGCCGGGGCCGGGCGAGGTGGGTGTGCGGGTGCGCGCGGTCGCCGTGAACTTCCCCGACGTCCTGCTCGCGCGAGGCGAGTACCAGGTGCGCCCTGAGCCGCCGTTCGTCCCGGGCATCGAGCTCTGCGGCGACGTCGTCGCGCTCGGGCCGGGCGTGCCGGCGGGCGAGCGCGGGATCGAGCCCGGGGTGCGGGTCGTCGGCTCGGCCATCGGCGTGCTGTCCGAGCACGCGGTGCTGCCGGCCGCCGCGGTCCGCCCCGCCCCGGAGGCGCTGGACGACGCGCAGTCCGCGGCCCTGACCATCGCCTACCAGACGGCGTGGTTCGGGCTGCACCGGCGGGCCAGGCTGCGGGCGGGCGAGACCCTGCTGGTGCACGCCGCCGCGGGCGGGGTCGGGACGGCCGCGTGCCAGCTCGGCGCCGCCGCGGGCGCCCGCGTGATCGGCGTCGTGGGCAGCGAGGCCAAGGCCGGCGTCGCCCGCGCCGCGGGCGCCGAGCAGGTGATCGTGCGCGACGCCGACGGCGGCAACCTCGCCGCGCGGGTCAAGGAGCTGACCGCGGGTACCGGGGCCGACGTGGTCTTCGACCCCGTCGGCGGCTCGTCGTTCGAGCAGTCGACGCGGTGCATCGCGTTCGAGGGCCGGATCGTCGTCGTGGGCTTCGCGAGCGGCGACGTCCCGCCGGTGCGTGCCAACCACGCCCTGGTGAAGAACTACTCGGTGCTCGGCTTGCACTGGGCGCTGTACCAGCAGCGGCGGCCCGGCCTGGTGGACGCCGCGCACGCCGAGCTGTCGCGGCTCGCGGACGCCGGCGCCGTGCGGCCCGTGGTGGCCGAGGTCGTGGGCTTCGAGGATGCACCCGGCGCCGTGCAGCGGCTCGCGGGCGGCACGACGACCGGCCGTCTCGTGATCCGCGTCGCCGACGGAGTCGACGCGTGACCCGCCGGTTGGACGACCGTGTCGTGATCGTGACGGGCGGCGCCCGCGGCCTCGGGGCGGCGTACGTGCGCGGTCTGCACGGAGCCGGTGCGCGCGTCGTCGTCGCCGACCTGCTCGAGGACGAGGGCAGGGTGCTGGCTTCCGAGCTCGGCGAGCGCGCCCGGTTCGAGCCGCTGGACGTCACGGACGACGCGGCCTGGGCGCGCGTCGTGGCCGCCACGGTCCAGGCATGGGGCGGGGTGGACGTCCTCGTCAACAACGCGGGCATCGCCAACGCCGGCCCGCTCGAGCACTACACGCGGGCCAAGTGGGACGCGGTGATCGCGGTGAACCTCACCGGGACGTTCCTCGGGTGCCAGGCGGTGGTGCCGGTCATGCGCGACGCCGGGGGCGGGTCGATCGTCAACATCTCGTCGGTCGAGGGGCTGCGCGGCAGCGAGGGGCTGCACGGGTACGTCGCCGCGAAGTTCGGCGTGCGCGGGCTGACGAAGTCCATCGCGGTCGAGCTGGGCCGGGCCGGCATCCGCGCGAACTCCGTGCATCCGGGCTGGGTCGACACCGCGATGACGACGCGGATCGACCCCTCCCGCCTGCCGATCCCCCTCGGGCGGGGTGGCAGGCCGGACGACCTCGTCGGCGCGGTGGTCTTCCTCGCGAGCGACGACTCGGCGTACATGACGGGCGCCGAGATCGTCGTCGACGGCGGCATGACCGCCGGCGTCGGGCACCGCTGAGGTTCGAACGTCCCACACGCCGGCGTACCGGGCTGGTGACCGGGCTGGCGACCGGGCGGCGGCACCGCGCCGATCACGAGACTGCAACGTTCTTAAGAATGTCGCAATGTGCATACCGGCCAGTCGGTTTTTCGGCTAGGGTGTGACGCACCCGACACGAAGAGGTGCCGATGTCCCGCCCGACCCGCCCGTCGCCCCGCCCGGATCCCGGCGCCGTCCCCGCGCCCGCCCCTCGGCTCGAGGTGGCCGGCCTCACCGTCTCCTTCGGCGGCCTGACGGCCCTCGACGGCGTCGACCTCACCGTGGGCGACGCCGAGACCGTCGCCCTCATCGGGCCGAACGGGGCGGGCAAGACCACCGTCTTCAACGCCGTGTGCGGGCTGGTCCGCCCGACGTCCGGCAGCGTCCGGATCGGCGGGGCCGGCGCCCCAGCCTCGGCCACGGGCCTGCTCGGCCGGGGCGTCGCCCGCACCCTGCAGGGGCTCGGCCTGTTCGACGGGATGACGGTGCTCGAGAACGTCCTGGTCCCGGCCACCGCCGCGCGCGTGGGCCCGCGGCGGGGCGCCCGCGGGGGCGCGGCGCCGAGCGAGCCGAGGGCCGCGGCGGACGCGGTGCTGGAGCGGCTCGGCCTGCTGGACGTCGCGGGCACGCCGGTCGAGGCGCTGCCCTATCCCGACCGCAAGCGGGTCGCGCTGGCCCGCGCGCTCGTCACCCGCCCGCGGTTGCTGCTCCTCGACGAGCCCGCCGGCGGGCTGGGCGCCGAGGACATCGCCGCGCTCGCGGGCACCGTCCGCGACGTCGTCGCCGGCGGCTGCTCCGTGCTGCTCGTGGAGCACCACGTGGACTTCGTCATGGACGTGGCGGACCGGGTCGTCGTGCTCGACTTCGGCCGCGTCGTCGCGAGCGGCACCCCCGACCAGGTGCGCGCCGACCCCGCCGTCGAGGCCGCCTACCTCGGGCTGGTGGCGGCGTGAGGGCCGCGACCGGACGCACGTCCGCCGGCGCCGGGTCCGCGTTCGTGCCGGCACCTGGCACCGCGCCGTCGTCCGCCCCGGGACCGGCGACGGCGCCCGCGCTCGAGGTCGAGGGGCTCACGGTCGGCTACACCGGGGCCCCGGTGATCGACGGGCTCTCGCTCGCCGTGCGCCCCGGCGAGGTCGTCGCGCTGCTCGGCGCCAACGGCGCGGGCAAGACCACGCTGCTGCGCACGCTCTCCGGGCTCGTGGCCCCGCGGGCCGGGCGGGTGCTGCTCGACGGCGACGACCTGGCGACCGCGAGCGTGGAGGACCGCGTGCGGCGCGGGCTGGCGCAGGTGCCCGAGGGGCGCAGCGTCGTGTCCGAGCTGACGGTCGAGGAGAACCTGCAGCTGGGCGCCCTGTGGCGCCATCCGGGGCGGGCGGAGCGGCGCGCCGCCGTCGCGCGCGGCTACGAGCTCTTCGAGCCGCTGGCGCGGCGCCGCACGAGCCTCGGCCACCAGCTCTCCGGCGGCGAGCGGCAGATGCTCGCCCTCGCCCGCGCGCTGGTCGCCGCCCCACGCGTGCTGCTGCTCGACGAGCCCTCGCTCGGGCTCGCGCCGCGGGTCGTCGCGCAGCTCATGGGTGTGCTGCGCGACGCGGCGCAGCGGACCGGGCTCACCGTGCTGCTCGCCGAGCAGAACGTCACCAGCGCGCTGTCGATCGCGGACCGGGGCGTCGTCCTGAGCCTGGGCGAGGTCGTCGCGGACGCGCCCGCCGCCCACCTCGCCGCCGACCCTGCCCTGCGACACGCCTACCTGGGATTCTGAGAGGTACCGATGGACCGGCTCGTCCTGCTCGTCTCCACCGGCGTCGCGCGCGGCCTCGTGATCGCGCTCTTCGCCCTGTCCCTCGTCATCATCTGGCGCGCCGCCCGGATCGTGAACTTCGCGCAGGCCGCGATGGCGGTCATGGCGGTGTACGTCGCGTTCGCCATCGAGGCGGCCACCGGCTCGTACCTCCTCGCGCTGCTGGCCGCGCTCGTCACCGGGGCGCTCCTCGGGGTCGCCGTCGAGCGCGGCCTCATGCGGCACGTCGCCGGGCGCACGCCGATGCCCGGGATGATCGTGGCGATCGGGCTGGTCATGGTGCTGCAGTCCCTGTTGGGCATCCTGTTCGGCGCGAAGCACCGCCCGATGACGCCAGTGCTCTCCGAGTCGCCGCTGTACGTCGGCGGCGTGCCGGTGCTCTCCCGCTACGACCTGTTCGTGCTCGTCGTGGCGCTGGTGGTGGTCGTCGGGCTCGGGCTCCTGTTCAACCGGTCCACGCTCGGCCTGCAGCTGCGGGCCTCGGCGGTCGCCCCGGAGGTCTCGCGCCTGCTGGGCGTCCGCGTCCCGCGCATGGTGACGATCGGCTGGATGCTCTCGTCCGCGGTGGCGGCGCTCGCGGTGCTGCTGCTGGTGCCCACCGAGCTCGGTCTGAACGCGCACTCCGGGGACGTGCTGTTCGTGCACGCGTTCACCGTCGCGGTGCTCGGCGGCCTCGACTCGCCCGCCGGGGCGCTGCTCGGGGGCGTCGTCGTCGGCGTCCTCGTCAGCCTCGTCACCGGGTACGCGTCGGCGGGCCTGGCGCCGCTGGCGGTGCTCGCCCTGCTCACCACCGTCCTGCTCGTCCGCCCGGGCGGCATCTTCGCGGCGAAGGAGGCCCGGACGGCATGACCGGCATCGACACCAGAACCCGCTCGATCGTCCTGCGCGCCGCGGGCCTCACCGCCCTGGCCCTCGCCGCCACGTTCGCCCTCGACCCGTTCCGCAACTACCAGCTCGCCGTGATCGCGGCCACGTTCTGCGCGACGGCGGGGCTGACGTTGCTCGTCGGCCTCACCGGGCAGCTCTCGCTGGGGCACGCCGTGCTCATGGCCGCCGGCGGCTACGGGTACGCCCTCGTGGCGGGTCCGGCGGCTGAGGCCGGGCTCCCCGGCGCGGCCCGGTTCGCCCTCGGACTTCTCGGTGCGGTGGTCATCTCGGGGGCGGTCGGGGGACTGCTCGGCCTCGCCGGCGCCCGGCTGCGCGGCCCGTACCTCGCCGGGCTCACGCTGGCGCTGGTCATCGCGCTGCCAGCCCTGGCGACCCAGGTCCCGGGTCTGGGCAAGGACCAGGGCCTCGGCGTGCCGTTCGAGGGCGTGCCGGGCCTGCTGGCGGGCGTCATGGTCGTCGAGCAGTGGCACGCCTGGATCGCGATCGTCGTGGCGGCCGTCGCCGTCACCCCGCTCGTCGTGCTGCGCTCCGGCCGCGCCGGGCTGCGCATGCGCGCGGTGCACGGGGACGAGGTCGCGGCGCGGCTCGCCGGGGTGTCGCCGGCCCGCGTCAAGGTCGGGGCCTTCGTCGTCAGCTCGGTGGCGGCGGGCCTCGGCGGGGCGGTCCTGGCCGTCGTGACGCAGAACGTCGGCCCCGGCCGCTACTCGCTCGCGTTCTCCCTGCTGCTCCTGGTCGCCGTCGTGGTCGGCGGGCTCGGGAGCGTCGGGGGAGCGGCGGTCGGTGCCGCGCTCGTCGTCCTGCTGCCCTGGTTCGTCGACACCCTCGCGTCGGGCCTGCCCGCCGACCTCGAGCAGCGGTTGTCCGGGAACCTCGCCGTCGCCGTCTTCGGCGCGCTGCTCATCGCCGTGACCGTCGCGTGGCCGGGCGGTCTCGCCACGGCCACCGCCGGACTGCGCGGTCGTGCCGGCCGCCGCCTGTCCCGCACGCCCCCTGCGGGCGGCGTGCCGTCCGGCCTGCCTCCCTCCGAACCCCGACCCGACCCGCGACCGATCACAGAGAGGTGACTCCGATGCGGAATCACACCCCCACCCCCGCCGCGCGCTCCCGCGCGACGCGCGCCTCCGCCGCGGCCTGCGCCGTCGGCGTCGGCCTCACCGCCGCCGCGTGCAGCAGCCCTGCCGCCGCGAGCCCCGGCATCGACGACGAGACCGTGAAGGTCGGGTCGCACCAGCCCCTGACCGGCCCGGCGGCCGCCGGGTTCTCGTCGATCTCGGCCGCGACGTCGGCGTACTTCGAGTACGTCAACGCGAACGGCGGTATCCACGGGCGGACCATCGAGTACGTCGTCAAGGACGACGGCTACAACCCGGCGAACACGCAGACCGTGGTGCGCGAGCTCGTCCAGGAGGACGAGGTCTTCGCCATCCTGGGCGGCCTTGGCACGCCCACCCACTCGTCGGTGCTGGACTACCTCGACCAGAACGGCGTGCCCGACCTGTTCGTCGCCTCCGGCAGTACCACCTGGAACCAGCCCGAGGAGTACCCGAGCACCTTCGGGTTCAACGCGGACTACGTCGTCGAGGGCGCGGCCCTGGCGCAGTACGCCGCCGACGAGAACCCCGGCGCCGTCGTCTGCGTGCTCGGCCAGGACGACGACTTCGGCGAGACCTTCCTCGAGGGCGTCGAGCTTGCCCTCGGGGCGGAAGGCGTGGCGACGTACCAGACGTACTCGACGTCCAACGAGGACGTCACCGCCCAGATCGGCGCGATGAAGGAGGCCGGCTGCGAGATCAACCTGCTGGCCACCATCAACGGCTTCACGGCGATGGCGCTCGGCACCGCCGCGCAGATGGGCTGGTTCCCGCAGTGGTACTCCTCGTCGTCGGGCGGCGACTACCCGACGCTCGTCGGGTTCCTGGGCGAGGACGTCGGCTCGCAGCTGCTGGAGGGCTTCGTGAGCGCCAACTACCTGCCCAACAGCCCGGGCGGGGACTGGTACGAGCTGTTCCAGCAGATCAACGACGAGTACAACGACGGCGCCCCGTTCGACGGCAACACGGTCTACGGCATGAGCGTCGGCTACCTGTTCGCGGAGGCGCTCGCCCAGGCGGGCGAGGACCCGACGCGCGAGTCCCTGGTCGAGGCGGTGGAGTCCGGCGAGCTGGTCGGCAACGGCATCCTGCCGCTGACCTTCGGCGCCGACGACCACGCCGCCTACGACGGCGTCGGCATCGCCGTCGTCACGAAGGGCGTGCAGGACTTCGTGGGCGCCACGTACCGGGTCGACGGCGAGACGGTCTCCGCGGCAGACGCCGAGCCCGTGCCGCTGGAGAACGACGGCATCCCCACCCCGTGACGAACCGCCGGTCGAGCCTGTCGAGACCCGGGTCTCGACAGGCTCGACCGGCGGTGGGAGGTGATCAGGGGACGGGGGCGAACCGGTCCTGCAGCGACCGCTTGAGGATCTTGCCGCTCGGCCCGACCGGCAGCCGGTCCACGACGTGCACGACGCGCGGGTACTTGAACGCCGCGACCCGCTCGCGCACGTACTCCCGCAGCGCGTCGCCGTCGACGGTACGACCGTCCCGGGCGACCACGGCGGCGTGGATCTCCTGGCCGTGCACGGCGTCGTCGAGCCCGAACACGGCGGCCATCGCGACGTCGGGGTGGTCGACCAGCACGGACTCCACCTCCGTCGGGTACACGTTGTAGCCGTTGCGGATGATCATGTCCTTCTTGCGGTCGACGATCGTGATGATCCCCTCGGCGTCGACGGTGCCGAGGTCGCCGGTGCGGAACCAGCCGTCGCTGACGACGCCGGCCGACGCGTCCGGCCGGCCCAGGTAGCCCTTCATGAGGTTGTGGCCGCGCACCACGATCTCGCCGAGCGCGCCGGGCTCGGCCAGCAGCTCGACGCGACGCTCCTCGAGCGGGTCGGCGACGGCGACGTCGACGCCCCACATCGACCGGCCCACGGTGCCCGGGCGGATCGGCTCCCCGACGACGTTGAACGACACCGAGGGTGACGTCTCGGTGAGCCCGTAGCCCTCGTGCACCTCGGCGCCGTAGGCCTCCGAGAAGGCCTCGAGCACCGCCGTCGGCAGGGCCGCGCCGCCGGAGACGGCGTACCGCAGGGGCGGGCGGGCCGCGCTGCGCCCGGCGGCCTCGATCATGCCGACGAACATCGTCGGCACCGCGGTGAACACCGTGGCGCCGTGCGCCTCGAGCAGCCCGAGCGCCGCGTCCGGGTCGAACTGGGGCAGCAGGATGATCGACGCGCCGACCCGGAACGCGATGTTCATGACGGCCATCTGCCCGAAGGCGTGGAACAGCGGCAGCCCGCCGAACACGACGTCGTCCGGCTTGAGGTCGAAGGAGTCGATGAGGGAGCAGTGCACCTGTTCGACGGCGGCCAGGTGCGAGCCCACGGCGCCCTTGGGCGTGCCCGTGGTGCCGCTGGTGTACAGGATCGTCGCCGCGTCGGTCGGGTGCACCGCCACGTGCCGCGCCAGGGGCTCGGCGGCGGCGGCCTCGTCCTCCAGCCGGGGCAGGTCGGGCCCGCCGGCGTCCACCGGCGGGGCCAGGACCGTGACCAGCGGGACGCCGGCCGCCCGGGCCGCGGGCAGCGCCTCGCCGAGCAGCGGGGCCGCGACCACGACGAGATCCGCGCCGCTGTCGCGCAGCACGAACTCGATCTCGCGCGCCTTGAACAGCAGGTGCACGGGCACGACGACGGCGCCGAGCGCCTGCGCCGCGTAGAACGCCCGGGGGAAGTCGGGGACGTTGGGCACGACGATCGCGACCCGGTCGCCGCGGCCGATGCCGCGGGCCGCCATCGCGCCGGCGTAGGCGCGGGCCTGGTCCCACAGCTCGCCGTACCGGGTGGTGGCGCCCATGAAGTGCAGGGCGGGGCGCTCGGGGGAGCGCGTCGCCGTCTCGGCCAGGATGCTGGCCAGGGACAGGGTCCCGAAGCCGGGGCCGTCGACGGCCTCGTCGGGGGTGTGCGTCATGTCCGGTCCTCTCGTCGTCGTCCATCGTGGACTCGTGTCGGGTGCCCCTGAGCCGGCCGGTTCAGGGGCGGAGCTCGGCCCTGCCGAGAGCGCTCAGGTGCACCTCGTCCGGGCCGTCGGCGAGCCGCAGCGCCCGCGCCCCGGCGAACATCTCGGCCAGCGGCTGGTCGCCCGACAGCCCGGCGGCGCCGAAGAGCTGCATGACCCGGTCGAGGATGGCCTGCACCGCGCGCGGGACGGCGATCTTGATCGCCTGGATCTCGGTCATCGCCTGCCTGTTGCCGACGGTGTCCATGAGCCAGGCGGTCTTGAGCACGAGCAGCCGCAGCGCCTCGACCTCGATCCGCGCGTTCGCGACCCACTCGCGGACCACGCCCTGCTCGGCGAGCGGGCGGCCGAACGCCACGCGGGTGCGGGCGCGCTCGCCGGCGAGCGCCAGGGCGCGCTCGGCCGTGCCGAGGGCGCGCATGCAGTGGTGGATGCGCCCCGGGCCGAGGCGGGCCTGGGCGATGGCGAAACCGTCGCCCTCGCCGCCCAGCAGAGCCGACGCCGGGACGCGGACGTCGTCGAACACGATCTCGGCGTGCCCGCCGTGGTCGCGGTCGTCGTAGCCGAAGACCGACAGCGGCCGCACCACCGTGACGCCCGGGGTGTCGCGACCGACGAGCACCATGGACTGCTGGCGGTGCCGCGGCGCGTCGGGGTCGGTCTTGCCCATGACGACGAGCAGCGCGGCGTCGGGGCTCATCGCGCCCGTGGACCACCACTTGCGGCCGGAGATCACCAGGTCGTCGCCGTCGCGGCGGATCCGGGTGCCGATCTGCGTGGCGTCCGACGAGGCGACGTCGGGCTCGGTCATGCAGAACGCGGAGCGGATGCGTGCGTCGAGCAGCGGGTCGAGCCAGCGCTCGCGCTGCTCGGGCGTGCCGAAGTGCGCGAGCAGCTCCATGTTGCCGGTGTCCGGGGCCGCGCAGTTGAGCGCGACCGGCGCGAGGCGCGGGCTCCAGCCCGTGAGCTCGGCCAGCGGCGCGTACTGGAGGTTGGTCAGGCCGGCGCCGTGCTCCCCGGGCAGGAAGAGGTTCCACAGACCCTCGGCGCGGGCAGCGGCGCGGAGCTCGTGGACGACGGGCCGGAACGACCACTGGTCCGGCGTGGCGGCGAGCTGGGCGTCGAGGACGGGCTCGGCGGGCAGCACCCGCTCGTGCAGGAACGTCCTGACCTGGTCGGTGAGCTGGGCACTGCGTCGGTCGGGGGCGAAGTCCATGTCAGGCCACCGTCCCGGTCGTGGACCTGGTCGCGGTGGCGCGGGTCAGGCCGTCGGCTGCGAGCGGCTCGACGAGCTCGCCGATGACCTCGAAGCCGTCGCCGACGGTCTCGCCCGCGCGGTAGCGGACATGGATCCCCTCGAGGATCACGGCGAGCTTGTAGGCGGCGAAGGCGCGGTACCAGCCGAGGTCCGGCAGGACGGCGCCCGACCGGGCGGCGTAGGCGTCGGCGAGCTCGTCGAACTCGGGGTAGCCGGCGCCGGGGACGACCGCGCTCGTCGCGCCGTGCCCGTCGGTGACGGCGTTGATGTCCCAGTACAGGCCGAGCATGCCGAGGTCGACCAGCGGGTCGCCGAGGGTGGCCATCTCCCAGTCGAGGACGGCGGCGACGTGCGGGGCGTGGGGCGGTCCGGCGACGATGGCGTTGTCGAGGCGGTAGTCGCCGTGCACGACGGCGCTCCTGTCGTTCCCGGCGGGGAGCCGGGTGGCGAGCGCGTCCTGCAGGGCGTCGAGGGCCGGGATCTCGCGCGAGCGGGAGGCGTCGTACTGGCGCCTCCACGTGGTGAGCTGGCGCTCGAGGTACCCGGCGGGGCGGCCGAAGTCGGCGAGCCCGACCGCGGCCGGGTCGACGGCGTGCAGGTCGGCGAGCGTGCCGGCGAGCTCGAGGCCGAGGGCGTGCAACCCCGCGGGGGCGTAGGCGGCGTTCTGCCCGGGCCGGGCGAGCACGGTGCCGTCCACTCGTTCCATGACGAAGAAGGCGGTGCCGGTCACGTCGCGGGCCGCGGTGTCGTCGACGAGGTCGATCGTCCGTGGGACGGGGACGGCGCTGCCCGCGAGCGAGGAGATCACCCGGTGCTCACGGCCCATGTCGTGGGCGCTGGACAGCACGTGACCCAGCGGCGGGCGGCGCAGCACGAGGGGGAGGCGGGCGCCGTCGACCCGGTAGGTGAGGTTGCTCCGGCCGCCCGCGATCACGCTCGCGGACAGCTCGCCGTCCGCGAGGTCGGGGTGGGCGCCCGCCAGCCAGCGGGTCAGGCCGGCGCAGTCCAGGCCGGGCACGTCGGTCATCGTCGACCTGCTTTCCGTCGTCTTCGTCGTCGGGACCCGGCGAGCATACCGCGCGGTCGGTATGGTGGCGAGCACGCCGTCTCCCGAGCTCCGTGCCGGTCGCCGCTCGCGCGGTTCAGTCGGAGTGCTGCGGTACGACGACCAGCTGCGCGACGGCGGCGCGGAGCTGCTCAGGCACCGGCACCGGGCGCCGCGTCGTGGCGTCGACGAACACGTGCGTGAACCGGCCGACGGCGATCGGCGCGGCGCCGTCGTCCCTGCCGTCGTCCACGTCGTCGCCCGCTGCGCTTCCGCCGTCGGGGGCCCGCAGGATGTGCAGGTCCCAGGTGAGGCTGGTCCGCCCGACCTTCCCGACGCCGATCGCGACCTCGAGCCCCTCGGGGTACGACGCGGACGCGCGGAACTCGCACGACGACGCGACGCACAGCCCGATGACGTCGCCCGCGGGGTCGAGCCCGCCGCGAGCGATCATCCAGGCGTTGACGGCCGTGTCCATCGCCTCGTAGTAGACGGTGCTGTTGACGTGGCCGTACTGGTCGTTGTCGTTCCAGCGCAGCGGGAACGGGTGGCGGACGCGGGGCATCGGGTCTCCTTCGGCTCGGCGCCGGGCCGGCTCGGGCTGGCTGGCGCGTCAGGCGACGCGCAGCAGGTGGCGGAACGCGGTGCGGGCGCCGTCGGGGCTCGGCTCCTCGCCGGCGATGAGGTCGGCGTAGGTGAACGACTCCGAGACGCGCACGAGCAGGTAGGCGAGCGTCGGCGGGTCGATGGCGCCGCCGAACGGGTCGTCGCCGAGGTGCGTGCGCACGAGCCACTCGGCCGTAGCGGTGTAGCGCCGCTGGATCGGGCCGGCCTTGGTGGTCAGCAGGCGCAGGGCGCGGGCCGGCTCGCGGCGCAGGAAGTCGCGGAAGTAGCCGGCCGCGATGAGGTCGGTGGCGAAGTGGGTGAGCAGGGCGGCGACGCGCTCCGCGCCCCTCGCGTGCTCGGCGGCGCGGTCCGCCTGGACCAGCGTCGGGACGGCGAGCGACCAGAGCACCTCGGTCAGGAGCGCGTCGCGGTTGCCGACCCAGCGGAACACCGACGTCCGGTCGACGCCCAGGCTCGCCGCCAGCGGGCCCATGTCGATCCGGTTCCCGGCGACGAACGCCTCGCGGGCGAGGTCGAACGCCCGGCGCGCGTCGGCGTGGGCGCCGGGCGCGAGGCGGGCGGACAGGGCCGTGGGGGCGGCGTCGAGCCCGACGCTCGCGATCGGGCTCACGGCGCTCGGCGCGGTCGTCGTGTCGGTGCGGTCGGCGGTGTCCGGCATGGCCGCAGCCTAGTGCGGCGCGACGACCGTTGTGCAACATCTTGGAAAATGATGCACCGTGGTGCACACTGACGGAGTTCGACGACGATCGGAGCAACGATGACGTTCACCTCCCCGGCCGCGACCGCGGCCCCGACTCCCACCGCGCCGGCCCCGGCCCCGACTCCCGCCGCGGCGCCCGACCTCGCGGCCCCGCCCCGCCTGGACGCCGACTTCTACGGCTTCCAGGACGTGCTCACCCCGCGCGAGCAGCGGGCGGCGCTGGCGGTCCGCGAGTTCATGGAGCGCGAGGTGCGCCCCCTCGCCGACGACTACTGGGAGCGGGCCGAGTGCCCGGTGCACCTGTTCAAGCCGTTCGCCGAGCTCGGCACCGTCGGCGCGGCCTGGTCCGAGACGGCCGGGTTCGAGACCTCCGCGGTGTTCCGCGGCTGGGTCGGCATGGAGCTGGCCCGCGTGGACTCCTCGTTCTGCACGTTCATCGGCGTCTCCAGCGGCCTGGCGATGAGCTCGATAGGCCTGGGTGGCTCGCCAGAACAGCGTGCACAGTGGCTCCCGCCGATGGCGCGCGGCGACCTCATCGGCGCCTTCGGGCTGACCGAGCCGCTGTCCGGCTCCGACACCGCCAAGGGGCTGCGCACCACCGCGACCCGCCACGGCGACACCTGGGTGCTGAACGGCGCCAAGCGCTGGATCGGCAACGCCACGTTCGCCGACGTCGTCGTGATCTGGGCCAAGGACACCGCCGACGACCAGGTCAAGGGCTTCCTCGTCCGCAAGGGGGCGCCGGGGTTCACGGCCACCAAGATCGAGCGCAAGCAGTCGCTGCGGATCGTCCAGAACGCGGACATCGTGCTCGACGGCGTCGAGGTCGCCGAGGCCGACCGGCTGCAGGGGATCGACAGCTTCAAGGACGTCGCCAAGGTGCTGCGCGTGACCCGCGACGGCGTGGCGTGGCAGTCGCTCGGCACCATGATCGGCGCCTACGAGGCCGCCGTCGCGTACACGAAGGAGCGCGAGCAGTTCGGCAACCCGATCGCCAGCTACCAGCTCGTCCAGGACAAGCTCGCGACCGCGCTCGCCAACGTCACCGCGAGCCTCGCCGTCTGCGTGCGCGTGTCGCAGCTGCAGGACGCCGGCACCCAGCGCGACGCGCACGCGGCGATGGCCAAGTCGTTCGTCACCACCCGGATGCGCGAGACCGTCGCGCTGTGCCGCGAGGTGTGCGGCGGCAACGGCATCACGCTCGACGCCGGCGTCGCGCGCTACTTCGCCGACGCCGAGGCCGTGTACACGTTCGAGGGCACCCGCGACATGAACAACCTCATCGTCGGGCGCGAGATCACCGGTCACGCCGCGTTCGTCTGAACCGTGCCCTGACCACCGAGACCGGCCCGACGACCCAGAACAGCGAAGGAGAACCATGACCGAGGCGTACATCGTCGCCACCGCGCGGTCGCCGATCGGCCGCGCGTACAAGGGGTCCCTGGCCGGCGTGCGCGCCGACGACCTCGCCGCCCGGATGGTGCTGGCCGCCGTCGAGAAGGTGCCCGGGCTCGACCCGGCCCGCATCGACGACCTGATGCTGGGCTGCGGCCTGCCCGGCGGCCGGCAGGGCATGAACATGGCCCGCGTCGTGGCCGTGCTGGCGGGCTGGGACACCGTGCCCGGCACCACGGTGACGCGCTACTGCTCGTCCAGCCTGCAGACCACCCGGATGGCGTTCCACGCGATCAAGGCGGGGGAGGGCGACGTGTTCGTTTCCGCCGGCGCGGAGTCCGTCAGCGGCATGGCCGTCGGCTCCAGCGACGACATCCCCGGCGTCGACCTTCTCAACCCGCGGTTCGCCGCCGCCGTCGAGCGGACCGCCGAGCGCGCCGGGGGCGGCGCCCCCGCCTGGCACGACCCGAGGGCCGACGGGCTGCTGCCCGACCCGTACGTCGCGATGGGGCAGACGGCGGAGAACGTCGCCGCGCTGCACGGGATCTCGCGCGCCGAGCAGGACGAGTTCGCCGCCCGCAGCCAGCAGCGTGCGGCCAAGGCGATCGCGGACGGTTTCTGGGAGCGGGACATCACGCCCGTGCGGCTCGACGACGGCACCCTCGTCACGGCCGACGACGGGCCGCGGCCGGGCACCACCGTCGAGAGGCTCGCGACCCTCGAGCCCGTGTTCCGGCCCGACGGCACCGTGACCGCCGGCAACGCGTGTCCGCTCAACGACGGCGCGGCCGCCGTCGTCGTGGTCTCCGGCCGGGTCGTGGACGAGCTCGGTCTGACGCCGCTCGCCCGCGTCGTCTCCACCGGGGTGACCGGCCTGTCGCCCGAGATCATGGGCCTCGGCCCCGTCGAGGCGAGCCGCCAGGCCCTGTCCCGCGCCGGGCTGGGCATCGAGGACATGGGGCTCGTGGAGATCAACGAGGCGTTCGCCGCCCAGGTGATCCCCTCGGCCCGCGAGCTCGGCGTCGACCCCGAGCGGCTCAACGTGCACGGCGGCGCCATTGCCGTCGGTCACCCGTTCGGCATGACCGGCGCCCGCCTCACCTCGACGCTCATCAACGGCCTGGAGGCCACCGATCGCCGCTACGGCCTGGAGGCCATGTGCGTCGGCGGCGGGCAGGGGATGGCGATGGTGCTGGAGCGCGTCTGAGCGCCGGCCCCGGCCCGGTGAGCGGGAAGGCCCCGGATCAGAGCCACTCGCCGTCGCACATGAGCAGGCGGCCGGGCAGCTCGTCCACCTCGCGCCAGGCCTGGATGCGGCGCGGGCGCAGCACGAGGTAGACGTCGTCGGCGCCGCCGGGCCGCGGGTCCCAGTCCGCCTGCGCGGCGTACCCCTCGGCGATCTCCGGCGGTGCCTCCGCGACCCGGACGGAGCGCTCGAGGTCGGCGTCGATCATGACGACGTCGCGCGTGCCGCCGAGCGAGAGCCGTCCGGTGCCGGTGGCGAGCAGGTTGCGGCCCGTGCGCGACGTCGCTTCCAGCGCGAGCACGACCCGGTCGTCGATCCACGCCATCGACAGCGGCACCAGGTAGGGCACGGCGGTGCCGTCGTCGGCCACGGAGGCGGTGGCCACCCACACGTCACGCACAGGGGTGCTCAGCATCGCCAGCGTGTCGGCGCGGCGCTGGTCGCGGGTGCGAGGGGACGTCGTGGCCTGCGGGTTCGTCATGGGCGCCATCCTGCCCGACCGCGCTCCGGTCGGGCAGGACGGCCCGCGCTCGGTCCGGAAGCTCACGCCTCGGGGACGTAGAGCGCCAGGGTCTGCGCGACGAGCGCCGGCTTGTCGACGCCCTCGATCTCGATCGTCACGGTCGAGGACAGGCGCACCCCCTGGGCGACGGTCTCCGCGCCGGTGAGCTCCGTCGTCGCGCGCACGCGGGAGCCGGCTGTCACGGGGTTCAGGAAGCGCACCCGGTCCAGGCCGTAGTTCATCGCCATCGCGACGCCCCCCACCTCGACCAGCGACGACGCCAGCCGGGGGAGCAGCGACAGCGTGAGGAACCCGTGCGCGATCGTCGTGCCGAACGGGCCCGACGCCGCCCGCTCGGCGTCGAGGTGGATCCACTGGTGGTCCTCGGTGGCGTCGGCGAACGCGTCGATGCGGGCCTGCTCGATCGTGAACCACTCGCCGGTGGCCCGCTGCCCGACGGCGTCGGCGAGCGCGGCGACCGAGGGGACGTGGATGGGCGCGCTCGGTGTGCTGGTCACGGTGCTCATGCCTTCGGTGCTCATGCCTTCGGTGCTCATGCCTTCGGCCCGCCCGCCACGTAGAGCACCTGGCCGGAGACGAACGACGCCTCCTCGGAGCAGAAGAACGCGACGGCGGCGGCGATGTCCTCCGGCCGTCCGACCCGGCCCACCGGCACGTCCTTCGCGGCCGCGGCGAGGTAGTCCTCCAGGGGCATGCTGATGCGCTCGGCGGTGGCGGCGATCATGTCGGTGGCGATGACGCCCGGCGCGACGGCGTTGGCCGTGACGCCGAACTTGCCCAGCTCGATCGCGAGGGTCTTGGTGAACCCCTGCATCCCGGCCTTCGCGGCGGCGTAGTTCGCCTGGCCGCGGTTGCCGAGCGCCGACGTGCTGGACAGGTTGACGATGCGGCCCCACGTCGCGGCGACCATGTGCGCCTGCACGGCCCGGCTCATGAGGAACGCGCCGCGCAGGTGCACGCGCAGCACGGCGTCCCAGTCGTCCTCGGACATCTTGAACAGCAGGTTGTCGCGCAGGATCCCGGCGTTGTTGACCAGGATCGTGGGCGCGCCCAGCTCCTCGGTCACGCGGGCGACGGCGGCCTCGACGGCCTCGGCGTCGGAGACGTCCGCGCCGAGCCCGACGGCGCGGCCGCCGTCCGAGACGATGGCCGCGGCGGTCTCGGCGGCCTGGTCCTCGAGCAGGTCGAGGACGGCGACGGCGTGCCCGTCGGCGGCCAGGCGGCGGGCGGTCGCGGCGCCGATGCCGCGTGCTCCTCCGGTGACGATCGCGGTGCGCGGCTGTGGCTGGTCGGTCATGCGGGTTCCTCTCCTCGGTGCGGGTCCGGGTGCGGGGTCCCGGTGCGGGGTCGGCGTGGGATGCGCGGGCGCTGTTGGGCGGGGGGACGAGGGTGCGACGGTGCGCGGCGGGACGCCGACGATCTGCACGGGCACGACCTCCTCGTCGTCGTTGCTGGCGCCCCTCAGTCTGGACCGTGGCGGCGCCGATCTCGACAGGCATCGACATACCGACTGCGCGGTATGCGAGATGCAGCGTACACGAGACACCGTTCTTGGGGGCGCGACCTGCGCGGTTGACAGGCCGTCCTGCCCCGGCGTCTACTGGACCTGTTCGAACGAATGTTCGAATGACAGGCGACTGCTGCGCCGCGCGTCCCTGCGTGTGGTGCCGGTCAGGGTGCGGGTCGTGGCGTGCTGCGCGGCCCGGGGAGGAGGTTGCGTGACGGTCGTCGCTCCTTCACGTACCGCGCTCCCCGCACCGGCGCTCCCCGCACCGGCGCTCCCCGCGCCGGCCGACCCGGCCGCTGACCGTTCCCTCGACCGTGTCGCAGCCGCCCGGGCGGCGCTCCGGGCGGCGGAGCAGCGCACCGGCCGGCCGGCCCGGACGACGGAGACGGGCGGCGGCCGGGTGCTCCCGGTGCACCCGGCGCTGGCCGCGCTCCTGCCCGGGGGAGGGCTGGCCGCCGGTGCGCTGCTCGCCGTGCACGGGTCGACGACGCTCCTGCTCGCCCTGCTGGCCTCCGCGTCGCGGTCGGGGGCATGGGTCGCGTTCGTCGGCGCGCCGGCGGTCGGGATGCTGGCGGCCGCGGACGCGGGGATCGCGCTCGGGCGGACCGTGCTCGTGCCCGACCCCGGCCCGGACGCGCCCGCCGTCCTCGCCGCCCTGCTCGACGGCATGGACGTCGTGGTCGTCGGGCCGGGGGCCGCGCTGACGGACGGCGACCGGCGCCGGCTGGCCGCGCGCACGCGGGAGCGGGGCGCCGTGCTGGTGGCGCAGGCGGCGTGGCCGGGGGCGCACGTCACCCTCGACGCGCGGGGCGGCACCTGGTCCGGCGTCGATCACGGGGCGGGGTGGCTGCGCCGGCGGACCCTGAGCGTGCTGCGCACCGGGCGCGGGGCCGCGGCCCGGCCGGTCGAGATCGAGGTCGACGTCCCGCTGCGGGTCGAGGCCGTCGTGGGCGGCGTCCCCGCCGCCGGGAGCGCCCTCGAGGGCGCGGACGGGCGTGCCCGCGGGGACGTCGACGACGAGCCTGTCGACGAGCGGGCGGGGCAGCCGGGCACCCGGCTGCGGATGGCATGATGCGGACCGCCGTGCTGTGGGTCCCCGACTGGCCGGTGGTGGCGGCGCTGGCCGTCGCCGGCCTGGACGCGCACGTCCCCGCCGCGGTGCTCGGCGCCCGCTCCGGCGGCGGGACGGGTGCGGGGCACAGCGTCGTCGCCGTCTCCGCCGTCGCCCGCGCGCAGGGGGTGCGGCGGGGGATGCGGCGCCGTCAGGCGCAGGAACGGTGTCCCGAGGTGGTGCTGCTGCCCGCCGACGACGCCCGCGACGCGCGGGAGTTCGAGCCGGTGGCGCTCGCCGCCGAGACCGTCGTGGCGGGGCTCGAGGTCGCGCGCCCGGGGCTGCTCCTGCTGCCGGCCGACGGGGCCGCGCGCTACCACGGGTCCGAGCTCGCGCTGGCCCGCGCCCTGGTGGGAGCCGTCGCGGAGCGGACCGGGTACGAGAGCCAGGTGGGCGTGGCCGACGGCCTGCTCGCCGCCGTGCTCGCGGCCCGCGAGGACGCGGTGGTGCCCGCGGGCGGGTCCCCGGCGTTCCTCGCCGACCGGCCCGTCGGCGAGCTGGTGCACGCCACCTGCGACCCCGGCGGGGTGGCCGCCGTGCGGGAGGCGGCGGGGCTGTGGTGGCGGCTCGGCCTGCGTACCCTCGGCGACCTGGCCCGGCTGCCCGGCCCGAGCGTGCAGGCCCGGTTCGGCGACCAGGGCGCCTGGGCGCAGCGCCTGGCCCGCGGCGAGGACCTGCGCCCGCCCGCCCGGCGCCGCGTCGAGGCGGACCTCGCCGTCGCGGAGGAGCTCGACCCGCCCGCGCTGCGTGTCGACGTCGCGACCTTCGCCGCGCGCCGCCTCGCCACCGAGCTGTACGACCTGCTCGCCGCGCGGGGCCTGGCCTGCGGGCGGCTGCGCATCACCGCACGCACCGCCGCCGGCGGGGACCTCGGCGGGGACGACCTCGGCGGGGACCTCGACGACGGCGGCGCGGTGCTGGAGCGCGTGTGGCGCACGGACGACGGCGCCGCCGGCGGGATGAGCGCGGCACGGATCACGGACCGCGTCCGGTGGCAGCTCGAGGGGTGGCTGACCGCCGCGTCCGCGCGGCGGCCAGGATCGGGCAGAGGGTCAGGACCGGGCACGGCGGCAGACCCCGTCGTCGCCCCGATCGTGTACCTCGCCCTGGCGGCGGAGGACGTCGTCCCGGCGACCACGCACCAGCCGGGCCTGTGGGGCGCCGACGCGGGCGAGGACGCGCGCGCCCGGCGCGCGCTCGGTCGGGTGCAGGGCCTGCTCGGAGGGCACGCCGTGCTCTCGGTGGAGCTGCAGGGTGGCCGCGGGCCCCGCGACCGGGTGCGGCTCGTTCCCTTCGGCACGGAGGGCGGCGCGGGCCGGGACCCCGGCCTGCCCTGGCCGGGCGCCCTGCCCAGCCCCGCGCCCGCCGGGCTGCCGGACGAGCCGGTGCCCGCCCGGGTGCTCGACGCCGCCGGGCGCGACGTCGTCGTGGACGCCCGGCTCGCGATGAGCGGCGAGCCGGCCGTCGTCCGGGATGCGGCCACGGTGGCGGGGGTGACGGGCTGGGCCGGCCCGTGGCCGCTCGCCGAGCGGTGGTGGTCCGCGGGCGGGGGAGCCCGCCGCGTCTATCTGCAGGCGGTGCTCGACGACGGCCGGGCGCTGCTGCTGGCGCAGTCCGGCGGCGCGTGGCAGGTCGAGGCGTTCTATGACTGAGGTGCTCCATGACTAGCGGGTACGCCGAGCTGCACGCCCACTCGGCGTTCAGTTTCCTCGACGGCGCGTCGCACCCGGAGGAGCTGGCGGCCGAGGGCGCCCGGCTGGGGCTCGACGCGCTGGCGCTGACCGACCACGACGGGCTGTACGGGGTGGTGCGCTTCGCGGAGTCGGCCCGGAAGGTGGGGCTGCCCACCGTCTTCGGCGCCGAGCTGCACCTGCCCGCCCCGGTGGAGCCCGGCGCCGCCCCGGGCGCGGCCGGGAGCCGGCCGGTGCTCGACCCGCCCACCGGCGTCCCCGACCCGCGGGCCACCCACCTGCTGGTGCTGGCCCGCGGCGACCAGGGCTACCGGAACCTGTCCCGCGCGATCGCGACCGCCCACCTGGACGCCGGGGTCAAGGGCAAGGCCCGGTACGACCTCGAGCGGCTCGGCGCCGAGGCGGGCGGCGAGTGGCTGGTGCTCTCCGGGTGCCGCAAGGGCGCCGTCCGGCGCGCGCTCACCGCCCCCGGGCCGGGCGGGGGCGTCGCGGCGGCCCGGCGCGAGCTCGACCTGCTGGTCGGCACGTTCGGCCGCGACAACGTGGCCGTCGAGGTCACCGCGACCGGCGACCCGCGGGACGCCGAGCTGCACGACGCGCTCGCCGCCCTGGCCCACGACGCCGGCCTGCCGCTCGTCGCCACGACGAACGCGCACTACGCCCGCCCGCGCGACGCCGACCTGGCGGGCGCGCTCGCCGCGGTCCGCGCGCGGTCCTCGCTGGACGGCCTGGACGGCTGGCTGCCCGGCGCCCCGACCGCGCACCTGCGCTCGGCCGCCGAGATGTGGGCGCTGCACGCGCGGCACCCGCAGGCCGTCGCCGCGGCGGCGGCGCTCGCGGCGGAGTGCGCCTTCGACCTGCGCCTGGTGGCGCCGAACCTGCCGCCCTATCCCGTGCCCGACGGGCACGACGAGGCCACCTGGCTGCGCGAGCTGGTGCGCCGCGGGGCCACCGACCGCTACGGCCCCCGGCCGGAGACGGGCCACGGGGACGGGGACGACGCCGGCGCGGGCACGTCGGAGCGCGCCCGCGCGTGGGCGCAGGTCGACCACGAGCTGACGGTCATCCAGGACCTGGGGTTCCCCGGGTACTTCCTCGTCGTCTACGACCTCGTGGAGTTCTGCCGCCAGGAGGGCATCCTGTGCCAGGGGCGGGGGAGCGCCGCCAACTCGGCGGTCTGCTACGCGCTGGGCATCACCGCCGTCGACGCGGTGAAGCACCGGCTGCTGTTCGAGCGCTTCCTCGCACCCGAGCGCGACGGCCCGCCGGACATCGACATCGACATCGAGTCCGGGCGCCGCGAGGAGGTCATCCAGCACGTCTACGCGACGTTCGGCCGCACGCACGCGGCGCAGGTCGCGAACGTCATCTCCTACCGGCCGCGCTCGGCCGTGCGCGACGCAGCCCGGGCGCTCGGGTACGACGTCGGGCAGCAGGACGCGTGGAGCAAGTCCATCGAGCGCTGGGGGTCGCTGCGCGGGCCGGACCCGTCCAGCCCGGCGGCCGACGCCGCGGTGCGGGCCGCGCGGGCTGCGGCGGGCTCGCCCGGCGGGGGCGCGGCGGGCACGCCGCCGAACCGGACCGCCGCCAAGGACGCGCGCGTGGCCGCCCTGTGGGGTCCGGCGGAGTCGCTCCCCGGGCCGGGCCACCAGCGGCGCGCCGACCGCCCGCACCAGGGGCACCTGCCGGGGCGCGGTCGACGGGACTGGTCGCCGACGCTGGGACACCAGCGGGACGACCGGCGCGTCGTCGACCCGCTGGCGACGGACGAGGGCGAGGTCCGCCGCGCCGACGACGCCCACGACGTCGTGCCCGCGCAGCGGCCGCCGTCGGCCGAGGAGGAGGGGCAGATCCCCGGCCCGGTGCTCGACCTGGCCGACCGCATGCTGCGCCTGCCCCGGCACCTGGGCATCCACTCCGGCGGGATGGTCATGTGCGACCGGCCGGTGATCGAGGTCTGCCCCGTGGAGTGGGCCCGCATGGAGGGGCGCACGGTGCTGCAGTGGGACAAGGAGGACTGCGCCGACGCGGGGCTGGTGAAGTTCGACCTGCTCGGCCTCGGCATGCTCACCGCCATCCGGTACGCGTTCGACTCGATCGAGGCGCAGACGGGGGAGCGGCTCACGCTGCACGGCCTGCCCGACGACGACCCGGAGGTCTACGACCTGCTGTGCGCCGCCGACACCGTCGGGGTGTTCCAGGTGGAGTCGCGCGCCCAGATGGCGACGCTGCCGCGCCTGCGACCACGACGGTTCTACGACATCGTCATCGAGGTCGCGCTCATCCGGCCGGGGCCCATCCAGGGCGGGTCCGTGCACCCGTACATCGAGCGGGCGCGCGGCCGGGAGCCCGTGACCTTCCTGCACCCGCTGCTGGAGAGCTCCCTCGGCAAGACCAAGGGCGTGCCGCTGTTCCAGGAGCAGCTCATGCAGATGGCGATCGACGTCGCGGGCTTCACCCCCAAGGAGTCCGACCAGCTGCGCCGGGCGATGGGCTCCAAGCGGTCGGTCGAGCGGATGGAGGAGCTGCGCGGCCGGCTCCTGGAGGGGATGCGGAAGAAGGGGGTCGACGACGCGGGCGTGCGCGAGGAGATCTACGACAAGCTCAAGGCGTTCGCCGACTTCGGCTTCCCCGAGTCGCACGCCTACTCGTTCGCCTACCTCGTGTACGCGAGCTCGTGGCTCAAGGTGCACCACCCGGCGGCGTTCTACGCGGGCCTGCTGGCCGCCCAGCCCATGGGGTTCTACTCGCCGCAGTCGCTGGCCGCGGACGCGCGGCGGCACGGGGTGCAGGTGCTGCGCCCGGACGTCAACGCCTCCCGGGCGCTCGCGGGCGTCGAGCGCACCCCGCCGGTCGAACCCGTCGACGCTCCGCCGGTCGAGCCCGTCGAGACCTCGCCGGGTGAGCCTGTCGAGACCTCGCCGGTCGAGCCTGTCGAAACCCAGGTCTCGACAAGCTCGACCGGCGGGGCGTTCGGGCCGGAGCCCGACCGGGCGCTCGCGGTGCGGCTGGGGCTCGGCGGGGTGCGGAGCATCGGGGACGACCTGGCCGAGCAGCTGGTCGCCGAGCGCGAGACCAACGGCCCGTTCCGGGACCTGCGCGACCTGGCGCGCCGCGTCGCGCTCTCCACCGCCCAGCTCGAGGCGCTTGCGACGGCGGGCGCGACGGAGGGCCTCGGCACGGGGCGCCGCGAGGCGCTGTGGGCCGCGGGCGCGCTCGGTCAGGAGGGCCCGGGCACGCTGCCGGGCGTGAGCGTCGGAGTGGAGGCGCCGACGCTGCCAGGCATGACGTCGCTCGAGGTCGACGTCGCCGACGCCTGGGCGACCGGGATCACGCCGGGCTCGACCTCCCCGCTCGAGCACGTGCGCGACGGGCTGGTACGTGCGGGAGTGCTCACGGTGGCGCAGGTCGCCTCCGCCGAGCCCGGTCGGCGGGTCGCGGTGGGCGGGGTGGTCACCCATCGGCAGCGGCCCGGCACCGCCGGCGGCGTGACGTTCCTGTCCTTGGAGGACGAGACCGGGCTGCTCAACGTCATCTGCACGGCGGGCCTGTGGCGGCGGTTCGCCGTGGTGGCCCGCGCCGCCCCGGCGATGGTGGTGCGGGGCCGGGTGGAGCGTGCCGACGGCGCGGTCAACCTCCTCGCGGAGCACCTCGCGTCGCTGCGGCTGCCGGTGGCGACCCGGTCGCGGGACTTCCGGTGACGGGCCGCGCGCCCACGATCAGGGACGGTTCACCCGGGCTCGAGCTGGTGCCGCATCGCCCAGCGCTGCAGCCGCCCGCTCGTCGCCGAGGTCGGGGAGGTCCGCACGAAGCCGGCCTCCTCGAACAGCCCGACCGTGCCCACGAACGCGGCGCTGACCGGAACCCGCCGGCCGGGCTCGGGCTCCACCGGGTAGCCCTCGATCGCCCGCGCGCCGTGGGCCCGGGCGTAGCCCACACCGCCGCGCAGAAGCGCACGGGCCACGCCCCGGCGCCGGTAGCCCGCCCGGACGGTGAAGCACATCACCACCCAGGTCGTGGCCCACGACTCCGGGTCGCCGACCGGCAGGACCCTCGACCGCTGCAACGTGCGGCTCGCGGACCGCGGGGCCAGGCCGAGCCAGCCGACGACCTCGTCGGCCCCGGCGGCACCGTGCGCGGCGCCGTCCTCCGGGCCGAGGTAGGCCAGGAGGCCCGGCACCGGGTCGCCCGACGCGAGCTCGCGCAGGTGCTCCTCGCGCGCCACGCCCCGAGGCGGCAGGCGCCAGTGCAGGCACCAGCACGCCTCCTCGCGACCGCGCGGGTTGAGCAGCGTCGCGACGTCCTCGAACCGGTCGGCGGTGGCGGGAACGATCCGCATGCCGTCGACCGTACGGCGGGGGACCGACACGCCTGTTCACCTGCCCGTCGCCACGCCGCCGCGCGAGGGTCACCTCGCGCCGCGAGCATCGGAGCATGCGCACACGTCACGCCGCCGTCGCCGCGATGCTCGCCGCCGTCCTCGTGGGTGCGGGCACCGCGCCCGCCGTCGCCGGCGGCGGTGGAGGCCACGGGTCCGGGCACGATCAGGCGCACCGGCACCCCGGACCGCGCACCTTCGACCTCCAGGCGCACCGGGGCGGGGTCGCGCTCACGGTCGAGAACACGCTGCCGGCGTTCGCGAACGCCCTCGAGCTGGGCGTCTCCACGCTCGAGCTCGACGTGCAGATCACCGCCGACGGCCACGCCGTCGTGACGCACGACCGGGACCCGAACTCGGCCAAGTGCGTCGACACCGCCCCGGCGTTCCCCGGCGACCCGGACTTCCCCTACGTCCCGGGGACCGCGTACATCAAGGACCTCACGCTCGCCCAGGTCCGGACCATCGACTGCGGTTCGCTGCGGCAGCCGCAGTTCCCCGGACAGGAGCTGCACCCCGGCGAGCCCATGCCGCTGCTGTCCGAGGTCTTCGAGCTGGTGAACGAGTACCGGGCGCGGAAGGTCAGGCTGAACGTCGAGACCAAGGTCGAGGCCGGCGCTCCCGAGCAGACGGCACCTCGCGAGCAGTTCGTGCAGGTCGTCGCCGGGGAGGTCCGGGACGCGCGGCTGTGCGACCAGGTGACGATCCAGAGCTTCGACTGGGGCGCGCTGATGCGGATGCGCGAGGTCGAGCCGCGCCTGCCGATCGTCGCGCTGACCAACGGCCAGCAGTTTCTCCAGGCAGGCCAGGAGGGCGCCTCGCCGTGGCTCGGCGGTCTCGACATCGACGACTTCTCCGGCTCCCTCCAGGACCGGTTCGTCGCCGCGGCCGCCTCGTTCGGCGCCGACGCGGTCTCGCCCGTGCACGGCGACCCGCAGGGCGCCGGCGTCGGCGACCCCGGCTACGTCCCCTTCACCACGCCCGCGCTCGTGGACGCCGCGCACGACGCGGGCATGCGGGTCGTCCCGTGGACCATCGACGACCGGGCCACCATCGAGTCCCTCATGGACGCCGGCGTGGACGGCCTCATCACCGACCGCCCGGACCTGCTGCGCCAGGTCATGGCCGAGCGCGGGCTGCGGCTCCCGAAGCCGTACCGCGAGCCCCGGCACCAGCACGAGCACTGACGACGGGCTGATGGACGACCGGCGACTGGAGGGCCGGCGACTGGAGGGCCGGCGACTGGAGGGCCGGCGGCTGGACGACGGTCGACGGCGGGACCGCTCGGCGACCCGGCGGCCCTACGACCCGTCCGGGTCGCGGTCGGCGGTCGCCCAGGTCGCGCCGGCCGGGTCGACCAGTCGGACGGACACGACGTCGTGCACCCGGGCGTCGTCGAGCGCGCCGCCGACGGAGCAGGCGTCCGCCGCCACCGTGCAGGTCCCGAGCGGGATGTCGCGGGCAGGGCGGTCCCCGCCCGCCTCGCCCGTGTCGCCGTCCTCGCCGGGCCGGACGGTGACGACGACGTCGTAACCCGCCACGTCGCCGGCGTCGCGGACCAGCACGAACACCCACGAGGGTTCCCCGTCGTAGAGGAAGACCGTGCCGACCGAGCCGCCGCCCGAGGCGGGGTCCGCCTGCTCGTCCTCGCGCCCGGTCGTGAGGTCCGCCGCGGCGAAGTAGCGGCCGTCCGCGACGTCGAGCGTCTCCCGGTACGACGCGGCGAGCTGCCGGTCGGGGGCCGTGGCCCACCAGATGCCGGCGCCCCCGGCCGCCAGCAGCGCGACGCCCGCCGCCGCTGCGACGAGCGTGCGGCGGGCCCGGTGCCGGCGCACGGACGCCGGCCGGGCCGCCCGAGACGACGTCGGCGGCGCCAGGGACCCGCCGCGCGCCGCGCCGAGCCGGGCGAGCACCCGCCCCTCGAAGTCCGCGGACGGGTCGCGCTCGGGGGCGAGGAGCAGCAGCTCGTCGGCGGTCTCGGCGAGCGAGGCGAGCTCGGCACGGCAGCGTTCGCAGGAGGCGAGGTGCGCCATCACCGTGGCGCGGGCGGCGCCGTCGGCGACGCCCGTCGCCACGTCGGTGAGGGCGTCGCGCACCTCGTCGCAGCTGGTCGTGGGGGTCACGGCGCGTCCACCTCCCGCCGTCTCGTGAGCTCGTCCCGCAGGTGCTGCAGCCCGAGCCGGATGCGGGTCTTGGCCGTGCCCAGGGGGACGCCGGTCCGCCGCGCGACCTCGGCGCCCGTCAGGCCGAACACCGCCGACAGCACGACCGCCGTCGCCTGCTCGGGGGGCACGCGCGCGAGCGCGCCGTCGAGGGTGGCGCCGTCGGCCACCCGGTCGGCGAGGCGGTCCGGGTCGACGATCGTCTCGGCCATGACCACCGGGTCGACGGGGACGTCCCGGCGCACCCGCAGCACGTCGATGGCCGCGTTGCGGGCGATCGCGAGGAGCCACGTCGTCGCGCGGCCGCGCCGGGCGTCGAACGCGTCGGCGTGCCGCCAGGCCCGGACGAAGGCCTCCTGGGCGACCTCCTCCGCGACGGCCGGGACACCGACCAGCAGGAGGGCGAGCCCGTAGACCCGCGCCTGGTGCCGGCGCACGAAGACGGCCGCCGCGTCCGGGTCGTCCGCGGCCATCCCGGCGAGGAGCGCCTCGTCCGACACCGCCATGTCCTTGTCTACGGGGCAGGGACCCCGCATGGATCTCGCCCCTGTGGATCTCGTTCTGGGGCTCCCCCCGGTGGGGGCTCGGCGACGGGCCCTCGAACGAGAAGCACCCGACCTCGTCGTCGACGCCGGCCGCGAGAGATCCGTCCGGCGGTCCGGGCTCGTAGGGACTCCTGAGGCGGTAGGTGCACCGGCACGCGACCGTCCGACGAGGAGGAACCATGTCCAGACTACGAGGAACCGGGCTCGTCGCAGCCGGTGCGCTGGTCGCCGCGCTCGCGGCCGGCTGCGGGGGCGACGACGGCGGCCAGGCGGGCGGCGGCGCCGCCACGGGCGAGGGCGGCATGACGCTCGAGATCACCGCCCCGGAGGACGGCGCGTCCGTCGAGGCGCCGTTCACGGTCGAGCTGGCGTCCAGCGAGGAGCTCGGCCCGACCGAGACGGGCGCCCACCACGTCCACGTCTTCTTCGACGACGACGACCAGGAGTACCTGGTGGTCGAGGGCGACAGCGTGGAGATCGCCGATCTCGCGGACGGCGAGCACGTGGTCAACGCGTCGCTGCGCAACGCCGACCACTCGCCCGCCGGGGTCGAGACGGAGATCTCCGTGACAGTCGGGCCGGGCGGCACGGACGGGACGGAGGACGACGGTGGGGTCGGCGGGTACTGAGCCAGCGGACGGCGGCGCCGAGCCGGTGCGCGTCGGCCCGGGCCGGGTCGAGCCTGGCCGGGTCGACACGGTCGTACGCAACCCGCGTCCGGCTCGCTGGTTCCACGCGGGCGTCTACGTGACGGTCCTCGTGCTGGGTGCTACCGGCTGGTGGCTGCTGCTCGGGCGCGAGGGCAGCCCCAGCGTCCTCGCGCGAGCGACCGGCGTCTCGGACGCGGACCTGCACACGGTGACGGGCTGGGTCCTCGCGGCGCTGACGCTGGGCGGCGCCGTCGTCGGCCTGACGGTCGGGACCCGGGGCTGGCGCGCCTTCTGGCGCGAGTCCGTGCGGTTCCGGCGCGGCGACGGAGCATGGTTCCGGCGGTGGCCGGCCGCGGTGCTCACGGGTCGCTTCGGCAGGCACGACGGCCGGTTCGACCCGGGTCAGCGGGTGGCGAACCTCGTGCTCGTCGCGACCCTGCTCGCGCTCGTCGCGTCGGGCATCGGGCTGGCCCTGGTGAGCGGCGGGCCCACGTTCGTCTGGTTCTCCCGCGTGCACCGCTGGTCCACGTACGCGCTGACGCCCGTCGTCGTGGGGCACGTCATCATCGCCGCCGGGGTGCTGCCCGGCTACCGCGGCGTGTGGCGGGCGATGCACCTGGGCGGCCGGGTCCGGGTGGCCGACGCGCAGCGCGTCTGGCCGGGCTGGACCGAGCGGGAGACGGGCCGGCGTCGCGACCGATGACGCCGGCCGGCGTGATGCCGGCCGGCGTGGCACGACTGGCCGTGGCACGACTGGCCGTGGCACGACTGGCGTGGCGACCGGCGGTGCTCGCGCCGAGCATGCGCCGTCATCCGGCGTCGCGCACCCCCCGAGGCCGAGGCCGAGCCGGCTCCGGCCCGGCCGCATCGGAGCCGGTGGCCGCCCGCTCGGAGCCGGCCGCCGCCCGCTCGGCGGCGCGGGCGGACCGGCGGCCGCGCGCGAGCTCGGTGGCCAGCGCGTCGAGCGGCTGGGCGAAGACGTCCGCGAAGCGGTCCAGCCACGCGCGGGCGGCGTCGACGCCGTCCTGGTCGACGGCGTAGATCCGCCTCGTCCCGTCCGGGCGGACGCGGACGAGGCCCGCCTCCCGCAGCACGCGCAGGTGCTGCGACACCGCGGGCTGCGAGAGGACGGCCTGCGCCTGCAGCGCGGCCACGACGGCACCGGCCGGCTGCTCGCCGCCCGCCTGGAGCAGCTCGAGCACGCGGCGGCGGGCCGGGTCGCCCAGCGCCTCGAAGACGCGGGCGGGCGCGCCGTCCACGGGTGCGTCCACTCAGGCCTCGGGGGGCGTGGCGTAGAAGGCGAGGGCGCGCTCGGCGGCCGCGCGGGCGGCGGCGGGGTCGTCGCCGTCGGCGATCGCGGCGTCTGCCCACCCCGTGCTCGCGCGCCGGGCGAACTCGACGCCCTCGGGGCCGACGGACCACTCCTCCGAGGCCTGGGGGTCGAACGTCGCCCCGCTGGCCAGGTGCAACCCCAGCCCCATGAGCGTGAGGTCCCAGCCGACGCCGGTGGCGCCGGGGCCGAACTGGGCCCACAGCTCCTCCGGGACGGAGGCCTCGTGCACGAGCTCGAGCTCGGTGCCGTCGGGGCCTTCGGCGAGCGAGACGGCCAGCCAGGACGTGCTGCCCCCGAACTCCCAGGTGACGGCGAAGCCCGTCGGGGGCTCGCAGCGCTCGACGACGCCGCCGGCGTTGCCCTCGAGCTGGTACCGGCCGCCGACCGTCAGGTCGCCGCTGACCGGCAGGAACCAGCGGGGGAGCCGCTCGGGGGACGTGAGGGCGTCCCAGACGTCGGCCCGGTCGGCCGAGTACGAACGACGGGCGACGGCGATCTTCGTGGGCACCCCGTCGCGCTCCGCGCTCCGGATCTCGCGTGTCACGAGGCCGGCGGTGGCGACGGGGTCGATGGTGATCGACATGGGGACCTCCCTATGATCTATAAGCGGATACTTATATTAGAGCACCGGAACGCCCGCGAGGGAAGGGGCGTCCTGCCTCATGAGGGGAGGGGCGCGAGCGCGCAGACCTCGAACGTGCCCCGCCCGCGGCGCAGCAGGTAGCGGCAGCGCTCGCTCGCCGCCTCGGACGCGTACTCGTCGCGGTACGACCAGCGGGTCTCGACCCACAGCAGCGCCCAGCCGACCTCGTCGATGGCGGTGACCTCGGGCACGGCGGCGACGGCGTCCTGCGCGCGGGTGGCGACCGGACGGCCGCGGTCGAGGTCGCGCACCTGCTCCGGGTCCTGCAGCAGGGTCGTCCGCTCCTGCTCGACGAGCAGTGCCGGCAGGTCGAAGCGGTCGGAGATGCCCTCGAGGTCGCCCGCGTCGAGCACGGTCCGGAAGTCGGCGAACCAGGCGAGCAGCGCGTCGCCGTCGTACCCCGCGTCGCCGTCGGGCCTCTCGTCGGGCTGACCGGTCATGCGCCCACGGTAGGCGCGCCGGGGCCCGCCGGCACGGCGGCCCGTGAGTCACGACCGCCGCGCCGCGCCGTCACCAGGCCTGCGCGTAGACGTCCGCGAAGAGCTCGTCCGGGTCGGTCTCGAGCCCGCGGGCGGCGAACCAGGCGCAGACGTTGCGGCAGTCGCGGTGCAGCAGGTCGGCGCCGAACGGGTTCGCCACGAGGTCCACGACCTGGGGCAGGTCGATGATCACCAGGCGCTCGCCGTCGGCCAGGATGTTGTACGGCGACAGGTCGCCGTGCGCCCAGCCGAGGCGCGCGATGACGCCCATGCCGCGCCGGAGCTGGTCGAACCAGTCGGCGAGCAGCGCGGGCTCGGGGCGGGTACGGGCGAGCCGCGGCGCCGCCTCGGCCCCGCCGCCGGGGACCTCGCGGCCGACGAACTCCATGAGCAGCTCCGTGCCGTCGATCTGCACGGGGTAGGGGACGGGGGCGCCCGCGTCCCAGAGCGTCGTGAGGGCGCCGAACTCGGCGTCCGCCCACTGGGTGGCCGCGACCGCTCGGCCCCAGGTCGACTTGCGGTCCTCGATCGCCCGCTGGTCGCGGGTGCGGCGCACGCGCCGCCCGTCGGTGTACTGGCCGTCGCGGTGGAACTGGCGGTGGTCGCGGCCGCGGTAGCGCTTGGCGGCGAGCAGGCTCCGCCGGTCGGGGTCGCCCGGTACGGCCCGCTCGACGAGGAAGACGTCCGCCTCCTTGCCGGTCTTGAGCACGCCCAGCTCGGTGTCGAGGGCGGCGTCGGCGGTCACCACCCAGCCGGGGCGGGGGTGGGGGCCGCGCTGGCCCTTCGCCACGGAGGTCCAGGTGGACCAGCGCTGGTCCGGTCCGGGCTCGACGACGGGCTCGGCGGGGACGAGGGTGAGCTCGAGGGCCGGGTGACCGGCAGGTCGGTCGGTGCGGGGAGCGGTGAGGTCGGAGGCAGGGCGAGGGTGGTGCTGTGGCACGGGAGATCTCCTCGAGAGGCGAGGAGCCCGTAGGGCCCCTCAGGTTCGGGTGGTGGTCGCCCGCCGGATCACCGGGGGGGCGCACGTGACGACGTCGTCCATCGGTCTGCCCTCCTTCCGTGCGCACGCGCCGACCGCGTGCCGCCGACGAAACAGTGCCGCATGCCGGCGCGCGGGTCCAGGTCTTTTCGTAGGGTGCCCGGATGGGGTTCGTGCCGGTCGCCGACGGCGTGCTCGTGACCACCAGCCGTCGAGAGAGCACCACGACGGTGCTCGCCCTCGGGCGGCGGGGCGGCTCGGGCGGGGTGGCGGCGCTGCTGGTCGACCCCGCCTGGGCGGCGGACGAGCTCGTCGCGATCGCCGACGAGGCGGCCGCCCGCGGCGTGCGGGTCGCCGCCGGGTTCGCGACCCACGCCCACCACGACCACCTGCTGTGGCACCCGCGGCTCGGGACCCACGTCCCGCGGTGGGCGACGGCCACGACGGCGGCCACCGCGGGGCGGGAGCGTTCGCGGCTCCTGGCCGAGGTGCGCGCCGACGGGCGCCGGTTCGGCGGCCCCGAGTGTCCGCCGCAGGTCCTCGACCTCGTCGGGCGCGTGACGGCGATGCGGTCGTCGCGGCTTCCCGACCCGGACGACCTCCTGCCCGCGGCCGAGGTCGTGGAGCACGACGGGCACGCGCCGGGCCACGGGGCGCTCTGGCTGCCAGTGGCCCGGGTGCTGGTCGCTGGCGACATGCTGAGCGACGTCGAGCTGCCGCTCCCGTGCGACGAGATCACCGGGACCGCCGACGTCGGTGCGTATCTCGCCGGGCTCGACCGGCTCGCGCCGTTCGTCGGGCGGGCAGACGTGCTGGTGCCCGGCCACGGGACGCCGACGGACCGGCCGACGGCACGGCTCGACGCCGACCGCCGCTACCTCGACGCAGTCCTCGCCGGGCGCGCCGTCGACGACCCCCGCCTGGCCCGGCCAGGGATGGCGGCCGAGCACGCGCGGCTCGAGCGCGCGCTTGCCGGCGGTCGCGCCGACCGGTGAGCGACGCCCGCCGGGCAGGTCAGGGGGCGACGAGCCCGACGGCGGACTCCCAGGCGGCGGCGGTGTCGAAGCCCATCTGGTCGAGCACCGCCCAGACGACGCCCAGCACGGCGTACGCGCTGACCGGCGTCATGACGAGCCACTCGCGCCACGACCCGGCGTCCCCGAGCAAGGGCATCGACAGGTTGCCCCGCGGGCTCCACATGTCGTCGAACGGGAGCCAGCGGTGGCGCCTCACCCACCGTGGCGACCGGAACCTGATCGGCCACAACAGGGGCACCCCGCGGGTGGTGAGGAGGTCGCCGAGCACGTGCACGGCACACCCCAGGCCCACGCAGAACGGCATCCAGTACCACTCCTCGGGGGCGAACACGGCGACGAAGGCCGCGAGGGAGAGCGACAGGCTCCAGGTCCACCAGCGTCGCTGCCCGGTGAGCCGCAGCGCCCGCAGGGCGAACGCGACGAGCAGCACCGCCATGATCCCGGGCCCCACGAGCACGTCGCCGAACCGCTCGGTGTGGAACGACAGCTTGCCCACCAGCCACGCGATGGCCGTGAACGCGGCGATGCCGACGATCGAGTGCGTCGCGTTGCGGTGCCCGCCCGAGATCGTGGCGACCAGCTTGGTGACGCCCTCGGAGACGGGCGGCAGCGAGTGGGCGATGGTGCCGTTGTGGTGGTCGGCGTCCGGCAGCAGGGCGGCACCGGCGCAGACGAGCGCCCCGGTCATCACGCCGACGTCGGAGACCGGGTACCAGCCGAACGCGATCGGTGCCGTGGAGGTCACCGCGACCCAGGCGGCCGCTCCCGACGCGGCGTGGTGCCCACCCATCATGACGCGTGCTTCTCCCGTGCTCGACGACCCGTCCGATTCGCCCGAGCCGTGGAGTTTCACACCGCCGCCGCGCTCGTCGGCATGGTCCGTTTGGTCCGGGTCGGGGAGGACGCTACACGCTCGGGGTGACACCCGTCGTCCGCCCGTCGCCAGCCGGGCCCTCGGGCCGCTGGCCGGTCGTCTACCGGGCCAGGTCGACGACCACCTTGACGTCGCCGTCGTGCGGCTCGAACGCCTCGGGGGCGCGCTCGAGCGGCACCCGTCGGGAGACGAGCCGCCCGAGCCACGCCAGGTCGGCGCGCGCGAGCGCGTCGGCGGCCGCGCGGTAGTGGCCGAGGTTGGCGTTGACCGACCCGATGATCACGTCGTTCTCGAGGACGATCTCCCGGTTGACCGCCCCGACGTCGAACGCCAGGTGCCGCCCGGCCGACGTCACGCCGGTGAGCACCGTCACGCCGTAGGCCTTGGTCGCCGACAGGACGTCGAGCACGACCTGGCTCGCGCCCGTGGCCTCGATGACGACGCCGGGCTGGACGGCGTCGGAGACCGTCCGGACGTCCTCGGAGTGGTACGTCGCCCCGAGGTCCCGCACGAGGTCGGGCTTGGGCCCGCCGGTGGCGCGGTCGAGGACGTGCACGTCGAGGCCGCGCTGCACCCCCAGCAGCGCGGCGAGCAGCCCGATCGGCCCGGCGCCGGTCACGAGGACGGTGCGCGGCTCGAACCATGCCCGGCCGCCGACCTTGTCGACCTGGTCCCACGCCTTCGCCACGACGGACGTGGGTTCGAGCAGCACGCCCGCCTCGGACAGCACGGGGTCGAGGCGCACCGCCCGGTCGGCCTCGATCGTCCAGCGCTCGCTCGCGAACCCGTCGACCTCCTTGATGCCGTGCTCCGTGTAGCGGCCGTTGCGGCACATGTCGAACTCGCCGTGCGCGCACGCCCCGCACGGCACGGGGTCGGGCCGACGCACGACGCCGACCACCAGGTCGCCGGTGTCGAAGCCCGAGCCGGGCGGCGCCTCGCGGACCCGTCCGAGCGACTCGTGGCCGAGCACCAGCCGGTCGCGGCCCGGAGGCGGGGTGCCGTACTCGCCGGCCGCGATCTCGCGGTCCGTGCCGCAGATGCCGACGGCGAGCCCGTCGACGAGCAGCTCGTCCTCGGCGGGCTCCGGGTCCGGCACGTCGGTCACGCCCAGCGTCCCCGGGCGGGAGGGGTCGATCGTCAGCGCTCTCATGGTTCCTCCTCGCCGCGGGCGAAGGCGTCCGTCACGGCCCCTCCGCTCAGGACGCGTGCCGTGTTGACCAGGCCCACGTGGCTGAAGGCCTGCGGGGTGTTGCCGAGCTGGCGGCCGGCGGCGACGTCGTACTCCTCGCTGAGCAGCCCGAGGTCGTTGCGCAGCTCGAGGAGGCGCTCGAACAGGTCCACCGCCTCGTCGTGCCGGCCGATGCCGTGAAGGGCGTGGGCCAGCCAGAAGCTGCACACCAGGAACGTCCCCTCGCGCCCCGGCAGGCCGTCGACGCGGTCGTCCGCGTGCGTGTGGTACCGCAGCAGCAGGCCGTTCTCCGAGAGCTCGCGCTGCACCGCGTCGACCGTGCCGACCACCCGCGGGTCGTCCCACGGCAGGAACCCGACGCGCGGGACGAGCAGCAGGGACGCGTCCAGGCCGTCGGAGCCGTAGAACTGCGTGAACGTGTTGCGCTCGGCGTCGTAGCCATGGGTGAGCACGTCGGTGCGGATCTCGTCGCGCAGGGCGCGCCACCGGTCGAGCGGTCCGTCGAGCCCGAGCCGTTCGACGGCCCGCACGCTGCGGTCCACCCCCGCCCACGCCATGACCCGCGAGTGCACGAAGGCCCGCCGCGGACCGCGGACCTCCCACAACCCGTTGTCCAGGTCCTGCCAGTGCCCCTCGAGGAAGTCCAGCAGCGCGACCTGGAGGCGCCAGGCGTCGTCCTCGACGGCGAGCCCGGCGGTGCGGGCCACGTCGAGGCAGACGAGCACCTCGCCCCACACGTCGAGCTGCAGCTGGTCCGCGGCGCCGTTGCCGACGCGCACGGGGGCCGAGCGCTCGTAGCCGGGCAGCCAGTCGAGGGTGCTCTCGGGGATCCGGCGGCGGCCGTCGAGGCCGTACATGATCTGCAGGTCCGCCGGGTCGCCCGCGACGGCGCGCAGCAGCCACTCGCGCCACGCCCGCGCCTCGTCGACGTGCCCGGTGCCCAGCAGGGCGACCAGGGTGAACGCGGCGTCGCGCAGCCAGCAGAAGCGGTAGTCCCAGTTGCGGGCGCCCCCGATCTCCTCGGGCAGGGACGTCGTCGCCGCGGCGGCGATGCCCCCCGTGGGTGCGAACGTCAGCGCCTTGAGCGTCACCAACGAGCGACGCACGGCGTCCCTCCACGACCCGCCGTAGCGCGTGCCGGCGGCCCATGCGGCCCAGTACTCCTCGGTGGCGGCGAGCGCGTGCTCGGCGTCGGCGGGCTCGGGCGTCTGCCGGTACGACGGGTGGTGGGTCAGCACGAACGGCACGCGGTCCCCGGCGGCGACCTCGAACCGGGCGCGCAGCGCGCCGGCCGGGTGGCCCTCGCCCCCGCCCCCCGTCCCGCCGTCGACGGTCACGTCCACGGGCGTGGCCAGGGTCACGGCGTCGGGGCCGGCGACGGCGCTCACCCACTGCTCGGCCCGGGTCACCCAGGGGGCGACCGTGCCGTAGTCGAAGCGCAGCCGGAGGTCGCAGACCATCGGCACGCGCCCGGAGACGCCCTCGACGATGCGCACCAGGTCCGGCGCCTCACCCCGCGGCGGCATGAGGTCGATCACACGCACGTGCCCGTCGGGCGTCTCCCAGTCGGTCTCCAGGACGAGGCTGTCGCCGCGGTAGCGCCGGGACGTGCAGGTCCCGCCGGCGGCCGGCGCGACCTGCCACGAGCCGTGGTCCGGATCGCCGAGCAGGGCTGCGAAGCATGCGGGGGAGTCGAAGTAGGGCAGGCACAACCAGTCGATCGAGCCGTCCCGGCCGACGAGGGCTGCGGTCTGGAGGTCACCGATCAGCCCGTAGTCCTCGATGCGCGCAGCCACGTCCGTCACGCTAGGGCGGCCGCCCCGGGCACGCGACCGCGGGCGGGCGACCGCCGCGGGGCAGCCGCCGGGGGCGGGCCGGAGGTCGCCTTCTCCGAGCGCTCGGACCGGGGGAGCGGTTTGCGGGAGCCCGCCCTGGCCGTGCTATGTTTTTCCCCGCACCGGAACGGCGCCAGGCGCCGGGAAGGTCCACTCGTCCGGGTGGCGGAATGGCAGACGCGCTAGCTTGAGGTGCTAGTGCCCTTTATCGGGCGTGGGGGTTCAAGTCCCCCTCCGGACACTCGTTGAGACAGCGACGACGAAGGCCCCCCGGTCCACAACGGGGGGCCTTCGTCGTTCCCGGGGAGCGTCGTTCCTGTCGCGCGCTCCATGCCCTCCGCCCTCTTCCGTGATTGCTGGACGGCCCCTTCGCCGCTCCCCGGCGCGGTGCGCCGGGTCCGGATCCCGCTCCTGCGGCACACTGGGCCTCACGGCAGCAGAGAGGGGCCCGCGTGTCTTCGATGTCCACCGAGAACGTGCCCGCCTGGTTGCGGACGTCGGCGGGATGGTCGTGGCGACTGATCGCGCTCACCGCCGCCGTGGCGCTCGTGTTCTGGGCGACGGCGCAGGTCCAGCTCGTCTTCGTCGCCGTGTTCCTGGGGCTGGTGTTCGCCTCGGTGCTCAGCCCTGTCGCCGACTTCTACGGCAAGGTGATGCCGAGGCCCCTCGCGACCGCGCTGGCGATCCTCAGCGCCTTCTTGGTGATCGGCGGGATGATCACCTACGTCGTGGCCTCGGTCGCCGGGCAGTGGCAGCAGCTCGCCGGGCAGTTCGACACCGGTCTGCAGCAGATCGTCGACTACCTGGAGAGCGGCCCCTTCGGGCTGACCGTGACCCTCGACCAGATCAACCAGTGGATCGACCAGGGCCGGCAGTGGGTCACCGAGAACTCCGACTCGCTGGTCAGCCAGGCTGCCCAGGGTGCCGGCTCCGTGGCCGAGGGCTTCGCGATCTTCGCCCTGGCGCTGTTCTGCACCGTCTTCTTCGTGGCCTCGGGCGCGAAGATGTGGCGCTGGTTCCTCGACCAGCTCCCCGCCCAGCACCGCATGCGGTGGGACGACGCGGCCGGCGCCGGCTGGTACAGCTTCTCCGGCTACGCCCGCGGCACGGTGATCATCGCGTTCGCCGACGGCGCCCTCTCGTTCATCCTGCTGAGCATCCTCGGGGTGCCGCTCGCGGCGCCCCTGGCCGTGCTGGTGTTCATCGGGGCGTTCATCCCGCTGATCGGCGCGCCGCTCGCGATGATCATCGCGGCCGTGGTCGCCCTCGCCGCGGAGGGCATCGTCACGGCACTCATCGTGACCATCGGCATCGCCCTCATCGGCCAGCTGGAGGGCCACGTGCTGCAGCCCTTGATCATGGGCAAGCAGGTCGCCCTGCACCCGGTCGTCATCGGCATCGGCGTCACCGCCGGGACCGTGCTGGCGGGCATCCTCGGCGCGATCATCGCCGTCCCGCTCATGGCGGTGGCGTGGACGGTCTTCTCCACGCTGCGCGGCGACCGGCCGCAGCCCGGCCTCGTCGACCCGCACGGCGCGGCGCCCGACGTCGAGGACGGCCCCGGCGACTCGTCCGGTGACGACGGCGAGGGCAAGGACGCGGCCGGACAAACAGCGTGAGCGGGACCGCGGTCGCGTGCCAGGATGCGCGCATGGAGCCGTTCGTCCTCGCCACCGACCGCGTCCGCCTGTCCGTCCCCACGGCGTCCGACGTCGACCGCATCGCCGAGGTCTGCGCAGACCCCACGATCGCCCGGTGGACGACCGTGCCCTCCCCGTACACGCGGACCGACGCCGAGGGGTTCGTCGAGCGTTTCGTGACGGACGGCTGGCGGGCCGAGACGGCGTTCACCTGGGCCGTGCGCGAGCCGGGTGACGTTGACGGCCCGGTGCTGGCGATGGTCGGCATGACGCGCGAGGGCGCGGCCGGGACGGAGCTGTCCGGCGAGCTCGGCTTCTGGTGCGCCGCCGACGCCCGCGGCCGCGGCCTGATCACGGAGGCGGCACGGATCGTCGTGGACTGGGCCCTCGACCCGGAGGGCCTCGAGCTCGCCGTGGTCCGGTGGCGCGCGAACGTGGGCAACTGGGCGTCGCGCCGCGTGGCCTGGAAGCTCGGGTTCCGGCACGAGGGAACGCTGCGCCGGTTCGGCCAGCAGCGCGGCGTGCTGCAGGACTCCTGGGTGGCCTCCCTCGTGCCCGAGGACCCGCGCGAGCCGAACGAGCCGTGGCCTGCCGACGGCCCCGCGGCTCAGCGGAGCGCGGCCAGCCCGGGGTGACCCGGGGCGGTCCGGAGCAGGGCGTCGGCGAGCCAGCGGGTGAACTCGTCGTCGGTCATCGGCTCGTGCGGCACGCGGTCACCATAGGTCCGGGCACCCGGTGGCGGGGAACCCGGTTGCGTGCGGGCCGGGCCGCGTGCGACCCTCGACGGCGTCCCTGCGGGCTGGCCGCGTGTGAGAGGGGGCGGACGGAAGGACGCACGGTGACGGACTCGGCGCACGGTCCCACGACCACGCGCTGACGCCTGCCCACCCGCACCCGGACCGGTGCACGCCTCGGTGGCCACGGGAGTCGGCGCACGCCGCAGCGCCCCCGGGAGCCCTCGTGCCCATCACCCCCTCCGTCGTCCTCAACGACCTCACCTTCTCCTGGCCCGACGGGGCCACCCCGATCGCCGGCGTGTCCGGCGCCTTCTCGCGCGGCCGCACCGGATTGGTCGGCCTCAACGGCACGGGAAAGTCGACCCTGCTCCGGCTCGTCGCCGGCCTCCTGCGCCCGACGTCGGGCTCCGTCAGCGTGTCCGGGACGGCCGACTACCTGCCCCAGCGCCTGACCCTCGACACCGGCGCCACGGTCGCCGACCTGCTCGGCGTGCGTGACGTCGTCGACGCGGTGCGGGCCATCACCGACGGCGACGTGCGGCCCGAGCTGTTCGACGTCGTCGGCGACGCCTGGGACGTCGAGGAACGTGCCGTCGCCGAGCTGGCCGTCGCCGGGCTGCCGGACGACGACGGTGTCCTGGACCGCCGGGTCGGCACGCTCTCCGGCGGCGAGACGGTGCTCGCCGCCGTCACCGGGATCCGCCTGCGCGGGGCCGACGTCGCGCTCCTGGACGAACCGACGAACAACCTCGACGGCGGGGCGCGCGAGCTCCTGCACGAGCTCGTGCGCACCTGGCGCGGCACGCTCGTCGTCGTCTCGCACGACCGCGCGCTGCTCGAGCTCGTGGACGACGTCGCCGAGCTGCGCACCGGGTCGCTGACCACCTTCGGCGGCACCTACTCGCAGTACGAGGAGTGGCTCGCGGTGCAGCAGGACGCGGCGCGGGCGTCCCTGCGCGACGCGGAGCAGATGCTGCGGCGCGAGAAGCGGCAACGCATCGAGGCCGAGGAGCGCATCGCCCACTCCGAGCGGCAGGGCCGCAAGGACACCGCGAACCGCAAGTACGTCAAGGCCGTCGTGAACGACCGCCGCAACGCCGCCGAGAAGGCGCAGGGCGCGCGTCGCGGCCTGGCGGCAGGCAAGGAGGCAGCGGCCAAGGCGGCGGTCGAGGCGGCGGAGCGGGCGGTTCGCGACGACGCCGTGATCGTCGTCGACCTGCCCGACCCGGACGTGCCCGCGAGCCGCCGGCTCGCGGCCCTGCAGGGCACGGACGGCCGCGAGATCGTCCTCGCCGGTCCCGAACGGGTCGCGCTCACCGGCCCCAACGGGGTCGGGAAGACGACGCTGCTCGCCCAGCTGGTCACGGGCCACGGCGAGCGCGCGTACGGCTCGGGGGCGCAGGCGCGGGCGCTGACCGACCGGGTCGGCTACCTGACGCAGCGGCTCGACGGGCTCGACGACGACGCGAGCGTGCTCGACGCGGTCCGGGCCGCCGCGCCGCACGTCGCCCCGGGAGTGCTGCGGAACCGGCTCGCGCGGTTCCTGGTGCGCGGCGACCAGGTCGACCGGCCGGTGCGCACCCTGTCCGGCGGGGAACGCTTCCGCGTCAGCCTCGCCCGGCTGCTGCTCGCCGACCCGCCGGCGCAGCTGCTCGTGCTCGACGAGCCGACCAACAACCTCGACCTCGCGAGCACCGACCAGCTGGTGCAGGCGCTCTCGGCGTACCGCGGCGGCCTGCTCGTGGTGAGCCACGACGCGGCGTTCCTCGACCGGTTGGGCCTCGGCGCGCGCCTGGAGCTGCGCGCCGACGGCACGCTGCACCACGAGCGCGAGACGGCGGCGCGGGTCGGTACGGTGGGCGGGTGACGTCGCAGCCGATCGCCCCGACCCCGTCCGTGCCCGCAGCCGAGGAGGAGGTCGTCGGCATCTGCCGGGACCTGCTGCGCATCGACACGTCGAACTACGGCACGGACGACGGGCCGGGGGAGCGGCTGGCCGCCGAGCACGTCGCCGGTCTGCTCACCGAGGTGGGGCTCGACGTCGAGCTCTTCGAGCCCTTCGGCCGGCGCACGTCCGTCGTGACGCGCCTGGCGGGCGCCGACCCGTCCCGCCCGGCGCTGGTGCTGCACGGGCACACGGACGTCGTGCCCGCGGCGGCCGAGGACTGGTCCGTCGACCCGTTCGCCGGCGAGGAGACCGAGGGCCTGCTGTGGGGCCGGGGTGCCGTCGACATGAAGGACATGGACGCGATGATCCTGTCCGTCGTGCGGCAGATGGTCCGCGAGGGTCGACGCCCCGCGCGCGACGTGATCGTGGCCTTCTTCGCCGACGAGGAGGCGGGCGGCGTCAAGGGCGCCCAGTGGGCGGTGCGGAACCGGCCCGAGCTCTTCGAGGGCGCCACCGAGGCGATCAGCGAGGTCGGCGGCTTCTCCGTGGAGGTCGGCGGGCGCCGCGCCTACCTGCTCCAGACGGCGGAGAAGGGGCTGGCGTGGCTGCGGCTGGTCGCCGACGGGCGCGCCGGGCACGGCTCGCAGGTCAACCACGACAACGCGGTCACCGAGCTCGCGGCCGCCGTGGCGCGCATCGGGCAGCACCGCTGGCCGTACACGCTCACGCCCACGGTCGAGCGCCTGCTGCGGGGCGTGGCGGACCTCACGGGGCTGCCGCTCGACCTCGACCCGGGCGAGGGCGACCGGCCCGGCGAGGTGGACCGGGAGCAGGTGGACGCGCTCGTCGCTGCGCTCGGCCCGGCCGCGCGGTTCGTCGGCGCCACCGTGCGGCACACGTCCAACCCCACCCAGCTCGACGCCGGGTACAAGGCGAACGTCATCCCGGGGCGGGCGCAGGCGGCCGTCGACGTGCGGCTGCTGCCGGGTCACGAGGCGGAGGGCCTGGCCACGCTGCACGAGCTCGCCGGGCCCGGCGTGCGGGTCGAGCCCATCCATCAGGACGTCGCGCTCGAGGTGCCCTTCTCCGGCGACCTCGTGGACGCGATGGTGGCCGCGCTCGTCGCGGAGGACCCGGGCGCCGCCGTCCTGCCGTACACGCTGTCCGGCGGCACGGACAACAAGTCGCTGTCGAAGCTGGGCATCACCGGCTACGGCTTCGCCCCGCTGCGGCTGCCCGCCGACCTCGACTTCGCGGGCATGTTCCACGGCGTCGACGAGCGCGTGCCCACCGATGCGCTGCGGTTCGGCACCCGGGTGCTGGACCGGCTGCTGAGCACCTGCTGACCTATTGACCTGCTGGCCTGCGGGGACCGGCGGCGGCACGTCGGCCGTCGCCCGGTCAGCCCGCGGCCGTCGGCCGGTCAGCCCGCGGCCGTCGGCCGGTAGGTGAGCAGGGTGACGCGGTCGCCGACGGCGCGGACGTCGGTGCGTTCCAGCGCGACGGGGCCGGCGGCGCCGGCGAACAGCGGCAGGCCGGAGCCCAGGACCACCGGGGCGACGGCGATGCGCAGCTCGTCGACGACGCCCGTGGGCAGCAGGTCCGCGAGGAGCGTCGAGCTGCCGAAGACGGCGATCTCCTTGCCGGGGTCCTGCTTGAGGCCGGCAAGGTGCCCGGCGAGGTCGTCGGCCACGAACGTCGTGGGCCCCCACGCGTGCTCCGTGAGGCTCCGGGACGCGACGACCTTCGGCAGGTCGTTCATGAACCCGGCCACGACCGGGTCCTCGGCGATCCCGTCGGAGGTGGGCCAGAACGACGCCATCAGCTCGAACGTGCGGCGTCCCATCACGATGGTGTCGATGCGCTCGCCCTGGGCGCGCGTGTAGGCGTCGAACTCGGGGTCGGAGACGAACCAGTCGACGCTGCCGTCGGCGTCGGCGTGGTACCCGTCGAGAGAGGTCATGAGGAAGGCGTAGACGGTGCGCATGCAGGGACGACCCGCGTACGGCCGGGAACTCATCGGCGTCGGGGTCACCGGCGGGCGAGCGAGGCGAGCAGCCGGCGCGTGGCGTCGACGTACCCGCCGCCGAACAGCACCGCGTGCACGGCGAGCGGGTAGAGCTGGTGCAGCCCGGTCCGCTCGCGCCGGCCTGCGGCGAGGGGGTGCACCTCCTCGTAGCCCGCCAGGATCTCGTCGAGGTGGGGGGCGCCGAAGAGCGCCAGCATCGCGAGGTCGCCCTCGCGGTGCCCGCCGTGCGCGGCCGGGTCGATCAGGACGGCCTCCGCGCCCTCCTCGTCATCGCCGTCGTCCCCCGAACGGGGCGACCAGAGCACGTTGCCCGACCACAGGTCGCCGTGCGCCCGGGCGGGCGCGTCGTCGGCCGCCGGGCCGGCGAGCCGCGGGAGGAGCGCGCACACGCGCTCGACGGCGTCGGCGTCGTCCGCGGTGAGCGTGCCGCGCTCGCGGCCCTGCCCGAGGACGGGGCGCAGCCGCGCCTCGGCGTAGAACGACGGCCAGTCGCCCCACGACCCGCCCGGCATCGGCAGCGGGTCGCTCACCGGCCCGAAGAATCCGGCCGGGCGGTCGGCGGCTCCCGGCGGCAGGGTCCCGAACGCGGGCGCCCCCGCGTCGTGCAGGACGGCGAGGCGGCGGCCGAGCGTGCGCGCCGCGGCTAGTGTCGGCCCCGCCCCCCGGACCCGTTCCAGGTCCAGGTGAGCGGGACCGACGTCGACGACGCGCGCGACCCGCGGCCCGCCGGGCACGTCGAGCCAGCGCAGCCCGGCCGCCTCGACGGCGAAGAAGCCGTCGGGCGCATCACGGCGCGACTTGCGGAAGACGTCCGGCATCGGCTCGGACACGACTCAGAACGTGGGGGACACCTTGATGATCTTGCGGCGCAGCCACACCTTGCGCTCGCCCCCGACGTACAGCCTCGTCCGGGCGAGCTCCCAGCGGCCGTACTCCGCCTCGTCGGTGAGCATCTTGCGGGCGTCGGGGACGCTGGTCGCCCGGTCGATCGTCACCACGCGGTACTCGTACTGGCCGTGCTTGCGCCATGCCGATCCTGTCGCGGACCCGGCTGCGGAACCCGAGCCGGTCCGCGTCGTCGAGCGTGCCGTCATCCCTCGTCCTCCCGGCCTCGTCAGGCAATTTCGTGTGCCCATTGTGCCCCCGGGGGCGCTACGGTCAGAGCATGACCGCAGACCCGCGTGCCGCGCTGGACCGCTTCGTCGCCGCGTTGGAGGCCCACTACCACGCGGTGTCGACCCGCCGCGGCGAGGACGACCCCGCGGTCGACGACGCCTACGAGGTCCTTGCCGATGCCTTCGAGGTCTACGAGGACGCTCTCGCCAAGGTCTACGCCGAGGTGACGCCGTTCTACCTCGACGACGGTGAGGACGACGGGGACGACGACGGCGACGACGACGCCGACGAGGGGGAGGACGACGAGGCGGACGACGACCTCGAGGTCGACGTCCTCGACGCCGAGCGGGCCGCCCTTCGCGACGAGCTCGACCGGAGCCGCTGAGGTCGACCGGTCGCCGTCCGCGGGATCACCATCGCTCGGGGTACCCGACCTCCGGGGCGGAGACGTCGTCCAGCGCGGAGTGCACCTCGCCGGGCAGCTCGAGGTCGACGGCGGCCAACGACGCGCGCAGCTGCGCCGGGGTGCGGGCTCCCACCACGGCGCTCGCGAGCGCCTCGCGGGCGAGCAGCCACGCCAGGGACACCTCGAGCGGGGCGCGGCCGAGCCCGTCCGCGGCGGTCGCGACCGCCTCCACGACCGCGGACGACGCGTCGTCGAGGTAGGGGTCCACGAACGCCGCGAGGTGCGGCGACGCGGCGCGGGAGTCCGCGGGCAGAGAGCGGCGGTACTTGCCGGTGAGCACGCCGCGCCCGAGCGGGGACCAGGCGAGCAGCCCGAGCCCGAGCGCCGACGCGGCCGGCACGACGTCGCGCTCCACCCCGCGCTGCAGCAGCGAGTACTCCAGCTCGAGGCCCGTGAGGCCGACGCCGTCGCAGGCGGCGCCCTGCAGCAGCGTCGCCGCGCGGGCGGCCGCCCAGGCCGGGTGGTTGGCGAGGCCGACGTAGCGGGCGCGCCCGGAGGACACCGCCAGCCGCAGGGCGGACACCGTCTCCTCGAGCGGCGTCGCCGGGTCGGGGCAGGCGACGAGGAAGAGGTCGACGTGGTCGGTGCCCAGCCGCTCCAGGGACGCGTCGAGGTCGGCCAGCAGCCCGCCTCGCGAGGCGTCGACGCGCGCGCCCGCGGCGCCGCCGCGCACGCCGCCCTTGGTGCACAGCACCACCTCGTCGCGCCCGACCTTGCCACCCAGCAGGGAGCCGATGACGCGCTCGGCGTCCCCGTCGCCGTACGTCGCGGCGGTGTCCACGAGGGTGCCGCCGGCGTCGACGAAGTCCCGCAGCTGTTCGGCGGCGTCGAGGTCGTCCGTGTCGCGCCCCCAGGTCATGGTCCCCAGCCCCAGCACGGACACCCGCAGGCCCGACCGGCCCACCGCACGACGCTCCATGGCGGGTCAGGCTACCGGGGCTGCGGTGCGTCGGGAGGAGAACGCGCCGCCGGCGGGTAGGGTGACCGCCCGTGAGTGCGTGGGAAGCCATCCTTCTTGGCCTGGTGCAGGGCCTGACCGAGTTCCTCCCCATCTCCTCGAGCGCGCACCTGCGCATCGTGGGAGAGCTGCTGGGGGGCACCGACCCCGGCGCGGCGTTCACCGCCATCACGCAGATCGGGACCGAGGCCGCCGTGCTGCTGTACTACCGGCGCACCATCCGGGACATCTGCGTGGCGTGGTGGCGGTCGCTCGTCGGCGCGCACGGCCGCGACTGGCGCGCCCGGATGGGCGCGCACGACGCGCAGGCCCGCATGGCCTGGTACATCGCCCTCGGCTCGATCCCGATCGGCGTGCTCGGCCTGGTGTTCCAGGACGCGATCGAGACGTACCTGCGCAACCTGTGGATCACCGTGACGACGCTCGTCGTCTTCGGCCTGCTGCTCGGCTGGGCGGACAAGGTCGGGCGGCGCACGCGGACGCTCGACGCGCTCACCCCGAAGCGCGCGATCGGCTTCGGGCTCGCGCAGGCGCTCGCGCTCATCCCCGGGGTGTCGCGCTCGGGCGGCACGATCACGGCGGGCCTGTTCATGGGCTTCACCCGCAAGGCCGCGGCCGACTACTCGTTCCTGCTCGCAGTGCCCGCCGTGCTCGCGTCCGGCTTCTACCAGCTGGGCAAGTCCCTGGGCGAGGACCCTGCCCCAGGCTCGCCCGGCGGGGTCGCGACCCTGATCGCCACCCTCGTGGCGTTCGTCGTCGGGTACATCGTGATCATCGGCTTCCTCAAGCTCATCACCACGCACTCGTTCATGCCGTTCGTCTGGTACCGGCTCGGCCTCGCCGCGGTGGTCGTCGTGCTGCTGCTCACGGGGGTGCTGACGGCGAACGGCGGCATCGTCGTCTGACCGGGGTCCCCGACCGGTGACCCCGCGGGACGACCCGGGTGGGTGCTCGGGGCCGGTAGCCTGGGCGCGTGCGTTCCTGGCCCGCCCCGCAGATCCCCGAGCTCCCTCGACCCGCCGGTGACCCCGCCCCGGTCCGGGTGCACGACTCGACCACCGGCAACCTCGTGGAGGCGGCCGCTGGCGACAGCGCCCGCTACTACGTGTGCGGCATCACCCCGTACGACGCCACCCACATCGGGCACGCGAACACGTACGTGGCGTTCGACCTGCTGCACCGGGCGTGGCGCGACGCCGGCAAGGACGTCACGTACGTCTCCAACGTCACGGACGTGGACGACCCGCTGCTCGAGCGGGCCACGGCCACCGGGGTCGACTGGCAGGACCTCGCCGCCGAGCAGACCGCCCTGTTCCGCGAGGACATGGCCGCCCTCGGCGTGATCCCGCCCGCCACGTGGACCGGGGCCGTCGAGTCCGTGCCCGCCGTCGTCGCGGCCGTCGAGCAGCTGCTGGAGACCGGCGCCGCCTACCGTGTGCCCGTCGAGCCCGGCGCCGGCGGCGACGACCCCTGTCTCGGGGACGTGTACGCCGATCTCACCGCCGACCCGGCCTTCGGGCAGGTCGCGCGCCTCGACGCGGCGACCATGGCTGCGCTCTTCGCGGAGCGCGGCGGGGACCCGCAGCGCGAGGGCAAGAAGGCTCCGCTCGACCCGCTGCTGTGGCGCCGGGAGCGCCGCGGCGAGCCGGCGTGGGACGGCGCCTCGCTCGGCACCGGGCGCCCGGGCTGGCACGTGGAGTGCGCCGTGATCGCCCGCGACGGCCTCGGCCTGCCGTTCGACGTGCAGGGCGGGGGAGCGGACCTGCTGTTCCCGCACCACGAGATGTCGACGTCGCACGACCGGCTGCTCGGCGGCGGCGGGGCCCGCGTGCACGTGCACGCCGGGCTGGTCGCGTACCAGGGCGAGAAGATGAGCAAGTCGCGCGGCAACCTGGTCTTCGTCTCCGCATTGCGCCGCGCGGGGGTCGAGCCGATGGCGATCCGGGTCGCGCTGCTCGCGCACCACTACCGCACCGAGTGGGAGTGGACCGACGCGGACCTCGAGGCAGGCGTCGCGCGCCTCGGGCGGTGGCGGGCCGCCGTGTCCGGCAACGGCGGGCCCGCGGTCGACGCGACGCTGGCGGCCGTGCGCGCGGCGCTGGCCGACGACCTCGACGCCCCGGCCGCGCTCGCCGCCGTCGACGCGTGGGCCGAGCGGGCCCTCGAGGTCGGCCGGGACACGAGCGACGACACCGAGGGGGCGCCGGGCGTCCTGGCCCGCGCCGTCGACGCCCTGCTGGGCGTGCGCCTCTAGCCCTTGTCGCCCTTCTCGCCGCCGACGTCGCGCCGGCGCAGGTAGCGCTCGAACTCCCTGGCGATGGCCTCGCCAGACGCCTCCGGGAGGTCGGCCGTGTCCTTGGCCTCCTCGAGCTGCTGGACGTACTCCGAGATCTCCGCGTCCTCGCTCGCGAGCTCGTCGACGCCGTGCTGCCACGCCTCGGCGTCCTCCGGGAGGTCGCCCAGCGGGACGGGCTCGGCCAGCAGCTCCTCGACCCGGGTGAGGATCGCGAGCGTCGCCTTGGGGGACGGCGGGTTGGCGACGTAGTGCGGGACGGCAGCCCACAGCGAGACCGCCTGGAAGCCGCGGGCGGCGGCCTCGTGCTGGAGCACCCCGACGATCCCGGTGGGTCCCTCGTACGTGCTGGGCTCGACGTCGAGCACGGCCTGCAGGCCGACGCTCTCCGTGGTCGCGGTCATCGGGATGGGCCGGGTGTGCGGGACGTCGGCGAGCAGCGCGCCGAGCGTGACGACGGTGCGCACCCCCAGCTCGTCCGCGAGGTCGAGGAGCTCGGCGCAGTAGGTCTTCCATCGGAACGACGGCTCGATCCCGTGCACGAGCACGACCGTGCGGTCGTCCAGCTCGGCCACGGACACGGTCGTCGTCGGCCAGATGATCGTGCGCTCGCCGTCCGGGCCGACCTCCATCACCGGGCGGTTCACCTGGAAGTCGTGGTACAGCTCCGGGTCGAGCTCCCGCACCTCGGTGGCGCCCCAGATCTCGCCCAGGTGCTCGAGTGCCGACGTGGCCGCGCTCCCGGCGTCGTTCCATCCCTCGAACGCGGCCACCATCACGGTCTGCCGTGCGGCATGGCGCCCGCCGGGCTCCGGCTCGATCGTCATTCGGCCAGCCTATACACGCCTCGGCGCGGCGACGGCTCGACGCCACCGCGGCGGCGTCGTCGCCCGGTCGGTCGGGCCCTCGGCACCCGGTCCGTACCATGGACGGGTGCCAGCCGACCTGATGACCGACCTTTCGACCAACCCCTCGACGGCCGGCGTGCCCGCCCGGCTGCCCGCCGCCGTGCTGTGGGACATGGACGGCACGCTCGTCGACACCGAGCCGTACTGGATCGCGGCCGAGCACGAGCTGGTCGCCGAGCACGGTGGGACCTGGAGCCACGAGCAGGCGCTGCAGCTCGTGGGCAACGCGCTGACCGTCTCGGCGCAGATCCTGCGGGAGCAGGGCGGCGTCGACCTGCACCCCGACGCCATCGTCGAGCGGCTGCTGGGGCGGGTCGTCGACCAGGTGCGCGAGAGGGTGCCGTGGCGCCCCGGTGCGGTCGAGCTCCTCACCGCCCTCGCCGAGGCCGAGGTGCCGTGCGCCCTCGTGACCATGAGCTACGCCACCCTCGCCCGGGAGGTCGTGGGCCGTGGCCCCGCCGGTGCCTTCCGGATCATGGTCACCGGCGACCAGGTGTCGCGCGGCAAGCCCCACCCCGAGCCCTACCTCGTCGCCGCCGAGCGGCTCGGCGTCGACCCCGCCGACTGCGTCGCGATCGAGGACTCGCCCACCGGCATCGCGTCCGCCCTGGCCGCCGGCGTGCCGACGCTCGGTGTGGAGGCCGTGGTCCCGGTGCCGCGTCAGCAGGGCCTGAGCCGGGCCGCGTCGCTCGCGGACGTCGACCCCGCCACGCTCGGGCGCATCGCCGCCGGCGAGGTGCTCGACCTCACCGCCTGAACGAGGCTCGCCGGCCCTACGACGGTCTCAGCGGGTGCTGGTCGCCTCGACCCCGAGGCGTTCGCGCAGCGCGCCTTCGGGGATGGTCGGCGGTGTGCCGCCGAACGCGGGGCACCGGTCCTGGTGCGCGCACCATCCGCACAGCTTCGACGGGCGCGGCTGCCAGTCGCCCGTGCGCGCCGCCTCCATGATCGCGGCCCACAGGGCGCGCACCTTGGCCTCGGTCACCTCGAGCTCGCGCTCGCTCGGCTCGGCGCGCAGCACCTGGCCGTCGCCCAGGTAGACGAGCTGCAGCATCCGTGGCAGCTCCCCGCGCTCGCGCCAGATCACCAGGCCGTAGAAGCGCATCTGGAACAGTGCGGACGCCTCGTAGCCCGGCCGCGGCGCCCGGCCGGTCTTGTAGTCGACGACCCGGATCGCCCCGTCCGGCGCGACGTCCAGACGGTCGACGATCCCGCGCAGCAGCGGACCGCCGTCGAGCCGGGTCTCCACCCGCAGCTCGCGCGACTCGGGCTCCAGCCGGTTGGGGTCCTCGAGCGTGAAGTAGGTGCCGAGCAGGCGCCCGGCGCCCGCGAGCCAGGCGTCGAGACCGACCGCGGCGGCGTCCCCGCCCGGGGCGAACAGCTCGGCGTACCGCGGCTCGGTCTCGACGAGGCGCTCCCACTCGGCCGGCAGCAGCTCCAGGGCCGCGGCCGGGGTGCGCTCGCCCAGCGGGGCGTCGTACAGCCGCTCGAGGACGGCGTGCACGAGCGTGCCGCGGCTGGCCGCGGACGACGGCGGCTCGGGCAGGCGGTCCACGGCGCGGAACCGGAACAGCAGCGGGCACCGCAGGAAGTCGCTCGCCCGGGACGGCGACAGCGCCGGGGCACGCTGCGGCTGCTCCGAGGCGTCCGGAGGGCCGGCGGCGTCGGTCGCGGGCTCGGCGGTCGTCGTCATGCGCGCCACCCTACGGCCGGCCCCCGACGCCGCCCGGGGACGATCCACAGGGCCGACCGCGGCCCGCCCCCGGGGGGGCAGGGCCCGCCCGGGTCGCGCGGGGACGGCCACGGGCGCGGCTAGCCTGGGGCGGTGACCTCACGTTCCTCCGGCTGGGTGGTCGGCCGCGTCGCGGGCGCGCCCGTGATCGTGACGCCGTCGTGGTTCCTCGGCGCCGTCGTCCTCACCCTGGTGTTCGCACCGACCGTCAGCCGGTTCGCCCCGCGCATGGCCACGACGGGCGTGCTCGTGGTGGCGTTCGCGTTCGTGCTGCTGCTCTTCGCTTCGGTGTTCCTGCACGAGGTCGCGCACGCCCTCGTCGCGCGGGCCCGCGGGCAGCGGGTGACGGAGCTCGCCGTGACGTTGTGGGGCGGCCATACGGCCTACACCGGCGCGGCCGGGCGCCCGCTCGACGGCGCGCTGATCGCCGTCGTCGGGCCCGTGACGAACCTGGTGCTCGCCGGGGCGATGTGGGTCGCCTTCGAGCTGCAGCCCGTGATGACCGTGCCCGCCATGCTGCTGTTCGCGGGGGCGTTCTCCAACGCGTTCGTCGGGATCTTCAACCTCCTGCCCGGCCTCCCCCTCGACGGCGGGCAGATCCTCGAGTCCCTCGTGTGGGGGGCCACCGGGTCGCGCACCCGGGGCACGGTCGCCGCCGGCTGGGTGGGCCGGGTCGTCGCGGTCGGCGTGGTCGCCTGGGCGCTGTTGTGGCCGCTGCGGGAGGGTCTGTCGCCCTCGTGGGTGACCGTCATGTGGTCGGCGCTCATCGGCGCGTTCCTGTGGTCCGGGGCAGGCGACGCGATCAAGGGTGCGCACCGGCGCGCGGAGCTGGGCCGGATCACCGTCCGCACCCTCGCCGTGCCGGCCGTTCCCGTGCCCACCACGACCGCGGTCGCGGGCATCCCCGCCGCCGCGGCCGCGCACCCCGGCGCGGTGGTGGTCGTCGTCGGCCCGACGGGGGAGCCGGTCGGCTGGGTCGACCCGGCGGCCGCCGCGAGCGTCCCCGCGGACCGTGCGGCCACCACGCCGGTGGAGGCGGTCGTCGTGCCGTTCCCGCCGGGTTCGGCGGTGGACGCCGGGCTCGGCGGACCCGACCTGCTGTCCAGGCTCGCGGGCACGTCGTCGGGGGCGCGGGTCGTGCCGGTGATCACGGCCGGGCGGGTGACCGGCGTGCTCGACGTCGCCCGCGTGGCCGCGGCCGTCCGCCGGTAGCGCGGCCGCGACGTTCGTCCGCCGGTAGACTCGCCCGTCGTGACTTCCGCCGACCCCGCTCCCTCGACGCCGCCCGAGACCGCCCCCGCCACCGGCGCCGACCTGCGGCGCGGACCGCTGCGGGTGGGCGACAAGGTCCAGCTCACCGACCCCAAGGGACGCCTGCACACCATCACGCTGCAGCCCGGCGGCACGTTCCACACGCACAAGGGCTACTTCCGCCACGAGGACCTCATCGGCCGCCCCGAGGGCTGGGTCGTGACCAACACCGCCGGCATCGAGTACCTCGCGCTGCGCCCGCTGCTGAGCGACTACGTGCTGTCGATGCCGCGCGGCGCCGCAGTCGTCTACCCGAAGGACGCCGGCCAGATCGTGCAGATGGCCGACATCTTCCCGGGCGCCCGGGTCGTCGAGGCCGGCGTCGGGTCCGGCGCCCTGACCATGTCGCTGCTGCGCGCCGTCGGGGACGCCGGCGAGCTGCACTCCATCGAGCGACGCGAGGACTTCGCGGCCATCGCGCGCGGCAACGTCGAGACGTTCTTCGGCGGCCCGCACCCTGCGTGGCGCCTGTCGGTCGGCGACCTCGCCGACGTGCTGCCCGACGCGGTCGAGCCCGGCAGCGTCGACCGGGTCGTGCTCGACATGCTCGCCCCGTGGGAGAACATCGACGTCGTCGCCGGGGCGCTCGCGCCCGGCGGCGTCCTGATCTGCTACGTGGCCACGGCCACGCAGCTGTCCCGCACGGCGGAGGACCTGCGCGCCGACGGGCGGTTCGCCGAGCCGTCCGCGTGGGAGTCGATGGTGCGGGGCTGGCACCTCGAGGGCCTCGCCGTGCGCCCCCAGCACCGGATGATCGGGCACACCGGGTTCCTCGTGACCGCGCGCCGCCTCGCGGACGGCGTCGCGCCGCCGGAGCGGACCCGGCGCCCGGCCAAGGGCGCCTACCCTGCCGCCGAGGCCGAGTGGACGGAGTCCGACATCGGCGAGCGGCCCGTCTCGGACAAGAAGATCCGCCGCGCCCGCCGCGACGTGGGCCAGGCCGAGGGCTCGCCCGCCCTCGCCACGGGTGACGACGCGGGCCCCGAGCAGGCCCCGGACCCGGTCCGCGACGGGAGCCGGGACGGCGCGGACCCGGCCCTCTGAGGTCGCGGGCAGGTCACCGTCGTGTGTCGAGGTGGTGAAAGGCGACCGCTCCGCGAAATGAACCGCACCGATGTCGGTGTTGGTGTCTAGGGTGCTGTATCTCGGGGGCACCTTCCCGCCCAGGGGAGGCCGCCGCCCGGCACGCACGAGAGGGGATGCGATGACCGACGACGCCGTTCGCCCTGAGTTCCGCCCGGAGCCCGTCACCACGCCCGCCGCACCGAGCCGCGACGCGCAGCTCGCCCTCCTCTCCGCGAAGAACGAGCGGCTCGCGGAGGCCCTGCGCGCCGCGCGGGACCAGATCGTCGAGCTGAAGAGCCAGATCGACGACCTCGCGAAGCCGCCGGGCACCTACGCGACGTTCCTCGGCGCGCACGACGACGGCACGGTCGACATCTCGTCGGCGGGCCGCAAGATGCACGTGCAGGCCAGCCCGGGCCTCGACGTCGTCGGCCTGCGCCCCGGCCAGGAGGTCAAGCTCAACGAGGCGATGACCGTCGTGTCGGCGGGCGGGTTCGAGCGCACCGGCGAGCTGGTCACCGTCAAGGAGGTGCTCGACGACGAGCGCGTGCTCGTGGTGGGCCGCGCCGACGAGGAGCGGGTCGTGCGGCTGGCCGGCTCGGTGATCGGCGCGCCGCTGCGGGTCGGCGACGCGCTGACCGTGGACGTGCGCAGCGGCTTCGTCTTCGAGGTCGTGCCCAAGTCCGAGGTCGAGGAGCTCGTCCTCGAGGAGGTCCCGGACATCGCGTACGAGGACATCGGCGGGCTCGGGCCCCAGATCGAGCAGATCCGCGACGCCGTCGAGCTGCCGTTCTCCCATCCTGACCTGTTCCGCGAGCACGGGCTGCGGCCGCCCAAGGGCGTGCTGCTGTACGGTCCGCCCGGCTGCGGCAAGACGCTCATCGCCAAGGCGGTGGCGAGCTCCCTGGCCACCATGGTCGCCGCGGCGCGCGGCGACCAGCCGGGGGCGAAGAGCTTCTTCCTCAACGTCAAGGGCCCCGAGCTGCTCAACAAGTACGTCGGCGAGACCGAGCGGCACATCCGGCTGATCTTCGCCCGGGCCCGCGAGAAGGCGTCCCAGGGTATGCCGGTCGTCGTCTTCTTCGACGAGATGGAGTCGCTGTTCCGCACTCGCGGCACGGGCCTGTCCTCGGACGTCGAGACCACGATCGTGCCGCAGCTCCTGGCGGAGATCGACGGCGTCGAGCGCCTCGACAACGTCATCGTCATCGGTGCCTCGAACCGCGAGGACATGATCGACCCGGCGATCCTGCGGCCGGGACGACTGGACGTGAAGATCAAGATCGAGCGGCCCGACGCCGAGGGTGCCACCGAGATCTTCGGTAAGTACCTCACGCCCGAGCTGCCGATCCACCCCGACGACATCGCCGAGCACGGCGGCAGCGGCTCCGAGGCCGTGGCCGCCATGATCAGCAGCGTCGTGGAGCGCATGTACGCCGAGGACGAGGAGAACCAGTTCCTCGAGGTCACGTACGCGTCGGGGGACAAGGAGACCCTGTACTTCAAGGACTTCAACTCCGGCGCGATGATCCAGAACGTCGTCGACCGGGCGAAGAAGTCCGCCATCAAGGACTTCCTGGCCACCGGGCAGCGCGGCATCCGCGTCGAGCACCTGCTGAGCGCGTGCGTCGACGAGTTCAAGGAGAACGAGGACCTGCCCAACACCACGAACCCGGACGACTGGGCCCGGATCAGCGGCAAGAAGGGCGAGCGCATCGTCTTCATCCGCACGATCGTGCAGAAGAAGGGCGGCGACGGCACGCCGCGCACCATCGACACGGTGACCAGCACCGGCCAGTACCTGTAGGCGACGCCCGGCCACGAGATCGAGGTACCCGTCGCGAGGTCGACCCGCCGTGGGCCGGTTCCGAGACGGGTACCTCGATCTCGTGGGCCTCAACCTAGGGTGGTGGCGTGAGCGTTCGTCGCGTGATGGGAATCGAGACCGAGTACGGCGTGCTGTCCCCGGGGCGGCCGCTGGCGAACCCGATGCTCATGAGCTCCCAGGTGGTGATGACCTACCGGGCGCTCGTCCCCCGTCCGGGGGCGCGCCCGCCCGCGCGCTGGGACTACGACGACGAGGACCCCCTGCAGGACGCCCGCGGCTTCCACCTGCAACGGGCGTCGGCGCACCCGTCTCTGCTCACCGACGACCCGTCCCGACCGGCGCCCGCGGGGCCGGTCGCGGGGCAGGACGGTGCCCCGGTGCCCGCTTCGACCCCGCCGTCGGCACGGGTGTCGTCGGCCGCCGGCGCCGGGGGCCGACGGCGCCCGGACGCCCGGACCAGCGAACCGCAGGAGGTCGAGCGGCCCGCCGCCGAGGACTACGACGACCCGAGCGCCGCGAACTGCATCCTCACGAACGGTGCACGGCTCTACGTCGACCACGCGCACCCCGAGTACTCCTCGCCCGAGGTGACCGGCCCGCTGGACGGCGTGCTGTGGGACGTCGCCGGGGAGCGCGTGATGCTCGCCGCGGTCCGGTCCCTGGCCCAGGTGCCGGGCGGCGAGATCGCCCTGTACAAGAACAACGTCGACGGCAAGGGCGCCAGCTACGGCACCCACGAGAACTACCTCGTCGACCGGGCGCTGCCGTTCAGCACGCTCGTGGACGTGCTCACGCCCTTCCTCGTCACCCGGCAGGTGTTCGCGGGCTCCGGGCGGGTGGGGCTCGGCCCGACGGGGGCCGAGCCGGGCTTCCAGCTCTCCCAGCGCGCCGACTACATCGAGGCCGAGGTCGGCCTGGAGACGACGCTGCGGCGGCCGATCGTCAACACGCGCGACGAGCCGCACGCCGACCGCACCCGCTGGCGCCGCCTGCACCTGATCCTGGGCGACGCCAACCTGTTCGAGGTCGCGACCTACCTCAAGCTGGGGACGACGTCGCTCGTGCTGTGGGTGGCCGAGCACCTGGACGAGCTCGCCGAGGCCGGCGTGGCCGCGCGGGCCGAGCTCACCGCGCTGCGGCTGGCGGACCCGGTGGCCGACGTGCAGCGGGTCTCCCGCGACCTGGACCTGTCGGCGCGGCTGGAGCTCGCGGACGGCCGCCGGCTCACCGCCCTCGAGGTCCAGGAGGCGTACGCCGAGGTCGTGGTGCGCGCACTGGCCGCGCTGCGGGTCGGGGACGACGGGACGGACACCGCCGACCGGGACACCGCCGACCGGGACACCGCCGCCGTCGTCGACAGGTGGCGGTCGGTGCTGCGCCGGCTGGCGACCGACCCGGCATCGTGCGCCCGCGAGGTGGAGTGGGTCGCCAAGCGGCGCCTGCTGGAGGGCCTGCGGGCCCGCGACGGCCTCGGGTGGGACCACTCGCGGCTGCACGCCCTCGACCTGCAGTGGTCCGACGTGCGGCCCGAGCGCGGCGTGTACCACCGGCTGGTCGCGTCGGGGGCGGTCGAGCGCCTCGTCGACGAGGGGCGGGTCGCGGACGCGGTCCACCACCCGCCGCCCGACACCCGGGCCTGGTTCCGCGGCGAGGTGATGGCCCGCTACCCGGACGAGGTGTCCGCCGCGAGCTGGGACTCGGTGATCTTCGACGTCGCGGGCGCCGCCGCGCTGCAGCGCGTGCCCATGCTCGACCCGACGCGCGGGACGCGCCGGAACATCGGGGCGCTCCTGGACGCCAGCCCGAACGCCGCGGCCCTGCTCAAGGGCCTGCGCGGCGAGGGCTGAGGCGCGCGGACGAACCGTTCAGCCCTGGGCGCACACGGCGTGGCCGCTGGCGCGCGATGTGGGCGCCAGCACATAGGCTCGTGAACGCGAGACCCTGGGGCTCCCACCGGGAGCTCCGCAGCAGCGAAGGAGGCGGACCATGGCCGGTCAGGAACGGATCAACCCGCAGCACGAGGACCGCACGCCCGACGACGACGCGGACGTCCCGGCCCCCGCCGCGGCGCCGCAGTCCGCCGAGCGTGACGCCGAGGTGGACGCGCTCCTGGAGGAGATCGATGAGGTGCTCGAGACGAACGCGGAGTCGTTCGTCCGGGGCTTCGTGCAGAAGGGCGGTCAGTGAGGCCCCATGACCCAGCCTGCTGACACCTCGGGACGGCTCCCGGACGCGTTCCTGCGGCCGGGGTCGTCGTCGTTCGTGGACTTCCTCGCCGAGCACTCGCCCGACCTGCTGCCCGGCCGCCGTCTCACGTCGGGCGCCGCGCCCGTTGTCCCGGACTCCCTCGCGCCGCACGCGACCACGATCGTCGCGCTCACGTTCGGCACCGACGGCGCCGATGGCGGGGGCGGGCGGGGCGTCGTCATGGCGGGCGACCGCCGCGCGACGATGGGCAACATGATCGCGAGCCGCGAGATGGAGAAGGTCTTCGCGGCCGACGCCTACTCCGTGGTCGGCATCGCCGGCTCCGCCGGGGTGGCGGTGGAGCTGGTGCGCCTCTTCCAGCTCGAGCTGGAGCACTACGAGAAGATCGAGGGCTCGCTGCTGTCGCTGGACGGCAAGGCGAACCGCCTGGCCACGATGATCCGCGGCAACCTGCCGCTGGCTCTGCAGGGCCTGGCCGTGGTGCCGCTGTTCGCGGGGTACGACCTGGACCGCGGCACCGGCCGCCTCTTCAGCTACGACGTGACCGGCGGCCGGTACGAGGAGCACGACCACCACACCGTGGGCTCCGGCTCCGTCTTCGCCCGGGGGGCGCTGAAGAAGCTGTGGCGCCCCGGCCTGGAGGCCGGCGAGGCCGTCGAGGTGGCCGTGGAGGCGCTCTACGACGCCGCCGACGACGACAGCGCCACCGGCGGGCCCGACACGGTGCGTCAGCTGTGGCCGGTCGTGACGACGGTGACCTCGGCCGGCGTGCGGCACGTGCCCGACGACGAGCTGGCGGCCGCGGCCGAGCGGGTCGTGGCCGAGCGTCGCGCGGCGCACCTCGCCGCGCACGGGGACCGTCCCGCCGGGCCGCGCGGCGGCAGCGACACGCGAGGGGGTGCGCGCGCATGACCATGCCGTTCTACGTCTCGCCCGAGCAGCTGATGAAGGACCGCGCCGACTTCGCGCGCAAGGGCATCGCCCGCGGCCGGTCGGTCGTGGTGCTCGTCTACGACGGCGGGATCCTGTTCGCCACCGAGAACCCGTCGCGGGCGCTGCACAAGATCTCGGAGATCTACGACCGCATCGCGTTCGCGGCCGTCGGCAAGTACAACGAGTTCGAGAACCTGCGGGTCGCGGGCGTCCGGTACGCCGACCTGCGCGGCTACTCCTACGACCGCACCGACGTGACGGCGCGCGGCCTGGCCAACGCCTACGCGCAGACGCTCGGCACGGTGTTCACCACCGAGTCCAAGCCGTTGGAGGTCGAGCTGGTGGTCGCGGAGGTCGGCGCCACGCCGGCGGCCGACCAGGTGTACCGGCTCTCCTACGACGGGTCGGTGGCCGACGAGCACGGCTACGTCGTCATGGGCGGGCAGGCCGAGCAGCTCGGCACCCGGCTCGGCGAGCACTGGCACGAGGGCATGGCCCTGCCGCAGGTGCTGGGGCTCGCGGTGCGCACCCTCGGCGCCGTCGGCACCGACGGGACGCTCCTTCCCGCGGGCGAGGAGCGCGAGATCGCGCCGACCGGGCTCGAGGTCGCGGTGCTGGAGCGGGACCGTCCGCGCCGGGCGTTCCGCAGGCTGCAGGGCGGGGCGCTGGCCGAGCTGCTCGAGCAGCCGGGCGACTGAGGCAGGGCCGAGGCAGGGGAGGACGACGTGGACCGCAGGATCTTCGGGCTGGAGACGGAGTACGGCGTCACGTGCGCGGCCGACGACGGGCGGGGCTTGTCCGCCGACGAGGTCGCGCGCTACCTGTTCCGCAAGGTCGTGGCGTGGGGGCGGTCGTCGAACGTCTTCCTGCGCAACGGCTCGCGGCTGTACCTCGACGTGGGCTCGCACCCCGAGTACGCGACGGCCGAGTGCGACGACGTGCGCCAGCTGGTCGCCTACGACCGCGGGGGCGAGCGCATCCTCGAGGGCCTCGTCGCCGACGCCCAGCAGCGCCTCGAGCACGAAGGCCTCGCGGGCAAGGTGCACCTGTTCAAGAACAACACCGACTCGGCCGGCAACTCGTACGGCTGCCACGAAAACTATCTCGTGCGCCGGCAGGGCGACTTCTCGCGCCTGTCCGAGGTGCTGGTGCCCTTCCTCATCACCCGCCAGGTGCTGACCGGAGCGGGCAAGGTCCTGGCCACGCCGCGGGGGGCCGTGTACTGCCTGTCGCAGCGTGCCGACCACATCTGGGAGGCCGTCTCCAGCGCCACCACCCGCTCGCGGCCGATCATCAACACGCGCGACGAGCCGCACGCCGACGCCGAGAGCTACCGGCGCCTGCACGTCATCGTCGGCGACTCGTCAATGGCCGAGCCCACCACCATGCTCAAGGTGGGCGCCACCGACCTCGTGCTCCGGCTGGTGGAGGCCGGCGTGCCGATGCGCGACCTGACCCTGGAGAACCCCATCCGGGCGATCCGGGAGATCAGCCACGACAAGTCGGGCCTGCACCCCGTCCAGCTCGCGAACGGGCGGACGGCCACGGCCGTCGACATCCAGTGGGAGTACTTCCAGCGGGTGCGGGAGCACGTCGACTCGCACGTCGAGGCGACGCCGGTCGTCAAGCAGGTGCTCGACCTGTGGGAGCGAGGGCTGCGGGCCATCGAGTCCGGTGACCTGACGCTGGTGGACCGGGAGCTCGACTGGGTCATCAAGCTGCGCCTCATCGAGCGCTACCAGGCCAAGCACGGCCTGTCCCTGGACGACCCGCGCATCGCGCGCCTCGACCTGGCGTACCACGACATCTCCCGCACGGAAGGGCTGTACAACCTGCTCGCCGCGCGCGGGATGGTCGAGCGCGTCGTGACCGACCTCGAGGTCTTCGAGTCGACGGCCGTGCCCCCGCCCACCACCCGGGCCAAGCTGCGCGGCGACTTCGTCCGCGCGGCCCAGGAGGCGCGACGCGACTACACCGTCGACTGGGTGCACCTGAAGCTCAACGACCAGGCGCAGCGGACCGTGCTGTGCAAGGACCCGTTCCGCAACGTCGACGAGCGGGTGGATCGGCTGATCGAGTCGATGTAGGGGGTCCGCGGGACGCAGCGGTTTCTCCGCGCGGACGCGTTCACGGGCGCCAGGGCGCCCTCCACTTCGGGAGGGATACGTCCGCGCGAAGAACACGACAGGGCGCGACGCCCGTTGGGGTGCGGCTGCTGCGCGTGCACGGGCGCCAGGGTGCCCTCCACTTCGGGAGGGATATGTCCGCGCGGAGAACTCGCCCCGTCTCGAGGGCGTGTGGTGCGGTGGTCAGCGGGTGGCTGGCCGGTGGACGGATAGCTGGCTCGTCGGTGGGGCATGACAGGATGGCGCGGTGCCTCGCCGCCTGATGCTCCTGCCGGTCCTGCTGCTCGGCGGCACCCTCGTGCTCGGCGGCTGCTCGTCGTCGGTCCTGGCCGACGTGTCGGCCGCCACCGTCGTGCCGTCGCGGGCGCCGGTGCAGGTCTCCGGCGCGGTCGGCGAGCCCCCCGCGCTCGACTACGGCACCCCCTACGACGTGGCACAACCCGGCTCCCGGACGATCTGGCCCGGCACGGGGGAGCCGGTCACCCTCGGCGAGCCCGTGCTGCTGAACATGTACGCCGAGGACGCGCGCGACGGCAGCGTCATCTCGAGCACGTTCAACGACGCCCCCGCCTGGTACACGATGACGCCCGAGTCGCTCGGGTCCAACCTCTACGACACCCTCCGTGGCCAGCGCGTGGGCGCCCGGCTCCTGCTCGTCGAGGAGGACGAGGGGGTGCCCGTGGTGCTGGTGATCGACGTGCTGCCCATCCGTGCGTCGGGCACCGACGTCCCGCCGGTCGAGGGCCTGCCCCAGGTCGGGCGCGGCGACGACGGCGCGCCGGACGTGCGGGTCGACCCCGACGCAGCCCCGCCCGAGGACCTGGCGGTCCAGCCGCTGGTGCGCGGCAGCGGCCCCCAGGTCCAGGTCGGTCAGGTCGTCACGATGCGGTTCACCGCCGTGCGCTGGAGCGACGGGAAGGTCTTCGACACGACCTGGTCCGCCGGCGCCCGGCCGCAGTCCGCGACGGTAGGGATCGGCCAGCTCATCGACGGGCTGGACCAGGGCCTGCTGGAGCAGACGGTCGGCTCGCAGGTGATGATCGTCGTGCCTCCGCACCTCGGTTACGGTGGCACCAGCAGCGACCTGGCGGACCAGACCCTGGTCTACGTCGTCGACATCCTGGACGCGCACTTCCAGGTGACGGACGAGGCGGCCGTCACCGGTCCCGGCGCCGGGAGCGGCAAGGGCGGCGCCGGCGGTGACGACGGCGACGCGCCGGCGGACGACGAGCCGTCGGACCCGGCGGCGTCGGACGCCGGCTGACCTCCTCCGGCCGCTCGCCCGCGAACCGGCCCGCACCGGCCCGCACCGTCCGACCAGTCAGCGCACCCGAAGGAAGAGTGAGCCCGATGCCCGTGGCCGTCCGCGTGATCCCGTGCCTCGACGTCGACGCCGGCCGCGTCGTGAAGGGGGTCAACTTCGCCAACCTCCGCGACGCCGGGGACCCGGTCGAACTCGCGGCCAGGTACGACCGCGAGGGCGCCGACGAGGTGACGTTCCTCGACGTCTCCGCGTCCTCCGGGGGCCGCGAGACGATGGTGGACGTGGTGCGGCGCACCGCCGACCAGGTCTTCGTCCCGCTCACCGTGGGCGGCGGCGTCCGCACCACCGACGACGTCGACCGGCTGCTGCGGGCGGGCGCCGACAAGGTCGGCGTGAACACGGCGGCGATCGCGCGGCCCGAGCTCATCGCCGAGATCGCGGCCCGGTTCGGCCGGCAGGTGCTGACGCTGTCCGTCGACGCCCGACGCGTCACCGGCGACACGGTGACGGCGTCGGGCTTCGAGGTCACCACCCACGGCGGGCGCCGCGGGACCGGCATCGACGCGGTCGAGTGGGCCGAGCGGGCCGCCCGGCTCGGGGCGGGCGAGATCCTGCTCAACTCGATGGACGCCGACGGCACCACGTCCGGCTTCGACCTGGAGATGCTCGCCGCGGTGCGCGGGAAGGTGCAGGTGCCGCTGGTCGCCTCCGGCGGCGCGGGCACGCCCGAGGACTTCGTCGCGGCGGCCCGGGCGGGCGCGGACGCCGTACTCGCGGCGAGCGTGTTCCACTTCGGTGCCCTCAGCGTCGGGCAGGTCAAGGAGGCGCTCGCCGCCGCGGGCGTCGAGGTGCGGAGGTGAGCCCGCGTCGCGGCGCCCGCGGACGGACGTCCGTGAGCCGCGCCCGATGAGCGGCAGTCCCGCCGCCGCGACCCTCACCGGCTCGCGGCCGCGTCGCTCGGCGGCGCTCATGTGGCGCGGCATGCGCACCGAGCCCCGCCTGTACGTGCTCGCGGTGGCGGCGTCCGCGCTGTTCGGCGCGGCGACGGTGGCGGTGAGCCGCGCGGTCGGCTGGGCGACCGACGCCGTCGTCGTCCCCGCGATCGGCGGCGACCCGGACGCCCGGGCCCGGATCTGGCAGGCGGGCCTCGTGCTCGCGGCGGTCGCGGTGACCCTCGCCCTCAGCGTCGCGGGACGGCGGATCTGGGCCGGCCTCGGTTTCGCCGCGATCCAGGCCCACCACCGCCGCGGCGTCACGCGCCAGTACCTGCGGCTGCCGATGTCGTGGCACCGCGCCCACCCGACGGGCCAGCTGCTGTCCAACGCGAGCGCCGACGTCGAGGCCGCGACGGGCGTGTTCAACCCGCTGCCGTTCGCCCTCGGCGTGGTCGTGATGATCGTCGTCGCGACGGTGATGCTGCTCGCGATCGACGTGTGGCTGGCCGCCGCGGCGCTGGTCGTGATCCCGGTGGCGGTCGCGGTCAACCTCGTCTTCCAGCGCTACATGGCCCCGGCGGCCACGCGGGCGCAGCAGCTCCGGGCCGAGGTGGCCGACGTCGCCCACGAGTCCTTCGAGGGTGCGCTGCTGGTCAAGTCGCTCGGCACCGCGGACCGCGAGGAGGCGCGCTTCGCCGACCGCGCCGACGCCCTGCGGGCAGCCAACGTGCGGGTCGGCGTGGTCCGCGCCTTCTTCGATCCGGCCATCGAGCTGCTGCCCTCGCTGGGCACCCTCGCGGTGCTGGGCGTGGGGACCTGGCGCGCGTCGTCGGGCGCCGTGGACGCGGGCGACGTCGTCACGGCCGCCTACCTGCTGACCGTGATGGCCGTGCCCGTGCGGGCGTTCGGCTGGGTGCTCGGGGAGCTGCCGCGCGCCCTGGTCGGGTACGAGCGGATCGCCCGCGTGCTGGACGCCCGCGGCGTGCTCGCCACCGGGTCCGGCACCCTGCCGCGCCGCGCCTGGGGCCTCGCCCTCCGGCTGGAGGGCGTCGGGGTGGACGTCCCGGCCTCCGGCCGCACGGCCACGTTGCTCGACGGCGTCGACCTCGAGGTGGCGCCCGGCGCGACCGTCGCCGTGGTCGGCAGCACGGGGGCCGGCAAGACGACCCTCGTGTCGTTGCTGGCCCGGCTCAGCGACCCCACGCGCGGGCGCGTGCTGCTCGACGGCGCCGACCTGCGGGACCTGGCGCCCGGCGAGGTCCCGGCTCAGGTCGCGCTCGTCGCCCAGCAGACCTTCGTCTTCGAGGACACGGTGCGCGCGAACGTGACGCTCGCCGACCGGATCGACCCCGGCGGCGCGACCGACGACGACGGCGCGCCCGTGCCGGACGACGACGACGTGTGGGCCGCGCTGCGCGTCGCGCGCCTCGACGATGTCGTGCGCGAGCTGCCGGGCGGCCTCGACGCGCCGCTGGGCGAGCGCGGCGCCAACCTGTCGGGCGGGCAGCGCCAGCGGCTCGCGATCGCCCGCGCGCTGGTGCGCCGGCCCCGCCTGCTCGTGCTCGACGACGCCACCTCCGCGGTCGACCCCCGGGTGGAGTCCGAGATCCTCGGCGCCCTGCGCGCGGCCCGCCCCGCCGACGGCTCGGACGCCGTCCCCGACGGCCCGGACGGGACCCCCGCCGGCACGAGGGACCTCCGGGACGGGCGGCCGGTGCCGACGGTCGTCATGGTCGCCTACCGCATGTCGTCGGTGGCGCTCGCGGACGTCGTCGTGCACCTGGAGTCGGGGCGGGTCGTCGACGTCGGCACCCACGCCGACCTGTTGGCCCGGGACGCGGGCTACCGCGCCCTGGCGACCGCGTACGAGCAGGAGTCGGCGCGCCGCGAGCGTGAGCTCGCGGACGAGCGCGCCGCCGGCGAGGACGTGGCCGGCGGGGAGCACGGTGCCGGGGAACACGGTGCCGGGGACCGGGCGACCGAGGGGGACGGACGATGAGCGACTCGCGGATCGCCGCGGCGAGCAGCCTGGGCGTCCTGGCGACGCTGCGCCGCGGCGTGCAGATCTCCCCGCAGATCGCGGACGGCCTGTGGCTCACCCTCGCACTCGCGGTGCTCGCGGCAGCGGGTCGCGTCGTGGTGCCGGTGGCCGTGCAGCGCACCATCGACGACGGCATCCTCGCCGCGGGCGGCCCGGACGCCGGGCGGGTGGCCCTGATGACGGCGCTCGCGGGCGGGGCGGTCGTCCTGGCGGGCCTGTGCTCGGCGATGGTGAACGTCCGGCTGTTCCGCAGCGCGGAGGCCGGGCTGGCCGCGCTGCGGGTGCGCGCCTTCCGGCACGTGCACGACCTGTCGACCCTGTCGCAGGGCACCGAGCGCCGCGGGGCCCTGGTCTCGCGGGTCACGTCCGACGTCGACACCGTCTCGCTGTTCGTGCAGTGGGGCGGGATCATGCTGCTCGTCTCCTCGCTGCAGGTGCTGGTCGCGACGGCGCTGATGATCGTCTACTCCTGGCAGCTCACCGTGGTGGTGTGGCTGTGCTTCGTGCCCCTGTTCCTGGTGCTGCGCCGCGCCCAGCGGCACGTCAACGCGGCGTACACAGCCGTGCGGGCCAAGATCGGGGCGCTGCTGGGCGCGATCTCGGAGGCCGTCGTGGGCGCCGAGACCGTCCGGGCGTACGGCGTGGCCCGGCGCACCGGGCGGCGGATCGACGCGGCGATCGAGGACACGCGCGCCTCCCAGGCCCGCGCGCAGGTCCTCGTCTCGTCGGTGTTCTCCGGCGGGGTGCTGGTCGCCAACCTCGTGCTCGCCGTCGTCGTGGTGGTCGGCACGCTGCTCGGCGTGGGCGGCGGGCTGAGCGCCGGGCAGGTCGTCGCGTTCCTCTTCCTCGTCCAGCTCTTCACCGGTCCGGTGCAGATGGCCACCGAGATCCTCAACGAGCTGCAGAACGCGGTCGCCGGCTGGCGGCGCGTGCTCGCCGTGGTCGAGACGCCCCTCGACGTCGTCGACCCGCCCCACGGCGTGACGAGCCCGCGCGGCCCTGCGGCCGTGTCCCTGCGGGGGCTCCGCTACGCCTACCCGGACGGGCCAGAGGTGCTGCACGGCGTGGACCTCGACCTGCCGCCGCGGACCAAGGTCGCCGTCGTCGGCCGGACGGGCTCGGGCAAGACGACGATCGCCAAGCTCGTCGCCCGGCTCATGGACCCGACCTCGGGGCAGGTGCTCCTCGACGGCGTGGACCTGCGCGACGTGCGGGTCGGATCGCTGCGCGAGCGGGTCGTCCTCGTGCCGCAGGAGGGTTTTCTCTTCGACGGGACGGTGGCCGACAACGTCGCCTACGGGCTGCGCGACGAACGTGACGAACGTGACGAACGTTGCGACGCGGTGGGCGCCGAGGCCGGTCGCGAGCAGGCGCGGGCGCGGGTCGCGGCCGCCGTCGACGCGCTGGGGCTCACGGACTGGGTCGCGGACCTGCCCGCCGGCCTCGACACGCCCGTGGGGCAGCGCGGCGAGGCGCTCAGCGCGGGGGAGCGACAGCTCGTCGCGATCGCCCGCGCCTACCTCGCTGCGCCCGACCTGCTCGTGCTCGACGAGGCGACGTCCGCCGTCGACCCCGCCACCGAGGTGCGGATCGCCCGTGCGCTGGACTCGCTCACCTCCGGGCGGTCCACGCTGACCATCGCGCACCGCCTCTCGACGGCCGAGGCGAGCGACCTGGTGGTCGTGGTGGACGACGGCCGCGTGGTCGAGGTCGGGCCGCACGCCGAGCTCGCCGCGGCCGGTGGCGTGTACGCGGGGATGCACGCGAGCTGGGTGGCGCAGACGCGCTGACGGGCGGTCGGCCCGACGTGTCAAGATTCTCGGGTGCAGCCTCGAACCAGCCCCTCGCCGCTCGACCCCGCACTCGCCGACCGCCTCAAGCGGGACGAGCACGGCCTCGTCGCCGCCGTCGTGCAGCAGCACGACTCGGGCGAGGTGCTCATGCTCGGCTGGATGGACGACGAGGCCCTGCACCGCACGCTGACCAGCGGCCGGGTCACGTTCTGGAGCCGGTCGCGCGGCGAGTACTGGCGCAAGGGCGACACCTCCGGGCACGTGCAGCACGTGCGCTCCGTGGCGCTGGACTGCGACGGCGACGCCCTGCTGGTGCGGGTCGACCAGGTCGGCGCCGCCTGCCACACGGGCGCCCGCACGTGCTTCGAGGCCGGGGGCGACCTCGGCGCCGTCGTCGGGCCGTCCGGCCCGGCCGACGAGGCGTCCGCCCCGGCCCCGGCCGACCCCACCCACCCCCAGGAGACCCGGTGACCACGCCCGTCACGCCGCCGCCCGTCGTCACGCCGTCCGTCGCCGCGCCGGCCTCTGCCGCACCCACGGCCGACGAGCTCACGTGGGGCGCGACCTGGCCCTCGCTGGCGACGTTCCGCGAGCTCGCCACGGACCGCCGGGTGGTGCCGGTGGTGCGCCGCGTGCTCGCCGACGACGTCACCCCGGTCGGCCTGTACCGGACGCTGGCCCAGGGCCGGCCGGGCACGTTCGTCCTGGAGTCGGCGGAGACCTCGGGGGGCTGGTCGCGCTGGTCGTTCGTCGGCGTGGCGTCCCGCGCGACCCTGACCGCGCGGGACGGGCAGGCCGTCTGGCACGGCGACGTCCCGGTCGGCGTCCCGACGTCGGGCGACGTGGTCGACGTCCTCGGCGCCACCCTCGAGGCCCTGCGCACCCCGCCGATCGACGGTCTGCCCCCGCTGACCGGCGGGATGGCCGGGGCGCTGGGCTGGGACGTCGTGCGGCACTGGGAGCCGACCCTCCCGTCGCGCGCCCCCGACGAGCTCGGGGTGCCCGAGGTGGCCCTGAGCCTCGCGACCGACCTCGTCGCCGTCGACCACCACTCGGGCACCGTGTGGCTGATCGCCAACGCCATCAACGGCGACGGCACCGACGAGCGCGTCGACGAGGCGCACGCCGACGCCGTCGCCAGGCTCGACGCCATGGCCGCCCACCTCGCCGCCCCGGCACCGGTCGTGCGCACCGTGCTGCGCGACGTGGCAGACGTCGCCGAGCCGGAGCTGGAGTTCCGCTCGACCCGCGAGGAGTTCGAGGCGGCCGTGCGCGCCGGGCAGGAGGCGATCCGCGAGGGCGAGGTCTTCCAGGTGGTGCTGTCCCAGCGCCTCGACCTGGACTGCCCGGCCGACCCGCTCGACGTCTACCGGGCGCTGCGCACCATCAACCCGAGCCCGTACATGTACTACTTCCGCCTGACCGGCCCGGACGGCGGGGACTTCTCCGTGGTGGGGTCGAGCCCGGAGACGCTCGTCAAGGTCACCGACGGGCACGTCACGACGTACCCCATCGCGGGCTCGCGGCCCCGCGGCGCCACCGTCGAGGAGGACGTCACCTTCGGCGAGGAGCTGCTGGCCGATCCCAAGGAGCGCGCCGAGCACCTCATGCTGGTCGACCTGTCCCGCAACGACCTCGTCAAGGTGTGCGAGCCCACGTCGGTCGAGGTCGTGGAGTTCATGGCGACCCGGCGGTTCAGCCACATCATGCACCTGTGCTCCACGGTCGTGGGCCGGCTGCGCCCTGGCCGCACGGCGCTCGACACGCTGCGCGCGACGTTCCCGGCCGGCACTCTCTCGGGTGCGCCCAAGCCGCGGGCGATCGCGCTGATCGACGAGCTCGAGCCCGCGTCGCGCGGTATCTACGGCGGCACGGTGGGCTATCTCGACCTCGGCGGCAACATGGACATGGCGATCGCGATCCGCACCGCGTACATCGCCGGCGGCCGGGCGTCGGTGCAGGCCGGCGGCGGGATCGTCGCGGACTCCGTGCCCGCGCTCGAGTACGCGGAGTCGCGCAACAAGGCGGCCGCCGCCGTGCGGGCCGTGCAGCTCGCCGCCCGGTTCGGTGCCCTGTGAGCGGCGGAGCGACTGGCGCGAGCGGCGGAGCGACCGGCGCGGGGACTGCCCCGCTCGGCGGCCGGGGGCCGCTGCGGGCCCGCTCGCGCGCGGTGTGGTCGGTCGTCGCCCTGGGCGGGCTCCTGCTGGCCACCGCGGCGCCGACGTGGCTGAGCACCACGGTGTCGACGGCGCTCGAGGAGACGGTCCCCGTCGTGGTGACGGGCACGTCCGCGTCGCCCGCGGTCGGGGCGGCCGCGCTGGTCGTCGTCGCCGCGGGTGTCGCGCTGGCGATCGCCGGTCGCGTCGCGCGCTGGGTCGCTCTCGCGGTGGTGGCCCTCGCGGGCGGTCTGGCCACGGCGTCCGCCGTCGGGGTCCTGCTCGACCCCGTCCCCGTCGCGACGACCGGTGCGGGAGCCGCCGAGGGCGTGACGGACCTCACCTCGGCCGTCGCGGTGACCGTCTGGCCCTGGCTGACGGCCGCGCTCGGGGCCGTCGTCGTCCTCGTCGCCGTGCTGGCGGCTGCCGGCGCCCCGGGGTGGGCCTCGACGTCGAGCCGGCACGAGCGGGCGCCCGCGGCAGCCGGCGGCCACGCGGACGGCGCCGACGGCGCGGACGGCTCGGACGGCTCGGACGGCTCGGACGGCTCGGACGGCTCGGACGGCGCGGACGGCTCGGACGGCTCGGACGGCTCGGACGGCGCGGACGGCTCGGACGGCGCGGCCGGGCGCAGGGCCGGTCCGACCGGTGGCCGGCCCGACGAGGGGCCCCGAGCGCCGTCGGGAGAGCCGGCCCGCGGGCGGTCCGGCGACCCCGGGACGGAGCCCGCCCCGCCGCACGACCCGCACGACGCGTGGGACGCGCTGACCCGCGGTACGGACCCGTCCGAGGACCGCTAGGCTGGTCCTCGCACACGTCACGAAAGGCATCTACTCCATGACCGACAACCGCAACGCCGAGGTGGCCTACCTGCCGCCGGCCGTCCCGCCCACCAACCACGGCCACACGGTCGCGGCCTGGTTCACGATGATCGGGATCATGGTCGGCGCGATCGTCGCCGCGGTCGGCGTCACCATCGCCGCGGTCTGGCTCTTCTGGGTCGGCATGGGCATCGTCGTCGTGGCGAACGTCATCGGCCTCGTCCTGCGCAACATGGGCTACGGCCAGGCGAGGTCGGGCGCGGCACCGCGACGGGAGCCGGCCGCGCACTGAGCGCCCCGCGGCGCCGGCCGGGCCGGACACGACATGCGCGCGGCGCGCCCCCATCCGAACAGCGGTGGGGGCGCGCCGCGCTCGTCCGTCCCGGCGCTGCGCCGAGGGCGAGCCGGAGCAGCACAGCCGCTGGCCTGGGGCGCCCTGGGAGCCGCGGCGACGGCGCTGGTGGCGGCGGTGGACCCGCACGTCGGCGGACGGTACCCCGCGTGCCCGCTCCTGGCGCTCACCGGGCTGGCGTGCCCCCTGTGCGGGGCGCTGCGGGCCACTCACGACCTGGCGCACCTCGACGTGGCGGGGGCGTGGGCGGCGAACCCGCTGTGGGTCCTCGTCGTCCCGGTGCTGGTCCTGGCGTGGGCGACCTGGACGGTGCGCGCGTGGCGTTGGGGCCGTGCGGACGCGGGGCGCGCCCGCACGGCACAGCGCGTCCCGTTGCGGCTGCTCCTGGTGCTGGTGGGAGGCGCGGCGGTCGTCTTCGGGGTGCTGCGCAACGTCCCCGCCCTCGCCGCCGCGCTCGGTCCGGGCGGCTGACGCCCGCCGCCTCGGGCTCGTCTCACCGCTCGGAGGCGTGTCCAGGGTCACCCTCGGGCGGGCCTACGATGACAGGCAGGCACCGCCATGACGCCGGGCATGAGGCCGGGCATGAGGGTGGGGACGGTGCCAGGGGACGGGGAGGCAGACCATGACGGTCCTTCAGGACATCGTCGCGGGGGTCCGTGAGGACCTGGCCGTGCGTCAGGCACGCACGCCGCTCGACGTGCTCAAGGAGCGCGCGGCACGGGTTCCGGGCGCTCTCGAGTGCTGCAGCCGGCTGCTGTCGGAGGACCGCGTCGCCGTGATCGCGGAGGTGAAGCGGTCCAGCCCCAGCAAGGGCTCGCTCGCCCCCATCACCGACCCGGCCTCTCTCGCCGAGGAGTACGCCCGCGGGGGAGCGAGCGCGATCTCGGTGCTCACCGAGCAGCGGCGGTTCGGCGGCAGCCTGGACGACCTGGACGCCGTGCGCGCCCGGGTGGACGTCCCGGTCCTGCGCAAGGACTTCGTCGTCACGCCGTACCAGGTGTGGGAGGCCCGGGCCCACGGCGCCGACCTCGTGCTGCTCATCGTCGCGGCCCTCGAGCAGACGGTGCTGACGTCGCTCGTCGAGCGCGTGCACTCGCTCGGCATGACCGCCCTCGTCGAGGCGCACACGGCCGACGAGGTCCGCCGGGCGCTGGACGCCGGCGCCCGGGTCGTCGGCGTCAACGCGCGCGACCTCAAGACGCTCGAGGTGGACCGCACCACGTTCGCCCGGCTCGCGCCCCTGGTGCCCGACGACGTCGTGCGCGTCGCCGAGTCCGGCGTCCGCGGCCCGCACGACGTGCTCGACTACGCCCGGGCCGGCGCGCACGCCGTCCTCGTCGGCGAGGCCCTGGTGACGGACGGCGCCCCGCGCCGCTCGGTGGCGGACCTGGTCGCGGCGGGGCAGCACCCGGCCCTGTGGTCGGTTCGCCCGGCGGCCCAGCCCTGACCGCGCCGGCGGGCGCTCGCCCCGCCGCCACCGCCCGATCGTTCTCCCCGACCCGAGAGAGAGGCCCCGTGCCCGACCAGGTGCCCCCCCAGGCGCCCGACCAGCCCGTCCGGGACGCGCTCACCGAGACCCTCGCCCACCAGGTGCTGGGTCGCCTCGCCGACGTGCAGGGCCCGTACTTCGGCGAGTTCGGCGGCCGGTTCGTCCCCGAGGCGTTGATCGCCGCGCTCGACGAGCTCGAGACCGAGTACCGCAAGGCGCTGGGCGACCCGGCGTTCACCGACGAGCTCGCCCGCCTGCACCGGGAGTACACCGGCCGGCCGTCGCCGCTCACCGAGGTGCCGCGCTTCGCCGCGCACTGCGGCGGGGCCGAGGCGGGCCATCGCGTCTTCCTCAAGCGGGAGGACCTCAACCACACGGGCTCGCACAAGATCAACAACGTCCTCGGCCAGGCGCTGCTGGTCAAGCGCATGGGCAAGACCCGCGTGATCGCCGAGACCGGCGCGGGCCAGCACGGCGTCGCCACGGCCACGGCGGCCGCCCTCCTCGACCTCGAGTGCGTGGTCTACATGGGCGAGGAGGACACCCGGCGCCAGGCGCTCAACGTGGCCCGCATGCGCCTCCTGGGCGCCGAGGTCGTCCCCGTGACGATCGGCTCGCGCACGCTCAAGGACGCGATCAACGAGGCGCTGCGCGACTGGGTCGCCAACGTGGAGAGCACGCACTACCTGCTCGGCACGGTCACCGGGCCGCACCCGTTCCCCGAGATGGTGCGGGAGTTCCACCGGATCATCGGCGAGGAGGCCCGCGAGCAGATCCTCGACCGCACGGGTCGCCTCCCCGACGCCCTCGCGGCCTGCGTGGGCGGCGGCTCCAACGCCCTCGGCCTCTTCAACGCCTTCCTCGACGACGAGTCCGTCGCCCTGTACGGCTTCGAGGCCGGCGGCGAGGGCGTCGACTCGGGCCGGCACGCGGCACGGTTCTCGGGCGGCGCCCCGGGCGTGCTGCACGGCGCCCGGTCGTACCTGCTGCAGGACGACGACGGCCAGACGCTGCCGAGCCACTCGGTCTCGGCGGGCCTCGACTACCCGAGCGTCGGCCCGGCGCACGCCTGGCTGCACGACCTCGGCCGCGCCACCTACGAGCCGGTGACCGACGACGAGGCCATGGAGGCGTTCCGCCTCCTGTGCCGCACGGAGGGCATCATCCCGGCGATCGAGTCGGCGCACGCGCTCGCGGGGGCGCTGCGGCTCGGCCGCCGGGCCGCCGACGAGGGTCGTACCGGGCACGTGATCCTCGTGAACCTGTCCGGCCGCGGCGACAAGGACGTGGCGACGGCCGCGCGCTGGTTCGGTCTGCTGGACGCCGGCGACGAGCACGAGACCGAGGGGGACCGGTGAGCCCGACGAGCACGACGACACCCGCGGCGGGCGCCGCGGGCACGGTCTCGCCCACGGGCGCGCGTCTCGCCGCCCTGCGCGCCGAGGGCCGCGCCGCGCTGGTCGGCTACCTCCCCGTCGGGTTCCCGGACGTCGAGCGCTCCGTCGAGGCCGTCCTCGCGATGGTCGACGCCGGGGTGGACGTGGTCGAGATCGGCGTGCCGTACACCGACCCGGTGATGGACGGCCCGGTGGTCCAGGCGGCCGCCGAGGCGGCGCTGGCGGGCGGCGCCCGCGTGCGCGACGTCCTGCGCGTGGTCGAGGCCGTCGCCGAGCACTCGGGCGGACGGGTGCCGTCCCTCGTGATGACGTACTGGAACCCGGTGCTGCGGCACGGTGTGGACGCGTTCGCACGCGACCTCGCCACCGCGGGCGCCGCGGGCCTGATCACCCCCGACCTCATCCCCGACGAGGGCGCCGACTGGCTCGCCGCGTCCGACGCGCACGGTCTCGACCGCGTCTTCCTCGTGGCCCCCAGCTCGACCACGGAGCGGCTGCGGCTGACGGCGCGCGCCTCGCGCGGCTTCGTGTACGCGGCCTCGACGATGGGCGTCACGGGCGTCCGTGCGCAGGTCGGCGAGGGGGCCGAGCGGCTCGTGGCCGACACCCGCGCCGCGGGAGCCGAGCACGTCTGCGTCGGCCTCGGCGTCTCGACCGGCGACCAGGCGGCGCAGGTCGGCCGGTACGCCGACGGCGTGATCGTGGGCTCCGCCCTCGTGCGCACCCTGCTCGCCGACGCCCCGTGGGCGGCCCGGCTGGACGCCCTGCAGACCCTGACCGCCGACCTCGCCGACGGCGTCCGGCGCGCGCGCCTCGACGCGGGCGCCGTTCCCGCCTCGACCCACCCGGCCGTTCCCGCCACGACCCACCCGGAGACCTCCCCGTGATTCCTCTGACGGCCGCCGTGCACGCGGCGATCCCGAGCCCGCCGGAGCACACCTGGTACCTCGGTCCCGTGCCGGTCCGCGCCTACGCGCTGGCGATCCTCGCCGGGATCGTCGTCGCCGTGTGGATCACCACCAAGCGGTGGGTGGCGCGCGGCGGCATCGCCGACGACGTGCTCGACATCGCCTTCTGGGCGGTGCCGTTCGGCATCGTCGGCGGGCGCCTCTACCACGTGATCAGCACCCCCGACCCGTACTGGGGGGAGGGGGGCGATCCTGTCCGGGCGCTCTACGTCTGGGAGGGCGGCCTCGGGATCTGGGGCGCGGTCGCGCTCGGCGGCCTCGGCGCGTGGATCGGCTGCCGCCGCAAGGGCGTCAGCCTCGCCGTCTTCGCCGACGCGCTGGCCCCCGGGCTGCTGGTCGCGCAGGCGATCGGGCGGCTCGGGAACTGGTTCAACCAGGAGCTCTTCGGCGCGCCCACGACCCTGCCGTGGGGCCTGCGGATCGACCCCGCATACCTGCCCGTGGACCCCGCGACCGGGTCGGTCTACGCGGAAGGTACTCTCTTCCATCCGACGTTCCTCTACGAGATGCTCTGGAACCTCGCAGCGGCGGCGTTCTTGGTCTGGTTGGACCGTCGGTACAGGCTCGGTCATGGGCGGGTATTCTGGGCCTACGTCGCGATCTACACCCTCGGCAGGGTGTGGATCGAGATGCTCCGCATCGACACCGCCGAGCACGTGCTCGGGCTGCGGCTGAACGTGTGGACGTCGATCGTCGTGGGCCTCGGTGCCCTCGTCGCGTTCGTCGTCATCGGGAGGCTGCGACCCGGCCGCGAGGACGGCGTCTACCTGCCCGGGCGCGCTGCGCCCGAGCGGGCGGAGGCCACGGCGGCCGACCCGGACGAGTCCGGGCCGGCCGCGCACGACAGCGAGCACGAGAAGGACCAGCAGCACGAGCACGACGGCGCCGACGACAGCGGCGCCGGCCGGGCGGGAACCTCCGAGGGGGGTGCCGGCCCGGACCGCGCGGACGTGGATGCCGGCGGGCCCGACCAGGGCCCGGCAGCCCGCGCCTGAGGCGGCCACGCCCCCCGAGAACCCCCCGGGGGCGTGCCGCCCGAGTTCCGACGGGCCGACGACGTCCCGACCACCCATGAGCATGACGCGCCCGCGTGCGGGCGCGGACGGAGGACGGTGTTGATGACCACGCCGCAGCATCGGGTCGCGCGCCCGGAGGCCCAGGGCCTCTACGACCCCGCGGCCGAGCACGACGCGTGCGGTGTCGCGTTCGTCGCGACCCTGCGCGGGACGCCCGGCCGCGACATCGTGGACGCAGGCCTGACCGCCCTGCTGAACCTCGACCACCGCGGTGCGGTCGGCGCCGAGGAGAACAGCGGCGACGGCGCGGGGATCCTCACGCAGATCCCCGACGCCTTCGTCCGGGACGTGGTCGCCGCGGAGCTGCCGCCCGCCGGCCGCTACGCGATCGGCATGGCCTTCCTGCCCCGGGACGCGGACGAGGCCGACGCGGCCGCGCGCCGGTTCGAGGCGATCGCCGCCGAGGAGAAGCTCGACGTCCTCGCGTGGCGCGACGTGCCCGTGACGGCCGACCTCGTCGGTCCGACGGCCCGCGCCTCCATGCCCCTGTTCCGGCAGGTCGTCGTGGCCGACCCGGCACGCGAGCTGTCAGGCCTCGAGCTCGACCGCCGCACCTACCGCCTGCGCAAGCGCGCCCAGCACGAGCTGGACCTGTTCCTCGCCTCGCTGTCGAGCCGCACCCTGACCTACAAGGGCATGCTCACCACGGCGCAGCTCGAGCCGTTCTTCCCCGACCTGTCCGACCCGCGGTACGCGTCGGAGATCGCGCTGGTCCACTCGCGCTTCTCGACGAACACGTTCCCGTCGTGGCCGCTGGCGCAGCCGTTCCGCCTCGTGGCGCACAACGGCGAGATCAACACGGTGCGCGGGAACCGGAACTGGATGGCGGCCCGCGAGGGCACGCTGGCCAGCGAGGTCCTCGGCGACCTGGACTCCCTGCTGCCGGTGTGCACGGAGGGCTCGAGCGACTCGGCGAGCTTCGACGAGGTCCTCGAGCTGCTGCACCTGGGCGGGCGCACGCTGCCGCACGCGGTGCTGATGATGATCCCGGAGGCGTGGGAGAACCACGCCGAGATGGACCCGGCCCGCCGCGCGTTCTACGCCTACCACTCGAACCTCATCGAGCCGTGGGACGGGCCCGCCTGCCTGACCTTCACGGACGGCACGCTCATCGGGGCGGTCCTCGACCGCAACGGGCTGCGCCCCGGCCGCTTCTGGGTCACCGAGGACGGGCTCGTGGTGCTCGCGTCCGAGGCCGGCGTGCTCGACATCGACCCGGCGACCGTCGTGCGCAAGGGTCGGCTCGAGCCCGGCAAGATGTTCCTCGTCGACACCGAGCAGGGACGCATCGTCGAGGACGACGAGGTCAAGTCGCAGCTCGCCGCGCAGCGCCCCTACGCGCAGTGGGTCGAGGAGAACTCGATCTCGCTGGAGTCGCTGCCGGAGCGGGAGCACGTCGCGCACAGCCCGGCGTCCGTGCAGCGGCGGCAGCGGGCCTTCGGGTACACGTCCGAGGAGCTCAAGGTCATCCTCACGCCGATGGCGAACCAGGGCGGCGAGCCGCTCGGCGCGATGGGCTCGGACACCCCGGTCGCGGTGCTCTCCAGCCGGCCGCGGCTGCTGTTCGACTACTTCACGCAGATGTTCGCGCAGGTGACCAACCCGCCGCTGGACGCCATCCGCGAGGAGCTGGTCACGTCGATCGGCGGCGCCATCGGGCCCGAGCCGAACCTGCTCGACGACGACCCGCGCCACGCCCGCAAGCTGATCCTGCCGTTCCCGGTGCTCGACAACGACGAGCTCGCGAAGATCGTGCGCATCGACCGCGACGAGCGGCTCGAGGGCGAGTTCCGGGCCGTGACGGTCCGTGGCCTGTACGAGGTCTCGGGCGGCGGGCGCGCCCTGCAGGCGCGGCTCGAGGAGATCTTCGCCGAGGTCGACGCGGAGATCGACGCCGGGGTCACGCACATCGTGCTGTCCGACCGCGACTCGGACTCCGAGCTCGCGCCGATCCCGTCGCTGCTGCTCACGAGCGCCGTGCACCACCACCTGCTGCGCCGCCAGACCCGCACGCGGATCTCGCTGGTCGTCGAGGCGGGCGACGTGCGCGAGGTGCACCACGTCGCGCTGCTCATCGGCTACGGGGCCGCCGCGGTGAACCCGTACCTCGCGATGGAGACGGTCGAGGACCTCGCGGTGCGCGGCTATCTCGACGTCTCGCCGGAGAAGTCGGTCGCGAACCTCATCAAGGCGCTCGGCAAGGGCGTGCTCAAGGTGATGAGCAAGATGGGCATCTCGACGATCATGTCGTACCGCGGTGCGCAGATCTTCGAGGCCGTCGGCCTGTCCCACGAGCTGGTCGAGGACTACTTCACGGGGACCACGAGCCGGCTCGCCGGCATCGGGCTGGACGTCATCGCGGCGGAGGTCGCGGCGCGGCACGCCGAGGCGTACCCGGCGTCGGGCAACCACAAGCCGCACCAGCGGCTCACGTCCGGCGGCGAGTACCAGTGGCGTCGTGACGGCGAGGAGCACCTCTTCGACCCGGAGACGGTGTTCCGGCTGCAGCACGCCACCCGCACCGGCCGGATGGACATCTTCCGCCAGTACACGCGCCGGGTGGACGAGCAGTCCCGCCGGCTCATGACGCTCCGCGGCCTGCTGCGCTTCTCCCCGGACCGCGAGCCCGTGCCGATCGACGAGGTCGAGCCGGTCAGCGAGATCGTCAAGCGGTTCAACACCGGAGCGATGTCGTACGGCTCCATCTCGGCCGAGGCGCACGAGACGCTCGCGATCGCCATGAACCGCCTCGGCGGCCGGTCGAACACCGGCGAGGGCGGCGAGGACCCGGAGCGCCTGTACGACCCCGAGCGCCGCTCGCGGGTCAAGCAGATCGCCTCGGGCCGGTTCGGCGTGACCAGCGAGTACCTCACGAACGCCGACGACATCCAGATCAAGCTCGCCCAGGGCGCGAAGCCCGGCGAGGGCGGTCAGCTGCCCGGGCCCAAGGTGTACCCGTGGGTGGCCAAGACGCGGCACTCGACGCCCGGCGTCGGCCTCATCTCGCCGCCGCCGCACCACGACATCTACTCCATCGAGGACCTCGCGCAGCTCATCCACGACGCGAAGAACGCGAACCCGAGCGCGCGCGTCCACGTCAAGCTCGTCTCCGAGTTCGGCGTGGGCACGGTCGCGACGGGCGTCTCCAAGGCGCACGCCGACGTCGTGCTGATCTCCGGTCACGACGGCGGCACGGGCGCCAGCCCGCTGACGTCCCTCAAGCACGCGGGCACGCCCTGGGAGATCGGCCTCGCCGAGACCCAGCAGACCCTGGTGCTCAACAGCCTGCGCGACCGGATCGTCGTCCAGGTGGACGGGCAGATGAAGACGGGCCGCGACGTCGTCGTGGCCGCGCTGCTCGGCGCCGAGGAGTTCGGCTTCGCCACCGCCCCGATGGTCGTCTCCGGCTGCATCATGATGCGGGTCTGCCACCTGGACACGTGCCCGGTGGGCGTGGCCACGCAGAACCCGGAGCTGCGCAGCCGCTTCACCGGCAAGCCCGAGTTCGTCGTGAACTTCTTCGAGTTCATCGCGCAGGAGGTGCGCGAGCACCTCGCCTCGCTCGGCTTCCGCAGCGTCGTGGAGGCGGTCGGCCACGTCGAGGCTCTCGACACCCGCAAGGCCGTCGACCACTGGAAGGCCCAGGGGCTCGACCTCGGGCCCGTCCTCGCGGCGCCGCAGGCCGCCCCGGGGGCGGTGCTGCACCAGGTGACGACCCAGGACCACGGCCTCGACAAGGCGCTCGACCAGCAGCTGGTGGTGCAGGCGCGCCCGGCGCTCGAGGACGCCGTCCCCGTGAAGATCGAGGTCGGCGTGCGCAACGTCAACCGCACCGTGGGCACGATGCTCGGTCACGAGGTGACCAAGCGGTACCGCGGCGCGGGCCTGCCCGACGACACGATCGACGTCAGCCTGACCGGCTCGGCGGGGCAGTCGCTCGGCGCCTTCCTGCCGCGCGGCGTGACGCTGCGCCTCTTCGGCGACGCGAACGACTACGTCGGCAAGGGCCTCTCCGGCGGTCGGATCGTCGTCCGCCCGGACCGGGCCGCGGTGCTCGAGGGCGCGGCCAACGTCGTCGCGGGCAACGTCATCGGGTACGGCGCGACCTCCGGCGAGATCCTGCTCCGCGGTCGGGTGGGGGAGCGATTCGCGGTGCGCAACTCGGGGGCGACGCTCGTCGTCGAGGGCGTGGGCGACCACGGCTGCGAGTACATGACGGGCGGCACGGTCCTCGTGCTCGGCCCGACCGGACGCAACTTCGGAGCCGGCATGTCCGGCGGCGTGGCGTACGTCCTCGGGCTGCGCGACGTCGCGATGAACGCCCAGGCCGTCGCGGGCGGCGAGCTGCAGGTCGGCCCGCTGGACGACGCGGACTGGGCGACGGTGCAGGGGCTGCTGCGCCGCCACCTGGACGAGACCGGGTCGCCGGTCGCGGCCGAGCTGCTCGAGGAGCAGGGCGTGCGGGACCGGTTCTCGCGGGTCCTCCCGCTGGGCTGGGCCCGGGTGCGCGCCGCGCTCGCCGAGTCCGAGGCGGCCGGCGTCACGCTGGGCGAGGGCGACGACTTCGACCCGTCGCTGTGGGAGCAGATCATGGAGGTGGCGCGTGGCTGACCCCCGCGGATTTCTGAAGGTGCGGGAGCGCGAGCTCCCGCCGAACCGTCCGGTCGAGGTGCGCCTGCGCGACTGGAAGGACACGCACGCCCACCGGGAGGACGGTCAGCCGTTCCTCAAGGAGCAGGCGGGCCGCTGCATGGACTGCGGCATCCCGTTCTGCCACCAGGGCTGCCCGCTCGGCAACCTCATCCCGGACTGGAACGACCTGGTGTGGCGCGACCAGTGGGCCGACGCGATCGAGCGCCTCCACGCGACCAACAACTTCCCGGAGTTCACGGGCCGCGTGTGCCCGGCCCCGTGCGAGACGAGCTGCGTGCTCGGCATCAACCAGCCGGCCGTGACCATCAAGAACGTCGAGGTCTCGATCATCGACGAGGCGTTCGCCCGCGGGCTGGTCACGCCGCAGGTGCCGCAGCGGCTCACGGGCTCGACCGTGGCGGTCGTCGGCTCCGGCCCGGCCGGGCTGGCGGCGGCCCAGCAGCTGACGCGCGCCGGGCACACGGTCGTCGTGTACGAGCGCGACGACGCCATCGGCGGGCTCCTGCAGTACGGCATCCCCGACTTCAAGCTCGAGAAGGTGCACATCGCACGTCGCCTCGAGCAGATGGAGGCCGAGGGCACGCGCTTCCGGCCCGGCGTCGAGATCGGCCGGGACATCACCTGGGACGCGCTGCGCCGCCGCTTCGACGCGGTCGTCGTGGCCACCGGGGCGACCGTGCCCCGCGACCTCGCCCTGCCCGGTCGCGAGCTGTCGGGCATCCACTTCGCCATGGACTTCCTGGTCCCCGCGAACAAGGCGGCGGCGGGCAACCCGGTCGCGGACGCGCCGAGCGCCGCGGGCAAGCACGTGATCATCATCGGCGGCGGCGACACCGGCTCCGACTGCCTCGGCACCTCGCTGCGGCAGGGGGCGGCGAGCGTCACGACGCTCGCCATCGGCAAGAGGCCGCCGGTCGAGCGCTCCGCGACCCAGCCGTGGCCGACCGATCCGATCGTGTTCGAGGTCTCGACCTCCCACGAGGAGGGCGGCGAGCGCACCTACCTCGCCTCGACGGTAGAGTTCGTGGCTGGCGCGGACGGCGCCGTGCAGGCGCTGCGTGTCGCCGAGACCGAGTACCTGCCGGACGGCCGCCGTGTACCCAAGGCGGGTACCGAGCGCGAGATCCCGGCCGACCTGGTACTGATCGCGATGGGCTTCACCGGCCCGGAGACCGACCGGATCACCGACCAGACGGGCATCGAGCTGACCGGGCGTGGCCTCGTGCGCCGCGACGACGAGTACGCGAGCAGCGTGCCCGGCGTGTACGTGACGGGCGACGCCGGTCGCGGGCAGTCGCTGATCGTGTGGGCGATCGCCGAGGGCCGCGCCACCGCGGCCGCCGTGGACGCCTACCTGCAGGGCAGCACCGAGCTGCCCGCACCGGTGGGTCCGCGGACGGTCGCGCTGCGAGGATAGGTACGACAGGTCCTCACGACCTGATGAGCAAGACCCGGGCGCCGTTTCGGCGCCGGGGCCCGGCCCCGGCTCGCGTCGGGACCGTTCGACGACGAGGCTGGAGACATGCGCAGAGCGAAGATCGTGTGCACCATCGGACCCGCGACGGCGTCCGCCGAGAAGCTGCGGGAGCTGGTGGACGCGGGCATGGACGTGGCCCGGATCAACCGGAGCCACGGCGAGCAGGCGGAGCACGAGGCCGTCTACCAGGGTGTGCGGACCGCGGCGAAGGAGGCCGGTCGCAACGTCGCCGTCCTCGTCGACCTGCAGGGCCCGAAGATCCGGCTCGGCCGGTTCGACGGGGACCAGAAGCACTTCCTCAACGAGGGTGACACGTTCACCATCACGACCGAGGACGTCGTGGGCACCAAGGAGCTCGTCTCCACCACCCACAAGGGCCTGGCCCAGGACGCCCGCGTCGGCGACCCGCTCCTCATCGACGACGGCAAGGTCCGCGTGCGCGTCACCGCCGTCGAGGGCCCGCGCGTCGTGACGACGGTCGAGGTCGCCGGCCCGGTCTCGAACAACAAGGGCATCAACCTGCCGGGCGTCGCGGTCTCCGTGCCGGCGCTGTCCGAGAAGGACACCGACGACCTGCGCTGGGCGCTGCGCATGGGCGCCGACCTCATCGCGCTGTCCTTCGTCCGGTCCGCCAAGGACTACGACGACGTCGCCGCGATCATGGAGGAGGAGGGCCGCACGGTCCCCGTCATCGCCAAGATCGAGAAGCCGCAGGCGGTGGAGAACCTCGAGGAGGTCGTCGCCGCGTTCGACGGCTTCATGGTGGCGCGCGGCGACCTGGCGGTCGAGATGCCGCTCGAGCAGGTCCCGCTCGTGCAGAAGCGCATCGTCGAGCTCGCCCGCCGCAACGCCAAGCCGGTGATCGTCGCGACCCAGGTCCTGGAGTCGATGACCACCAGCCCGACCCCGACGCGCGCCGAGGCCTCCGACTGCGCCAACGCCGTGCTCGACGGCGCCGACGCGGTCATGCTCTCGGGCGAGACCAGCGTGGGCGACTACCCGATCGTGACCGTGCAGACCATGGCGCGGATCATCACGGCCACCGAGGAGATGGGCCGCGAGCGGATCGCGCCGCTCGGCTCGACGCCGCACACGCGCGGTGGCGTCATCACGCGCGCGGCCGCCGAGATCGGCGAGACGCTGGGCGTGAAGTACCTCGTGACCTTCACCCAGTCGGGCGACTCTGCCAAGCGGATGTCGCGGCTGCGGTCGGGGATCCCGCTGCTCGCCTTCACGCCCGAGGAGAGCGTGCGCAACGTCCTCGCGCTCACCTGGGGCACCACGACCTACCAGGTGCCGAAGGTCGGCAGCGTCGACGCGATGGTCGGCCAGGTCGACTCCACGCTGCAGGCCAACGGCCTCGCGGAGCCTGGCGACCGCGTGGTGATCGTCTCCGGCGCCCCCGTGGGCGTCCCGGGCACGACGAACTCGATCCTGGTCCACAAGGTCGGCAGCCACGGCGACCTGTCCGCGATCGCGGAGTGAGCTGAGCCCGGAGCACGGACACGCCAGGGGGCGTGCGGCAGGCCTCGCCTGCCGCACGCCCCTGGCGTTCGTCGTGCCGCGCGAGCCTCGGGCGGCTCAGCGCTCCACGAGCCGCCAGCCGACGGCCTCGAAGGCCTCCGGCGTCCGCTCGCCGTCGAGCAGGACCCCGCCCGGCGCCAGCGCCCGGACGCCGTCGACGAAGACGCCGCGACCGAGGTACGACGGGTCGGTGACCATGCGCCAGCGCACCTGCAGCTCGCCCGCGGGCAGCACGGCGCTGACGTGCGCCCAGCGGCGCGTGCCCGAGCCCGAGGCCACCCCGTCCGGATGGGTCGCCCAGCCCCGGTCGCGGACCAGGAACGGGAGCGGTTCCCAGGTGACACCGCCGTCGGCGGAGGTCTCGAGGTGCAGGACGTCCGACTCCTCCGTGTCGAGGTACAGGTCGAACCCGAGCAGGCCGCCCTTCCCCGGTACGTCGAGGTCGGTGGTGAGGGTGGACGTCGTGGCTTCGGTGTCGCCGGCGAACCAGGCGTCGTGGCCGCGGCGCGGCTCGACCCCCTGGGCGTAGGCCAGGCCGTGCGCCCACTCGCGGCGCGCGATGTTGATGCTCCCGGAGGCGCGCGACGGGTGGACGCGGTTGGTGAGCAGGATCGCGAACGTGTGCGCGTCGAAGTCGATCACCAGCGACGTGCCCGTGTACCCGGTGTGCCCCGCCGTCGTGGGTGCCGACATCGCGTCCATGTACCACCGCTGGTCGAGCTCGAAGCCCAGACCGTGGTCGTCGCCCGGGAACTCGGTGGTGAAGTTGGTGACCATCAGGCGCACGGAGTCCCGCTCCAGGATGCGGCGAGAGTCGTAGGTGCCGCCGTTGAGCAGCGCCTGCGAGAGGATCGCCAGGTCGTGCGCGGTCGAGAAGACCCCGGCGTGCCCGGCGACCCCGCCCAGCGACCAGGCGTTCTCGTCGTGCACCTCGCCCCGCACGACGCCGCGCGGCGGGCTGGCCTGGTACTCCGTCGCCGCCGTACGCTCCACGGCCGTCGGGATGTACCCCGTGTCGGTCATACCGAGCGGCTGGGTGACCCGCTCGGTCACGACCTGGTCGAGCGGCTTCCCGCGCAGCTCGGAGACGAGCTCGCCGAGCGCGATGAGGTTGAGGTCGCTGTACAGGTACCGGGTGCCGGCCGGCGCGTCGAGCGGCTGCGTCATGACGGCGGCGATGCGCGACTCCGGGTCCGGGTACCGGCTCCACAGCGGGAGCCACGACACGAAGCCGGACGTGTGCGTGAGGAGGTGGCGCACGGTGACGTCCTCCTTGCCGCCTGCCGCGAACTCGGGCAGGTAGGTGGCGACCGGCTCGTCCAGAGCCACCCGGCCCTCTTCGACGAGCTGCACGACCGCGATCGAGGTGAACAACTTCGATACCGACGCGAGGTCGAAGATCGTGTCCTCGCGCATGGGGACGCGCTCGTCGTCGGGGAGGGGCACGCCCTCGTCCCCGTAGGCGACGGCCCACCCGCTGGCGTCGGTGCGCACGATCTTGCCCTCGTACCCCATGAGCCCGACGGCGCCGGGGTAGAGCGGGTAGGTCGCGCTCCCGACAGGAACCTCGTGCGACCGCACCTGCTCGACCGCGGCCTCGATCGGCGCCGGGTCGAGGCCGACGTCGGCGGGGTCGGCCTCGGACAGCGTCGTGCGCGGCGGCATGAAGTGCACCGTAGCGCTCTGTTCCGAGCCGCCTCGTCCCCCGTCGTCGGCAGCCGCCGCGCTTCCCGCCGCGAGCGGCACGGCGACCAGCACCGCCGCCAGGCCGGACGCGACGCCGTGCCGGTGCCTGCGGCCGAGCCGGAGGTCGGGTCCCCGGCCGGGACCGGGTTCGTCGTTCGTGGTGCGCATCGTCAGGGTCCTTCCTGCATGCTGCGGACGTCGGCGGCGGCCTCGTTGCCGTCGCCCGGGTTGGCGTCGGCGTCGTCGCCGGCGCCGAGGAGCTGCGGCGGCCCGCGTCGTCGCGAGCGCGGAGCAGCTCCGATCCGTCAATATTTGCCATGGGATGTGGCTCACCTGAAAGTTACCGACGTGCTCGGGCCGAGGCAAGAGGCGAAGACGTCGGGGACGTGGCGTCGGGTGGTCTCGATCGTGCTCAGGTGCGGAAGCGCCGCAGAAGCGGGCGGCGCGCGTCGTCGCGGCGGGTCGGTGCGGGGTGCCCCGGGTGGGATTCGAACCCACACTGGATCGGGTTTGAGCCGATTGCCTCTGCCGGTTGGGCTACCGGGGCGTGCGGGGCCCATCGAACCACAAGGCCGGGCAGCCGTCCCAAACCGTCCGGCACGACGACGGGGAGAGTCACGGCCGCGTCGCACGACTCACACCCGGCGCGCACGCGGTCCGCCGCGGCGACGTCTAGGATGAGACGCGTGACCGAGAAGCCCAACGACGCGAAGCCCGAGGCGACGGTGCCGCTCGACCTGCCGCCCATGATCGATCAGGAGCCCGAGGCTCAGAAGGCGTCGCCGGAGCGAGCGGCGCGACGCGCCGTCGTCGCCGAGGACGAGGCGCTCATCCGGATGGACGTCGTCGAGACGCTCCGCGAGGCCGGGTTCGACGTCGTCGGCGAGGCCGGCGACGGCGAGACTGCGGTGCAGCTCGCGACGGAGCTCAAGCCCGACGTCGTGGTCATGGACGTGAAGATGCCCGAGCTCGACGGCATCTCCGCGGCCGAGCGGATCGGCAAGGCGCACGCCGCGCCCGTCGTGCTGCTCACCGCGTTCTCGCAGACCGAGCTCGTCGAGCGCGCGCGGGACGCCGGCGCCATGGCCTACGTGGTCAAGCCCTTCACCCCCGCCGACCTGCTCCCGGCGGTGGAGATCGCGATCTCCCGGTACCAGCAGATCGGCGCGCTCGAGTCGGAGGTCGCGGACCTCACCGAGCGGTTCGAGACCCGCAAGCGGGTGGACCGTGCCAAGGGCCTGCTGATGACCAAGATGGGCCTGAGCGAGCCCGAGTCGTTCCGGTGGATCCAGAAGACGTCGATGGACCGCCGCCTGACGATGCGCGAGGTCGCCGACGCCGTCATCGAGCAGGTCGGCGGCGCCTGATCCACCCCCGGCGGGCCGGTC
>NZ_BAAAPM010000008.1:154712-253939 GCF_039531145.1 Isoptericola hypogeus
TCGGGGACCGGCCCGCCGGACCGTTGTGCGGCTCCGGCGGGAGGGCTATCGTCACCTGGGGGCCGTGACCATTTCGTGATATTCATGCTCGACGACCGCGTGCCGAGGGCGCCACGTCCGGCGGCGCGATCCGGCCGGACGGCGAACGAGGTCCGTCCCCAGCCCGAGCGGTCGTCGTCGAGGAGGAGCCGATGCGTGCAGCCGTCGAGGTCCGACCGGCAGACCGGGACGACCTGGCCGCCGTCGCGAGACTCGCCGCGGAGGCCGTCGAGGAGTCGCCGACGGCCGTCCAGGCCGCCCAGGCCGAACCCGCGCGCCTGATCGAGCACCTCAGCGTGCTGATGGGCTCCGGGGGCTGCGTGCTGGTGGCCGTGCACGAGGGCGAGGCCTGCGGCTTCCTCGTGGTGCGCGTGATCGAGCCGCAGCTCTTCGCCCGGACGGCGAGCGCGTACGTGGACGCCGTCTACGTGACGCCCCGCACCCGGCGCCGGGGGGTCGGGCACGCGCTGCTGGCCGCCGCCGCCGCCATCGCCGCCGAGCGCGGCGCGGAGCAGGTCTACTGCGCCCCCGCCCCCGGCGCGCGCGGCATGCAGCGCTTCCTCGCGCGACTCGGCTTCGCCCCGGCCGCCGGCCACCGGGTCGTCGCGACGACGGGTCTGCAGCGCCGGCTCGCCCAGGAGGGGCCGCAGTCGTCCCGCGGCACGCGCATGAGCCGCCGGGAGGCCACGCGCGCGGCGATCGAGGACCTCGTCGCGCGGCGCCGAAGGGCTCGGGACGCCGGCCTGCCGACCGGCCCGGTCGACCTGCGCGACTTCCAGGAGCAGCGCGAGGCGATGCTCTCGGCCGGGTCCGAGCACGGCGGTGACCGCCAGGGCGGCGAGGGAACGCTCGCCGGCGGGGCGTCGCTCGACGGCGCCACCCGGAGCGAGTCCGTCGGGTCCTGACAGCCGCCGCCGTGGGGGGCGCGGCCGCCCGCCCGCCCGCGTTCGTCAGTCGCCGAGGATCATGCACGTGAGCCGAGCGGTGCAGACCCGCCGGCCGGCGTCGTCGGTGACGACGATCTCGTAGGCCGCGGTCGAGCGGCCGCGGTGGAGGGCCCGCGCCTCGCCGTGCACGGAGCCGGACCGCACCCCCCGATGGTGCGTGGCGTTGACCTCGAGCCCGACGGCCGCGCGCGTCGGCCCGGCGTGCTGCTGCGCGGCGACCGACCCGAGCGTCTCGGCCAGCGTCACCGACGCCCCGCCGTGCAGGAGTCCCGCCGGCTGCGTGTTCCCCGCCACCGGCATGCTCCCCGTGGTGCGCTCCGGGTCGACGTGCGTGAGCTCGATGCCGAGCCGCTCGATCAGGGTGCCGCGGGCGGCGGACCGCCACTCGTCGGTCGTGGTGGGGAACGCCGGGCGTGCGCCGTCGTCGGCGTCCTCCCGGCTGGCAGGTGCGGTCCGGGCGGTGCCGGTCGTGCGGGTCGGGGCGGTCGCAGGCGTGTCGGTCACGCACGCTAGGTTGGCACCCGTGACGACCTCTGCGCGACCCGGCCCCGGACAGACCCCCCGCCCCCGGCTGCTGCTGATCGACGGACATTCGATGGCGTACCGCGCGTTCTTCGCGCTCCCGGACACGCTCGTGACGTCCAGCGGCCAGGTGACCAACGCCGTCTACGGCTTCACCTCGATGCTGACCAACCTGCTCCGCGACGAGCAGCCCACCCACGTGGCCGTGGCCTTCGACGCGGGGCGCGTCACGTTCCGCACCGAGCAGTATCCCGAGTACAAGGGGAACCGGGACGCGACGCCGGAGGTCTTCCGCGGCCAGGTGCCATTGATCAAGGAGGTCCTCGAGGCCCTGCGCGTCCCGTTCCTGCAGCGTGACGGCATCGAGGCCGACGACATCCTCGCGACGCTCGCCGGTCAGGCCGCCGAGGCCGGGATGGAGGTGCTCGTGTGCTCGGGCGACCGCGACGCCCTGCAGCTCGTCACGGACGACGTGACGCTCCTCTACCCCAAGCGCGGGGTGTCCGAGCTGGCGCGCATGACGCCCGCCGCCGTCGTCGAGAAGTACGGGGTGCCGCCCGAGCGCTATCCCGACCTGGCCGCCCTGGTCGGCGAGTCGAGCGACAACCTGCCCGGGGTGGCGGGGGTCGGTCCCAAGACCGCCGCGAAGTGGGTGACCACGTACGGCGGGCTCGAGGCCCTGCTCGAGCACGTCGACGAGCTCAAGGGCAAGGCGGCGCAGAACCTCCGCGAGTCGGTCGACCAGGTGCGGCTCAACCGGCAGCTCAACGCCCTCCTGGGCGACGTCGAGCTGCCGCTCGCGCTCGGCGACCTGGAGCTCGCCGGGTTCGACCGGGAGGCCGTCCACCGCGTCTCCGACACGCTGCAGTTCGGCACGCTGCGCGACCGGCTGCTCGCCGCCGACCCTGCGGCGGAGGCGGCGGCCCCGGCCGCGACGGGAGGCGTCGAGGTGGCGCTCGCCGACCTCGCGCCGGGCGCGCTCGGCGCGTGGCTGTCTGCGCGCGCCGGGGCGCGGCTCGGCCTCGACGTCACCGGAACCGCGACGCCGGGAGCGTCCGACGCGTGGGAGGTGGCCCTGGCGGAGGGCGCCGCTGCCGCACCGGGCGGCTCGGGCGGCGCCGTGGTGGTCGACCTCGCCGACGTCACGCCCGACGACGAGCGGGCGCTCGCCGCCTGGCTCGCGGACGCGGACGCGCCCAAGGCGGTGCACGGGGCGAAGACGGCCTGGCACATGCTGGCGGGCCGCGACCTGGAGCTGGCCGGGGTGGTGTTCGACACCGAGCTGGCGGCCTATCTCTGCTACCCGGACCAGCGCGGCTACGACCTGGCAGACCTCGTCGTCCGCCAGCTCGGGCGCGAGCTGACGGTCGGGGAGCCGGCGGGCGCGCAGGGCGCCCTCGACCTGGCGCTCGGCGACGACGACCCGGCCGAGGACCCCAGGGCCCGCCAGGCGGCGGTGCGGGCGGGCGCCGTGGCCGACCTCGCCGAGGCCCTCACCGGGCAGCTCGGCGACCGGGGGGCCGCGGGGCTGCTCACGGACCTCGAGCTGCCGCTCGCGGCGGTGCTCGCACGCATGGAGGCCACCGGGATCGCCGCCGACGTCGACTACCTCACGGAGCTCGAGCAGCAGTTCGCGTCGGCCGTCGCGGACGCGGCGGCGGAGGCCTACGACGTCATCGGCCGGCAGGTGAACCTGGGCAGCCCGAAGCAGCTGCAGGAGGTGCTGTTCGACCAGCTCGCGATGCCCAAGACCAAGAAGATCAAGACCGGGTACACCACGGACGCCGCGTCGCTGCAGGACCTGTACGTCAAGACGGGCCACCCGTTCCTCGAGCACCTGCTGGCGCACCGGGACGCCAGCCGCCTGCGCTCGACCGTCGAGGGGCTGCTCAAGTCCGTGTCGCCGGACGGGCGGATCCACACGACGTTCCAGCAGACGATCGCGGCAACGGGTCGCCTGAGCTCCACCGACCCGAACCTGCAGAACATCCCCATCCGCACCGAGGAGGGCCGCCGGATCCGCCGCGCGTTCCGCGTGGGCGAGGGGTACGAGACCCTGCTGACCGCCGACTACAGCCAGATCGAGATGCGCATCATGGCGCACCTGTCGGGCGACGAGGGACTCATCGCGGCGTTCCGGTCCGGCGAGGACCTGCACCGCTACGTGGGCTCGCGCGTCTTCGACGTGGCGCCCGCGGACGTCACGCCCGAGATGCGCTCGAAGATCAAGGCGATGTCCTACGGGCTGGCCTACGGCCTCAGCGCGTTCGGGCTGTCGCAGCAGCTGACCATCCCCACGAGCGAGGCGCAGTCGCTCATGGACGACTACTTCACCCGCTTCGGCGGCGTGCGCGACTACCTGACGGGCGTGGTCGAGGAGGCGCGCGCGACCGGGTACACGGCGACGATCCTCGGCCGCCGCCGCTACCTGCCCGACCTGGTGAGCGACAACCGGCAGCGCCGGCAGATGGCGGAGCGCATGGCGCTCAACGCGCCGATCCAGGGCAGCGCCGCGGACATCATCAAGGTCGCGATGCTGGGGGTGCAGCGCGAGCTCGACAGCCGGGGTCTCGCGTCGCGGCTGCTGCTCCAGGTGCACGACGAGCTCGTCGTCGAGGTCGCGCCGGGCGAGCGGGACGCCGCCGAGGACGTGCTGCGCAGCGAGATGGGGTCCGCGGTCGAGCTGGACGTCCCGCTCGACGTCTCCGTGGGCGCCGGCGCCACGTGGCACGACGCGGGTCACTGACGCACCGGCGGGGCGTCAGTCCCTGGTGGTGACGAACACGGCCGTGCCCGGCAGGTAGGCGCCGCGCTCGGGCCCCCAGCCGCCCCACACCTGGTCGTTCCACTCCGGCCACTCGGGCTCGACGACGTCGCGCACCCGCAGCCCGGCGGCGACCACGTCGCGCACGTGGTCGCCGAGGGTGCGGTGGTACTCGGCGTAGGCGACCCGGCCCTCGCCGTCGGTCTCGACGTACGGCCTCCGGTCGAAGTAGGAGAACTGCGCCGTGAGGCCGCGCGACGTGGGGTCGTCGGGGAACGCCCAGCGCACCGGGTGCGTCACGGAGAACACCCATCGGCCGCCCGGCCGGAGCACCCGGGCCGCCTCGGCGTGCACCCGTGCCGCGTCGGGGACGAAGGGGATCGCCCCGAACGAGGTGAAGACGACGTCGAAGGAGTCGTCGGCGAAGGGCAGCGCCCGCGCGTCCGCCTGGGCCGCCGGGACGCGCACCCCCGTCTCCCGGTCGAGCCGCGCGGCGTGGGCGAGCATCCCCGCCGACACGTCCGTCGCGACGACGTGCGCGCCCCGCGCGGCCAGCCACCGCGAGCAGTGCGCCGCGCCGGCCCCGACCTCGAGCACCCGGGCACCGGCGACGTCGCCGAGGAGGTGGGCGTCGTGCTCCTGCAGGCCCTCGGGACCCCAGCGGAACCCGGCATCGCCCAGGAAGGACCGGTGCTCGTCCAGGTACTCGGCGGCGTGGGAGTCCCACCACCCGCGTGCCGCGTCGCCGCCCTCGGCGTCCGGCACGTCGCGGTATCCGGCGTGGTTGATCGGGTGGGGGTCGTTCACCGGCACATCGTGGCACGACGGCCGGGCCGCCGCCGACGGGCCGGGCGCCCCCTGGCGAGGTCGCCGGCGGGCGTCGCCCGAGATCAGGCGCGGAGCCTTCCTCGGGGGCGCGTTGACCCCCCGACGGTGCATCGATAAGATGGCTCGCGGTGCAGTGCGCCCGGCGAGCCCTCAGGCCGCTGCCGCACCCCGCATCGCGACCCTGTCCGCACTACGTCCTGTCCGCATCGGAGCATCCACTCAATGACCATCTCCACCACGAAGTCCGCCCCGCAGGTTGCCGTCAACGACATCGGCACCGAGGAGGACTTCCTTGCCGCCGTCGACGCCACCATCAAGTACTTCAACGATGGTGACATCGTCGAAGGCACGATCGTCAAGGTCGACCGCGACGAGGTCCTCCTCGACATCGGCTACAAGACCGAGGGCGTGATCCCCTCCCGCGAGCTGTCGATCAAGCACGACGTCGACCCCGGCGAGGTCGTCGCCGTCGGCGACGCCGTCGAGGCGCTCGTCCTCCAGAAGGAGGACAAGGAGGGTCGTCTGATCCTGTCCAAGAAGCGCGCCCAGTACGAGCGCGCCTGGGGCACGATCGAGAAGATCAAGGAGGAGGACGGCGTCGTCACCGGCACCGTCATCGAGGTCGTCAAGGGCGGCCTCATCCTCGACATCGGTCTGCGCGGCTTCCTCCCCGCCTCCCTCGTGGAGATGCGTCGCGTCCGCGACCTCGCGCCGTACGTCGGCAAGGAGATCGAGGCCAAGATCATCGAGCTCGACAAGAACCGCAACAACGTGGTCCTGTCGCGCCGTGCCTGGCTCGAGCAGACGCAGTCCGAGGTCCGCTCCACCTTCCTGCAGACGCTGCAGAAGGGCCAGGTGCGCCCGGGTGTCGTGTCCTCGATCGTCAACTTCGGTGCGTTCGTGGACCTCGGCGGCGTCGACGGTCTGGTGCACGTCTCGGAGCTGTCCTGGAAGCACATCGACCACCCGTCCGAGGTCGTCGAGGTGGGCCAGGAGGTCACCGTCGAGGTGCTCGACGTCGACTTCGACCGCGAGCGTGTCTCCCTGTCGCTGAAGGCGACGCAGGAGGACCCGTGGCAGGCCTTCGCCCGCACGCACGCCATCGGTCAGGTCGTGCCCGGCAAGGTCACCAAGCTCGTCCCGTTCGGTGCGTTCGTGCGCGTCGAGGACGGCATCGAGGGCCTCGTGCACATCTCGGAGCTGGCCGTGCGCCACGTCGAGCTGCCCGAGCAGGTCGTCAGCGTCGGCGCCGAGGTGTTCGTCAAGGTCATCGACATCGACCTCGAGCGTCGCCGCATCTCGCTGTCGCTCAAGCAGGCGAACGAGGGCGTGGACCCGGAGTCCGAGGACTTCGACCCCGCGCTCTACGGCATGGCTGCCGAGTACGACGAGAACGGCGAGTACAAGTACCCCGAGGGCTTCGACCCGGAGACCAACGAGTGGCTCGAGGGCTTCGAGACGCAGCGGGAGGCCTGGGAGGCGGAGTACGCCAAGGCGCACGCCCGCTGGGAGTCGCACCGTGAGCAGGTGCGTGCGGCCATCGCGGCCGACGCCGACGCCGCGGTGAACGACGCCGTCCCGAGCGGGAGCAGCAGCTCCTCGTCCTCGTCGCCGTCGTCCTCCTCGTCGTCGTCCTACTCGTCGGCCCCGGCCCAGGAGGCCGCCGGCACGCTGGCGTCCGACGAGGCGCTCGCCGCGCTGCGCGAGAAGCTCACCGGCAACTGATCCGGCCAGGGTCGCCGCGCGCGGCCCGACGGACCCTCGACGGCCCGTCACCCCTCCCGGGGTGGCGGGCCGTCGTCGCGCCCGGACGAGGCCGCGACGGGGCCTCAGCGTGCCGGCGGGACGGCCGCGTCCGCGAACTGGGTGGCGTACAGGTCGGCGTACAGGCCGCCTGCGGCGAGCAGCTCGGCGTGGACGCCCTGCTCGACGACGCGGCCGGAGTCGAGCACGACGATCGCGTCGGCGGCGCGCACCGTCGAGAGTCGGTGGGCGATGACCAGGGACGTCCGCCCGGCGAGGGCCTGGTCGAGGGCCGCCTGGACCGCCGCCTCGGACTCCGAGTCGAGGTGCGCCGTGGCCTCGTCGAGGACGACCACGTCGGGAGCCTTGAGCAGCAGACGGGCGATGGCGAGCCGCTGCCGCTCGCCCCCGGAGAGCCGGTAGCCGCGGTCGCCGACGACCGTCTGGACGCCCTCGGGGAGCCGGGACACGAGGTCCCAGACCCGGGCCTGGCGCAACGCCTGCTCCAGGTCGTCGTCGGTGGCGTCGGGGCGGGCGAGGCGCAGGTTGGCGGCCACCGTGTCGTGGAAGAGGTGTGCCTCCTGGGAGACGACCCCGACGGTGCCGCGCAGCGAGGCGGCGGTGACGTCGCGCAGGTCGGCGCCGGCGATCCGCACGGCGCCCGCGGTCGGGTCGTACATCCGCGCGACGAGCTGCGAGACGGTCGTCTTCCCCGCGCCCGACGGGCCGACGAGGGCGACCATCGACCCGGCGGGCACGACGAGCGAGACGTCGTGCAGGGTGTCGGTGGCCGGGTCGGCGCGCAGCGCGGCGACCGCCTCGAGCGAGGCGAGGGAGACCTCGTCCGCCCGCGGGTACCGGAACGTGACCCGGTCGAGCTCGACCGACGCGCCGCGGGCCGCCACGGCGGCCCGCAGGTCCGCGGCGCCGGGCTTCTCGGCGACGGTGGGCTCGAGGTCGAGCACCTCGAGCACGCGTTCGAAGCTGACGAGGGCGGTCATCACGTCGACCTGGACGTTCGACATCGACGACAGCGGCCCGTACAGGCGGCCGAGGTAGGCGGTGAGGGCGACCACGGTCCCGACGGTGAGCTCGCCGGAGATCGCCTGCAGCCCGCCGAGACCGTAGACCAGCGCGATTGCGACCGAGGCGAGGGTGGTGAGCCCGACCCGGAACCACGTGCCGAGGAGGGCGGTGCGCACGCCGAGGTCGCGCAGGCGCCGCACCTGGTCGGCGTACCGGGCGGACTCGAGCTCGGGATCCCCGAAGATCTTCACCAGGTGCGCGCCGGCGACGTTGAAGCGCTCGTTCATCAGCTGGCTGGCGTCGGCGTTGAGCTCGTAGCCGGTGCGGGCCAGCGTGGCCAGTCGCCGTCCGAACCAGCGCGCGGGCAGCACGAAGGCCGGCAGGAGCAGCAGCGCGACCGCCGTGAGGCGCCACGACATGGCGAGCATGGCCGCCAGGGTGAACGTGATGGTCAGACCGTTGGACACGACGGTCTGCAGGGTCGACGTGAACGCCTGCTGGGCGCCGAGCACGTCACCGCCCAGCCGCTGGACCAGGGCACCCGTGCGGGCGCGGGCGAAGAAGGCCAGCGGCATCCGCTGGACGTGGTCGAAGACGGCCGTGCGCAGGTCGAGGATGAGTCCCTCGCCGACCCGCGCGGAGAGCCATCGCTCACCGACCGCCAGCCCGGCGCCGAGGAGCGCGAGCCCCGCCGCGGCCCCGGCCAGGGCGAGGACCAGGCCGCGGTCGCCGTTCGCGATCCCGTCGTCGATGAGTCGCCGGAAGAGCAGCGGCGTGACGGCGCCGGCCGCGGCGCTGAGCACGAGCAGACCCACGAAGGCCGTGAGCAGGCCGCGGTAGGGGCGGGCGAAGCCGAGGATCCGGCGCAGCGTGGAGCGCGCCAGCCGATGGTCGGTGACCGAGGAGTCGTTGAGGAACGAGCGCATCGCGGGTCCGCCGGCCATGCCACCTCCTGGTCCGCACACGGGCACGCACCACGGCCCGCCCCGGGCCCGGCCACCGGGCCGTGCTCATGGCGGGAAGCCTACGCCGGGGGCAGGATGGTCCCCATGCTCCGCATCGGCCTCACGGGCGGCATCGCCGCCGGCAAGTCCGTCGTCGCGCGCCGCCTCGCCGAGCTCGGCGCCGACGTCATCGACCACGACGCGCTCGCGCGGGAGGTGGTCGCACCCGGCACGGTCGGGCTGGAGGAGGTCGTCGCCGCCTTCGGCGACGGCGTGCTCGCCGGCGACGGCTCGCTCGACCGCCCGGCCCTCGGCAGGCTGGTGTTCGACGACGACGGCGCCCGGGCGCGCCTGGAGGGCATCCTGCACCCCGAGATCCGCCGGATCGCTGCGGAACGGGAGGCGCTCGCCGGGGCGTCGGACGACCGTGCCGTCGTCGTGCACGACATCCCGCTGCTGGTCGAGACCGGGCAGGCGGAGCACTTCCACCTGCTCGTCGTGGTGCACGCCCCGGCCCCGCAGCGGGTGGCCCGGCTCGTCGAGGGGCGCGGGCTGGAGGAGCAGGCCGCGCTCGCGCGGGTCGCCGCCCAGGCCTCGGACGAGGAGCGGGCGGCGGTGGCGGACGTGACGCTGGACGGCACGGGCACGGAGGAGGGCCTCCGCGCCCAGGTCGACGAGCTCTGGGCGCGGCTCGTCCGCGAGCTCGACGAGGAGTCCGACGCCGCGACCACGCGGGCCTGACGTGCCGGCGGGCGCCCGTCTCCCTGGGTGGGCGGCGCGGCGCCGACCAGCGGGGCTCGTGCAGCGGACGAGCTGCCGGGGTGCCTGTCGGGGGCGCGCCGTACGGTGGTGACATGCGACCCGTGACCGATCTGCAGCGTGCGGTGGCGCCCTTCGAGGTGGTCTCCGACTTCCAGCCCTCGGGCGACCAGCCGAGCGCCATCGCGGACCTGACCGCGCGCGTCCAGGCGGGGGAGAAGGATGTCGTCCTGCTCGGTGCGACGGGCACCGGGAAGAGCGCGACGACCGCGTGGCTCGTGGAGAAGCTGCAGCGCCCCACGCTCGTCATGGCGCCGAACAAGACGCTGGCCGCGCAGCTGGCCACCGAGTTCCGCGAGCTGCTGCCGAACAACGCGGTCGAGTACTTCGTCTCGTACTACGACTATTACCAGCCCGAGGCGTACATCGCGCAGACGGACACCTACATCGAGAAGGACTCGTCGATCAACGACGAGGTCGAACGGCTGCGCCACTCCGCCACGTCGTCCCTGCTGACGCGGCGCGACGTCGTCGTGGTCGCCTCCGTGTCGTGCATCTACGGCCTGGGCACCCCGCAGGAGTACGTGGACCGGATGGTGCGCCTCGACGTGGGCGACGTGGTCGACCGCGACGACATGCTGCGCCGCTTCGTGCAGATGCAGTACTCGCGCAACGACACGGCGTTCACGCGCGGCACCTTCCGGGTGCGGGGCGACACGGTGGAGATCATCCCGGTGTACGAGGAGCTCGCCGTCCGCATCGAGATGTTCGGCGACGAGATCGAGTCGATCCAGACCCTGCACCCCCTCACGGGGGAGGTGATCCGGTCCGAGCAGAGCGTCTACCTGTTCCCGGCCACCCACTACGTCGCCGGTCCGGAGCGCATGGAGCGCGCGATCACCGGGATCGAGGCGGAGCTCGCCGACCGGCTGGCCGAGCTGGAGCGGCAGAACAAGCTCCTCGAGGCGCAGCGGCTGCGCATGCGCACCACCTACGACATCGAGATGATGCGCCAGATCGGCACGTGCAGCGGCATCGAGAACTACTCGCGGCACATCGACGGCCGCGAGCAGGGGTCGCCGCCGAACACGCTCCTCGACTACTTCCCCGAGGACTTCCTGCTCGTCATCGACGAGTCTCACCAGACCGTGCCGCAGATCGGGGCGATGTTCGAGGGCGACATGTCGCGCAAGCGCGCGCTGGTGGAGCACGGCTTCCGCCTGCCGAGCGCGATGGACAACCGCCCGCTGCGCTGGGAGGAGTTCGTCGAGCGCATCGGCCAGACCGTCTACCTCTCCGCGACGCCGGGGGACTACGAGCTGTCGATGTCCGACGGCGTGGTCGAGCAGGTCATCCGCCCCACGGGCCTGGTGGACCCCCAGGTGCTCGTCAAGCCCACCACGGGCCAGATCGACGACCTGCTGCACGAGATCCGCGAGCGGGTGGAGCGGGACGAGCGCGTGCTCGTCACGACGCTCACCAAGAAGATGGCCGAGGACCTCACCGACTACTTCCTCGAGAAGGACGTCCGGGTCCGCTACCTGCACTCGGAGGTCGACACGCTGCGCCGGGTCGAGCTGCTGCGCGAGCTGCGCCTGGGGGAGTACGACGTCCTGGTCGGCATCAACCTGCTGCGCGAGGGCCTCGACCTGCCCGAGGTGTCGCTCGTGGCGATCCTCGACGCCGACAAGGAGGGCTTCCTGCGCTCGGGGCGGTCGCTCATCCAGACCATCGGTCGTGCCGCGCGCAACGTCACCGGGCAGGTGCACATGTACGCGGACAAGGTGACGCCCGCGATGGAGCTCGCCATCGACGAGACCAACCGGCGCCGCGAGAAGCAGGTCGCGTACAACGCCGAGCGCGGGATCGACCCGCAGCCGCTGCGCAAGAAGATCGCGGACGTCACCGACATGCTCGCCCGCGAGGACGTCGACACCCAGGAGCTGTTGGCGGGCGGCTACCGCAAGGCGCCCGCGTCGTCCCAGGGGAGGGGCAGGGCGCCGGTGCCCGGCGGGCCCAAGGAGGGCGCCGTCACGGGCAACCGTCTCGCGGGCGTCGCCGCGGGGGAGCTGGCGGAGCTGATCCAGGAGCTCAGCGACCAGATGCACGCCGCCGCGGCCGAGCTCCAGTTCGAGGTGGCGGCGCGGCTGCGCGACGAGATCAGCGGGCTGAAGAAGGAGCTGCGCCAGATGCAGGCCGCCACCTCGTGACCGGGGTGCGCCGTCTCCGGCGTCCGTCCACGACGCGGACGCGGCGGTCGTCGTCGGCGGGGGCGTGCCGTATGCTTGCGGCTCGTTGAGGGGGAGTACTCCGCAAGCGGTGAGGTCGTCAACCCGACAGGCACGGATGCCGGTCCGGCCCCACTGGCCCGCGCGCAGCGCGCGGGTGGAGAAGACCTTCGGTGCACACGCTACGTACCGGAGGTTTCTGCATGGATGTCGCCCCCTGGGTCTGGATCGTCACCGTCGCCATCATCCTGGCGATGCTCGCCGTCGACTACGTCGGCCACGTCCGCACCCCGCACACGCCGACCCTCAAGGAGTCGGCCCTCTGGTCGGCGGCCTACGTGGCCGTCGCCGTCGTCTTCGGCGTGATCGTGTGGATCGTCTGGGGCGGGACGTACGGCGGTGAGTACTTCGCCGGCTACATCACCGAGAAGTCGCTCAGCGTCGACAATCTCTTCGTCTTCGTCCTCATCATGACGAGCTTCCGGGTGCCCCGGGAGCACCAGCAGCGCGTGCTGCTGATCGGGATCACCATCGCGCTCGTGCTGCGGACGGTGTTCATCGTCGCGGGGGCCGCGATCATCGCGAACTTCGCCTGGGTCTTCTACCTCTTCGGCGCCTTCCTGATCTGGACCGCGATCGCGCAGGCCCGCTCGGGCACCGGCCACGACGAGGAGTGGAACGAGAACGGCGTCCTGCGCCTGACGCGTCGCCTGTTCCCCACGACCGACACCTACGTCGGCAGCAAGATGACCACGAAGATCGACGGCAGGCGCTACATCACGCCGATGCTCATCGTGATGGTCGCCATCGGCAGCGCCGACCTTCTGTTCGCCGTGGACTCGATCCCCGCGATCTTCGGGCTGACCCAGGAGACCTACCTGGTGTTCGCGGCCAACGCGTTCTCGCTCCTGGGCCTGCGCCAGCTCTACTTCCTCGTCGACGGGCTGCTGGACCGGCTGGTCTTCCTGAACTACGGGCTGGCGGCCATCCTCGGGTTCATCGGCATCAAGCTGGTGATCCACGCGCTGCACACGAACGAGCTGCCGTTCATCAACGGCGGCCAGCACGTCGAGGCGATCCCGGAGATCTCCACCGCGGTCTCCCTGACCTTCATCATCGTGGTGCTCGCCATCACCACGGTCGCGTCGCTGGCGCGCGACCGCCACGACCGCCGTGCGAAGATCGCCGTCGGCGAGTCCAGCAAGACCGAGTAGTCCAGCAAGGCTGAGTCCCGAGAGGCAGATGCATGATCCACGAGCTCCCCTACGTGTTCGAGGTGGTGGCGCTGATCGTCCTGATCGCGCTGCTCGCCGCCGACCTCCTGATCGTCGGGCGGCGACCGCACGTGCCGAGCATGAAGGAGAGCGGCATCTGGGTCGCCTTCTACGTGGGCCTCGCGATCGTGTTCGGGCTGATCGTGCTCGCGGTGGGCGGCGTCCAGCCGGCAGGGGAGTTCTACGCGGGGTGGCTCACCGAGTACTCCCTGAGCATCGACAACCTGTTCGTCTTCGTCATCATCATGTCGAGGTTCGCGGTGCCCCGGGAGCACCAGCAGAAGGTGCTGATGGTCGGCATCATCATCGCGCTGGTCCTGCGCGCCGCGTTCATCCTCGCGGGTGCCGCGATCCTCGAGCAGTTCGTCTGGGTGTTCTACCTCTTCGGCGCGTTCCTCATCTACACCGCGATCAAGCTGGTGGCCGGTGAGGACGAGGACGAGTTCAAGGAGAACGTCGCGATCCGCCTCCTGCGGCGCGTGCTTCCGCTGAGCAAGGACTACGACGGTGCCAAGGTGCGCACGGTGGTCGACGGCAAGAAGCTGTTCACCCCGATGGTCGTGGTCTTCGTCGCGATCGGGTCGACCGACCTGCTGTTCGCACTGGACTCGATCCCCGCGATCTTCGGGCTGACGAAGGACCCGTTCATCGTCTTCACGGCGAACCTGTTCGCGCTCATGGGCCTGCGCCAGCTCTACTTCCTGCTCGGCGGCCTGCTGGAACGGCTCGTGTACCTGCCGATCGCGCTGGCCGTCATCCTCGGGTTCATCGGCGTGAAGCTCATCCTCGAGGCCCTGCACACGAACACGCTGCCGTTCATCAACGGCGGCGAGCACGTGGAGTGGGCGCCCCAGATCCCGATCTGGCTGTCCCTGGCGGTCATCCTCGGGTCGATCGCGATCGCGACCGTCGCGAGCCTGCTCAAGACGCGGCACACCGCCGCCCTCGAGGCGGCGCAGGACGAGCCGTCGCGGACCGCCTGAGCGTCCCGTCCCCGCGAGCGACGCGCCCCCGGCCGACCACGGCCGGGGGTGCGCTGCGTGGGGGACCCGCAGGGACGAGGCGGTCAGCGGGCCGAGGTCAGCGGGCCGAGGTCAGCGCGCGAAGCCGCCGATCACCGGCACCCACTCCCGGGCGGAGCGCTCGGCCACGAGGCGGTCGCGCCGCATCGGGTCGTCGTCCAGCAGCCGGAGCGCGGCGGTCGTGTCGTCGGCCTCGACGACCAGCAGCGCGCCGCCCGGCTCGCCGCCGGGAGCGGGCGGGAGCGGTCCCGACACGTGCAGCGCGCCCTGGCCGTGCAGGTCGCGCAGGAACTCCCGGTGCTCCGGTCGCACAGCGGCCAGCCGCTCGGGGTCGGAGACGTAGACGTAGGTGATCGCGAAGACTGCCATGGGCGGCATCCAACCAGGCCTCGCCGCGACGGTCGTCCGCGGTCCGCGTCGTGACCTGGGCGGGCGCCGGCGCCCCGTCGAACGCCTGTACGAATGTCGGTGGGCGGTCGTAGGATGCTCCGGTGAGCAACCGCCTCGTCATCTCCGGCGCCCGCGAGCACAACCTGCGCAACGTGGAGCTCGACCTCCCTCGTGACCGACTCATCGTGTTCACGGGACTGTCGGGCTCCGGGAAGTCCTCCCTGGCATTCGACACGATCTTCGCCGAGGGGCAGCGACGCTACGTCGAGTCCCTGTCCGCCTACGCGCGCCAGTTCCTCGGGCAGATGGACAAGCCCGACGTCGACTTCATCGAGGGTCTGTCGCCCGCCGTGTCGATCGATCAGAAGTCGACCAACCGGAACCCGCGGTCGACCGTCGGCACCATCACGGAGGTCTACGACTACCTGCGCCTGCTCTTCGCACGCGCGGGCACGCAGCACTGCCCCGAGTGCGGGGAGCCCGTGCGCTCGCAGACGCCCCAGCAGATCGTCGACAAGCTGCTCGAGCTGCCGGAGGGCACGCGCTACCAGGTGCTCGCGCCGGTCGTGCGCGGCCGCAAGGGCGAGTACGCGGACCTCTTCAACGAGCTGCAGACCCAGGGCTTCGCCCGCGCCCGGGTGGACGGGGAGGTCGTCCAGCTCTCCAGCCCGCCCACGCTGGAGAAGAAGCTCAAGCACGACATCGAGGTGGTCGTCGACCGCCTCGTCTCGCGGGACGGTGTCCAGCGCAGGCTCACGGACTCCGTCGAGACGGCGCTCTCGCTCGCCGGTGGCCTCGTCCTCGTCGAGCTCGTGGACGCCGACATCGACGACCTGGGGCGCGTGCGGAAGTTCTCCGAGAAGCGCGCCTGCCCCAACGACCACCCCCTGGCGCTCGACGAGATCGAGCCGCGCACGTTCTCCTTCAACGCGCCCTACGGCGCGTGCCCGGAGTGCACCGGGATCGGGTTCCGGCTCGAGGTCGACCCGGAGCTCGTCGTCCCGGACGAGGAGAGGTCGCTGCGCGACGGCGCGATCGTCCCGTGGGCGCAGACGTCCTCGGAGTACTTCGAGCGGGTGCTCGCCGCCCTGGCGGAGGAGATGAGCTTCTCGATGGACGCGCCGTGGCGAGCGCTGCCGAAGCGCGCCCGCGAGGCCGTCCTGTACGGGCGCAACCACCAGGTGCACGTGAAGTACAAGAACCGGTGGGGCCGCGAGCGCCAGTACTCGACCGGGTTCGAGGGGGCGGTGACGTTCCTCGAGCGGCGGCACCGCGAGACCGAGTCGGACTGGTCGAAGGAGAAGTACGAGGCCTACATGCGGGAGGTCCCGTGCCCCGTCTGCTCGGGCGCGCGGCTCAAGCCCGAGGTGCTCGCCGTGACGGTCGGCGGCAAGTCGATCTGGGACGTGTGCAGCCTCCCCATCGACGAGGCGAAGCACTTCCTCGACGGACTCGAGCTCGGGGAGCGCGAGCGCGCGATCGCCACCGAGGTCCTCAAGGAGATCCACGCCCGGCTCGGCTTCCTCGTCGACGTGGGCCTGCACTACCTGTCGCTCGAGCGACCCGCCGGGACGCTCTCGGGTGGCGAGGCGCAACGGATCCGGCTCGCCACCCAGATCGGGTCGGGTCTCGTCGGGGTGCTCTACGTGCTCGACGAGCCGTCGATCGGGCTGCACCAGCGGGACAACCGGCGGCTCATCGACACGCTGACCCGACTGCGGGACCTCGGCAACACCCTGATCGTCGTCGAGCACGACGAGGACACCATCCGCGCGGCCGACTGGATCGTCGACGTCGGGCCCGGCGCGGGCGAGCACGGGGGTCGCGTCGTGCACTCGGGCGACTACGCCGGGCTGCTCGAGGCCGACGGGTCGATGACCGGCGCCTACCTGTCGGGGCGGCGCAGCATCCCGCTGCCGGCGTCGCGGCGGGGGACGGACCCGGGCCGCCAGCTGACGGTCGTCGGCGCGCGGGAGAACAACCTGCGCGACATCGACGTGAGCTTCCCGCTCGGCGTGCTCACGGCGGTGACCGGGGTCTCGGGGTCGGGCAAGTCGACCCTGGTGAACTCGATCCTGCACACCGTGCTCGCCAACGAGCTCAACGGCGCACGCCGGGTCGCGGGCCGGCACACCCGGGTGACGGGGGTCGACGAGCTGGACAAGGTGGTGCACGTCGATCAGGGCCCGATCGGCCGTACGCCGCGGTCGAACCCGGCCACGTACACCGGCGTCTGGGACCGCATCCGCAAGATCTTCGCGGAGACGGAGGAGGCGAAGGTCCGCGGCTACGGGCCGGGGCGCTTCTCGTTCAACGTCAAGGGCGGGCGCTGCGAGGCCTGCTCCGGCGACGGCACGCTGAAGATCGAGATGAACTTCCTGCCGGACGTCTACGTCCCGTGCGAGGTCTGCCACGGGGCGCGGTACAACCGCGAGACCCTCGAGGTGCACTTCAAGGGCAAGACGGTGGCCGACGTGCTCGACATGCCGATCGAGGAGGCGGCGGGGTTCTTCGCGGCGTTCCCCGCGATCTCGCGATACCTGAGCACCCTGGTCGACGTCGGGCTCGGGTACGTGCGACTGGGCCAGCCGGCGCCGACCCTCTCGGGCGGCGAGGCGCAGCGCGTGAAGCTCGCCAGCGAGCTGCAGAAGCGCTCGACGGGCCGGACCGTCTACGTGCTCGACGAGCCCACCACGGGCCTGCACTTCGAGGACATCCGGCGGCTGCTCGGCGTGCTGCAATCGCTCGTCGAGAAGGGCAACACGGTGCTCGTGATCGAGCACAACCTCGACGTCATCAAGAGCGCGGACTGGATCGTCGACATGGGCCCCGAGGGCGGGTCCGGCGGCGGCACGGTCGTCGCGCAGGGGACCCCCGAGGACGTCGCGGGCGTGGAGGCGAGCCACACGGGCCGCTTCCTGGGGGAGATCCTCGCCGCGCACCCGCCCGTGCCGGCGGGGGCGACACGCGCCCCCGCGGCCGCCGCGACGTCGGCCCCGTCCGGTGCGCGCACCCGGAGCGCGGCGGGTGAGAAGGGCGCGGGTGGCCGCACCGCGAAGCGGTCCGGCAAGCGCAGCGCAGCCTGAGGTCCTAGCGTGTGGCCATGGGTGCGCATCACAATTACGCCGTCACCGTCTCGTGGCCCGATCCGGACGTCGTGGGTGGCGGCCGGGCGGGGACGACGTCCTACCTGGCGTACCCCCGGGACCACCGCGTCGTGCTCCCGGGCAAGCCGCCGCTGCCGGGCAGCGCCGACCCCGCGTTCCGGGGCGACCCGACCCGTTACAACCCGGAGGAGCTCTTCGTCGCGAGCCTCTCGCAGTGCCACATGCTGTGGTTCCTGCACCTGGCCTCCGAACGCGGACTGGTGGTCCGCGCCTACACGGACGACGCCACGGGCACGATGCGGGTCGAGTCGCGCGGGGAGGGGCAGTTCACCGACGTCACGCTGCGCCCGCGGGTGACGGCGGACCCGGGGGACGCCGCCACGGACGAGACCGTCGGGGAGCTGCACCGACGTGCGCACGCGCTGTGCTTCATCTCGCGGTCGGTGAACTTCCCCGTGCTGGTGGAGCCCGCCCCCGTGCACCTGTCGGACCCGGTGGGCTGACGGGCGCCCGGGGGCGTCCGTCCGGCCCGATGCCCGGTCACGCCTCGTGCCGGGGCTCGTCTCGTCGTGACGTCGGGTCGCGGTTCGGTCACAGCCGGGTGAGTTGTGTTGACGCGCGAGCCCCCAGGTGAATACTTTTCCCTCAACCCTCCGCAGGATGGGAGGAAGTTTCATCGTGCACCGATGCGGCATCGGACGACGGCGCTCTCGAGGACGAGGACGCTGACGTCACCCGATCCGATGCCGTGGCTGTACCGGTCGACGAGGAGGTCGCGGGAGGGATCACCTGGCGCACGTAGGGGTGCGCCAGGCCATTGGGCGAAGTGCAGCGCCACGACACACGAAGGGCATCAAGACGATGACCAACAAGTTCACGTCCGAACCCAGCCAGCAGACCTCCGCGCTCAGCCGCAGGAGCGTCCTGCGCGCCGTCATGTACACGGCGGCCGCCGTCCCGCTCGGGCTGCCCCTGGCCGCCTGCGCCACCGGCGGCGGCAGCGACGAAGACCCGACCAGCGCGGCGCCCACCGGCGAGGCCGACGCGAACAACCCGTTCGGGATGGCGGAGAACACCGCCGTCGACGCGGTGATCTTCGACGGCGGCTACGGCGTCGACTACGTCGAGTTCGCGGGCACGGTCCTTGCCGGGCTCCACGCAGGGTCCTCGGTCAAGGTTTCCCCGTCCACGCAGATCGCCACCGAGCTGCAGCCCCGCTTCGTCGGCGGCAACCCGCCGGACCTGGTGGACAACTCCGGGGCGCAGTCGATGGGCTTCAACACGATCCTCGACCAGCTCGAGGACCTCACCGACGTGATCGACGCGCCCAACTACGAGGGCACCACGATCCGGGACACCCTCTACGAGGGCGTGCTCTCCCCGGGCACGTTCGGCGACAAGTTCGCCGCCGTCAACTACGTGCTCACGGTGTACGGCGTCTGGTACTCCGGGAGCCTGTTCGACCAGAACGGCTGGACCCCGCCGACCACCTGGGAAGAGGCGAAGGCGCTCGGCGCCGAGGCCAAGAAGGCGGGCAAGTACCTCTTCCTGTGGGGCACGGAGGCGGCGACGTACTACCAGACCCTCGCGATCGAGTCGGCCATCAAGGAGGGCGGCGACGAGGTCCGCCTCACGCTGGAGAACCTCGAGGCGGACTGCTGGTCTCACGAGGCCGTGCAGGCGACCTTCCAGATCATGAAGGAGATCGTCGACCTGGGGTACTTCAAGCCCGGCGGTTCGGGGACGCAGTTCACCGCCGCGCAGGCGCAGTGGAGCAACAAGATGGAGGCGCTGCTCTACCCGTCCGGCTCGTGGATCGAGAACGAGATGAAGGACCAGACGGCCGCCGACTTCCAGATGAAGGGCGTGCCGAGCTTCTCGGTGACGTCGGGCGCGTCCATGTCGCCCACGGCCCTCCACTCGACGGCGGGCGAGCCGTTCATCGTCCCGTCGGACGCCGCGAGCGTGGCGGGTGGCAAGGAGCTCCTGCGCGCGATGCTCTCGAAGGACGCCGCGACGAACTTCTCGAAGGAGAAGCTCGCCCCGACCATCGTCAAGGACATCGTCCCCGCGGACGGGTTCGGCTCGACGGCGCTGGTCTCGCAGACGGACATGCTCAGCGCGGCCGCCGGCGAGATCTACACGTTCAACTTCGTCAGCACCTACGGCATGAACCAGGAGCAGCTGCCGATCTGGAACTCGTTCCTCGACGGCAAGAAGTCGGTGGAGGACCTCACCGGAGAGCTCCAGGCGATCACCGACCGGATCCGCGAGGACGACACCATCGAGAAGATCGAGGTGTCATGACCGCCATCCCCGGCGGTGGATCTCGGATGCTGCCCTCGGCCGAGGGCGGCGCGCTTGCGGGGCCTGGTGACGGGCCCCGCAAGCGGCGGGTCGGCAGGCTGTCGTTCGACAGCGTCAGCTTCTTCGTCGTGTTCCTCGGCGTGCCGCTGGCGCTCTTCCTGATCTTCGTCATCTGGCCGTTCGTCCAGGCGGCCTTCTACGCGCTGACGGACTGGTCCGGCTTCACGGCCGAGTTCAACGTGATCGGCCTGGACAACTTCGCCGCCCTCCTCACGGATCCCCGGTTCATCAACGCCGTCGGCAACAGCGTGACCTTCGGGATCTTCATCCCCTTGATCACCATCGCCATCGCCCTGGTGTTCGCGATCCTCATCACGGTCGGCGGTTCGGGCAAGGGACAGATCCGCGGGGTGCGTGCCTCGGGGTTCTACCGCGTCGTCTCGCTCTTCCCGTACGTCATCCCGGGCATCGCCGTCGGCATCATGTGGCGCCTGATCCTCGACCCGAGCAACGGCCTGGTCAACGGCGTCCTGACAGCGATCGGGCTGGACCGGTTCGAGTCGTTCGCGTGGCTGGGCAACGTCGGCACCGCGATGCCGGTGACCATGTTCGTGGTCGTGTGGGGCTTCGTGGGCTTCTACATGCTCCTGTTCATCGCGGCGATCAAGGGCGTGCCCGCCGAGACCTACGAGGCAGCCCGGATCGACGGGGCCGGCCGGTTCCGGATGTCGTGGTCGATCACCCTCCCCCTCATCCGGGAGAACGTGCAGACCGCCTACATCTACATCGGGATCGCGGCCCTCGACCTGTTCGTCTACGTGCAGGCGCTCAACCCGCAGGGCGGCCCGGACAACAGCACGCTCGTGATGTCGCAGCAGCTGTTCCGGACGGCGTTCACGGAGGGCAAGTTCGGGTACGCCAGTGCCATGGGCGTCGCGATGGCGATCGTCACGCTGGTCTTCGCGGCCCTCGTGTTCACGGTGAACCGCCTCAGCGGCGGCAAGGACGAAGGAGGCCGGCAATGACCGCCGCGACGGGAATCGCGACCACGCCGCCGAAGGTCGTGGTGGGCGACCGGCGGGAACGGGGGGGCGGCGGCGACCGCGCCGTGGCCGGGGTGTCCCACACCGTCCTCGTGATCTGGTGCGTCCTCGTGATCGCACCGATGATCTGGGTGTTCATCGGCTCGTTCAAGACCAGTACCGAGATCTTCGCGTCACCGTTCTCGCTGCCCAGCGAGTGGAGCTGGACCAACTACGTCAGCGCATGGACCGACGCCGAGATCGGCCGGGCGTTCTTCAACACGATCGTCGTGGTCGGGACGTCACTGGTGCTGGTCATGCTCCTCGGGGCGATGTGCGCCTACGTCCTCGGGCGGTTCGAGTTCCCCGGCCGGCGCGCCATCTACTACCTGATGCTCGCCGGTCTGACCTTCCCGGTGTTCCTGGCGATCGTGCCGCTGTTCTTCGTCCTGGACAACATCGGCCTCCTGGGCACCCTGCCCGGGCTGATCGTCACGTACGTCGCGTTTGCGCTGCCGTTCACGGTGTTCTTCCTCTACGCGTTCTTCCGGGGGTTACCGGACGACATCGCCGAGGCGGCCGCGATCGACGGAGCGGGGCTGTGGCGCACGTTCTTCCAGGTGATGCTCCCGATGGCGAAGCCCGGCATGGCGTCGGTGGCGATCTTCAACTTCCTCGGCCTGTGGAACCAGTTCCTCCTGCCGGTCGCGCTGAACCCGAACTCGGACAACTGGGTGCTCTCGCAGCGCCTCGCGGCCTTCGTGTCGTCGGCGGGCTACGCCGTCGACTTCGGCGCGATGTTCGCGGCGGTCGTGATCACGATCGTCCCGGTGCTGGTCGCCTACGTGATCTTCCAGCGCCAGCTCCAGGGGTCGGTGACGGCGGGCACGATGAAGTAGGGGCGCGTACTGGCGACGCCGGCGCCCCGGGAGCTGCGGACCACTCACCGCTCCCGGGGCGCCGGCGTCGTCGGTGGCCTGACCTACGCTGGCGTGCATGGCAGACCCGTCGACGTACCGCCCGAAGCCGGGGGAGATCCCGACCTCGCCCGGGGTCTACCGGTTCCGGGACGTGCACGGGCGCGTGATCTACGTCGGCAAGGCCAAGAACCTGCGGGCCCGCCTGTCGAGCTACTTCCAGGACGTCGCCCACCTCCACCACCGCACGCAGACGATGGTGACCACCGCGGCGTCGGTGGAGTGGACCGTGGTCGGCACCGAGGTCGAGGCACTCGCGCTCGAGTACTCCTGGATCAAGGAGTACGACCCGCGCTTCAACGTGAAGTACCGCGACGACAAGTCGTACCCGTACCTCGCGGTGACGATGGCCGAGGAGGTGCCGCGTGCCCAGGTCATGCGCGGCGCCAAGCGCCCGGGCACCCGCTATTTCGGGCCCTACGGGCACGCGTGGGCCATTCGCGAGACGCTCGACCTGCTGCTGCGGGTGTTCCCGGTCCGCACCTGCTCGGCGGGCGTCTACAAGCGTGCGCACCAGACGGGCCGGCCGTGCCTGCTCGGGTACATCGACAAGTGCTCGGCGCCCTGCGTGGGGCGCATCGGCGTCGAGGACCACCGGCAGCTCGCGCAGGACTTCTGCGACTTCATGGCGGGGGACACGGGCCGGTTCGAGCGGCGCCTCACCCGGCGCATGCAGGAGGCCGCCCAGAACCTCGAGTACGAGCAGGCCGCGCGGCTGCGCGACGACATCCAGGCGCTGCGCCGCGCCACGGAGAAGAACGCCGTCGTGCTCCCGGACGCGACCGACGTGGACGTGTTCGCGCTGGCGGGCGACGAGCTCGAGGCGGCGGTGCAGGTCTTCCACGTGCGCGGCGGCCGCATCCGCGGTCAGCGCGGCTGGGTGGTCGAGAAGGTCGAGGACGTCACGGACGCGGAGCTCGTCGAGCACCTCTTGCAGCAGGTGTACGGCGCAGTCGACGACACCCGCTCGGCCGCGGCCGACCCGAAGGAGCGTGCCGCGGCCCGGCAGGAGGCGCGCGAGGCAGTGCCGCGTGAGGTCCTGGTGCCGGTGCTCCCGCCGGACCCGGGGCAGATGGCTGCCTGGCTCGGCGGCCTGCGCGGCGCGAAGGTCGACCTGCGGGTCCCGCAGCGGGGCGACAAGCGGGAGCTGGCCGCCACGGTGCTGGCCAACGCCGAGCACGCGCTCGTCCTGCACCGCACCCGCCGGGCCGGCGACCTCACCACCCGGAGCCAGGCGCTGAACGAGATCCAGGAGGCTCTGGCGCTCAACTCCGCGCCGCTGCGGATCGAGTGCTACGACGTGTCCCACACCCAGGGCACCTACCAGTCGGCGTCCATGGTGGTCTTCGAGGACGGCCTGCCGCGCAAGAGCGAGTACCGCACGTTCTCCGTGCGCGGCCCCGACGGCGACGGGGCGCGGGACGACACGGCCGCGATGCACGAGGTGATCACGCGGCGGTTCCGGCGCTACCTCGCAGACCGCCTCGCGGCCGGCGACGTCGAGCTCGACGACCGTGACGACGAGAACGCGGGCCGGCCCCGCTCCGGCGAGGTGCCGGCGGAGCAGCCCGGCGAGCGCAAGCGGTTCGCCTACCCGCCGAACCTCGTGGTCGTCGACGGCGGGCCGCCGCAGGTCGCGGCCGCGCAGCGGGCGCTCGACGAGCTCGGGGTCACGGACGTGGCGCTGTGCGGGCTCGCCAAGCGGCTGGAGGAGGTCTGGGTGCCGGGGGACGACTACCCGGTGATCCTGCAGCGCGCCTCGGAGGGGCTGTACCTGCTGCAGCGCGTGCGGGACGAGGCGCACCGCTTCGCGATCACCCAGCACCGCCGCCGGCGCAGCAAGGGCATGACGGCGTCCGTCCTCGACGACGTGCCCGGCCTCGGGCCGGCACGCCGCAAGGCGCTGCTCGACCGCTTCGGCTCGGTCGGGCGCCTGCGCGCGGCGAGCCTCGAGGAGATCGCCGGCGTGCGCGGCATGGGACGGCGCACCGCCGAGGCAGTCCTGGCCGCGCTCTCCGACGGCGCCGGGGACGGTGCGGACGGCGGCGTCGCGGGCGGCGACACCGGGCCCGGTGCCGACCCGGGCGGCGGGGCGCCGGACGCCAGCGTGCCGGGGGCTCGGGACGGCGCCCGCGCTGGCATGCTGGACGCATGACCGAGCCGTCCCCCACCACCGTCCCCCAGGGCATCCCCGCGATCGAGGCGGCCACGCCCGCCCCCGAGCGCACCGAGCCCGAGGTGCTCATCATCACCGGCATGTCGGGGGCGGGGCGCAGCCGGGCCGCGGGCGTGCTGGAGGACCTCGACTGGTTCGTCGTGGACAACCTCCCCCCGCTGATGATCGTCCCGCTCGTCGACCTGATGACCCGCGCCGGCTCCTCGGTCGAGCGGCTGGGCGTGGTGGTCGACGTGCGCGGCCGCGAGTACTTCTCGGAGCTCACCCAGGTCCTGCAGCACCTGAACGACGCCGGTGTGAGCTACCGGATCCTCTTCCTCGACGCGCGCGACGAGACCCTGGTGCGCCGGTACGAGAGCGTGCGCCGCCCGCACCCGCTGCAGGGCGAGGGGCGCATCCTCGACGGCATCGCCGACGAGCGTCGCCGCCTCGCGTCGATCTCCGAGCGCGCCGACGTCGTCATCGACACGTCCGAGCTGTCGGTGCACGACCTCGCACGCGAGGTGCGCTCGGCGGTCGCGGAGGGTGCGCCCGAGGCGCTGCGGGTCAACGTGGTGGCCTTCGGCTTCAAGTACGGCCTGCCGCTGGACGCGGACCACGTCGTCGACGTGCGGTTCCTCGCGAACCCCTACTGGATCACCGAGCTGCGGCACCTCACCGGCCAGGACGCCCCCGTGCGCGACTACGTGCTCGCCCGGCCGGGCGCCCACGAGTTCGTCGACCGCTACGTCGCTGCGCTCGAGCCGGTGCTCGCCGGGTACCTCAGCGAGGAGAAGCGCTACGTGACGATCGCCGTCGGGTGCACCGGCGGCAAGCACCGGTCGGTGGCCATCGCGGGGGAGATCGCGCAGCGCCTGCGCGACGCCGGCCAGCGGGTCACCGTGACCGCGCGCGACCTCGGGAAGGAGTGATGGCGCTGGACGCCGCCCCAGCCGTCGTCGCCCTCGGCGGCGGACACGGCCTGTACGCGAGCCTCTCGGCCCTGCGGCTGATGTCCGACCAGCTCACCGCCGTCGTCACCGTCGCCGACGACGGCGGCTCGTCGGGGCGGCTGCGGAAGGAGCTCGACGTGCTGCCGCCCGGCGACCTGCGGATGGCGCTCGCGGCCCTGTGCGACGACTCGGAGTGGGGCCGCACCTGGAGCGACCTGCTGCAGCACCGGTTCGTCTCGGCGGGCAGCCTGGACAACCACGCGATGGGCAACCTCATGATCGTCGCGCTCTGGGAGCTGCTGGGCGACACCGTTCAGGGCCTCGACTGGGTGGGCAGGCTCCTCGGCGCGCGCGGGCGCGTGCTGCCGATGGCGTCTGTGCCGCTCGTCGTGGAGGCGGACGTGCGGCGCGAGGCGCCGGGCGAACGGGCGGCCGGGGAGACCGTCGTGGGCCAGAGCCGCGTGGCCGTGACGGACGGGCGGATCGAGCAGCTGCGCCTGGTGCCCGCGGACCCCCCGGCGTGCCCCGAGGCGGTCGAGGCGGTGCGCGCGGCGGACTGGGTCGTGCTCGGCCCCGGGTCCTGGTACTCCTCGGTGCTCGTGCACCTGCTGGTCCCCGAGCTCGCGGCGGCCCTGCACGACACCGACGCGAAGATCTGCGTGACGCTCAACCTCGGTGCCGAGCGGGGCGAGACCCACGGCCTGAGCGCGACCGACCATCTCGAGGCCCTGCACAAGCACGCGCCGGGCCTGCGGGTCGACGCGGTGCTCGCCGACCCGTCGGCGGTCGAGGACACCTCCGAGCTCGCCGCCGCCGCGGGCAGCATGGGCGCGCGCCTCCTCATGCGTCAGGTGCGGCGCGGGGACGCCAGCGATCGGCACGACCCGTTGCGCCTGGCGGCCGCGTACCGCGACGTGTTCGAGGGCGTCTACGGGGACGTCTGACCGGCGCCGACGGTGCTTGCCGCGCGTGGCAGGATGACGCCATGGCGCTGACGGCAGAGGTGAAGGACGAGCTCGCGCGGATCAAGGTGACGCGGACGTCGTGCCGCAAGGCCGAGGTGTCGGCGATGCTGCGGTTCTCCGGCGGCCTGCACATCATCTCCGGGCGGGTCGTGATCGAGGCGGAGCTGGACACCGAGGCGGCCGCGACGCGGCTCCGGCACGCGATCACGGACCTGTACGGGCACACGAGCGAGCTGATCGTCGTCCAGGCGGGCGGGCTGCGCAAGAACAACCGCTACGTCGTGCGGGTCGTGCGCGACGGTGAGTCGCTGGCCCGGCAGACCGGCCTGCTCGACTCCAGGGGCCGTCCGGTGCGCGGTCTTGCCCCCGAGGTCGTCTCGGCGGGCGTGGCGGAGGCGGAGGCCGTGTGGCGGGGCGCGTTCCTGGCCCACGGCTCGCTGACGGAGCCGGGGCGCTCGATGGCGCTCGAGGTCACCTGCCCGGGCCCGGAGGCGGCCCTCGCGCTCGTCGGCGCGGCGCGCCGTCTCGGGGTGCAGGGCAAGTCGCGCGAGGTGCGGGGCGTGGACCGCGTCGTCGTGCGCGACGGCGAGGCCATCAGCGAGGTCCTGCGCCGCATGGGCGCCGTGACGACGCGCGTGGCGTGGGAGGAGCGCCGGGCGCGCCGCGAGGTGCGCGGCACGGCGAACCGGCTGGCGAACTTCGACGACGCGAACCTGCGCCGGTCCGCCCGCGCGGCCGTCGCGGCGGGGGCGCGCGTGCAGCGCGCCTTCGAGATCCTGGGCGAGGACCTGCCGGAGCACCTGCGGCAGGCCGGCGATCTGCGCCTGGCGCACAAGGAGGCGTCGCTCGAGGAGCTCGGCCAGCTGGCCGACCCGCCCCTGTCGAAGGACGCCGTCGCGGGCCGGATCCGGCGGCTGCTGTCGACCGCGGACAAGAAGGCCATCGAGCTGGGCATCCCGGACACGGAGGCGGGGCTGTCGCCGGACCTCCTCGACCTCTGACACCGGGCGTGGGGCCCGGCCACGTGTGGTAAGACCATGCGTCTCATCGTCGCGACAGCGTCGGCGGCGGGTACGGCTTGGGTATAGGCTCGCCTGTGTCAGGTGACGACGGCGTGACCCCAGGCATACCGCTCGGAGGCATGACGTCGCGGGCGCCCGGGTCACGGCGTGGGTCATCAGCGCCCCCAGGGGCGCGGAAGTCGGCATCAACCGTGTGCGTCGGACCTGAACCGGCGCGCCCTGAGGAGGGCAATCGTGACCATCCGCGTCGGGATCAACGGCTTCGGTCGGATCGGACGGAACTTCTACCGGGCTCTCGTGGAGTCGGGTGCGGACATCGAGGTCGTGGGAGTCAACGACCTGACCGACAACAAGACGCTGGCGCACCTGCTCAAGTACGACACCGTGCTCGGTCGCCTCGGCAAGACGGTGGACTTCGACGACGAGAACATCATCGTCGACGGCCACAAGATCCGTGCGCTCGCCGAGCGTGACCCCGCGAACCTCCCCTGGGGCGAGCTGGGCGCCGACATCGTCATCGAGTCGACGGGCTTCTTCACCGACGCGACCAAGGCGAAGGCGCACATCGACGCCGGCGCCAAGAAGGTCATCATCTCCGCCCCGGCGAAGAACGAGGACGCGACGTTCGTCATGGGCGTCAACAACGAGCAGTACGACCCGGCGGCGCACCACGTGATCTCGAACGCGTCGTGCACCACGAACTGCCTCGCCCCGCTGGCCAAGGCGCTCAACGACTCGATCGGCATCGAGCGTGGTCTCATGACCACGATCCACGCCTACACCGGCGACCAGAACCTCCAGGACGGCCCGCACAAGGACCTGCGTCGCGCCCGCGCGGCCGCGCAGAACATCGTGCCGACCACGACCGGTGCGGCCAAGGCCGTGGCGCTCGTGCTCCCGGAGCTCAAGGGCAAGCTCGACGGCTACGCCCTGCGCGTCCCCGTCATCACCGGCTCGGCCACGGACCTCACCTTCGAGGCGCCGAAGGAGGTCACGGTCGAGGAGGTCAACGCCGCGGTCAAGGCCGCCGCCGAGGGCCCGCTCAAGGGCGTGCTGGAGTACGTCGAGGACGACATCGTCTCCTCGGACATCGTCACCAACCCGCACCAGAGCATCTACGACGCGAAGCTCACCAAGGTGATCGGCAACCAGGTCAAGGTCGTCTCCTGGTACGACAACGAGTGGGGCTACTCCAACTCCCTCGTCGCGCTGGCGGTCTTCGTCGGCGAGAAGCTCTGACGCTCACCGCCGAAGACGCAGCGTGAACCACGACGTCCGCGTGCGCGCCGCCTGTGCGGCAGCGCACGCGGACGTCGTCATGTGACCGAACCTCCGACCTTGGACAAGGTGTGCCCATGAAGACCATCGACTCCCTCGGCGACCTGCGCGGCAAGCGCGTCCTCGTCCGCTCCGACTTCAACGTGCCGCTGGACGGCACCACCATCACCGACGACGGCCGCATCCGGGCCGCGCTGCCGACTCTCTCCCGGCTCGCGGACGCCGGCGCCCGCGTCGTGGTGACCGCGCACCTCGGCCGTCCGAAGGGCTCCCCGGACCCGCAGTACTCGCTCGCGCCGGTCGCCGCGCGCCTGGGCGAGCTGCTGGGGCAGGACGTCGCGCTCGCCGAGGACGTCACCGGCGACTCCGCGCGCTCGGTGGTCGACGGCCTCGCGGACGGCCAGGTCGCCCTCCTGGAGAACGTGCGCTTCGACGCGCGCGAGACGTCGAAGGCCGACGCCGAGCGCGAGGAGCTCGCGCGCGAGCTCGCCGAGCTGGCCGACGCGTTCGTGTCGGACGGCTTCGGCGTCGTCCACCGCAAGCAGGCGTCGGTGTACGACGTCGCGGCTCTGCTCCCGGCCGCCGCGGGCGACCTGGTGCTCAAGGAGGTCGAGTCGCTCTCGCGCGCGACGACCGACCCCGAGCGCCCCTACGCCGTGGTGCTCGGCGGGTCGAAGGTCTCGGACAAGCTCGGGGTCATCGAGAACCTGCTGACCAAGGCCGACCGCCTGCTCATCGGTGGCGGCATGGTCTTCACCTTCCTCGCGGCGCAGGGCCACTCCGTGGGCTCGTCGCTGCTCGAGGCGGACCAGGTCGAGGCGGTCAAGGGCTACCTGGCGCAGGCCGAGCAGAACGGCGTCGAGATCGTCCTGCCGACCGACATCGTCGCGGCCGACTCCTTCGCCGCCGACGCCCCGCACCGCACCGTGCCCGCCGACGCCATCCCCGACGGCACCATGGGCCTCGACATCGGGCCCGAGTCCGGCGCCCTTTTCGCCGGCAAGCTGGCCGACGCGAAGACCATCGCCTGGAACGGTCCCATGGGCGTGTTCGAGTTCGACGCGTTCGCGGCCGGCACCCGCGCGGTCGCCCAGGGGATCGTCGACGCCACGGCCGCCGGCGCGTTCTCGATCGTCGGCGGCGGCGACTCCGCCGCGGCGGTGCGCGCGCTCGGCTTCGACGAGGCGGGCTTCAGCCACATCTCGACCGGCGGCGGCGCGAGCCTCGAGCTGCTGGAGGGCAAGGAGCTCCCGGGCCTCGCGGTCCTCGAGGACTGAACCGAAGCGCAGCAGAGGGTGAGGGCCGACGAACGATGCACTCGCCCGACGCGGAGAGCAGGTCAGCCCGACCGAGAGCTCGAGTCCTGACCCCGGCACCCCCACTTCCCGCACGACGACAGAACGAGGTACCCCCGTGGCCACGAACCGCACGCCCCTGATGGCGGGCAACTGGAAGATGAACCTGGACCACACCGAGGCGATCGCCGCGGTGCAGAAGCTCGCGTGGACGCTCAAGGACGCGAAGCACGACTACGACGACGTCGAGGTGGCGGTGCTGCCGCCCTTCACCGACCTCCGGTCGGTGCAGACGCTGGTCGACGCCGACAAGCTCGACCTGCGCTACGGCGCCCAGGACCTGTCGACGCACGCCTCGGGCGCGTACACCGGCGAGGTCTCCGGGCCGATGCTGGCCCGCCTGGGCTGCACGTACGTCGCCGTCGGGCACTCCGAGCGCCGCGAGTACCACGCCGAGGACGACGCGCTGGTGAACGCGAAGGTCCGCGCGGCCTTCGAGCACTCCCTGGTGCCGATCCTGTGCGTCGGCGAGGGCCTGGACGTCCGCAAGGCCGGCGACCAGGTCTCCTACACGCTCGCGCAGCTGGACGCCGCGCTGGCGGAGGTCCCGGCGGAGAAGGCGGCCCAGGTCGTCGTCGCGTACGAGCCGGTCTGGGCGATCGGCACCGGCGAGGTCGCCACGCCGGAGGACGCGCAGGAGGTCTGCGGCGCGATCCGCGGGCGGCTCGCGGAGCTGTACGACGCCGACCTCGCCGCAGGGGTGCGCGTCCTGTACGGCGGCTCGGTGAAGTCGGGCAACGTCGCGCAGATCATGGCGCAGCCGGACGTCGACGGCGCGCTCGTGGGCGGGGCCAGCCTCGACCCGGTCGAGTTCGCCAAGATCGCGCGGTTCCGGTCGCACGTCTCCTGACGCGACACCCGCCGCGGCACCCTGACGAGGGCCTCCCGAGAGCGTCGTCCGGTGGAAACACCGATGTTCGCCTCGGGAGGCTTTCGTCACTTACTCTTGACCCGGCCGGGGCGACGCCCCGGTTCCGGGGCCCTCCCGCGGGGTGGGCCACGGGTCGTGCCCCCGGGCGCGGCCGCACAGGACGACGACGACAGCCGAGGAAGCACATCGTGGACGCGTTGCAGATCATCCTTCAGGTCCTGCTGGTCATCACCAGCGCCTTCCTGATCCTGCTCATCCTCATGCACAAGGGCAAGGGTGGCGGTCTGTCCGACATGTTCGGCGGCGGCATCTCGAGCGCCGCCGGCAGCTCCGGCGTCGCCGAGCGCAACCTCAACCGGATCACGGTGAGCTTCGCGCTCGTGTGGTTCGTCGTCGTCGTGCTCCTCGGCCTGATCACCAAGGTCAGCTGACACCGACCCGGGCCCGGGTGCCGAGCACCGGGGCGCAGGGGGCAGCAGGACGGCCGGTCTCGGGGGAGCCGGCCGGTGAAGAACACGAAGATCGTCCGTGGACGAACGTCCACTGAGTCGAAGGTGAGGACGACAAGACGTGGCTACTGCTGGTCATGCGATCCGGGGCTCGCGCGTTGGCGCGGGCCCGATGGGAGAGACCGAGCGCGGCGAGGCCGCACCCCGGGTGCGGGTCTCCTACTGGTGCGCGAACGGTCATGAGACGGCCCCGAGCTTCGCGCTGAGCGAGGACGTCGACCCGCCGGAGGTCTGGGACTGCCCGCGGTGCGGGTTCCCGGCCGGCCTCGACGCCGCCAACCCGCCCGAGCCGTTGCGCAACGAGCCGTACAAGACGCACCTCGCGTACGTGAAGGAGCGGCGCTCGGACGACGAGGGGGCCGCCCTGCTCGAGGAGGCGCTCGCGACGCTGCGGGCGCGCCGGGGAGGTCTCCGCCGGGCGAGCTGACGCCGGGTCCCCGACGGTCGCGCCGGGGCGTAGTCTGGCGGCATGTTCGAGGAAGGACAGCTCTACGCCCCCGTCACCGAGGACGAGAACGGCGTCACGGTGCACCTGGCCGACGACCATCCCGGCGCGAAGGACGCCGACTACCGCCGGCGCCGGGAGGTGATCGCCGGACCTGCGCTGCGGTGGAGCCCCGGAGAGCCGGTGCCTCGGGTCGAGTACACCGACGCCGAGAACGAGATCTGGCGCACCGTGTGCGCCGAGCTCGCGCCCAAGCACGAGCGGCTCGCGATCCGCGGGTTCCTCGAGGGCAAGGAAGCCCTCGGCCTGCCCACGGACCGCGTCCCGCAGCTCGACGAGGTGAGTGCCGGCCTCGAGCCGCTCAGCGGCTTCCGCCTGCACCCGGCCGCCGGGCTGGTGCCCCTGGACCAGTTCTACGGCTCGCTCGCCGACGGAGTCTTCCACTCCACGCAGTACCTGCGACACGGCTCGCAGCCGCTGTACACGCCCGAGCCCGACATCATCCACGAGGTCGTGGGGCACGGGAACCTGCTCGCGAACCCGGCGATCGCGGACGTGAAGCGGCGCGCGGGCGAGGCAGCCAGACGGTGCGAGACCCCCGAGGGCCTCCAGTTCGTCGCCGACGTCTTCTGGTTCACGATCGAGTTCGGCGTCATGTACGAGGACGGCGAGCTGCGGTGCTACGGCGCCGGCCTCCTGTCCTCCTACGGCGAGATCGAGGAGTTCCGAGGCGCGACGGTCCTCCCGCTCGACTTCTACTCGATGGGGACGGTCGAGTACGACATCTCGCACTACCAGCCCACGCTCTTCGCGTGCGACGGGATGAGCGAGCTCACCGAGCGGGTGGGGGAGTTCTTCGCCGAGTTCGACGACGACACCCCCGGCAGGCTCCTGTCGGACAGGCGCGCCGCCGCCCGTTGAGCCCGACGCTGGTCGAGCGAGCCCGACCGCTGGTCGAGCGAGCCCGACCGCTGGTCGAGCCTGTCGAGACCTGGCGTGGTCTCGACAGGCTCCACCGACGATGAGGCGTCAGCCCTGCGCGGCCGCCGCGTCGAGCAGCCACAGGGTGTGCTCGGTGCCGCGAGCGCCGGCGGCCGGGACGTCGGTCACGGGGCCGTCGGCGAGCGCGGCGGCGGCCTGCTCGGCCTTCTCCGCGCCGGCGGCGACGACCCACACCTCGCGGGCCCGTGCGATGGCGCCGAAGGTCAGGGACACGCGCTCCGGCGGGGGCTTCGGCGAGCCGTGCACGCCCACCGTCGCGCCGTCGGCCGCGAGGGCGGCGTGCCCGGGGAACAGGGAGGCCACGTGCCCGTCCGGGCCCATGCCGAGCAGCAGCACGTCGAATCGCGGGACGCGCAGCGGCGCGGAAGCGGCATCGCCGCCGTCGTCCGCCCGGCCGTGGTCGGTGTCCGGGCCGGCGTGCCGCGCGAGCTCGGCGGCGTACGCGGTGGCGGCCTCCTCGGGCGTGGTGATCGTGCGGCCGTCCGTGATCGAGCCGCGCGCGGGCATCTCGTGGACGTGGGCGGCGGGCAGCCCGGAGTCGGCGACCAGGGAGTCGACGAGCGCCTCGCGTGCCTGCGTCGCGTTGCGGTCGGGGTCGCCGTCGGGCAGGAACCGCTCGTCGCCCCACCACAGGTGCACCCCGGTCCAGTCCACGGCGTCGCGCAGCGGGCTGGCCGCGACCTCGGCGAGCGTGCGGATCCCGACGGTGCCGCCCGTGAGCACGGCGTGCACGGGGGCGCGCAGCGACTGCGCGTCGAGCAGCCGCGTCAGCAGGCGGGCAGCGGCGGCCTGCGCGAGCACGGCGGCGTCCGGGTGCACGACGACGAGCGGTGCCCGGTCGGCGCCGGGACCCGGGGCGGCGCTCACGCGTCGGCCCGCACGGTCGTGATGCGCTCGAGGCCCTTGGTGAGCACCTCGCCGTAGAGCTCGTCGGGGTCGAGCCGGCGCAGCTCCTCGATGAGCGCCTCGTTGAGCGCGCGGATCGGCAGGGCCATGCGGCGCTCCGGCTTGCCCGGCTGGGTGATGGTCACGACGCGCGCGTCCGGTCGGTCCAGCACGATCGGCCCGCTCTTGCGCTCGAGCACCACCCGGGTGATCGCGTCCGTGCCGTCGGTGCGGGCGACGACCGCGGGGCAGCGCAGGCGCTGCCCGAGCCACGCGGCCAGGAGGTCGAGCGACGTGTGCTGGTCCTGGCCCTCGACCCGCACCGCCGTGACCGGCTCGAACGGGGGCTGCTCCACGGCGGCGGCGATGAGTCCGCGCCACAGGGTGACCCGCGCCCACGCGAGGTCGGTGTCCCCGGGCTTGAACGTCGTGGCCAGCGTGTGGAGCGTCGCGACCGGCTCCGGCGACGTGGTGGTGTCGGTGATCCGGCGCTGCGCCATCTTCCCCAGGGGGTCGGCGGACGGGTCGTCGGGCCCGCCGGAGGGCCACCACACGACGATCGGCGCGTCGGGGAGCAGCAGCGGCATGACGAGCGTGTCGGTGTGCGCCACCATCGGCGCCGAGCCGCGCAGGACGACGACCTCCGAGGCCCCGGCGTCGCCGCCCACCCGGATCTCCGCGTCGAGCCGCGGCGGACCGTCGTGCTCGCCGAGGGCTGCCACGACGACCACCCGGCAGGGGTGCTCGTGGCTCGCCTCGTTCGCGGTGCGGACGGCCTCCTCGATGTCCGTCTCCTGGGCGACGACGACCAGGGTCAGCACCCGCCCCAGGGCGACCGCGCCGCCCTCGTCGCGCAGGTGGGCCAGGCGCTTGCCGACCGCGTTCGTCGTCGTGTCCGGCATGTCGATGATCATCGGGTCTCTCCTGTCGGGCTGCCGGACGGCGGGGTCACGGGCGAGGGGGTCACGGGCGACGCCACGAGCGTCCGTCGCGGGCCATCATCGCGTCCGCCGACGGCGGGCCCCAGGTCCCGGCCGGGTAGGGCTCGGGCTTGCCCTTGCCGGCCCAGTAGGACGTGATCGGGTCGAGGATCTGCCACGAGAGCTCGACCTCCTCGCGCGTGGGGAACAGCGGCGGGTCGCCGAGCAGGACGTCCAGGATGAGCCGCTCGTACGCCTCGGGAGAGGACTCCGTGAACGAGTGCCCGTAGCCGAAGTCCATCGTGACGTCGCGGACCTCCATCGCCGTGCCCGGGACCTTGGCGCCGAACCGCAGGGTGACGCCCTCGTCGGGCTGGACGCGGATGACGAGCGCGTTGCTGCCGAGGTCGGAGGTGAGCGAGGACTCGAACGGCAGGTGCGGCGCCTTCTTGAAGACGACGGCGACCTCCGTGACGCGGCGGCCGAGCCGCTTGCCGGTGCGCAGGTAGAACGGGACGCCGGCCCAGCGCCGGTTGTCGATGTCGAGCCGCACGGCGGCGAACGTCTCGGTGGTGGAGTGGGGGTTGAAGCCCTCCTCCTCGAGGAACCCGACGACCTTCTCGCCACCCTGCCAGGCGCCGGCGTACTGGCCGCGCGCCGTGTGGCGGCCCAGGTCGCGGGGCAGGCGGACCGAGGACAGCGCCTTGATCTTCTCCGAGCGCAGCGCGGACGCGCCGAAGTCCACGGGCTCCTCCATCGCGACGAGCGCCAGGAGCTGGAGCAGGTGGTTCTGGATGACGTCGCGGGCCGCGCCGATGCCGTCGTAGTAGCTCGCCCGGCCGCCGATCCCGATGTCCTCGGCCATGGTGATCTGCACGTGGTCCACGTAGTGGTTGTTCCACAGCGGCTCGAACATCTGGTTCGCGAACCGCAGGGCGAGGAGGTTCTGGACCGTCTCCTTGCCCAGGTAGTGGTCGATGCGGAACACGGAGTCCGGCGGGAACACCTCGGAGACGACGGCGTCGAGCTCGCGCGCGCTGGCCAGGTCGTGGCCGAACGGCTTCTCGATGACGACGCGCCGCCAGGCGTCCTCCTCCGACCGGGACAGCCCGGACTCGGCGAGCTGCTTGCACACCAGCGGGAAGGCGCTCGGCGGCACCGACAGGTAGAAGGCGTGGTTCCCCCCGGTGCCGCGCTCGGCGTCGAGCGTCTCCACGGTCTGCCGCAGCCGCTCGAAGGCCTCGGGGTCGTCGAACGAGCCCTGCACGAAGCGGATGCCCTCCGCGAGCTGGCGCCACGTGGCCTCGCGGAACGGCGTGCGGGCGTGCTCCTTGACGGCGTCGTGCACCACCTGGGCGAAGTCCTGGTCCTCCCAGTCGCGCCGGGCGAAGCCGGTGAGCGCGAACCCGGGGGGCAGCAGGCCTCGGTTGGCGAGGTCGTACACGGCGGGCATGAGCTTCTTGCGCGACAGGTCGCCGGTCACCCCGAAGATCACCAGGCCGCTGGGGCCGGCGATGCGGGGCAGGCGCAGGTCCAGCGGGTCGCGCAGCGGGTTGTGCTCAGCGGTGATCTTGGCCGGTCTCACGGTGTCCCGTCTCTCGTGCGATGTCGGTCGTGCTGGTGCTGGTGCGGATACCGCCGGCGCGCGGAGCGCCGGCGTCAGGCGCCCGCGGCGTCGAGGCCGGTCTTGGTCGTGGTGAGCAGCTCGTCCCAGCTCACCTCGAACTTGTGCACGCCCTCGTCCTCGAGCTGCCTGGTCACCTCGGCCATCGAGATGCCCTGCGCCTCGATGGCGGCGATGGTCGCGGCCGACTCCTGCGCCGCGCCCGAGACCGTGTCGCCGACGACCAGGCCGTGGTCCGCGAAGGCGTCGAGGGTGGCCTGCGGCATGGTGTTGACGACGCCGGGGGCGACCAGCTCGTCGATGTAGAGGGTGTCGCGGTACGTCGGGTCCTTGACGCCGGTCGAGGCCCACAGCGGGCGCTGCGGGTGCGCGCCCGCGCCGGCCAGGGCCTGCCAGCGCTCGGAGGCGACGACTTCCTCGTACGCCGCGTAGGCGAGCCGCGCGTTCGCGACGGCGGCCTTGCCCCGCAGCGCCAGCGCCTCGTCGGTGCCGACGCCCTCCAGGGCCTTGTCCACCGCCGCGTCGACCCGGGAGACGAAGAAGGAGGCGACCGAGCCGATCGGGGCCAGGTCGTGGCCGTTCGCGCGGGCCTGCTCCAGGCCGGCGAGGAACGCGTCCATCACCGCCCGGTACCGCTCGATCGAGAAGATCAGCGTGACGTTGACGCTGATGCCCTCGGCGAGCACCGCGGTGATGGCGGGGAGGCCCTCGACCGTGGCCGGGATCTTGATCATGACGTTCGGCCGGTCCACCGTCGCCCAGAGCCGCTTCGCGGTGGCGACCGTCGCGGCCGTGTCCCGGGCGAGGCGGGGGTCGACCTCGATCGACACGCGCCCGTCGACCGTCCCCGTCGCGTCGTACACGCCGCGCAGCACGTCGGCGGCGGCGCGCACGTCGTCGGTGGTGATGCGCTCGACCGCCGGCTCGACGTCGGTCCCGGCCAGCTCGGCGAGCGTACCGGCGTAGGCGTCACCGACGGACAAGGCCTTGGCGAAGATCGTGGGGTTGGTGGTGACGCCGACGACGTCGCGGGTGGTGACCAGCTCGGCGAGGTTGCCGGTGTCGAGGCGCTGGCGGGACAGGTCGTCGAGCCAGATGGAGACGCCCGCCTCGCTGAGCCGCTGCGTCGGTCGGACCGGGTCGGTGGGGTTCTCGGTCATCGGGCTTGCCTTCCCTCTCGTTGCCGCCATGTGGGGTGCTGCTGCGTCGACGCCGGGGCGACCCGGCGCCGACGCGGGGCGGGGTGGTCGCGCCCGAGCGCGACCACCCCGTGCGGGCGTCAGGCGCCGCCGGCGGCCGCGATCGACTCGCGGGCCGCGGCGGCCACGGCCTCCGCCGTGATGCCGAACTCGCGGTACAGCGTCTGGTAGTCGGCCGAGGCACCGTAGTGCTCGAGCGAGACGCTGCGGCCGGCGTCGCCGACGATCTCGCGCCAGCCCTGGGCCACGCCCGCCTCGACGGAGACGCGCGCCCGCACGGCGGGCGGCAGGACCGACTCGCGGTACGCGGCGTCCTGCTTGTCGAACCACTCGCGGCTCGGCATCGACACCACGCGGGCGGCGACCCCCTCGGCGGCGAGGATCTCGCGCGCCTCGACGGCCAGCTGCACCTCGGAGCCGGTGCCGACGAGGACGACGTCCGGCGTGCCGTCCGTGTCCAGGAGCGTGTAGCCGCCCTTGAGGGTGCCCTCGGCCGGCGCGTAGCCCTCCGCGCCGCGCGGGTAGGTCGGGACGTTCTGGCGGGTCAGCACGATGCCGGCCGGGTTGGCGGTGTTCTCGATGATGCCGCGCCAGGCCCACGCCGTCTCGTTCGCGTCGGCGGGGCGCACGACGTCGAGGCCCGGGATGGCGCGAAGCGCCGCGAGGTGCTCGACCGGCTGGTGGGTGGGGCCGTCCTCGCCGAGGCCGATCGAGTCGTGCGTCCACACGAACGTCGTCGGGATCTCCATGAGGGCCGCGAGGCGGACCGAGGCCCGCATGTAGTCCGCGAACTGCAGGAACGTGCCGCCGTAGGGGCGGGTCAGGCCGTGCAGCACGATGCCGTTGAGGATCGCGCCCATGCCGTGCTCGCGGATGCCGAAGTGCAGCGTGCGGCCGTACTCGTGGCCCGGGAACTTCTTGGTCGCGTGCTCGACCGGGATGAACGACGGCTGGCCGTCCATCGTCGTGTTGTTCGAGCCGGCGAGGTCGGCCGAGCCGCCCCACAGCTCCGGGAGGACGTCGGCGAGGGCGCTGAGCACCTTGCCGGAGGCGGCGCGAGTCGCGACGCCCTTCTCCGAGGCGTCGAACTGCGGCAGCGCGTCGGCCCAGCCGTCCGGGAGCTCCCGGGCGGTGAGGCGCTCGAGGAGCGCGGCGGCCTCGGGGGCGGCGGTCTTCCACGCCTCGAACGACCGGTCCCAGGCGGCCCGCTGGTCGGCCTGGTGCTCGGCGACGGCGCGCGTGTACGACAGCACGTCCTCGTCGATGTGGAAGGTCGCCTCGGGGTCGAGCCCGAGGGCGGTCTTGAGGCCGGCCACCTCGTCGGCGCCCATGGCCGAGCCGTGGATGCCGCCCGTGTTCTGCTTGGTGGGCGACGGCCAGCCGATGATGGTGCGCAGCGCGATGAAGGAGGGCCGGTCGGTCTCGGCCTTCGCGGCGTCGAGGGCCGCGGCGAGCGCGTCCACGTCCTCCGCGTAGCCGGTGCCGCCCTGCGTCCAGTCGACCGCCTGCGTGTGCCAGCCGTAGGCGGCGTAGCGCGCCAGGGTGTCCTCGGTGAACGAGATGTCGGTGTCGTCCTCGATCGAGATCTTGTTCTGGTCCCAGATCACCACGAGGTTGCCGAGCTTCTGCGTGCCGGCGAGGGACGAGGCCTCGGAGGTGACGCCCTCCTGGAGGTCGCCGTCCGACGCGATGACGTAGACGTGGTGGTCGAACGGCGACTCGCCCGGCGCGGCGTCGGGGTCGAGCAGGCCGCGCTCGCGGCGGGCCGCCATGGCCATGCCGACGGACGAGGCCAGGCCCTGGCCCAGCGGGCCGGTGGTGATCTCGACCCCGCGGGTGTGCCGGTACTCCGGGTGGCCGGGGGTCTGGGAGCCCCAGGTGCGCAGCGCCTCGAGGTCGGACATCTCCATGCCGTAGCCGGCGAGGAACAGCTGCAGGTACAGCGTGAGGGACGAGTGGCCGGCCGACAGGACGAACCGGTCACGACCGACCCAGTGGGGGTCGGACGGGTCGTGGCGCATCGTCTTCTGGAACAGCAGATACGCGGCGGGGGCCAGCGAGATCGCGGTGCCGGGGTGGCCGTTGCCGACCTTCTCCACGGCGTCCGCCGCCAGCGCCTTGATGGTCTTCACCGCGCGGTCGTCGAGGTCGTTCCACTCGAGCGGGGCGACGGAGGGGTCGAACGCGTTCACAGATGTGCCTCTTTCCTGCCCGGGGCCTGCCCCGGGTGCTTGCTGCTGCTCTGCCGGTACCGGGCGCCGGCGCGTGCCGACCACGAGGATCGGGGACGCATCGGCCGGCACGACGGCCGGGCCGATGAAGCGGACCGGGCCGACGGGCCTGCCCCGGGCTCCTGCCGCGTGCAGCACCACCCTAGCCCGGAGGGTTCCCTGCGCGCCCGTCCCCGGCGTTCCGTCCCACCAGATGGGCCCGGACCGGGCCCGCGCCGTCGCGAGGGACGTCCCGGCGCGGCCCGCGGGATTTCTCACAGGCGTCCGGTGTCGCCCTGGGCCACCTGGGCGAACACGTCGTCGTACGATGAGGCGGCGACGGTTCCTCGTCGCCCGAGCTCCCCGGACCCCCAGCCGAGAACGGACAAGCACGCGCGTGAGCACCACGAGCACCACGACGTCCCACCCACAGGCGCCCACCCGCGCGGCGGTGCGGGCCCGCCGGGAGCGTGCCGGATCCGAGCGGGCATCCGGGCCCGGTGCGCCGCGCACTGGGTGGCGGGGCCGGCTCGGCGCCTACGTCGCGCTGACGAAGCCGCGGATCATCGAGCTGCTGCTCGTCACCACGCTGCCCACGATGATCCTCGCCGAGAACGGGCTCCCGGACCTGTGGCTCGTGGTCAAGACGCTCGTCGGCGGCACCCTCGCGGCCGCGTCCGCGAACGTCTTCAACTGCTATCTGGACCGCGACATCGACCAGGTGATGAACCGGACCAAGCGGCGCCCGCTGGCCACCGGGGAGATCACGCCCCGGGCCGCGCTCGTGTTCGCCACGGCGCTGGGCGTCGTGTCGCTGCTGTGGTTCGCGCTGCTGGTCAACGTCCCGTCGGCGTGGCTGACCTTCGCCGCGATCGCGATCTACGTCGTCGGCTACACGATGATCCTCAAGCGGCGCACGCCGCAGAACATCGTGTGGGGCGGCATCGCCGGCTGCATGCCCGTCTTCATCGGCTGGGCGGCGGTCACCGGGACGCTCAGCTGGTCCGCGCTCGCGCTGTTCGGCGTGATCTTCTTCTGGACCCCGCCGCACTACTGGCCGCTGTCGGTCAAGTTCAAGAAGGACTACGCCAACGCCGGCGTGCCGATGCTGCCCGTGGTCGCCACCGACCGGCGGGTCGCGATCGAGATGGTCGCGCACACCGTGGCGATGATCGCCTGCTCGCTCGCGCTCGTGCCGCTGGCGGGCATGTCCTGGGTCTACACCGTGGTCGCCGTCGGCCTGGGGGCGTGGTTCCTGGGGCTCGTCGTCGCGATGCTGCGGCGGGCCGACCACCCCGAGCGCGGCAAGCTCGGTGCGATGAAGGTCTTCCACGGGTCGATCACGTACCTCACCCTGCTGTTCATCGCGGTCGCCGTGGACGTCTTCCTGCCGCTCTGACGCGCTCACCCCGACCGTCGCGCCCTGACCCTCGCACCTGACGCCGATCCGGCCGACGCGCTGCCGGGACTGCTCCGGGAGCGCCGAGGACGCAGGCATGATGGGGCTGTGCCGACCGTGACCGATCTCGACCGCGTGCCCGGGCTCGCGGCGCCGCTGCGCGACTACCTCGCGCACCTCGGCGTGGAGCGCGGCCTGTCGGCGAACACGCTCGCGGCGTACCGCCGTGACCTCGGTCGTTACGCGACCCACCTGGCCAGGACGGGGCGCGGCCGCCTGGACGAGGTGGCCGAGGCCGACGTCACGGGCTACGTCACGGTGCTGCGGCAGGGGGCGGACGGCTCGGCGGCGCTCTCGGCGTCGTCGACGGCGCGCGCCCTGGCGGCCGTGCGCGGCTGGCACCGGTTCGCGCACGCCGAGGGCCTGAGCGCGAGCGACCCGGCCGCGCGGGTGTCCGCGCCGAGCACCCTGCGCCGCCTCCCGCACGCCCTGTCGGTCGACGACGTCGCCCGCCTGCTCGACGCCGCGGGAACGGGGGAGGGGCCGGTACCGCTGCGGGACCGGTCGCTGCTCGAGCTGCTGTACTCCACCGGCGGGCGCATCAGCGAGGTCGTGGGGCTCGACGTCGACGACGTCGACGGGGTCCTGGGCGACCACGGGGCAGGGCACGGCAGCGGCCTCGGGGACGGCGTCGCGGGCGGGACGGTCCGGCTGCGCGGCAAGGGGGACAAGGAGCGGGTGGTCCCGGTGGGATCGTTCGCCCGGTCCGCGCTGGAGGCCTACCTCGTGCGGGCCCGGTCGCCGCTGGCGTCGGCCGGGAGCGGCACGGCCGCGCTCTTCCTCAACACCCGCGGGGCGCGGCTGTCCCGGCAGAGCGCCTGGGCGGTGCTGCAGGGCGCCGCGGAGCGCGCCGGGCTGACGCAGCACGTGTCGCCGCACACGCTGCGGCACTCGTTCGCGACGCACCTGCTGGCCGGCGGGGCCGATGTGCGCGTCGTGCAGGAGCTGCTCGGCCACGCGTCGGTGACGACCACGCAGATCTACACCATGGTCACGCCCGACACGCTCCGCGAGGTGTACGCGGCGGCCCACCCGCGGGCCCTGGGATGACGTCCCCGGGGCCCCTCGGGACGATGCGCGGCGCGCCCGGCGCGCCGCACGGCGCCCGGGGAGGGCTGGGGTAGCGTGACGGGCGTGAGCGAGGGACTCGGGAGCGACACCATGACGCAGACGACCACGAGCGACGCCTCACCGACCGCCGGTCCGGCGGCGCGTCAGGCCAACGGGACGCCGCTCTTCGGCGCCGCCGGCGACGGCAGTCCCGACGAACCCCGCACGGACGTCGTCGGCCGCACGGTGCCCGACTTCCCGGACCCGTCGCCGCTGGCGTCGCACGGCCCGGCCCGCATCGTGGCGATGTGCAACCAGAAGGGCGGGGTGGGCAAGACCACGACGACGATCAACCTGGGGGCCGCCCTCGCGGAGTACGGCCGCCGCGTGCTGCTCGTCGACTTCGACCCCCAGGGCGCGGCCTCGGTCGGCGTCGGGGTCAACCCGCACGACCTCGAGCTGAGCGTCTACAACCTCCTCATGGAGCGGGACGTCACGTTCACCGACGTGCTCCAGCCCACCGCGATCGACGGCCTCGACGTGCTGCCCGCGAACATCGACCTGTCGGCGGCCGAGGTGCAGCTCGTCGGGGAGGTCGCGCGCGAGTCGGTCCTGGCCCGGGCGCTGCGTCCGGCCCTCGACGACTACGACGTGATCCTCGTCGACTGCCAGCCCTCGCTGGGCCTGCTCACCGTCAACGCGCTCACCGCGGCGCACGGCGTGCTCATCCCGCTGGAGTGCGAGTTCTTCGCGCTGCGCGGCGTGGCGCTGCTCGTCGAGACGATCGAGAAGGTGCGCGACCGGCTCAACCCGGCGCTGGAGGTCGACGGCATCCTGCCCACGATGTACGACGCGCGGACGCTGCACTCCCGCGAGGTCGTGGCCCGCGTGCACGAGGCCTTCGGCGACACGCTGCTCCACACGATCATCGGGCGCACCGTGAAGTTCCCCGACGCGTCCGTCGCGGCGGAGCCGATCACCAACTACGCGCCGACGCACGCCGGCGCCGCCGCCTACCGCCAGCTGGCCCGTGAGCTCGTCGCCCGCGGCGACGCCGCCTGAGGCGGAGGTGAGGCCGCAGACGAGCCGCGGCCTCGAGCACGACCAGGCCGAGACTGAGCGCCGGCCTCGGGCGGGATCGCACCGTGCCTGAGGCGGAGGTCCAGGACCCACCGCGGGCCGCCGGCTTCGAGGTCCACCTGGAGAACTTCAGCGGCCCGTTCGACCTGCTGCTGTCGTTGATCGCCAAGCACGAGCTGGACGTCACGGAGGTGGCGCTCGCGGCCGTGACGGACGAGTTCGTCGCCCACATCCGCGCCGCCGACCAGGCGGCGCGCGCCGCGGCGGACCGGGGCGAGGAGCACCCGTCCTGGGACCTGGGGACCGCCAGCGAGTTCCTGGTGGTGGCGGCGACCCTGCTCGACCTCAAGGCGGCGCGCCTGCTGCCCGGCGTCGTCGAGGAGGACGGCGAGGACCTCGAGCTGCTCGAGGCGCGTGACCTCCTCTTCGCCCGGCTGCTGCAGTACCGCGCGTACAAGGAGGTCTCGGGCCTGCTGGCCGAGCGCCTCGCCACGGAGGGGCGGCGTGTGCCGCGGTCGGTGCCGCTGGAGCCCGAGCTGGCCGCCCTCCTGCCGGAACTGGTCTGGACGCTGGACGGGGCCCGACTGGGCGAGCTCGCGGCCCGGGCCCTCGAGCCGCGGCTGCCGCCGGTGGTGGCGCTCGACCACCTGCACGCCCCGGCCGTGAGCGTCCGCGAGCAGGCCGGGGTCGTCGCGCGGCGGCTGCGGCGGGACCACGTGTCGACGTTCCGCGCGCTCGTCGCGGGCGAGGAGCGGCTGGTGGCCGTGGCGCGCTTCCTGGCGCTCCTGGAGCTGTTCCGCTCGGGCCAGGTCGCGTTCGAGCAGGCCGCGCCGCTGGGCGAGCTCACGGTGCGATGGACCGCGACCGACCGCGAGGACGCGGCGGACGGCGACGACGCGGCGTTCGCGGCAGGCTTCGAGGAGTTCGACGGCGATCCGGACGGTGCGGTGCCCGCGACGGCGCCGTCGATGCAGGGAGGGGCGGCGTGAGCTCACAGGCGGTACGCGAAGAGACGGTGCACGACGGGACGGCGCACGACGAGGCCGTGGTGGACGCCGACCGGGCGGAAGACGCCGCGGCGGCTGGCCCGACCGACGCTCCCGTCGAGGTCGAGGTCGAGGTCGAGGTCGAGGTCGAGGCGCCCGAGCCCGTCGACGTGGACGTGGACGACCTTCCCGGCGGGCTCCCGGCCGCCCTCGAGGCGGTGCTGATGGTGGCCGAGGGCCCGGTGCCGGTCGAGCGGCTCGCGGCCGGCGTCGGGCGTCCGGTGCCGGAGGTGTCCCGGGTGCTGGCCGAGCTCGCGGCGGAGTACCGGGGCGAGCTCGGCGGCAGGCCGCGGGGCTTCGACCTGCGGGAGGGCGCCGGCGGCTGGCGGGTGTACTCCTCGCGCGACCACGCGGACGTGGTCGGCGCGTTCGTGCTCGAGGGGCAGTCGGCCCGGCTGAGCCAGGCCGCGCTCGAGACCCTCGCCGTCGTCGCCTACCGCCAGCCGGTGACGCGCGGCCAGATCTCCGCGGTGCGAGGGGTGAACGTCGACGGGGTGGTGCGCACCCTGGTGGCGCGCGGCCTCATCGCCGAGATGGGACAGGACCCGCTGAGCGGCGCCGTCCTGTTCGGCACCACGGGCGAGTTCCTCGACCGTATAGGCTGGTCGTCGCTCGACGAGCTGCCGCCGCTCGCCCCGCACCTGCCGGGCGTCGAGGAGGCGGTCGGCCTCGACCCCTCCTCGACGCGCGTCGTGCTCGGGCGGGTCGACGACTCGCCCGGGTCGTGACGGGGCAGGTCGCTCAGGCGACCGTGGCGTCGACGGTCACGTCGATGTTGCCGCGCGTGGCGTTCGAGTAGGGGCACACCTGGTGCGCGGCGTGCACGAGCGCGTCCGCGGTCGCCTGGTCGACGCCGCTCATCTCGGCGTGCAGCGCGACGCCGAGGCGGAAGCCGCCATCGTCGGTCGGCAGGAGCGCTACCTCGGCGACGACGGCGGAGTCTGCGACCGTCGCCTTGTCCCGGCGCGCGACCAGCTTGAGGGCGGAGTGGAAGCAGGCGGCGTAGCCCGCCGCGAAGAGCTGCTCGGGGTTGGTGGCCCCGCCCGAGCCCCCCATCTCCTTCGGGACGGCGAGCTCGACGTCCAGCAGCCCGTCGTCCGAGCGCGACCTGCCGTCGCGTCCCTCGCCCGTGGCCGTCGCGACGGCGGTGTAGATGGCGGACATGCGCTCCTCCTCGGTAGAGTTACTAGTTCGTCTACTAGACCACCCGGCGATCGTTGCCGCAAGCAGCCGGTGCGCGACAGCCAGCGCGAGAAAGAGGTGGGGGACATGGGGGCCATGGCGGCGGCGCCGACGGAGCCCGAGCGGGCGCACTCGCGCCGCGGAGGTGTCCGGGCGCGCATCCTCCACGCCGGGGGCGCGCTGTTCTACTCGGGCGGCGTCCGAGCAGTGAGCGCCGACAAGGTGATCGCCGCGGCCGGCGTGTCCAAGGTCACCTTCTACCGACACTTCCCCACGAAGGACGACCTCGTCGTCGCGTACCTGGAGGCCGTCGCCGAGCGCGAGCGCGCGCTCCTCGACGAGCTTCGGCGCGCGCACGCCGGCGACCCGGACGCGGCGCTCGCCGCGCTCGCCGCCGTCCTCGGCGAGCTGGCGGCCGGCCCGCGGTTCCGCGGCTGCTCCTTCGTGAACGCGGGGGCGGAGCTCGCCGACGCGGACCATCCCGCGCGCGCCGTCGTCGCGCGGCACCGCGCGTCGTACGCGGGCTTCTTCGCCGGCGTCGCGCGGGGCGCCGGCGCCCCCGAGCCGGACGCGGCCGCGGCGGAGCTGATGATGGTCCGCGACGGTGCCATGGTGTGCGGCGACATGGGGGACGCGACAGCAGTCGGACCGAGGCTGGCGGGCGCGTTCGCCGCCGTGCTGGCCGCGCACCGCCGGGCCGCAGGAGGTCCGGGAGGCGTCACGTCCGGCAGGACCGGCGTGACCTGAGAGAATCGGTGACCATGAGCACCGAACGCCGCGGCGGGAGCCGCCGCACCCCCCGTCCCTCCGGCCAGCCGTCGGACGGCGCCCGGCAGCAGCCCGGCGGCCCCCGCGGATCTTCCCGGCGGGGAGCGGGGTCGAGCAAGCCGCAGCGATCGAGCAAGCCCCAGCGACCGAGCCGGCCGCCGCGGGCCGGCACCGGCGCCGACGACGACCGGGACGTGCACGTCGCCGACGGCGTGCGGCTGCAGAAGGTGCTCGCGCAGGCGGGGCTCGGCTCGCGCCGCAAGTGCGAGGAGCTCATCGCGGAGGGCCACGTCGAGGTCGACGGCGTCCTGGTGACGGAGCTCGGCGTGCGTGTCGACCCGGCGACGGCCGCGGTGCACGTGGACGGTCTGCGCGTCCAGCTCGACGCCTCCAAGGTGACGCTGGTGCTGAACAAGCCGCTCGGCGTCGTGTCGACGATGAGCGACCCCGACGGGCGGCCGTCCGTGGGCGACCTGGTGAAGGACCGGCCGGAGCGGCTGTTCCACGTGGGCCGCCTCGACGCCGACAGCGAGGGCCTGCTGCTGCTGACCAACGACGGCGAGCTGGCCAACCGGCTCGCGCACCCGCGGTACGAGATCCCCAAGACCTACCTGGTGTCCGTCGGCGGCGGGGATTTCCACCCGCGCCACGCAAAGGCGCTCACGTCCGGCGTCGAGCTGGAGGACGGCCCGGCGCGCATGGACAAGGTGCGCGTCGTGGACGCGATGCCGGGGGCGACCATGCTCGAGGTCGTGCTGCACGAGGGCCGCAACCGCATCGTGCGCCGCATGCTCGACGCCGTCGGCTTCCCGGTGACCCGTCTGGTGCGCACGCGCATCGGCCCGATCGCGCTCGGCGACCTGCGGGCCGGGCGCTCGCGGGTGCTCGGGCGCACCGAGCTCGGCACCCTGATGCGCTCCGTCGACATGTGACCGGCGGACCGCGCCGAGCAGACCCCGAACACCCGCAACGCCTCGCGCAGGCGCGCACGACAACCGAAGCACAACGACAGAAGGTGAGCAGTCACGTGGTCGTCATCGCCGTCGACGGTCCCTCCGGATCCGGCAAGTCCAGCGTCTCCAAGGCGGTGGCCGCCCGGCTCGGGCTCGCGTACCTCGACACCGGGGCGATGTATCGGGCGGCGACGCTGTGGTGCGTCGGGCGCGGGACGGACCTGTCGGACCAGGCGGCCGTCGCGCACGCGGTCCGGGTCATGCCGCTCGAGATGGGCCTGGACCCGAGCGGGCCCACAGTGCACCTGGACGGGCGCGACGTGGCGGAGGCGATCCGCACCACCGAGGTGTCCACGGCCGTCTCGGCCGTCGCGACGAACCTGGACGTGCGCGCGGAGCTCCGCCGCCGCCAGCGCCAGGTCATCGAGGCCGAGCAGGCCCCCGAGGGCTTCGCCGCGGGGCGCGGCATCGTGGCCGAGGGGCGCGACATCACGACCGTGGTCGCGCCCGACGCCGACGCGCGTGTCCTGCTCACCGCCAGCGAGGAGGCCCGGCTGCGCCGCCGCTCCCTGGAGGTGCACGGGGCCGCCGACGACTCCGCCGTCGAGGCCACCCGCGACCAGGTGCTGCGGCGCGACCGCGACGACGCCACCGTGAGCCAGTTCCACGTCGCCGCCGACGGCGTGGTCACCGTGGACTCCTCGGAGCTGGACTTCGACCAGACCGTCGACGCCGTCCTCGCCGTCGTCGGGCAGGTCACCGCCTGAGGGGCACGCGACCGCCCTCTCGAGACCCCCGTCCCCCGCCCGCCGCGCCGGGTGACGGGGGTCTCGTTCGTGACACGCGTCCGGTCCTGGGAGAATGGCTCCCATGACCCCTTCTGCCGACGGCTCCTATCCTGCTGCCGCGCCCGCCGACGAGCCGACGCCCGACGTCGAGGCGCCGGACGTCGAGCCCGGCGTCGAGCCGGTCGCCGAGCCCGTCGTCGCCGTCGACGACGTGCCCCTCGCCGGCGGCGAGGACGACGACGCGGCCCGCGAGCGCGCCCTGCGTGCCGGGCTGGAGGACTTCGAGCTCGACGACACCGACCGGGCCCTGCTCGACGCGGAGTGGGCCGAGGACGGCGCCGGTCCGGGCCGGGCCCCGCTGCCGGTGCTGGCGGTCGTGGGCCGGCCGAACGTCGGCAAGTCGACGCTGGTCAACCGCATCCTCGGCCGCCGCGAGGCCGTCGTGGAGGACAAGCCGGGCGTCACCCGCGACCGCGTGAGCTACCCGGGCGAGTGGTCCGGGCGCGAGTTCACGCTCGTCGACACGGGCGGCTGGGAGGTCGACGTCGCCGGCATCGAGTCCAAGGTGGCGGAGCAGGCCGAGGTCGCCGTCGCGCTGGCGGACGCCGTGCTGTTCGTCGTCGACGCGACGGTGGGCGCCACCTCGACGGACGAGCGGGTGGTGGAGCTGCTGCGCCGCTCGGGCAAGCCCGTCGTGCTGTGCGCGAACAAGGTGGACGGGCCGTCCGGCGAGGCCGACGCCGCGTACCTGTGGGCGCTGGGCCTCGGCCAGCCGCACCCGATCTCCGCGCTGCACGGGCGCGGCACCGGCGACCTGCTGGACGCCGCGATGAAGGCGCTGCCCACCACGTCCGCGCACGCCGAGCTGCGCCCGGAGGGCCCGCGCCGCGTCGCGCTGATCGGGCGCCCCAACGTCGGCAAGTCGTCGCTGCTCAACAAGATCGCGGGTTCCGAGCGCGTCGTCGTCGACGAGGTCGCGGGCACCACCCGCGACCCTGTCGACGAGCTCGTGCAGATCAAGGGCGTGCCGTACTGGTTCGTCGACACGGCGGGCATCCGTCGCCGGGTGCACCAGACGCGCGGCGCGGACTTCTACGCGTCCCTGCGCACGCAGGCGGCGATCGAGAAGGCCGAGGTCGCCGTCGTCCTGGTGGACGCGTCCCAGCCGATGACAGAGCAGGACACGCGCGTCATCTCCCAGGTCGTGGACGCGGGCCGCGCGCTCGTGATCGCGTACAACAAGTGGGACCTCATGGACGACGACCGTCGCCCGTACCTCGAGCGCGAGATCGAGAAGGACCTGGTGCAGGTCCAGTGGGCCCCGCGGGTGAACGTCTCCGCGCGCACCGGATGGCACACCGACCGGATCGCGCGCTCCCTCGAGACGTCGCTCGAGTCGTGGGACATGCGCATCCCGACCGGGCGCCTCAACGCGTTCCTCGGCGAGCTCGTGGCCGCGCACCCGCACCCGCTTCGGGGCGGCAAGCAGCCGCGCATCCTGTTCGGCACCCAGGCGTCCACCCGCCCGCCGCGCTTCGTGATCTTCGCCACGGGCTTCATCGAGGCGGGCTACCGGCGCTTCATCGAGCGCCGTCTGCGCGAGACGTTCGGGTTCGAGGGCTCGCCCATCGAGATCAGCGTGCGTGTGCGGGAGAAGCGCCGCCGCTGAGCGTCGATCGCATCGGCAGGCAGGGGAGAGGACGACGATGACCACCCCGTCCCGGACCGGACGCGGCCGGGGGCGTGACGACCGGCCGGGCGCCGAGCGCCGGCCGGGTGGCGACCCGCTCCCGCGCCGCGGGCGGCTGCTGCGCCTCGGCGTCGCCCGGGACACGTCGGCCGTGCGTCACCTCGTCACGTTCCTCGTCGTGAGCGTCGCGACGGTGCTCGTCACGCGATTCCTCCTCGCGGCTTCCGGATACCCGCAGGTGGGCGGCGGCGGCCTGCACGTCGCGCACGTGCTCTGGGGCGGCCTCGGCATGGCGCTCGCGGTGGTCGTGCTGCTGTCGTGGGTCGGGCCGGTGCTGCGCTCGCTCGGCGCCGTGCTGGGCGGGGTGGGCTTCGGCCTGTTCGTCGACGAGATCGGCAAGTTCGTCACCTCCGACAACGACTACTTCTACGCGCCGACCGCCGCCCTCATCTACGCCGTCGTGGTCGTCCTCGTGCTGCTCGTGGAGGCGCTGCACGGTCGGCGGGCGCACCACCCGGCCGAGTACCTGGCGGTGGCCACCGACCGGGCCGTGGCCGGGGTCGCCGGCGGGTTCACGGACGCCGACCGGGCGGAGGCACGGTCGCTCGTCGAGCGCGGGCGGGGCGAGCCGGGCGCCGACGAGGTCGCGGCGCTCGTCGAGGCCGTCCCCCGCGACGACGAGGTGGTCCCGGACCCGGTGCGGGGGCTCGTGCGGCGGGCGGCGTCGTGGTGCGCCGGCGCGCTCGAGCACCGGTGGGCGGCCGTGGTCGTGGTCGTCGCGGTCCTCGGGACGGCTGCCGGGGCGCTGGTGGTCGGGCTCCGCGTCGTGAGGGGGGACGTGGACGTCCCGACCTGGGTCGGTGCCGGGATCCTTGCCGCCGTCGCGGGGACGGTGGCGTGCGTCGTCGCGGGCCTGCTGGTGGGTGCGGGCGACCACCGCGCGGGCGCCGTGTGGGTACGTCGCGGCGTGCTGGTGAGCCTGCTGGTCACGCAGCTCCTGGCGTTCCGGGCGGTGCAGTGGGTGGCCGTGGCCGGGCTCGTGGTGGACCTGGCGGTGCTCGCCGCGCTGGGCGTCGCGCTCGGCCGGGACGACGAGCGGCGGGCCGAGCGGCCGGGCCGCGGTCGGCGCGAGGACGCGGCACCGCGATCCTGACCTGATCGCGTCGGCAGCCTGCCTGCCCCGGGCCGCCGCGCCCGGCCGCCGGCACGAGAGGTGCGTCACTCCGACTTGCCAGCATCCCGGGCGCCGTGGCACGGTCAGCGGGACGAGCGACAAGCTCGCGTGCTCTGGGGTCGGTGAAACTCCGAACCGGCGGTGAAAGTCCGCGACCCGGTCACTGCCAGTGACCGGTTGACCAGGTGGAACTCCTGGACCGACGGTCAAAGTCCGGATGGGAAGCGCACGCGACGGCTCCCGTCCGGCCTGCCGCCGACCCGACGTCGGCGCACCCGTCCTCGGTGACGGGCCCGCCGGACGGCGACCCGTCCCCCTGCCTTCCTGCTCCGGGGTCCGCGACCGGACGACAGGGGCAGGGACATGACGCAGCCGGCCGAAACGACGGCTGAAGCCGCCGGGGCGACCACGGCCGAGCGCGCCGCGATGCGGCGGGCGCTGGAGCTCGCCGCGCACGGCCCCTCCCGGGGGCCGAACCCGCGCGTGGGCTGCGTCCTGCTCGCCCCGGACGGCACCGTGCTCGCCGAGGGCCACCACCGCGGGGCGGGCACCGCCCATGCCGAGGTCGACGCCCTCCTGCAGGCCCGCTCCGCCCACGGCCCCGACGCCGCCCGCGGCGCGACCGCCGTCGTCACCCTCGAGCCGTGCGCGCACCACGGCCGCACCGGCCCGTGCGCCGACGCCCTGCTGGACGCGGGGGTGGCGCGCGTCGTGCACGCCCAGCGCGACCCCAACCCCGCCGCGGCCGGCGGCGCGGCGCGGCTGCGGGCCGCCGGGGTCGACGTCGTCGGCGGGCTGCTCGCCGACGAGGCGCGCGCGCTCAACGCCGGCTGGACCCGCGCCGTCGAGCTCGGCCGCCCCCTCGTCACCTGGAAGCTCGCCGCAAGCCTCGACGGCCGCTCCGCCGCGGCCGACGGCACGTCGCGCTGGATCACCGGGCGCTCCGCCCGGTACGACGTGCACCGGCTGCGCGCCGGCGTCGACGCCGTCCTCGTGGGGACCGGGACCGCGCTCGCGGACGACCCCGACCTCACCGTGCGGCACGCGCCGCTCGCCGGGGAACAGCCCGCGCGGGTCGTCGTCGGGCTGCGCGACCTCCCGACGTCCTCCCGGCTCGCCCGCGCTGCTGCCGCGGGCGAGCCCGTCCACCACCTGCGCACCCGGGACCCGCACGCGGTCCTGGACGCCCTGTGGGCCCGCGAGCACCGCCGCGTGCTCCTCGAGGGCGGGCCGACGCTCGCCGCCGCGTTCTGGCGCGCCGGCCTCGTCGACGAGGTCGTCGCGTACGTCGCGCCGGTCCTGATCGGGCTCGGCAAGCCCGCCGTCGCCGACCTCGGGACGGGCACCATCGCGGACGCCGCGCGGCTCGACCTGCTCGACGCCACGGTCCTCGCCGCGGACGCCGACGACCCCACCGACACCACCACCGTGCGGCTGACGCTGCGGCCGCGGAAGGAGAGCTGAGCCATGTTCACCGGGATCGTGGAGGAGCTCGGCACCGTCGTCCGGCTCGACGTGCAGGACGACGGGGCGCGGCTGACCGTCGCCGCCCGGACCGTGCTGGACGGCACCAGGCCAGGCGACTCGATCGCCGTCGACGGCTGCTGCCTGACGGTGGCCGGCATCGAGGACGGGGCGTGGACCGCCGACCTCATGGCCGAGACCCTGCGGCGCACCAGCCTGGGGGCGCGGCGACCGGGCGACCGGGTCGACCTGGAGCGGGCGCTCGCGGCGGGCGGCCGGCTCGGCGGGCACGTCGTGCAGGGGCACGTCGACGCCGTCGGCACCGTGCTCTCGCGCACGCCCGGCACACGGTGGGAGGTCGTGGAGATCGCGCTGCCGGCGCGTCTCGCGCGGTACGTCGTGGCGCAGGGGTCGATCGCGGTCGACGGCGTGAGCCTCACCGTCGTGCACGCCGGCGACGCGTCGTTCACCGTGAGCCTCATCCCCGAGACGCTCGCGCGCACGACGCTCGGGCACCGCGCCGTGGGCGAGGCCGTGAACCTCGAGGTGGACGTGCTGAGCAAGTACGTCGAGCGGCACCTGGCCGCGGGTGTGGCCGCAGGTCCCGCTGCCGGGGCCGTCGCGGGCGGGGTGGCCCGATGAGCGCCGGGGCGGTGCTGGAACGCGTCGGCCGGGCGGTCGCCGACGTCGCCGCCGGCCGAGCCGTCGTCGTCATGGACGACGCGAACCGGGAGAACGAGGGCGACCTCATCTTCGCCGCTGACGCCGCGACGCCCGAGCTCATGGCGTTCCTCGTGCGGCACTCGAGCGGGCTGGTCTGCGTCGGCGTGGCGGGCGACGAGCTCGACCGGCTGCGCCTGCCGCTCATGGTGGCCGAGAACCAGGACGCCTACCGCACCGCGTACACGGTGACCGTCGACGCCGCGCGCGGGGTGACGACCGGGATCAGCGCCGCGGACCGCGCACGCACGGCGCGCGTGCTCGCCTCGGCGTCGTCCGAGGCAGCCGACCTCACCCGGCCCGGCCACGTGCTGCCGCTGCGTGCGCGGCCGGGCGGCGTGCTGGAGCGGCCCGGGCACACGGAGTCCGCCGTCGACCTCGCCCGCCTGGCAGGCCGGGGTACGGCCGGCGTGCTCGCCGAGCTCGTGCACGACGACGGCACCATGATGCGCCGGCCGGCCCTGCGCGAGCTCGCCGAGGCGCACGGGCTCACGCTGATCAGCGTGGCCGACCTCGCCGCGTACCGGCGCGCCACCGAGGTGCTCGTCGAGCGGGTCGCCGTCACCGCGCTGCCCACCCGGCACGGCGACCTCACCGCGGTCGCCTACCGCGACACGCTCACCGGGGACGAGCACGTGGCGCTTGTCGCCGGCGACCTGGACGGGCTCGGCGACGCCGCGGGCGGGCCGGTGCTGGCCCGGGTGCACTCGGAGTGCCTGACCGGAGACGCGTTCGGCAGCCTGCGCTGCGACTGCGGCCCGCAGCTCGACGAGTCGCTGCGGCGCGTCGTGGCGGCCGGGCGCGGCGTCGTCGTCTACCAGCGCGGGCACGAGGGGCGGGGGATCGGCCTGGCGGCCAAGCTCGCCGCGTACGCGCTGCAGGACGCCGGGCTCGACACCGTGGACGCCAACCTCAGCCAGGGCCTGCCTGCCGACGCGCGCGACTACACGCCGGCGGCGCACGTCCTGCGGGACCTCGGCGCCCGGCAGGTGCGGCTGCTCACCAACAACCCGGCCAAGGTGCACGGGCTGGCCGAGGGGGGAGTGGACGTCGTCGAACGGCTGCCGCTCGCCGTGCCCGCGGGCCCGCGGGCCCACGACTACCTGCGCACCAAGCGCGACCGCATGGGCCACGACCTGCCGCACCTGGGCGGGGTCCCGGCCCAGGGCTCCCGCGAGACCGAGCACGAGAACGACGGAGGAACGATGACGCACACCACCCTGCCCGCCGCTGCCGGGGCCGTCCGATGAGCGGGGCCGGGGCGCCGACCACGGCGCCGGTCGACTGCTCCGACCTGCGGGTCGCGGTCGTGGCCGCGAGCTGGCACAGGACCGTGATGGACGGTCTGCTCGACGGCGCGCTGCGGGCGTGCGCGGACCACGGCGTCCTCGGGGCGAGGGTCGTGCGCGTGCCCGGGTCGTTCGAGCTGCCGGTCGCCGCCCAGGCGCTCGCGGCCGCCGGGTACGACGCCGTCGTCGCGCTGGGCGTCGTGATCCGCGGCGGCACGCCGCACTTCGACTACGTGTGCGCGGCCGCGACCGACGGTCTCAGCCGGGTGGCGCTCGACCACACCGTGCCCGTGGGCTTCGGGTTGCTGACGTGCGACGACGAGGCGCAGGCCCTCGATCGGGCCGGGCTCGACGGGTCGCACGAGGACAAGGGCTACGAGGCCGCCGCCGCCGCGCTGGCGACGGCGCGGGTGCTGGCGGAGGTCGGGGCGGCGCCTCCCGCCGGGCCCCGGGTCGATGCCGGAGCAGCGCCCGACCTGGGGTAGTATTTCCGTCGGCCCTCCGGGGCCGACGTCGGACCTCGACGTGGCCGCCTGCACGCAGGCAGCACGGAGCGGGACGATCGGGCTGTGGCGCAGCTTGGTAGCGCACTTGACTGGGGGTCAAGGGGTCGCAGGTTCAAATCCTGTCAGCCCGACCGAATCAGGCCTGGGATTCTGCGGAATCCCAGGCCTGAAGTGTTTCCGAAACTTGAACCGCTCATCAGATTGGCGTCCGGGGTCAGGCCTCCTCGACACGGAGCCGGAAGGTCGCTCCGAAGCCGGTCCCCCCGACCCGGAAGGTCCGTTCCTCCGGACGGCCGGGCACTGCGACCGCCTCCTGGATCTCGGCGCCCGCGGAACGTTCGGCGAGCGCGCTGACCGAGTCGTGGCCGGCGGACGCATCGGTTCCCAGGTATCTCTCGCCGGTGTGCACGTACAGCTCCCACGGTGCGCCGGGGAACACCTGCGCGTAGTACTGCTTGCGGAAGACGACGTTGTCGGAGAACCCGATCCCGTAGGTGTCACGCTCACCGACGTAGATGTCGAGACGGAACACCAGGCCCTGCGCCGGCGCCCTGGTGGATGCTGTGCTCGGGTCGGCTGCGAGGCCCGAGTCGATCCAGCCCTCCCACACCAGGCGATCGGTCCCCGCCCAGCCCGTCGTCCTGTCACCGAACTCCGCGAGCGGCTTGCCGAGCTCGGTCTCGAGATCGTGCAGATCGTCCGAGAGATCGGCGCGACGGAAGGGCCCGTAGCAGTTCTCGGCCTCGGCGCTCTGGTGCAGGAGCTCGAAGTCCACGAATCGCGGCTTGATCGACACGCCGAGGTAGAACTCGCTCCGCCCGAAGAGGTCAGCACCGCGGCTGACCTCGGCCTGGTCCAGCCACAGCGACACCTTGTGCGAGCCGTGGAAGAAGCGCATGGCGATCTCGTAGGCCTCCCGCGACGTGACCAGCGAGTCCGGGCCTCCGTGGCACTTGTGAACGAAGGTCCGTGGCGCCCCGGGCAGCTGCGCGGACGCCTGTTTGACGAGGCCGTCGCTGCGGTTGGTCGCGAGGGTTCCTTCATCGATCAACGTGCTCAGCCGGTTGGCGAACGAGGCGGCAGCGGCGCCGTAGGTGCGGTGGTTGGTGCCCACCACGGTCAGGACCCGCTTCACGTCGAAGCATCTCGCCCACTCGGTGAACGCCGTCTTGCTCGGGTCGAACGCCGACAGCTCGCGCTCCGCCTTCTCGAGCAGCGGCAGCATCCGCAGCAACCACGCGGGCGCACGCTGGAAGGCGATGCCGCGGTGCGGCGTGCCGAGCGTGACCACGCGGTGCACCAGACGCCGGGCCGATCCGTCCTGCTCCTGCTGCATGCTGCGCAGGCCTTCCCGCACCACGAGCCCGCCCATGCTGTGCGCGACGACGTCCACGCCGGAGAACGGCTCGCCGTGGCGCCGCGCGGAGCGTTCGATCAGCTCGACGAGACGCTGGAGCCCCTCGCCGTAGCGCTCGAGCGCGCGGGGTTGCAGGTCGTAGTACCGGTAGACCCAGATCGTGCCACCGACGCCCGAGGCGAGGACCCGTTCCTCCGTCTCCGGGTCGAGCACCACCGTGCCCCGCACGTCGTCCTCGGAGAGCGTCCGGAGCTCCGCCGGTGGCGCCACGTCCTCGGGATAGAAACCCACGACGTTGGTGGCGTCCCGGTAGGGGTAGGTGGAGGATTTCAGCGCCCGCAGCACGAAGCCCTCGTAGATGTAGTTCTCGCCGCGACGGTTCGGATAGACCGAGCCGTCGTTGAATCCTTGGTATGGACTGCCCTGGACGTCGGAGAGATCGGGCCCACCAAACCCTCGTACCAGAATCAGTGGCCGCAGCGGTGCCGCCATGACGCCCCCAGCCCGCGCGCCCCGCGCCGTCACGGAGCTCCGAGATTCGACGGTACGCCCGCGCGCCGTCGTTGCCTCGCGCGGGGCGGGATTTCATCCGCTGCGTGGGCATTTCACCCGGCCCGTTGGGCGGCGGATGGTGCCGCCCACTGGCGCCGTTGACGACGGTGACTCCGGCGTCCCGGAAGTAGCGCCGCTCGTGCCTGTCCCTGATGAGTCGTCCTCGACCCACAGGGTCCGAAGGCCGATCAGGTCGTCCGCGCGTTCCTTCGCATGTCGGACCAGTGCACGGGCGACGAGTCCCGGCACTGGCGCGTAGGCGCGGGCCGTCGTCAGCGCGGCACCGGCCGACTCGAGCTCGAATCCGCCGCTCGCCAGCCTGTTCGCGCTCAGCAGCTTTCCATCGACAGCTGCCGGAATCGGAGGACGAGGAACACTCCCCACATTCATCCAGAACAACCGCATGGACCTCGTCGCGGGCGCACGCGACCGGGCCGCGCTGACGGCCGTGCTCCAGGACGCCTTCGCGGCCGTGCAGCAGGTACTGCCCGGCGTGCGTGAGCTCGGCCGCGTCGCGGGAGAGAGCGCCTACGCGCAGATGCTGCACGCCGCGCTGGCGCCCGAGGGCATACACGTCGAGCAGCTGATCATCCCGCTCGGGCATCGGCGGCGGCGAGCTCGACCGCGAGCCCGGCCCTCGGCGAGCCCGGCGCCCTCGGCGAGCCCGACGCCCTCGCCGAGCGGCTGAGGCGCCTGCACGTCGAGCGCGGCGACTTCCGCACCTTCGTGCGCGCGCCCGACCGAGCGGTGGTCTCGGGCCGGGCCGCGTCGCCGTGAGCGAGCGGTCGGTTCCCCGCGCCGGCGCGGCACGGGCTATCACGGGTTCTCGAGCCGCCCCGTGGCGTCCATGGCCAGGTGGACGTCGGAGCCCCCGAAGCGAAGGCCGCTGACGTCGAGCGCCCCGACGGGGGACGGGGTGATCGGCCGGACCTGCAGCCCGCCGTGCTGCTCGCTCGACGGTGCGAGGCCCAGCGCCGCCGTGAGGAGCGCGACGGACGACGCGGCCGACCATGCCTGGGGGTGGCAGGCGGCGGGGTAGGGCATGGGGGCGGGGCCGTCGTCGACGGCGTTGCCGCCGAACAGCTCGGGCATCTGGTAGTCCAGGTGCGGGGCGGCCTCGAGCAGGCCGCGCACGAGGACGGCGGCCTCGTCGCCCAGCCCGGCCTTGGTCAGGCCGAGGATGGCGATCGCGGTGTCGTGCGTCCACACGGTGCCGCCGTGGTAGCGCAGGGGCCAGTAGCCGCCGGACGTCGAGGAGAGCGTGCGCAGCCCGTATCCCGAGCTCATGTCGGGCGCCACGAGGCGCCGGGCGACGGCCCTCTCCTCGTCGGCGTCGAGCAGCCCCGTGCCGAGCAGGTGCCCCATGTTGGACGTGACGGTGTCGACGGCGGCGCCGCGCCGGTCGAGGGCGATCGCGACGTACGGGCCGTCCTCGTCAGTCAACCAGAACGACGAGCGGAACCGGGACTTGAGCTCGGCGGCCCACGACCGCCACGCGTCCGCCCCGGGACGGCCGAAGGCGTCGAGCAGGGCCGCTCCGCCGATCGCCGCCTCGTACGCGTAGGCCTGGACCTCGCTGAGGGCGATGGGCCCCTCGGCGAGGGAGCCGTCGCGCCACTGGATGGAGTCGCCGGAGTCCTTCCAGCCCTGGTTGCTCAGGCCGTGGCCGGAGGCGTCGGCGTAGTCGAGGAAGCCGTCGCCGTCGGCGTCGCCGAACTCGCGCATCCAGGCGAGGGCGCGCTCGAGGGCGGGCAGCAGCGCCTCGACGTCGTCGTCTTCCATGCCCCAGCGCCACGCGTCGTGCAGCAGGCAGACCCACAGGCTGGTGGCGTCGACGGTGCCGTAGTAGACGGGCGGGAGGGTGGTGTCGTCGTCGACGTGCAGGTCGCCGGCCCGCACCTCGTGCAGGATCTTGCCCGGCTGCTCGGCGGTGTCGACGTCGGTCGTCGTGCCCTGGCGGGCGGCGAGGGTGCGCAGGGTGCCGCGCGCGAGGTCCGTGCCGAGCGGCAGCAGCAGGCGCGCGGCCCACAGCGAGTCGCGCCCGAACAGCGTGAAGAACCACGGCGCGCCCGCGGCGAGGAACGTCTCGTCCGGCGCGAAGCCGGCGCTCATCCGCAGCCCGGCGAGGTCCTCCAGCGAGCGGCGCAGCAGGGGAGCGAGGCGCGAGTCGTCCGCCACGACGGTCGGCACCGACCACTCCGGCTCGGGCCGCGCGGGCGCCGTCACGACGGCGGGGACCTCGGAGCGCGCCGTCCAGCGCAGCGTCACGGTGGCACCCGGCTCGACGGTGACATCCCAGCCGAGCGTCGCCCCGGAGTCGTCGGCCTCGACCGAGGCGCCCTCGGCGCGCACCTCGACGCGCGTGGCGCCGTCGACCCAGCGCACGGTGTCGCCGTCGACCTCCGGCGTGCGGGCGGCATGCGACCGGCCCTGCTTGATCGACTCCATCGGCGCGAGGTCGGACTCGAGGCGCACCGTGAGGCGCCCGGCCACCGGCTCGGCCGTGGCGCACGTCAGCTCGAGCTCCTCGGTCACCTCGCCGGGGGCGACGGTGCGGCGGCGGCGCAGCATCGCCGTCGGGTCCGGACCGGGGCCGTCGATCATGCGCAGCAGGGACGTGGCCTCGAGGGCGCCGCCGGTGACGCGCCCGGCGCCGATCGGCTCCGGCTCGGCGCCGTCGACGCGCACGAGCGCGGCGCTGAGCACCCGGACGTCGGCGTGGTAGGCGCCCTGGGCGCCGGAGGGCCTGACCTGGCCGTCCGGGGCGCACCAGACCTGGCTGGGCGCGCGGAGCGTGACGAGCAGGTCGTGCAGCAGGGGCTGAAGGCCGGACATGGAGCGACTCCTTCGGCGCGAGGGGGGTGCTCGCGGTCGACGACTTGAACGATCTAATCCAGGACGGTACCGTCCCGCACTAGATCGTTCAAACCTGGTGCGGACCGACGCGAGGAGGCGGCATGACGGAGGACCGGCGCCCGACGCTGACCACCGTGGCGCAGCGTGCGCAGGTGTCGCGGCAGACGGTCTCGAACGTGCTCAACACGCCCGAGATCGTCCGGCCAGAGACGCGCGAGCGTGTGCTGCGGGTGATCGCCGAGCTCGACTACCGCCCCAACGTCGCGGCGCGGCAGCTGCGCACGCGCAGGTCGTCCGTGCTCGGGCTTTGCGTGCCGCCGGCGGCGGACGGCATCAGCGGTCAGGTCCTCGACCGGTTCCTGCACGCGCTGACCGAGGAGGCGCAGCGGGGCGGGCTGCGGATCATGCTCTTCACGGCACCCGACGACGAGGCCGAGATCCGCGAGTACGAGAACCTTCGCGCGACGACGGGCGTCGACGGGTTCGTCCTCGCCAACACCCACCCGCGGGACCCGCGCACGGCGTGGCTCGCCGCGCACGGCGTGCCGTTCGTGAGCTTCGGCCGCCCGTGGGACCGCGGCGCGTCGAGCCATCCGTGGGTCGACATCGACGGCCGCGAGGGCACGCGCGCCGCGACGCGCCACCTGCTCGACGCGGGTCACCGCCGCATCGCGTTCCTCGGCTGGCCGGAGGGCTCGGGCGTCGGCGACGACCGGCTCGCCGGATTCCTCGCGGCGCTGGACGCCGCCGGGCTCGGCCCCGGCGGCGTCGTCGAGCGGTGCGAGGACGGCGTGCCGGAGGGCGAGGCCGCGGCGAGGCGCGCCCTGGTCCGCGACGACGTCACCGCGCTCGTGTGCGTGAGCGACTCCGTCGCCCTCGGCGCGATGACCGCCGTGCGGGAGGCCGACCTCGCCGATCCTGCCCGGATCGTCGCGATCAGCGGGTTCGACGACACGCCCGTGGCGGCCGCCGTCGGTCTCACCAGCGTGGCCCAGCCCGTCGAGGACGTCGCGGCCCGCGCCGTCGCCCTGGTGCGCGCCCAGATCCACGGCGATCCGGTCGACACGGACCGCCAGGTCCTGATCGAGCCTCGGCTCGTGGTGCGTGCCACGAGCCCCGCCCGGCACTGATCCGTGCCGGCGCATCCGTACCCGAGGAGTTCCACCATGTCGACGATTCATCGCACCCCGCACCGGGCGGTGACCGCCACGGCGTTGACCGTGGCACTGCTCGCCCTCACCGCCTGCGGCACGGGGTTCGACGACGGCGCCGCGGGCGACGGGCCGGGCGGGGGCCCGCTGGACGTGCTCATCGCCCCCTCCGGGGACGCCGAGGCCGCCTCCGTGAAGGAGGCCGTCCGCCAGTGGTCGACACAGTCGGGCACGAAGGCCACGGTCCGCGCGGCCGCCGACATGCCGCAGCAGCTCAGCCAGGGCTTCGCCGCGGGGAACCCGCCGGACGTGTTCTACGTGAGCACCGACCACTTCGCCGGGTACGCCGCCAACGGGTCGCTGGAGCCGTACGGCGACCAGGTCGACGCCGCGTTCTACCCGACGCTCGTCGACTCGTTCACCTACGAGGACACCTTCTACTGCGCGCCCAAGGACTTCTCGACCCTCGCGCTGATCGTCAACGACGCCGCCTGGGAGCAGGCCGGCCTCACGCCGGACGACTACCCGACCACCTGGGAGGAGCTGCGCTCCGTGGCCGACCGGCTGACCACCGACGACCGGGTCGGGCTCACCTTCGGGCCGGAGTGGCAGCGGGTGGGCGGCTTCATGGCGCAGGCCGGCGGCCACCTCGTCGACTCCGGCGGTTCGGCGGACGTCGACACCCCCGAGAATGCCGAGGCGCTCGCGTTCGTGCAGGAGCTGCTCGCCGACGGCGTCGCGGCCTACCCGGCCGACATCGGCGCCGGGTGGGGCGGTGAGGCGTTCGGCACAGGCGCGGCGGCGATGACGATCGAGGGCAACTGGATCACAGGCTCCCTCGCCAACGACTACCCGGACGTGGAGTACACCGTGGTGCCACTGCCCGAGGGGCCGGGGGGACCGGGCACCCTGCAGTTCACCAACTGCTGGGGCGTCGCCGCGGACTCCGGCAACAAGGAGGCCGCGGTCGACCTGGTGCGCGACCTCGTCTCCGACGACCAGCAGATGATGTTCGCCGAGGACTTCGGCGTGATGCCGTCGGTCGAGTCCGTGGCCGACCGCTGGACCGCGGAGTTCCCCGGGCAGGCGCCGTTCATGGCGGGCGCCGACCATGCCCAGGGCTTCCCGCCGGTCGACGGGATCGCGGACGTGATCGCCGACTTCAACGCGCAGCTCGAGGGCCTGGCCGCCGGGGGAGACCCGCAGGACGTCCTGAGCTCCGTCCAGTCCTCGCTCGAGGCGGTGGCCCCGTGAGCCGGGCGACCAGCCGGGTGACGAGGCGCGGGGCGGGCCGCGGGATCCGGTCGGGGCAACAGGCCGCGGGCTGGCTGTTCATCGCCCCCGCGCTCGTGCTGCTCGGGCTCTTCCTCGTCGTGCCGATCGCGATGGCGGCGTGGGTGAGCGTGTCCGACTGGTCGGGCCGCGGCAACCCGTTCACCGGCGCCGCGAGCTTCGTCGGCGCGGCCAACTACGGCGAGCTGCTCACCGGCGGCGGGCTCGCACAGCGCGACTTCGCCACGTCGCTGCGCAACAACGGCTACTACGTGCTCCTCGTGGTGCCGATCCAGACCGCCGTCGCGCTCGGGCTCGCCGTCCTCGTCAACCGCAAGGTGCTGCGCGGCCGCGGCTTCTTCCGCACCGCGTTCTACTTCCCGTCCGTGACCAGCTCGGTGGCCATCACCGTCGTCTTCCTGTTCCTGTTCACCGCGTCCGGCGCCGTCAACCGGCTGCTGGGCTACCTCAGCATCGAGGGGCCCAACTGGCTCAACGACCCGCGCGGCGTGCTGCACATCCTGCTGAGCGCCGTCGGCGTCCAGGACGCGCCCGCCGCGCTGGAGGCCGCGCCCTTCCTCGGCCTGTCCTGGTGGGACTGGCTGGCCGGTCCCAGCGTCGCCATGAGCGTCTTCATCGTCATGGCGATCTTCACCACCTCGGGCACGTTCATGCTGCTGTTCATCGCGGCCCTGCAGAACATCGACGGCGAGGTCGAGGAGGCCGCGATGATGGACGGCACCACCGGATGGCAGCGCCTGCGGCACGTGACGATCCCGATGCTGCGGCCCACGATCTTCACCGTCGTGACGCTGGGCCTGATCGGCACGTGGCAGGTGTTCGACCAGATCTACGCCGGCAGCCAGGGCTCGCCCGCCAAGACCACGCTGACGCCGGCCTACCTCTCCTACCAGACGTCGTTCAGCTCTCAGGAGTGGGGTCAGGGCGCCGCGATCGCGTTCATCCTGTTCGCGATCATCGTCGCGATGACGATCCTGCAGCGCGTGGTGCTGCGGGAGCGCGACGCGATACCGCGGCGCAAGCGGTTCCACCGCGCGCCGGTCGAAGCGGGGGCACAGCGATGAGAAGCACCCGAGGCCTCGTGACGACCTCTGCGCTGTACGCCGTGCTGGTGTCCCTCGCCGTCGTCTACATCTTCCCGTTCCTCATCTCGATCTCGACGTCGTTCAAGACCGACGCGGACGCCGCGGCCCACCCGCTCGCGCTCGTGCCGTCGACGTTCACCACCGCGGCCTACGAGCGACTGTTCCTCAACTCGGACTTCCCGCTGTGGTTCACCAACTCCGTGGTCGTCACGGTGGTGGTGACGATCGGGCGGGTCTTCTTCGACTCGCTCGCCGGCTACGCGCTCGCCCGCCTGCCGTTCCGCGGGCGTGGCGTGGTGTTCGCGGGCCTGGTCGCGGTGATGGCCGTGCCGGGCGTGGTGCTGCTGATCCCGAAGTTCCTCGTGATCAACGCGCTGAGCATGTACGACTCGTACTCGGGGCTCATCATCCCGCTGCTCGCCGACGCGGCCGGCATCTTCATCATGAAGAACTTCTTCGAGTCCGTACCGCCGAGCGTCGAGGAGGCCGCCCGCCTCGATGGCGCCGGGACGTTCCGCGTGTTCTGGTCCGTCGTGCTGCCGATGGCCCGGCCCGCCCTCGTGACGATCGTGATCCTGTCCTTCCAAGGCTCCTGGAACGAGCTGTCGCACTTCATCGTCGCGTCGCAGAGCCCGGAGCTGTTCACCCTCACCAAGGGCGTGGCGCAGCTGTCGTCGGGCGCCCTGAGCCAGGGCACCCAGTACCCGCTCAAGCTCGGCGCCGCGGTCGTCATGACCATCCCCGTCGCCGTGCTCTTCTTCGTCTTCCAGCGGCGGATCATGAACTCCAGCGCCGGGGCGGTCAAGGGCTGACGGCGGACTCCGCGGGCCGTTGGGCGACGACGATGGGCCGGGTGCCGGTTCGTGGATCGACCGGCACCCGGCCCAGCGGCACTAACGTCCGGCGCGCACCTGTTCGAGCCACCGCTCGTACATGGCCAGATCACGCTGCGTTCGGGCCGCGAACAGCTCCGGGCCGGCGCCGTCGAGGACGCCGCGCTCCACGGTGCTCGACGCCATTCGGACGGCCTTCAGCGCCGCTCCGGGGCGGTCGTGCTGCAGAGCACGATCGGCGATCCCGAGCTGGACCCGTGCGGCGACGGCGGGCCCGATGGCCACGCACTCGCCGTGGGCGGCGCGCAGGTCGGCGCGCAGGTCGTCGAGGCCCACGCGGGCGGCGGCAACCCGGTCGGCGTGTGGCACGACGGCGTGCTCGCGGAACGGGCCTTCGGCCAGCGCGTCGGCCTGGGCGTCGGTGAGCTGGTTGTAGGCGAACAGCGCCTCGCCGTCCGACCCTGCGTCGGCGACCGCTGCCACCTGGTCGAGCATCGTGCGTGGGGTGGAGCCCCGGAACGGCCCGTACGTGGCGGTGTACAAGAGGTTGCCCTCCCCGACGCGCTCGCGCATCGCGACGGTGTCGGCGGCCACCGAGGTGGCCGACGTGCCAAAGGACATGCCGGTGAGGACGTCGACGTAGCCCTTGTCGACCCAGTCGCCCCAGTTTTGGAACTTCTTCGCCAGGCCGTCGCTCGGGTCCGGGAAGACGGCCGCTGACAGGGGGACGTCCGGCGCGACCTCGCGCTGCATGGCGCGGATCTCGGCGACGAAGGAGGTGACGTTGCGCTCGCGCCACGCCGTCCAGGTCTCCCACTGCGGGTCGGACGGCGTCAGCGTGTACGGGTCGAGGCCGGCCTCGGCCTCGAAAGCCTCGCGCGAGAAGTCGCTGTACGAGTAGCCGGCGGTCTCCCACGGCTGCGAGACGGGGTAGCGGATGTAGTCGAGGTGCAGCCCGTCGACGCCGTAGCCGGTGACGAGCTCCTCGAGCACCGCGGCGACGTACGCGCGCGCCTCCGGGATCGCGGGGTCGACGAAGTAGTAGCCGACCTCCTGCGAGGACGGCATGGGTCCCTCGGCGCCGACGTCCTCCCGCTCGACGGCGGCCCACTCCGGGTGCACGTCCAGGATCGGGCCCGGGCCGCCGGTGGCTCCCTCCGACCCGACGAAGAACGTGTGGATCCACGGGTGCACCTCGATGCCGCGGACGTGCGCCTCGTCGAGCCACACCGCGAGCGGGTCGAACCCGACCATCTCCGGGCGCTGCGCGGCGATCCCGGCCTCCTCAGCCACCTGCGACGGGTAGATCGTGGTGCCCTGGAAGAACGTCTCGAGGAACACGACGTTGAAGCCGGCGGCGTCGATGCGGTCGAGCGTGGCACGGATCTGCCCGGGCGTGGTCTCCTCCGGACGCACCCACACGGGGCGGCCCTCGGCCGGCCGCGACTCGGCGGCGCGGTACCCGGCGAGGGAGGCGGCGTCGGCCGCGCGCCGGGCCAGGTCCGTCGCCCCGGCGGCGTTGTCGGCCGCGGCGGCCGCCTGGGCGTCCGCGAGCGCGGTCTGCGACTCGGCGAGCGCGGCGTCCGCCTCGTCCTGCGGGAACGCGAGGCACGCGTCGCGGGCGCCGGCGACGGCGGTGCGCGCCGCGGCGAGGCCCTGCTCGGCGCCGTAGATCGCCGCGCGCTCGTCCACGGTCGCGACGACGGTGGAGCCGTCGACCTCGACGTGCGCGCCCACGGGCGCGTTGGCCTGCAGCCACGTGCCGCGCGAGCCGTGCCCGGACAGCACGAAGCCGTCCGTGGGGATCTCGCGGTCGTTGCCGCCGGCCTCGACGACGATGCCGTCCGCGACGGTCACCTCGAACCCGAAGTCGTTGGTGCCGGTCGTCGCGCGCCCGGAGGCCGCGGTGTACTGCACGAGCTGCTCGGCGCCGCGGCAGCCGGGGTAGCACTCGCCGCTGCCCGGGTCGACGCCGGGCGGGTTGCTCGCGACGGTCGGGTCGACGGCGTCGAGGGTGGTCGTGGCGGTGCGCGAGACGACCTCGCGGAACTCCACGACGTCCCCGGCGGCGAGGCGGTCGCGCAGGAACGCCCGTGCGTCGGGCGTGCCGCCCGGAGAGACGGACAGCACGAGCCCGTCGTCGGGGATGGCGTTGTCGCCCGGCGCCAAGGAGGCGTCGGCGCACGCGGCGAGCGCGGTGCAGACGCTCGCGACCTCCCAGGCCCCGGCCTCCTCGGCGGGGACCAGGACGGCCTCGCCGCCGAACGCGTTGGTGCGGGTGGTCGCGCCGAACGCGGGCGTGTACACCGCGACGGTTCCCGACGTGCGGCTGGGCGGGTCCACGGCCGCGACGGCGAGCTCCTCGCCGCCCGCCGCGACCAGCATGTCGCCGACCTCGGGCACGCCGCCCTCGTCGACCGCGCCCGCGGGGCTGGCCGCCAGGCCCGCGCCGACCAGCAGGCCGCAGGCGAGCGCCGCGGCCGCCCGGCCGGTGCGTCGTCGGAATCCGATCATCGTCGATCCTTTCCTCGTGACTTCGGGTAGCGGCGGGACCGAGTGCCCCACCGGCGGCGGCGCCCGCGCCGTGCGGGCACCGCTCAGCGCTCGTCGGCTCTCGGGGTCGGGGCCAGGTGCAGCGTGCGCACGGCGTACGGCCCGAGCGGCAGCTCGAGTCGCGGGCCGCCGTCGGTGCCGTGGGCGGTGCGCTGGGCCAGGGGCTCGGTCGAGGTCCCCGTCGGGGTCTCGTCGAGCCGCACCTCGGTCACCGCGCCGGCCCAGCCGGGCAGGCGAACGTCGGCGACCCGCGCCTCGCCGGTCGGGTTGACGACGCGCACGACCACCCCCGCGCCGGACTCCGCCGGCTTGAGCGCGGAGACGAGGGCCCCGCGCACGACCGGCGCAGCGTCCGCCGCGGATCGTCGGGCCGGCGCCGGCGTGCGCAGCTGCTCCGCCCGCAGCGGCACGTGGTGCGCGGCGGCCGTGCGGGCGAGCCCGAACCCGTCCCGAGAGGCCGGGTCGCCGTCCGCGTCGTTGCCGGCCACGTCGTCGCCGACGAGCACGCCGAGCCGCACGCGGCGCGTGCCGTGGCACTGCCCCTCGGGCACCTCGAACGCCGGCCCGGCGCCGGTCGTGCGGGTGCGCAGGTCGAAGCGCGAGAGCCAGCCGACGGCGCGCAGGAGCGTCACGGCGATCTCGTGGACGCCGCCAGCAGCGCCGGCGTCGAGGCCCTGCACCTCGGGCAGGGCGTCGAGGAGGACGGCGACGGCGTCCTCGCCCTCGCCCGCCGCGGCGAACGTGTGGGCGGGTGACGTGCCGATCGCGGCCTCGAGCCCGGGCCCGGTGGGCAGGGCGCCGACGACGGGGCCGAAGTCCCGCTGCTGCACCGACCAGTGGGTGTCCGCGCGCCAGGTGCTCGGACGGCCCGCCACGGGGACGTGGAAGCGGAGCCGGTGGTCGTCGGCGGCGTTGTCGACCTCGATGGTCCAGCGCAGCACGGGGTCGCCCGCCCAGCGCTCGACGATGACGCGCACCGGCGTGTCGACGGTCGTCGCGGAGCGCGAGTCGCGGTCGTCGCCGAGCCCTGCCGGGAGCGCCATCGCGGCGTCCACGACCAGCCGGGAGCGCACCGTGGAGGCGACAGCCGTGACGGTCCGGACGGCAGGGCTCACTAGCGCGTCGTCGCGCGGCGGGTCGTAGGTGTAGCTGTCCCCGCGGTCGCCGCCGTCGACCAGCCGGCCGAGCCCGCGCCGCACTCGCCCGTCGCGGCCGTGGAGGGTCACGGAGGCGTCGTCGTCCACGACGATCCGCACCCCGTCCACCTCGGCGTCCCGGCGCTCCTCGCGCGCGGGCTCGCACACCGGGGCGTCGCCGAGCAGCGCCGTGTACACGGCCCAGCCAAAGGCAGGAATGGAGTCCGCGCGGAACGCGAGGCGGTGCCGCGCGCCGCGCAGGGTGTCGGGGAGCAGGTCCAGGTCGGCCTCGAACCACTGGTCGTCGCCGAGGTGCTCCGCCTCGACGGGCACCTCGTTCCCGTCGGGGTCCCGCAGGGCGACGACGTACCGGCCGGGCGCCGTGACGACCACGACCACGACCGGGCCGCCGCCCGTGTCGCCGTCGCCGGACCGCACGAGCAGGTTCACGGTGTCGGCGGCGGGCTTGCCGCGCCCGCGGACGTCGAGCCCGTCGGACAGCGCGGCCCGGCGCAGCAGCTGGTCGCCGGCCTCCAGCACCCGCTCCGCCCGGACGGTGGTCTCGCGGTGCACCTCGTCGACGGAGCAGCCGCAGATCGAGTCGTGCGGGGCGTTCTTCACCAGCAGGTCCCAGGCGTGGGCGAGGGTCTCGCCGGCGTTCGCGGGGGCCCGGCCGCTGGCCGCCGCGACCGCGACGGCGGGCTCGACGAACCGTTCCAGGAGTGCTTGCGCCCGGTCGTTGAGGGCCTTGACGTACGCGCGCGCCGACAGCGTGCCCGGCAGCAGGAAGGTGAGCCGGTCGCCCAGGTACCGCAGCTCGCCGTCGACCACGGGCAGCGCCGTGCCCGTCGCCGCGACCCTGGCGGCCGCGAAGAACTCCGGCAGCGTGGAGGCGCCCACCGCGACCCCGGTCGCCTCGACGACGGCGTCGATCGCCTCGGCGCGGTCCGCCGGCGCCTTCGGCAGCAGGTGGTCCCCACCGTTGAGCAGGAGCAGCGGCCCGGCGGGCGCGCGCTCGGTCTCCCGCGCGACGAAGCTCTCCAAGGCGTCTCGTGCCGCGTCGGGGTCGGCGGGCCACAGCACCTCCGCCTGGTGGTACGCCTGGTTGACGGTGAAGACCTCGGAGCCGTCCGGGCCTCGCCATCGGAAGCGGGCGTGCTCGGGCGGGGCGCCGCGCCACACGAGGGCGGTGTCGATGCCGAAGCCGTTGAGGATGCGCGGCAGGTCGGCCGGGTGGCCGAAGGCGTCGGGGGAGTAGCCGATGTCGCTGAGCAGGTCGCCCGCCGTGCGGCGCGCGAGGTGCAGGTTGCGCACGAGGTTCTCCGCGGAGACGAGCTGGTTGTCCGCCAGGACGTGCCACGGGCCGATCGTCAGCCGCCCGTCCGCGGCGAGCTTTCGGACGCGGTCGGCCAGGTCGGGCCGCAGGGCCGAGACGTCGTCGAGCGTGACCGTCTGGCCGTCGAGGTGGAAGGACTCGAGCCGCCCGGAGTCGAGATCGTCGCAGATGCGCTCGACGAGCTCGAGCAGCCGCGAGCGGAATCCCTCGAAGGGCCGGTACCACTCGCGGTCCCAGTGGACGTGCGAGACGACGTGACACGCGGTCATCGCGCGACCTCCGGCTCGGCGCCGGGACGAGACGCGCGGACGGCATCGAGCGCGCCCGCGAACCGGGCGGTGATCGACGCCGGGCGGGTGATCGCCCCGCCCACGACGACGGTCGTCGCGCCACGGCGCAGCGCCTCGGCCGCCTCGGAGGGCGAGGAGATCCGCCCCTCCGCGACCACCGGCACCGTCAGCGCGGCGGCGAGCCCCGCGACGAGGTCCAGGTCGGGGCCCAGGGGCACCGGGCCGGCGCCCGTGTAGCCCGAGAGCGTCGACCCCACGAGGTCGACTCCCGCCGCCTGGGCGGCGAGGCCCTGCTCGACGGTCGCCACGTCCGCCATGACGAGACGTTCGTAGCTCTCGTGCACCGCGAGGACGACGTCGGCCAGCGTGCTCCCGTCAGGTCGGGCGCGGCCCGTCGCGTCGACGGCCACGATGTCGGCGCCGGCGTCCGCGACGGCGTGCACCGCCGCCATCGTGGGCGTGATGTAGACGGCGGAGCCGCCGACCTTCCACAGGCCGATCACCGGGACGTCCGTCACGGCCCGGACGGCCGCGATGTCGTCCGGGCCCTCGAGGCGCAGCCCCGCCGCGCCGCCCGCGAGGGCGGACAGCGCCATGGCCCGCATGTGCACCGGACCGTGCAGGGGCTCGCCCTCGCGCGCCTGGCAGGACACGACGAGCCGGCCCCGCAGGGCGCCGATCACGTCGCGCGAGGCGGAGGGTAGGGCCGTCGTCATCTGGTCTCCTGACGGTGGTGCTGGTGGGCGCTAGCAACGGGGGTGGGCGAAGGGCCGGGATGGGGTGACGCGGCCAGGGCAGCTCGGGCGGCCTCGCCCCACGTGCGCCCCTCCGGGGGCGAGACGAGGCGGAACGCCCGGGCCAGGGCGCCTCGCTCGGCGGCAACGAGCGTGTCGTCGGGGCGCAGGTCGAGGCTCCTGGCCCGTTCGCCGGTGGTTCCGCCGGCGAGGACGGCGCGGGTCGCGGCCCTGAACGCGGGGTGGTCGGTGGGCAGGTCGCGCGCCCACACGAGCGGTGTGCCGCGTGCGAGCAGCCGCTCCTGGGCTCGGCGCACCGCACCCGGGGACGAGGCTGCGCCGGCGGGGGCGATCGCCGCTGCGTGCGCCTCGACGGCGAGGACGCCCGCCGCCTCCCCGACGGACCACTCGCCCGGGTGAACCCGGTAGGCGGCGGCCGCGACCTGTGTGGCCGCGAGGTTCTTGGCCCCGGCGATCAGGTTGACCGGCCCCCGGCCGACGTCCGGCACCAGGGCTCGCGCAGGCACCTGGAACGGCGCCGTGGGCGCGTACACGCTCGACGGATGGCCGACCCGGGGGTGCAGGTCGGCGTGGTACCACGCCGTCCCCAGGGAGTCCCGCATCCCGACCGCGCGCTCGACGCCGTCCCGGGCGGCGATGTCGTGCTCGGTCACCGGGTCGCTCGACGCGAGACGGCGGGACTCGCGCACGTACGGGGCGAGGGCCAGGCCGTCGGGCGTGCCGGTGATCTCCGGGGCGAGCGCGACCTCGGGGTACCCGCGCCCGCCATCGTCGCGCGGGGCCTCGGTGCGCAGCCAGTGGACGAAGGCGAGCGTGAGCTCGCGCGCGCCGCGCATCGTGCGCTCGCGGTCGGCGACCAGCCCGGTCGTCGCGTAGTCGTTCCCGGCCCAGTTGAGGACGACGGCGTCGCGGCCGCCGAGCTGCGCGGCGTCCCGCACCCGGCGGTAGGTCCAGAACGGCGGGTTGCCGGACACGGAGTCGCGGAACATCGCGTAGCGGTGGACGCCGCCGTCCCATCCGGCGATGTCCAGCCCGAACGGCTGACCGGTCACGTGCCCGGCGTACCCGTGCGGGGCGGGACCGACCGGCCCGGCGACGTCGTCGAGGCGGAGCCCGGCGACCCAGGTGCACGACTGCTCGGCGCGCGGGTCCGGCCCGCCGGGCAGGGCGTGCGGCTCCCCGAAGGCGTCCGAGCCCTCGGACCCGATCACCCAGTCGGCGCCAGCGAGCGGCAGCAGGTCGCCCAGCTCGGTGGCGTCGACGAACGTGTCCGCCGCGACGACCTCCCGGACACCTCCCGGACCGGCGAGCTCGAGCGCCTCGATCACGTGCCGTCCGGCGGCGTCAATGCCCGTGCGTGCCGCGACCGGCTCGCGGTCCAGCAGCACGCGCACCCGACCGGCCGCCACGTGCGCCGCGAGCATGTCGTCCAGCACCCGGCGCCCGACGTCGGGCTCGAAGCACAGCCGCGAGACCCAGCCGCCGCCGGGGTTGGTGCGCCCGCCGAGGCGCTCGCGGACCCGGCGCCGGAACTCGTGGTAGCTGCCGGGGGCGCCCGTGGACTCGATGAGCGGGTGCTCGTCGAGCGGGCTGGTGGCCTGGGCCGTGACCTGCCCGCCGAGCACGGGCTCGGCCGCGGCGAGCGTCACGGTGGCGCCCGCGTCGGCGGCGGCGAGGGTCGCGGCGATGCCGCCCAGGCCGCCGCCGATGACGGCGAGGCGCAGGCCGGCCAGGGGCGCGGTGACTGGTGCGGTCACGGCGCCGCCTCCACGTCCATGTCGATCTCGAACGTGCGGTCCCACGGCAGCGCCAGGCTGCCGGGGGCGACGTGCAGGTCCTCGAGGCCGCGCGTGGCGGCGAGCACGGACGTGAGCCGCGCCTCCCATGCGGATCGCTGGTCGGGGGTCGGGTGCACCACGTCGTGCCGGGAGGGGTCGGAGCCGAGCTCGGCCCGCACCTGGGCCCGCACGCGGCTCATCCAGCCGGCGTCCTCCGCGACGCGGTGCGCGAGCATGCGCCGGTGTGCAGCAGCGTCGAACGTCCCCGCCCGCTGCGCGAGGGTCGTGACGACGACCTGGGCTGCGACGGTCCCGAGCGTGTTGCCCGCCGTGTTCCATGCGGCGTAGCCCGCCAGGTGCGGCCAGGCGTCGACGGCGGCGAGCGCGGCCACGAGCGCGGGGTCCGCCCCGTTGGGGTGCGCGACGTCGGCGACGGCGACCCGGTGTCCCGCCGAGACCAGGCGGGCAACAATGCGGGCGGTCGCGGCTGCCGCCTCGTGGTCGAGCACGTCGGGGGGCGTGACGGCCCAGTCGCCGCGCGACGGCCCTACCGCCGGCGCGTGCACGACGACATGACAGTCGACGTCGGACGAACCGGCGTCGGACGGCCCGGCGTCGGACGGTCCGGCGTGGACGACGACCGCGCCCGCGGCCTCGAGCTGGCGGACGGCGGTGTGCCGCACAGGCCCCGTCTCGTACGGCGCGACACGGTCGAGCCCACCCGCGACGGCGCATCGAAGCACGACGCGCGGCGGCGCGGCGTCCGAGGCGGCGAGGACGGCGCGGGCCACGAGCACCGCGCCCGTCTCGTCCGCGCCGGGGTGCACGAGCGCACGGTCGCCGGTGCCGAGGACCTGCACCCATCGAGCGAGGTCGTGCTGCGCGGCCGCGGACAGGGACCGCTCGGCGGCGTCGTCGACCCCGACGACCAGCGTCGTCAGCAGGTCGCGACGGTGGAGGTCGAGCGCGGCGAGGGCCAGCGCGTGCTGACGCAACCGTCGTCCGACCCAGTCCGCGACGACGTCGGCCGGGACGTTCGCCGCGACCCGTGCGCGAGCGCCGGCCAGGTCGGGCTCCCGGTCGCTCAGCTCGGCGGACAGCCGGTGCAGCGCGGGACCGTGCGGGTCCCAGTAGGGAGGCTCCTCGGTGGCGTCGGCGCTGTCCGGGGTACGCGGGACGACGATCGCCGCGTGCACGGGCGGGCCCGGGCGGGCGACGGGCGCCCAGGAGGCGAGCACCTCGTCGACCCGCTGCGTTCCTGTGCGGGACGCGATGAGCGAACCGAACCCGAGGGCGTCCAGGCTGACGACGCTCGCGTCGGCGCGCTCGCGGGAGGCGGCGAACCACGTGGACAGGGCCGTCACGTCGGGCGCCCGGCGGAGGCGGGGGAGCAACGCGGGCGGCGGGGACTCGACGGTCGCACCCGCGACCTGCGCGAGCTGGACGGGAAGGCGCCGGCTGACGGGCCGGTCGTCCAGGGGCAGGAGGGTCAGGCGGAGCACGGCACCCCCGTGGCGTGGCCGGACGAGGACCCGGCGGGCTCGAGGACCAGCGACGCGGCGCCGACGGCGCCCGCGTCCCGGACGGTGGCACGCAGGACCGGTAGGCCGGCCAGCCCAGGCAGTGCCGACACGGCGAGCGAGGCGCGGGCGGCGTCGAGCAGGTCGTCGCCGATGTCGAGCGCGCCTCCGCCGACCACCACGACCTCCGGGTCCAGAGCCGCGGCCAGCGACCCGAGCGCCGTTCCCAGCGCGGCGCCGGCGTGCCGCACGACCTGCCGGGCCCGGTCGTCGCCGCGCGCGACGGCCCGGGCGAGGTCGTGCCCCGTGCGGGCCTGGCCGCCGAGCCCCCGGTAGGCCGCGACCATGGCCGGGCCGGAGGCCACGGCCTCGAGGTGGCCGCTGCGTCCGCACGGGCAGGGCTCGCCGACGGCCTCCGGGACGCTGACGTGGCCGACGTGACCGGCGAGATGACGCCGGCCCACCACGACGGAGCCGTCCACGACCACCGCGCCCCCGACGCCGGTGCCGACCGTCACGGTGAGGTAGCCCCGAGCGCCGGCGGCGGCACCCCACAGGCCCTCGGCGAGCGCCACGGCGTGCACGTCGTTCACCAGGGTGACCGGGATGCCACCGAGCCTGTGGGCGAGCTCGGCCCGGACGGCCGTGCCCGCCCACCCGGGGAGCGCCGACGTGGCCGCGACGATGGTCCCGGTGCGGCGGTCGACCACCCCGGCCGTGCCGACGCCCAGCCGACGTACCGGCCCCGTGGTGCCGGAGATCGCGGCGACCATGCCGACGACCCCGCGCACCAGCGCGGCCCCGGCGTCGAGGATCGCGTCGGGACCCTGGGACGCGGGCGTCGGCACCTCGCGCGACGCGAGCACGGTGCCGGCTGCCGTCACCGCCACCGCGCACATCTTCGTCCCGCCGATGTCGAGCCCGACGGCGGCCGCGGGCGGGGCGCTCACGGGCGCCTCCGTCGCTGGACGGAGACGCGGAAGTCGTACCGGTCGGCGCGGTAGATGCTGCGACCGCGCTCCAGGGGGCGGGCGTCTGCGGTGTAGGTGACGCGGGAGACCATGAACGCCGGCGAGTGCGGCGCGACGTCGAGCAGCGCGGCCTGGGCGGCGTCCACCACCGTCGCGCGGATCGTCTGCTCCGCGACGTCGGGCACGTGACCGAGCGACTCGAACGTCGCGTACAGGCTCGGCACGGCCTCGCTGCCGAAGTCGGTCGGGAGCAGGTCGGCCGGGACCCACACGTTCTCGATGCACATCGGGGAGCCGTCGGCGGTGCGCACCCGCTCGACGTGCACCACCGGCGCGCCGGGGGACAGCCCCAGGTCCTGGGCGACCTCCGCCTCGGCCTCGATCCGCTCCACGTGCTGCGAGCGTGATCCGGGCCGCATCCCGCGGGACGCGATGTCCTCGCTGAACGATGTGAGGGTGAGGGACTTGCTGATCATCGTCGGGTCGGACACGAACGTGCCCGAGCCCTGCACCCGGTAGACGAGGCCCTCCTCGGCGAGCAGGCGCAGCGCCTGGCGCACCGTCATGCGCGAGACCTCGTAGGTGGCCATGAGCTTGCGCTCCGACGGCAGCGGGTCGTGGGGCCGCAGGCCGGTGCGGATGTCCGCCTCGAGCTGTGCCCGCAGCGCCTCGTACTTCGGTTCGTGGGTCTCGGTCGTCATCCCTTGATGCCTCCTTCGCCGACGCCCCGGAAGAACCAGCGCTGCAGGGAGAAGAAGAGCGCCAGCAGGGGGATCACCGCGATCATGGTGCCGGCGGCGATGACGCGCTGGTTGGCGCTGAACGTGCCGGACAGGTACTGGATCCCGACGGTCAAGGTGTAGTTGTCGGGGTTCTTGAGGATGACGAGCGGCCACAGGAAGTCGTCCCACGCGAAGACGAACGCGAAGATGGCCACCACGGTGAGGGTCCCCTTGACGGACGGCATCGCGATGTGGCGGTACCGCTGCCAGGCGTTTGCGCCGTCGAGCTTCGCCGCCTCCTCCGTCTCCCGGGGCAGGCCGAGGAAGGCGGTCCGCATCAGCACGATCGACAGGCCCGACGCGGCGGCAGGGAGGACGACGCCGGCGAGCGAGTCGACGAGACCGATCGAGCGCATGGTGAGGAAGACCGACACCATGATGACCTCGAACGGGATGACGATCGTCGCGAGGAACGTCAGATCGGCCGCGGCGCGGCCCCGGAACGGCAGCCGGGCGAGGGCGTACCCCGCCATCGATCCGAGCACGACGTTGAGCACCGCGGACGCGGACGCCACCAGGAGGGAGTTCCCGACGTACCGGAACACGGGGATGGTCTCGGCGACCGTGCGGTAGTTGTCGAGGGTCGGCTGGCTCGGGACCGGCGAGGCGGAGTAGATGGACTCGCCGGCGCCCTTGAGGGACGTCGAGAGCTGCCACAGGAAGGGCCCGACGAGGAGAACGAGCATCAGGGCGAGCAGGGTGTACCGCAGCACGAGCCCCGCGCGGGTGTGCTTCGAGCGGTCGGGTCGCAGGCTCTGCGGCGCCGGTCGGGTGGTGCGGTCGGGCACGAGGGTGGTGGTCATCGCGCCTCCGCCCGCTGCGCCCGCAGGTAGCCCGCGGAGAACCCGATGGTGAGGACGAACAGCGCGAGGCTCATCGCCGAGGCGTAGCCGATCTCGCCGCCGAGCCCGAGCCCGACCTCGCGGATGGTGTAGACCAGCGTCCGCGCCTGGCCGCCCGGACCGGCGCTCCCGTAGCTCATGACGTAGACCTCGGCGAAGACCTTCATCGCGGCGATGGCGGACAGCAGGCCGACGAGGAACATCGTGGCCCGGACGCCGGGGACGGTGACCGACCAGAACCGGCGGGCGGGGCTTGCGCCGTCGACCTGGGCCGCCTCGTGATACTCCTTCGAGACGTTCCCCAGGGCGGCCAGGTAGACGACCATGTAGTAGCCCAGACCCTTCCAGACGGTGACGAGCATGCAGCTGACGAGCAGGAGCGTCGAGTCGGTGAGGAACGGCAGCGGGCCGTCGATGACGCGCATCGCCTCGAGCACCTGGTTCACCACGCCGTCGCTCGCGAGCATCCACGTCCAGATGAGTCCGACGACGACCATCGACGCGACGACGGGGGAGTAGTAGACCGAGCGGAAGAACCCCATGGCGCGGATCTGCGGCTGGACCAGCACCGCGAGCAGCAGGGGCAGCAGCACCAGGAGCGGCACGACGACCGCCACGTACACGAGGGTGTTGCGGGTCGCGAGCCAGAAGCTCGGGTCCTGCGCGAGCCGCACGTAGTTGTCGCCGCCGACGAAGGTCCCGCCGCCGAGGGCGCGCGCGTCGGTGAACGACAGCACGACGGTGTTGAGGAACGGCCAGACGTGGAAGACGACGGCGACGATCAGCGCGGGAGCGAGGAACAGCCAGGGGGTGAGTCGGAGACGACGGGTCACGGGATCTTCGTCCTTCGGGCGGCCGGGGCGGACGGGCGTGCGCCCGACCGCCCCGGCGACGGTCATCGGCCGGTGATGGCGTTGGCCTCGGCGACGGCCTGGTCCATGGCCTCCTGGGCGCTCAGCTCGCCCTTCATCGCGAGCTGGACCTTGCCGACGACGGCGGCCTTGACCCGGTCGTCGTACTGCACGGGCAGCAGGTTGCGGGCGTTCTCGAGCTGCTCGGCCGAGAGGCGTCGCGCGTGGGACTCGACGGTGCCGTCGGAGTCGTCGGTGAAGTACGGGTCCTGCAGCGCCTCGGTCACCGACGGGAAGATCGTGACGATCTTGGAGAACTCGAGCTGGTTCTCGGCGTTCGTCATGAACTCGGCGAACGCGAGGGCCGTGGCCTTGTTCTCGGTGGTCTTCGGCACGAGCAGGCCCATGACGGACATGTTCGCGGCGTCGGACGCGCCGGTGATCTGCGGGCCGACGCCGGTCGCCTTGGCGATGTCCGGCGCGTTCTCCTCGACGATGGTGAGGAAGTTGGGACCGGACGGGAACAGGGCGACGCGGCCGGCCTGGTAGGCCTCGGTCTCCTTGGTGTGGTCCTCGGTGAGGGAGTCGGGCGGGAAGACGCCGTCCTGGTAGGCCTTGGTGAGCCGCTCGACGTGGGCCACGGCCTCGGGCGTGTTGAAGACCCACTCGGTGCCGTCCTCGGACAGCAGCGGCACGCCCTCCTTGGCGAGGTCGAGCAGGAACCGGTTCTCGAGCGCCGGGTGCATGCCCCACACCTTGCCGTCCGACGTCGAGGCGATCTGCTCGGCCGCGGCGTAGAGCTCGTCGAACGTCGCGGGCGGCGTCTCGGGGTCGAGCCCGGCCTGCTCGAACATCGCCGTGTTGTACATGGTGACCTCGGAGGTCAGGTACCACGGGAAGCCGAAGGAGCCCTCCTGCTCGGGCACCTGGAAGGTGTCCCAGGCGCCCGGCACGTACGCGTCGCGCAGGTCGGGGACCTCCTGCTCGAGGTCGAGGAAGATCCCCTCGGCCTCGAGCGGCTGCGCGAAGTTCGGGTTGAGGTTGATGACGTCGGGGAGGGTCCCGGCGGCCGCGTCGGCGGCGATCTTCTCCTGGGCGCCCTCGAACGGGACGTCGATCCACTCGACCTCGGTGCCCGGGTGCTCGGCCTCGAAGTCGTCGATGACTCCCTCGATGTACTCGGTGAAGGTCGGCTTGAGCTGCAGCGTCGAGAAGGTGATCTTCCCGGTGACCTCGGCGGGCTGGTCGCTCGCGGCGTCCGGTTCGGGGGAGGTCGCGCTGCCGCTCAGGCCGCACGCGGTGAGCGAGAGCGCGAGGAGCGCGATCGCGGGGAGTGTCGCGCGGCGGCGACGAGTGGGGGTCATGTCACTCCTGGGTCGACGTTGACGCCTCGGGCGAGGCAAGTGGTCCGTACCAATAGCGAGGAAGTTAGCCGCGCATCTGCACCCCGTCAAGACCGACGAGCGATTTGGTCCGTACCACTTCTCGCGCTGTGTGCCGCCGCTCCGCGGGCCGCCGTGCCGCGGTCAGGCGGAGTCGCGCCAGACGATCTCGGTGGGCAGCGTGACGCTGGTGACGTCCGTGCGGTCGGAGAGCTGCTTGAGCACGAGCGTGGCGGCCGCCCGGCCCATGTCTGCGGCGGGCTGGCGCACGGTGGACAGCGCCGGGTGGCAACGGAGCGCCCAGGCGCTGTCGTCGAAGCCGACGAGGCCCACGTCGTCGGGCACCGCGCGACCCGACGAGCGCAGGGTCTCCAGTGCGCCTGCGGCGACGGCGTCTGACGCCGCGAAGACGCCGTCGACGCCGGGTTCGCGGCGCAGGAGCTCGGCCATGCCGTCGACGCCGGCCCGGTAGGAGTACAGCGGGTCGGCCACGACCAGCCGCTCGTCGAACCGGGCGCCGAGCGCGTCCTTGAACCCCTCGAGGCGGTCGGCACCGGAGTCGCGGTCCAGGGCGCTCGCGAGCATGCCGACGCGCCGGCGCCCGGTGCCGAGGAGCCGCTGGGTGAGCGTCCGTGCGGCGGTGCGGTTGTCGATGCCCACGAAGGGAACGCTCGGCCGGCCCTCGGGGTGGCCGACGAAGGCAGCCGGCAGGCGGACCTCCTCGACGGCGTCGGCCACCGCGTCGTGCGAACGTGCCGAGACCAGGACGGCGCCGTCGACGAAGCCGCCGCGCAGGTAGCTCGAGACGCGGGCGGCGTCGCTCTCCGAGTCGACGACGAGCACCACGAGCTGGTGGTCCGCCTCCGCGACGACGGCGTTGGTGCCGAGCAGGATCGCGCCGATGTTCGGGTCTTCGAGGAAGAGCTGGTGCGGCTCGTGCACGACGAAACCGATCGCCCAGGTCTTGCGCATCACCAGGTTGCGCGCGGCGTTGTTGCGCACGTATCCGACCTCGGCGACGGCGGCCTCGATCCGGACGCGTGCCTCGGCCGACACGTACCCGACGCCGTTGAGGACGCGGGAGACCGTGCCCCGGGACACCCCGGCCCGGGCCGCGACGTCGTGGACGGTCGCCCGGACGCGGCGTGGGGAGGTCATGCGCTCAGGGTATCCGCCCAGGACCTCGTGTGTGCACGTGTACAGAATGCCGGGACGCGTGTACTGTTCCCCGCTGTGTGCACGTGCACACATAGACCTTCGAGGATGAGGATCACCGTCGACGTGGACGAACCGGCACGCCGAGGACGCCTTCCCCTCCCGCACCGGGGGATCGCGTTCGGAGGCGACTACAACCCCGAGCAGTGGCCGCGGGAGACCTGGGCGCAGGATGCCCGCCTGATGCGCGAGGCCGGCGTCGACCTCGTCGCCGTGAACGTGTTCGGGTGGGCCGAGATCGAGCGCTCGCCCGGGGTGTACTCCTTCGAGGAGCTCGACTCGGTCATGGACCTGCTCCACGAGCACGGCATCGCGGTGAACCTGGGCACGGGGACCTCCACGCCGCCGCCGTGGCTCACCACCGCACACCCGGAGGTGCTGCCGGTGACGCGCGAGGGGGAGACCGTGAGCCCGGGCGGGCGCCAGGCGTGGTGCCCCAGCTCCCCGGTGGTGCGGGAGCACGCCCTGCGGCTGGTCCGCGCGACGGCCGAGCGGTACGGCGACCATCCCGCGCTCGCGCTGTGGCACGTGTCCAACGAGCTGGGCTGCCACAACGCGCTGTGCTACTGCGACGAGTCCGCGAGCGCCTTTCGCCGCTGGCTCGAGCGGCGCTACGGCACGGCCGACGCGCTCAACGCCGCGTGGGGCACGAGCTTCTGGAGCCAGCGGTACGGCTCGTTCGACGAGGTGCTCCCGCCCCGCCTGACGGCCTCGGCCGAGAACCCGACGCAGCTGCTGGACTTCCGCCGCTTCAGCTCCGACGAGCTGCTCGAGTGGTACCGCGCCGAGGCGCAGGTCCTGCGTGCGTCGACGACGACGCCGGTCACGACGAACTTCATGGTCACCGCGCACATCGACACCCAGGACTACTGGTCGTGGGCGCCGGACATGGACGTCGTCGCGAACGACCACTACCTCGACCACCGGCTGGACGACCCCTGGGCAGAGCTCGCGTTCGCCGCCGACGCCACCCGTGGCCTCGCGGGCGGCGCCCCGTGGATGCTCATGGAGGCCTCGCACGGCGCGGTGAACTGGCAGCCGCGCAACCTGGCGAAGGCGCCCGGCGAGCTCGAGCGCATGGTGCTCACGCACGTCGCCCGCGGCGCCGACGCCGTGTGCTTCTTCCAGTGGCGCGCCTCGCGCGCGGGCGCCGAGCGGTTCCACTCGGCCCTGCTCCCGCACGCGGGGACGGACTCGGAGCAGTGGCGGGCGACGCTCCGCCTCGGCGCCCTGCTGGACGCGTTGGACGAGGTCGTGGGCACGAGGCCGACCAGCGACGTCGCCGTGGTCTTCGACTGGCAGGCGTGGTGGGCGGTCGACGCCGGCGGCCATCCCACGCAGGACGTCCGCTACCTCGACGAGGTCCACGCCATGCACGCCGCGCTGCGGCGCGCCGGCGTCGGGGTGGACGTCGTATCCCCGGACACCGACCTCTCCGGGTATCGGCTCGTCGTCGTGCCCACCCTGTACCTCGTCTCGGACGAGGCGGCGCGCAGCGTCGAACGGTTCGTCGTCGGCGGCGGGCATCTCCTCGTCACGTACTTCTCCGGGATCGTCGACGAGAACGACCACGTCCGCCTCGGCGGCTATCCCGGCGCGTTCCGCGAGGTGCTCGGCGCGCGGTCCGACGAGTTCTTCCCGCTCGACGACGGCGAGAGCGTCGCGCTCGACGACGGCGGCGTCGGCCGGGTGTGGACGGAGCGGCTCGAGCCACGAGGCGCGACCGTGCGGGCCCGGTTCACGGACGGACCCGTCGCGGGCGGTGCCGCGGTGACCCGGCACGAGCACGGCCGCGGCGCCGCGTGGTACGTCGCGACGCGGCTCGGGACCGGGGGGCGCGACGCCCTGGTGACCGACGTCCTGGAGGGCGCCGGGGTGCGCCCGGTCCTGCCCGGGGCGGGCGGCGACGTCGACGTCGTGCGCCGCGACGGCGACGCGGGGTCCTACCTGTTCGTCGTGAACCACGGCGACGACGCCTTCGTCGCCCGAGCGCCGGGCGTCGACCTGGTCACGGGCCGGCGCGCGGACGCGCACGAGGTACCGGCCGGCGGTGTCGCCGTCGTCCGGGAGCAGCCGACGGGTCGACGGCGACCCAGCGAGGAGGCACCGGCATGAGCACCACGACCGGCTCGGGGCGTGCTGCCCCGACGACGCGGGAGGCGGCGTCGTCCGGGCGGCGACGATCCCGCCACGGCGGGGCGATCACGGTCTTCGTCGTCCCGTTCTTCCTCCTGTTCGCCCTCTTCTACCTGCTGCCGATCGGCTACGCCGTGTTCCGGTCGTTCCGCACGGTCGAGCGGGAGGGCACGTTCGGGCCCGCCACCGAGGTGTTCGGCGGTCTCACGCAGTACGAGCAGGTGTTCGCCTCGGAGGCCTTCTGGTCGTCGCTCGGTCGCGTGCTGGCCTTCGGCGCCGTGCAGGTGCCGGTCATGCTCGGTCTCGCGCTGCTGTTCGCGCTGCTGATCGACTCGCCGCTGGTCAAGGGCAAGAGGTTCTACCGCCTCGCCTTCTTCGCCCCGTACGCCGTGCCCGGCGTCATCGCCGCCATCATGTGGGGCTTCCTCTACTCGCCGGGCCTCTCGCCGTTCACGTTCGTGACCGGCAACGTCGACCTGCTGGGCAGCGGCGCGGTCCTGTGGTCGATCGCGAACGTCGTGACCTGGGTCTACGCCGGCTACAACATGCTGATCATCTACTCGGCGCTGCAGGCCATCCCCGGCGAGATCTACGAGGCCGCGCGCATCGACGGCGCCGGACAGCTCCGCATCGCCTGGTCGGTCAAGATCCCGCTCGTCGTGCCGGCCCTGGTGCTGACCGGGGTCTTCTCGATCATCGGCACGCTGCAGCTGCTGACCGAGCCCCAGGTGTTCCGCTCGTTCACGACGTCGATCAGCTCGACCTTCACGCCGAACCTCGTCGTCTACACGACGTCGACGGTGCCCAACTTCAACCTCGCCGCGGCGTTCTCCGTGGTGCTCGCGCTGCTGACGTTCGCGCTGTCGTTCGTCTTCCTGCGCCTGACGAACAGGAGGGCCTTCGCGTGAGCATCCTGACCCGGACCGACGGGTACGGCCCGACCACGGCCCGTGAGCGGCGGGGCGTGCGCGAGCACCCGATGTCGCGGCTGGTGGCGTTCGTCGTCATGGGCGCCTTCACCCTCTACTTCCTGGTGCCGATCTGGTGGCTGTTCGTCGCGTCCACCAAGTCGCGGGGACAGATCGCGTCGACCGCAGGGCTGTGGTTCGCGGACTGGAACCTGTGGGAGAACCTTGGGTTCGTCTTCACCTACGACGGAGGCGTCTACCTGCGGTGGCTCGGCAACGCCGTGCTCTACGCGGGCGTCGGCGCGCTCCTGGGCACGCTGCTCGCGTCGATGTGCGGCTACGCGCTCGCCAAGTACGCGTTCCGGGGGCGCGACGCGCTCTTCAACGTCATCCTCGGCGGCGTCCTCGTGCCGGTCACCGCGCTCGCGCTGCCCCTGTTCCTGATCTTCAGCGCCGCCAACCTCACCAACTCCTACTGGTCCGTCTTCCTGCCCAGCCTGGTGAGCCCGTTCGGCGTCTACCTCGCCCGGATCTACGCCGCGGCCAGCGTGCCCGCCGAGCTCCTCGAGGCCGCGCGGCTCGACGGCTCGGGAGAGGTGCGCACGTTCTTCACCGTCTCGGTGCGGCTCATGGCGCCGGCGCTCGTGACGATCTTCCTGTTCCAGTTCGTCACCATCTGGAACAACTTCTTCCTGCCCCTGGTGATGCTGTCGAACGACAAGCTCTACCCCGTCACGCTCGGTCTGTACGCGTGGAATTCCCAGACGAACGCCGTGCCGGAGCTGCGCACGGCCGTCGTCGTGGGGGCCTTCGTCGCGATCGTGCCGCTGATCCTCGCCTTCCTCGGCCTCCAGCGCTTCTGGCGCGGCGGCCTCGCCGCCGGGGGCGTCAAGGCATGACGCCCCCGGCTCTCGGAAGCACGACCCACCCCGTTCAAGGAGGAACACCATGAGTCGCCACACCCAGGTCCGCGCGGGCGCCGTCGCCGTCGCTCTCGCCGGGACCGCCGTCCTCGCCGGCTGCTCCGGCGCGGCCGAGGACGGCGAGGGCGCCGCGCCCGAGGCCGCCGCCTGCGCACCGTCCGAGGGCCCCGTCGAGCTCACGTACACCGGCTGGGTCCCCGGGATGGAGGACGCCATCGCGATGTGGAACGAGGCGAACCCCGACGTCCAGGTCACCTACAACACCGGCCCGTCGGGCAACGCCGGCACCTATCAGGACTTCTTCAACCAGCTCGAGGCGGGGGAGGCCCCCGACCTCGGCCAGATCGAGTACGACACGCTGCCGAACTTCCGCGTCCAGGACGGACTGGTGAACATCGCCGGGTGCGAGGGCGTCATGGAGTCGGGCGAGCAGTTCGTCGACTGGACCTGGCAGCAGGTCACCTTCGGCGAGCAGGACGCGGTCTACGCGATCCCACAGGACACCGGCCCGATGGCGATGTTCTACCGCAAGGACCTGTTCGCCAAGGCCGGCATCGATGTTCCGTCCACCTGGGACGAGTACGCCGACGCGGCGCGCACCATCAGGGAGGAGGGCGCGTACATCACCCACTTCCCGCGCACGGACGTCAACTGGTTCGCCGGGCTCGTCTGGCAGGACCAGGGCCGCTGGTTCGCCAACGACGGCGAGGCGTGGACGGTCGACCTGACGGGCCCGGAGTCCACCGAGGTGGCCGAGTACTGGCAGGGCCTGATCGACGAGGGCCTCGTCAAGGACACCCCCGGCTTCTCCGACGAGTGGAACAACGAGCTCAACACCGGTGAGCTGTGGACCTGGGTCAGTGCGGTCTGGGGCAGCAACTCGATCTCGTCCGGCGCGCCCGACACGTCCGGGAAATGGGCCGTGGCGCCGATGCCGCAGTGGGAGGCCGGGCAGAACGCCGCGGGCAACTGGGGCGGGTCGTCCGTCGCGGTGCTCAAGGGCAGCGAGCACCCGTACGAGGCCGCGCAGTTCGCGCTGTGGCTGAACACCTCCGAGGAGGCGCTGACCGCGCTCAACAAGGGCGGCGGGCTGTACCCGGCCACGACCGCCGGCCTCGAGCTGCCCGCGCTGAAGGAGGGCCTCGAGTTCTACGGCGGGCAGCCGATCTTCGACGTGTTCGCCGAGGCCGCCGCCGCGACCGACCCGAGCTTCACCTGGGGCCCGACGATGGCGCAGACCTACAACGACGTGGCCGACGGCTTCGGCACCGCGCTCGGCGGGTCGGGGACGCTCCTCGACGCGCTCCAGGCCGGCGAGGACGCCACCAAGGAGACGCTGACGTCGCAGTCGATCCCGGTGAACGAGTGATCCGTCGGTGAACCGGGTCCACCACCTGCGTGCCGCGGGCTCGAGCCTCGTGCTCGACGCCCGCGGCACCGCGGTACCCACCGTCCTGCACTGGGGTGCCGACCTCGGTGCGCTGACCGACCGTCAGCTCGAGGACTTGGCCGACGTGCAGGTGCCGGCGGTGACCGCGAGCTCGATCGACGTGCCGCTGCACGCGACGCTCGTGCCGTCGGCGGCCGACGGGTGGCCGGGGCTGTCCGGCCTCGCCGGATGGCGGCCCGAGGCGGCGTCCGGCGGGGCCGACCGTCGACCGGCCCTGCGCCACGCGCGGACCGTCGCGACGTCCGGCACGCTGCGGGTCGAGCTGACCGATCCCGACGCCGGGCTGCGCGTCGTCGTCGCCCTGGCGCTCGGCGGCCACGGCGTGCTCGAGAGCCGGACGTCGGTGACGAACCTCGGCACGACGCCCTACTTGCTCGAGCGCGTCGTGTCGTCGCTGCCGCTCCCGGCACGTGCCACGGAGATCCTCGACCTCTCGGGCCGCTGGTCGGGGGAGCGCCGGCCGCAGCGCTCGAGCCTGCGTGACGGCACCTGGTCGCGGGAGACCCGCCACGGCCGCCCGGGCCACGACGCGCCCTTCGTGACCGTCACGGGAACCTCGGGGTTCGCGTTCCGCACCGGCGAGGTCTGGGCGCTCCATCACGCGTGGAGCGGCGACGCCGCCGTCCGCGTCGAACGGCTGGCCACCGGACACACGCTCACGGGCGCCGGAGAGCTGTGGGGGCCGGGAGACGTGGTCCTGGAGCCGGGGGAGACGTACGAGTCGCCCCGCACCCTCGCGTGCTGGTCGGACCGCGGGCTCGACGGCGTCTCCGAGCGCTTCCACCGCTGGGTGCGTGGCCGCCCCGGGCGCGCGACCCGGCCGCGGCCCGTCACCCTGAACACGTGGGAGGCCGTCTACTTCGCGCACGACCTCGATCGGTTGCGGGCGCTGGCCGACGCGGCCGCGCGGGCCGGCGTCGAACGGTTCGTGCTCGACGACGGTTGGTTCCGCGGACGCCGCGACGACCGCCGCGGGCTCGGCGACTGGACGGTCGACCGCGACGTCTGGCCGGACGGGCTGCACCCGCTGATCCGCCACGTCACGGGGCTCGGGATGGAGTTCGGGCTGTGGGTGGAGCCCGAGATGGTGAACCTCGACTCCGAGGTCGCGCGCCGGCACCCGGAATGGGTCCTGCGTGGCGCGCCGGGCCGCGACCCGGTCGGGTGGCGACACCAGCAGGTGCTCGACCTGGCCAACCCTGACGCCTACGCGCACGTGCGCGACGCTCTGGTCGCGCTGCTCGACGAGTACCCGGTCGCCTCCCTGAAGTGGGACCAGAACCGCGACGTGATCGACGCGCCGTCGCGCCCCCAGGTGCTCGCGACCCGTCGTCTCATGGACGAGCTGCGCGCCCGCTTCCCGGCGCTGGAGATCGAGTCCTGCTCGTCCGGCGGCGGCAAGGTGGACCTCGACGTGCTGGACCGCGCCGACCGGGTGTGGGCCTCGGACACCAACGACGCGCTGGAGCGCCAGTCGATCCAGCGCTGGACCGGGCTCCTCGTGCCGCCCGAGCTGGTCGGGTCGCACGTCGGCGACACCCGCTCGCACACCACGGGTCGGACGCACGACCTGGCGGTCCGGCTCGTCACCGCCACGTTCGGGCACAGCGGCATCGAGGCCGACCTCACCCGCGCGTCCCCCGAGGTGCTCGACGCCCTCGCCCGCTGGGTGCGTACGGTCAAGGACGTGCGGAGGCTCGTGAGCACGGGAACCACCGTCCGCGCCGACCGCTCCGACGACTGCTGGGTGCACGGGCTCGTCGCGCCGGACGCGAGCGAGGCGATTTACGCCGTCGTCACCACGTCCTCGTCGCCCGCCGCGGTCCCGTCGCCCCTGCTGCTGCCGGGCCTCGACCCGCGGCAGACCTACCGGGTCGAGCGGGTCGACCTCGCCGGCCCGCCGATGGTGGTCGGCGACGTCCCGCCCCCGTGGTGGACCGGAGGCGGCGCCGAGCTCCCTGGCTCAGTGCTGGCCGAAGTCGGCCTGCCCCTGCCGCCGCTCGCGCCGGAGCAGGCCACGTTGATCAGGGTCCGGGTCCGCTGACGTCCCGGCGGGGCTCCGGGCGCGGTCCCGCGCCGGCGCATCGACGGGTACGACGATCAGCCGTCAGGGCTCGGCACGCCGTCAGGCCTCCTCGTCGGTGTGCGCGGCGTGCCCGGCGCGCGAGGTCCACCGGGTCAGGAGGTGGACGACGACCCCGACGGCCAGCAGCACGGCGGCGAGCAGCCAGTGCTGCGGCTCCTGCTGGGTCAGCAGCACGAGGCAGGTGAGGACGGCGAGCACCGGCATCGCCGTAGGGGACCGGAAATGATCGTGCTCGACGTGGTCGCGGCGCAGCACGAGCGCCGCGACGTTGGTCGACAGGAACACGAAGAGCAGGAGCAGCACCACCGTCGAGGCCAGGTCGACCAGCTCCCCGGTGACGGCGAGCACGACGGCGAGGACGGTGGTCACCGCGATCGCCACGCCCGGGGTGCGGCGACCCGGGAGCACGCGGGCGAGCGACGACGGCAGCAGGCGCTGGCGGGCCATGCCGTACGCGAGGCGGCTCGCCATGATCATCGTCAGGAGCGCACCGTTGGCGACGGCGACGAGCGCGACGGCTGCGAACATCTCGGGTGCCACGAAGCCCGCGGCCCGCACGACCTCCAGCAGCGGGCCCGAGGACTCGGCGAGCTCGTCCGGCGGCACGACCGCCGGCGCGACGAAGCCGAGCAGCATGTAGGCGACGCCGGCGGTGGCGAGCGCGGCGAAGAGCGCGCGCGGGTAGACGCGGGAGACGTCGCGGATCTCCTCGGCCAGGTTGGCCGACGTCTCGAAGCCGACGAACGAGTAGAACGCGACCAGCGCGCTGCTCAGGACGGCGAGCCCGGCGGACGTGCCCTCTGGCGGGGTGAACGCCCCGCCGAGGTCGGCGTCGCCGCGTCCGATCACCCACGCGCCCAGCACGATGACGAGCACCAGGCCGGCGGACTCGATGACCGTCATCACGACGTTGGCCCGCAACGACTCCTTGATGCCCCACGCGTTGACGAGCGCCACCACCACCAGGAACACGACTGCGGCGGGGATCTGGGGGACGTCGAGGAACGCGGTCAGGTAGTCACCCGTGAACGCCAGAGAGAGGCCCGCGGCGCTCACCACGCCCGCGGCAAGCATGCAGAAACCGACCAGGAAGGCGACGAGCGGGCTGCGGAACGCCTTCTCGGCATACACCGCCGACCCTCCCGCGCGTGGGTACTTGGTGACGAGCTCCGCGTACGAGAACGCGGTCAGCAGCGCCATCGCGAGAGCGGCCGCGAAGACAGCCACACGAGCCCGCCCGCCGAGCCCGCCATCTCGCCGATGAGCGCGTAGACGCCGGCGCCGAGCACGTCGCCCAGGATGAACAGGAAGAGCAGCCGCCCGGTCACGGCGCGACGCAATGGCATGGACCTGGTGTCGGTGTCGGTGTCGGACATCTGCCGAGTCTGGGGTCGGAGGCGCCTTCTCGCCCGGCGGGCGTTCGTCGACACGGTCGGGTCCTTCCGGGTCCGTGCGGGAGGCCGACGAGGCGGGTGAGCCGGCGACGCCCGCAGGTCGCCGTCCGCGGGCATCACCGGCTCGCGGCAACGATCAGCTGCCGCCGGCCTCGATCGCCGTCGGCGAGCCGGCGGCGTGGCTGACCTCGATCCGACGCGGCTTGGCCTCCTCCGACACCGGGATGGTGAGGGTGAGCACCCCGTCCGCGTACGAAGCGCTGATCCGGTCGAGCGCCAGGCCGCGTCCGAGGGTGAGCTGGCGGGCCACGGTGCCCGACGGGCGCTCTCGCAGGAGCCACTGACCCTCGGCGGACCGGGGCGTGCGCTCGGCCCGGATCGTCAGCGTGCGGTCCTCGCACGAGACGTCGACGCTGCCGGGATCGATGCCGGGCAGGTCGACCGCGAGGACGTAGTGGTCGCCCTCTCGGAAGAGGTCCATCGGCATGGCGGGCGCGTTGCGGGTGTTGAGCGCCAACGAGCCGAACAGTCGATCCATCTCCTGGAACGGGTCCCAGTAGGTAGCCATCGCGCATCACCTCCTCGATGAGGGCCGCGACGCGCGGCCCTGTCCGCGAGCGACGTGCCGGGCCTTCCGGCACGCTGGCTACACCATGGTTTTAGCACTCGGCCCCCGAGAGTGCCAGCCCATCCCGATCGCCGTGGGCGAACGCCGCGGGCACGCGTTCAACGAGGGGCACCCGCTGGTCCGCCGCGTGCACGGCCTCGGCGCGGAGCGCGGCCCGTTCTCAGGCGAGCGGGCCGCGCACCACGGAGTCGCCCGAGTGGGCCGGGTCGCCGTCCAGGGGCTCCTCGGAGACGTCGACGACGGGGTAGGCGGCCAGGTCGAGCCCGTCGGGGACGTCGAACCGCCCTTCGGTGCCCTCGAGGATGCCGAGGCTGACCAGACCGCTCACGTCGGCCCTCAGGAGCCACACCTCCCGGTACGTGCCCTCGGGCGCAGGCGCGTCGACGGAGACGACGATCTGCCGTCGCCCGTCCGCCGTCTCCTGCACGACGGCCTCGCCCGACGCGTCGGGCCATGCCGGCAGGGGATCCAGCACCGCGCTGGCGACCGTGGTCTCCGCCGGCTCGACGGACCGGCGCTCCCAGAGCACACCCCCGGCGATCCCGAGGACCAGCGCCGCGCACGCCGCCACGAGCGCCGGCCACCACGCGCGCCGCTCCCGTGCGGGGGCGAGCTCGACCACGTCGGCCCGCGGCGCCTCGTCGTCCCCGCCGGCGTCGGCGTGCTCCGACGCCCCGCTCGCACCGCCCGGCGCGAGCGTGTCCGGAACCTCGGTGAGCCCCAGCTCGCGGTGCACGCGCGACCAGACCTCGGGAGCCGGGGGGACCAGCTCCGGCGCCGCGGACGGCGACCGGGCGCTGTCGACCGCGCGCGCGAGGTCCGCGACCGTGCGGGCGCACGCCGGGCAGTCGTCGAGGTGGAGGCGCTGCCCGGGGTCGAGCACGTCCTCGCCGAGCGCGCGGAGTGCGAGCGTCTCGTCATCGATGTGGGGCACCGTCCACCTCCAATCGGTCGCGGAGCCTGATCAGGCTTCGTCGGACGTGACTCTTGACCGTGCCGAGCGGCAGGTCGAGCTCTTCCGCGATCTGGACGTGCGTGAGGTCGCGGAAGAAGGCCAGGCGCAGGATGGTACGCGCGGGGTCGCCGAGGCGGCGCAGCTCGTCCTCGATGAGGACCTGGTCGGCGACCCGCTCCACCGAGGGGTCCGGGCCGGGCGCGGGGGCGGTCGCGGCCAGGGCGGTCGCCGCGTCCTCGGCACGGTGGGCCCGGGCTCGGGCCTGGTGGGCGTCGGCGACGGCGTGGCGGGTGACGCCGACCAGCCAGGCCGGCAGCCGGGACCGGTCGGGGTCGTACCGGGTGCGGCTGCGCCAGGCGGCGACGAAGACCTGCTGCGTCACGTCCTCAGCGTCGGCACGCGACCCGAGCGACCGCAGCGCCATCGTGTGCACGAGGGCCGACCAGCGTGCATAGGCCTCGGCGAGCGCGGACTCGTCCCCGTCGGCGAAGCGCCGCCCCAGCTCCCGCACGTCGAGCTCGGCGTCGTCGAGCGTGGCGTCGTCGGCGTTCAGGGCTCGTCCTCGGGCTCTGGCGGCGGCCGGTAGGCGACACCGCGGTCGGTTAGTGCCGATCGTAGGGGGAGGGCGCCCGTCCGGACCACCCGCGCGGACGGTCCGGCGTGGTCAGCGCGCAGGGACCGCCGTCACCACGACGTTCTGCGCGTACGAGCGCGCCTCTGCGTCCCACTCGCCGCCGCACGTCACGAGGACGAGCCGCGACGGCCCGGAGCGGTCGAAGACCGCGTCGGGCGACAGCTCGTGCTTCGCGGTCGCGCGGAGGTTCGTCACTGTGTAGTTGTGCGTGGTGCCGTCCTCGGTGCGGACGCGCACGACGGTGCCGGTCTCGGCACCGTTCAGCCGCGCGAACGGGCCGACGCTGTCCTCGTCGTCCACGTGCGCGGCGACGACGGTGGTGCCGGCGGGGCTCGCGGGCGCGGCGCCGAACCTGTACCAGCCCGCGACGTCGGCCGAGCCGGGCAGGGCCATGGCGCCCCGGTCGTCCACGCCGGTGGCCCGGACCGGCACGGTGATCCCGAGCGCGGGCACCTCGACGCGCACGGGAGCGGGCGGTGCCGGGTCGGGGGAGTCCTTGGCGGGTCGGACCGGGACGTCGGCCGCGGGGGTGGCGGCGCGCCGGCCCTCCGTCGCGCCCGGGGTGCGCTGCGGTGCGGCACCGACGCCGTGCGCAGGACCGTCCCCGGCGCGCGACGTGGGCGCCGCGTCGTCGGCCGCGCAACCGGCCAGCGCCAGGGCGGCCGCCACGACCGCGGCGCGGACGGCACCCTTGCAGGCCGCCCGCGCCACGATCGTGCGAGGAAGCGGCGTCATCCGCGCCGCGTGTGGCGCGAACCGCCGGCCGCCTGCCGCGCGCGCTCACGACGCGCCCCGAAGAGCATCGCGACCGACGCGACGAGGAAGAACCCGACGATCGAGAGGCCGACCGCGATCGCCCCCGTGCTGAACCCGCTGCTCGGCGCCTCGACACCGGCGGCGAGCCCGGACGTCCCGGCAGGCACGCCGCCGGGCGACGAGTGCAGGCCCTCGATGGTCTGGGTGGCCAGCGCCAGGTTGTCGTCCTCCAGGCTGCCCCAGGCGTATGCGATCGTGCTGACGCCGTCGGCGACCTCGACGTCCGCCGGCCCGAGGACCGGTTCGGTGGTGCCCGCAGCGGCGACCGACGCCGAGACCGTGCCGGCGGGCAGGTCGAGGGCCTCCTCGTCCGGGTTCTCCAGGCCGGAGATCACGGCGTCGCCGCCGGCGAGCACGTCCACGGCCGGTGCGGCAGCCACGTGTCGGACCGTGAGCCGCCCCTCGCCCGCGGCGGTGGCGGAGATGTCGTTCGTGAACAGCGTCGCGGTCGGCTGCCCGTCCGCGTCCAGGTGCGCGACGGCGGTGTAGTTCCCGCCGGCCTCGAGCTCGAGGTCGATCGGCCCGATCACCGGGTCGCTCGCGTCCTCGGCGTCCGCGGCCGTCACGGCGACGGCGTAGGTCCCGGCGGGAAGGTCCAGCGGCCCCGCCATGTCACCCGGCTCGAAGTCGTCGACGGTGAGCTCGTCGTCCACCCACACGTCCACCGGGGTGTCGGGGACGCCGTGCATGACGGACAGGACGGCGCCGTCGGCGGTGTCCGCCGCTGCCGAGGGTGCCGCTGCCAGCGCCGTGAGGCCGATCAGGGCGGCGGCCGATGCGCCCACCAGCGCTGCGCTGCGTCGTGGGGTGCGTTCCATGGTGTCCTCCGGGTCTCGACGTCCTCCGCCAGGACCTGCGTGTCCTGACACCCCCTCTTCGCCCCGCGGCGGCCGGACGGATGCAAGAAAGTTGAAACCCGGAAAAGTCGCCTGGCTAGCGTCTCTCGTCGTGGCGGCCACCGAGCGGGCGGCACGACGGAGGTCCCCGGCGATCGCCGGGGCCCTCCGTCGTGATCCTCAGAGGTCGAGCGGCCGGAGCACGGCGGTGATGCCGTGCGCGATCTGCGCGTTGCCCTTGTTGAGGTCGAGCTTGCTGGCGACGAGGAACGGGTTGAAGTCGTCGCGGTCCTGGTCCACGAGACGGACCAGCGGGAACCACCTGCTCAGCACGTCCACCCGGAACGTCGCACCCTGGGCGGTCGTCAGCTCGGCGTCGTCCGACCGCAGCGCCTGGCGCGCCGTGATCGTGGCGCCGGGGACGACGTGGTAGAGCAGCACCTGCTCGACGGCGTCGATGCCCACCGCCCCGGCGATCCGGTTCAGGACGCCCCGCTCGGTGCGTTCCCACCGGTGCGTGAGGTCGAACGCCAGCAGCTGGAAGGCGCGGTCGTTGGGCAGGAACGCGGTCAGCGGCACGGACCCGTCGGCGAGCACGGCGACCGGGCTGTCCGGCTTGGCGGCGAGCACCGCGGCGACCGCCTGGTCGGCCACGTCGAAGTCGTACCAGTGGCGGTCGAACGTGTCGCCGTCGGCCGCCAGCACCTCGGCGAGGCTCGTCGTCCCGGACGGCGGTGCGGCGGGTGCCGCAGAGGCGGCCGGGGCGGCCAGGGCCATGCCGACCGCGGCGAGTCCCACGGCGCTCGTGGCAGCTACCGAGGTCCGGAGGAACTGTCGAAGCTTCATCGTCGTCGACTCCTTCGTGGATCACCTGGGTCACGGCCCGCACGGGCCGCGGGGCGTACGTCGACGCCCATCCACTCTTCGGCCCGCGGGGCCGTCGCGGATGCACCCGGTCTCACCGGCAGCCGGGCTGCTCGAGCGCGGCGCCCAGGGCTGGGAGGCGTGGGGCGTCGCCGTCCCGACGGACGGACTGCCGGCGCCGCCCGCGCGCTGACCGGCGGGCCCGCCGCCGGTCAGATCTCCGAGGTGGGCCCCTGGGCGGCCGGGGGCCACGCCGGCGTGCTCGCGGCCGTGTACGGCTTGCCGGGCCAGTAGGCCCATTCCTCGAAGTCCTCGACCCGTCCGTCCTCGTCGAACCGCAGCACCCAGAGGTCCTTGTACTCCTGGGCCTCGGGCGCCGTGTACTGCACCCCCACGCGGACGACGGCAGAACGGCCCTCGACCGCCACCGGCTCCGCCGTCATGGTGAACGTCGACCCGGCGTCGACGGTCCAGAAGTCCTCGATCGCCGCGTGCCCCTGCAACGCCTGGTCGTAGGGCGAGCGGGCGTAGCTCGCCTCCTCGGTGAACAACCTCGGGACTGCCGAGGCGTCGCCGTCGCGCCACGCGCGCTCGTAGCCCTCCACCCAGCTCATGACCTGCTCGCGGTCCATCGCGGAGCCTCCTTCGTCGTTCGTCCGGTAGTCGGCCGTGTCGTCACGGTAGTCCCGTTCGACAGGGCTCCCGCCGGCGTCGAGCACCTCGTCGACCGTGAGGGGGCCAGGGTGGGGTCGAGGTCCTCGGCGTGGGGCGCGCCGCGGTCAGCCCCGCCGTGCTCCGTCGTGGTGGTGGTCGTCATGGTCGCCGGTGGCGTCGCCGCCCTGGGTCTCGCCTGCGTGCATCCGCTCTCGATGCCACGGTGAGGCATGCGCATCGTCGTCGTCGGACAGACCGGGAACGTCGGCACCGCCGTCCTCAGGGCGTTGGCGGCCGCACCGGAGATCACCTCCGTCCTGGGGGTCGCCCGCCGCCTTCCGGACCGAGCCGCCCAGCCGTACCGGGACGCCGAGTGGGCGGCCCTCGACCTGGCGGGGGACGAGACCGAGGTGGTCGAGCGGCTCTCGACGCTGTTCCGCGGGGCCGACGCCGTCGTGCACCTCGCCTGGCTGATCCAGCCCAACCGCGACCGCGACCTGCTGCGCGTGACGAACGTGGAGGGCACCCGCCGGGTCGCGCGGGCTGTGGTGCGCGCCGGCGTCCCGCACCTCGTCGTCGCGTCGTCCGTAGGCGCCTACTCGCCCGGCGGCGGCGACGTGCCGCGGGCCGAGGACTGGCCGGCACGAGGCATCCCCACGTCGCACTACAGCGTCGACAAGGCCGCCCAGGAGGACGTGCTGGACGAGCTCGAGCGCGACCACCGGGAGGTGGTCGTCGCGCGGATGCGCATGGCGCTGGTGTTCCAGGACGACGCCGGGGCGGAGGTGACGCGGCTGTTCGTCGGTCCGGTCCTGCCCGTCGGGCTGCTGCGCCACGTACGACCTCCCCTCGTCCCGCTCCCGGCGGGGCTGCGCCTCCAGGCGGTGCACGCCGACGACGCGGCGGACGCCTACCTGCGGGTGCTGCTGCACCGGGCGGGCGGTGCGTTCAACGTCGCCGCGCCCGACCAGCTGCGGGGGCACGACATCGCCCGCGTGGTCGACCACGGCAGTGTCGTCGAGCTGCCGCCCCGGCTCGTGCGGGCCGCCCTCCGGCTCGCCTACGACGCGCGGGTGGTGGCGTCCGACCCGGGCTGGCTCGACATGGGGATGGCCGTGCCGGTCATGGACACCGCCCGGCTGACGACCGAGCTCGGCTGGCAGCCCCGGTTCACGGCGGCCGAGGCGCTCGAGGAGGTCGTGCGCGGGATGGCGGAGGGCCGGGGGATCGGCTCGGCCCCGCTGCGTCCGGCGCCCACGCGGCCGCCGGACGGGTCCGTCGTGCCGGTGCGGGCGCCGGGCGGGGCGTCGGTGCCCCCGGAGATCGACCGGGAGCTGCTCGGGCTGTACTTGTCCGACCACCTGACCGGCGCCACGGCCGGCCTCGGCCGCGCGGAGCGGATGGTCGGCGACTACGGCGACCTGCCGCTGCACGCCGAGCTCGTCGAGCTGGCCGAGCAGGTCCGCGGCGAGCGCGAGCTGTATCGCGGGCTCCTTCAGACGCTCGGGCTGCCGCCGCGCCGGCACCGCCAGCTCGCCGCCGGGGTGGCGGAGCGGCTCGGCCGCCTCAAGCTCAACGGGCGCGTCGTGCGGCGGTCGCCGATGTCGGTGGTGCTGGAGACCGAGCTCATGCGGTCCGCGGTGGTCGGCAAGCTGGGTGGCTGGCAGACGCTCGAGGAGCATGCCGACGCCCTCGGCCTGGACCCGGTGCGTTTCCGCGAGCTCGCCGAGCTCGTCCAGCGCCAGCTCGCGACGCTCGACCGCTTCCACGAGTACGCCAGACGGCGCGCCTTCCGCGACCCGGCATGACGCCGCCGGCCCCGTGCTGCCCGGCGGCCGCTCCGGGTCCGCCACGCCCGACGTCTCCTGCCGGACGTGCGGGCACGCTGGTTCCGGCGGAGCCTGGACGGTCTCGCGTCGAGCAGTGGCGGTGCACCACGACCAGGGAGGACCACATGAGCGCCCCCGAGGACCGGACACGCAACGTGTTCGTGCTCGGCATGACCGACCTGCAGCGCCAGGAGCTGGGGCGGATGCGGCGCGCCTCGCGCTACGCGTTCCACCCGCTGCTCGACTACGGAACGCTCGTCCGCGACACGGACCCCGACTTCGACGCCCTGCTCGAGGCGGCGCGCGCACAGCTCGCCGACTTCCCGAGCCCGGTCGACGCCATCGTGTGCCACTGGGACTTCCCGAGCTCGCTGCTGGCCCCGATCCTGGCCCACGAGCACGGCATCCCGGCCCCGTCCGTCACGAGCGTCCTCAGGTGCGAGCACAAGTACTGGAGCCGGTTGGAGCAGCGGCGGGCGGTGCCCGAGGTGGTTCCCGGCTTCGCCGCGTTCGACCCGTTCGCCGACGACGCCCTGGGCCAGGTCGACCTGCCCTTCCCGTTCTGGGTGAAGCCGGTCAAGGCGCACTCGTCGAACCTGGGGTTCGAGATCCACGACGAGACGGAGTTCACGGCGGCCCTCGACGAGATCCGGGCAGAGATCACCGACGTCGGTGACGCCTTCAACCAGGTGCTGCGCCGGGTGGAGCTGCCGGAGAGCCTCCGAGGAGCGGGCGGGAACACCTGCCTCGCGGAGGAGGTCATCACCGGGATCCAGGTCGCTCCCGAGGGCGTGGTCGCCCGCGGCAGGTTCAGCGTGCACGGCATCGTCGACATGCACAGGGACGGGCACAGCATCGACCACCTGGACTATCCCGCCGTGACGGTCCCGGCGGAGGTGCAGCAGCGGATGGTCGACACGGCGGAGCGCTTCCTGCACCACATCGGCTACGACGACGGCGCCTTCAACGTCGAGTACATGTGGGACCGCGAGACCGACCTCCTGCGGCTCATCGAGGTCAACACCCGCATCTCCCAGTCCCACACCGAGCTCTTCCTCAAGGTCGACGGCACGTCCAACCACGAGGTGGCCATCGACGTCGCGCTGGGCGAGGCCCCGCAGATGCCGCACCGGGAGGGCCGGTTCGCCGTCGCCGGCCAGTGGCACGTCTTCCACGACGCGGACGCGATCGTGCGCAGCGTCCCCGGGAAGGAGCACCTGGCCGCGCTCGAGCGTGCCCTCCCCGACACCAAGGTCACGCTGCAGGTGGCGCCCGGCGACCGCCTGGCCGACCTGCCGCACCAGGACAGCTACCGGTTCAAGCTGGGCAGCGTCTACCTCGGGGCCGACGACCACGCCCAGCTCGCCGACCGGTTCCGCCAGGCGATGGAGCTGCTGCCCTTCGAGCTCGATCCCGTCCCCGAGGAGAAGGAGGTCCCTGGATGAGGACCGTCACCGACCTGCCCCACCAGGTCGAGACCGTCGAGAACGTGTTCATCCCCGTCCGCGACGGTCAGCGGGTCGCCGCACGGATGTGGGCGCCCGTCGACGCCGCGACGCGTCCGGTGCCGGCCGTCGTGGAGTACATCCCGTACCGCAAACGGGACGCGACCCGCGGCCGGGACGCGGCCAACCATCCCTACATCGCCGGCCACGGGTACGCCTGCCTGCGGGTGGACCTGCGCGGCAGCGGCGACTCCGACGGCGTGCTGGTGGACGAGTACCGCCCGCAGGAGCTCCGCGACGCGGAGGACGTCATCGCCTGGATCGCGGAGCAGCCGTGGTGCGACGGCAACGTCGGGATGATGGGCATCTCCTGGGGAGGCTTCAACGGCCTGCAGGTGGCGGCCGCCGCACCACCCGCGCTCAAGGCGGTCATCAGCGCGTCGGCGACCGACGACCTGTACGTCGACAACATGCACTACATGGGCGGCTGCCTGCTCGCGGACAACCTGTCCGAGGCCACGGTCATGTTCGCGTTCAACAGCCTGCCGCCCGACCCTGCCGTCGTCGGGGACCGCTGGCGCGAGATGTGGCGCGAACGCCTCGAGGGCAGCGGGCTCTGGCTGGACACCTGGCTCCGGCACCAGCGCCGCGACGACTACTGGAAGCCGGCGTCGGTCTGCGAGGACTACTCCCGGGTGCGGTGCCCGGTGATGGCCGTCGGCGGCTGGGCCGACGGGTACACCAACGCGATCTTCCGGCTCCTGGAGCACCTCGACGTCCCCCGCAAGGGCCTCATCGGCCCCTGGGGGCACCGCTACCCGCACCTCGGCGTGCCGGGCCCGGCCGTCGGCTTCCTCCAGGAGGTCGTGCGCTGGTGGGACCACTGGCTCAAGGGCCGCGACACCGGCCTCGACGAGGAGCCGATGCTGCGTGCGTGGATGCAGGACAGCGTCCCGCCCAGCGCCTCGTACGAGGACCGTCCCGGCCGCTGGGTCGCCGAGCCGAGCTGGCCGGCGCCCGAGATCGCCGACCACGAGTACCGGTTCACGCCCCATCGCCTCGTGCCGGCGGGCGCCGGGCCCGCCGCGCCCAGCGGCGACGAGGACGAGGCCGGCGAGCACCGGGTGAGCCTGAGCTCGCCGCTCAGCGTCGGGATGTTCGCGGGCAAGTGGGCGTCCTACTCCGCAGTGCCCGACCTGCCGTACGACCAGCGTGAGGAGGACGGCGGCGCCCTCGTGTTCGACACCGAGCCGCTGACCGAGCCCCTGGAGATCCTCGGTCTGCCCCGCGTGGAGCTCGAGGTCTCCGCCGACCGTCCGGTGGCCCAGCTTGCGGTCCGGCTGTCCGACGTCGCTCCTGACGGGGAGGCGACGCGCGTGACGTACGGGGTGCTGAACCTCACCCACCGCGAGGGCAGCGAGCACCCGCGGGCGCTCGAGCCGGGCCGCACCTACCCGGTCACCGTCCAGCTCAACGGCATCGCCCAGTCCCTGCCGGCCGGGCACCGGCTGCGGGTGTCGATCTCGACGTCGTACTGGCCGTTGGTCTGGCCGGCCCCCGAGCCGGTGACCGTGACGATCACGACCGGCAGCAGCGCGCTGTACCTGCCGGTCCGCCGTCCCCGGCCCGAGGACGAGCGCCTCTCGCCCCTCGGCCCACCGGAGGCCGCGCCGGAGGAGGAGACGACGGTGCTCGCCACCGGCCAGCACTCGTGGCGTGTCACCCGAGACCTCGCCAGCGACGTCTCGACGTTGCAGATCGTCAACGACCAGGGGACCTTCCGGCTCGAGGAAACCGGGACCGTGATCCACCGCGACACGCGTGAGTGGTACAGCTTCCGCTGGAACGACGTCACGTCCGCGCGCGGCGAGACCCGCACGGTCCGCCGGCTGGACAACGGCGACGACTGGCGCGTCGAGGTCGTCACGCGCACCGTCATGACGTGCACGGCGTCCGAGTTCCTGATCAACGCGCAGCTCGACGCGTACGAGCTGGACGAGGAGCAGGGGAACCCGCGGGTCTACTCGCAGAACTGGCGGCGGCGGATCGCCCGCGACCTCGCCTGAGCCGACCGGTCGCCCTCAGCGCCGGTGCGCGGCCTTGATCACGGAGCGCGCGGTCGCACTCAGTGTCGTGCCGTCCCGGTCGCGCATGGCGAGCAGGACGGCGTAGGCGTCGGCCGTGTCGACGCCCATGCTCTGGGCAAGCACACCCTTGGCCTGCTCGATCACTACCCGGCCCTCGAGGACCCGCGTCAGGCGGCGGGTGATCTCGTCGTCCAGGACCCGCTCGGGCTGCGCGACGACGAGCGTGAGCATGTCCGCGATCGCGCGTGCCGCGCGTCCGCTCGCCTCGTCGAGGGTGCGCGCCTCGCGGCCGAAGAGGTTGAGACCGCCGAGGGCCCGGCCCTGCCAAGCGAGAGGGTAGGCGTGCACGCGCCGGAAGCCGGCGTCCACGATCGCGCGACCGACGACGGGCCAGCGCTCGAGGATCGTCGAGGAACCGACCGCGACCACGGGCCGGCCGGTGGTGCACACGTCCACGCACGGCCCCTCGTCGCGCTGGGCCTGGTAGATCTCGAGGTGCGTCGTGACGTGGTCGGTCGCGGCCAGCACCTCGAGAGGGGCGTCGTCGGACGGCCGCACCAGCAGCCCAGCGGCGGCGCCGTCC
>NZ_BAAAPM010000008.1:253965-363286 GCF_039531145.1 Isoptericola hypogeus
GGCATGGCGCGCAGCGTCGCGGACGAGGCGCAGCAGCAGATCGCCGACGTCGTGCTCACGCACCAGTGCGGACGCCGCGGTGGCGAGTGTGTCGGCGGGTGTGCGCGGCGTCATGGCTCCTCGGTTCGGTCGGTGGCGTCGTCGGTCGGCTCGTCGTGCGAGAAGGTCAACCGTCGGTGGAGCACGTCGTCGGCGACGCTCTGCAGCGTCGCCGCGCGGGCGAAGGCGTGCGCCCGGATCACGGCCAGGGCGTCGTCCGGGGGAATCTTCAACTGGGCGACCACCATGCCGGTGGCCTGATGCACGCGGGACCGCTCGGACCAGTCGAGGGTCTCGACGTCCCCGAGCAGGGAGGTGCCGACGGCGTCGGCCAGGAACTGCACGTCGTCGGCACTGCGGGCGAGCCGACCGGCCGTGACGTACAGGCTGATCACCCCGACCACGCGGCCGCCCGCGCGCATCGGCACGGCGTGGATGGTCACGTCGCCGCCGACCGAGCCGGCCAGCTGGGAGAACACCGGGTAGTCGTTCGAGCCACCGTCGATCCGCACGACGACCGGGCGGTCCTCGGCCATCGCCTGGTGCACCGGCCCCTCGCCGAGGACCTCCTGCAGTGGCTCGAGCTGCTCGAACGCGCCCGGTGTGCTCACCGCCAGCCGGTCTCCCGGCGTCGCGACGGTGAGCGCCGCGCCCTGGGCGCGGAGGATCTCGACGCAGGCCTCGCAGAGCCGCAACGGCAGCGGCCGGTCGGCGTCGACCCGGGCAAGGGACCGTGCGAGCAGGCCGAGCAGCTCCGTCGGATCCACCCGCACACCTCCTCCTCGGTCGCGGACCAGTCTCGCACCGTCAGGGGCCGGTCGGCGTGTCGTCCGAGATCTCCCCGAGGCCGCCCATCACGAGCGAGCGCAGGATGGTCCGCGCGATCTCGCGCTCGTCCACGTCGCGGGCCGTGGACGCGGACCGGAGCAGCTCTCTCGCCTGCGCCTCGGTGCAGTCGTTCGTCTGCATGATGGCCCCGACGGCGCGCTCGACGACGGCGCCGTCGGACAGCCTGCGGTGGAACGCGCCGGCGGCGGCCTCGAGATCGGCGAACTCGAGCTGCAGCCGGACCGCGGCCGCGATGAGCCGGGCGTAGGACTCGCCGGCGCGCACCACGTCCTCCTCCCAGGCGGTGGGCTTGCGGGAGTAGAGGTTCAGCGCGAGCACGATCCCGGGCGCCACGACGGCGGGGAGCGCGAGCGCCTTGACGAAGCCCTCGCGGACCGTCTGCTCGCGCCAGGCTCCCCACCGCGCGTCGTCGGCGACCGACGGGACGGCCAGCACGGTGGCGCTCGTCATGGCCTGGACGCAGGGGCCCTCGTCCGCCATGGCCTCGGCCTGGTCGCACCGCCCCGCGTCCGGGGCGCTGCTGCCCGCCCGGACGGTGACGCCGTGCTGGCGCAGCGTGATGCTGGCCTCCACTTCGTCGCCCAGGACCCCTGCCGCGCGCGTCGCGTACTCGTGGAGGTAGCCGGAGAGAGGCATGTGCTCCGTCCCGTGGCGGCGGGCGCCACTCGCGAGCCTCCGCGGAGGTGTTCCGCCGCGGTCGCTCGGGTCGGGCGGCCGCAGGTCCGCCTCGCCCCTCCACCGTACGCCTGCCGTCGGCTCGCCCCGCCGTCAGGCCGAGAACGCGACGGCGCCGGCCGGGAGGACCCGGCCGGCGCCGTCGCGCACGTGATCAGAAGCGGATCCCCCTGAGGTAGTCGTAGCCGACCTGCGCCGTCTGGAGGTACGTCACGTCGGGGGTGTCGTTCTCGACGATGTACTCCTCGACCTGGTGTGCGCGGAAGAACCGCTCGAAGTCGATGAAGCCCGTGCCGAGGTCGGCGTGGCTCGTCTCCTCGGGGCCGGTGGTGTGCCGGTCCTTGACGTGGTACTGCCGCACCTCGAGCGGCGACCTGCGGATGGTGCGGAGGGCGAACCGCTGGGCGTCGTCGTTGGACAGCCCCAGGTTCACGCCGCCGGTCACGACCCAGTAGATGTCGATCTCGAGGTGCACGTACCGACGGTCGAGCCTCGCGGTCAGCACGTCCCAGGGCGTGATGCCGCCGCCGAGGTCGGTGGTGAACTCGTGGGCGTGGTTGTGGTAGCCGTACGCGAGGCCGTACTGCCGGGCGACGCGCGCCTCCCGGTTCATCTGCTCGGCCCACTGCGTCCAGTCCGACAGGGACTCCGAGCTGAGGAAGGGCACCACCATGTAGCGCTGGCCGAGGGTGACGGCGTTCTGGAACTTCTCGTGCATGGCCGCACGGGAGTCGGAGATGCCGTCGTGAGACGACGAGGCTCGCAGGCCGATGTCGTCGTAGAAGGAGCGGAGCTCCCTCGCCGTCCTGCCGAAGTAGCCCAGCGCCTGCTCCACCCGCGGGTAGCCCGTCTGCGCGACGGCGGTGAGCGTCTCGTCGTAGACGCCGGGCCCCCACGGCTCGCCGAGGCCCTCGCGCACCGTCCACAGCTGGAGGCTGATGCGCCCGGGCGGGACCCGGCGGCCCTTGGGGGGCCAACCGCGCTGGTGCGGCGCAGCGGCCGCGGTCCCGGCGGCTGCGCCCGTCAGGGCGAGCCCCGCCGCGCCGGTGACGGCGCCCCGCAGCAGCGTGCGGCGGGACGGGCCACCGGGCTCGGGCACCTCCCGGGTGTCGAGCGAGCGGCGCAGCGCTTCGTCGCCGTCGTAGCCATAGCACATGATTCGACTCCTCTTCGTTGAGGCATCTGGTTCGTCTGAGACATCCGGAGAGGCGGGTGCCCGGCCGTCGCGGGCCGGGCACCCGTCGTGGCGTCACTCGGTGGGAACGAGCACCACCTCGTCGCTGCCGGTGAGGCCGGGGAGCCCCTCGGTCCCGGGGTCGGTGTACTCGGCGACGAAGACCCCGCGGAGGGTGTCGTTCTCCGGGTCGTGGCCCGACGGCACGGTGGTGTCGATCGAACCCGTGCACCCGGACGCGGTGGTCTGCGGGTGGCCGTGGTCGTCGTGCCCGACGACGAAGGTCACCTCGACCTGGGCGCAGTCGACCGGCTGGTCGTCCGTGACCGCGACCTCGAAGGTCACGGTGTCGCCGAACGAGAACTCCTGGCCCGCGACCGGGGTCACGAAGCTCACCTGCGGGGTCTCGTTGCCCACCACGACGTCGACGTCGGCCGAGGCGTGTCGTCCGCGGTCCCGCCCGCCGACGTCAGTGACGGTCAGGGTGGCGCGGAACACGCCGGGCTCGTCGTAGGTGTGGGTGGCGTTCGGTCCGCGCGCGTCGACGTCGCCGTCGCCGTCGAAGTCCCACGCGTAGCGGAGCCGGTCGCCGTCGGGGTCGGTCGTCCCCGCGCTGGAGAAGCTCACGGTCAGCGGGGGCAGGCCCGACGTGACGTCGGCGTTGATCACCGGCACGGGGCTGTGGTTCCCGCGACGGCCGATGTGGTCGTACCGCGCGAGCTGGGCGTCCGGGTTCTCCGCGAAGAACCCGTCGCCGTACTCGAGGACGTAGAGCGCGCCGTCCGGCCCGAACTCCATGTCCATCGGGTTGTCGAACACGAACGAGGGCAGCACCGGCTCGATGTCTGCCAGGTTGCCGCGCCTGTCGAGGTGCATGGCCTTGACGTAGTCGCGCGTCCACTCGTAGAACAGCGGGACCCCGTCGAAGTACTGCGGCCACGCGACCGGCTGTGGCCGCCGGGTGTCCCTGCGGTCGAACTGGTACACCGGGCCGGCCATCGGACCGATGCCGTCCTCCTCCCCGGCGCTGAGCTCCGGGAACTGGGGGGAGACGTCGTAGGAGTACCAGACGTCCGGCTGGCGCACCGGCGGCAGCAGGTTCAGCCCGGTGTTGTGCGCCGAGTCGTTGACGGGCCGGGAGCAGTCGAACGGCTCGCCGGACTCGCCCGTCGCGAAGTCGTAGTCGATGTACGGCAGCTCCGCCGTGGCGCAGAACGGCCAGCCGTAGTTGGCCGGCCTGTCGACGACCGTCCACTTGCCCTGCCCCGCCGGACCGCGCGCGGGATCGGCCTCGCCGGCGTCCGGGGAGTAGTCCCCGACGTAGACGGCGTCCGTGTCCGGGTCGATCTCGATCCGGAACGGGTTGCGCAGCCCCATCACGTAGATCTCCGGGCGGGTGCCGGTGGTGCCCGGCCGGAACAGGTTGCCCCTCGGGATCGTGTACCCCCCGCCGCGCTTCGGCGTGATCCGCAGGAGCTTGCCGCGCAGGTCGTCGGTGTTGCCCGCCGTGCGGCGCGCGTCGAATGCGGGGTTGGTCCCCGGGGAGTCGTCGAGCGGGGCGTACCCGTCCGAGAAGAACGGGTTGGTGTCGTCTCCCGTCGACAGGATGAGGTTGCCGTCGGAGTCGAAGACGATGTCGCCGCCGACGTGGCAGCAGATGCCGCGGTCGACCGGGACGTCCATGATCTGCTGCTCCGAGCCGAGGTCGAGCTCGTCGTCGCGGTACTGGAACCGTGAGAGGCGGATGAGTCCCTCGAACGGCTCGAAGTCCTCCGGCGTGCCCGTCATGGGCGCGTCGCCCTCGTTGACACCGGGGGTTGTGGGGTCGTCGACGGGGGTGTCCAGCGGCGGCGAGTAGTACATGTAGACCCAGCGGTTGTTCTCGAAGTTCGGGTCGAGCGCGATGCTCTGCAGGCCCTCCTCGTCGTGCTGGTAGACGTCGAGCTCGGCGATCATGCGGTTGACCCCGGTGGCTGCGTCGTTGAGCCAGACCTGGCCGGCTCGCGTGACGTGCAGGACGTCGCGGTTGGGGAGCACGGCGAGGTCCATCGGCTCTCCGGGCCGGTCGTTGAGCGTGACCTTCTGGAACCTGTTGTCCGGCGGTGGATCGTCGGCCGTGGTGGCCGCCTGTCCGGTGGCGACGAACGTGACTGTCAACAGCGCGGCCGCTGCGCCAGTCGCGACGTTGCGACGAGCAATGCTGCGCACAGTGCCTTCTCCTGTCTGGCGACGACTCACCGGTGGTGCGGGTGGCGGTGTCACCGTGGTCGAGTGAGCAAGACGACTAGATCATGCCGCGGGCGGGAGCCGGTCGCTACCCCTCGGGCGTCGTGCCGCGGCCGCGGCCGTATCAACCGTCCCGACGCCCGCCTCCCTCACTGCGCGGACGTCGGCGTCCTGCCGGATCACGAGCACGCGGGGCGACCATGAACGACGACAGCCGACGCGAGACGACAGCCGACGAGACCAGGGTCGACAGGCCGGTGCAGTCGATCGCGACGGGGCGGCGACGAACCCGGGGAGGAGGTCGCCATGGCGCTGCCCTGGCGGGTACGGATCCTCGGCGCTGCGCTGAACAGGGCCGTGGGCCCGTTCGCCGCGATGTCGGACGCCAGGCGGACGACGCTGCGCGCTCACGCCGGGCCGCGGTGGATCGGCGAGCTCCTCAACGGTCGTCCGGACCCGGCGGCCGCGGTCACCGAGATCGCGGTGCCCGGCCCGGCGGGCCAGATCCCGGCACGCCTGTACCGGCCCTCGGGGCGGCCTGCGGAAGGACGGCTGCCGCTCGTCGTCACGCTGCCCGGCGGCGGGTTCGTGTTCGGCGACCGGTTCATGACGGCGTGGCTGTCCAGCCGCCTCTCGGTGCGGCTCGGCGCGGTCGTGGTGTCGCCGGGCTACCGCCTGGCCCCGGAGCACCCGGCGCCCGCGGCGGGGGAGGACTGCTACGCCGTCACGAGCTGGGTCGCGGCCCACGCCGACGAGCTCGGAGGTGACGCGGGGCGCCTCGCCGTCGTGGGCGAGAGCGCCGGGGCGACGCTCGCGGCGGTGGTCACCCTGATGGCGCGCGAGCGGGGTGGCCCAGCCGTCCGTGCGCAGGGCCTGCTGCAGGGGGCGTTCGACCTCCGGCCGGGGTCGCCGATGATGAGCCCCCGGTCGAGCTGGCCCTTCGGGCGGCCCTCCGACGCCCCGGGCTCGGTCGCCGCCTACCTCGGCGCCCACGGGGACCCGAGCGACCCGCTGGTGTCGCCGTTGCTCGCCCGGGACCATGCCGGCCTGCCTCCCGCGTTCGTCCTCACCGCCGACCACGACTACCTGCGGGACGACGGGGAGCGCTACACGGCGGCCCTTCGCGCCGGGGACGTGCGGGTCGAGCACGCGCACTACGTCGACAGCCCGCACGGCATCTTCTCGTTCCCCGGGTGGTGTGCGGCCTCGGGGCCGGCGCTCGACCGGCTGGCCGCGTTCCTCGGCCGGGAGCTGTCGTCGTCCGGCGACCGCACGGGCCCGCCGTAGCGAGGGGCGGGCACCGCGCGATTCATCCCGGGGAAGGGTGATTTCACCCCCGGAGCAGGGGGACGACCAGCCGGCGGTCGACGATGCTGTGAGCATGTCGAACACAGCCCCCGGGGAGGGCAGGGCGCCGTCGCCCGCACCCCGCGTCAACGAGTCCTCGCTGGGCCACCGTTCCCGGTGGCTGACCCGGTCGGTCCGCTCCGTCCGCGGCCGTCGTGCCGCCGGCGCGACGGCGGCCGGCGTGGCCGGCGCGATGCTGCTGACCGGCGTCGTGGCGGTGGGGCCGTCGGCGGCCGCGGCGCCCGCTCCCGACTGCGCGGTCCCGTTCCCGGTCGCCGACCTGACGAGCGGGGCGGCGGTCCACGGCCTGACCGTGAGCCGTGGGACCACGCCCCAGGAGTTCACCGGCGAGGTGCTCGGGGTGCTGTCGGACGGCATCGCCCCCGGGCTGGACATGGTCGTCGCCGAGCTCGACTCCCCGGCGATCGACGCCGCGGGCGGCATCTGGCAGGGCATGTCCGGGTCCCCGGTGTACGCGGAGGACGGGCGCCTGATCGGCGCCGTCGCGTACGGCCTCGCGTTCGGGAGCTCGCCGGTGGCCGGCATCACGCCGTTCGAGGACATGCAGGGCTACCTGGGTGCCGCGAAGCCGGCGCCGGCCGTCGAGGTCGGGCCGCGCCTGGCGGCGCGGATCGCCGCCGAGACCGACGCGACGCGCGCCGAGGCCGCCCAGGGTCTGCGGCAGCTGCCGATGCCGATGGGGGTCGGCGGGGTCGACCTCTCGCGCGCGCGGAAGGCGGCCAGGGCGTTCGGCGGCAGCGAGCTGCTCACCGCCGACTCCTACCGGATCGGCCGGTCCGCCGGCCCGGCCTCCGCAGGGATCGACACCGTGGTGGCCGGCGGCAACGTGGCGGCGGTGCTGTCGCACGGGGACGTCACCTTCGCCGGGGTCGGCAGCGTGACCTCGGTGTGCGGCGACCGGGTGGTGGCGTTCGGCCACCCCATGTCGTTCACGGGCAAGGCGCGCCTGGGCCTGGCGGCCGCCGACGCGGTCTACGTCCAGGAGGACCCGCTCGGCGTGCCGTTCAAGGTGGCCAATCTCGGCGACCTGGGCGGCACGATCACCGACGACCGGCTCGCGGGGATCGCCGGGACCTTCGGCGCCGCGCCGCCGTCGGCCCCGGTGACGTCGAAGCTGACCTTCGAGGGCAGGTCACGGACGGGCCAGACCCAGGTGCTGGACAAGTCCGCCTTCGCGGACGTGACGCTCCTCGGCGGGCTCGCGAACCACGACCGCCTGGTCGACGGGGTCATCGGCGGTTCGGAGACGCAGGCCTGGACGATCCGGGGGACGCGCAGCGGGCAGGACTTCCGGCTGCGGTACGCCGACCGGTACCAGTCGCCCGACGACATCAGCTTCACGGGCGCGTTCGACCTGGCCAACGTCGTGTACACCCTGTCGACCCTGTCGAACGTCACGATCACCGCGGTGACCAACGACGTCGCGGTGAGCGACGACGAGCGCCGGTACCGGGTCGCGAAGATCTACCAGCGCACGGGCGGCCGCTGGGTCGACGTGACGGGCGGCACCGCCAGGGTCCGTGCCGGCAAGGACCTGGTGCTCAGGACCGAGCTGGCCGGGTCGGACGGGACCACGCGGACGTTCTTCCGCCAGGACATCCCCGTCCCGAAGAGCCTCCGCGGCGAGCGTGGCATCGTCTCGGTGGTGGGTGGCAACCTCTTCCAGGACGAGTTCTTCGAGCCCACCACGTTCGACGCCGTCCAGAAGATGATGCGGAACAACCTGCGCAACGACGAGGCCGCGCTGAGCCTCCTCATCGGCGACGGCAGGTCCACGTTCGAGCGGAACCGGACGTCCGACCCCCTGCCCCGCGTCGTGGGCGGCCAGAAGCAGGTGCGTGTCCAGGTGGTGCGCTGAGGCTCGGTGCCGTCGGGGGGCGCGCGCCGGGCATGATGGTCGCGTGCCCGACGACGCCCGCCCCGGCCTGCGCGTGACGACCGCTCTGGTCGTCCCGGAGTCCGAGCTCTCGTGGCGGTTCTCGCGCTCGTCGGGTCCGGGCGGCCAGGGCGTGAACACGGCCGACTCGCGCGTCGAGCTGTCGTGGGACGTCGCCGCCTCCCGGGTCCTGACCGACGCGCAGCGCGCGCGGATCGCCGAGCGGCTGGCGCGCCGCCTGGTCGACGGCGTGCTGACGGTGGCGGCGTCCGAGCACCGCGCGCAGCTACGGAACCGGGAGGCGGCGCGGGCGCGACTGGCCGCGCTCGTCGCGGGAGCGCTCGCGCCGCCCGGACCGCGCAGGCGCGCGACGCGCCCGACGCGCGGTTCCGTCCAGCGGCGGATCGACGCGAAGAAGCGCCGTTCGGGGGTCAAGCGGATGCGTCGGCCGCCGCCGGACTGACGATCACGGGCGGTCGTCGGATCGTGCCGGCTCCTCGCCCTGGACGGGGATCCAGTGCGGAGCGGGCTGGCCGTCGCCCGTGAGGTTGTCGCACCGGACGAAGTGCTTCCCGACCCGCTCCAGCGGGCAGGATGCGGACCGCGGCAGAAAGTCGTCTGTGGCCACGGGCTCGCGCGCGAGCGCGGGCAGGGGGGCGAGCGCCGCGGTGAGCGCGAGGGCCGCGGCGGCGGCCATGGCTGACATTCGAGGGACGGACATCGGAAGCCTCCAGGAGTGGTCGTTGTCGCGATCGTCACGCCGCGCGGGAGGCCCCGGCATCGGGATCCGGGCCTGAGATCCACCGCGGATCCCCTGATCTCCACCCGCTCCCGGCCAGCTGGTTCCTGCGGGGCGGTGCCATGCTGGACGGATGGCCGAACCGGCCGGAACGGCACCGACGCTCGTGGGCCGCGCCCCCGAGCTCGACCGCCTGACGTCCTTGCTCGCCGCGGCGGCGCAGGGCGAGGCGCGGACGGTGCTCGTCCTGGGGGACGCCGGCGTCGGGAAGACGTCGCTCGTGGAGTCGGCGCTCGCGGCCACCCGCCCGCGCACGGTGCTGCGCGGACCGTGCCTGCCCTTCCACACGATCTCGATCCCGTTCCTTCCCCTGCGCGAGGCGGTGCGGGGGAGCGGCGTCGCAGGCCCGCCGGGGGTCGAGGGCGACCTCACGGTGGTCGGGTTCGACGACTGGCTCACCGAGCTCGGCCGCGTAGGCCCCCTGGTGCTGTTCGTCGACGACCTGCAGTGGGCGGACAGCAGCTCCCTCGACGCGCTCCTGTACCTGGTCGCCGGGCCCCGTCGCCGGCCGCACGCGCTCGTCGTCACGGTGCGCAGCGGCGAGGACGCGCCCGAGCGACCGGTCAGACGCTGGCTCGCCGACGCCCGCCGGATGCCGGGCTGCGCCGAGATCCGGCTCGACCCGCTCGACCGGATCGCGACCGCGCAGCACCTCGCCGCGCTCCTCGGCGGCCCGGTGCACGAGTCGCTCGTCGAGGAGGTGTACGCGCGCAGCCACGGCAACCCGTACTTCACCCGTCTGCTGGCGGCGGGACTGCCCGCCGACGCGCGCCATGTGCCTTCGGAGTACACCGACGACCTGCGCGACGCAGTCATGAGCGCCTGGTATCGCCTCGGTCCGCACGGGCGGGAGGTCGCCGAGGTGCTGGCCGCGGCCGGAGCGCCGGCACAGCCCGACGTCCTGGCGGGGGTCTGCGGGTGGGAGGTCGACGCCGTCCACGCGGCGCTCGGCGACGGCGCCGGCGCGGGGCTCCTGGCACCCGCGGCGGACGGCGCCGTCTGGTTCCGCCACCCGCTCAGCGCCGAGGTCCTGGAGTCGTCGCTCGAGCGGGGGCGGCGCCGCGACCTGCACCGGGACTTCGCCCTGCTCGCGGCCGAGGAGGCCGCCGCGTCGGAACGGCAGGGCCGGTCACCGGACGTGCGCACGGTGGTCGCCGTCGCCGACCACGAGCACCGCGCGGGCGACCCGGCCCGTGCCTATGCGGCCGCCCTGCGTGCCGCCGACGCCGCCGGGGCCGCGGGAGGCGCGGCCGAGCAGCAGCGGCTGCTCGCGCGTGCCCTGGGCCTGCACCCGGCGGTGCCCGACACCGGCGAGTCGCGGCGTGAGCTGCTCGAACGGTCCGGTCGTGCGGCGAGAGGTGCCGGGCTCTTTCAGCCCGAGCTCGAGATCGTGGATGCGCTGCTCGAGCTCGTCGACCCGGAGGCCGAGCCCTTGGTGACCGCCCGGCTGCTCGTGCGGCGCATGCACCTGGAGTACTCGACGGGTCGCGCCTTCATGGACGTCCCCGCCATGCGCGAGGCGGTGCGGCTCTCGGCGGCGGAGCCTCGCTCCGGCACCCACGCGCTCGCCCTCGCGGAGCTGTACCACGCCGGGATGTGGCACGAGGTCGAGGGGCTGGAGCCGGCGGCGGTCCGGGCCCTCGAGATCGCCCGCGCGGCCGGCGACGACGGCGCGCTGACGTACGCGCTGACGGCGAACGCGATCGTCGCGGTGCTCGCGGACGACGTCGAGGCCGGCGTCGCGCTCGGGCGCGAGGCCGCAGCCGTCGCCGCCCGGACGCGGGACTGGTGGGCCTACCTCCATGCGGTGGTGTGGGAGGCCAACGGGGTCGAGACCTGGGCGTCGACGACGTACTCCGAGATCCAGCGGCGGTACCGCGAGCAGATGGTCGAGCTCGGGGCACCGCATGCGTTCGTGGCCCACTTCTCGGCCGACGAGGCGATGAACTACCTCGCGATCGGTGACTGGCGGGGCTGTGTCGAGCGGCTCCGCGTGGCGATCGCGTCCAACCCCGGTCCTGTCGCGGACATCAAGGCGCGGCTCGCCGCTGCCCGGCTCGCCGCGCTGCAGGGTCGCTCCGACGAGGCGTCCGCGCACCTCGCGCGGGCGGAGGACCAGTTCGCCGACCTGTCGGCGTTCGTGGCGTTCGAGTTCGACGCCGTGCGCGCTGAGGTGCGGCTCGCCGCCGGCGACGCGGAGGGGGCGTTCGACGCCGCCTGGCGTGGGCTGACGGGGGCCGGCCCCGCCCCGACGATGGCCGAGTGGCTCGTCCCGCTCGCGCTGCGCGCGCTCGCCGACCTTGCCGACGGGACCTCCGCCGAACGTCTGGCCGAGGGGCGCTACGACGTCGTCGAGCGGGTCGACCGGTTCCGCGAACGCTTTCCGCGCGTCGTGCTCGACTTCGGTGCCTCGACGCCGCTGATGACGGCACAGATCTCCGGGCTCGAGGCGCTGAGCGCGGCGGAGGAGGCGCGGGCGCGGCACGCCGACGCCGGCGGGCTCTGGGTCGCGGCCGCCGACCGCCTCGCGGCCGGCGGTCTCCCGTGGGAGGAGGCGTACGCCTGCCGGCGCGGCGCCGAGGCGTTCCTCGCCGCCGGCGCGCGGGCGCAGGGGGTGCCCCTGCTCCGCCGCGGCCTGGCGGCTGCGGAACGGCTGCAGGCCGCGGCGTCGATCGAGGCGCTTCGCGACCTCGCGGCGCGGGCCCGGGTCACCCTCGGCGAGCCGACGGCGGTCGACCTACCCGACGAGCCGATCGCCGGGCTCACCGCACGCGAGCTCGAGGTGCTGTCCCACCTCGCCGTCGGCCGGACCTACGCGGAGATCGCCGACGCGCTCACGATCAGCGAGAAGACGGTCAGCACCCACGTGTCGCACATGCTGGCTAAGACCGGCACGCGCAACCGCGTCGAGCTGTCGGGGCTGGTGCGGCGCCGCCGCTGAACCGGGGTCGCCCCGGTCCCGGGGTGGACGGCGCCGCACCCGGGACGCCTCAGCCGAGCGCGACGGAGGTGCGGAACGGGGTGTCCTCCACCCCGGAGATGCCCTGCAGCCGGTCGAACCGGGCCGTGCGCATCGCGATGTGGTCGTCGTCGTCGGTGCCGGCGGCGCCGTCCGGGCCGACCGCGTAGAAGTGCAGCAGGTTCCCGGTGTTCATCACGCTCGTCGGGTCGTCGTGGTCGTCGGTGTGGAAGTTCCCGAGGAAGTGACCGATCTCGTGGGCCGCCACGTTGCCGAGCGACCGCCCGACCGCCCGGACGCGGTCGCTGTCGTCGGTGAGGAACGGGTTCAGGGAGATCGGGTGGTCGCCGGCCATGAGCTCCGGCATGACGACCGCGGTCTCCTCGCGGGCGAAGTTCCCCGGGTCGACCGACTCGGACAGGCCCAGCGCGGGCACGAGACCGGCCTCCTCCACCGTGCCGCCGACGATCACGCGGCTGACGCCGGGCTCGCCGAACAGGTCGGGGTCCTCCACGTCGTTCGTCACCCGCACCTGCGAGCCGGGGATCTCGTGGCGGAGCGTCTCCCGCACGCGCTGCGTCGTCGCCTCGATCACCGCGCGCTCGTCGGCTGTCCGGAGCCCCCACCGCGGCAGGAAGTCGCGCATCGGGCTGAGGTCGCGCACGCCGGGCTCGAGCGCGTTGGCGCCGAAGATGCGGTTGTCGAACGACGGCCCGCTGAAGTCCAGGAGGACGGTCTGCACGTGGTCGCCCCGGGTCGAGGGCGCGCGGTGCGCGCCCACGGTGAGGGCGTAGTCGCCCGCCCCGTCGCCGACCGACACGAGGTAGAGACCCGACCTCTCCACGACGTGGTTCGCGGTGGCGTTGCCCCCGCGGGCCAGGGGGGAGTCGCCGGGGTAGATGATCCCCGGGTCGGTCGAGGACCTCTGCACGAGGTCCCCGTCGAGCTCGTGCACCGCGACCTGGCGCGCCGAGCCGGTGACCGTCGCCCCGAGGACGTCTCCCTTGCGCAGCGGGACGGCGTAGACGTCGGTGTCGGCCGCGCTCCGCGAGTGCAGGGTGACGTCGAGCTCGTAGGGTCCCTCGGTGACGACGGCCGGCCCCGAGGACGGGTCGAACGGGTCGTCGGGGAAGTGGTTGCCCACCGCCACGTAGTACGTGCCGCGTTCCTCGATCCGCTGGGAGAGGTGCACGGCGCCCTCGCCGGTCATGTCCTGCGCGCCGACCAGAAGGTTCCCCTCGGCGTCGTACAGGAGCGCGTTCGCCACCAGCTCGGCGTCCGGGGCGATGTCGACCGTGAGGGTCTCGCCCTTCGCGGCGTCCAGCCGGTAGAAGTCGTAGTCGCCGGTCGCGTGGCCCTCCGAGCCGTGCGGCCCGTCGCCGACGACGCCGGTGGTCGAGACCCCGCGGCGGTCCACGCCGAGGCCGAGGTCACGCGCGAGCGGGATGGCGCCGTCGTCCTCCTCGTTCGGGGCGACAGCCTCGGTGCCGACGGGCTTCGTGTCCAGGTCGCCGTCCACCCGCAGCTCCCAGCCGCCGAGCGACCGGGGCGCAGAGAGGCGCTGGGCGCTGTCACCCCCGTCGTCGACGCTCTTGCCCGCGTCCTCCTCCTGCACGCGGGGGACGCCCCCGGCGGCGCGGAGCCCCGGCGCGTCCTTGCTCGGGCTGTCGTGCAGCATCCGCTGCCGCATCGCAGCCCCGTCGATGCCGCCGGTGACGCCGGGGTCGTCGTGCGGCGTCGTTGCGAGGTCGGCCGAGGAGGCCGGCGGCGCGAGGCCGGAGGCCGTGCGGGTCTCGGCGCCGTTTGCGGCGGTGCCCGCGAGGGCGAGGGGTGCGGCGAGCGCCGCGGCGCTCGCCAGGTACAGGGCCCGCCGCGGGGTCCGGGTGCCCTCGTCGTGTCTGTTCGTGTGATCAACCATGTGATCGAACGTACAAGCGGACCTCGGACGGCGCGTCCGCAGCCGGCGCGGATCCGATCCCGTGCCTGCAAGGCGGGTCGGAGGTACAACCGGACCATGGCCTCCACGCAGGACGGCGCGACGGCGCTGAAGACCATCACGACGGACATCCCGGCGCGCCTCGACCGGCTGCCGTGGTCGCGCTGGCACTGGATGATCGTCATCGGCCTCGGCACGGTGTGGATCCTCGACGGCCTTGAGGTGACGATCGTCGGCAACCTGTCCGACGCCCTCAAGGGCGACACCGGCCTCGGGCTGACCAGCGCGGACATCGGCCTCGCGGGCGCGGTGTACGTGACGGGCTCGTGCCTGGGCGCCCTGTTCTTCGGTCAGCTCACCGACCGGTTCGGCCGCAAGAAGCTGTTCATCGTCACGCTGCTGGTGTACCTCACGGGCACGGTGCTGACCGCCTTCTCGATGAACCCGCTGTACTACTACGCCATGCGGTTCGTCACCGGGCTGGGCATCGGCGGCGAGTACGCCGCCGTCAACTCCGCGATCGACGAGCTCATCCCCAAGAAGTACCGCGGCCGGATCGACATCGCGATCAACGGGTCGTACTGGCTCGGCGCGGCCGGCGGGGCGCTCCTGACGATCCCGCTGCTCAACCCCGAGCTCGTCCCGGCCTGGCTCGGCTGGCGGCTCTGCTTCGCGCTCGGCGCGGTGCTCGGGCTCGCGATCCTGTTCGTGCGCCGCCACGTGCCCGAGAGCCCGCGCTGGCTGTTCATCCACGGCCGCGAGCAGGACAGCGATCAGATCGTCTCCGGCATCGAGCGGCAGGTGGCCGAGGAGGACGAGGTCGAGCTCGACGAGCCGGAGGGCACCATCACGGTGAAGCAGCGGCACACCGTGAGCCTCGTCCGGATCGCGCGGACGGTGTTCGCGGACTACCCGCGGCGCACCATCCTGTGCCTGGCGCTCTTCGTCGGGCAGGCCTTCCTCTACAACGCGTTCTTCTTCACCTTCGGGGACACGCTGCAGACCTTCCTCGGCGTCGGCCAGACCGGCGTCTACATCGCGCTGTTCGCGGTGAGCAACTTCCTCGGGGCGCTCGCGCTCGGGCCGCTGTTCGACAAGGTCGGGCGCGTACGCATGATCTCAGGCACCTACATCGTCTCGGGCGCGCTGCTGGCCGTCGCCGGGTTCACGATCGGCGGGCTCACCGCCTGGACGCTCACGCTCTTCGGCATGCTGATCTTCTTCATCGCGTCGGCCGGGGCGAGCTCGGCGTACCTCACCGCGAGCGAGGTGTTCCCGATGGAGACGCGGGCGCTGTGCATCGCCTTCTTCTACGCGATCGGCACCGCCGTCGGCGGCATCACGGGCCCGCTGCTGTTCGGCAGGCTCATCGAGTCCGCCGGCGCCGAGGGCGACATCACCGGCATCGCGATCGGCTACTACATCGGCGCGGCGCTCATGATCGGCGGGGGAGTGGTGGCGCTCTTCCTCGGCGTCCGTGCGGAGCAGAGGTCCCTCGAGGACATCGCGACGCCGCTGTCCGCGCAGGACGCCGACGAGCCCGACGACGCCTGACGAGGACCGCGCGAACTTGGCGCTGTCGGCGAGCAGCGCCGTCGTCGACGCCGACGACATCGCGGCGCGCTTCGGGACCACGACGGTGGTTCCGGGCCCTCGGCGTCGGACGTCGTCCGGCTCAGCCGGGGAAGACCTCGACGTACCGGCGGGCGTTGGCGTAGAACGCCCACGTCGACATCGGGCGCAGGTGCTCGACGGCGGCGGCGAGGTCCGACTCGTCGGCGTCCCCCTCGAAGACCACGAGCCGCAGCTCGTGGTCGGCGCCGGTGACGTCGCAGCTCAGCAGCGGCCCCTGGTCCCGCGCGCAGGTGCCGAGCGCGAGGTCCTTCCCCTCGGACACCTGGTCGTCGACGTCCGCGTACGAGCTCACGCCGATCTGGGCGCCGTCGGGGGTCCGGTACGCGACGCTCGAGTGGTCGAAGCTCAAGGCGACATAGTCCTCGTCGTAGTCCCCGGCGAGCAGGTACGGGCGGCGCAGCTCGCCGGCCCGGTCGCCGAAGTCGCCGACCGTGAGGAACGCGAACCACACCATCAGGGCAAGGAGCGGCAGCCCGGCGAAGAGAGCCGCGCCCGCGCGGCCGAACCAGCGGGTGCGCGGGATCCCCGCCGCCGCCACGGACGCCGCGAGGAGGCCGCTGAGCAGCATCGCCCACCCCTGCAGGCCCGCCGCGGGAGGCTGCGGCCAGGCCAGCAGAAGCCAGGGCGAACCCACGAGCGGCGCCACGGCGCCGAACGCGCGTCGGCCCCCGGCCGCGCCCACCGCCCACGCCGACCCGCCGACCAGCGCGAGGAGGACCGCGGCGAAGAAGAGCAGGCCGACGCCGCCGCCGACCCAGGTGAGGACCAGCCCGTAGGAGCCCGCCGGCAGCAGCGCCAGTCCCGTCGCCAGGCCGATCCCGACGACGGCGCCCCAGCCCTTCCGCTCGTCGGGCAGCAACGTTTCTGGGGGTGCGGGCATCGGCTCCTCCTCGGTCCCGGGCCCCGGATCGGCGGGGGCGCGCCGTCGTCCACGCGGTGCGGCGACAGCATGCCAGGTCTGCCGCGCGGGCGGCGGGTGGGGACCAGGTCACCGTCCCGAGGGGTCACCGTCCCGAGAGCCGGAACCGGTACCACTGCGGACGCGTGCGGTTCATCGGCCATCCCAGGCCGGCGGTGTCCGCGGCGCGGACGTCGAGCAGCTCCCAGGCGGGGAACGCGGCCATGACGTCGGCCTGCGCGACGCCCTCGACCAGCCGGCGCAGCCGCGTGGGCTGGAACGCCAGCATGAGCAGCGTCGCCCCCGGGTCGGCGAGCGCGGTCACGCCGCGGCCCTCGGCTGTCCGCTGCGCGGCGTCGAGCCCCTGGAAGCAGCCGACGTCGAGGAAGAAGCCGAAGGTGCCCAGCCCGGCCTCCTCGAGCTCCGTCACGTCGCCGACGACGTAGGTGACGCCGGCCGTCGCCGCGGCGCGGGCGTCCTCGATCGCCCGCGGGACGACGTCCACCCCGACCGTCTCCCAACCGCGCCGTGCGAGCTCCGGGGTGTGCTGCCCGCGGCCGCACCCGAGGTCCAGCGCGCGCCCGAGCGGCGGCGTGCGGTCCGCCACCTCGCGGTCCAGCAGCGCGGCGACGCTGGGCGCCGCGGCCTGCGCGTAGCCCTCCCACGGGGTCACGCCGAACCGGTACATGCGGGCGTAGTTCGTCATCGCGCCTCCTCGGCGGCAGGGTCGTACCGCCATTGCAGCACGCCTGGCCGGTCGTGCCCCGGCCTTGCCTGCGGCGGGTGAACTTACGGACGGGGTGTATCAGCAGGACCGGAGCCCCCTCGTCGTCTGTTGAGGAGTGTCGACGCGGACGGTGTCGATGCGGACGGGGGACGGCGATGGGGCAGGCGGTGGAGCTCCTGCTCGACGGCGGCGGGTCGGCCCGGCCGGAGGCCCACGGGTCGACCTGCCGGCCCGGACGGTGAGGACCGGCGACATGGCCAGTGCGCGGACGTACGACGACTTCGACCTGTCGATCGAGCAGGAGACGGACGGCGCGTACCGCGCCCGCGCCCGGGGGCCGGCAGGGGAGACCTCCGCCACCGGCGTCGTTCTGCCGTTCACCGCCAAGGAGCTCGACACGTTCTTCGCCCGGATCGGCCGGCCGGCGCGCGGCCACCGCGCGGCCGAGGTGACCGCGGTGGAGGACTTCGGGCGCCGCCTGTTCGACGGCGTGTTCGGCCCGGACGTGCGCCGGCTGCTCGGCCGCAGCCTCGAGCGGGCCCGCGGCGAGGGCCACGGGCTGCGGCTGCGGCTGCACCTGGACGAAGCCCCCGAGCTCGCCGAGCTCCCGTGGGAGTTCCTCTACGACTCGGACCGCATGGAGTTCCTCTGCCTCCAGTCGCGGACCCCGGTCGTCCGCTACCTCGACGTCCCGCACGAGCCCCCGCGGGTCGTCGTGACGCCGCCGCTGCGCGTCCTCGTCATGGCATGCAGCCCGCACGGTTACCCGCAGCTCGACGTGGAGAACGAGATCGAGCAGATCCGGCGCGCCCTCGGGCCGCTCCAGGACGAGGGCCGAGTGGCCGTCGAGATCGTCGAGGGCGGCACCCTCGAGGACCTGCAGGACCGGCTCGAGGACGGCGAGCACCACGTGTTCCACTTCATCGGCCACGGCGAGTACGACCCCGAGGACGACGAGGGCTACCTCGTCATGGGCGCTGTGGGCGGCATGCCGCGGCTCGTGTCGGGCGGCCGCGACCTCGGCGACCTGCTGGTGAACCACGAGTCGATCCGGCTCGTGGTGCTCAACGCGTGCAACGGCGCGCAGGGCGCTCGCGAGGACCCGCGGGGCGGCGCGGCGCGGCGCCTCGTGCACCGCGGCATCCCGGCCGTGATCGCGATGCAGGCGGAGATCACCGACCGGGCGGCGATCGACTTCACGCGCGGGCTGTACCGGGCGATCGTCCGTGGCCACCCGCTGGACGCCGCGATGGTCAGCGCCCGGCTCGCCGTCAAGATCGCCCCGAACCCCGTCGAGTGGGGCACACCCGTCCTCTACCTGCGGTCGGCGGACGGCCTCATCGTCGACCCCGGAGGCGAACGGCCGGAGCGTGTCGGCCGCCCGGCGGTCGTGCCTTCGGAACGCCGGACCGGGACGGAGAGCCCGTACCCGGCCGGCGTCGACGCTCCCGTCGACGTCCCGGTCGACGAACCTGTCGACGTCCCGGTCGACGAACCTGTCGACGTCCCGGTCGACGAACCTGTCGAGCCGGTCGTCGAGCCGGTCGTCGAGCCGGTCGTCGAGCCGGTCGTCGAGCCGGTCGAGGAGCACGTCGAGGAGCCCGCTGTCGAGCAGGTCGACGACCCTGTCGACGAACCCGTCGGTGCGCCCGTCGACGACGGCGCCGCGGCCGGTCTCGCCGACGCCGCCGATCCTGCCGTCGATCCCGACGCCGACGGGCCGGACGACGGCGCGCCCGCGGACCGGTCGGGCGACGGGCACGCACGCCCGTGGTGGCGACGACAAGCGGTCGTCGTCGGCGGCGCGCTCGGCGTCGGCGCCGTGGTCACGGTCGTGCTGCAGCTGCCGAACATGCAGGGCACCACCTCAACCAACTCCGGGACGATGGATATCAACCCTGCGCCGATCTCGCTGCAGGTGTCGGTGGCGGGCGACGCGCTCTGGACGGACACCCCGGTGTCGTGCACCACCGGGCGCGTGCTGAGCATCAGCGCCCAGGGGGTGGTGCAGCACGGGGCGGGTGAGGACCGCGTCGCCGGCCCGGCCGGGATGCCGGCGGAGTTCCTCCCGACGAACGTCGTGGCGGGCGCACCCCACGCGGCACTCATCGGGCGGGTGGGCGACGGCGAGCCGTTCTTCGTCGGGGAGGAGCGGACGTTCGCCTGCCCCGCCGACGGGACGCTGCGCCTCGGGGTGAACGACGAGGGCTACGTGCAGAACACCGGGTCGTTCCAGGCCGACGTCGTGTCGCTGGACGCCCTGGACGCGGACGACCTCGGCAGGGTCGTCGCCACGGTCCCGGCCGACGCCGAGTGGACCGACACCGGTTTCACGTGCCGGGCGGGCGACACGTTCCAGGTGAGCGCGACCGGCGAGGTGCACCACGACGGTCGCATCCAGACCGTCGCGGGCGCGGACGGCGAGGCCGCCGTCGACGGCGAGACGTCGTCGGGCCCCGACGTCCCGGGGGAGCCGCGCCGCGCCCTGGTCGGCCGGGTCGACGGCGGCGAGGCGTTCGCCGTCGGCAGCTCGGCGGTCCGCACGTGCCCCGCCGACGGCGTGCTCGAGCTGGGCCCGAACGACGAGAACCCGGTCGACAACTCGGGAGAGTTCATCGCGAGGATCGTGCACCTGCCCTGAGGGCCGTGCCCGCGGCCGGCGGGTCGGTACAGTGACGCCGGCTCGACGCGGCGGCCCCGCCGCCGACCGCCGAGACACCACGAGGGGACGACGACGCACCGTGCACGCACCGACCGACCGCCCGCCTCGCGTCCGCGCCGTCCGGCGGCTGGTGACCACGGCGGCGCTCGCGGCCAGCCTGGCCGCCGGGCTCGCCGTCGTCCCGGTGGTGGGCGCACCCTCCGCAGCGGCCGACGAGGGCCTCGACGAGACCACCCGCAGCCGGTACGAGCTGCGCGCGAGCGCGGGCGAGGTGCGCGCGGTCGTCACGACGACGATCCGCAACGCCACCCCGGCCCAGGGCAACCTCCTGTACTACTACGACCGCTACGGCATCCCCCTGCCCGCGGGCGCGACCGACGTGCGCGCGACGAGCGCCGGCACCGCGCTGCCCGTCCAGGTGCGCGGCACCGAGGACCCGAGCACGGCCGTGGCCGTGGCGTCCTTCCCCTCCCTGTACTACGGGAGCACACGCACGATCGAGTGGAGCTTCCTCGTCCCGGGCGAGCCGGTGCGCTCGGAGGACGACACCCGGGTCGGGCGGGGGTACGCGACGTTCACGGTGCAGGCGTCCGGCGACCCGGGCCAGGTCTCGGTCGAGGTGGTGCTGCCGTCGGCCATGACGTTCGACGCCACGCTCGACGGCTTCACGTCCGAGCGCCACGGCCGGACCACGACCTACCGTGCGACCCAGGGCGTCGACGCGCAGGGCGTATGGGCCGTCGTCTCCGCGCGGGACCCGCGGCAGGTCGACGAGCGGCGGGTCACCGCGGGCGGCGCGACCCTCACGCTGCAGGGCTTCCCCGGCGACGAGCGGTGGCTGCGCTTCGCCGAGCGGGGGGTGGGCCGCGGGGTGCCGGCGCTGGAGGACGTCGTCGGGCACGAGTGGCCCGGCGGGCTGGACATGGTCCGGGAGGACGTCTCGCCGCAGGCCAGGGGGTACGCCTGGTTCGACGCGGGCTCCGACGAGATCGTCGTCCCCGAGGACCTGGACGCCGCGCTGCTGTTCCACGAGCTGTCCCACGCCTGGTTCAACCCGGACGAGATCGCCGGGCGGTGGCTCTACGAGGGCCTCGCCGAGGTGGTCGCGCACCGCGTGGCCGACGACGTCGGGGCGGAGGGCAGTGCGCCGCGACCGGTGCCCGACCGGGACTCGGCCGCCGCGCTGCCCCTGACGGCCTGGGCGGAGGCCGAGACGTCGGCCGAGGTCGAGCAGTACGCGTACGCCGCGTCGTCCGCCGCCGTCGGGCGGCTCCTGCGCGGCCTCGACGACGAGACGTTCACCCGCGTGGTGGCCGCCGCGTATGCGGGGGAGAGCGCGTACGAGGCGCCGGGGGACACCGGGCACCACCGCGCGCGCACCCAGTGGCGTCGCTTCCTCGACCTCGTGGAGGTCCGCGGCGGCGTCACGGGCGCCGCGAAGGTCTACCGCACGTGGGTGCTCGACGGCCGCCAGCGCGGCGAGCTGCGGGCGCGGGCTGCCGCGCGCGCCGACTACGCCGCCCTCGACGAGGCGGACGGCGCCTGGCGCCCGCCGCTCGGCCTGCGCGCGGAGATGACGGAGTGGTCGTTCGACGACGCCGCGCGGATCACCTCGGCGCTGCGCGACGCACCCGCGCTCGCCGGCGAGGTCCAGGACGCGGCGCGGGACGCCGGGGTCCGCGTCCCCGCCGTCGTCCGCGCCGCCTACGAGGACGCGAACGACGCCGACGCCTACGCGGCCCTCGGTGCGACGCTGCCGCAGGCCGTGCGCGCCGTCACCGCGGTCGGCGAGGCGACGACCGCGGCCGGCGCCGAGCGCGACCTCGTCTCCGCGCTGGGCGCCGCCGTGCTGGCGCTGGACCCCGCGGCCCAGCGGGCGAGCGCGGCGCTCGACGCCGGCGACCTCGGGGCCGCGGAAGCCGGGGCCGACGGCGTGCAGGCCCGTGCGGGCTGGGCCACGTGGACGGGGATCGGCCTGGTCCTGGCCGTCCTCGTGGTGCTGGGCGGCGCGGTCGGCGGAGTGGCCGTCGCCCGGCGGCGACGGGGCGCGCGGGCTGTGCCACCCTGAGCGGGTGACCGGCGGCGCGGGACGAGGGGGCGGTGACGCCCGCGCGGCGCGGCTGCGCCGGCGCTGGGACCGCGAGGCGTCGGGCTACGACCGCGCGTTCGCGGCCGCGGAGCGCCGCATGTTCCCCGACGTCCGCCGCCGGCTGTGCGCCCTGGCGCGCGGCGACGTGCTCGAGGTCGCCATCGGCACCGGCCTGAACCTGCCCCACTACCCGGCGGACGTCGTCGGGGCCCGCCCGGCCGGAGGTGCGGGCGGCCGCCTGACCGGCGTCGAGTGGAGCCCCGGGATGCTCGAGGTCGCCCGGGAGCGGGCCGGCCGGCTGGGGCTCGACGTCGACCTGCGACTCGGCGACGCGCAGGCGCTCGAGACCCCGGACGGGTCGTTCGACACCGTCGTGTGCACGTTCTCGCTGTGCGGTATCGCCGACCACCGTGCGGCGCTCGCGGAGATGGTGCGGGTGCTGCGCCCGGGCGGGCGGCTGCTGCTCGCGGACCACGTGGGCTCGACGTCCTGGCCGCTGCGGGCGCTGCAGGCCGCCGCCGACCTCGTGAGCGTGCCGTGGGCGGGCGAGCACTTCCGTCGCCGGCCCATGGCCTGGGTGCAGGAGCGGCCGCTCGTCGTCGAGCGGCACGAGCGCACCCGCGCGGGCGTCATCGAGTGGCTGGCCGCGACGGTCAGCCCGTGATCTCGAACCCGGCGCCCCCGACCGGCGGGAGGTGCTCGACGTCGACGCCCGCGACCTGCGCCCCGGGCGGCCCGGTGCGCAGGAAGTTCAGCATCGCGTCGACGTCGGCCCGCTCGCCCTCGACCTCGGCCTCGACGCGGCCGTCGGGCAGGTTGCGCACCAGCCCGGTCACGCCGCGCGCCGCCGCGGCCCGTGCGGCCGCCCAGCGGAACCCGACGCCCTGCACGCGGCCGGTCACGACGGCACGCACCCGGACGGTCATCCCGCCAGGCTAGCCACGCCGGCCGTCAGAAGTCGCCCAGGTCGCCGAGGTCGTCGAGGATCCCGCCGAGCACCATGCCGCCCAGCACCGCCCCGAACACGTCCGAGCCGGAGCCGCGCCGGCCGCCGTAGCCGCCCCCGTAGCCGCCGCCCTGGCGCGGCCCGTTCCAGCCGCCGTCCCAGCGCTGGCCGTGCCCGCCGCGGGCGATGTCGCGGTGGGCGAGCGTCGCGGCCTCGGCGGCGAGAGCCGCGGCGCGCCGGGCCGCCGCGACGGCGCGCTCCGGGTCGTGCTCGGCGCGGGCCGCGGTGAGCTCCCGCTCCGCCTCCGCCAGGCGGGTGCGGGCGTCGGGACCGACGGGCGCGCGGTAGTCGTCGACGACGGCGCGTGCGGCGGCGACCTGCCGCTCGGCGTCGTCCAGGGCGGGGGCGAGCTGGGCCGACATGCGGCGCTGCCGCTGGTCCCGCTCGACCTGGTCCGCCACGGCGTCGTCGAGCGCGGTGTTGGCCTCGCGGACGCGGGACAGGGACGCCACAGGGTCGGCCGGCGCGCCCGGCGCCGGCAGTGCGGCGAGCGAGTCCTCGAGCGCGGCGATCGCCGTGTCGACCCGCCCGGCGCGCTGGGGCGCGGGCAGGGCCCGCGCCTGGGCGAGCTCGGTCCGCGACTCGGCGACCATCGCCCCGAGCGCGGCCTCGGCGCGCAGCGCCTCGGACTCGAAGTCCGCGACCGCGACGAGCAGCCCCTCGGCCCGGCGGACCGACTCCTCGGCGGCGCGCGCCGCGGCCCCTGCCTCGCCGGTCTGCTGGGCGGCCAGCCGCCGTCGCGCCGCCGCGGTGCTCCGCGACGCGAACTCGAGCAGCCGCTCGGCCTGCTCGGGGTTGTCGGCCACCGGCCGCAGCGCGTTGTCGCTGTACGACGCCCGCAGCCGCGCGACGTCGTCGTGCGCGTCGGCGATCCGCGCCCGCACCTTCGTGACCTCGCCGTCGACGCGCTCGAGGACCTCCGGCGTCGCGCGCACCGTGGTGCGACGCGCGGACAGCCCGGAGTCGAGCTCGTCGAGCAGGCCGTCGGCGGACCGGCAGAGGTCGACGACCCGGGAGAACCACTCCCGGCGCTGTTCCTCGGTGTCGGGCACGTGGTCGTGCAGTAGCTGGTGCAGGTGGAACGCCTCGCCGAGGCGCTCGCGCGCCCGCCGCAGCAGCGGCGCCAGGTCCGCGGTGTCCCGCTCGCCCAGCTCCGCGACGGCGAAGGACAGCTCGTCCTCGGCCAGCCGGGCCCGCTCGTCCGCGCGCACGAGGGCCGACCCGGCCGCGGTGCCGAGCCGCTCGAGCTCGTCGCTCACCGCCCGCTCACGCGCCGTGCGGCGCCGGCGGAGCCAGACCGCCACCACCGCGATCGCGGCCACCGCCGCGATCACCACCCCTGTCACGATCCCGACGATTTGCCCCGCGTCCATGGACCGCATCGTACGGGGCCGTCCGCCGGTGCCGGTGCCGGGCCCGGACGCCCGCCCCGGCCGGCACCGGGTCCGGGCGCCGCGCGGGACGCCCGGACCCGGCCGCGGCCTCAGCCGCGCCGGCGGCTCGCGCGCAGCGCCACGAGCACGCCCGCGCCGCCGAGCACGACGACGCCGCCCGCGATGCCGAGCGCGACCAGCAGGTCGCTGGAGCCACCGGCGGACGCGGACGGCGCAGCAGCGGCGGCGTCGTCCGAGTCGGCGGCCTGCGTGCCCGCCGACCCGCCGCACGACACCGGTGCGGGCGCGGCGCTCGCCGCGCCGTCGTCGGTGCCGGCGTCGTCGCTCCCCGCGCCCGCCTGGGCGTAGGTGAACGCGAACTCCCCGCTGGTGGGGTGCCCGTCGGCCGACACGATGCGCCAGGTGACGGTGTACTCGCCGGGCTCGTCGATCGACACCGGCACCGCGACCGTGCGGTCCTGCGCGGCCGGGCAGCCCGTCGCGTGATCGTCGCCGCGGGCGTCGGTCACCTGCACGACGGTGCTCGAGGAGTCCGCACCCAGCTCGAGCACGACGTCGTCGAAGGTGACGGACACCTCCGCGGGCGCCTGCGTGACCGTGGACCCGACGCCCGGCGAGGTGCCGACGACGACGTTGTGCGCGGACGCGGGGGCCGCCCCGAGCGACACGGCGACCAGCGTGGCCGCCCCGGTCGCCAGGAGCGTCGCCCCGGCGGCGGCGAGGACGCGCGTGATCGCCGGGGGGCGGCCACGGCGCGCGGTGGCGCCCGTCATCGGTGGGCCCGGCGCGTGCGCGACAGGGCGACGACGCCGGTGACCGCGCCGACCAGGCCGAGGCCCAGGCCGACGGCGCCCAGCGTGAGCGCGACCGTGTCGGAGGAGCCGCCGGAGGCGGCCGTCGTCGAGCCCTCGGAGCCGGACGCCGCGTCGGCGCCGTTCGAGCCCGCGCCGTGCGCGTCGCCCTCGGCCGGCGTGACGGTCAGGACCGGGGCGGGGTGCTCCGGCTCGGAGCCGTCCTCGGCGGCCGGCTCGTCCCAGGCGACGACCTCGCCGTCGGAGTAGGTCTGCGTCGCGGGGAGCAGGAGCTCGCCGACGCCCTCGGGCACGGCGCCGGCGGAGATCGTGAAGCGCAGGAACTCGCCGGGGTCGATGGCGGCCGCGTCGTCGTCCGCGGTCCACACCACCCGGCTGGGGGCCTCGGTCACCTCGGTGCCGTGCACCTCGACGGGCTCCGGCAGGGGGGCCTCGGTGACCGTCGCGGTCCAGCCGGGGACGGGCTCGACGGAGACGCTGGTGAACGGGGTGTCGGTGGGCAGGTCGACCGCGACCTCGGTGGTCGCGGCGGTGGCGGACTCGTTCGGGACCTTGAAGGTCAGGGTGGCGTAGCTGCCGGCGGCGGCCTCGCCGGGGGTCACGGTGACGTGCGCGGACGCGACGCCGGCGGACAGGACGACGGCCGCGAGGGCGGCGGCGCCGAGGACACCGCCGCGCGTGACGGCACGACGAGAGACGGTACGGAAGGACGGCATGACGATTCTCCTGGGACGAGGTGCAGTGGGTCGCTGACGGGGCCTGCCGGTCCCGGCGACCGTGCGGTGCGCCAGGAGGGGTCAGGCCGGTGCGGCGACGCGCGGGGGGCCGCGCAGCCGCAGCCCGGCGAGGCCCAGCCACGTGCGGGGGACCCAGGAGGTGCCGCGGGCGGGCCGGCGCGGGCGCCCGGGGCCGACGGGCGCGGCGAGCGCGCCCGCGACGAGCAGGACGACGGCGCCGAGCCAGACGAGCAGGCTCCCGGCCGCGCGGTCGCCCGCCGCCAGCAGCAGCGCGGTGACCAGGACGGCGACCGCGTGGGCGGCGAGCATCAGGGCACCCGCGCGCGGGTCGTCCCCGTGGTGGAGGTGCGTGGGGTCGAGGCCCGTCGGGAACGCCAGCGACCCCGGCGTCGGAGCCGGTTGACCCGCGTGCGCCGCCGGGCCGGCAGCCGCGGCCGACCCCGTGCCGGGCCCGGTCGAGGAGGCCGCCGACGCGCCGGCCGTGGCCATGAACGACAGGGCGGTGTGCTGCACGACCTGCAGCACCGCCATCGCCGGGAGCAGCCGCGGCAGCGTGAGCCGCCGTCGGGCCGTCCAGACGGCGACCGGGAGGGTGAGCGCCACCGTGACCACCCAGCCCGCCACGGAACCGGGCAGCGAGCCGCCCCCGAACAGGTGCGCGGCGGCCGCGATGCTCAGCGTCGTGCTGGCCACGAGCAGCTCGCGCACACGACGGACGACCACAGGCACGCGCTCACCCTACCGGCGACGACCCTCGCGGCCGGTCGCCGGATCCCGACCGCCGGCGCCCGGCCCCCGTGCGGCACGTCACACCCCCAGTCGTGAGACGGGCCGCGCCAGGGGCGCACGGCCCGCGCTACGGTGGCGGCGAACGACACGGGGTGCATCCCGTCGCCGTCGCGACCGAGCGGTCGCGGCGTCGCCGCGGTGCTGAGAACACACCCGTCGAACCTGATCTAGCTCGCACTAGCGAAGGGATGTCGGCATGAACGTGCCCTTGCACGGCGACGACGCCGCACCAGCCACCCGACCGAACCTGCCGGAGAACGCCCCGGACGACGCCCCGGACGACGCCCTGGACACGGCCGCGCTGGTGAGCGCGTCGGCCGACCTCCTGGACGACCTGCGCGCCCAGGCGCCGCTGGTCCAGGTCGTCACCAACTCCGTCGTCACGAACGTCACCGCGAACGTGCTCCTCGCGCTGGGGGCCTCCCCGGCCATGTGCGACGTGCCGGGGGAGGCGGGCCCGTTCGCCCGCGTCGCCGACGGGCTGCTGGTCAACCTCGGCACCCCGCACGCGGAGCAGCGGGCGGCCGCGCTCGAGGCCGCGACCGCCGCCCGGGAGGCGGGGACCCCGTGGGTCCTGGACCCGGTCGCCGTCGGGTCCCTGCCCGTGCGCACCCAGCTCGCCCACGCCCTGCTGGCGCACCGGCCGACGGTGGTGCGCGGCAACGCGAGCGAGGTCCTCGCCCTGGCGGGCGCGGGCGCGGGCGGACGCGGCGTGGACACGACCGACACCCCCGAGGCGGCCCTGCCCGCCGCTCGCCGACTCGCCGCCGACGCCGGGAGCGTCGTGGCGGTGAGCGGGCCGGTGGACGTCGTGACGGACGGCGACCGCGTCGTGCGGGTGCACACCGGGCACCCGCTCCTCACCCGGATGACCGGCGGCGGGTGCGCGCTCGGCGCGGTCATGGCGGCCTTCGCCGGGGTGGCGCGCCGCACGGGGCGGACGCCGGCGCAGGCGGCGCTCGCCGCGACGGTCGCCTACACGCTCGCCGCGGAGCGGGCCGCCCGCGCCGCCCGCGGCCCCGGCAGCTTCGCCGTCGCGCTGCTCGACGAGCTCGACCGGCTGCGCGGCGAGGACGTGCGCCACCGGGCGCGCGTGAGCGCGGGCGCCGTTGTCGTCCCCGCGCTCGAGGCGGAGGACGCCCGATGAGCGCCCCGGCGCCGAGCCAGTTCGGCCTCGACCTGCGCACCTACCTCGTCACGGACACCGCGCTGTGCGGCGACCGCGGCGTGGCCGACGTCGTGCTGGCGGCGCTCGCGGGCGGCGTCACGACCGTCCAGGTGCGGGACAAGGCGGCCTCGGGCCGGGACCTGCTCGCCCTCGTCGACGCCGTCGCGCGCGCGGTGGCCGGCCGCGCGACCGTCCTGGTGGACGACCGGGTGGACGTCTTCCTCGCGGCGCGGGCCGCCGGCGCGCCGGTGCAGGGGGTGCACGTCGGGCAGCGGGACCTGCCCGCCGCGGCCGTGCGGCAGCTGGTCGGGCCGGTGAACCCGGACGGCACCCGCACCGTCGTGGGGCTGTCGGCGAGCACGGCCGCCGAGCTGGCGGCAGCGCACGCGCTGCCGGCGGGCACCGTCGACTACCTGGGCGTCGGCGCCGTCCGGCCCACGACGACGAAGCCCGACCACCCGGCACCCCTCGGCGTCGACGGCTTCGCGGCCGTCGCCGGGGCGACGACGCTGCCGTGCGTGGCGATCGGCGGCGTCACGGCCGACCTGGTGGGTCCGTTGCGGCGGGCGGGCGCGGCCGGTGCTGCCGTGGTGTCCGCCGTCTGCGCGGCGTCCGACCCGGCCGCGGCCGCGGCCGACCTCGCGGGCGCGTGGGAGGCGGCCCGATGAGCGCCGCGGCGACGGACGCGACGACCCGCGGCGCGACCGCAGCCGGCGGGGGAGCCGTCGCGCCCGGGCGGACGGTGCCGCGCGTGCTCGCGGTCGCGGGCTCCGACCCGTCGGGCGGCGCCGGGATCCAGGCGGACCTGAAGTCGATCGCCGCGGCCGACGGGTACGGGATGACGGCGGTCACGGCCCTCACGGCGCAGAACACGCGGGGCGTGCGCGGCGTGCACGTGCCGCCGCCCGCGTTCCTCGTCGACCAGCTCGCCGCCGTGACCGACGACGTGACGATCGACGCGGTGAAGATCGGGATGCTCGGCTCGCGCGACGTCGTGGCCGTCGTCGCCGACTGGCTCGACTCCCTGCCGCGGGGTGCCACGCGCGTGCGCCCGGCCGTCGTGCTCGACCCCGTGATGGTCGCCACCAGCGGCGACCGGCTGCTCGACGCGGGCGGCGAGCGGGCCGTGACCGACCTGCTCGGTCGCGCCGACGTCGTGACGCCGAACCTGCCCGAGCTCGCCGTCCTGCTGGGCGAGGAGGTCGCGGGCGACTGGCCAGCGGCGCTCGCCCAGGCGCGCCGCCTGGCGCGCCGGCACGACGTGCTCGTCGTCGCCAAGGGCGGGCACCTCGACGGGGACGTCGCGCCCGACGCGCTCGTCGGGCCGGACGGCGTGCTGGCGCAGGTCGACGCGCCTCGCGTGGTCACGACGTCCACCCACGGCACGGGGTGCTCGCTGTCCAGCGGCCTGGCCACCCGGTACGCCCGTCGCGGCGACTGGGAGACGGCGCTGCGCGAGACCAAGGCCTGGCTGACGTCCGCCATCCGTGCGGGCGCGGCGCTCGCGGTCGGTGAGGGCAACGGCCCCGTCGACCACCTGGCCGACGCGCGGCGCCGCACGCCCGACGAGGGCCCGAGGGCGGCGGGAGGCGTCGCGCGGATGCTCGCGGGCGCACACGAGGGCGTGGGCGGCGCGGAGCTCGTGGCCCAGTGGTGGGCCGACGCCGCCGGTGTGCGCGCGCAGATCGACGCGCTGCCGTTCGTCCGCGCGCTCGGGGACGGGACGCTGGCGGCCGAGCACTTCCGGTACTACCTGGAGCAGGACGCGCTGTACCTGCGCGAGTACGCCCGCGCGCTGGCGCGGGCGAGCGAGCTCGCGCCCTCGCGGGCCGAGCAGGCCTTCTGGGCGGGCGGCGCGCACGGCGCGCTGGTCACCGAGCTCGACCTGCACACCACCTGGCTGGGCGGCGAGCCGCGGGACGTGGCCGTCAGCCCGACGACCGGCGCCTATCTCGACCACCTGCGCGCCGCCGGGCGCGACTACCCCACGCTGGTGGCCGCCGTCCTGCCGTGCTACTGGATCTACCAGGACGTCGGGGAGCGGCTCGCGGCCCGCCAGCACGACGCGCACCCGTACGGCGCGTGGCTGGCGACGTACGGCGACGAGGCGTTCGCCGCGGCCACCCGGGAGGCGGTCGCGATCCTGGAGCGCGTGGCCGGCGCCGCGGGCGCGGAGCAGCGGCACCGCATGGCCGCCGCCTTCGCCCGCGCGTGCCGGCACGAGGTGGCGTTCTTCGACCAGGCGCACGCCTGGGGGCCGCCGGGCGGGTGATCCGGGCAAGCGTGTCGGTGGCCGGTGCGAGAATACGGGTGATGCCCGACACCGCCTGCAGCCCGAGCTCGTCCTCGGCCGACACGTCCGACAGTCCCTCCTCTCCTGATCGCGTCCCTGACCGGGGCGCCGGCCGGGAGAGCGCTCGCCCGGCGTCGCCGCCGGGCGGACCGGCGGGCGGCGCCGGCCCGGCGCCGGGCGCGGCGCCGGCCCCCGCCGCCCCGGCGGGCTCCCAGCTGTCCACCTGGGCGTCCGTGCGCCGCCTGGCCCCGTACGTGCGCCCGGCCGTGCCGCGGCTGGTGGGCGGCCTGCTGTCGGCCCTGGGCGCGAGCCTCGCGGCCCTCGCGATCCCGCGCGTGCTGCAGGCTCTGGTCGAGGGGCCGCTCGCCGAGGGCGCGGCCGCGCACGACCTGGGCGCGCTCGTCGTCCCCGTGGTCGCGGTGCTCGTGCTGGGTGTCGCCGAGGCCGGCTTCGTGCTGCTGCGCCGCAACCTCGTGATGTACCCGGGCACGCGCATCGAGGCCGAGATGCGGCTCGCGCTGTTCCGGCACCTGCAGGACCTGCCGGTCTCGTTCCACGACCGGTGGCCCGGCGGCCAGCTGCTCAGCCGCATCATGGGCGACCTCGGCCTCCTGCGGCGCTGGCTGATCTTCGGGCTGCTGCAGCTCGTCGTCTCCGCCGTGACGATCGTCGTCGGCGTGGCCCTCCTGCTCGGCACCGCCGGGTGGCTCGGCCTGGTCTACCTCGCGGGCGCGGTCCCGGTGACGATCATCGCGTTCCGGTTCTCGCGCCGGTACCGCGTCATCGCGCGCCTCTCCCAGGACCAGTCGGGCGACCTCGCGACCACGGTCGAGGAGTCGGTGCACGGCATCCGCGTGCTCAAGGCCTTCGGCCGCGGGCGCGACGCACTGGAGTCGTTCACCGGCCAGGCCGAGCAGCTGCGCCGCACCGAGATCCGCAAGGCCGGCAACCAGGCGACGGTGACGACCTCCCTGCAGCTCATCCCGGAGGTCACGCTCGCGGTCTGCCTGGTGCTGGGCTCCGTGCTCGCGGCCCGCGGGCAGATCACGCTCGGCGACCTCGTCGCGTTCTTCCTCACGGCCGCCGTGATCAACGGCCCGGTCGTGGACCTCGGCATGACGTTGTCCATGACCCTCAACGCCCGCACCGCGGTCGACCGCTTCTGCGAGGTCATGGAGACGCCGAACCCGCTCGCCGACCCGGCCGACCCGGTCCGGGTCGGGGCGGTGCGCGGCCACGTCGAGCTGCGCGACGTGACGTTCGCCCACGAGGACGCCGCGACGCCCGTCCTGGAGCACCTCGACCTCGAGCTGCCCGAGGGCACCACGACCGCGCTGGTCGGGCTCACGGGCTCGGGGAAGTCCACCCTGGCGATGCTCGTGCCACGCATCGCCGACGTCACCGGCGGGGCCCTCCTGATCGACGGCGTGGACGTGCGGCGCATGCGCCGCACCGACGCGCGGCGGGCCGTGGCGGTCGCGTTCGAGGACCCGACGCTGTTCTCCGCGTCGGTGCGCGACAACGTGCTCCTCGGCGTCCCCGAGTCCGGGCCCGACGCCGTCGGCGAGACCGAGCGGGAGCGCCGCCTGCACGAGGCCCTCGAGGTCGCCCAGGCGGGGTTCGTCGCAGACCTGCCGGAGGGCGTCGAGACGCGCATCGGCGAGGAGGGCCTCTCGCTCTCCGGTGGTCAGCGGCAGCGGCTCGCGCTCGCGCGGGCCATCGCCGCGCGCCCCGCCGTCCTGGTCCTCGACGACCCGCTCTCGGCGCTCGACGTCACGACCGAGGAGGCCGTCACCACCCGGCTGCGCCAGGTGCTCGCCGGCACCACCAGCCTCGTCATCGCGCACCGGCCCTCCACCGTGGCGCTCGCCGACCGGGTCGCCGTCCTGCAGGACGGCCGCATCTCCGCCGTCGGCACGCACGCCCACCTGCTCGCCACCGACCCGCACTACCGGTACGTGATCTCCAACCTCGAGCAGGACTGGCAGGACGCCGACCACGCCGACCGCACGGGCGACGACGAGGCGGACGAGCCCGACGAGCACCCCGAGCCGAGACCCGACGCCCGCCACGACGACACGGAGGCCCGCCGGTGAGCGCCCCGACCCCCGCCCCCGCAGCCACGCCCGGTCCCGATCGGCGTCCCACCGACGCGACGGCCGACGACGCGACCCGCCTCGACCGCGACACCTCGAAGGCCGTCCGCTCCCGCTCGCTGCGCCTGCTGGGAGAGCTGCTGCGCCCGCGCACCCGCGCACTGGCGTGGGCCGGCGTCCTCGTCGTCCTGGGCACCCTCGGCCAGGTCGCCGGCCCGTGGCTGGTCTCGCTCGCCATCGACGACGCCGTGCCCGCGCTGATGGACGGCGACGCCTCCACGCTCGTGATCGTCGGGTCCGCCTACCTCGTGGCCGCCGTCGTGGGCGGGATCTGCGCCGGGGCCTACGTGCGGGCCGCGGCCCGCATCGCCCAGAGCGTGCTGCTCGACCTGCGCCGCCGGGTCTTCCGGCACACCCAGCTGCTGAGCTTGGAGTTCCACGAGTCGTACACGTCCGGGCGGATCATCAGCCGTCAGACGTCCGACCTCGAGGCGCTGCGCGAGCTGCTCGACGGCGGCCTCACGGGCGTCGTGTCGTCCCTGATGCTCATGGTCTTCACCGGCCTGGCGCTCTTCCTGCGGGACTGGGTCTCCGGTCTCGTCCTGGTCGCGGCCCTGATCCCGGCCTGGCTGCTGACCCGCTGGTTCCAGAAGCACTCGCAGCTGCACTACCGCGAGCAGCGCACCACCTCGGCCCGCCTGATCGTGAAGTTCGTCGAGACGATGACGGGCATGCGCGCCGTGCAGGCGTTCCGCCGCGAGGCCACCACCGAGGCGGAGTACGCACGGCTCGGCGAGGAGTACCGCGACGCGAACCTGCGGATCTTCGGCGTCAACGGCCGCTACCAGCCGGGCCTCGTGCTCATCGGGAACGTGGCGGTGGCGGCGGCGCTCGCGGTCGGCGGCTGGCGGGTCTACCAGGGCGCGCTCGACGTCGGCGTGCTGGTCGCGGCCCTGCTGTACGTCAAGCGGTTCTTCCAGCCGATCCAGCAGCTCGGGATGTTCTACAACTCGTTCCAGTCCGCGACGGCCGCCCTGGAGAAGGTGTCGGGCCTGCTCGCCGAGGAGCCGACGGTCGTCGAGCCGCGCCGTCCCGTCGCCCTGCCCCGCGCGCGGGGCGCGCTGCGCCTGGCGGACGTGAAGTTCCGCTACGGCGCCGGCCCGCTCGTCCTGCCCGACCTGGACCTGACCATCCCGGCCGGTCAGACGATCGCGCTGGTCGGTACCACCGGCGCGGGCAAGTCCACGCTCGCCAAGCTCGTCACCCGCTTCTACGACGCGAGCTCCGGGCGCGTGCTGCTCGACGGCGTGGACGTGCGCGACCTGTCCACGACGGACCTGCGCCGCGCCGTGGTCATGGTGACCCAGGAGGCGTACCTGTTCAGCGGGTCGGTGCGGGAGAACATCGCGCTCGGCCGCCCCGACGCCACCCAGGCGGAGATCGAGGCCGCGGCGCGCGCCGTCGGGGCCCACGACTTCGTCATGGCGATGCCGGACGGGTACGACACCGACGTCAACAAGCGCGGCGGGCGTGTCTCGTCGGGCCAGCGCCAGCTGCTGTCCTTCGCGCGTGCCTTCCTCGCCGACCCCGCCGTGCTCGTGCTCGACGAGGCGACGAGCTCCCTCGACATCCCGGGGGAGCGGCTGGTGCAGCACGGCCTGCAGACCCTGCTCGCCGACCGGACGGCGATCATCATCGCGCACCGGCTCTCGACCGTCGCGATCGCCGACCGGGTGCTCGTGATGGAGCACGGGCGCGTGGTGGAGGACGGCCCGCCCGCAGAGCTGGCCGCCGGCGACGGCCGGTACGCCGCGCTCAACGCTGCGTGGCAGAGCTCGCTGGTCTGAGGGAGCTTCGGGGCCGCTGTCGCCGCGGAGCCTCCTGACGATTGCCGCCCGTCGGCGAGACCCGAGCGTCACGCGTGGCGAGGGAGACCCGGGCAAGGGCTGCGGGCCTGGCGCCCGCTGCCCTGCAGGTCGACGTAGTGCCCGATGACGGTTCCCGCCGCGGAACGATCACCGGGTGCAACGTCGACGGTCGCCGGCGTCGCGCCGTCGCCACACTGACCGCGTCGGCCGCGCGGGCCCACGCGGGCTACCGTGCTCGGCCGGGGAGGTCGGCCAGCCGAACGGGGTCGACGAGCACGCCGACCTCGTGCCGCACCCACCAGTCGCCGGAGCGGCGCCGCTCGTCGGGCGTCGAGTAGCGGTAGCGGAAGAGTCGCAGGCGCACCCACCGGGGCCGCTCGCCGTCGAACGGGTCGGTTCGCAGCAGGCGGAGCGTGGCACGGTCGGCCTCCAGCAGCCGGCGGCACAGGAGGCCGATCCACGGCCCGGACACCCCGAGCGGGACGAACCACAGCACCCAGTCGAGCCGGAGGTGGTACGGCGCCACCTGCGGCGGACGGCGACGCACGTCGCCCGGCTTGCCGCGGAATGCGTACTCGCGCCAGTCGTCCGGGCCCGGACGCTCGGCGAGCGAACCCTCGACGATCACCTCGTCGCGCCGCCGGGTGACCGACCCGAACGCGCCGTAGGCGTTCACGAGGCGCAGGGGCTCGAAGCTGGCGTTCATCTTTTGGTGCCTCGAGGCGAGGTTGAGCGCGGGGCGGACCGACAGCGTGAGCAGGACGGCGGCGACGAGCGCGACCACCACGACGTACGTCGCCGGGGACCCCGCGACGGGCGTCCCGAACCAGCCCCCGCCGACCGCGGCGGTCGCCGCCGGCCCGCGGCCCAGCCCCACGACGGACCCGAGCGCCGCCCACACGCCGTCGGACACCATCGCCGCGCCCAGCACGATCGTCGCCCAGTTGAGCCACGCGAAGTTGCCGGTCAGCACGAGCCAGCCCTGCGTGAGCACGACGACGGCGCCGGCGACGCTCGGCAGCGGCTGCGGCAGCCACAGCAGCCACGGCACGAGCAGCTGGGTCACGTGGTTGCCGACCACCTCCGTGCGGTGCCACCAGCGCGGCAGGTGGTGGGCGTGCCAGCTGAACGGGCCCGGCATCGGCTGGGTCTCGTGGTGGTAGTCGAGGGCGGTGAGGTTGCGCCAGGCGGGGTCGCCGCGCCACTTGATGAGGCCGGCGCCCAGCTCGAGCCGGAAGAGCAGCCAGCGCACGGCGACCACCAGCACCACGGGCACCGGCACGTCGGGGGAGCCGAGCCACGCCACGAGGAACGCCGCCTCGCACAGCAGCGTCTCCCAGCCGAACGAGTAGAAGCGCTGCCCCACCTGGACGATCGACAGGTAGGCCGCCCAGCACGCCAGCAGCACCGCCGTCGTGACCCACCACGGCCCGAGCTGCGGCACGCCGACGACGACCGTCGCCGCGCCGAGCGCGCCCGCGCCGGCGACGACGACCAGCCGCCGGTCGGAGTAGCCCGCGTGGAACACCGACGGCGCGTCCCGGAACCGCACGCGGGCGACGAACCGACCCACCGGTTGCAGCCCGCGCTCGCCGAGCAGCGGCCGGAACTGGTTCAGCGCCTGGATGAACGCGAGGCACAGCAGCACGGCGGTGCCGCGCTGCAGCAGCTCACGGGCGACGTCGTAGTCGTCGGTGGCCCACCAGCCGCCGAGCCCGGTCGTGAGCCCCGTCGCCAGCTCCGTCGGCATGCTCCGACGCTAGCGACGCGCGCCGGTGCTCGACAGCCGGGGCCTCACGCCTCGACGACGGCCCCGGTGAGCGCGCGTCCCGCCGCGACCAGGCGCGCGACGAGCGCCGCGGCGGGCGGCGTCGGGGCGCCGACGGTGAGGGCGAGCACCCGGCGGGCGGCGCCGGGCAGCCGGTCCGTGCGGACCCCGGGGTTCCGGTGGGCGCGCAGCGCGAGCTCGGGGAGCACGCTGACGCCCGCGCCGGCCGCCACCAGCGCCTGCACGGCCACGTAGTCGTCCGTCTCGAAGGCGATGCGCGGCGCGAACCCCGCGGCGGCGCAGCGCGCCACGAGGTCGGCGCGGCAGCGCTCGCAGCCGGCGATCCAGTCGGCGTCCTCCAGGTCGGCGAGCGTGGGCGCGCGGGCCTCGGAGGGGGCCGAGGAGCCAGCAGGTCGCACGAGCGTGACGGGCTCGTGCCACACCTCGGTGACCTCGAACCGGGACAGGTCGGCGACCGACCGTGTGTGCCGCACGTCGGTGTGCTCGAAGACGAGCGCGACGTCGACGTCGCCCGCCGCCAGCGCCGCGACGGCCTCGGGGGGCTCGGCCTCGACCAGGCCGACGCTCAGCCCGGGATGCTCGCCGCGCAGGCGCGCGACGGCGTCGGGCACGAGGGTGGCGAGGGCGGAGGGGAACGCGGCGAGCCGGGCGCGTCCGGCCCGCAGCCCCGCGAGGGCGTCGAGCTCGCGGCGCGCGCCCTCGACGCGGCCGAGGATCTCCTCGGCACGGTCGGCGAGGAGCCGCCCGGCCTCGGTGAGCCGCACCCCGCGGCCGGCGCGGCGCAGCAGCGGCAACCCCGCCTCGGCCTCCAGCCGAGCGAGGTGGTGGCTGACCGACGGCTGCGCGTAGTGCAGCTCGCGGGCCGCAGCCGTCACAGAGCCCGTGCGGGCGACGGCGGCGAGCACCCGGAGGCGGGTGAGGTCGAGGTGCGCGGGCGTCGCCGCGCCGGGTGCCACGGTCATCGGTCCAGCCTAGGCACCATGTATCGAGGATGTCGATCCTGCCGAGCGACAACACGCATTGGACCTATGCGTCGCCGCCCGCCCATGCTGGCAGGCATGAGCAGCCCGAGCGCCGTGCCCGCCCCGACCCCGGCGGCCGTGCCCGCCCCGCCCACCCTGCGCGACGTGCTGGACGCGGCGCGCCGGCTCGACGGCCTCGTGGTCCGGACCCCGGCCCTGGAGCACCCCGAGCTCGACCGGGCCGCCGCGGACGCCGGGGCCCGGGACGCGAGGCTCGTGGTCAAGCACGAGAACCTGCAGCACACGGGGGCGTTCAAGGTCCGCGGCGCGCTGAACCTGCTGCTGGGCCTCGACGCCGAGGAGCGGCGGCGCGGCATCGTCGCCTACTCGACCGGGAACCACGCGCAGGCGCTCGCGCACGCCGCCCGGCACACCGGCACGCGGTGCACCATCGTCATGCCCACGGACCCCAACCCCGTCAAGGAGCGCGCGGTGCGCCGCCTGGGTGCCGACGTCGAGCTGCACGGCAGCACGTTCGACGACGCGCGCGAGCGGGCCGCGGAGCTCGCCGAGACGTCCGGGGCGCGCCTGGTAGGGGCCGCGAACGAGCCCGTGCTGGTCGCCGGCGTCGCGACCGCCACCCTGGAGCTGCTGCAGCAGGCGCCCGACCTCGACGTGCTCGTCGTGCCCGTCGGCGGCGGATCGGGCGCCGCCGCCGCGTGCCTGGTCGCGGCGGCGATGGCGCCCGGCCTGGAGGTCGTCGCCGTGCAGGCCGCCGCCTCCCCGGCCGCGCACGACTCCTGGCGCGCGGGCGAGCTGCGCACCGCGGCCAACACCACGCGCGCCGAGGGTCTCGCCGTCGGCTGCGGGTTCGCCCTCACCCAACGGGTGCTGCGCGAGCGGCTCGCGGACTTCCTGCTGGTGTCCGACGACGAGATCGCCGCCGCCCAGCGGGCCTACCTCACCGCGGCCCGCACCGTCGCCGAGGGGGCCGGCGCCGCCGCCCTGGCCGCCGTCCTGGTCCACCCCGACCGGTTCGCGGGCCGCCGCGTGGGCGTCGTGTGCTCGGGCGGGAACGCCAGCGAGCCGGAGCTGCGGAGGGCGCTGGACGCCTGAGGGGCGACGACCCGGCCAGGCCGCTCGGCGGGTGCGTGCCCACCGGCCGGGGCTACGCTGCCGAGCATGGCCCGCTACCTCGACGTGCACCCCGTCGACCCGCAGCCCCGGCTCGTGGCGCAGGTGGTCGCAATGCTGCGGGACGGAGCCCTCGTCGCCTACCCGACGGACTCGGGCTACGCGCTCGGCTGCCGGGTGGGCCAGCACGACGGCACCGAACGGATCCGCCAGATCCGGCACCTCGACGCCAAGCACCACTTCACGCTGGTCTGCGCCGACTTCGCCCAGCTCGGCCAGCTGGTGATCCTCGACAACAGCGCGTTCCGCGCGATCAAGTCCACGACGCCCGGCCCGTACACGTTCATCCTGCCCGCCACCTCCGAGGTGCCGCGCCGCCTGGCGCACCCGAAGAAGCGGACGGTGGGCGTGCGCATCCCCGACTCGCGCGTCGTGCAGGCGATCGTGCACGAGCTGGGCGAGCCGCTGCTGTCTTCCACGCTCATCCTGCCGGGCGCGGAGCAGCCGCTCACCGACGGCTGGCAGGTCAAGGAGGAGCTCGACCACGTCGTCGACGCGGTCGTGGACGCGGGGGACGTGGCCGCCGAGCCCACCACCGTCGTCGACTGGTCCGACGGATATCCGGAGGTCGTGCGCGTCGGTGCCGGCGACCCGGCGCGCTTCGAGTGACGACGCGCGGGTCGCGACGGGGGTGAGACGGCGCCGCGCGAGGGCCGCCGCGACCCGGTGAGACACCGGTGGCACGGCCGCCGGCGCCGGTTAGGGTGCTGGCCATGAGCGACCGCGGACTCGAGCTGGCACGGACCAAGATGACCGAGGCGGGCGTGGCGCCCGCGGCGGTCGAGACCTTCTCCCGGTTCTACCGGCTGCTGGAGTCGGGGGAGTCCGGCCTCGTGCGGGAGGCCGACGTCGAGCCCCTGGAGGACCTGCCGCGGCATGCCGACCTGCACGTCCCGGCCGCCGACGCCACCGACGCGCTCGCCCGCACCGCGATCATCAAGCTCAACGGCGGACTGGGCACCTCGATGGGCATGGACAGGGCCAAGTCGCTGCTGACCGTCCGCCGCACCGACGCCGGGCAGGACCTGTCCTTCCTCGACGTCATCGTCCGCCAGGTGCAGGCCGCCCGCGCCGCCACGGGCGCGCGGCTGCCGCTCGTCCTCATGAACTCGTTCCGCACCCAGGACGACTCGCTCGCCGCGCTCGCGAAGCACGACGGCGTCGCGGTGGACGGGCTGCCCCTGGACTTCCTGCAGAACCGCGAGCCCAAGCTGCGCGCCGACGACCTCGAACCGGTCGAGTGGCCCGCCGACCCCTCGCTCGAGTGGTGCCCGCCCGGCCACGGCGACCTCTACCCGGCCCTGCACGCCTCCGGCCTCGTGCAGGCCCTGCTCGACGCCGGCTTCCGCTACGCCAGCGTCTCCAACTCCGACAACCTCGGTGCCGCCCCGGACGCCGAGATCGCCGCCTGGTTCGCGGCGTCGGGCGCGCCCTACGCCGCGGAGATGTGCCTCAAGACGCCCGCCGACGTCAAGGGCGGGCAGCTCGTGGTGCGCAGGTCCGACGGGCGCATCGTGCAGCGCGAGACCGCGCAGACCCACCCGGACGACCTGGACGCCGCGCTGGACCCGACCGTCCACCGCTACTTCCACACCAACAACCTCTGGTTCGACCTGGAGGCGCTCGCGGCCGAGCTCGACCGCACGGGCGGCGTGCTGGAGCTGCCGCTCATCCGCAACGACAAGACGGTGGACCCCACCGATCCCTCGTCGCCCGAGGTCGTCCAGATCGAGTCCGCCATGGGCGCCGCCGTCGCGGTGTTCGAGGGGGCGACGGCGATCGAGGTGGGCCGCGAGCGGTTCCTGCCCGTGAAGAAGACGTCCGACCTGCTGCTCATGCGCTCGGACGTCTACGAGCTCACCGGCGACTACCGGCTCGTCGCACGCGCGAGCGCCCCGCTCGTGGAGCTCTCGGGCACGTACAAGACCATCTCGCGCTTCGACGAGCGGTTCGCCGCGGGCGCCCCGTCCTTGCGGGGGGCGTCGTCGCTCACGGTGGACGGCGACTGGTCGTTCGGCGCGGGGGTGCGGGTCGTGGGCGAGGGCGTGCTCTCCGACGCGGGGGAGCCGGCCACCGTGCCCGACGGCGCGACCGTCGGCCCGTCGGGCGTCGCCACCTCCTGACCGCCGGAGGTTGTGAGCATGATTTCGGCCCACTTCCAGGTCTGGAAGTGGGCCGAAATCATGCTCACAACGAAGGAGCGGGGAGGTCGACGACGCGGTCGGCGCCCGCGACCGGGGTGAGGGTCCCGGCCGACGCGGCGGCCAGGTCCTCGCGCAGCCGTCCCAGCTCTCCCGGGGGCACGAGCAGCGTGAACCGCGCGGCCTCGGCGTAGGCGACGCCGTCGAGGAGGGCGTCGTGGGCGCCGCTCCAGTCGCGCAGCAGGTGGTCGATCCGGCCGGCGTCGGCGTGCGGCACGTCCAGGGTGACCTCGGTCCGCGTGGCACGACGCAGCAGCAGGCCCGAGGCGGCCGCGTCGTCGAGCGCGGCGGAGACGGCGCCCGAGTAGGCCCGCACGAGGCCGCCGGCCCCGAGCAGGACGCCGCCGAAGTACCGGCTCACGACCGCGACGACGTCGGTGACCCGCCGATGGCGCAGCACCTCGAGCATCGGCACGCCCGCGGTGCCCGACGGCTCGCCGTCGTCCGAGGACCGCTGCGCGTCGGCGTGCGCCCCGACGACCAGCGCCACGCAGTGGTGCCGGGCGTCCCACAGCTCCTTGCGCACCCGCGCGACGACGGCGTCCGCCTCCTCGACGGAGGCGGCGGGGGAGAGGTGGGCGAGGAACCGGGACCTCTTGATCACGAGCTCGTGGTCGACGGCGGCGGCGAGGGTGCCGGGCAGCGGCTGGGCGTCGGCGGCACGGGGAGGGCTCACCGGTCGAGGGTACGCGGGACACGCCGAGGCTGACGCTAGGAAAAAGTGTGCCAAGCGACGAGGATCGACCCATGAGCACACGCGAGAGGCCCGCCATGGCCGCGACGACCGACCCCGCGACGGACGCCGCGGTGACGGCCGGCCGGTACCCGCGGCCGCCGGTGTCGCTCGAGGAGGCGGAGTGGGTCTGGCGCGAGCTGTCGGTGGAGGCGCTGCGCCCGGGGGGCAAGCCGGAGGTCGTACGGCTGGCGGTGATCGCCGGCCTGACGCGCGCGACGGGCGCGCGGTACGGCGACCTGCTGCGCGTGCGCGCCGAGGACCTGGACCTGGGCCCCGAGCCCGGTGCGGCGACCCGGCGCGCCAGGGCCCACGCCGGGCCCGAGGCGGGGGAGGGGAGCGTCGTCGTGCGGCACGGCAAGCACCGCACGGTGCGCGTGCACCGGCTCCCGCCGGAGGTCGTGCTGCTGCTGCGGCACTGGATGGTGGTGCGCACCGAGCTCGCGGCGGAGCTCGAGGGCTCCGTGCCGCGCGCCCTCCTGCTGACCGTGCACCACACGCACGACAACGGGACCACGGTCTCCAGCGGGCTGCCCATCACCCGCCAGGGGCTGGTGCTGTCGTGGCGGAGGTTCGTGCATCGCACCAACGCGCGGTTCGGGGCGGTGCGGCCGCCGCTGCCCACCAGGTTCGAGCAGGTACGACGGGCGTGGGTCGAGGCGGGGGTGCACGACCCGGGCCGCGAGGAGCCGACGACCCTCGAGGCAGGGCGGGAGTCCGTGCCCCGGGCCTGACCCGCGAGCGCATCACGGCGAAGACGCCGCGGCGCATCTCGTACGCGTCGAGAGAAATAGTGTGCCAAGCGCCGAAACCCACCCCGACCCACGCTTCAACCCACCCAGCCAGGAGCGGGGGACCCAGCCCGGCGTTCGAGACCGCGAAGGGGACTCGTCGGACGGCGGCGGTGGGCGCGACGGAGAGCCCACCGCCGCCGTCCGCGGCGTCAGGACGTGGCGATGCCCAGGAGCGGCGCGGTGGGGGAGTGCGAGGGCAGCTCGTGGAAGCCGTACCGGTCGTAGAACGCGCGCGCCCCGGTGTTGTTCGGGTCCATGCCCAGGTGCACGCCGGGGACGCCCCTGCCGGCGAGCGCGGCGCGCAGCGTGTCGAGCAACGCGCGCCCGAGGCCCTGGCCCTGCGCCTCGGGCAGCAGGTCGATGTGCAGGTGGGCCGGGTAGCGGTCGAGCTCGTCGTCGGTGATCCCGCGGACCATGCGGGTGGGGTCGGCCCCCGCGGTCAGCAGGTCGGCCTCGGCGAAGCGCGGCTGCGCGCCCGTCGGCGAGACGCCGGGGGCGGGGTGGCGCGCGGCGAAGCCCGGTCCCCAGGCGCGCTGCCACCACGCGACGAACGCGCGCGTGTCGGGGACGCCGATCACGTAGCCGACGAGGCGTCCGTCGTCGACGCGCAGCACATCGTCCGCGGGGTCGTCCGCGGGGTCGTCGGAGGCGTCGTCGGCAAAGGGGCGCACCACGACGAACGCCAGGTCGGGGGAGTGCTCGAGGTACGGCAGCGCGAAGACCTCGGGCATCAGCAGGTCGTCGGAGTAGAGCCCGCGCGCGTCACTGCCGCCGGCGGCGGTGCGGGTGCAGACCTCGGCGACGGCGGCCCGGTCGGTGGGGCGAGAGGTTCGGATCACGGGGACATCATGCCGGGGGCGGGGCGCCGCGCGAGGAAAAGCGCCGCACCCCGCCCCGACGGGCAGCCCGGTGTCGGGTCAGCCCGTGGCCTTCTTCTGCTTGGCCTTGCGTGCGGCCCCGAGCTCGGTCGTCGCGCCCGACGTCGACAGCTCGCCGCCGGCGCTCTCGAGGTGCGCCCGCACGAACCAGTGGAACAGCTCCAGGTCGTGCAGGTGGCCGATGAGGAGGTCGTTCGTCACGTCGTCGACGCCCTCGGTGTCCTTCGCGGCCTTCCGGTGGGAGGTGATGACGCCCTCGTACACCTCGTCGAGCGCCCCGAGGTGCTCGATGGCGGTCGCCCGTCCGAGGTGGTAGTCGTCCCACGTCCGCGCCTTCACCAGCGCCCCCGGCGTGCCGACGGGCGAGACCCCCAGGGTCGCGATGCGCTCCGCGACCGCGTCCGTCATCGCACGCACGGCGTCGACCTGGGGGTCGATCATCTCGTGCACGGCGATGAAGTGCGGTCCCACCACGTTCCAGTGCACGTGCTTGAGGGTCAGGTGCAGGTCGGTGAGCGAGTTCAGACGCTCCTGCAGGATCCGGGCGACCTTGTCGCCGGCCGCGCGGGTGAGGCTCGGCACGGTGTAACGCGGCAGGTCCTTGCGGTCAGCCATCGGGGGCTCCTCCTCGTCGTGTCTCGGTGTCTCGTCACTCGCCATCGTGACGCCGGACGACGAACCACGCGAGCGCAGCCAGGGCCGCCACGCCGAGCGCGAGGAGGCCCTCGACGGGCCGGCCCGCGAGCGCCCAGGCGCCGAGACCGAGCGCCGCGCCCGTGCCGGCCACCACGAGGTCGCGGGCGCCGGCACGGCGGAGGGCCGCGAGCTCCACGCGCGTGCGCGGGCCGACGTGGGCAGCCCACCAGCCGAGGCGGACGGCGGCGTACCCCAGCGGGGCGAGCCAGAGCGCCGCGGGGTCGAAGGGCGCCGCGGTGGAGCCGAGCAGGATCACGGCCGCCGCCGCGACGGCCGTGTGCCCCGGCCCGGGACCCGGGCGGGCGGCGGCCCACGCCGCGAGGGCGAGCGCCAGCAGGACCGCCGGGGTCGTCGGCAGTCCGGTCCGGCCCGCGGCGAGGAGCACGAGCGCGGGGACCGCGACCGCGGCGGCGGCGTTCAGCAACCAGCCGGGCACCCAGCGCCCGAGCGTCAGGTCGACGGGCGGGAACGGGCGCCGCGAGCGCCGGAGCGGGAGCCGGAGGGGGCGCCACCGGGCGGCGGACTGCCCCGTCATCGGTGGCCGCCCGTGGAGACGCGCGGCGGGGGCGGCGCCCCCGCGTGGCGTTCGGCGGCCCGGACCAGGGTCTCGAGCACGACCGGCGCGGTCTCGCGCGCCCGCCCCGCCCACCGCACCACGGGGACACCCTCGGCGGCGAGACGACGCAGCCGGTCCTCACGCTCCATCCTGGTGACGCGCCACGCCATGCGCATGTGCTCCTCGGTGGCGGGCCGGACGTCGGGGAGCGTGTCGACGACGACGACCTGGTGCCCGTGCGCGTGCCACGCGCGCACCATGGCGAGGGGCTCGTCGTCGAGGGCGGTGGTGAACAGGTAGACGATCGCGTCGGCGGGCAGCCGGGGCGGGCGCAGCCGACGGGCCGGGGAGCCGACCGCGCGGCTGAGGGCGAGGGCGTGCAGCACCCGGCGCAGGTGGCGTCGCCCGGACGCGGGCGGCAGGGGGTGCCGGCTGCGCCCGAGGTCCTCGAGGCCGACGCGGTCGCCGGCCGCGACGAGCGCCCCGGCGACGGAGGCGGCGGCGTGCCGGGCCAGGTCGAGCGAGGTGGCCTCGTCGACGCGCTGGGTGCCGGTGCCGCGCCAGGTCCGCAGGTCGGGCCCGACGTCGTCGCGCGAGTCGAGCACGAGGACGGCGGTGGCCTCGGCGGTCGCGTAGGTGCGCCGGACGTAGAGGGTCTCGAGGTCGGGGGAGCGCCGCGCGGTGGTGCGCCAGTCGACGCGGCGCAGCCGGTCGCCCGGGGTGAAGGGGTGCACGTCGCGCAGCTCGTCCCCGTCGCCGAGCCGGCGCGCGGTGTGGGGCCCGGTGAGGCCCTGCAGGCGGCGCGGCAGCGGAACGCGACCCAGCGGCATCGCCGTCGGGAGCACGATCCGGTCGGGCGCCGTGACGGTGGACGCGTCGCTCACCGTGGTGCCGCCGCCCGCGATCGCCTGGACGTCGCCGCGGAAGGTCCGCTGCGGGCCGGTCCGCACGGTGTGCAGCCGCAGGTCGAGCGCGCGCCGCCCGGCCGGGAGGACGACGACGGTCGGCCGGTGCCCGGGGGCGCTCACCCGCGCGAGGACGAGCTCGGCGGCCGGGGGCGGGTCGAGGATCAGGGTGGCGGTGAGCTCGCCGGGGGTGGCGGGCCGGTCGTCGGCCGCGAGCTCCGCGCGGGCCGGGGTGGCGGGCGGCGGCGCGCCCCACGCCCCCGGCCGTCCGGTCCACACGGCGCCGACGAGCAGCGGGACGCCGAGCAGGGCGACGTCGGCGCGGCCCGTCAGGAGCCCCAGGCCGAGCACGAGCACGCCGGTCGCGATCCCGGCCACGGCGTAGGGGCTGCGGGCCCAGCGCCCGGTGCCGGGGCTCGCCGGGCGCTGGGCCCGCGCGCCGATCCGCTCGACGTCGGCCGGCGGACGCAGCTGGTGCCCCGCCGGCTCGGTCCCGCTCATCCCGCCTCGGGCGCGACCGTGGCCGGGCCGGGCACCGTGGCGAGCAGCTCCCGCACCACGTCCTCGGCGCGCACGGCCGACGCCCAGGCGGTCGGGGTGAGGGTGAGCCGGTGGGCGAGCACCGGGACGGCCACGCGCTTGACGTCCTCGGGCAGCACGAAGTCGCGCCCGTCGAGCACGGCGACGGCCCGCGACACCAGCAGCAGGTTCTGCGAGCCGCGGGGGCTCGCCCCGACCTCCAGGGCTGGGTGGCCGCGGGTCGCGGCGGCCAGGTCGACGCAGTAGGCCGCGACGTCCGGGTCGACGGTGGTCGACTCGACGCCGGCCTGCATCGCCCGCACGGCGGCCGCGTCGGTGACCCGCGGCACGGGCGCGGCCTCCTGGCGGCGTGCGACGCGGCGCAGCAGCACCTGCCGCTCCTGGTCGCGCGTCGGGTACCCGACGGACAGGCGCACCATGAACCGGTCGAGCTGCGCCTCCGGCAGCGGGTACGTGCCCTCGTACTCGACCGGGTTGGACGTCGCCATGACGTGGAACGGCGCGGGCAGGGGGTGGCTCACGCCGTCGACGGAGACCTGCCCCTCCGCCATGGCCTCCAGGAGCGCCGACTGCGTCTTGGGCGGCGTGCGGTTGATCTCGTCGGCGAGGAAGAGGCCGGTGAACACCGGGCCCGGGCGGAAGACGAGCTCCCTGCTGGCGGGGTCGAAGACCGTCGAGCCGGTGATGTCGCCCGGCAGCAGGTCGGGGGTGCACTGCAGGCGGGCGAAGTCGAGGCCGAGCGCGCCCGCCAGGGACCGTGCGGCGAGGGTCTTGCCGAGGCCGGGGACGTCCTCGAACAGCACGTGCCCCCCGGCGAGGACCGTGGCGAGCGCGAGCTCGAGGGTGTCCCGCATGCCGACGACGGCGGTGCCCACGGCGTCGAGCACCCGGTCCCCGAGGGCGGCCACGTCGGCGGTGGTCAGCGTCGCCGGCGCGAGCCCGTCGTCGGCGGGGGAGGTCGTGGGGCGCGTCATGCGGGGGTCCTCTCGTCGGGGTCGGGAGCGCGCGGGGACGGCGCGTGGAGCCGCTCGACGGCGTCGAGCCAGCGGTGCACCTCCACGCGGGAGGCGGGGCGCCCGGCCGTGAGGCCCGCGACGACGTCGGCTCCCAGCAGCCGGGCGGCGGCGTCGCGGCGCGCGTCGTCGTCGAGGTCGACGCCGTGCTCGGCGAGCCTCGACGACGCGAGCGCCACCACGCGGCGGCGCATCCGGTCCCCGACGGCGCCGCTGCGCGTGAACGTGGCCCAGCCCAGCTCGCTGACGTCGGTCCGGGCGCCGTCGCGCCGGTCGTCGGGCACGGCCGGCCACGGGGGCTCCGTCCCCTCGTCGAGGGCGCGCCACACGTGGACGACGGCGGCCACCACGACCACCACCAGCGCGGCGTGCACGGGGTCGAGCACCCCGAACCCCGCGAGCAGGCCACCGGCCGCGAGCGCCGGCAGCGCGGTCGGCAGCACCGCCCGCCAGCCGTGCCGGCCGCTCATCACGGGGCCCCCGGGACCCGGCTGCGGTGGGCGTCGTCGAGCGCGCGGGCGACGTCGCGCAGGGCGTCCCGGGCGCGGGCGACCTGGCCCGGCCCGACGGGTCGGCGGGTGAAGCGCGCCTCCGCGTAGAGGGCGCGCAGCTCCCGGACGCGCGCGGCGGGCGCGGGGGTGTCGGCCAGCAGGCGGGTGGCGAACTCCGTGGGCGTCTCCGCGGGGTCGCGGGCCGTGCCGCGGGTGGCGGCGGCGTCCTCGAGGCTGACCCAGGCGGCGACGACGGCGTCGTGCGGGGTGGCGGCGCCGTCCACGCGCCGCAGCGCCTGCTGGACGGCGTCCTGCAGGTCCGTGAGCGCGATGGCGGGGGCTGCGCCGGGCGCGACGCCGCCCGGGGCGGGCGGGTCGTCGCCGTCCTCCTCGGCGGGTGCGGCGAGGGAGGCGAGGTAGCGGCGCGCGAGCAGGACGACCAGGAGGACGATCAGGAGGGCGCCGGCGACGGCGAGGACGATCGCCACCACCGTGAGGGTCTCGGGCGTCCCCTGCTCCGGGACGGCGCCGGACGACGGGAGCGGGGCCTCCTCCCGGACGGGGAGGTCGGTCGCCGCGTCCGGGAGGACGACGTCGGGCACGCTGACGCGCCACGGGGTGGCGGTGGCGGACCCGACGACGACCAGGCCGGCTAGGAGCAGCACGAGCAGTCCGCGCACCGCGGGGGGCGTCGTGCAAGGTGACCGCTCCGGCATGGTCGAACGCTACCGGGACCCTCGTCCCGGCGGGAGCGACCGCGCGTGGACGCCCGCGACGGCGGCCGCGACGAAGGCGGCCGGGTCGGCGTCGAGCCCGCGCCCCATGGTGGACAGCCGGGCCGGCGAGCCGCGCAGGGCCTCCAGGAGCGCGGCGTCGGCGGGCACGTCGACGAGGCGGTGCCCGGCGGGCGCGTCGGCGAGGCCGGCGGCCTGGGCTCGCACCCGGGCGGTGAGGTCGGCCCCCCACCCGGGCAGCGCCTCGACGTCGCCCGCGGGCACCGGGACGACGACGTCGGCCGCCGCGAGCGCCACCCGCCCGTACGCGGTGAGGCTGTGGTGGGAGACGCCGAGGTGCCGGTCGCGCGGGTCGGCGCCGGAGACGCGCAGGGACGCGACGGGTCGCGCGCCGAGGGTCGCCGCGGCGTTGATCGCCTCGCCCGCGGCGACGCCGGAGAACCCCCACCGGGTGCCGGTGCCGAGGTTGCCCGGCCCCTGCGCGACGACGACGAGGTCGGCGCCGGCGACGTGCCGGGCCGCGAGCATCCCGGTGTGCACGGTCACGGCCTCGAGGTCGCCGCCGAAGGCCTGCCCGACGGTGACGCAGGCCTCGAGCCACCCGGCGTCGCGCAGGGTGGCGACGGTGCGGGAGAACGCGGCGGGCAGCGCGCCGCCGTCGGTCATCACGTAGGCGACGCGGGGCGCCGGGCGGCCGGCGAGCGCCGCGGCGTGGCGGGCGCCGGCGACGATCGCGGGGAGCGCGGAGTGCAGGTCGGCGACGACGACGGGGACCCCGGCGAGGTCGTCGGCGTCACGCAGGGCGTCGTGGTGGGGCGACTCCTGCTCGTCGACGCCGAGGACGAGGGCCTGCAGGGGCGTGTACCGGGCCTTGACGAGGTGGCCGGGCCCGGGGGGCGGGTCGGCCGGCAGCGCGGTGGGGGCTTCGGCGGCGGGCCCGACGACGAGCGCGTACCCGCCGGTGCCGAGGCCCCGGGCGAGGGCGGAGACGTTGAGCAGCAGCCGGTCGCCGGCGCCGGGGTCGCCGACGAGGGCGGTGTACGCGAGGCCGCGCACGTCGGCTCGGGCGTCCGGGCCGGGCAGCGGCGCGTCGAGGCGCAGCGCCAGCTCCCGGGCGCCGGTCCACGCCCGCCCGCGCTCGACGACGGTCCCGGTGCGCCAGGTCACGTGGGACGCCGGTCCGGGGCGGCCGGGGGGCGTCGCACCCTGCGTCGCGGGCGCCGGCGGAGCTGCGTGTGGTCGGTTTCTCGGCCCTGTCGTCACCCGCCCGAGGCTACCGGCGACTAGCGTGGGTCCGATGCCTGCGAACCCTGCCGACCCGGCCGTCGGCCCCGATGCCGGTGCGGGCGCCGGCCCGTCCGCGCCCGCACGGGGGACCCCGCCCGCCGAGCGCCTGCTGAACCTCGTCATCGCGCTGGTGAACACCAGCGCCGCCATGACCAAGCAGCAGGTGCGCGCGGGCGTGGCCGGGTACGGGGACGCCCCGTCGACCGAGGCCTTCGAGCGGATGTTCGAGCGCGACAAGGACACGCTGCGGGCGCTCGGCATCCCGATCGTCACCGTCGACGCCGGCGGGCACAGCGACGACGTCGGCTACCGCATCGACAACGACGCCTACGCCCTCGGCCCGGTGGACCTGACCCCCGCGGAGCTGGGCGTCGTGGCGCTGGCCGCGCAGCTGTGGTCGGACAAGACGCTGCGCACGGACATGTCCCGGGCGATGACGAAGCTGCGGGCCGCGGGCGCGGGCGAGGCAGCGGCCGACGCGGTCGCCGGGCTGGCCCCGCGGGTGCGGGCCGCGGGCGACGCGTACGTGCCGCTGCTCGAGGCGGTCTCGGAGCGCCGGGACGTGTCGTTCCGGTACCGGGCCGCGAGCACGGGGCAGGTGCTGACGCGGCACGTCGAGCCGTGGCGCATCGCCGCGCGGGGCAGCGGCTGGTACCTGGTGGGCTTCGACCGCGGCCGCGGCGCACCGCGGGTGTTCCGCATGTCGCGCATCGTCGGTCGCGTGCGGGTGGGGTCGCGCCCGGGGGCGTTCGACGTGCCCGACGCGGTGGACGTGGACGCGATGCTCGGCGAGCGCGTCGGGCAGCCGCGGCGCGCGGTGCTCGCCGTCGTGCCCGAGCGGGCGCAGGCGCTGCGGGCGCGCGCCGCCGAGGTCACCGGCGACGGCGCCGCGTCGCGGCCGGACGGGCGCGACCTGCTCGAGGTGGAGTTCCGCAGCCTGTCCGCGTTCGCCGACGAGGTCGCGGCGTACGGGAGGGCGGTCGTCGTCGCGGAGCCCGCCGACCTGCGCGCGGACGTCGTGCGGAGGCTGGTCGCCGCGGCGGGCCTGGCGGACGGGGAGGGGAGCCGTGGCTGAGCGCGCGGACGACCGGCTGGTGCGGCTGCTGGGGCTCGTCGCGTACCTGGACGGGGCCGGCCCGGTGCGGGTGGAGGAGCTGGCGGAGCGCTTCGGGGTGACGCCGAAGCAGGTGCGCGAGGACGTGGACGCGCTGTGGGTGTCCGGCACGCCCGGCTACATGCCGGACGACCTCATCGACTTCGACGCGTTCTCGCTCGAGGGCGGCCTCGTGTCCATCACGCAGGCGCGCGGCATGACGCGCCCGCTGCGCCTCGGCACCCGGGAGGCGGTCGCGCTGGTCGCGGCGCTGCGGGCGATGCACGCCTCCCCGGCGGTCCAGGCCGACCGGGGGCGGGCGGCCGTCGTCGCGTCCGCCCTGGACAAGCTCGCCGCCGCGACCGGGGAGGCCGCGAGCGCCGTGGACGTGCGCCTGGCCGGCGACGGCGACCCCGACGTCGTCGCGGCCGTGACCACGGCGCTGGCCCAGGCGCGGCGCCTGCACCTGCGGTACGTGAACGCGTCGGACGTGGTGAGCGAGCGGGACGTGGACCCGCTGCGGCTGGTCACGCAGGACGGGTCGATGTACCTGGTGGCGTGGTGCCTGCGCGCCGACGGGCGACGCACGTTCCGGGTGGACCGCATGCTCGAGGCCCGGGTGCTGGACGACCCGGCCGCCGAGCACGACGTGCGCGACCCGGACGCGGACGTGTGGGCGTCGGTGGCCGACCAGGCTGCGCCGGTCGCGACGCTGGTGCTGGCCTCCGCGGCCCGGTGGGTGGCGGAGGAGGTGCCGGCGGAGTCGGTGCGGGACCTGCCCGACGGGTCGGTCGAGGTGCGCCTGCGGGTGACCAACCCGGCGTGGTTGCGGCGGCTGCTGCTCGCGAACGCCCCGGACGTGCTGGACGTGTCCCCGCCGGAGGTCGCCCGCGACGTCGCCGCAGCGGCGCGCGACGCGCTGGCGGCGTACGAGGCGGGCCTAGGGTGACGGCCATGTGGTGGTGGGTGTGGGTGCTGCTGGTCCTGGCCGCGCTGGCGGGCGTCGCGGCGCTGGGACTGATGCTGTGGCGCTCGGGCGTGCGCGTGCTCCGCGCGGCAGGTCGGGCGAGCGAGACGTTCGGCGCGGCCGGGGCGCGCGCCGCCGAGGCCGCCGACGCGTCGGTGCCCCCCGACACGTCTCCCACGATCTTCGACGACCCTGCGGACCTGGCGGAACGGGTCGCCGACCTGCGGCGACGGGCCGCCGCCCGCCGGGCGGTGCGGCGGGAACGGGCCGCGCGGACCTGGCAGGCGTGGGCGTCCGGGCCGTCGTCGACCGAGGCGTGGCTCGAGCGGCGCCGCGCGGCGAAGGGCACGCGGCCGACACCCCGTCGTCGGCCGCCGTCCACCTCCGCGTCGCCGGGGGGTGGCGGGGACCACACTCGTCTGCCCTAGACTGGCCGCGTAGGTGCCATCCGTGGCACACGAGTCAACACGGGAGCTGTCTTCGTGAACATCCTCCGTCACCCTGCGGTGATCATCGTCCTGATCCTGCTGGTCGTCCTGCTCTTCGGCTCCCGGCGCCTCCCGGACCTCGCGCGAAGCGTCGGCCAGTCGCTCAAGATCTTCAAGAAGGAGGTCAAGGAGCTCAAGGACGACCCCGCCGAGGAAGGCGCGCCGGCGTCCGACGACGACGCGAACCCCTCGCCGTCGACGCAGACGGCCTCGACGACGACGTCGAGCACGGGTACGCACGCCACCACTGCGGCCTCCCCGCAGGACGGCGCCGCCGCGTCGCAGCAGGTCCCGGGTCTTTCCGACCCGCAGCAGCCGCGAGCGTAGGCGGTGTCGCGCACCCCCCGGGATGCCGAGGGGCGCATGCCCCTGCGCGAGCACCTGCTGGAGATCCGCAAGCGGGTCTTCCTGGCCGCCATCGGCGTGCTGCTGGGCGCCGTCGTCGGCTGGATCCTGTACGACTACCTGTTCGCGGCCCTCTCCGCTCCGCTCATGGACGTGGCGGACGACCGGGACGTCCTGGTCGCGCCGAACTTCGGCGGCGTCGCCACGGCGATCGACATGCGCGTCAAGGTGTCGCTGTTCCTCGGCGTCCTCGTGTCGAGCCCGTGGTGGCTGTACCAGCTGTTCGCGTTCATCAACCCGGGCCTGACCGGCAAGGAGCGCAGGTACGCGTACGGGTTCCTCGCCGTGGCCGTCCCGCTCTTCCTGGCCGGGGCCCTGCTGGCGTGGTACCTGCTGCCGCGGGCCGTGTCCCTGCTGAACGAGTTCGTCCCCGACGGCGCGGCGAACCTCATCGACGCCCAGCAGTACCTGAGCTTCGTCATGCGGCTGATCCTCGCGTTCGGGCTGGCGTTCCTCGTGCCGGTCGTGATGGTCGCCCTCAACTTCATGGGGACGGTCCGGGCCGCCACGTGGCTGGCGGGCTGGCGGTGGGCGATCCTCGTGTCGTTCCTGTTCGCCGCGATCATGACGCCGACCCCCGACCTGCTCACGATGTTCTCGGTCGCGCTGCCCATCTGCGGCCTGTACTTCGTCGCGTACGGCGTCTGCGTCGTGCACGACCGGCGGGTCGACCGCAAGCGCGTTGCGGCCGCGTGACGGACGACGCCGTCGCCTGCCGCGTCGTCGGCTCCGACGTCGGGACCGGCGTGAAGTGACGGGTCCGCGGTGACGGGCGTGCCGCCCCCGGCGGCGTGCCCGCTCGGGGTGGTCGTCAATCCCACCGCGGGCAAGGGCCGCGCCGTGCGCGCCGGAGTCGTGGTCGTCGACACGCTGCGCGCCGCGGGTCACGGCGTGTGCGACCTGTCGGCAGGCTCCGCCGAGCTGGCGCTCGGTCGTGCCCGCGACGCCGTGGACCGCGGGGAGCTCGGCGCGCTGGTCGTCGTCGGCGGCGACGGGATGGTGCACCTCGGGGCGCAGGCGGTCGCCGGCACGACCGTGCCGCTGGGCGTCGTCGCCGTCGGCACCGGCAACGACTTCGCCTGCACGCTCGGGCTGCCCGTCGGCGACCCCGGGGCCGGCTGCCAGGCGCTGCGCGCCGCGCTCGACGCCGGCCGCCACGGGGTGCGCCCCGTCGACGCGGCGCACGTGTCCGGCCCCGGCCTGACGCCGGCCCCGCCCGGCGCCGCCGGGCGGGTGCGGTGGGTGGCGGGCGCCGTGTCCGCCGGCCTGGACGCCGCCGTGAACGCCCGCGCCAACGCGATGCTGCGGCCGCGGGGCAGCGCGCGGTACACCCTCGCCGCCGTCCGCGAGCTTCTGGGCTACCGGCCGTGGTCCTACCGGCTGACGTTCGACGGCGTGGCGCCCGCCGAGGGGCCGCCGCACGGCCTGCACCTGCGGCCCGGTCCGGCCGGCACGGCCACGTGGACGGGCCGTGCGGCGCTGGTCACCGCCGCGAACGGCCCGCGCATCGGGGGCGGCATCCGCGTCGCCCCGCACGCGCGGGTCGACGACGGGTACCTCGACGTGGTGGTCGCCACCGACCTGAGCCGCCCGGGCGCGGCCGCGGTCTTCCCGTCGATGTTCGCCGGCGCGCACCTGCGGGCGCGCAAGGTGCACGTCGTGCGGGCTCGGGCGGTGACCGTCGAGCCCGGCCCGGACGCCTGGGCGTCGGGCGAGCGGGCCCTGCCGGCCGCCTACGGCGACGGGGAGCGCCTCGGGCCGCTCCCGCTGCGGGTCGAGGCGCGCGCCGGCGCGCTGCGCGTCCTCGTCCCGCCGCCGGCCGCGTGACCGCGGTGCGCCGGGGGCGTGGGAGGCGAGCCGTAGGCTGGCGCCATGACCGCCGACGCCCGTGGTGACCACGGCAGCCCCGCCGAGCGGTACGCCGCCGCACGTGCCCGCAGCGCCCGCGACCGCGCCGACGCGACCGGCGAGCTGGGCCGGTTCCGGCGCGTGGTCGGCTTCGAGCTCGACCCGTTCCAGGTGGACGCGTGCGTCGCCCTCGAGTCGGGCCGCGGCGTCCTCGTCGCGGCGCCGACGGGCGCCGGCAAGACCGTCGTGGGGGAGTTCGCCGTCCACCTCGCGCTGGTCGGCGGCGGCAAGGCGTTCTACACCACGCCCATCAAGGCGCTGAGCAACCAGAAGTACACCGACCTCGCGGCGCGGCACGGCCTGGAGAACGTCGGCCTCCTGACCGGCGACACGTCGATCAACCCCGGCGCGCCCGTGGTCGTGATGACCACCGAGGTGCTGCGCAACATGCTGTACGCGGGCTCGAGCGCGCTCGACGGCCTGGCGTACGTCGTCATGGACGAGGTGCACTACCTCGCGGACCGGTTCCGCGGGCCGGTGTGGGAGGAGGTCATCATCCACCTGCCGGACCACGTGCAGCTCGTGTCCCTGTCGGCCACCGTGTCGAACGCGGAGGAGTTCGGCGACTGGCTCGCCACGGTCCGCGGCGACACCGCCGTGGTGGTCAGCGAGCGCCGCCCCGTGCCGCTGTGGCAGCACGTCATCGTGTCGGCGCCCGAGCCGCGGGGTGTGCCGCGGCTCATGGACCTGTACGCGGGGCACGTCGACCCGACCGACCCGGGCACCAACCCGCCGATCAACCCGGACCTGCAGGCGATGTTCCGGGTCTCGGCGCGCGCCGGCGGGGCGTCGGACGGGGCCAGGGGAGGGCACGACCGGCACGGGCACCGCGGCCGCGGGGATCGCGGCTACCGGGGCCGGGGCGGGCGCCGACCCGGCGACCAGCGGGGCGGCGGGCTCGTGCCGACCCGGCGCACGCCGCCCCGGTTCGCGGTCGTCGACGCGCTCGACGCCGACGCGCTGCTGCCGGCGATCTACTTCATCTTCTCCCGCGCCGGCTGCGACGGGGCGGTCCAGCAGTGCCTGCAGGCGGGGCTGCGGCTCACGGACGCGGCGGAGGAGGCCACGATCCGGCGCATCGTGGAGGAGCGCACGGCCGCGATCGCGCCCGAGGACCTCGAGGTGCTCGGGTACTGGTCGTGGGCCGAGGCGCTGGCGCGCGGCGTCGCCGCCCACCACGCCGGCCTCCTGCCGGTGTTCAAGGAGACGGTCGAGGACCTGTTCTCCCGGGGGCTGGTCAAGGCCGTCTTCGCCACGGAGACGCTCGCGCTCGGCATCAACATGCCCGCGCGCTCGGTCGTGCTGGAGAAGCTGGTCAAGTGGGACGGCACCGCCCACCAGCCGGTGACGCCGGGGGAGTACACGCAGCTCACGGGCCGTGCGGGGCGGCGTGGCATCGACGTCGAGGGTCACGCCGTCGTCGTCGACCACACCGGGCTCGACCCGGTGGCCCTCGCCGGCCTCGCGTCCAAGCGCCTGTACCCGCTGCGCTCGAGCTTCCGCCCCACGTACAACATGGCGGTCAACCTGGTCGCGCAGGTGGGGCGCGACCGGGCCCGGGAGGTGCTGGAGACGAGCTTCGCGCAGTTCCAGGCCGACCGCGGCGTGGTGGGTCTGGCGAAGCAGGCGCAGTCGCACGCCGAGGCGATGGAGGGCTACGCGGGCGCGATGGCGTGCGACCGCGGCGACTTCGCCGAGTACATGGGGCTGCGGCGGGCCATCTCCGACCGGGAGAAGGAGCTGTCGCGGGAGTCGACCGGCGCGCGCCGCGCCGAGGCGGTGGCGTCGTTCGAGGCGCTGCGCCGCGGCGACGTCGTCGAGGTGCCCTCCGGCCGGCGGCGCGGGTACGTGGTGATCCTCGACCCCGGCCACGACGAGCGCGGGTTCGACGGCCCCCGCCCCACGGTGCTCACCCAGGAGAAGCAGGTCAAGAAGCTCACCCTCGCGGACGCTCCGGGCGGGGTGCAGGTCGTGACGACGGTGCGCATCCCCAAGTCGTTCAACCCGCGCCGGCCCGACCAGCGTCGCGACCTCGCCTCCAGCCTGCGCAACGCGCTGGGCGCGTTCGGGGACGCCCCTTCGACCCTTCGACAGGCTCAGGGCGGCGCCGGGTCAGGACAGCGCGCGGGCACGGGCCGCCACCCGCGCGGCGGCGGTGCGGCGGTGCGTCCCGGACGCCGGTCGGACGCGGCGTCGGACCGGGAGCTGCAGCGGCTGCGCGCCGCGCTGCGCGCCCACCCGTGCCACGGGTGCCCCGAGCGCGACGACCACGCGCGCTGGGCGGAGCGGTGGGACCGGCTGCGGCGCGAGCACGAGGCGCTCGTGCGCCGGGTCGAGGGCCGCACCGGCACCATCGCGCGCACGTTCGACCACACGTGCGACGTGCTGCTGCGCCTCGGCTACCTCGAGAGGCCGGAGGAGGGCGGGATGCGCGTGACCGACGACGGGCGCTGGCTGCGCCGCCTGTACGCCGAGGACGACCTGCTGCTCGCGGAGTGCCTCAAGCGCGGCACCTGGGACGGGCTCGACCCGGCGGCCCTGGCCGCCGCGGTGTCCACCGTCGTGTACTCCGGACGGCGCGAGGAGGCCACGGAGCCGTTCGTGCCCGGCGGGCCGCACGGCCGCCTCGCGCAGGCGCTGGACAACACGACGCGGGTGTGGTCGGAGGTGACGGACCTGGAGGCCGCCCACCGGCTGGAGGCGACCGGGCCGCTGGACCTGGGGCTCGTCGCGCCCGTGCACCGCTGGGCGTCGGGCCGGGGGCTGGACGCGGTGCTGCGCGGCACCGACGTCGCGGCGGGCGACTTCGTGCGGTGGTGCAAGCAGGTCGTCGACGTGCTGGACCAGATCGCGTCGGCGGCGCCGCGCCCGGCGCTGCGGGCCACGGCGCGCAAGGCGCAGCACGCCGTCCTGCGCGGCGTGGTCGCCTACTCGAGCGTCTGAGCGGCCCGGGGCAGCCAGGGACCGCCGTTCCCGGCCGGCCGGGTGTGAGGAACCGGTGAAGGCCGGGGCGTCGCGGTGCCATAGAGTGCAGGCCGTGACGTCCACCCTGTACCGCAACGGAGTCGTCCACTCGCCCGCCGACCCGTTCGCCGAGGCCGTCCTCGTCGACGACGGCGTCGTGACGTGGCTCGGCGCCGAGGACACCGCCGCCGGGCTCGCCGCCCGCGCCGACCGCGTGATCGACCTCGACGGCGCCCTGGTGACGCCGGGCTTCGTCGACGCGCACGTGCACGTGCTCGAGACCGGCCTCGCGGCCGAGTCGGTCGACCTGTCGGCCGGCGGCGGCGTCACGACCCTCGCCGCCGCGCTGGACGTCCTCGCGGCGGGGGCCCGGGCGCTGGCCGCGTCGGACCCGGGCGGCGGCGAGGTGCTGCTTGCCTTCGGGTGGGACGACCAGGGGTGGCCGGAGCGGCGGGGCCCGAACCGCGCGGAGCTCGACGCCGCGGGCGGCGGGCGGCCGGTGTACGCGCCGCGGGTGGACGGCCACTCGGCGGTGGTCTCGACCGCGCTCGCGCAGGCCGCCGGGCTCGACCGCCTCCCGGGCTGGGACCCGTCCGGCTCGGGGGTCGTGGTCGGCGACGCGCACCACGCGGCGCGCGCCGTCGTGCAGGACGTCCCGCCGGCGCGCCGGACCCGCGCCTACACCGCGGCGCTCACCCGCGCCGCGCGCCGCGGCGTCGTCAGCGTGCACGAGATGAGCGCGCCGCACGTGGACACCCGGGACGGGCTGCGCGAGCTGATGGCGCTCACGGCGGACCCCGCGGGCGGGCTGCCGCACGTGGTCGCCTACCGCGGCGAGCTGTGCGACACGGCCGACGACGCCCGGCAGCTGCTCGCCGAGCTGCCGTTCCTCACCGGGATCGCCGGCGACCTCAGCGTCGACGGGTCGATCGGGTCGCGCACCGCCGCCCTGCGCCAGCCCTACGCCGACCTGCTGCCCGGCCCGGGCGGCGACGACGCCACCGGCCGGCTGTACCTGGGCGCCGAGGAGATCGCCGCGCACGTGGCGGCGTGCGCGGTCGCGGGCACGCAGGGCGGGTTCCACGTCATCGGGGACCGTGCGATGGACGAGGTCGTGCGCGGGCTGGAGCTCGCGGGCGCCGAGCACGGCCCCGCGGTCCTGCGCGCCGCGCACCACCGGCTGGAGCACGCACTGTTCGTCGACGCGTCCACCCTCGCGGCCCTGCTGCTGTACGGCGTGGCGCTGTCGGTGCAGCCCGCGTTCGACTCCGCCTTCGGCGGCAGCGGCGGGATGTACGCCGCCCGGCTGGGGGTGGCGCGGGCGTCGAACCTGTCGCCCTTCGCGGACCTGGCGAGCGCCGGCGTGCCGCTCGCGTTCGGCTCGGACACCCCCGTGACGCCCCTCGACCCGTGGCAGGGCGTGCGCGCCACCCTCGCGCACGAGGACGCCACGCAACGGATCTCGGCCCGGGCTGCGTTCCGGGCGCACACCCGCGGCGGGTGGCGGCTCGCCGGCCTCGACCACACCGGCGCGGGCGAGCTGCGCGTGGGCGCGCCCGCCCACCTGGCCGTGTGGCGGGCCGACCAGCTCGCCGTCCAGTCGGCCGAGGGACGGCTCTCGCAATGGAACCCGGAGGCCCGCGCGGGCCAGCCGCTGCTGCCCGACCTGTCCGAGGGCGCGCCCGAGCCCGAGTGCCTGCAGACGGTGCGCGCCGGCGTCGTCCTGCACGACACGTTCGACTGACCGCCCGCCCCGTGCCGTCGCGCCGGTCACGTACCCTGCGGGAGTGCTGCACGTGACGTCGTCCCCCGCCGAGGACACCCCGGGGTCCGGGGCGTCGGTCCCGCGGCCGGCCGCCGCCGCGGCCCCCGCGCCCGGCGGCACGGTCGCCGACGGGTGGACGAGCCGGCCCGCGACGCTGCTGCTCGCCGTCGCCGCGGGCGTCGCGCTGTGGGCGTCGTTCCCGGACGTCGGCGCGTGGCCGCTCGCGTTCGTCGGCGTCGGCCTGCTGTTCGCCGCGCTGCGCCGGGACGGGCGCCGCGCCGCCGGCTGGAACGCGCTCGTCGGGCTGGTGGCCGGCGTCGTGTTCTGGCTGCCGCACATCTGGTGGGCCAACTTCGCGACAGACACCGTCCCCTGGGTCGCGCTGGCCGTGCTCGAGGCCGCGTTCCTCGCCGGGTTCGGCGCGCTGTGGACGTGGGCGCGCCGGTGGGTGCAGCGGTGGGGGTGGGTCCGCCGCCACGCCGCGGCGCGGGCCGCCGCGCTCTCGGCGACGTTCGCCGTCGTGTTCATCGCGGTCGAGCAGTGGCGCTCGGAGATCCCCTTCGGCGGCTTCCCGTGGGGCCGGCTCGCCTGGGCGGTGGCCGGCGCACCGACCGGCCGGGCCGCGTGGCTCGGCGGCACGACGCTCGTCTCGTTCCTCGTCGCCGTCGCAGGCGTCCTGCTCGCCCTCGCGGTGGGTCACCTGCTGCGGCGCCGGCGCCGCGGGTGGGCGAACGCCGTCGCCCTCGTGGCCGCCGCGGGCGTCCTCGCCGCGAGCCCGGGCCTGCTGCCGCTGGCGAGCGACCCCGGCACGCGCGAGGTCGCCGACGCGGGCGAGCCCGGCGCCGACGACCAGAACGCCGGCACCCTCGTCGACGCCGGGACCGCCACCGCGCAGGCGGGCGTGCTGCGGGCCGGCGCCGTGCAGGGCAACGTGTCCGAGCCGGGCGAGGGCTCGTTCGCGAACCGCGCGGAGGTGCTGAACAACCACCTGGCCGGCACGTTCGCCATCGCCGACGAGCAGGCGGCGGGCACCTACCCGCCCGGCGACGACGGCGAGGAGGCCGTCGACGTCGTGCTGTGGCCGGAGAACGGCTCGGACCTGGACCCGCAGACCACGCCGGACGTCGCCGCCGCGATCGACGAGGCCGCGACCGCGGTCGGTGCGCCGATCCTCGTCGGCGCGCAGGAGTGGCCCGACACCGGCGGCCGGTACAACGTCGCGCTGCTGTGGGAGCCGGGCCAGGGCGTCACCCAGCGGTACGCCAAGCAGCACCCGGCCCCGTTCGGCGAGTACATCCCGATCCGCGGCTTCGTGCGCCTCTTCAGCGCGCAGGTGGACCGCGTCACGACCGACATGATCCCCGGCACCGAGCCCGCCGTGGTCGACCTGCCGGTCGACGGCGCCGACATCGGGCGTGCGGCCGGGCCGACCACCGTGCCGATGGCGACGGTCATCTGCTTCGAGGTGGCCTACGACGAGATCGTGCGGGACGCCGTGCAGCGGGGCGCGCAGGTGCTGGTGGTGCCCACGAACAACGCGTCGTTCGGGTACACGGCGGAGTCGACCCAGCAGCTCGCGATGACGCGCCTGCAGGCGATCACCACCGGCCGCGCCGCCGTGCAGGTCTCCACGGTCGGGGTCAGCGGCGTCGTCGCCCCGGACGGGACGCTCGTGGCGCGCACGCAGCTGTTCACCGCCGACCACTTCGTGGCCGACCTGCCGCTGCGCACCGAGCTGACGCCCGCCGTCCGGGCGGGCTACTGGCCGGGGTGGGTCGTGGGGGCCCTCGCCGTGGTCCTGGTGCTCGGCGGGCTGGGCGCGACCGTGCGCGAGCGCCGTCGCGCGAGCGCGCAGGGCTGACGGGGGCCGCACGGCCCACGAGGTACGGGACGCGCGAAGGGCGGGCACCCCCGGGGGTGCCCGCCCTTCGGCGGTCGGCCGTCGTGCGACGACGGCCGGAACGGATCAGGCGCTGCGGCGCAGCTTGCCGGCGCGCAGGAGCTCGAGGCGCTCGTCCAGGAGCTCCTCCAGCTCGGAGACGGTGCGGCGCTCGAGCAGCATGTCCCAGTGGGTGCGCTGCGGCTTCGTGGCCTTGGGCTCCGGCTTCTCGGCGTCGCGCAGCAGCGCCTCCTCGCCGCACCGGCACTCCCACACCGGCGGCACCTCAGCCTCGGTGGAGAACGGGAGGATGATGGTGTGGCCGTTGGGGCAGTCGTAGTGCGCCTGGAACCGCGGGGCGAAGTCGACGCCCTCGTCGGACTCCATGCTCTTGCTGCCGATGCTCATGCCGCGCAGGGACCGGTCGGGCATGTCGTCCTCCTGAGGTCGGTGGGAATGGGGCCTGAGGGTCCAACGCGAGCCGGGCGACGGTTTGTTCCGCCGGCTCGTGAAGGTCCCGTGAAGCGAGGTCCCGGTGGTCCAGCGGCGGTGCCCGGGCAGGGCGCGGGTGCCGGTTGGACGCAGCGGTGCCACCTCAGGCTGGCCAGTCGGAGCGCCGCGCGCAACTCGGGACCCCCCTGAGCGCCCGGTTTGTGCGGGACGTCACGCCGCCTGGGCGGGCCGACGGGAACAACGCCGCCCGGGACCGGGTTAGGCCGCGTGTACATGCAAACGCATGGACCGTCGCGCCGAGCCGGGAACGGACGCCGTCGTGACGAGGACGCAGGACGACGAGCAGGGAGCAACCCCGTGCAGTTCGGAATCTTCTCCGTCAGTGACGTCACGACCGACCCGACCACGGGTCGTACCCCCGACGACACCGAGCGCGTGCGCGACATGCTCACGATCGCCCGGCACGCCGACGAGGCCGGCCTGGACGTGTTCGCCACCGGGGAGCACCACAACCCCCCGTTCGTCGCCTCCAGCCCGACGACGATGCTCGGCTACCTGGCGGGCGTGACGAAGCAGATCACGCTGTCCACCGCGACCACCCTCATCACGACCAACGACCCGGTCCGCCTGGCCGAGGAGTACGCGATGCTGCAGGTGATCTCCGGCGGCCGCATGGACCTCATGATGGGCCGCGGCAACACCGGTCCCGTCTACCCGTGGTTCGGGCAGGACATCCGCAACGGCATCCCGCTCGCGGTCGAGAACTACGCCCTGCTGCGGCGCCTGTGGACCGAGGACGTCGTCGACTGGGAGGGCAAGTTCCGCACCCCGCTGCAGGGCTTCACCTCCACGCCGCGGCCCCTGGACGGCGTGCCGCCGTTCGTGTGGCACGGCTCCATCCGCAGCCCGGAGATCGCCGAGCAGGCCGCGTACTACGGCGACGGGTTCCTGCACAACAACATCTTCTGGCCCGTGCACCACACCCGGCAGATGGTGCGGTACTACCGCCAGCGCTTCGAGCACTACGGCCACGGGCGCGCCGACCAGGCGATCGTCGGGCTCGGCGGGCAGGCGTTCATGCGCAAGCGCTCGCAGGACGCGTGGGACGAGTTCCGGCCCTACTTCGACAACGCCCCCGTCTACGGGCACGGGCCGTCGATGGAGGACTTCACGCAGCAGACCCCGCTGACGGTGGGCTCGCCGCAGCAGGTGATCGACCGGTACGCGTCGTTCGTCGACGAGGTCGGCTACTACCAGCGCCAGCTGTTCCTGGTCGACCACGCGGGCCTGCCGCTGAAGACCGTGCTGGAGCAGATCGACCTGCTCGCGGGCGAGGTCGTGCCGGAGCTGCGCAAGATCGTCGAGGCGAAGCGACCCGCCGACGACGTCCCGCTGAACCCGCCGAGCCACGCCCAGCGCGTCGCGACCGCCCGCGCGGCGGGCGAGGTCGTGGCGACGCACGTCGGTGACACCGCCGACCCGTACACCGGTACCGTTGCCGAGGGCACCCGCCCCGCCGCATCGCAGGAGGCACGCGCATGACCGTCCCGACCACCCCCGGGGGCTCCCCGGGCCGCACCCTCGCCGTCGTCTCGGCCGGGCTCTCGCAGCCGTCGTCGACCCGGCTGCTCGCGGACCGGCTCGCGGACGCCACCGTCCGGGAGCTGGAGGACGCCGGGCACACCGTGCGCGTGGAGACGATCGAGCTGCGCGACCTCGCCCACGCGGTCGTCGACGCGATGCTCACCCGGTTCCCGTCCGGCGACCTGCCGCGCGCCCTGGAGAGCGTGACCGGCGCGGACGGCCTGATCGCGGTGACCCCGGTGTTCACCACCGGCTACTCCGGGCTGTTCAAGTCGTTCTGGGACGTCGTCGACCCCGACGCGCTCACCGGGACGCCCGTGCTGCTCGGCGCGACCGGCGGCACCGCGCGGCACTCGCTGGCGCTCGAGTACACGATGCGGCCGCTGTTCACGTACCTGCGCGCCGACGTCGTGCCGACCAGCGTGTACGCCGCCACCGACGACTGGGCCGCGAGCGCCGACCCTTCGACCCTTCGGCAGGCTCAGCCCGGCGCAGGCTCGGGGCAGCGCGACGGCGGGGGACTGCCGCGACGGATCGCCCGGGCCGGTCGCGAGCTCGCCCGCCGGGTCGCCGTCCGCGAGAACGACGGGCCCGCCGACCCGTTCGCCGCGACGCCGAGCTTCACGGAGCTGCTGGGCGGGAGCTGACCGCGCCGGGGCGGGCGACGCGACCCCATAGGCTGGGCGCATGCGCGTTCTCGTCTCCGGTGGGGCCGGCTACATCGGCTCGCACACCGTCCTCGCCCTGGTCGCCGCCGGTCACGACGTCGTCGTGGTGGACGACTTCTCCAACAGCAAGCCCACCGTGATCGGGCGGCTGGAGTCGCTGTCCGGGGCCCACGTGCCGGTGCACTCGTTCGACCTGACCGACGCCGACAAGACCGAGCGCCTGTTCGCGCACGAGCAGATCGACGCCGTGATCCACTTCGCCGGCTTCAAGGCCGTCGGGGAGTCGGTCACCAGGCCGCTGGCGTACTACCGCAACAACCTCGAGTCCACGTTCTCCCTGGTCGACGCCATGAACCGGCACGGGGTCACCCGGTTCGTGTTCTCCTCCTCCGCCACGGTGTACGGCGAGAAGGCGCCGGTGCCGTACCGGGAGGACTACGAGAACCTGTCGTCGTCGTCCCCGTACGGGCAGACCAAGGTCATGGTGGAGCGCGTGCTGTCCGACGTCGCACACATCAGCGAGGGCTGGAAGGTGGCGCTGCTGCGCTACTTCAACCCCGTCGGGGCGCACCCGTCCGGGCGGATCGGGGAGGACCCGCAGGGCGTCCCGAACAACCTCATGCCCTTCATCGCGCAAGTGGCCGTCGGGCGCCGCGAGCGGCTGACCGTGTTCGGCGACGACTACCCGACCGCCGATGGCACCTGCGAGCGGGACTACCTGCACGTCGAGGACCTCGCCGCCGGGCACGTCGCCGCGCTCGAGCACCTGGACGACATGGCCGAGCCGGCGCGGGCGTTCAACCTCGGCACCGGGACGGGGACGTCGGTCCTGGAGCTGCTGCGCGCCTTCGAGCGCGCCGTCGGCCGGGAGCTGCCGTACGAGGTCGGCCCGCGCCGCGCCGGGGACCTGCCCGCGTTCTGGGCGGACCCGACGCGCGCGAACACCGAGCTGGGCTGGCACGCGACGCGCACCATCGACGACATGTGCGCGGACACCTGGCGCTGGCAGTCCGCGAACCCGCACGGCTTCCCGGACGCCTGACCGGCGCCGGGTGACCGCACCCGGACCTCTTGCGACGGGGCGCGCGCGGCGGCACGATGAGCGCATGTCCGACGACGGCGACGCCCGCCCTGACCTGCGGTGGGACCCAGGGGCGCGATACCGCCCGTCCGTGCTGGCCGCCCGCCGGCCGGCTCCCGTGTCGTCCGGGGCGTCGCTGCCGACGCCTCCGCGCCTGGCCGGCCGGCTGCGCCGCGGGCCGGTGCGCCGCACCGCCGTCTTCGACCGCGAGGTGTGGCGCGTCGACGTGCGCGGCGCCCGGCCGGGGCTCGCCGACGCCCTCGCCGCGTCGGCCGCCCGGTACCGGCGCGGCGCGCTGGACACCACGGGGCTGGTGCGCGCCGTCGGCCGCGCGCTGACGTCCTGAGCCAGCGCCCCTCGGACCCGGGCCGCACGTGTCCCGCCGCGAGCTCGTCGTCCTCGGCACCGCGAGCATGCTGCCCACCCGGCGGCGCAACCACAACGGGTACGTGCTGTTCTTCGACGAGACGGCGATCCTGTTCGACCCGGGCGAGGGCACGCAGCGGCAGATGACGCTCGCCGGCGTCTCGGCGACCGACCTCACCCGGATCGCGATCACCCACCTGCACGGCGACCACTCGCTGGGCCTGGCCGGCGTGGCGCAGCGGCTGTCGGGCGACCAGGTGCGCCACACCGTGCCGATCTCGTTCCCCGCCTCCGGAGAGCCGTGGGTGCGGCACCTGCTGGATGCCAGCGCCTACGACCACCACGAGCGGGTGGCGCTGCAGCCCCTCGCCGACCCCGGGCGCGGCGGCGCCGTCGTCGTGCCGCGGGTGCCGGGGGAGCGGGGCGACGTGCCCGCCGCCCCCACGCTCACGGCCCGACCCCTCGAGCACCGCGTGGACGCCGTCGGGTACCGGCTGGACGAGCCGGACGGCGTCTCGCTCGACCCGCGGGCGCTCGCTGCCGCCGGGGTGCCGCCCGGGCCCGACGTGGGCCGGCTGGTCCGCGACGGCTCGCTCACCCTCGGCGACGGGCGCGTCGTGCGCCGGGCGGACGTGAGCGTCGCCCGCCCGGGGCAGTCCGTCGCGTTCGTCATGGACACGCGCCTGTGCGACGCCGCGGCCGCGCTCGCCGACGGCGTGGACCTGCTCGTCGCGGAGTCGACGTTCCTGCACCGCGACGCGGACCTCGCCGAGCGGTGGGGGCACCTGACGTGCCGGCAGGCGGCGCTGCTCGCCGCCGGTGCCGGCGTGCGCCACCTGGTGCTCACGCACTTCTCGCAGCGCTACCGGGTGCCCGACGACCTGCCGGACGCGTTCGAGCGGGAGGCGCGGGAGGTGTTCGGCGGCGCGCTCACGGTGGCCGACGACCTCGACCGGGTCCCGCTGCCCCCGCGCCGCCGCCCCGCCGGTTGAGCCTGCGCCGTCCTGAGCCTGTCGAAGGGTCGAAACCATGGTCTCGACAGGCTCGACCGGCGCGGGGCTGAGCCTGTCGAAACCATGGTCTCGACAGGCTCGACCGCCGAGGGTCCTACAGGACGTCGGCGACGTCGACGGCCTCCAGGCTGTGCGCCTGGGCGACGCCGGGGTTGGTGACCCGGCCGGCGTGCGTGTTCAGCCCGCGCGCCAGCGCCGGGTCGCGGCGCAGCGCCTCGCGCCAGCCGCCGTCCGCGAGCGCCACGGCGTACGGCAGGGTGACGTTGGTCAGCGCGTACGTGGACGTGCGGGGCACCGCACCGGGCATGTTCGCGACGCAGTAGAAGACGGTGTCGTGGACGGCGAACGTCGGGTCGGCGTGCGTCGTGGGGCGCGAGTCCTCGAAGCAGCCGCCCTGGTCGATCGCGATGTCGACGAGCACGGCGCCCGGCTTCATGCGGGCCACGAGGTCGTTCGGCACGAGGACCGGCGCCTTCGCCCCCGGCACCAGGACCGCCCCGACCACGAGGTCGGCGTCGAGCACGGCCTCGGTCAGCGTGAGCCGGTTGGACGCGAGGGTCTGCACCCGGCCGCCGAGCTCGCGGTCCGCCGCGCGCAGGGCGTCGGCGCTGGTGTCCAGCACGGTGACGCGCGCCCCGAGCCCGACGGCGATGCGGGCGGCGTTCATCCCGGACACGCCCGCGCCGACGATCACGACGTGGCCGGCCGTCACCCCCGGGACGCCGCCCAGCAGGACGCCGCGCCCGCCCGCGCCCTTGAGCAGGGTCGCGGCGCCGACCTGCGGCGCGAGCCGGCCCGCGACCTCGGACATCGGCGCGAGCAGCGGCAGCCGGCCGTCGTCGGTCTGGACCGTCTCGTACGCGATCGCCGTGACGTCGCGGGCGAGCAGCTCCTCGGTGAGCGCCTTGTCGGCCGCGAGGTGCAGGTAGGTGAACAGCACCTGGCCCGGGCGCAGCCGCTCGTACTCCTCGGCGACGGGCTCCTTGACCTTCAGCACGGTCTCGGCCGCGTCCCACACCTCGTCCGCGCCGCCCAGGATCTCGGCCCCCGCGGCGCGGTACTCGTCGTCCGTCACGGCGGAGCCCGCACCTGCGCCCGCCTGCACCAGCACGTCGTGCCCGTGGGCCGCGAGCTCGTGCACGCCGGCCGGGGTGATCGCCACCCGGTACTCGTGGTTCTTGACTTCCTTCGGGACGCCGATGCGCATGGTTCTGCCTTCAGTGATCGCGGCCGCGGCTCGTGACCGCACGCCGTCAGGGGGACACGACCGGGGCATGTGACCCCGCTCACCCCCAGTGTGGTGCAGTCGTTCGGTCCTGCGCCACGAGTTCGCGGATCCTTCGGTAGATTGCCGACATGACGCCAGGATCGTCGCCGGCGGCCGCCCTGCGGGGTGGTCGGCCGAAGGATGTTCGCCCGGACGCCTCGTGGGGGCTCGATCGCGGCCCCGAGGCCCCCGTGCGGCTCGACGCCGTCGACCACCGGTTGCTGGCGGCGCTCGCGGAGGACGCCCGCATCCCGAACAACGCGCTGGCGTCGAGGGCGGGCGTGGCGCCGTCCACCTGCCTGGCCCGGGTGCGCCGGCTGAAGGAGGAGGGCGTGATCCGCGGGTTCCACGCCGACGTGGACCCGGCCCGGGCCGGTCGGCCGCTGCAGGCGATGATCGCCGTGCAGATGCGCGGCGCGGCCCGCACCCGCCTGAGCGCCTACCTCCAGCGGCTCGCCGACCTGCCGGGCGTGCTGCACGTCTTCCTGCTCGGCGGGGCGCACGACTTCCTCGTCCACGTGGCCGCGCCCGACAGCGACGCCCTCAACGAGTTCGTCATCGAGCACCTGTCGACCGACCCCGACGTGGCGCTCACCGAGACCAACCTGATCTTCCAGCACGCCCGCGCCGGCTGGTACTGACCCACCCGGCGGTCATCCCGCCCGGTCGAGCAGGGCCCCCGCCGGCAGCGGGAGCGTCATGAACACGCTGTGCGGGTCCAGGGCGTACGAGCCGAAGGGGCCGCACTCCACGAAGCCGTGCCGGGCGTACAGACGGCGCGCGGGGGCGAAGAACTCCTGGGTCCCCGTCTCGAGGCTCACCCGGGCGTAGCCCCGCCCGGCGGCGAGCTCGAGCAGCCTCGCCAGCACCGCGCTCGCGACGCCGCGTCCCCGTGCCGCACGCGCCGTGCGCATGGACTTCAGCTCGCCGTGCCCGGCGGCGCCGGCGCCGTCCGGCGCGCCCGGCGCCAGCTCCGCGAGCGCCCCGCACCCCAGCAGGACCCCGGCGTCGTCCCGCGCCGCCAGGAACGTGACCGACGGCGCCAGCAGCGCCGTGTGGTCGAGGGCGTGCACGGACTCCGGAGGGGACGTCGCGAACATGTCGGCCAGGTGCTCGTCCAGCAGCGCCCGCACGTCGGCGCCGGTCGGGGTCTCCGGGGCGATGATCACGACGGCATCCTCGCCCGCTCGTGTTTCACCGGTGTGTCCGCCCGGCTCGATCAGGGCAGCTGCCCCGCGAGGAGGGCGCTGCCGAGCCGGGTCCGCGAGTGCAGCACCCGGTTCCCCTCGCGCCGGGAGACCACCAGCCCGGCCTCCCGCAGCACGGTGGCGTGCCGGCTGGCCGTGGCGGGCGTCAGGTCCAGAGCCGCCGCGAGCTCGCTCGTGGTGCGGCACCGGTCGAGCAGCGCCAGCGCCCGCGCCCGGGTGGGTCCGATGAGCTGCGCCACCGGCAGCCGCTCCCCGCGGCCGTCGTCGCCCGGGCCGCCGCGTGCCAGCCAGCCCGGGGCCGGGTCGACGGGGTGCACCAGCACCGGGTCCAGGTCGTCGTCCGCGAGCACCACCGGCTCCAGCACGCAGAAGAACGACGGCACGACGGTCAGCGGCCGGCCGCGCAGCGGCACGGTCCGGGTCACCGGGTAGCTCCCCACCCAGGACGCGCCGTCGCGACGCAGCAACGGGTCGAAGCTGCCCAGCATGGCGTGCACCCCGCCACGACGCAGGGCGGCGTCGCGCGCCCCCTGGTCGGCGGCCACCGCGGCCCCCGTCCACGGCAGGTACGGCCCGACGGCGACCGCGTGGTACCGGCGCAACGCCGACCCGAGCCACCGCATCGCCGCGGCCTCGCCGCGGGCGACCCGACGCACCCACGCCGGACCGCCCGCGGGGTACGTGCGCGCCAGCTCCCGCGTCATCCGGCGTCTCGGCGTGCTCAGGACCCGGTCGACGCCCGCGTCCAGGTCCGGCACGTCCGCCGGCGAGGGGGTGAGGAAGTCGGGGAAGTAGGACGCCCAGGGCGCCAGCCGTGCCAACGCCGTCACCGTCGAGGTCAGGCCGGCGGCCGCGATCCGGCGACGCACCTGCCGGCGCCACGGGTCGAACGCCAGGGCGCTCTGGCGGTTCTGCAGGAGGTGCAGGCTCAGCACCGTGTCCCACAACGGGTCGGGGCGCCCCGGCACCCGCAGCCGGGTCATGTCCTCCGCCGTGAGGTCGATCCTGAGCATGCCGCCGCCACCCCCGTCTCCGCCGACCCACGCTATCCGCCGCCGACGCCGCCCACACCTGTTTGCGCCGTCGTCGAATCTCCCCCCGATCCGTGCGCCGACGGCGCGCCCCGCCCTCCCCACCGTCGTCCGGGCCTCGCCGGGCACCCCGGGAAGGAGCGCCGATGGGACTGCAGGTCGATGCCGCCGACGTCTGCCTGCTGGTGGCCGTCGCGTTCGCCGCCGGCTGGCTCGACGCCGTCGTCGGCGGTGGCGGGCTCGTCCAGGTGCCGGCCCTCATGCTCGTGCTGCCCACCGCGCCGGTCGCGACCGTCCTCGGCACCAACAAGCTGGTTGCGATCTCCGGCACGTCCGGCGCCGCCGTCACGTACGTGTCCCGCGTCGGGCTGGACCGGCGCCGGGCGCTCGCGGCCGCCGCGCTCGGCGTGCCGACGGCGCTGCTCGGTGCCGCCACGGCGTCCCGGCTGCCCCGCGACGCCGTCGTCCTCGTCGTCGCCGCCACCCTGCTCGCCGTCGGCGGGTGGGCGGTATTCGCCGGGCCGAAGCCGCGGGCACCGCGAGCCGCCTGCGCGGCCCCCGGCCGCCCGGGTGGCGTCGTCCCGGCGCGGCCCTGGCGCTCGGCCCTGATCCTGGGCGGGGGCGCGTCCGCCGTCGGCTTCTACAGCGGCGTCGTCGGCTCCGGTACCGGGGTGCTCCTGGTGGCCCTGTTCGTGACCGCCCTCGGCACCGACTTCCTGCGCGGGTCCGCGATGGCGAAGGTCGTCAGCCTCGGCAGCGACCTGGGTGCCCTCGCGCTGTTCGGCACGCTCGGGCACGTGCTGTGGCTCCTCGGGGCGGTGATGGCGGTCGCGAACGTCGCGGGCGGCGTCGTGGGCGCCCGGACGGCGCTCGCCCGCGGCGCCGGGTTCGTGCGCGCGGTGCTGCTGATCGTCGTCGTGGCGCTCGTCGTCAAGATCGTGCACGACCAGTGGTTGACCGCGTGACCCCGGCCGCGCGGCCCTCGCGTGCCGCTCGCGGGTGCGCCTCAGGGGGCGTGCACGGTCGGGTCGCCGCGCAGCACGTCCAGCAGCAGCGCGACCACGGCGCCCGGCCGCTCGAGCGCCGGCAGGTGGCCCGCCCACGCCAGCTCCGTGAGCTCGGCCCCCGGCACCTGCGCGGCGACGTGCGCCGCGCTCGCCCGCATGAGGTCCATGTCGTGCGCGCCGGACACAACGTGCGTCGGCACCCGGATCGCCGTCAGGTCGACGTCGACGGGGCCCGGGCCGGGCTCGGGCGCGCCCGCGGCGCTCGCGGCGGCGTCGGCCGCGAGCTGCACCTCGAAGGCCCGGCGCTGCATGCCCGCGAGCGCCTACGCCGCGTCCTCGTCGGCGTCCGGCCCGAGCCAGGTGGCCACGTTCAGCCGCACCGCCCCCTCGACGTCGCCGGCGTCGAGCAACCGAGCCTCATCGGCGTCGAACGCCTCGGACGCCGCCGTGTCCGGCACGCCCGGGGCCGCCGGGCACAGCAGCACCAGCTCGCGCACCCGTGCCGGGTGCCGGGCGGCGAGCTCGAGCGCGACGCGACCGCCGTACGAGCAGCCCACGACCACGGCGTCCGGCACCCCGACGTCGTCCAGCAACGCGGCGAGGTCGTCGGCGTTCGTGTACGCCTCCGCCGACCCGGGCCCGGGCAGCGGCGAGGCGCCGAACCCGCGCAGGTCGGGCCGGATCACGCGGAACGCGTGCGCGAGCGGGGGCGCGACGGCGTCCCACATGCGGCGGTCGGCCACCCCGGCGTGCAGGAGGAGGACGGCGGGGGCGCCGGTGGCGCCGTCGAGGTCGTGCGCGAGGGTCATGGGCCCAGGCTAGGGGGAGCGCGCGCCGGTCGAGCGCCGTCGGGTGCACTCACCCGCGCGGACGCCACCGTTCGGCGGGTCCGGCCTCTACGCCTGGCCCCGATGAGTCCCCGCGAACGCCACCACACGCGCCTCTCCGGGGTCCCGGACGGCGCCCCCATGGTGTTCGCCCACGGGTTCGGGTGCGACCAGTCGATGTGGCGCTTCGTCGCGCCGGCGTTCGAGGACGACCACCGGGTGGTGCTGTTCGACCATGCGGGCTCGGGACGCGCCCACCCGTCGGCGTACGACGCGGGCCGGCACGCGAGCCTGGAGGGGTACGCCCTCGACGTGACCGACCTGCTCGACGACCTCGGGCTCGGGCCCGCCGTGTTCGTCGGCCACTCCGTGAGCGCGATGATCGGGATGCTCGCCGCGACCCGGCGCCCGGACCTGTTCGACCGGCTCGTCCTGGTGGGCCCGAGCCCGCGCTACATCGACGACGACGACGACGGGTACCGCGGCGGGTTCTCGGCCGAGGAGATCGACGGGCTGCTCGCCACGATGGACAGCAACTACCTGGGCTGGTCGGAGCTCCTCGCCCCGGTCATCGTCGGCAACCCGGACCGGCCCGAGCTCGGCGCCGAGCTCACGGCCGCCTTCTGCCGCACCGATCCCGAGCCGGCGCGCCGGTTCGCCCGCACCACGTTCCTGTCCGACAACCGCGCGGACCTCGCCGCGGTGCGCACGCCGAGCCTCGTCGTGCAGTGCCGGCACGACGCGATCGCTCCCGTCGAGGTGGGCCGGTACGTGCACGAGCACCTGCCCGGCTCCCGGCTGGCCCTCATCGACGCCGTCGGGCACTGCCCCAACCTCAGCGCGCCCGACGCCCTCGTCGGCGCGATGCGCGACTACCTGCGGCCATGACCGCGACGGGGCGCGCCCTGTGGTGGGGCTCCGCCCCGGCCGCGCTGCTGCGCCTCGACCTCGACGGGTACGTGCTCGACGCGAACGACACGTTCCTCGCGTGGTGCGGCGGGCCCGGGCACGACCCGCTCGATCCGCGGGAGGTCCTCGGGCGCCGGCTCAGCGACCTGCTCACCGCCGGAGGCCGCATCTACTGGGACACGCACGTGGCGCCGATGCTCGTGCTGCGGGGCCAGGTCGACGACGTGGCGGCCCAGCTGCGCTCCCGCAGCGGCCCGCTGCCGGTCCTGCTGTCCGCGCGGCGCACCGGCGGGGAGGGCGACGGGCACGACGACGCGAACGACGGCATCGACGCCGTCCTGCTGTCGGCGCACCACCGCGACCGGTTCGAGCGCGAGCTCGTCGCCGCCCGGGCGTCGGCCGAACGGTCCGCTCAGCGGCTGCGCTGGGTCCAGGACGCGACGGCGGCCCTGTCGCAGGCCGCGGGCGTCGACTCGGTCGTCGCCGCGCTGCTGACGTCCGTGACGCGCCACGTGTCGGTCGCGACTGCCGAGCTGAGCCCGGCCGCCGCGGAGGCCGCCCCCGAGGGCCGCCTCCACGTCCCGGTCGGAGCCGGCCCCGCCGGGCACGGCACGCTGGTCGTCGTCCCGCACGGGCGCCCCGGCGACGCGCCCGTCGACCCGGACGCCCTGGCGACGATCGCCCGGCACGGGGCCCTCGCGCTGGACCGGGCCCGGCTGCACGAGCAGAGCGTGTCGGTGGCGCGCGAGCTGCAGCACGCGATGCTCACCCAGGACCTGCCGCGCCGCGACGACCTGGCCGTCGCCGCCGAGTACCGACCCGCCACCCGCGGGCTCGAGGTCGGCGGCGACTGGTACGACGCGTTCATGGTCGACCCCACCACGGTCGCGCTCTGCGTCGGCGACGTGGTCGGGCACGGCCTTCCCGCGGCCACGACGATGGGCCAGCTGCGCACGGCGACCCGCGCGCTGGCCGCGCCCGGCCTCGGCCCGGGCGCCGTGCTGCGGCTCGTCGACCGGTTCGTCGGCCGGCACCACGCCGGGTTCGGCGCGACCCTCGTGCACGCCGAGCTCGACACGAGGGACGGCCTCCTGCGGTACGCGTGCGCGGGGCACCCGCCGCCCCTCCTGGTGCGCGCCGACGGGACGGCCCGCTACCTGTGGGACGGGCGCTCGGTACCGCTCGGGGTGCCAGGGCCCCACGCCGGCCGCGCCGCGGGCGCGGTCCGGCTCGACCGGGGCGACGCCGTCCTGCTCTACACCGACGGTGTGGCCGAGCGGCGCGACCGCCCGCTGCACGACGGGCTCGACCGCCTTCTCGCCGTGGCTGCCGCGCACGCCGGTGACCCCGACCTGCCGGCGCTCGTCGTCGAGACGCTCGGCAACGCCCGCGACGACGCCTGCGTGCTGCAGCTCACCTGGTACGGCCGGCCCCCCCGGGGCGGCGCCGGACCCCGCCCCGGCGGGCGGGGGCGACGGGGGTGCGGTAGAGACGTGACGTGAAGCGCATCGGATTCCTGTCGTTCGGCCACTGGACGCCGCACCCGCAGTCGGCCACCCGGTCGGCCGCGGATGCGCTGACGCAGTCGATCGACCTCGCCGTCGCGGCCGAGGAGCTCGGCGCGGACGGCGCCTACTTCCGCGTGCACCACTTCGCCCGGCAGCTCGCGTCCCCGTTCCCGCTGCTGGCCGCCGTCGGCGCCCGCACGAGCCGGATCGAGATCGGCACGGCCGTCGTCGACATGCGCTACGAGAACCCCGCGTACATGGCCGAGGACGCCGGCGCGGCCGACCTCATCGCCGGCGGACGCCTGCAGCTCGGCATCTCCCGCGGGTCCCCGGAGCAGGTGGTCGACGGCTTTCGGCACTTCGGGCACGTCCCCGCCGACGGCGAGTCGGACGCCGACATGGCGCGCCGGCACACCGCGCGGTTCCTCGATCTGCTCGGCGGCGAGGGCTTCGCCGAGCCCAACCCGCGGCCGATGTTCCCGAACCCGCCCGGCCTGCTGCGCGTGGAGCCGCACTCGTCCGGCCTGCGCGAGCGCGTCTGGTGGGGCGCCGGCACGCGCGCCACCGCCGAGTGGACGGCGGCCCAGGGCATGAACCTCATGAGCTCCACGCTGCTCACCGAGGACACCGGGGTCCCGTTCCACGTGCTGCAGGCCGAGCAGCTCCGGCGCTTCCGCGACGCCTGGTCGGCGGCCGGGCACGGGCGGGAGCCGCGCGTGTCCGTGTCGCGCAGCATCTTCCCGATCACCGACGACCGCGACCGGGCCTACTTCGGGGCCGAGGCCGCCAGCACCGACCAGGTCGGGATGCTCGAGGGCGGGCGCGCCCGGTTCGGCAAGACGTACGCCGGCGAGGTGGACGACGTCGTCGCGGACCTTGCCGGCGACGAGGCGGTCGCCGCCGCGGACACCCTGCTGCTCACGGTGCCGAACCAGCTCGGGGTGGAGTACAACGCGCACGTGCTGGAGAACGTCGTGCGGCACGTCGCGCCGGCCCTCGGCTGGCGCTGACGCGGCCGGCTCGCCCCGACCCGGCTGCGCGGGGGCGGCGACCCCCGGCCCTGTGGCCTTTTCATAGAACTCCGGTCGGGATACTGTGCCAAGGCAACGCCGACGCATCCGTCCGTGCCGACGAAGGGGACCGCCCCATGCCCATCCGCCACGACCCGCCCCACGCACCGGGAGCCCGCCATGGTGACGACTGAGCGCCGAGCCCCCGCCCACGCGGCCCCGAACGTCGTGCTGGTGCTCGCCGACGACCTGGGGATCGGCGACCTCGGCTGCTACGGGTCCCCGCTGATCCGCACGCCGCACGTCGACGCGCTCGCGCGCACCGGCCTGCGGGCCGAGGCCATGTACGCGGCCGCCGCCACCGACACGCCGTCGCGCGCCGGGCTGTTCACCGGCCGGCACGGCGCGCGCTACGGCCTGCCCGCCTCCCTGGGTCCGGACAGCACGGCGGGACTCCCTGCCGACGCCGTCACGGTCGCGAGCAGCCTGCGCGCCGCCGGGTACGCGACGGGACTCTTCGGCCAGTGGCGCCTGGGGGGCGCCGAGGGCAGCCACCCCCTGGACCACGGCTTCGGCCGGTTCACGGGCAGCCTCTACGGGACCGACGTCAGCCCCGTCGAATGGGTCGACGGACGCGACGCCGTCGGCGAGCTCGACCCCGCCACCGCGACGCGCCGGATCGCCGACGACGCGGTGTCGTTCGCCCAGGAGGTCGGCGCGGGCGACGGCCGCGGCGCCGCGGGGCGGCGGCCGTACCTCGCGGTGCTGTCCCTCCTCGCGCCGCACGCCCCGTTCGCGGCCGAGGAGCCGGACCGCGGCCGGTCCCGCGCCGGCCTCTACGGTGACGTCGTCGAGACGCTCGACGACGCGGTCGGCGACCTGGTGCGCCGGCTGCGGCGCCTCCGCCGCCGGGACGAGCGCACCCTGGTGGTCGTCACCAGCGACAACGGCCCCGCCTACGAGGGCCGCACCCAGCGCCGGCGCGGGCGCAAGCCCGAGGTGTTCGACGGCGGGGTGCGGGTGCCGTTCGTCGCCTCCTGGCTCGACGGCGGGCGGGGCGTGCGCGACGCCGTGCCGCGGTCGCTGCTCGACGTGACGCCGACGCTCGCGGCGCTCGCGGGCGCGGGCGCACCCGAGGACCTCGACGGCCAGGACTTCTCGGCGCTGCTCACGGGCGGGCGGGCCGCGGACCGCGGACCCGTGCCGCTGTTCGCGGGGCCGCACCTCAACGCGATCCGCTCCGGACGGTGGAAGCTGCACGTCGCGTTCGGGGCGGACCAGCGCCAGTACATGCCGCAGCTGTACGACCTCGAGGCCGACGTGCGGGAGAACTACAACGTCGCGACCCTGCACCCCGACGTCGTCGACCAGCTCACCGGCCGGCTCGAGGCCGTCCGCGCCGACGTGGCCGCGGAGGCGGCCGCCCGCACCCCAGGAGAGGCCGCATGACCGCCACCGTGACCCGACGCTCCGTCCTGGGGGCCGGCGCCGCCGGCCTCGCGACCACGCTCGCCGCCCCGTCGGCGAGCGCCTCGACCCCGAGGTCGCGGACGCCGAACTTCGTCGTCGTGTACGTGGACGACCTCGGGTACGGCGACCTCGGCTGCTACGGCTCGCCGCTCGTGCGGACCCCCGTCCTGGACGGCATGGCGCGCCGCGGCATGCGGTTCACGGACTTCTACTCGGGGTCGCCCGTGTGCACGCCGTCGCGGGCCGCGCTCATGACCGGGTGCTACGGCCCGCGCGTGAACCTGCCGGCGGTGCTGTTCCCGTACCCGCGGGACGTGGACGAGGGCATCTCCGCCGAGGAGACCACGATCGCGGAGTACCTCAAGCGCGAGGGGTATGCGACCGGGATCTTCGGCAAGTGGCACCTCGGGGACCCGGCGTCGCGGGCGGAGCACCACCCGATGGAGCACGGATTCGACCGGTACTTCGGCATCCCGTACTCGAACGACATGGACCCGGTGCCGCTGTACGACGACCGGGAGATCGTGGAGGAGCCCGTCGACCAGGCGACGATCACCCGGAGGCTGTCGGAACAGGCCGTCGCCTTCGTGCGCGAGCACGCCGACGAGCCGTTCTTCGTGTACCTGGCTCACCACCAGCCGCACGAGCCGCTCGCCTCCGAGTTCGCCGGCCGGTCCGCCGCGGGGGCGCACGGCGACTCCGTGGAGGAGATCGACCACTACGTGGGCGTGCTGCTGGACGAGCTCGACGCGCTCGGGATCCGCGAGGACACGTGCGTCGTCTTCACCAGCGACAACGGCCCGTGGTATGTCGGGAGCGCCGGCGACCTGTACGGCCGCAAGGCCGAGACCTACGAGGGCGGCATGCGGGTCCCGTTCCTCGTGGAGTGGCCGGGCGTCGTGCCGCGGGGGGCCACCTACCGGGAGCCCGGCCAGCTCGTCGACCTGCTCCCGACGATCCTCGCGGCCGTCGGCGCCCGGCCCGACCCGGGCCGAGTCATCGACGGGCACGACCTGCTCACCGCGTGGCGCACCGGCCGGCGGGTCGACCGCGGCGACATCTTCTACTACGAGGGGGGCAACGGGCGGCTCAACGCCGTGCGCCGGGGTGACTGGAAGCTGCACGTGAGCCGCGCGGCCGGCCCCTACTTCACGGGCCGCGGGTTCTCGTCGACCGCCGAGACCCCGCAGCTGTTCAACCTGCGCACCGACCCGGAGGAGTCGTACGACCTGTCCGAGCACCGGCCGGAGCTCGTCGAGGAGCTTGCCGACACGATCCGCGCGTTCGACGCCGCGCTCCGGGCCGACCGCGCCGCCCGGTACGGAAGCTGACCGGTTGCCCGGCCGTGCGACGTCACGGCCTGGCACCGGCCTCCGGTCGCGACGGTCGGCCGACGAGCGAGGCCAGCACGGTCGGGGCAGAGCGGCGGTCGACCACGTGCACGCCGTCCCACCCGCCGGACGCCACGCCCGCCTCGGAGGCCCTCACCAGTCGCGGCCGCTGCGCCTGGTACCGCCGCCAGTGCCTCGTGAACGCCCGCCCGCGCACCACGCGCCCCCGCTCCTGCTGACCCCGCCGGGCGTCGTCGAGGCCTACGTCCAGGACCACGAGCACCGGCGACCACCCGCACGCCCGCGCCAGCAGGGCGAGCGCGACCCGGCGCCACCGCCGGGTGGCGGGGTCGTGCACCAGCAGCGTCGGGGGTTCGCTCGCTTCCGGCGGTCCGTCGGAGCCGCGCGGGGCGCCCCGAACGTGGAGCACCGCGCCCAGCACCCGTACGGCGTGCCACGCGTGCACCACCGGGCGCAGCAGGGGGTACGGCGCTCCGGGGAGGCGCGAGCGCAGGCGCTCGCGGGCCGACTCCGAGTCCAGGACCCGCACCGCGGGGACGGCGGTCGCGACCCGGGCCAGTGCCGTGCTCTTGCCCGCGCCCGGCACGCCGCCCACGAGCACGAGCCGGGGACGACGGCGGCCGTCCGGGCCGGGCAGGCCCGCGGACGCCGGGACGGGCGCGCCGGCGTCCCGGCCGGTCGGGGCGCTCGTGGTCGGGTCGATGGTCGTGCGGCGGGTCATCCGCGTCCTCTCACCTGGGGGTCGGCAGCACAGGATGCCACCACCGGATGAGGACATCTCTCATCTTCCGGGCGGGCGCTCGGCCCGGGTGACGCGGACCCGCCCCTACGCTGACGCCATGACCGCCGAACCGGCCGCTGCCTGGTCCACGAGCGACGTCCTCGCCGCCTCCGCTGCCTGGCAGTGGTACCCCGACGACGCGTCGGTCGTCACCGGGGACCACACGATCGTCAACTGGCCCGACTGGTCGCCGCAGGGAGCGGTCGTCCTCGCGGCACGCCCGGACCGCGAACCGGCAGGGCTGCTCGACGAGGCGGCCGACGCGGCCCGCGGCTGGGGTCGCGACCACCTGAGCTGGTGGGTGAGCGGCGCCGACAATCCCGACCTGGAGCCCCTGCTGCGTTCGCGCGGCGCCGAGACCGTCGAGACCGTCGACGTGCTCGCCCGGCCGACCGGGTCCGCCGCCCCCGCCGACCCTGCTGCCGCCGGGATCGACGTGCACCAGGTCACGACCCTGGACCACCTGCGCGACGCCGACGTCGTCGACGTCGCGGTCTGGGACCAGCAGCCCATGGATGCCGCACGGCTCGGGGCCGAGCTCGACGGTCTACGCCCCGCGCCCGACGGCACCGCAGCGGCGCTGCGCGTCGTCGCGTACCTCGACGGCCGCCCGGTCGCGACGGGTGGCGCCACGGTCGTCGACGCGCCCCGACCCCCGCTCGGGCGGGTCGCCCGGCTCTGGGGTGCGGCCACGCTGCCGAGCGCTCGCGGCCGCGGCGCCTACCGCGCCGTCCTGGGAGAGCGGCTGCGCCTGGCGAGCGCCGCGGGCGCGACCCTCGCGCTGGTCAAGGGTCGGGCGGAGACCTCCGCGCCCATCCTCGTCCGCGGCGGGTTCACCCCGTACGCCACGGAACGCCTCCTGCGGGTGCCGCTCTGACGCCGGTCAGCGGCCCTCGCGCCGGTGCCGGCGGCGACGCAGGGTCGCCGGGAGGGTGAGCACCAACGCCGTCCCGATGCCGATCAGCGCACCCAGCCCGTTGGCGAGCAGGTCGCGCTCGTCGGAGACCCGGCCGGGGATGAACCGCTGCGCCCACTCGATGCCGACGGTCATCAGGAGCGAGGACAGCGCGGCCGCCCACCAGCCGCCCGCGCCGAAGAGCAGCAGCAGGAACACCCCCACGGGCACGAACAGCGCGATGTTGGCCACGAACTCCAGCCGGTCGTAGTCCAGCGACTCCAGGTGGCCGCGGCGGTGCAGGGCGTCGAGCGCCCGCACGATCAGGTCCTGCTCGTCCGGGCCGATCGGCTGCGGCGTCAGCGTCAGCCAGCCGACGAACAGCAGGTAGCCGCCGGTCAGCAGGCTCAGGAACGGGTGGCGATGGAACACGGGTCAGTACCGCAGCTCGCGCAGCTGCGGGGGAGAGGTGCGGTAGTCGCCGTATCGCGCCCAGGTCACGCGTACGCGCACCACCACGATCCCGGGGTCCTCGAGCGATCCGGCGAACTGCGGGAACGCCTCCCGGTACGCGGCCGCGCACCGGTCCCGGTCCTCGCCCGTCGGCAGGTCCGCCACGCCCTCGCACTGCACCGTCCGCCCGTCGCTGCCGCCGACCACGACCGCCACCCGCGCGTCGCGCCCCAGGTTCGCCACCTTGCGCGACGACGCCCGGGCGTCCAGCACCAGGTCGCCGTCGTCGGTGGCCGCCAGCGCGAGGTACGCCGCCTGCGGGCCGCCGTCCGGGCCCAGCGTCGACAGCACGCCCTCGCCGTGCTCGCGCACGAACGCCACCAGCGCACCCCGGTCGAGATCCCCGCCGTGTCCCGTCATGCCCGGATCCTAAGGTGGGGGTGTGACCCGTCCGCGCCGCACCACGCTCCTCGGCTCGCCGCTGCCCGTCGTCGCGGCACCCATGGCCGGCGGTCCCACCACGCTCGAGCTCGCCTCCGCGGTCACCGAGGCCGGCGGGTTCGCTATCCTCCCCGGCGGATACCGGACGCCCGACGCCCTCGCCCAGCAGGTCGACGCCGCCCGCGCGTGGGGGCGCCCGTTCGGCGTCAACCTGTTCGTCCCCGACGCCGCCGGCCACGCCGACCCGGCGGTGCTCGCGGCCTACGCCCAGCGGATCGCGCCGGACGCCGCCGAGCATGGTCTGACGTACGCCGACCTCCGGGCCGCGGTGCCGTCCCGCGACGACGACCGGTGGGCGGAGAAGGTGGCACTGCTCGTCGAGCGGCCCGTGCCAGTCGTGTCGTTCACGTTCGGGCTGCCGTCCCCGCGCGACATCCGGACGCTGCGGGCTGCGGGCACCGTCGTCCTGGTGACCGTCACGACGCCCGACGAGGCGGGGGCGGCCGAGGAGGCCGGGGTCGACGGTCTCGTGGTGCAGGGGCCGCACGCGGGCGGGCACAGCGGCACCTGGGACCCTTCGCGCACCGTGACCGACACGGACACCGCCGACGTCGTGGCGTCCGTCGCCGCCCGTACCCGCCTGCCGATCGTCGGCGCCGGCGGGGTGGACGGACCCGACGCTGCCGCGCACCTGCGAGCCGCTGGGGCCGAGGCCGTCGCCGTGGGGACCCTGCTGCTGCGCACCCATGAGTCCGGGACGACCGTGACCCACCGCGACGCCCTCGTCTCGCCCCGCTGCACGGGCACGATCGTCACGCGGGCGTTCACCGGCCGGCCTGCGAGGGCGCTGCGCAACTCCTTCGCCGAACGCCACGACGCCGCCGCACCCGTCGGCTACCCGCAGGTGCACCACCTCACCCGTGAGCTGCGACGCCGGGCGGCCGCCGCGGGCGACGCCGACCGGCTACATCTGTGGGCGGGCACCGGGTTCCGGGCGGCGAGGGCCGTCCCAGCGGCGGACGTGGTGCGCGACCTCGCAGCGCGGTGGTGACGGCCGCACGACGGTGCCCCACGAGCCGCGTCGTGCGGCCCGCGGGGCACCAGCCCGGACCGGCCGTGGCCTCCCGGACTCCGGTCCCTCAGCGGATCAGCGCCGGTACAGCCAGTACGGCTTCGCCTCGTCCTCGAACTCCTCGAGCCCGTCGTCCCACCCGGCCACGATGGTGTCGGGGTCGACGCCGGCCTCGAGCTGGGCGCGCACGTCCTTCGAGCCGCTCAGCAGATCGATCCAGCACTCGTCCGCCGCGGTGCGGCAGGCGTTGCCCTCCCGCCAGTCCACCTCGTCGATCTGCGTGAACAGGGCGTCGAGGACGTGCAGGCCCACCGGGAGGGACTCGTACCGCTCCGCGTCGGTGATGTGGACCTCGATCCCGCCCGAGAACCGACCGACGTGCTTGCTGGCCGACGGCGTCGCAGACATGGGCCGGAACGTCACGCCGCGCAGGCCGCGCGAGTTCAGGTCCTCCGCGAGCGCATAGGACTCGGTCTCGTCGATGAACGGCGCCCCGAACCACAGGAACGGCTTCGTGGTGCCGCGACCCTCCGACACGTTGATCGACTCGATGAGCCCCGTGCCCGGGTACACCAGCGCCGTCTCCCGGGTGGGGATGTTCGGCGACGGCAGCACCCACGGCATGTCCCAGTCGGTGCGGATGTCGTCGGAGCGGTAGCCCGACATCCGCACGACCTCGAGGTCCGCCGGCGTCTCCAGCAGCTCGCCGTTGAAGTATCGCGCCAGCTCCCCGACGGTCATGCCGTGCTGCAGCGGGATCTCCCGCAGCCCCACGAACGAGCTGAGCTCGGGGTAGTCGAGGATCGGGCCGTCAGCCTTGTCGCCCAGCGGGTTCGGCCGGTCCAGGACGACGAACTGCTTGCCGTTCTCCGCGGCCGCCTCCATCGCGTAGTACATCGTCCAGATGTACGTGTAGAAGCGGGCGCCGATGTCCTGGATGTCGAACAGGAGCACGTCGACGTCCTCGAGCATCTCCGGCGACGGCTTCCGCGTCGGCCCGTACAGCGAGTACACCGGCAGACCGGTGCGCTCGTCGACGTAGCTCTCCACGTAGGCGCCCGCCGGCACGCCGCCGCGCACCCCGTGCTCCGGCCCGTACAGGGCCGTCACCTCGTAGCCGCCCGCCTCCTCGCCCGCCACGAGCGCGTCGACGGTGGACGTCAGGTCCTGCGTCACCCCCGTGGGGTTGGTGATGAGGCCGACCCGCTGGCCCTCCAGGAGGGCGGGGTCGTCGAGAAGCCTCTCCACGCCCAGCTCCAGCTGCCCGCGGCCCTGCGAGGGCCAACCCTGCCGGTCCGTCGGTTCTCCCACCGCCAGCGGGGCCGCGACCCCCACGGCGAGCGCGGCCCCGACGGCCACGCTCTTCCAGTTGCGTCGATTCATGTCAGCTGCCTTCCACCGAAGTCGTACGAGAGGGGGTCGGCGGGCGCGGCATGCGCCGCGCCCCCCGACGAAGTGACCGTCCTTGGGCGTCAGCCCCGGCCGTGACCGCCGTAGCGCAGCCCGTACCCGAGCGGGAGCAGCGTGCCGCTGCCGTCCGCCGTCGGGACCGCGACCGGGAGCTTGCCCCACAGGTTGATGTCGCCCGCCAGCGCCCGCACCACCGCCGTGTAGTTGACGACGTTGTACCCGTAGCTGTTCAGCACCGCATCGGCGTCGTCGAACACGTTGACGTCGTACGGGTTACGTGCCGCGACCACGATCACGGGCTTGCCGGTCGCGGCCAATGCGTCCACCATCTGCTGCTGCGCAGCGTTGCCGCTCGCGTTGTTCGAGGCGAAGACGATCGCGTCGGCGCTCGCGGCCGCCGCGACGGCACGTGCCCGGTACGCCGCCGACGGCGAGCTGCCGTTCTCGTACTCCTCGATGACGTCGAACCCCCGGTCGGCGAGCATCGGGCCGAGCCGCTCGGGCCACGCCGACCCGGCGCCCACCATGAGGACGGTGTCCTCGTCCGCCTCCAGCGGGAGCGTGCGCTGCTCGTTGCGCAGCAGCGTGATCGAGCGGTCCGCGATCTTCGCCGCCTGCTCCAGGTGCTCGTCGTTGCCGACGATGTCGTTCACGGCGGCGGGGTCGGCGAACGGGTCGTCGAGCACGCCCCGCTCTGCCTTCCACTCGAGGATGCGGGTGACCGACTCGTCGAGCCGCTCCTCGGTGATCGTGCCGTCCGCGACGGCCTGCTTGACCCCGGCGATGGACGCGTCGACGTCGGGGGAGTTGAGCAGGATGTCCGACCCGGCCTGGATGGCCATGACCGACATCTCCTCCTGCGACCAGTTGTCGGTCATCGCGGCCATGTCGAGGGCGTCGGTCGTGATGATGCCGTCGAAGCCGAGCTCTTCGCGCAGCAGCCCGGTGAGGACGGCGGGGGAGAGGGTGCCCGGGAGGTCCGGGTCGATCGCCTCGACGATGATGTGCGCCGTCATGATCATGTCCACGTCGGCGGCGATCGCTGCCCGGAACGGCAGCAGGTGCTTGTCGAGCGTCTTCCGGTCGTAGGTGACCACGGGCAGGCCGTAGTGCGAGTCCGTCACCGTGTCGCCGTGGCCGGGGAAGTGCTTCGCCGTCGCGCCGATGTGCTTCTGGATTCCCGCGATCTGCCCGGCACCCAACGCGCTCACCAGGTAGGGGTTCTCGCCCATCGACCGGATGCCGATCACCGGGTTCGCGGGGTTGGTGTTGATGTCGACGACCGGGGCGAAGTCGACGTTCACGCCCATGGCGTCCAGCTCGGAGCCGAGGATCTTGCCCTGCTTGTACGCGAGCTTCGGGTCGAACGTCGCGCCGAGGGCCATGTTGCCCGGGAGCTGGGTGGCGGGCGGCCCGATGCGGGCGACGAGCCCGCCCTCCTGGTCGATCGTCACGGCCAGCGGGATGCCGGGGCCGTCCTCGCCGAGGGCCACCTCCTGCAGGCCGTTCGAGAGCGCGTTCACCTGCTGCGGGTTGTTCGTGTTGCCCGACCACGCGAAGTACAGCACGCCGCCGAGGTGGTACTTCTCGACGACCTCGGCCGGGGTGTTCACCCCGTAGCGGGCCTGGTTGCTCGCGGCCATCGACGTGTCGTCGGCCGAGGCGCCGTAGACGTGGGTCCACGTCATCTGGCCGATCTTCTCGTCCAGCGTCATCGCGTCGACCATCGCCGCGACGTCGCTGGTCGCCGGGCCCTTGGTGTCCGCCTGGGCGGGCGCTGTCACGACCGCGGCGCACAGCAGCCCTGCAGCCGCCACCGCCGCCGCCGAGCGCACGAGGCGCTTTTCTCCTGGTTCCTTCACGAGGTCCTCCTGTGTCGGACGGCGCGACGGTGGGTGACCGTTGGACGTCGTTGTCCCGGAGCGCCTGAGGTGGACGTTAGGAGGGCTACCGGCCGGCGTCAAGAGTTTCCGCGATGCATTCGGTTCGGTGAAGGAACTTTCAGCGCCGATGGTTCTGCATGGACGCCTGCGCCTCGGCAGCGACCTTCCGTTGACAGGCAAGTCCATACTTGCCTAACGTGGGGGAGTGGCCGACGAACTCTTCAAGGCGCTGGCCGACCCGACCCGCCGGACGATCCTCGACGAGCTCGTGGACCGGAACCGCCAGACCCTGTTCGAGATCTGCGCGCGCCTGAGCACCAAGCACGGGCTCGCGATCTCGCGCCAGGGCGTCTCGCAGCACCTGGCCGTGCTCGAGGCGGCCGGGCTCGTCGTGAGCCGGCGGGAGGGTCGCTACAAGTTCCACGACATCGACACGACGCCGCTCGGGCACATCGCCGAGCGGTGGGCGAGTCCCGACACGCGGGGGAGTGCCCCATGAAGATCCATCTCACCAGCATCTTCGTCGACGACCAGGCGGCGGCCCAGCGCTTCTACACCGACGTGCTGGGCTTCGTGACGAAGCACGACGTCCCGGTCGGCGCCGACCGGTGGCTGACCGTGGTCTCGCCGGAGGACCCGGACGGCCCCGAGCTGTTGCTGGAGCCGTCCGGGCATCCCGCGGTGAAGCCGTACCGGGAGGCGCTGGTCGCCGACGGCATCCCGCTCGCCGCCTTCGCGGTCGACGACGTGCACGCGGAGCACGACCGGCTGCGCGGGCTCGGCGTGCGGTTCACCCAGGAGCCGCTCCGGACGGGCCCGGTCACCACGGCGGTCCTCGACGACACGTGCGGCAACCTGATCCAGCTCCAGTCCCCATGATGGTTCTCGTGCCGGCCGGTGACTGGCCACCGGTGACCGATGCCCGCGCGGTAGCGAGCCGTTCCGGTGACATGGTGGTCGGACGTCCGCCGATCCGTCCGCGTGAACGCGCGTCCGCCAGGTCGTCGAGGGTGCGTTCGCGGATCAAGCAAGGTGTGGTCGTGGCCAGCGCACGGGTGGGATGCACCCGATGAAGACCTTCTACTTCCACCAACTAAAGAGCCATGGCGACCTGGGTCGCTCATCGACTCAGCACCTGCTGCCCTCGCTTGCTGTCGTCCGCGCCGACAGTCTCAGCAGTGCCCGGAGGCTCCTGCGGGACGTCGGCCTCAGCGCGAAGTCCTATCGGGTTGCGACAGCATCCGAAGCGAGACTCATCGACCACTTCGAGCCAGGCACGGTCGCCTGGACAACCGCCGACATGACCGAAAGCGAGTGGGTGATCGGGCAGACCGTCGACGAATACGTGCGCGAGCACCCAAATTGGGCAGACCCCGCCTGAGCGAGGGTCGGCGCGCGCTGACGTGAGGCAATCTGCCGCCAGGCGCCGGAGCGGACCGGTCGGACGAGGTGCGATTGCATCAGATGCAACTCGCACTGATCTAGCACCGATAATGCACATTATGTCATTTCGCACGGAAGGAGGGGCCCGTGAACCGGCCGGGACCGGTCCCCTGCACCCACAGCTCGCGGGCCTGACGCACCGAACGCCCTCGCCACCCGGAGGTCGCCGGCGAACCGAACCCGCCCCGGCCTGGCGCCGACGTGAAGGCGTCGCGGAAACACGGCGTCGTCACTTCAGCCACGAATGCGCTGAGTACGTCGCGCGCGACGCGTCCACGAGCCGATCGGCGCAGCTCCGTGTCGTCGCCATGTCGTGTCGTCGTCGCGTCGTTGCCGTCGGTACGACGGCGCGGGAACCGGAAATGCGTCTCACAGCGGCGGCGCCCCGACCGTCGCGCCGCCGTACTCGACGCGCACTCCCCTCGAACTCGTGCCCTGCATGCGTGCGGCCCGGCATCTTCGCGCGGACGGACGCCCGTGACTCCGCTCGGCATCGTGCGAGCGCCCACAACGACGAGAGCTCGCCTTCGGCCGGGCCGCGGGCTACACTGAAACGGACATACCTCTCAAACCATTGTGTATGGCACAACACAGTGGTGTGAGGACGGTGGCCGCCGCGGCCGATACCGGCGCCCGCCGTACCGCGGGCCCAGAGTCCCGGGGGCGGGCGCGGTCGCTCCCCTGCACCCACGACGCGCTTCGTCGACGCCCTGCCCCTCGCGCGCCGCGCCCGCGGACGTGGCGCCGTGCCTACCGTCGCGGGACGTGCGTCGTCCGCTCCCCCGGGCGCCCCGGGCGGTGTCGGACCCTCGCCGTAGCCTCGTGCCATGAACCGCTCGTCCGGGCTCGTGGCCGTGGTGTTCCCGACCTCGATCGGCCACTGCGCGATGGTGTGGGACCCGGCCGTCGCGGCCGTCGTCGGTTCCACGCTCCCCCAGGGCGGGGCGTCGGCCGTGCGAGCGGCCGTCCGCCGCTGGTACCCGGGCGCAGTCGAGACCGAGCCGGAGCCCGGCGGGGAGCTGGCCGGAGCCGTGGAGGCGGTCCGCGAGCTGCTCGACGGCGGCACCCGCGACCTGGTGGACCTCCCCCTCGACCTGACCGCGGCGCCGGAGTTCGACGCCCGCGTCTACGGGGTCGTGCGCGAGATCCCGCCGGGCAACACCCTCACCTACGGCGAGGTCGCCGAGAGGCTCGGCATGCCCGGCGCCGCGCAGGCGGTGGGCCAGGCCCTCGGGCGCAACCCGTACCCCCCGATCGTGCCCTGCCACCGGGTGCTGGCGGCCGGCCGGCGGGTCGGCGGCTTCTCGGCCCGCGGAGGTCCACGCACCAAGCTCCGCATGCTGGCCGCCGAGGGTGTCCACCTCGAGCAGCCCACGCTCTTCGACCTCTGACGGACCCGCCCGCCGCAGCGCCGGCGAACCGAGGGCGGGCGCCGGTGTCGGTGCCTGCGCCTACCGTGTCGTCCGGACGTCGCCGCAGGTCACCCGCCTGGACCGGCGTCCGGAAAGGACAGGAGGAACCCGATGGTCGCGCCGCCCCGGCTCAACCGTGTCACCGTCGCCGACGCCGCCGACCGCTACCTCTCGTCGGTCCGCGTCGAGGCGGTGCGGGGAGTCCTGTCCCCCGCCACCGCCCGCAGCTACGAACGCGACGTCACGGAGCTGGCACGGCTGCTCGGCGCCGGGCGCGTGCTCGACGACGTCACCGGGGACGACGTCGACGACGCCCTCGTGCGCTACCAGTCCAGCCCCGACGGCCGGTACGCCGACCCGGCGCGCAAGGGCGCGCCCGGCCGCTCCACCGCGACCGTCAACCGGTTCCGGCAGTCCGTGACCAGGTTCTTCACCCACGCCGCGCGCGAGTGCTGGGTGCAGGCCGACCCGATGCAGTGGGCATCGCCGCCCGCCAAGGTGCGCGACGGCCTGCGCGTCGCGCGCACGGCGCTCTCCGCCTCGGCCGCCGAGGCGCTCCTGCGCACGACGGCGGCGGGGCCCGTACCCGAGGCCCGGGCGGTCCCGGCCGCCGGCGCGGAGCGGGCACCCCGCGCGGACCAGGCGCTCGCCCTGCGCGACCGGCTCGTCATCGCGCTGCTGCTCGTGCTCGGCCCACGCGTGTCCGAGCTGGCCCGCGCCGACGTGGCGGACTTCGCCCGGGAGCCCGGCGAGACGCGCTGGCGCATCGTCGGCAAGGGCGGGGGCACGCGCACCGTCGCCCTGTCTCCCCCGCTGGCCACGGCCCTCGAGGACTACCTCACCGGGCTGCGACCCCGCCTGGCCGCGCGGCGGGACGACGACGCCGACGCCCAGCGGGCGCTGCTGCTCACCTGGCGGGGTCGCCGGGTCGACACGCAGGCGGTCCGAGCCCTGCTCGCTCGCGCCGTCGAGCGGATGCCCGCCCCGTACCGGCGTCCCGCCACGCCGCACGCCCTGCGGCACACCACCGCCACCCTCCTCGTGGCCGAGGGCTGGGACGTCAAGGTGGTCGCCGAGCTGCTCGGCCACCGGTCGATCGCCACCACCGGCGTCTACCTCGACCGGATCGAGGGGGAGCTCGGCGCGGCGATCCGGTCCCACCCCCTGTCCGCCGAGCTGCTGCGGCGTGACGAGCACGACTCTCGCACCGAACCGCCGGAAACCGACGAACACGACAGGTCGGCGCGCGCGGGCCCTCGGCCCTCGCTACGGTGAACCCCGTGCCGTTCCGCTCCGTGAAGTCCGCCGGTCCCGTCCGGGTCCAGATCGACTGGTCCACCGTCCGCAAGTACGCGACCCGCGCTGCCGTCGTCGCCGCTGCGGCGCCGGTCGCCGCCGCCGCAGCAGTCATGGGGCTGGAGCGCGTCCGCCGTCAGCAGTACCCGCTCGACTCACCCTTCCCCACCGCGCCCCCTGCGTCGACCGAGGTCGACGACACCACGGCGACCGTGTACACCTACGGCGCCGACCTGTACGCGGCGATGCTCGACGCCATCCGTTCGGCCCGCCACCAGGTGTTCCTCGAGACCTACATCTGGAAGGACGACGAGGTCGGCCGGGAGTTCAAGCAGGCGCTCGCGGACGCCGCCGACCGGGGCGTCGAGGTGTTCGTCGTGTACGACGGCTTCGCCAACCTCGTCGTGCCGCGCACCTTCTACGACCTGCCTCGCGGCGTGCACGTGCTGCGCTTCCCGGCGTTCCGGCCCGGTCTGCTCATGCTCGACGTGCGGCGGTCGGGGCGGGACCACCGCAAGATCCTCGTCGTCGACGACGAGATCTCGTTCGTCGGCGGGTACAACATCGGCGAGCTGTACGCCACCAAGTGGCGCGACACGCACGTGCGCCTGGTGGGCCCGTCCACGTGGGAGCTGCGCAACGCCTTCATCGACATCTGGAACCGTTGGCGCACCCCCGACCTGCCGATGCTGCAGGACGTCGGTTCCCCGCTGTGGCTGCCGCGACTGCGGGCGGCCCGCAACGCGCCGTCCGAGCTCGTCTTCCCGATCCGGGGCATCTACCTCGACTCGATCGACCGCGCCTGCTCCCACGTGTACATCACGCAGGCGTACTTCATCCCCGACGAGGACATCCAGGCCGCCCTGCTGGCCGCGGCCGCCCGCGGGGTCGACGTGCGCGTGCTCGTGCCCGAGCGCTCCAACCACGTCGTCGCGGACTGGCTCGCCCGCGGGCACTACGCCACCCTGCTCCGCGGCGGTGTGCGGATCTTCCTGTACCAGGGCGCGATGATCCACGCGAAGACCGCGACGATCGACGGGCGGTGGACCACGGTCGGCACCGCGAACATCGACCGGCTGAGCCTCACCGGCAACTACGAGATCAACCTCGAGGTCGTGGACGACGGCCTCGCCGGACAGCTCGAGGCCGCATTCCGGATGGACGAGTCCAACTCGCGCGAGCTGACGCTCGAGGAGTGGCAGCGCCGGCACCCGCTGACGAAGATCGCCGAGCGCGTCATGTCCCCGCTGCGCCCGCTCCTGTGACAGCCGGGCCGCCGTCCCCGGCGGTCCGCCAGTCCTCCGACGCCGCCGGGTCAGCCGGCGTTGCGCGCGGCTCGCCGCGCGGCGAGCTCGTCGCCCTCGCGCACCGCCTGGTCGTCGACGTCGTCGAGCGACTCCGTCGGCATCTCCGACAGGGTGCCCTCGATGTCCCGCCAGACCCGACCGACGGCGATGCCGAAGACGCCCTGGCCGCCCTGCACGAGGTCCACGACCTCGTCGGGCGACGTGCACTCGTAGACCGACGCGCCGTCGCTCATCAGGGTGATCTGCGCCAGGTCCTCGACCCCGCGCTCGCGCAGGTGCGTCACCGCGCTGCGGATCTGGTGCAGGGAGACGCCGGTGTCCAGGAGGCGCTTGACCACCTTGAGCACGAGGATGTCCCGGAAGCTGTACAGCCGGTGGGTGCCGGAACCGGTCGCCGGGCGGATGGAGGGCTCGACGAGGCCGGTGCGGGCCCAGTAGTCGAGCTGGCGGTACGTGATCCCGGCGACGCGGCACGCGGTGGTGCCGCGGTAGCCGGTCGCGGAGTCCTGCTCCGTGAGGTCCTCCCCGAAGAGAAGACCCTGGGCACCGTGGGGCACCGACGCACCCGTGGGGACGCTTGCCTCACCACTGCTGTTCACTGTGCCTCCTGAGATGTCTTCTCCACGCTAGGTCGCCCCCACCGGGCCGTCAACGACGTTCGTCCCGAGCGATCCGGCGTGTCGCGCCCCCTGCGGCGCCGCGGGCCTCGCTCGACGGGCGCCGGGCCTGGCAGGCAACCTTCGACCTCAACCTGAAGGTTCTGGGTTCACCGTAGCCGACCTTGACCCTCGACCCGAGGTCGACACCCCGGTCGGCGTGGCACGGGTTGCCGTCAGGGCGGGGCGTCGTCGGGCCGGTCGCCGTCCGGCGCCCCTGGCTCCCGCGGCCCGCCCGGCGTCGTGAAGTCGGCGGCGGTGACGTGGTCCAGGAAGTCGCGGAACTTCTCCACCTCGCGCTGCTGCTCCACGTCCACCACCTCGACCCCGGCGACGGCGACGATCTCCGCGGAGCACAGCACCGGGCTCTCCGTGCGCACCGCCAACGCGATGGCGTCCGACGCCCGCGAGTCGAGCCGCGACCCGTTTGACAGCACGAGCTCGGCGAAGAAGATGCCGCCGTCGAGCGCGACGATCTCGACCCGCTCCAGCTCCACCCCCACCGCGCCGAGGAGATCGCGCAGCAGGTCGTGCGTCATGGGGCGCGGCGTGACGAGCCCGGCCTGCGCCATCGCGATCGCCGACGCCTCCCGCGCACCGATGACGATCGGCACGGCGAGGTTCGCGGCCGCGTCGAGGAGCAGCACCACGATCTCCTGGTCGCGCTGCTGCTGCCGGACACCCATGACCTCGACCGGGACCATGGGGGCGTCGCTCGGCTCGTTGCCGTCCACCGATCCAACGTACGACGGCTGGCACCCACCCGTCGCGTGGGGGCGGCACCAGTTCCGGGCGGTCGTCCTCGGGGCCCGCCAGGGTCACACGAGGTCGCCGGTGCCGCGCCGCACCCACGCCGTGTGCAGCCGCGCGAGCAGCTCACCGAGCTCCGCGGCGAGCTCCGCCGCCTGAGCCCGGCCCGACGGCGTCTGCTGGCTGCGGTAGGGGGCGACGAGCTGGTCCACGAGCCCCACGTGCCGGTCCGCGGAGGTGCGCAACGAGCGCAGGTGCCGGGGCTCGATGCCGTGCTCGGCGAGCCGGACCGCGATCCGCACCACGTCGGCGGCGCCGGCGTCGAGCTGGCCGCCCGCCCCCGGGCGCAGCACGCCGGCGCCGACGAGCTGCTGCACGAACGCCGTCGACGTGCCCGTGGCCTCCGCCACCGACTCCGCCGTCCATCGGCGGCGGGCCGGCGCCGCGGCGGCGGGCTCCTCCGCGAGCCGCGGGGCGGGACCGGGCGCGGGCTGGCCCTCGTCCATCTCCGCCAGGCGCTCCTTGATGACCTTCAGGGGCAGGTAGGAGTCGCGCTGCTCGGTGAGCACGAACCGCAGGCGCTCGACGTCCGCCGGGCTGTACTGGCGGTACCCGGAGGGGGTGCGCACCGGGTCGATGAGGCCCTGGTCCTCGAGGAAGCGCAGCTTCGAGTGCGACACCGCCGGGAACTCGGGCCCCAGCTGTGCGAGCACGTCCGAGATCCGCATCGTCGCCTGGCGCGAGATGCCCCGAGGCCACGGCTCGGGCGTGTCGCCGGTGGCCGGAGGCTCGCCGTGCGCCGCCCGCGCCCCCGTCACGACGCGGGCGCCTGCGTGTCCCGCGGCGCCTGCGGGCTGGCGTGGAACGACATCCGGAACTTGCCGATCTGCACCTCGTCGCCCGTGGCGAGCGTGGCCGCGTCGATCCGCTCCCGGTTCACGTACGTGCCGTTGAGCGACCCGATGTCGCGGACCACGAACCGGTCGCCCTCGCGGACGAACTCCGCGTGCTTGCGGGAGACGGTCACGTCGTCGAGGAAGATGTCCGCCTGCTCGCTGCGCCCTGCCACGGCCCGGTCAGAGTCCAGCAGGAAACGCTCCCCCACGGCGCCGGACCCGTACTGCACGACGAGCAGCGCCGAGTGCCGGGGAAGCGCGGCCACGGCGGCCGCCTCCTCCGCCGTGAGCGGGATCCGGAACGCCTGCTCCTCCGCGGGCGCACCGACGCGACCCAGGTGGGCCGTGGTGTCGGCGGCAGCCTGGTGCGGCGGAAGAGCGCGGGGGTCGGTCATCAGTCCTCCATCGAGGTAGGGCCGTGTGGTCGGGCGACGCTGCTGCCGAGGCGGCCCCGGTGCTCGGTGCTCCACGGAAGGTTGTGCGTCCGACGTGCGCCGTCGTCCGCCCAACCTACCCCGTGACGGGCGGGGGCGGGAAGCCCGGCCGGGGTCACTTCCCGGCGCCCTGCGGGGTGGCGTGCTCGGGCTCCGCGGGCTCGCGCACCGCCGTGATCTGCACCTTGTCGCGCGTCGTCGTCGTCGCCTCTGCACCGGCCGTGCGCACCGTCGCGAGCGCTCCGCCGGGGATCTCGAGGGCACGGTCCATCGTCTGCGGGTCGCCGATGACGGTCCACTCGTACGGGGAGGAGAGCTTCTGCCCGTCCACGACGATCGCGCCGTCCTGGTCGCGGAACCAGGTCGAGGTCACCAGGCGCACGCCGTTGAGCTCGACCACCTCGGCGCCGGCGTTGCGCAGCTCCTCCAGCACGTTGAACAGCTGGGCCGCCTCCAGCGCCGCTCCCGGGTCGGCGATCCGGACGCGGACCCCGGGCCCCTCGGCCGGGAGCCGGCCCGACAGGATGCCCTCGGACTCCGCCCGTTGCTGCGCCAGCTCGAGCGCCGACTGGGCCTGCCCCGACCCCGACAGCAGCTCGTCACGGGTGGCCTCCAGGCCCGAGACCTCGGCCGCGAGCTGTTCCGCCCGGTCGGTCACCTCGTCCAGCAGCCGCACGAGGTCCTCCTGCCGGGCGGACGACAGCTGGTCGGACGCCGACTGCTGCACCTGCACCACGAGGGCGAAGCCGAGCGCCGCGCACAGGACGCCGGCGAGCACGTGCGAGCGCGAGAGGCGGGGCCGCAGCGCCGTGCCCAGCCGCCGCCAGCCGCTGGGCTCCGCCGCTTGTCCGGCGTCCCACCGCGCGCCCTCCGGATCGTCGCCGTGCTCGTGCGCACCCGGGTCCAGGGGCTCGGCCTCGCCGACGGCCTCGGCCCCGACCTCGGGTCCGGACCGTGCCGTCGCGTCCGGCACGACGGCGCTCGCGGTCGGGGCCGGCGGTTCGCCGTCGGCGTCACGGTCGTCAGTGCCCGCGGACGACGCGTCGTCCACCGCCGGCGGATCGTCGTCGTCAGCGGGTTCGTCGGCGCGGACGTCAACGGGCTCGGAGCCACCGGCGTCGTCGCCGTCGCCCGCGTCCTCAGCCGGGTCCTCGGCATCGTCGCCCGGTCCCGCGTCGTGCGGCGCAACCTCCGCGCCGTCGCCCGCGTCCTCAGCCGGGTCCTCCGCATCGTCGTGTGGCGCAACCTCCGCGCCACCCGGGGGCAGCGTCTCGTCCTGGACCGCCGCGTCCTCGACGGGCTCCTGCTGCGGCTCCGACGGCTCCGCGCCGGCCTGCTTCGGGATGTCGGCGCTCATGCCTTGAACAGGTGCCGGCGGATGGCCGCGGCATTGGAGAAGATGCGGATGCCGAGGACCACGACCACCGCCGTGGACAGCTGAGAGCCGACGCCGAGCTGGTCGCCGAGGAACACGATGAACGCCGCCACGAGGACGTTCGACAGGAACGACACGAGGAAGACCTTGTCGTCGAACAACCCGTCGAGCTTCGCCCGCAGGCCCCCGAAGAGCGCGTCGAGCGCAGCCACCACCGCGATGGGCAGGTAGGGCTGCAGGGCGACGGGCACGGTGGGCTGCAGCACCAGGCCGGCGACCACGCCGACCATGAGCCCGACCACGGCGATCATGGGCGTTCCTCCTGCGTCTCGTCCTCGGTCTCGTCCACGCCGTCGCCACCCGCACCGGGGACACCCGCGTCCTCGTCGACGGCGTCGTCGTCCACCGGCTCCGCGTGACGCAAGGTCTGCGTCCCGACGCCCGGCAGCTCGAGCTCGCTCTGCGGGACCACGCTCGAGGAGATCCCATAGCGCGACCCCAGGAGCTGCAGGTAGGCGGGGGCGCCGGTCCGAGCGTACGCGGTCTGCATGCTGTCGGAGTCACCGATCGCGTGAACGACGTAGGTGGGCCCCGACAGGGGCACGAGGTCCACGAGGATCGCGTCCCCCGCGTTGCGGATCGCCGACATCGACGTGAGCCGCTGGTCGTCGACGGCGACCGCCTCCGCCCCGGACGCCCACAGCGCGTTCACGACCGTCTGGACGTCCGCGTCCCTGACCCGCGCGCCGGGGTCGGCCTCGGAGTCCTCCAGCCCGCCGCCCCCGTCGGCGAGCGTCACGACGAGGCCGGGACCGCTCACGGGGGTGGACCCGTTGACGACGGCGTCCAGGCGCAACGTCTGTAGGAGGGCGGGATCCTGGCTCGCCAGCGCCGAGTGCTGCAGCGCCTCGATTTGGGCGCTCAGGTCGACCGACTGCTCCCGCAGCGAGTCCCCTGTCTGGCGGCGCTCCACGATCTGGTCCTCGAGCAGCTGGCGAGCCGCGGCGACCTCGGCCTGCGGCGCTCGCAGCTCGCGGGCCGCGGAGACCGTGAGGAGCCCCAGCAGCACGCCGAGCAGGGCCAGCAGCACCATGCCGATCCCGCGGCGCGCGCGCGGCGGGGCCTCGCCCCGGGCGGCCCGCCGCGCGGCGGCCTCGGCGTACCCGGGATCGAGCGGTCGCTCCATGACCTCGACGAGCAGCGTCATCGACTCGTCCAGGCGCCTGCCGCCGGAGTCGCGGGCGCCCGCCGTCGGGCGCCGCGGCGTCGGCGCCGTCATACGCGCTCCCCTCCGGCGTCGCGCGCCGGCCCGCTGCGGTCGGCCGCGACCAGCTCCCGCGTCTGCCGCACGTACTGCGCGCCCGCGACCCAGTACAGGCCCACGCCCCACCAGGTGAACGCCCACCCCACCACGTGCGCGGCGGCGCCCAGGGCGCCGGGCGCGGTCGCCAGCAGGAGCAGTGGGAAGGCGTACAGCAGCGCGAAGGTGGCCGCCTTGCCCACGAAGCTGACCTCGAGCGGACCATACCCGTGGCGCGCCAGCACCGGCATGAGGCAGGCGAGCACGACGTCGCGGGCGACGATCACCACGACGAGCCACACGGGGACGAGGTCGCGCCAGGCGAGGCCCACGAGGCTGACGAGGATGAACAGCCGGTCGGCCGCCGGGTCCAGCACCTGGCCGAGCTTGGTCACCTGGTGCAGCCGCCGCGCCAGGACGCCGTCGAGCCAGTCGGTGAAGCCCGAGAACGCCAGCACGGCGAGGGCCCACATGTCCTGCCCGACCACGATGAGCACCGCGAAGACCGGCACCAGCGCCAGACGCACCAGGCTCACCAGGTTGGGCACCGTGAGGACCGCGCTGCTGATCTCCGGGCCTGGCTGCACGCGGACATCCTACGCAGCGGCGACGGGCCATCCATGCGCCGCCGTCCGCCGTTCAGTGGCCGAACTCACCACCAGCCGCCGGTCACAGGACGGCGCCCACCGCGTACGATGGAGGGACCTTCGGAGTTCGTCGTGCCTCCCGCGTGTTCGTTGCGACCTCGGCCCAAGAGCCAGGTCTGGTGTGTGTCCGGGAACGAGCGACCGCCTCGCCCTCCTCGGCGACGCAGGACTCCCCCCACCACCGACGAACGGTCATCCCCTTGAGCATTGACTCGACCCTGCCCACCGACGCCCCCGAGACCACGACAGAGGTCACCGCCCCCGAGGTCGAGGGCCCCACCTTCGCCGACCTGCGACTGCCCGCCGCGCTGCAGGCCGCCGTCGACGACCAGGGCTTCACCACGCCCTCCCCCATCCAGGCCCGGGCGATCCCCGAGCTGCTCGCCGGTCGCGACATCACTGGTGTCGCGCAGACGGGCACCGGTAAGACCGCCGCGTTCGCGATCCCGCTGCTCGCCGCCGTCGACCCCGACTCCAGCGTCGCCGGGGGGCACGTGCAGGCCCTCGTGCTCACCCCGACCCGCGAGCTCGCGCTCCAGGTCGCCGAGGCCGTCGAGTCCTTCGCCACGCACCTGCCCGGCGTCCGCGTCACCTCCGTGTACGGCGGGTCGCCGTACCAGCCGCAGCAGCGCGCGCTGCGCGACGGCGTGCACGTCGTCGTCGGCACCCCCGGCCGGGTCATGGACCACCTCGAGCGGGGCTCGATGTCGCTCGACGGCGTGAAGTTCCTCGTCCTGGACGAGGCCGACGAGATGCTGCGCATGGGCTTCGCCGAGGACGTCGAGACGATCTTCGGCCAGGCGCCCGCGAAGCGTCAGGTCGCCCTCTTCTCCGCGACCATGCCGCCCGCGATCCGCTCCGTCGCGGCGACGCACCTCAACGACCCGGTCGCGATCGCCGTCTCGCGCCAGTCGTCCACGACCTCCACCGTCGAGCAGACCTACGCCGTCGTGCCGTTCCGCCACAAGGTCGGCTCGCTCGTCCGGGTCCTCGCCACCTCCGACGCCGACGCGACCATCGTCTTCACGCGCACCCGCAAGGACGCCGAGGAGGTCGGCGCCGCCCTCGTCGAGCGCGGCACCTCCGCGGCGACCATCTCCGGCGACGTCGCGCAGAAGGAGCGCGAGAAGATCGTCGAGCGGCTGCGCTCCGGCGCCCTCGACGTCCTCGTCGCCACCGACGTCGCCGCCCGCGGGCTCGACGTCGACCGCATCGGGCTCGTCGTCAACTTCGACATCCCCCGCGAGGCGGAGGCCTACGTGCACCGCATCGGACGCACCGGCCGTGCCGGCCGCAGCGGGCGCGCCCTGTCGTTCGTCACCCCGCACGAGCGGGGGAAGCTCAAGCACATCGAGCGGACCATCCGCGCCCAGCTCACCGAGGTCGAGGTCCCGTCCCCCCGGGACGTCTCCCAGCACCGTGCCCGGCGCCTCCTCGACGCCGTCGGCGCGCGCGCCGAGGCCGGGCGTCTCGACCTGTACTCGCAGATGATCCGCGAGCACGTCGCCGCGGCGGCACAGTCCGCCGAGCCGACCGAGGCCGAGACCGACGGGTCCGCCGCCCCCGCGGCACCCGCGGACGCCCACCTCCTGCAGCTGGCGGCCTCGCTCCTGGCGCTCGCGGTCGGCGACGACGGCCCCCAGCAGCGGGCCGCGCAGGAGGAGCACGAGCGCGAGCGCGCCGAGGCGAAGGGTGGCCGCACCCGCGAGACCCACCGCGCCGAGCGCACGGAGCGCGACGGCGACCGGACCGGCCGGCACCCGCGCGCCGACGACCGCGGCGGCGACCGCGGCCGCGGCATCCGTCGCCCGGCCGACGGCACCCGCTACCGCATCTCGGTGGGCCACACCCACGGCGCGCAGCCCCGCGGCATCGTCGGGGCGCTGACGCACGAGGGCGGCCTGTCGGGCAGCGACATCGGCAAGATCGACATCTTCGGGAACTTCTCGCTGGTGGACATCACGCGCCCGCTCGACGACGCGGCGATGAACCGCATCGGCCGGGCGCACGTGGCGGGCAAGGCGCTGCGCATCTCCGTCGACAAGGGCGCCCCCGAGCACCGCGGGCCGCGCACCGAGCGCCCCCGCACCGAGCGTCGCCCGGCGCGCACCTACTGACGCGGGGTCTCCCGCCGAACGCGGCACGCCGTCGTCGATCCGTCGACGGCGGCGTGCCGCGTTTCCGCGTGGGCCCGGTCGGGGTCGCGTCGTCCGCGACGCGCCCCGGCCGGATCACCTCGGGTCGGGCGCCTCGCCCAGCTCGGTGACGAGCTCGCGCAGCCGCCGCGCCTCGTCCATCCCCCGCTCGCCGTCGGCCCGCTGCACGGCCATCACCGCGAGCGTCCCGCCGTCGGCGAGGTCGAGCCGGACCCAGGGGTCGTTCGGTCCGAGGCGCACCTCCACCACCTCCGCCCACGCCAGCCGGCGCGTGCGGACGAGGTTGCGGACCGTGAGCCCGGTCGGAGCCGGCACGGCGTGCACGCCGCCCAGCCGCCAGAGCAGCCACGTGGCGGCCAGGGCGAAGACGACGAACGACACCTTGTTGACCGCGGCCGCACCCAGCGGCCCGCTCGCCGTCAGGCCGACGAAGAGGCTGCCGCCCGCGGCCACGGCCCACACCACCCACGCCGTCACGCGGCCCCAGAGCGGCCGGAACGTCCGCCAGCGGGCCTCGTCCGCGCTGCCCCGGCCGACCCTGTCGACCGCGCCACGGCCCGGGCCGTCGGTCGTGCTCATGCCCGCCACGCTGCCACCGCGAGCGGGTGCTCGACACCCGGCCGCGCCGGGGGCCGGGTCACAGCCGGCTGGCGTGGATCGACGTCACGATGATGCCGCGGGCCCCGACGTCGTACAGCGCGTCCATGACGCGGTTGGTGTCTCCCCGCCGCACCATGGACCGGACCGCCGCCGACTCCCCGTTGTGCAGCGGCGAGACCGTGGGCGACTCGAAGCCGGGCGTCACGGCGACGGCGGCGTCGACGAGGCTGATCGGGACGTCGTAGTCGATGAGCACCCACTCGCGCGCGGTGATGACGCCCTGCAGGCGCCGGGTGAGGACCCGGAGCCCCTCGGGCTCGTCGACGGCCGCGCGCCGGATCAGCACCGCCTCGGAGCGCAGGATGGGCTCGCCGAAGATCTCGAGGCCCGCGGCACGCAGCGTGGTGCCCGTCTCCACGACGTCGGCGATGACGTCCGCGACGCCGAGCTGCACCGAGCTCTCCACGGCGCCGTCCAGGTGCACGACGGCGGCCGGCTCGACGCCCTGCTCGGCGAGGTGCGTGCGCACCAGCGTGGTGTACGACGACGCGACCCGCTTGCCGGCGATCTGCGCCACCTCCGTCACGGTCCCGGCGGGCGCCGCGAACCGGAACGTCGATCCGGCGAAGCCGAGCGGCAGGTGTTCGACGGCGTCCGCCCCGGAGTCGAGCAGCAGGTCGCGGCCGGTGATCCCGGCGTCGACGGTGCCCGACCCGACGTACACGGCGACGTCGCGAGGACGGAGGAAGAAGAACTCGACCCCGTTGTCCGGGTCGGCGAGCACCAGCTCGCGGGTGTCGCGGCGCTGGCGGTAGCCGGCCTCGCGGAGCATGTCGGTGGCAGGGCCGGACAGGGAACCCTTGTTGGGGACGGCGATGCGGAGCACGGAAACCTCTTCGGTCAGGTCTGGTCAGGACGGTCGGACGACGGGTGCGGCAGTCGGCGGAGCGCTCGGCGGCCGGGTGGCGACGCGGGGTCGCAGGCAACCGGCCCGGCGCTCACAGATGCGCGTACACGTCCTTCAGCGTCATGCCCTTGGCCAGCATCAGCACCTGCAGGTGGTACAGCAGCTGCGAGATCTCCTCGGCCGCCGCCTCCTGGGACTCGTGCTCGGCGGCCATCCAGACCTCGGCGGCCTCCTCGACGATCTTCTTGCCGATCGCATGCACGCCGGCGTCCAGCTCGGCGACGGTCCCCGACCCTGCGGGGCGGGTCGCGGCCTTCTCGGACAGCTCGGCGAACAGGGAGTCGAAGGTCTTCACCCGCCCAGCCTAGACGCGGCCGCCCCTCCCCTCGGGGCTGGGTTCCGCGGTTCGGGACGGACGTCACAGGGGTGTCTCGACGCTTGGCACACTATTTATTCCGCCAGGGCATGCCGCCGCAACGAGGTGCTCCCGCGGCGGCGTCAGTGGGTGTGCCGGGACGCGAGTCCCCGCAGGGCGGCGATCTCGTCCGGGATGCTCTCGGCCCCGTACACGGCCGACCCAGCCACGAAGACGTTCGCCCCCGCCTCGGCCGCCCGCTCGATCGTCTCGCGGGACACTCCCCCGTCGACCTGGATCCACACGTCCAGCCCGGACTCGCTCACGGCCTGCCGGGCGCGCCGGATCTTGGGCAGGGTGCCGTCGATGAACGACTGCCCGCCGAAGCCCGGCTCGACCGTCATCACGAGGATCATGTCGACCTCCGCCAGCAGGTCGAGGAACGGCTCGACCGGTGTCGCCGGGCGCAGGGCGACCCCGGCCCGCGCCCCGAGCCGACGCAGCTCGCGCGCCAGCCGCACCGGGGCCGTCGTGGCCTCCGCGTGGAACGTCACCGACGCCGCGCCGGCCTCCGCGTACTGCGGGGCCCAGCGGTCGGCGTCCTCGATCATCAGGTGCGCGTCCAGCGGCACCGGGGAGACCTGTGCCAGCCGCTCGAAGATCGGCAGCCCGAGCGTCAGGTTCGGGACGAAATGGTTGTCCATGACGTCGACGTGCGCGAAGTCGGCGGTCGCGATCGCGCCCAGGTCGCGCTCGAGGTTCGCGAAGTCGGCGGACAGGATGCTCGGGTTGATCAGGGCTGACATGATGCCCAGCGTAGGGCTCGGCACCGTCGCCGGGCGCCCGGCGAAGGGGCAGGCCATGGTTCCGGACATCAACTACTGGGCGGTCCTGGTCGCCACGGCCTCGACCCTGGTCGTCGGCTCGGTCTGGTACACGCCGAAGGTGTTCGGCACGCTCTGGATGCGGCTCGCCAAGGTCGACCCGGACTCCGCGGGGAGCGCCGTCGGCCCGATCGTGGTCACGGTGGTCGTGAGCTTCCTGTCCGCCTGGGTGCTCGCCGGCGCCACCTACATCGCGTGGACGTTCTACGGCGGCGGCTTTCTCGGTGCGGCCCTCGCCACGGCGGGCTTCCTCTGGGTCGGCTTCACCGCGGCCCGGTTCGTCACCCACGACGCGTTCGAGGGCCGTCCGCCTGCGCTCACGCTGCTGAACGTCGTGCACGAGCTCGTGACGTTCGCCGTGATGGCGCTCGTCATCGGCCTCTGGGCGCCCGCGGGCGTCTGACCGCCGGACGACGGCGGGCGGTCGCGGGACCCACTACGCTCGTCAGCCGTGGTCCCCCTTCCCTCCCCCGCCGCTCCCGACGCCGGCGCCGCGCACGACGCAGCGCAGGACGGCGCGGGCGCGCCGCGGCCCGTCGTCCGGCCCGCGACCCGCGCCGACCTGCCCGCCGTCGCCGACATCCTCGAGCCGTACGTCGCGCGGACCGCCGTCACGTTCGACGAGGATCCCCCGACGCTCGACGCGTGGTCCACCCGGTTCGCCGACCTCGCCGCGCGCGGGCTCCCGTTCCTCGTGGCCGAGCTCGACGAGGCCGTCGTCGGGTACGCCTATGCGTCACCCTGGCGGCCCAAGGCCGCCTACCGGTACACGGTCGAGAACTCGATCTACCTCGCCCCCGAGGCCCAGGGTCGCGGCGTGGGCACGCGGCTGCTGTCCGCGCTGCTCGACGCCTGCTCGCTCGCGGGCGTCCGCCAGGTGGTCGCCGTCGTCGCGGACGACCCGGCCGCCGCCGGCTCGCTCCCCCTGCACCGCAAGCTCGGCTTCGAGGTGGCCGGGGTGCTGCGCGACGTCGGGGTCAAGCACGGCCGCAGCGTCAGCACGATGCTGCTGCAGCGCACGCTCGTCTGACACCGCTCGCCCGGGCCACGCCGCGCCCGGCGGGCGCCCCAGGTCAGGCCGCGAGCCCCGCGCGGAGCGCGTCGGTGCGCTCGGTGACGGTCTGCCATGCCTCGGGGCCGACACCGGGATGGGCGTCGCGGTCGACCTCCTCCAGCGCGGCGCGCAGGGCGTCGAGCGTCTGCCCGACCACGCGCACGGCACGACGCCGCGGCAGCCCCCAGGACGCGCCCTCGTCGACCAGGTGGCCGGCAGAGATCCGGTCCATGTCCCGCTCACCGCCGACGTCCATCGCGAAGACCCGCGAGGCGTGCGCGTGGTGCAGGTGCATGGAGACGTCGTAGGCGGGCGCGAGCGCGACGGTGCCGTCCTCTCGGCGCAGCATCGAGATGTTCTTGGCGTGCGCGTCGGTGTTCCCGACGGCGAGGTTCAGCACGGTGAGGGCGAGCAGCGGGTCGGGACGTGCGCCGTCGTCGCGCAGCACGCGCGCGATCCGCGCCAGGGACGGCAGCGCCCGGCCGTGCTGGAACTTGCGCTCCGGGTCGCGGGTGTTGATGCCCAGCGCCTGCGCCGCGTCCTCCTGGTGGACGCGACGCTGCCCGCCCGGGGCGCGGGGGTCCGGCACGCGGTCGTAGCGAGAGACGACGATGCAGCGCATGCCGTCGAACGTGGCCACGTGCGCGTCGATCGTCGTCAGGCCGACCCGGCGTGCGAGGTCGAGGGCCGCGGCCTCGGTGTCCACGAGGTCGGCCGTAGGCGAGCCCGCCTCGCGCGCGACCTTGAGGATGTGCGTGGTGGGCTGCTCGGACGAGGCACGCGCCCAGCCGTGCTCGTCCCGCACCAGCCCGATCTTGGGCTCCATGCCCGGCAGCGAGCTCGTCAGGTGCTGCGCCCGCCCCTGCCCGCCGGCGCGGGCGACGCTCTCGCGCAGCAGGGCCGCCACTCCGGCGTCGTCGAGCCGCGTGCCGGGCCGCGAGTCGACTGCTGGCCGGGCGCCGGGCGCCACGAAGACCAGGGCGCCGACGGTGTCGCCGCCGTAGGCCCGGAAGAATGCCACCGGGTTCTCCGGGTCCACGCCCGCGTCGATGGCCATGTGCTCGCGGATCCGGCCCTCGGGCATGAGGCCGTCGAGCCACGCTGCCACGCGAGCGGGCGCCGGCGGATCGTCGGGGTCGATCGGCAGCAGGTGCGAGAGCAGCCGTGCGCCGTACCCCCAGCGGCGTGGCGCGGCGGCGTCCCACTCGAGCTCGACACGCGGCGCGTCGCGGCCCAGGTCCCGGGCGCGGAAGCGTGCCACCCTGGCGCCGTAGAGCCACGCGTCGAGCTCGGTCACGCGTCGCCCCGCTCCGCGAGCCGGACGTCGACGCCGAGCTCGTCGAAGATCTCGAAGAGCCGCGTGATGTAGAGGTTGTCGACGCCCGACTCGAGCTCGGAGACGTACTGCCGCGTCAGCCCGAGCTCGTCCGCCAGCTCCGCCTGGCTGATCCCGCGTCGTCGGCGCACGTCCTTGGCGAAGCGCCCGAGGTCTCGCGCGCTCCTGGCCGGGGTCCACCGCGTCGTATCGGGCATGCGATCTCCTGGGGGCGAGACGTGATGTCAGATTGTCCTGACATCACGTCGGTTCAGACTATGCTGACATCCCCGAACCTGCAAGGAAAATGCGACGTTCACGCCTCACCTCAGCGTCGTCGGCGCAGCAGGGTCAGGTGCATCGCGTCGGTGCCGTGCACGTGCGGCCAGAGCTGCAGGTCGAGCCCGGCCGCGCCGCCGTCGGGCGCCCCCAGGTCGATCTCGGCACCGGGGACGAGCACGTCGCGCAGGGCGGCGCGGGCGTCGATCCGCTCGACGTCGTCCCGGCGGCGCAGCACGTCGTCGACGACCAGCCGGGTCTCGGCGAGGTGCGGGGAGCACGTCACGTACCCGACCACTCCCCCGACGCGGACGGCGCCGAGAGCGGCGGCGAGCAGCTCGCGCTGCAGCACGGTGAGCTCGCCGAGGTCCGACGGCGTGCGCCGCCACCGGGACTCCGGGCGCCGGCGCAGGGCGCCGAGACCCGTGCACGGGGCGTCGACGAGCACCCGGTCGAACTCCCCCGGCGTCTCGGCGCCGAGCTCTCGCCCGTCCCCGGTGCGCACCCGCTCCACGACGCCGTCCGGCACGGCACGCAGGGCGCGCTCGACGAGCCTGGCGCGGTGGGGCTGCACCTCGTTGGCGACGAGGGTGGCGCCCCGCCCGGCCGCGAGCGCCGCGAGCAGGGCCGCCTTGCCCCCGGGTCCGGCGCACAGGTCGAGCCAGCGCGCGTCCGCGCCCTCCAGGGGGGCGGCGGCGAGGGCGAGGGTGACGAGCTGGGAGCCCTCGTCCTGCACCCCGGCGCGCGCGTCGGCGACGGCGGGCAGCCCGGCGGGGTCGGAGCCCCCGGCCATGACCAGGGCCGTGGGCGCCCAGCGGCCCGCCTCGAGCCGCACGTCGGCGTCGTCCGCCTCCTGGCGGAGGGTGTCGGGTCCGGCGAGGCCCGGCCGGGCCACGAGGGTGACGCGGGGGGCGGCGTTGTCGGCGTCGAGGAGGTCGCGCGTCTCGTCGGGGCTGCGGCCGTGCCCGACGAGTGCCTCCCGCAGGGCGCGGGTGATCCACACCGGGTGGGAGCCGGTGGTGGCGAGCGCGGTGACGGGGTCGGGGGCCTCGTCGGCCAGGAGCGCGAGCCACTCGTCGAGCGGCGTCCGCCCGACAGCGCGCAGGACGGCGTTGACCATCTGGGCCGGCCCGGCGCCCACCCGGTCGCGTGCGAGCGCCACGGTCTCGGAGACGGCGGCGTGCGCGGGCACCCGCATGCCGAGGACCTGGTGGGCGCCCAGGCGCAGGACGTCGAGCAGGTCGGGGTCGACCTGGTCCAGGGGTCGGCTGACGCAGCGGGCGAGGATCGCGTCGTAGCGCCCGCGCAGGCGCAGGGTGCCGTACGCGAGCTCGGTGGCGAACGCGGCGTCGCGCCCGCTGATGCGCCGCTCGCGCAGCAGGGGCGGCAGGACGAGGTTGGCGTACGCGTCGGAGCCGTCGACCTCGCGCAGGACGTCGTACGCGGCCGTGCGGGCGGGGTCGGTGCGGCGGCGCCGCTGGGAGGGCGCCTGGGAGGTGCGGTGCCCCTCTCCCCGGGAGCGGGCGGCGCCGCGCTGGCGGCCGCGGTCGTCGCGGCGCGGGTCGCGGGGCGCCCGACGGTCGCTCATCGGGCGTCCTGCCCGAGGACGGCGCCCTCGGGCGCGTCGAGGACGCCCCGCAGCCCGCGGGCCCAGTCGGCGGCCGCCATGGGCTTCTTGCCCTCGGGGCGCACCTGTCCGAGCGCGACGGCGTGGGTGGCGGTGCCCACGAGCACCTCCTTCTTGCCTGGGCGCACCTGGCCGGGAGCGAGGTCGGTGACGTCGGGCCGCAGGTCGACGGGCCCGAGGCCGAGGCGGACGCCGGGAGCGGCGTCCACCCCGGTCGTGGCGGGGACCGTGGTCCACGCCCCCGGCGCGGGGGTGACGGCGCGCACGCGGCGGTCGACCGCGAGCGCCGGGTCGTCCCAGCGCACCCGGGCGTCGTCGGTCGTGATCTTGGGGGCGACGGAGGCCCCGTCGGCGGGCTGCGCCTGCGGTCGCAGGGTGCCGTCCTCGAGCGCGTCGAGGGTGGCCACGAGCAGCCCGGCCCCGCTGGTCGCGAGGCGGCCGAGGAGGTCGCCCGCGGTGTCCCGGGGGCGGACGGTCTCGGTGGCGGTGCCGAGCACCGGGCCGGTGTCCATGCCCTCGTCGAGCAGGAACGTCGTGGCGCCGGTGACCTCGTCGCCGGCGAGGATCGCGTGCTGCACGGGGGCGGCCCCGCGCCAGGCGGGCAGCACGGAGAAGTGCAGGTTGACCCAGCCCAGCCGCGGGACGGCGAGGACGTCCGGGCGCAGCAGGTGCCCGTACGCGACGACGGGCGCGGCGTCGACCTCGAGCTCGCGCAGCCGGGAGACGAACTCCTCGCCCCGGGGCACGTCGGTGAGGACGGGGATGCCGGCCTCCTCGGCCGCGACCCGCACCGGACTGGGGACGACCTTGCGCCCGCGCCCCGAGCGCGCGTCGGCGCGGGTCAGGACGGCGACAACCTCGTGGCGGGAGTCCAGCAGGGCACGCAGGGACGGGACGGCGGGTTCCGGGGTTCCGGCGAAGAGCAGACGCACCGTGCAAGTCTAGGTGGCCGTCACACACTGACCTGGTGTGAGGACCATCCCGTACTCCTGTGGCACGGTGACCGCCGGCGCGGCGCTCGTGGTCGCGGGGTGCGCGGGATCGCACGGGCCGGTTGACCTCGGCGCGGTTCTCGCTCCCGGAGACGCGACCGCCTCGTACGCACTGCTGCCGGACTCCGTCACCGACGCCCTGCCGTCCACCCGCCACCTCGTCGACGGTGCCGACCTGACCTTTTCCGACCTCGCCGTCTCGGGCCGGCTCACGTCCTGGGAGCGGGGCGAGGCGCGTGCCTGGGACACGGACGCCGGTCGGGTCGTCGCGTGGGACGGCGACGCGGACACCCGCACGTTGCTCGTCGACCTCGCCGTCGACGGGGTGGTCGACGCCCGCGCAGGGACCGCGGAGCCAGCCGGCACCGTCGTGATCGAGGTCGTCGTCGACGCGGAGACGCCCGCCGACGCGGTCGCCGATGCTCTCGTCGCCCTCGACGACGTGGTCGTGCTCCTCGTGCCCGCCGACGAGCCCGCCGGTTACCGGATCGCGCTCGACGGCGCGCTGCTCGCCGACGTCGGCAGGGACGGTTCGCTCACCTGGCCCGGCCTGGTCGCCCGCGAGACGGGCGGCAGCACCGCGCTGCCCGCGGTCGACGCTCGCACGCTGCGCGACCTGCGCGACGCCGCCGAGCACGACGTCGTGGTCGACCACGACGCCTGACGAGGCCTCAGCGCACAGGGATGCCGTACTCGCGCAGGGCGCGTCGCAGCGCCGCGGTACCGGTGAAGCGCACGGCGTGGAAGCCGAGGTCGCGAGCCGCGGCGACGTTCGCCGGGCTGTCGTCGACGAAGACGGCGCGACCGGGATCGACGTCGTGCTCCGCGACGAGGTGGGCGAAGATCGCGGGGTCGGGCTTGGCGAGCCCCACCCGGCCGGAGACGACCACGGCGTCCATGAGACCCGTCGCAGGCGCGGCCGGCTCGGCGTGGACGAAGAGCTCCGCCGACCAGTTGGTGAGCCCGAGCAGGCGCAGCCCGAGGTCGTGCAGCTCGCCGACGAGCGCGGCGGAGCCCGGGACCGGGCGGGTCAGGGTGCCGGGGAAGTTTGCGACGTACTCGTCCAGCAGCGCCACCAGGTGGGGGCGGTCCGCGAGCGTCGCCCTCGCCTCGGACCACGGACGCCCCGCGTCCTGGGCGTGGTTGAGCACAGGGAAGTCGACCTCGGCCATCCAGGCGGCGACCTCGGCCCGGTCCCGGTGCGGGAACGCCCCGTAGGGGTCCCACTCCACGAGCACGTTGCCGAAGTCGTAGACCACGGTGTCGATCGCGGCGTCACTCACGTTGCCTGCCATCGTCAGAGCATCTCCTTCGGGTCGAGCTGGACGCGGACGCTGCCACCCTCCCGGCGCGCGGAGCGGACCGCCAGCGAGGCGCGCAGCTGGCGGGCGAGCTCGGCGCTCTGGGCGAGCGGCACGCGGACCACGGCCCGCACCCGCGGGTCGAGGGTGGCGCCCCGCCCGTCGGGCTCCGGCGGCAGCTCGACCGGGCCGAGGAGCGCCTCTCCGCCGGCGAGCGCCACCCGGCCGACGAGCGCGCCCACCGCCTCGCGGTCGCCCGAGACGGCCGCGACCCGCACGGCGGGCGGCAGCGCGAGCTCCCGCCGCTCCGCCAGCTCGCGCTCGGCCAGTGCGGCGGGGTCGAAGCGCACGAGCGCGCCCGTCGGAGCCGGGGCGGCGTCCCCGACGAGCAGCACCTGACCGCCGTCCCGGGCGGGGCGCACGAGGCTGGCCGCCGCAAGCCAGCGGTGCAGCGCCTCGGTCGCCGCCGCCAGGCCCGTCCCGGAGGTGGCGACGGCGGCGTCGAGCAGCAGCGCGGCCGCGTACCCGCCGTCGGCGACGGGCTCCGCGCCGGGGGTGCACACGACGAGCGCCGGCCCGGCCGCGACCCGGTCGAGCACCCCGCCGGGAGCCGTGGACGCCGAGACCCGGACCGTGGTGCCGGGGAACGCGCGCCCGAGCTCCTCGGCGGTGCGGTCGGAGCCGACGCGCACGGCCCGCAGCCGGGAGTCGCCGCACTCGTCGCACCGCCAGCCGCCGGCCAGGCGCCCGCACCACGTGCACTGCGGGGCCGCCGCCTGCCGCGGCAGGCCCAGCGGGCCGTGGCAGTGCGCGCAGCGGGCGGCCGTGCGGCACCGCCCGCACGCGACGACGGGCAGGTACCCGGTGCGCGGCACCTGGACCAGCACCGGCCCGGACGCGAGGCCGTCGCGCGCGGCGCGCCAGGCAGCCGTCGGCAGCCGAGCGGCGGCGCCCGGGCCCTCGGCGGCCAGCTCGACCGACGTCAGCGCCCGCACCCTGGGGGCGCGGGCGCGCAGGACGTCCCGCGGGGCGACGATCTCCCGCGCCCACCCGGACGCGAGCAGCGCCTGGGCCTGCACCGTGCGGCCCGGGGACGCGAGGAGCAGGGCCGCGCCCTCGAGCTCGCAGCGCAGGGCGAGCACCTCGCGGGCGTGCGGGTACGGGGCGTGCGGCTCGGCGAGCGTGTCCTCCCCGTCCCCCCACAGCACGACCAGCCCCAGGCTCGGCACCGGCGCGAACATGGCAGCGCGGGTGCCGACCACGACCGGAGCGAGGCCGTGTCGAGCCCTCAGGAACGCGCGGTAGCGGGGCGCGGGGCCGTCGTCGGCCAGGAGCCGCGCATGGTCCCCGACGCCCGCGGCCTCCAGCGCCTCGCACACGCGGTCGGCGTCGCGGGCGTCGGGGACGACGACGAGGGCCCGCCGCCCGCCCGCCACGGTGGCGCGCACCGCGCGGGCGATCGCGTCCGCCCAGTGCGGCACGTGCCCGACGGAGCCGTCGTCCGCGGGCGCCAGGCCCGGCAGGGGCGTCCACACGGCGCGAGGCGCCCCGCCGGCCAGCAGGTGGCGGCAGAATGCCTCGCCGCCGCGGTACGGCGCCCAGGGGTCCGCGTGCGTGCTCTCGGCGGGCGGCGTGGTCTCGACAGGCTCGACCGACGGGACGTTCACGACGGGCGTGGTCTCGACAGGCTCGACCGACGGGGGGTTCGCCAGGGCGGCGAGGATCTCCTTCTCCACGCGCGCGTGCCGCGGCGGCACGGCCAGCCGGAGGACGTCGGCCAGGGTGCCGGCGTACCGGTCGGCGACGGCGCGGGCCAGACGCAGGACCGGCTCGCTCAGCGCCGGGTCACCCGAGACCACGCGCCGCAACGGCATCAACCGGCCGGTGTGCTCCGAGGTCGCCGCGCGGGCGACGACGTACCCGGACACCTCCTGCGGTCCGAACCGGGCGCGCACCCGCACCCCGGGCTGCGCGTCGGCCGCCATCGACGCGGGGACGAGGTAGTCGTACTCGCGGTCCAGGTGCGCGGGCTGCAGGTCGAGCACGACCCGCGCGACGGGCAGCACCTCGGCGATCTCGTGCGCCCCCAGCGCGGCCTTGCGCCGGGCCTTGCCGCCGCGCGGGCCCGACGCCGGCCCCTGGACGTCGTCGAGCCCGAGCAGCGCGGGCTGCTCGGGCTCGGGGACGTCGTTCACGGGGCCCATCCCATCACGACCCGCCGACCACGAGCCGCAGGTCTCCACAGACTCGGCCGGTGGGCGTGGGTTCGAGACGATCCAACGGCGGAGCTGGGTCTCGACAAGCTCGACCGACGAACGAGGCAAGACGG
>NZ_BAAAPM010000008.1:363369-494483 GCF_039531145.1 Isoptericola hypogeus
CCGCACCCCAACGGGCGTCGCGCCCTGTCGTGTTCTTCGCGCGGACGTATCCCTCCCGAAGTGGAGGGCGCCCTGGCGCCCGTGAACGCGTCCGCACGAAGGAACGTCGTCGCCACGCGGACGCAACCAGGGTTGCGGACGCGGGTCTCGACAGGCTCGACCGGCGGGTGGGGCTCAGACCGCCGCGCGCAGGGCGTCCACGCGGTCGGTGCGCTCCCAGGTGAACCCCGGCAGCTCGCGCCCGAAGTGCCCGTACGCGGCCGTGGCGGCGTAGACGGGGCGCAGGAGGTCCAGGTCGCGGATGATCGCGGCGGGGCGCAGGTCGAAGACCTCGCCGATCGCGGCGGAGATCCGCTCGGTCGGCACCGTCTCGGTGCCGAACGTCTCGACGTACAGCCCGACGGGGTGCGCCTTGCCGATCGCGTACGCGACCTGCACCTCGCAGCGGCGGGCCAGGCCCGCCGCCACGACGTTCTTGGCGACCCAGCGCATCGCGTACGCCGCGGACCGGTCCACCTTCGACGGGTCCTTGCCGGAGAACGCGCCGCCGCCGTGGCGGGCCATGCCGCCGTACGTGTCGACGATGATCTTGCGCCCGGTGAGGCCGGCGTCGCCCTGCGGCCCGCCGACGACGAACTTGCCCGTCGGGTTGACGATCAGGCGCGCCCTCGTGGTCTCGATCCCGACCTGGCCGGCGATGTCGGCCAGCACCGGGTCGATGACCCACTCGGCCACCTCGCGCTGCAGCTTCTCCTGCACGACGTCGGCGTCGTGCTGGGTGGAGAGCACGACCGTGTCCACGGCCACGGGGCGGTCGCCGTCGTAGCCGATGGTGACCTGCGTCTTGCCGTCCGGGCGCAGCCCGGGCAGCTCCCCGGACCGCCGGACCGCCGCGAGCCGCTCGGCGAGCCGGTGCGCCGTCCAGACCGGCAGCGGCATGAGGGACGGCGTCTCGTCGCTGGCGTACCCGAACATCAGGCCCTGGTCGCCGGCGCCCTGGGCGTCGAGCGGGTCGTGCGTGATCCCCGGGCCGGACGAGTCGTCCCGCTCCTCGAGGCTCTTGTCGACACCCTGCGCGATGTCGGGCGACTGCTGGCCGATCGACACGGACACGCCGCACGAGTCGCCGTCGAACCCGATCGCCGAGGACGTGTAACCGATGCGGCGCACCACCTCGCGCACGATCTGCGGGATCTCGACGTACGCGTCGGTGGTCACCTCGCCCGCCACGTGCACCAGGCCCGTGGTGACCATCGTCTCGACCGCGACGCGCGAGTGCGGGTCCTGAGCGAGCAGGGCGTCGAGGATCGCGTCGGAGATCTGGTCGCACACCTTGTCCGGGTGGCCCTCGGTCACGGACTCGGACGTGAAGAGGCGCAGCGCTTCGGTCATGGCCGACAGCCTACGGGCATGACCCGCCGCGGTCACGGGAAACGCCGCGACACGTGGGCCACATCGCGAGACGATCTCAGATGCTGGGCAGGTTCTTGGTCACGACGCCCCAGATGGCGTCCGCGACCTCCCGCTTGGTGCCGGCCGCCTCCGCGACGACCTCGCCCCGGGCGTCGAGCATCGTGACCTCGTTCGTCGCGACGCCGAAGCCCCGCCCCGCGCCGACGGCGTTCACCGCGAGCAGGTCGGCGCCCTTGCGCCGGGCCTTGTCCCGGCCGTGCTCCAGCACCGACCCGTCGGCGTCCCCGGTCTCGGCGGCGAAGCCGACGACGACCTGCCCAGGGCGCAGCCGGTCGGCCGCCAGCTCCGCGAGCACGTCGGGGTTCTCCACCAGCGCGATCGGGGCGGGGCCGGCGCCCGGCACCTTCTTGATCTTCGCGTCGGGGGTTACCGAGGGACGGAAGTCGGCGACCGCGGCGGCCATCACCACGACGTCGGCGCCTGCCGCGGCCCGCCGGACGGCGTCGCGCAGCTCGGCCGTCGTCTCCACGGCCTCGACGTGGACGCCGGCCGCGCGCGCCGGGGCGGTCACCGCCTCGTCGAGGTTGGCGGCGACCAGCGTCACCTCCGCGCCGCGCGCCCGGGCCGCCTCCGCCAGGGCCACGCCCTGGCGGCCGCTGGACCGGTTGCCGATGAACCGCACCGGGTCGATCGGCTCGCGGGTGCCCCCGGCCGAGACGACGACCGCGCGGCCCGCGAGGTCGCCGGCGGCGTCGGGCTCAGCGCCGGTGCCCGCGTCGACGCCGGGCGCGCGCCCGGCGGGCACCACCGCCGCCAGCGCCACGCGCGCGATCTCTTCCGGCTCCGGCAGCCGTCCGGGCCCGGTGTCCACGCCGGTGAGCCGCCCGCTGTCGGGGTCCATCACGACGACCCCGCGCTCGCGCAGGGTGGCGACGTTCGCCCGCGTGGCCCGGTGCTCCCACATCTCCGTGTGCATCGCGGGGGCCATCACCACGGGACACCGGGCGGTGAGCAGCGTGGACGTCAGCAGGTCGTCCGCGCGGCCCGTCGCGGCGCGGGCCAGCAGGTCGGCCGTCGCCGGCGCGACCACGACCAGGTCCGCGCCCTGCCCCAGCGCCACGTGCGGCACGTGGGCGACGTCCTCGAAGACCTCCGGGGTGGCGGGCTCGCCCGACAGCGCCTCGAAGGTCGGCGCGCCGACGAAGCGCAAGGCGGACGCCGTCGGCAGCACGCGCACCGCGTGCCCCTGCTCGCGGAGCAGGCGCAGCAGGAGCACCGACTTGTACGCGGCGATGCCCCCGCTGACGCCGAGCAGGATCCTCATGCGGGCCCTCGACCGATCAGGACGGCTGGCTCAGAGGGTCGGCTCGTCGCCGAGCCCGGTGGTGCCGGCGTCGCCGAAGTCCAGCACGGGCTCCGCGGCGGCGACCTCGGGCTTCTCCTCGACGGGCGTCGAGGAGAGCAGCCCCTGGTTGATCTCGCGCATGGCGATCGAGAGCGGCTTCTCCTGGTTGCGCGTCTCCACCAGCGGGCCGACGTTCTCCAGCAGGCCCTCGTTGAGCTGCGAGTAGTAGGCGTTGATCTGCCGCGCACGCTGGGCCGCGTAGAGCACGAGGCCGTACTTCGAGTCGGTGCGCTCGAGCAGCTCGTCGATGGGCGGGTCGGTGATGCCGATGGGCTGGGCCACGGTTCCGGCCATGGGTCACTCTCCAAAGAAAAAGATTCGGGGTCAGCAGGTCATTCTACCCGCCGTCAGCCGGCCACCTGCGGGGCCTGCGACGTCACGCCCATCACGCGGGCGAGCTCGTCGGTGGCGCGGGTGACGTCGTCGTTGATGATCGTGACGTCGAACTCCCGCTCGGCGGCGATCTCGGTGCGGGCGGTGGCGAGCCGCCGCTCGCGCTCCTCGGCGCTCTCCGTGCCGCGCCCGACCAGCCGGCGCACCAGCTCGTCGAAGCTCGGCGGCGACAGGAAGACGAACTGCGCGTCCACGCCCTGGGCATGCACGGCCTCGCGCACCTGGCGCGCGCCCTGCAGGTCGATCTCCAGCAGCGTCGGGACGCCCGCCGCGAGGTGCTCGGACACGGGCCCGCGCGGCGTGCCGTACCGGTGCCGACCGTGCACCACCGCCCACTCGAGCATCTCGCCGGCGTCGACCATGCGGTCGAACTCCTCGGCGGAGACGAAGAGGTAGTGCACGCCGTGCACCTCGCCGGGACGCGGCGGCCGGGTCGTCGCGGAGACGGACAGCCACACGTTCGGGTATCGCGCGCGGATGTCGGCCGACACGGTGCCCTTGCCCACCGCGGTCGGCCCGGCGAGGACGGTCAGCCGCGTGGGTGCACCACCGCCCCCGCGGGCGTCCGGCTCGCCCGACGCGGGCGTGCCGGGGATGTCATGCGGTGCCGGGCGCCCGGCGGGTGGAGCGGAAATGTCAGCCAAACCTCTCGATGAGCGCGTCCCTCTGGTGCGGCCCGAGGCCGCGGACACGACGAGTCTCGGCGATCCCGATCTCCTCCATGATCGCCCGGGCCTTCACCTTACCGACACCCGGGAGCGACTCCAGCAGGGAGACCACCTTGAGCTTGCCCACGACGTCGTCGGTCTGGCCCTTGGTGATCACGTCCTTGAGCGAACCCTGGGAGTACTTCAACCGGTTCTTGATCTCCGCGCGCACGCGCCGAGCCTCGGCCGCCTTCTCGAGTGCCGCCGCACGCTGTTCCGGGGTCAGAGGGGGGAGAGCCACGCAAGTCACCTACTCATCTCGAGCCGCTGGAAGTGTGAACTGCACTCTCGAAAGTAGCCACGACCTGCACGGTCGGCAATCGGGGCACGTGATCTTCGTGCCCCGATCGCCGCCCGGAGCGGGCCATACCGCCCGAAGCCGGACGTACCGGGGCCCGGCACCCCGTCGGAACGGGAGGCCGGGCACCGGGACGCGGGTCTGCGGTCAGCCCCGCAGCGCCGCCGTGACCTCGCGGGCGGCCCGTCGGGCGGCGTCCCGCAGGCCGTCCGGGTCCGGGCCGGCGGCGAGCACGCCCCGCGACGACGACGCGAGGACGTTCCGGCGGGCGGCACCGAAGACCGCCGCCAACTCCCGCTCCCCCGCGCCCTGGGCGCCCACCCCGGGCGCCAGGAACGGCCCGTGCACGGCCGCGAGGTCCGTGCCGGTCTCCTGCGCCGCGTCGCCGACCGTGGCGCCGACGACGAGTCCCACGGAGCCCATCGGCTCCCCGTCCGACACCGGGCCCGCGTTGAGCACCGCGGCCTGCGCCGCGACCGACGCGGCGACGCTCACGCCGTCGCGCCCGACGGCGTGCTGCACCTCGTGTCCCTCCTTGTTGGACGTGAGGCACAGCACGAAGATGCCGCGCCCCGTCCGGGCGGCCAGGTCGGCCGCGGGCGTGAGCGAGCCGAAGCCCAGGTAGGGCGACAGCGTCACGGCGTCGCCCGCCAGGGGCGAGCCGTCGGCGAGGAAGGCGTCCGCGTACCCCGCCATGGTCGAGCCGATGTCGCCCCGCTTGGCGTCGACGATCGTCAGCGTGCCCGCGGCGCGGGCTGCGGCGATCACGTCCTCGAGCGCGGCGACCCCGGCCGAGCCGTGGCGCTCGAAGAACGCGGCCTGCGGCTTGAACGCCGCCACCCGCCCCCCGAGCGCGTCGACCACGCGGAGCCCGAACTCGCGCACCCCGGCCGCGTCGTCGGCCAGCCCCCACGCGTCCAGCAGCGTGGCGTGCGGGTCGATGCCGACGCACAGGGGCCCGAGCCCGTCCATCGCCGCGGCGAGCCGCGTCCCGAACGGCGCCGTCATGCCGGCACCCCCGCGGCGACGTCGGCCCCGGCGGCGCGCTCGCCGGCGTGCCGGGCCCGCGTGGCCTCGGTGTGCTCCTGCAGGCTGGCGACGTCGAACGCCCCGGCGCGCACCACCTCGATGCCCTGCACCGCGGCCGCGAGCTGGTCCACCGTGGTGATCATCGGCTTGTCGGCCGCGGTCGTGGCCGCGCGGATCTCGTAGCCGTCCGCGCGCGCCCCCTGGCCCGAGGGCGAGTTGACCACCAGGTCCACCTCGCCCGCGGTGATGAGGTCGACCACCGTCGGCTCGCCGTCGGCCCCGCGGCCGGCGGAGAACTTGCGCACCACCTGGCAGCCGATGCCGTTGCGGCGCAGCACCTGTGCGGTGCCCGCCGTGGCGAGCACCTCGAAGCCCAGCTCCGACAGCCGCTTGACCGGGAAGACGATCGAGCGCTTGTCGCGGTCGGCGACCGACACGAACACCCGGCCCGAGGTCGGCAGCCCGCCGAACGCCGCCGCCTGCGACTTCGCGAAGGCGTGCGGGAAGTCCTTGTCGAAGCCCATGACCTCGCCGGTGGAGCGCATCTCCGGGCCGAGCACGGTGTCGACGACGAGCCCCTCGGCGGTGCGGAACCGCTTGAACGGCAGCACCGCCTCCTTCACCGCGAGCGGGGCGCCGAGGTCAAGGGTGCCGCCGTCGCCGGTGGCGGGCAGCACGCCCTCGGCGCGCAGGTCGGCGATCGACTCGCCCACCATGACGCGCGCCGCCGCCTTGGCGAGCGACGTGCCCGTCGCCTTCGAGACGAACGGCACCGTACGCGACGCGCGGGGGTTGGCCTCCAGCACGTAGAGGACGTCGGAGACGAGCGCGTACTGGACGTTGAGCAGCCCGCGCACGCCCACGCCCTCGGCGATCGCCTCGGTGGAGCGGCGGATGCGCTCGATCTCCGTCTCGGACAGCGACACCGGCGGCAGCACGCACGCCGAGTCGCCGGAGTGGATGCCGGCCTCCTCGATGTGCTCCATCACGCCGCCGAGGAACAGCTCGGTGCCGTCGTACAGGGCGTCGACGTCGATCTCCATCGCGTCGTCGAGGAACCGGTCGATGAGCAGCGGCGCGGGCAGCAGGCCGCCCGCGGTGCGCTCGTCCGCCGCGGCAGCCGCGAGCGCCCGCTCGACATACTCGGTGAGCTGCTCGACGGAGTACACGATCTCCATGCCGCGGCCGCCCAGCACGTACGACGGGCGCACCAGCACGGGGTAGCCGATGCGCTCGGCGACCTCGCGGGCCTGGCCGAGCGAGCGGGCGGTGCCGAACGCGGGCGCGGGCAGGCCCGCGTCCATGAGCACCTGGCCGAAGATGCCGCGGTCCTCGGCGGCGTCGATGGCCTCGGGCGAGGTGCCGAGGATCGGCAGGCCGGCGTCGGCGAGGCGCTGGGCCAGCGCCAGCGGGGTCTGACCGCCGAGCTGGACGATGATGCCCTTGACGGGGCCGGCGGCGAGCTCGGCGGCGTAGACCTCGAGCACGTCCTCGAAGGTGAGCGGCTCGAAGTAGAGCCGGTCGGACGTGTCGTAGTCCGTGGAGACCGTCTCCGGGTTGCAGTTGACCATGACCGTCTCGTACCGCTCGGAGAGGGTCAGCGCCGCGTGCACGCACGAGTAGTCGAACTCGATGCCCTGGCCGATCCGGTTCGGCCCCGAGCCGAGGATGATCACGGCCTCGCGCTCGCGGGGCGCCACCTCGGTCTCGGAGTCGTACGTCGAGTAGTGGTACGGCGTCGTGGCGGCGAACTCGGCGGCGCAGGTGTCGACCGTCTTGTAGACGGGGCGCACGCCCAGGGCGTGCCGCACCTCGCGGACGGTGGACTCCCCCGCCGCGCCCATGCCGCGCAGGCGCGCGACCTGGGCGTCGGACAGGCCGTGCTTCTTGGCGCGGCGCAGCACGTCCTCGGTGAGCGTGGGACTGGCGGCGACCTCCGCGGCGACCTCGTTCATCAGCAGGATCTGGTCGAGGAACCAGGGGTCGATCTTGGTCGCGTCGAACACGGCCTCGAGCGTGGTGTGGCCCGCGAGCGCCGCGCGCAGCGCCTGCTGCACCCCGACGAGCCGGTGCTCGGTCGGGCGGCGGATCTCGGTGAGCAGCTGCTCCAGGTCGGCGCCCGACGGTGCCGTGCCGTCCCAGTGGAACCCGACGCCGCCCTTGTCGATGGACCGCAGCGCCTTGCCGAGCGCCTCGGTGAAGTTGCGTCCCAGCGCCATGGCCTCGCCCACGGACTTCATGGTGGTGGTGAGCGTGGGGTCGGCGGCGGGGAACTTCTCGAACGCGAACCGCGGCACCTTGACGACCACGTAGTCGAGCGTGGGCTCGAAGCTGGCGGGGGTGACGCGGGTGATGTCGTTCGGGATCTCGTCGAGCGTGTACCCGACGGCGAGCTTCGCGGCGATCTTCGCGATCGGGAACCCGGTGGCCTTCGACGCGAGCGCGGACGAGCGCGACACGCGCGGGTTCATCTCGATGACGATGATCCGCCCGGTGTCCGGGTCGACGGCGAACTGGATGTTGCAGCCGCCGGTGTCGACGCCGACCTCGCGGATGACGGCGATGCCGATGTCGCGCAGCCGCTGGTACTCGCGGTCGGTGAGCGTCATGGCCGGCGCGACCGTGACCGAGTCGCCGGTGTGCACGCCCACCGGGTCGACGTTCTCGATGGAGCACACCACGACGACGTTGTCGTCCTTGTCGCGCATGAGCTCCAGCTCGTACTCCTTCCAGCCGAGGATGGACTCCTCGAGGAGCACCTCGGTGGTCGGCGAGTAGTGCAGCCCCTGCCCGACGATGCGGCGCAGCTCGGCCTCGTCGTAGGCGAAGCCCGAGCCGAGCCCGCCCATGGTGAAGGACGGGCGCACGACCATCGGGTAGCCGAGGTCGCCCGCCGCGGCGACGGCCTCGTCGATCGTGTGCACGATGACGGAGCGTGCGGACTCCCCGCCGCACGTGGCGACGACGTCCTTGAACTGCTGGCGGTCCTCGCCCTTCTGGATGGCGGGGATGTTCGCGCCGATGAGCTCCACGTCGTACTGCGCGAGCACGCCGGCCTCGTCGAGGGCGATGGCGGCGTTGAGCGCCGTCTGCCCGCCGAGGGTCGGCAGCAGGGCGTCGGGGCGCTCCTTGGCGATGATCGAGGTGAGCACCTCGGTGGTGATCGGCTCGACGTAGGTGGCGTCGGCGAACTCCGGGTCGGTCATGATCGTGGCCGGGTTGGAGTTCACCAGGACGACCCGCAGGCCCTCCTCGCGCAGCACGCGGCACGCCTGGGTGCCGGAGTAGTCGAACTCGCACGCCTGGCCGATGACGATCGGGCCGGACCCGATGACCAGGACGGACGAGATGTCGGTACGGCGGGGCATCAGTTCTCCTTCTGACCGGAGAGGGCGGCGAGCGCCTCGTCCGGGACGGTCACGGGCTCGCGGGAGGTCATGAGCGCGACGAAGCGGTCGAACAGGTAGGCGCTGTCGTGCGGGCCGGCGGCGGCCTCGGGGTGGTACTGCACGGAGAAGGCGGGCACGTCCAGCGCGGTGAGCCCCTCGACCACGCGGTCGTTGAGGCCCACGTGGGAGACGATCACGCGACCGTAGCGGCCGTCGTCCGACCGCTCGTCGTCGTACGGCGCGGTGCTCACGGCGTCGACCGGCGCGTCGACGGCGAACCCGTGGTTGTGGGCGGTGACCTCGACCTTGCCGGTGGTGCGGTCCATGACCGGCTGGTTGATGCCGCGGTGGCCGTAGCCCAGCTTGTAGGTGCCGTAGCCCAGCGCGCGGCCCAGGAGCTGGTTGCCGAAGCAGATCCCGAAGAACGGGATGCCGCGGTCCAGCACGCCGCGCAGCAGCTCGATCTCGTGCGTGGCGGACGACGGGTCGCCGGGGCCGTTGGAGAAGAACACCCCGGCGGGCGCCCCGTCGGCGGGCAGCAGCGCCGCGACCTCGTCGATCGTGGCGGACTGCGGCACGACGTGCACGCGCACGCCGCGCTCGGCGAGCCGGGCGGGGGTCATGGCCTTGATGCCGAGGTCGACGGCGACGACGGTGGCGACGGGCTCGGCGCCGGCGAACTCGCCGGCCGGCTCGACGACGTACGCCTGCGCGGTCGTGACCTCGGGCGCGAGGTTGGCGCCGGCCATCTGCGGCGAGGCCTGCACCTCGGCCAGCAGCTCGGCGACCGGCCGCTCGAGCCCGCCCGCGCCTACCAGCGAGTCCCCGGAGAAGACGCCGGCGCGCATGACGCCGAGCTCGCGCAGGTGGCGGGTCAGGGCGCGGGTGTCGACCTCGCTGATCCCGACGACGCCCTGTGCCGCGAGCTCGTCCTCCAGGGAGCGGTCGGCGCGCCACGAGGAGACGCGGCGTGCGGGGTCGCGCAGCACGTAGCCGGACACCCAGATCCGGCCCGACTCCGGGTCCTCGTCGTTGACGCCGGTGTTGCCCACGTGCGGGGCCGTCATCACGACGATCTGCCGGTGGTAGGAGGGGTCGGTGAGCGTCTCCTGGTAGCCGGTCATGCCGGTGGAGAACACGATCTCGCCGAACGTGGCGCCGCGGGCGCCGTAGGCGCGCCCGCGGGCGACGGTGCCGTCCTCGAGGACCAGGACGGCCGGGCCGGGACCGGGGGCGGGTGCTGGGCTGGTTGCGGCAGTGGTGGTCACTGGGGGTCCTTCGGTGCGGGGGCGGAGGTCATGAGGTGCCGGACGGCGTCCACGAGCCGGGAGCGGTCGGTCGCGAGCCGGGTGCGCAGGCCGGTGTCCAGGGTGACGGCGGCGACGTCGCCCGCGGCCGGGTCCTCCCAGGTCACCACGACCAGGCCGTCGGCGCCGACGTACTTGCCGGCCATGCCGGGGGCGAGCCCGACGCCGCGCAGCGCGTCCTTCGGGGCGAAGACGGCGGGTGCGCCGCCGCGCTCGACCAGGACGCCGGCGTCGTGCACGCTCACCCGGGCTGTCGAGCGGTCGCCGAGGGAGTGCGCCCCGACGCGGGCCAGCCAGTCGCCGGTGAGGGTGCTGGAGACGTAGGTGGCGTCGATCGGCCCGAGCCGCAGCTCCCCGAGGTCGGCCGGCGGCGCGGGCGGAGCTGGCACGGACTGCCGGGTGCGGGACACGAGACGCCGGCGCCCCACGAGGACCAGCAGGAGCAGCACGACGCCGAGGACGACCCAGACGCCGACGGCCACGGGCAGCGGCAGGTTCACCGGGCACCTCCCCTGGTCGCGCCCGCCGGGGCGGCGACCGGGGCGCCGTCCAGGACGGTGGCCCGGCCCCGCAGGAACGTGGCGACGACGCGGCCCGGCAGCTCGCGGCCCGCGAACGGCGTGTTGCCGCTGGCCGTGGCCTGCGCGGCGCCGTCGACGGTGCGGGTCGCGGCCGGGTCGACCAGCGTGAGGTTCGCGGGCTCGCCTACGGCGACCGGGCGGCCCTGCGTGGCGTCGATCCGCCCGATCCGCGCCGGGTTCGCCGACAGGACGCGGGCGACGTCGGCCCACGTCATGCGGCCGGTGTCGACCATGGTCTGCTGCACGACGGCGAGGGCGGTCTCGAGGCCGGTCATCCCGAACGCGGCCGCGCCCCACTCGCAGTCCTTGTCCTCACGGGTGTGCGGGGCGTGGTCGGTCGCGACGATGTCGATGGTGCCGTCGGCCAGGCCCGCGCGGACCGCCTCGACGTCCTTCGCGGTGCGCAGCGGCGGGTTCACCTTGTAGGTCGGGTCGTAGGTGCGGGCCAGCTCGTCGGTGAGGATCAGGTGGTGGGGCGTCACCTCCGCGGTGACGTCGATGCCGCGGCCCTTGGCCCAGCGGATGATCTCGACCGAGCCCGCGGTCGACAGGTGGCACACGTGCAGCCGCGAGCCGACGTGCTCGGCGAGCAGCACGTCGCGAGCGATGATCGCCTCCTCCGCGACGGCGGGCCAGCCGGCCAGGCCGATCTCCGCGGACACGACGCCCTCGTTCATCTGCGCGCCGTCCGTGAGGCGCGGCTCCTGGGCGTGCTGGGCGACGACGCCGTCGAACGCCTTGACGTACTCCAGGGCGCGGCGCATGAGGATCGGGTCGTGCACGCACTTGCCGTCGTCGGAGAAGACCCGCACGCGGGCGGCCGAGTCGGCCATCGCGCCGAGCTCGGCGAGGCGCTCGCCGCCCAGGCCGACGGTCACGGCGCCCACGGGGTGCACGTCGACCCAGCCCGCCTCCTGGCCGAGGCGCCACACCTGCTCCACGACGCCCGCGGTGTCGGCCACCGGGGAGGTGTTCGCCATCGCGTGCACCGCGGTGAACCCGCCCGCGGCGGCGGCGCGCGTGCCGGAGGCCACCGTCTCGGCGTCCTCCCGCCCGGGCTCGCGCAGGTGGGTGTGCAGGTCGACGAGGCCCGGCAGCAGCACGTGGTCGGCGGCGTCGATCTCGACGACGTCGGCCGCGGCGTCGTCGGGCACGGCGGCCGCGCCCGGGGCGGCGATCTCGGTGATCACGCCGCCGGACAGGACGACGTCGGCCGGCTCGCCGCCGAGGGGGCGCGCCCCGCGCAGCACGTAGGTGGTGGTCACAGGCTGGTCCCTTCGGTGTGGGCCTCGGTGCTGGCCTCGGTGTGGGCCAGGAGCAGGTAGAGGGCCGCCATGCGCACGGCGACGCCGTTGGCGACCTGCTCGACGATGACGGCCCGGTCGGAGTCGGCGGCCTCGGCGGAGATCTCGAGGCCGCGGTTCATGGGGCCGGGGTGCATGACGATGGCGTGCTCGGGCAGCAGGCCCAGCCGCCGCCCGTCGAGGCCGTAGTAGCGGGTGTACTCCAGCGTGCTCGGGAAGAACGCCCCCGCGCCGCCGGACATCCGCTCGCGCTGCACCCGCAGCATCATCACGGCGTCCGGCTGCCAGTCCGCCAGCGTCGCGTCCAGGTCGTAGGCCGTGCGGCACGGCCACGTCTCGACGCCGACCGGCAGCAGCGTGGGCGGGGACACGAGCGTGACCTGCGCGCCGAGGGTGTGCAGCAGGCGCACGTTCGCCCGGGCCACCCGCGAGTGCAGCACGTCGCCGACGATCGCGATCTTGAGCCCGGCGAGGTCCGCGCCGACGCCCTCGCCGGCGCCGCCGCGCAGCCCGACGAGGTGACGCCGCATCGTGAACGCGTCGAGCAGCGCCTGGGTGGGGTGCATGTGCGTGCCGTCGCCCGCGTTGAGGACGGCGGCGTCCAGCCAGCCGCCGTGGGCGAGCTGCTGCGGCGCCCCCGACGCCCAGTGCCGCACGACCACGGCGTCGGCGCCCATCGCGTGCAGCGTCAGGGCGGTGTCCTTGAGGGACTCCCCCTTGGAGACGCTGGAGCCCTTGGCGGAGAAGTTGATGACGTCCGCGCTCAGGCGCTTGGCCGCCGTCTCGAACGAGAGCCGGGTACGGGTGGAGTCCTCGAAGAACAGGTTCACCACGGTGCGCCCGCGCAGCGTCGGGAGCTTCTTGTTCTCCCGCGACTGCGTGGCCGCCATCTGCGCCGAGGTGTCCAGGAGCAGGATCGCGTCGTCCTTGCTGAGGTCGGCGGTCGACAGCAGGTGCTTCATCGGGTGCCCCTCCCCGTGTCGGAGGCACGGTCGTCGGCGTGGTCGACGACGGCCCGGCCGCTGATCAGGACGGCGTCCTCGCCGCCGTCGACCTCGGCGAGCCGCACGCGGACGCGCTCGGAGGTGGCCGTCGGCAGGTTCTTGCCGACGAAGTCGGGACGGATGGGCAGCTCGCGGTGCCCGCGGTCCACCAGGCAGGCGAGCCGCACGGCGCGCGGCCGGCCGAGGTCGCCGATCGCGTCGAGCGCGGCGCGGATGGTGCGGCCGGAGAAGAGCACGTCGTCGACCAGCACGACGGTCTTGCCCTCGATGCCGGCCTCCGGCAGCCGCGTGGGGCCGACGGCGCGGGTGGGCTGGCGGCGCAGGTCGTCGCGGTACATCGTGACGTCGAGCTCGCCGACGTCGCGGGCCGGGTCGAAGACCGGGTCGATCGCGGCGAGGCGCGTGGCGAGGCGGGCCGCGAGGGTCACGCCGCGGGTGGGGATGCCGAGCAGGACGACGTCCTGGGCCCCCTTCGCACGCTCCACGATCTCGTGGGCGATGCGGGTCAGCGCGCGGGCGACGTCGCTCGCGCCGAGGACGGTGGTGCCGTCGTCGCTGTCGTGGGGGATGCCGCCGTTGCCGGACGACTGGGCGTCCGCTGCGGCCGAGCTGTCGGGTGTTCCGGGCATGCCGGTGCCAGCGTGCACTGGCGACCTCCTTCTCCGCCTCACGGGACGGGGTTAAAGGGTGTCTCTGTGCTCAGAGGTTTCTCTGTGACGGGCCCAGCCTAGCCCTCCGCAGCCTCGCGGCGGCCGACCGGCTCACGATCCGGGCGCGACGTCCGTCACACGCCCTCGGGGACGCGAACAGGCGGCCGGCCCCGTCCGGCCGCGCACGGCTGCGGATGGGGGCGACCGCCTGTCCGGTGTGCAGATCAGTCAGGCCAGGAGCGTCGGCTTGATCTCCATCAGCCGTCCGAGGAGGCCGTTGACGAAGCTCGGCGACTCGTCCGTCGAGAGCTGCCCGGCGAGGTCGACCGCCTCGTCGACCGCGACGGCGTCCGGCACCTCGTCGTTGTACAGCAGCTCCCACGTGCCCACGCGCAGCAGCGCACGGTCGACCGCCGGCATGCGCTCGACCGTCCAGCCGTGGGAGTACGTCGCCAGCAGCTCGTCGATCCGCTCGCGCTGCTGGACCACGCCCTCGACGAGGTCGACCGTGTACTGCGGCACCGCCGCCTCGGTGTGCGGCTCGATCACGCGGTCGGCCAGCAGCACCTGCGGGTCGACGCCGCGCTGCTCGGCCTCGAAGAGGATGTCGACGGCGCGCTTGCGCGCCTTGGTCCGTGCTCCCATGTCAGTCCGCCAGCCCGTCCGGCCGTCAGTCGTTCACGCGGCCGAGGTACGACCCGTCGCGCGTGTCGACCTTGACCTTGGTGCCCTGCTCGAGGAACAGCGGCACCTGGATCTCGGCACCGGTCTCGAGGGTCGCGGGCTTGGTGCCGCCCGTGGAGCGGTCGCCCTGCAGGCCCGGCTCCGTGTAGGTGATCTCGAGGACCACCGAGGACGGGAGCTCGACGTACAGCGGGGTGCCGTCGTTCGAGGCGACCATGATGGTCATGCCCTCGAGCATGTAGTCCTTCGCGTCGCCGACGGTGGTCCCCGGGACGGTGATCTGGTCGTACGTGTCGTTGTCCATGAAGACGAAGTCCTCGCCGTCCATGTACAGGTACTGGAAGTCGCGGCGGTCCACGTTCGCGGTCTCGACCTTGATGCCCGCGTTGAAGGTCTTGTCGACGACCTTGCCCGAGAGGACGTTCTTCATCTTGGTCCGGACGAACGCGCCACCCTTGCCCGGCTTGACGTGCTGGAACTCGATGATGGTCCAGAGCTGACCGTCGATGCGGAGCACGGTGCCGTTCTTGATGTCGTTGGAGGTAGCCACGTTGTCGAAGTCCTCAGGATCGGGTGCAGGGTCTCGCGCGCGCCGACGCTGGGCCGGCCGCGCGTTGTCAAAGGTCGTGGGCCGCAGAGGGCCCGCACAAGTCTACCCGCTCGGTCACCGGGTCAGAGCGGCACGTCGACGGACACCTCGTCGTACCGGAACAGGTCCAGCGGCACCTCGCCGGTGACCACGAGGTGCACGACCACGCGACCGACCAGCCCGATCGCCACCGCCCAGACGAGCGAGGCGAGGGTACCGACGACGAACCGCTCGCTGGCGACCGGGTGCTCGCGCAGCTCCGAGAACCGCCCCAGCCCCTTCACCGCCACGACGATCGCGATGCCCTCGGGGAAGCCCGCCAGCAGGGTGCCCGTCACGGACAGCCGCTCGAGCAGCCCGATCCAGGTGCCGCCGCGCAGCACGGTCAGCGCCTCCGCCGCGACCAGCGGCTCGGGCTCCGCGTGCCGCAGCACCCACGGCACCAGCCACGCGCCCACGCCCACGCCAAGCGCCAGGGTCGCCAGCCAGACCACCGCGACCCACGTCACGTCCGCACCGCTCACGCGCCCCTCGCCTCCTCGTCGTCCTGGTCACCGTCGTCCTGGTCACCGTCGTCCTCGCCGTCGGCGCGCTCCGCGGGCTCCACGTCGTCCCGCGCCCCCGCACGCAGGAGCCGGGCCGCGAGCGGCCGCACGGCCGCCTCCTCCGCCCACTGCGCGGCGCGCAGCCGCTGGCTGACGGCCTGCTCGGAGACGCCGAGCGCGGCCGCCGTGGCCCGCTGCGGCGCCCGCGCCCCCTCGTGCGCCACGAGGGTATCGACCGCCTCCCACCCGGCGTCGGACCGCCGCGCCACGACGGCGCCCAGGAGCTGCAGGAGGGCCTGCGCGTCGGCGGCGACCGTCGCACGAGGCTCGGAGCCCGAGCCGACGACCGCGAGCGGCACGCTCCCCCGGCCCCGCCGCTTGGCCCGTTCGACCGCGTCCCGGGCTCGGACGAACGCGGGCCCCGAGGCCGCGCGGGTGGTCGCGGGCAGCGGCTCCCCGACCGGGCCGAGGCCGATCCCCACGGACCAGCCGCCGTCGCGCACCAGGTCGAGCACGAGGTCGACCGCCAGCCGGGCCCCGTCGTCGTCCCCGGCGAGCACCCCCTGGACCTCGTCGCCCACGGTGCGCTCGAACGGCAGCGCCACGCCGGGACGGCCCCGGGCGCGCCCGGCGAGGAGCTCGAGCACCTCGGGCACGCGGTCGGCGCCGCCCCGCGTGCTGCCCCGCTGGTCCGCCGTCACGACGATCATCGGTCAAGCCTACGACCTTGATGCTGCAGCCTCAAGGTCTGACTCTTGATATCCACTCCAGGCTGTTCCCTTGTTGGCCCTCGATCTAGTCCTCGAGCTTGTGCGCGAGGGCCGCGAGAGCGAGGCGGTAGGAGTCGAACCCGAAGCCCGCCACGGTGCCCGTCGCGATCCCCGCCACCACGGAGTAGTGCCGGAACGACTCCCGCGACGCAGGGTTGGACAGGTGCACCTCGACGAGCAGCAGGCCCGACGTCGTGACCTGCGCGGCCGCGTCCCGCAGCGCATAGCTGTAGTGCGTGAAGGCCGCCGGGTTGAGCACGACGTGCGCGCGGGAGTCCACCGCCTCGTGGAGCCACCCGACGAGGGTCGACTCGTCGTCGGTCTGCCGCACGTCGACCGTCAGGCCGAGCTCCGCGCCCCAGCGCGCGCCCTCCCGCTCGAGGTCGGCCATGGAGGCGTGCCCGTAGATCTCCGGCTCACGCACGCCGAGCCGGCCGAGGTTGGGACCGTTGAGGATGAGGACCGTCGTCATGCTGCCGAGGGTACGACCACGGCACGGTCGCACGACGCCGCGACCACGCCGGCGGCCCGCCGCCGGAGACCGCGTTCAGCCGGCGTCGTCCACGAGCAGCCGGCGCGGCCCGGGCCCCGCCCTGCCCAGCTCGTCGTGCGTGTTGGCGAGGACGCACCGGCTCAGCGACAGGCAGCCGCAGCCGATGCAGTCCGTGAGGTCGTCGCGCAGCCGCTGGAGCTGGGTGATCCGCACGTCGAGGTCCGTGCGCCACGCCCGCGACAGCCGCTCCCAGTCCCGCACGTTCGGCGCCCGGTCCTCCGGCAGGGTCGCCAGGGCCTCGGCGATGCGCGCGAGCGGGATCCCGACGCGCTGGGAGACCCGGACGAAGGCGACCCGGCGCAGCACGTCGCGCCGGTAGCGCCGCTGGTTGCCCGGGGTGCGCCTGCTGGTGATGAGCCCCTGACGCTCGTAGAAGTGCAGCGCGGAGACCGACACCCCGCTGCGTGCCGCGACCTCGCCGACGCTCAGCTCGACGTGGTCCCACGGCACCGGGTTGGACCCCTCCGGCGACATGCCCCCACCTCCTTGACCTCAACGGAAGTTGAGGTTTGAGGATACCGGTGTGGACGCCATCCGACACCACGCCTTCGGGCCCCCGAGATTCTCGCCGGCGGTCACGAATTCGCTCGCGATCTCGTCGAGCCTCGGCGAGGCTACCGATGAGTCCGCCGCCACCGCGGCGTCCCCCTGACAGCACCCCCCAGCGAGACGACGACCCGGCACTACCCGGCACCCACCCGGCACATCCTGGAGGCTCCATGTCCGCGTCACCCGCACCATCCGCCCTGTCCGTCGCCGGCCTGCGCGCCGCGCTCGAGCCCGCCGCGTCCGTGCTCGTCCCCGACGACGACGGCTACGAGACCGCGCGCGCCGTCGAGCCCGGCGGCATCGACCACCGTCCGGCCGCGATCGTGCGGCCCGCCGACACCGCGGGCGTCGCGCGCGCCGTGCGGTTCGCCCACGACGCTGGCGCGGAGGTCTCCGTCCGCGCCGGCGGGCACTCCGTGTTCGGCCTCGGCCGGAGCACGGGCGCCCTCACGATCGACCTGCGCGGGCTCGACGCCCTCGACCTGGACGTCGCGACCCGCACCGCCTGGGCGGGCGGCGGCATGACCGCCGGCGCCTACTCCACCGCCGCCGGCACTCGCGGGCTGGCCACGCCGTTCGGCGACACCGGCGGGGTTGGCATCGGCGGGATCACCCTCGGCGGCGGGGTCGGCCTGCTCGCCCGTTCCCGCGGCATGACCATCGACAGCCTGCTCGGCGCCGAGGTCGTGACCGCCGACGGCGACGTGCTGCAGGTGGACGCGGAGCAGCACCCCGACCTCTTCTGGGCGCTGCGCGGCGGCGGCGGCAACTTCGGCGTCGTCACCCGGTTCCGGTACGCGCTCGGCGAGGTGTCCGACGTCGTCGGTGGCGTGCTGCTGCTGCCCGCGACGCCGGCGAGCGTCGCCGGGCTGGTCGCCGCGGCGGAGTCGGCACCGCGAGAGCTCACGGTCATCCTCATGGTGATGACCGCGCCGCCCATGCCGATGATCCCCGCCGAGTGGCACGGGCGGCTCGTGGTCATGGCGAACCTGTGCTGGTCCGGTTCCCCCGCGGCCGCCGACGCCGCCCTCGCTCCCGTGCGCGACGTGGCCGCCGAGGCGGGCGGCGCCATCTTCGACGGCGTGCACGCCGGCCCGTACGCCGGGCTCCTCGAGGGCGGGCCGCAGGGCGGGTCCGTCGTCGCCACCGGCCGGACGTTCTTCACCGACGGCGTCGACGAGGCGGCCGCCGCCCACCTGCTCGCGGAGCTCGAGGCCACCGACGCGATGATGCGCGCCGTGCAGCTGCGCGTGCTCGGCGGGGCGGTCGCGGACGTCCCGCGCGACGAGACCGCCTACGCCCACCGGGAAGCCGCCGTCCTGGGCAACGTCGCCGCCCTCGCCCCGACCGCCGAGGCCGCCGCGGGCTACACGCCCTGGGTCTCCGCGCTCGCGGAACGCCTCCGCGGGGGGCACGACGGCCTCTACGCGAACTTCGCGCTCGACGGCGGACCCGACACCGCACGCGCCGCCTACCCCGGAGCCACCTGGGACAGGCTCGCCGCGGTGAAGCGCACCTACGACCCCGACAACGTCTTCCGGGGGAACGTCAACGTGCTGCCGGCGTAGCGCCTGCCGCGCCCGTGGCGGCCGCCTCCCAGCCCGTCCAGCGCGCCACGCGCACCCGGACCACCGGGCCCGCGGGCGGGCGCTCGCGGTACTGCGGGTAGCGGTCCGCGAGCGCCTCGAGGGCTGCTCGCGTCGCCGCGGCCCCGCCCTCCCCGTCTGCCCCGGACGGCGCCACGACGTCCTCGACCGTCGCGCTGCCGTCCGCCCGCACCCACCACAGCCGGTCCCAGTCGTCGTCGTAGGCGTCGGCGAGGACGGCGGCGCGGGGGTTGTCGGCGAGGTTCCGCAGGCGGCGCAGCCGGCGCGCGTCGCCGCCGGCCTTGGGCTTGTGGTCGACGGCGGACACGACGTCCCACCCGCCGTCCGCACCGGCCGTGCCCTCCCTGCCGACGACGGCGAACGTCACGGGCACGACGTGGGGCCGGCCGTCGCCGCTCGCCGTGGCGAGGTACGCGTGCCGCGCGGCGGCGAGCCGGCGGCGGCACTCGGCGGGGTCCAGGCGGGGCATCGCGGGCGGCTCGCTACGGGTCCGCGCCGGGCTCACCGGGACCGCATGGCGTCGATCTCGTCGCGGCGCGCGGCGACGATGCGGTCGAGCAGGTCGTCCGGCAGCGGCGCGCCGGGCTGGAAGGAGATCGACCCCTTGGTGACCCGGAAGCCCGTGAGCTCCGCCGCGAACGCCTCGATCACCGGCGGGCTGAAGGGGTAGAGCCCGATGTGCTGCTTCGTCATCTGCGCGCTGACGAGCGGGCTCCCCCGATACCGCAGGGCCGCCATCCCGTAGCTGCGGCCCTCCGTGGCGTCCGGGACGAGCGCGCGGGCGCGGTCGTAGACGCGGGCGACCGCGTCCCGGTGCGCGCCGGAGAGCGTGGCGACGTACTCGGTGACGGCGTCGTCGTCGGTCATGCGCCCGATCGTGCCGCGGGACGGGCGCTCCCGCGACCCGGGCGGCGTCGTCGCCACGCGCCGCGCCGTCACGTCCGCGGTCGCCGCCTCGTCGGGAGGGCATGAGCCACGATGTGTCCATGACCCTCCGCGCGACCTCCCCGTCGTCCGCCCGCACGAGCTCTCGCACGTCCGCTCCCGCCCGGCCCGCGGGCGCCGACGACCTCGGCCGGCTGCGGTCGGTCGCCTTCTCCGCCGCGTACCGCATGCTCGGCAGCGTCACCGAGGCCGAGGACGTCGCCCAGGACGCCATGCTGCGGGTCGCCCCCGACGGCGCGGTGCCGCCCGACGTGCGCAACCCCGAGGCGTTCACGACGACCGTCGCCACGCGGATCGCGCTCGACCTCCTGCGCTCGGCGCGGGTGCGTCGGGAGAGCTACGTGGGCGAGTGGCTGCCGGAGCCGCTGGTCTCCGAGGCGGTGGCGACGGGAACCCCGCCCGCCGACGCCGCCGCCCACGCGGAGCTCGCCGACGACCTGTCGACGGCGTTCCTCGTGCTCCTGGAGACGCTGACGCCGTCCGAGCGCGCGGCCTTCCTGCTGCACGACGTGCTCGGGTATCCGCACAGGGAGGCCGCGCGCGTCATCGGCACGACCGAGCTCGCGGCCCGCCAGCTCGCGTCGCGGGCCCGGCGGCGGGTGGCCGCCCGGCGACAGGCCGGTGTCGCGGAGGCCTCCGGTGCGCCCGCGTCCCGCGACCCGCACGCCGCCGAGCTCGTGGAGCGCTTCATCGCGGCGACGGTCGAGGGCGACCTGGACGCGCTGCTCGAGCTGCTCGCCGACGACGTCGAGTTCGTCGGCGACGGGGGCGGCAACGTCCCGCCGGGCATGGCCGTCACCCGGCCGGTGGCGGGGCGCGAGGCGGTGGCGCGTCTGCTGGTCGGGTTCGTCCGCCGCGGCGTCCCGGCCCGGCTGGAGCCGGCCACCGTCAACGGCCTGCCGGGCATGGTGGCGTACGCGGACGACCCGACCGGCGGCGGGCTGATCGGCACGTTCGCGATCGAGCTCTCCGGCGGGCGCGTCGCCGCGCTGCGCGGCGTCGTCAACCCCGAGAAGCTGCGCCACCTCGGGCCCCTGGCCGACCTGGACGCGATGGCGACCGCGCTCAGGAGGTCGGCGGCTCGGCGGCGGTCGGCCGAACGACCCGGCCCGGAGGCGTGACCAGCACCATCAGCACGAGACCGGCCGTCAGCACCCCGACGATGCCGAGCGTGCCCCAGATGGTGGCGCCGGTGGCGGCGACGATCACGGTCCACAGCGACGGGGCGAGGAACGACGCGGCCCGCCCGGTCGTGGCGTAGAGCCCGAAGATCTCGGCCTCGCGCCCGGGCGGGCTCATGCGCGCCAGCATGGACCGGGACGCCGCCTGTGCCGGGCCGACGAAGCAGGTGAGCAGCAGGCCGGCCACCCAGAACACGGCCTGGCCCGAGGCGTGCAGGGCCACGACCACCAGCCCGCAGGTGACGAGGCCGACGAGCGAGGCGACGATGACGGCCCGCGGCCCGAACCGGTCGTCGAGCCGGCCCGCGAGGATGGTGCTGACGCCGGCCAGCAGGTTCGCCGCGATGCCGAAGGCGAGCACCTGCCGGTCGCCGAAGCCGAACGAGACCGAGGCGATGACTGCGCCGAACGTGAACACCGCCGCGAGCCCGTCGCGGTAGACGGCGCTCGCCAGCAGGAACCAGAACGTGGGCCGCGCGGTGCGGAACAGCTCGACGACGTCGCGCACCAGCGCGCCGTAGCTCGCGAAGAACCCGAGGCGCGGCCGGTCGGCCGCGGGCGGCGCCTCCGGCACGAACCGGAACAGGGGCCACGCGAACGCGGCCGCCCACACGGCGCAGCCGACGGCGATGACCCGGTAGGCGAGGCCGTCGTCGGTGGGCATGCCCCACCAGTCGAGCTCCGTCGCGACGACGACCGCGACGAGGGCCAGGATGCCGCCCACGTACCCGAGCCCCCACCCGAGACCGGACACCTTCCCGACGGTCCGCGGGGTCGACACCTGCACGAGCATCGCGTTGTAGTTCACCCCGGCGATCTCGCTCGCGACGCTGCCGAGCGAGATGAGCGCCGCGCCGAGCACGAAGTACGCCGGGTCGGCGCGCACCGCCCCGAGCCCGAGCATGCACGCCACCAGCAGCAGCGTCGCCCCGCCCAGCCATGCCTTGCGCCGGCCCGCGACGTCGGCCCGGCGGCCGAGCACGGGCGCGAGCACCGCGATGAGCACCCCGCCCACGGCGATCCACGCGCCCAGCCCGCTCGTGAGGTCCGCGAGCGCCCGCTGTCGCGCCGGGTCGTCCTCGGCGAGGCCCGCCACCGCGGGGTCGAGGAACGCGTCCGTCGTCAGGTACAGGGCCGTGAAGACGAAGGTGAGGATCACCGTGTTGAACGGCTGGGTCGCCCAGTCCCACAGTGCCCACGACACGACCTGACGACGCGCCACGGTCCCCCCGTCGGCGGCCGGGCCGGCAGGACCACCGGAAGGGGCGGTGCCCGGCGGCGGCGCCGGGGTCGTGTCGCTCATGCCCGGAAGTGTGCACCACCCGGGTGACCGCGCGGGAGGGGCCACGCCACGTGGCGGCCATCGACAGGACACGTGCCCGTCACCGGCGTCGCAGGGGCGAGAGGGGTCTGCGGCCGGACCTGCGGCCGGGCGGCGCCGGATCCCCGCGGCTACGCTCGGCCTGTGCCTGCTGCCGTCCCGGTCCCTCCCGCTGCGGGGGACTCTGTCCGGGCCTGGACGGCGGACCGCCTGCTGGGCGCCGGCTTCGAGGAGTCGAGGCTCGGCCCCGCGACGCTCGTGCGCGCGGCCGGGCGGCCGCCCGCCCCCGCGGCCGCGGTGCTGCACGTGCACGGGTACAACGACTACTTCTTCCAGGCCCACCTGGCCGCGGCGTGCGCCGAGGCGGGCCTCGCGTTCTACGCGGTCGACCTCCGGCGCGCCGGGCGCTCGCTCCTGCCGCCCGTCGGCGGCACCCCGGAGGCGGCCCCCGAGGACGGACCCGCCCACGACCCGCCGCCCGCCCACAACCCGCTGCCCGCGCACTACGCGGCGAGCCTGCGGGAGCCGGGCGCGGACCTCAGCGCGGCGGCGCGGGCCGTCCGCGCGCTGGAGCCCGGGCTGCCGCTCGTCGTGCACGCGCACTCCACCGGCGGGCTCACCGCCGCCCTGTGGGCGCACGCCGTGCGCGACGACCCGGCCTGCGCCCCGGACCTGCTCGTGCTGGACTCGCCGTTCCTCGACCTCACCGGGTCGTGGCTGCAGCGTGCGGCGCGCACCCCGGTGCTGGAGGTGCTCGGCCGCCGCCGCCCGATGGCGGTCGTCAGCGCCGCGCCGTCCATGTATGCGACCTACCAGCACGCGTCGTCGGGCGGCCGGTGGGACTTCGACACCGACCTCAAGCGGCCGTCGGGCCAGCCGGTGCGGGCCGGCTGGCTGCGGGCCGTGCGGCGCGCCCAGCTGCGGCTGGCCCGCGGGCTGGGCGTCCCGTGCCCGGTCCTCGTGGCCCGGGCCGCGGCGTCCGGCGCGGACAGCCCCGCCAACCCGCACCTGGACTCCCAGGACACGGTGCTGGACGTGGCCCGCATCGCCGCCCTGGCGCCGCGGCTCGGGGCGGACGTCACGCAGCTTGTCGTGGACGGCGGCGTGCACGACCTCACCCTGTCCGCGGACGGCCCCCGGGGCGTCTACGTCGACGGCATGCTGGGGTGGGTCCTCGGGCGCCTTCCCGTCGCCGCGCCCGGCCCCCCGCCCGGCACCCCGCCCGGCATCGCGCCCGGCATCGCGGAGCGGGACGCCTCGTGAGCACCGCGTCGCCCGGCCTGCCGGCCTACTTCGACGCGCCCCGCCCGCCCGGCGCACGGCGCGGCGTCGCCGCCCTCGCCCACCGCGGGTTCGCCCGGCCCGGCGGCGTCGACAACGGTCTCGAGAACTCGATGGCCGCGTTCGCCGCCGCCGTCGACCTCGGCTTCCGCTACGTGGAGACCGACGCGCACGGGACGTCCGACGGCGTCGCCGTCGCCCTGCACGACGAGTCGCTCGACCGCACCACGGACTCCAGGGGGCTGGTGGCCGACCTTCCCTGGTCCGTCGTGCGACGGGCCCGGATCGGCGGCACCGAGGCCGTCCCGCGGCTGGAGGACCTGCTCGGCACGTGGCCCGACCTGCGCGTCAACGTCGACGTCAAGGGCGACTCCGGCGTGGCGCCCGTCGCGGACGCCGTCGAGCGCACGGCGGCGCACGACCGGGTGTGCGTGACGTCGTTCGACGTCGGGCGGCGCCGGGCCACCGTCGCACGGCTGTCGCGGCCGGTGGCGACGTCCGCCGGCAGGCGGGAGGTCGCGGCGTTCCTGGCGGCCGCACGGCTGCGCGTCGACCCGCTCGCCCGGTGGGCGCTGCGCGACGCGCACGCCCTCCAGGTACCGGTCACCGACGGCCCGCTCACCGTCGTCGACGCCACCACCGTGGCCGCCGCCCACCGCGCCGGTCGTGCCGTGCACGTGTGGACCGTCAACGACGCCCACGAGATGCGGCGCCTGCTCGACCTCGGCGTCGACGGCATCGTCACCGACCGCGCCGACCTCCTGCGCGACGTGCTGCGCGAGCGACGCCTCTGGCCCGCCTGAACCACCGGTCGGGCCCGTCGAGACCAGGGCCGTGGCCACGACGGGCCCGACCGAGGGCAGTTGGTCTCGACAGGCTCGACCGGCGACCGCGTCAGAGGCCGAGCTGGACCTGGACCCCCGGGCGGCCGGTCGGCGGCTCCTTGGAGACCTCCGCGTAGGCGGCGGCGAGCAGCGTCGGGTCGGGTCCCTCGAGCCGCACGGGCTTGGCGACGTCGTCGAGGACGACGAAGCGCAGCAGGTCGCCGCGCGTCTTCTTGTCCCGGCGCATCGCGGACAGGAGCTGGTCCCAGCGGTCGCCGCGGTAGGTGGTCGGAAGCCCGAGCGACTCGAGGATCTCCCGGTGCCGGTCCACCACCGCGTCGTCGAGCTTTCCGGCCAGGCGCGCGAGCTCCGCCACGAAGACCATGCCGACGGCGACGGCGGCGCCGTGACGCCACTGATACCGCTCGGTGAGCTCGATCGCGTGCCCCAGCGTGTGCCCGTAGTTGAGGATCTCCCGCAGCCCCTGCTCGGTGAGGTCCTCCCCCACGACGCGCGCCTTGACCCGCACGGACCGCTCGACCAGCTCGGCCAGCACGTCCCACGTCTCGTCGGTCGCGTCGCCGCCCTTCCAGCCCCGCAGCTCGTCGGCGTGCGCCTCCACCAGCTCGAGGATCCGCGGGTCGGCGATGAAGCCCGTCTTGACGACCTCCGCCATCCCGGCCACGAGGTCCCAGCGGTCGAGGGACTCCAGCGCCGCCAGGTCGCACAGCACGCCGGCCGGCGGGTGGAAGGCCCCGACGAGGTTCTTGCCCTCGGCCGTGTTGATGCCCGTCTTGCCGCCGACGGCGGCGTCCACCATTGCGAGCAGCGTGGTCGGCACGTGCACGACCTTCAGGCCCCGCAGCCAGGTGGCCGCGACGAACCCGGCGAGGTCCGTCGTCGCGCCCCCGCCGACGGAGACGATCGCGTCCGAGCGGGTGAAGTCCGCCTGCCCCAGCACCTGCCAGCAGAAGGCCGCGACCTGCGCCGTCTTCTGCTCCTCGGCGTCGGGCAGCTCGACGGCGAACGCCTCGTAGCCCTGGGCCACGAGGTCCTCCCGGACCGTCTCGCCGGTCGCCGCCAGCGACGCCGGGTGCATCACCAGCACGCGGCGCACGCCGTCGCCGAGCATCCCCGGCAGCTCGCCGAGCAGGTGCCGCCCGATGACGACGTCGTACGGGGCGTCCCCGTTCACGGTCACGCGGACCGACATGCCTGAACCTCCTGTGCGACCTGGTGCGCGACCTCCTGCGGGTCGCGCTCGTCGGAGACCACGTGGACCGTGGCCAGCCGTTCGTAGGTGGGACGCCGGGCCGCCATGAGCTCCACCCAGCGCGCGCGGGGGTTGCCCACGAGCAGCGGCCGGGACTGGTTGAAGCCCACCCGCGGGGCCGCGTGCGCGAGCGCGACGTCGAGGAACACGACCACGCCGCCGCCGGCGGCGTAGCCCTCGAGCGCGCGCTGCGTGTGGGCGTCCATCACGGCTCCGCCCCCGAGCGCCAGCACGCCCGGGTGCGAGGCGAGCGCCGTCGTCACCGCCTCCCGCTCGAGCTCGCGGAACCGCGGCTCGCCGTCGTCGACGAAGACGTCGGCGACGGACTTGCCCGCCGTCGCCTCGACGTCGGCGTCGGTGTCCCGGAAGGCGACGCCCCAGCGCTGTGCGAGCAGCCGGCCGATCGTCGTCTTGCCGCTGCCGGGCGGCCCGATGAGGACGGCCCGGGGCACGCTCGCGGTCATCGCAGCAGCTCGGGGATCGACGCGAGGTACGCGTCGGCGTTGCGCCGCACCTCGGTCACGGAGTCGCCGCCGAACTTCTCCACGGCCGCCTGCGCGAGCTCGAGCGCCACCATCGCCTCGGCGACGACGGCCGCCGGCGGCACCGCGCAGACGTCGGAGCGCTGGTGGTGGGCGGTCACCGCCTCGCCGGTGGCGACGTCGACGGTCGCCAGGGCGCGCGGCACGGTCGAGATGGGCTTCATCGCGGCCCGCACGCGCACGACCTCGCCGTTGGTCATGCCGCCCTCGATGCCGCCGGCGCGGTTGGAGCGGCGCTCGATGCGCCCGTCGGGGCCGCGGTCGATCTCGTCGTGCGCGGCCGAGCCGCGGCGCCGGGCGGTGCGGAAGCCGTCTCCGACCTCGACGCCCTTGATCGCCTGGATGCCCATGAGCGCAGCGGCGAGGCGGGCGTCGAGCCGGCGGTCGCCGTGCACGTAGGACCCGAGGCCCGACGGCACGCCGTAGGCCAGCACCTCGACGACGCCGCCGAGGGTGTCCCCGTCCTTGCGGCACTCGTCGATCTCCGCCACCATCGCGGCGCTCGCGGCCGCGTCGAAGCAGCGCACCGGGTCGGCGTCGAGCGCCGCCGCGTCGTCGGGGGCCGGCAGCGGCGCGCCCTCGGGCACCTCGACCGGGCCGATCGCGACCACGTGCGACAAGAGCCGCACCCCGAGCGCCTGCTCGAGGAACCTGGCCGCCACGAGCCCGAGCGCCACCCGGGTCGCCGTCTCGCGCGCCGACGCCCGCTCCAGCACCGGGCGGGCGTCGTCGAAGCCGTACTTGCGCATGCCCACCAGGTCGGCGTGGCCGGGCCGGGGCCGCGTGAGCGGCCGGTTGCGGGCGATCTCGCGCTCGTCGCCCGTGCCGGCGTCGACCATCAGGGACTCGCGCGGCACCGGGTCGGGCGACATGACGTCGGTCCACTTGGGCCACTCGGTGTTGCCGATCTCGACGGCGAGCGGCCCGCCCTGGGTGAGCCCGTGCCGCAGGCCGCCGAGCACGCGCACCGCGTCTTGCTCGAACTTCATCCGGGCGCCGCGGCCGTAGCCGAGGCGGCGGCGGGCCAGCGCCGCCTGGATGTCGGCGGTGCCGACCTCGACCCCGGCGGGCAGCCCCTCCATCACCCCCACCAGCGACGGACCGTGCGACTCCCCCGACGTCATCCAGCGCAGCATGGGTCCGATTCTTCCACGGGGCGACGAAGCGCCGGACCGGGCGGCCACGGTGCGGGACGGCGTCCACCCCGCACCCGCGCGCGCCCCGTCGGGCGGCGCCGCGGTCAGGTCGCGGCGGGGGCGCCCAGGGCCGCCCCGAGCGCGGCGTCCATCGCCGCCAGGGGCGCCGGCCGGCCGGTCATGAGCCGGACCTGCTCGGCCGCCTGGTGCAGCAGCATCCGCTCGCCGCCGACGACGGTGCCGCCCGCGGCGGCCCAGGCCGCCGAGAGGGCCGTGGGTCGCGGGTCGTAGACGACGTCCAGCAGCACGCCCGACGGACCGCCGCCGTGCGCGGCCAGGGCCGACGCCACCGGGTCGGCCGCGTAGGCCGGCATGGTGGAGACCACGACGTCGGCGACCAGCAGCGAAGCCAACGACGCCGTCGCGTCGAGCACCTCGAAGCGCGGCGTCACGCCCATGCGTGCCGCGGCCTCCTGCAGCGCGCCCGTGCGCCCCAGCGAGCGGACGAGCACCCGGGGCGACGTGCAGCCCAGCTCGCCCAGCGCCGCGAGCGTCGACGCGGCGGTGGCCCCGCCGCCCAGGACGACGGCGCGACCGACGGTCACGTCCCCGCCGAGGCCGCGCTCGGCACGGCCCTCCCGCAGCGCCGCCACGAGCCCGTGGACGTCGGTGTTCGTGCCCGTGAGGACGACGCCGCACTGCGCCGGAGCGACCAGCACCGTGTTCACGGCGCCCACCGCCAGCGCCAGCGGGTCGACGTGGTCCACCAGCGGGATGATCGCCTGCTTGAGCGGCATCGTCAGGCTCAGGCCCGTCCACCCCAGGTCGAGGTCCCGGACGCGCGCCGGCAGGTCGTCGATCGTCGTGTCGATCGCGGTGTACTGCCAGCCGTCCAGAGCGAGGGCGTGGTACGCCGCCGCGTGCAGCGCGGGCGACAGCGAGTGCGCGACGGGGTGCCCCAGCACCGCCGCGCGTCGGGACGTGGTCACCGGCTCAGTACCCGTTCTCCGCTTCCCAGGCCCGTAGCTCGGCCACGTACTGCTCGTGCTCCTCGTTGGTCTCCGAGAACTTCGTCTCCCCCGTGTCGAGGTTGACGGTCACCCAGAAGAGCCAGTCCCCATCGGCAGGGCTTCCGACTGCCTCGATCGACGCTGCACCCGGATTCGAGATCGGCGTCGGGGGGAGCCCGATGCGCGCGTACAACGAGTACGGGTTGTCGAGGTCGTAGTTGTCATCCCGCGTCAGCTGCGTTCCGGGCTTGCCGAGGCCGTAGGCGGTGGAGGCGTCGATCCCTAGCGGGACCTCCTGGTCGAGGCGGTTCTCGATCGCCCGCGCCATCTTCGGCCGGTCCTCGTCGTGCTTCGCCTCGCGCTCGACGAGCGACGCCTTGATCAGGGTTTCCTCCCAGTCCCCCTTGGCGACGCCGGCGGACTCGAGCTCGCTCCGCGTCTGCGCGATCATCGACGTGAGCAGCGACGTGGCGTCGTCGCCCGGCTGCACGGTGTACGTCTTCGGGAACAGCCAGCCCTCGGCGTTGCCGTCGGCGCTCGCGGGCAGACCGATCGACTTGGGCTTGTCCAGCGCGGCCGCGAGCTCGTCGGCGGTGATCGTGGTGACCGACGCGACGCGGTCCACGATCTGGTCGACCGTGTACCCCTCGGGGATGGTGACGTCGGTCTGGATCTTCTCGTTCTTGACCAGGGCGGCCACGGCGTCCGACGCCTTCATCTGGGTCAGCAGCTGGTAGGTGCCGGGCTGGATGCCCGCCGCCGCGGGGTTGGCGCCGAACGCGTCGCTGAACGCGCCGGTGCTCGCCACGACGTCGGCGTCGAGGAGCACGGAGCCCATCTGCGTCCCCGTGGCCCCCTCGGGGATGACGACCTGCACCGGCTCGACGCCCGGGCCGGGGTAGTCCTCGGCCTGCGACCCGACGAAGGGCAGGTCGCCGACGAGGTCGTCCACCTGGTCCCACAGGAGATAGCCGCCGGCCCCGACGACGCCGAGGACCACCACCATCACCACCGCGGTGCGCTGGCGGCGGCGCCGGCGGCGCTTGGCCGCGGCACGCTTGCTGGCCGCCGAGCGGCGCCGCGTGGAGGGTGCAGGCGCCTGCTGCAGGGCGGGGTGCTCGAAGAGGTCCGTCACGCCGGGATCTTCCTTGTGCGAGAGCCGGAGATGGTCAGGTGCTGGTCGGTGCTGGTGCGTCGCCGAGCGGTCACGCGTCGGCCGCCTGTACCCCGACGTGCTCGCCGGCGCGCCTTCGGGTCGCCCGCTCCGCGTCGAGTGCAGATTGCAGAATGATAACGGCTGCGGCCTGGTCGATGACAGACCGGTGGGTTTTTGTTCGCCGTCCTGCCGAGCGGAGCTGCGCGTGCGCGGTGACGGTCGTCATCCGCTCGTCCACCAGCCGCACCTCGACGGGCGCCACCGCCGCGGCCAGCCGGCCTGCGAACTCGCGCGCGTCGGCGGTCGCGCCGCCCTCCGCGCCCGAGAGGTGGCGCGGCAGCCCGACGTACACGACGGCCGCGAGCCGGTCGGTGACCTCCGCGGCGATGCGCGCGACGTCCGCGGTCACGGCCGGCGTGTCGTCGGCGCCCGACGGCACCTCGAGCACACGCGGCACCGTCTCGACGGGCGTCGCGACGAGGCCGTCGGGGTCGCTGCCGGCGAGGCCCACGCGGACCTTGCCGACGTCGACCCCGAGGCGGGCGCCGCGGGGCAGCCCCGCCGACTCGACTGTCTCGACAGGCACGACCGTCGACCGACCCGTCACGCGCCCGCGAGCGCGGCCCGCACGGCCTCGGTGACGCCGGCCAGCGCGCCCGGCAGCGCCGACGCGTCGGTGCCGCCGCCCTGGGCGAGGTCCGGCTTGCCGCCGCCCCCGCCGCCGAGAGTCTTCGCGGCTGACTTCACGAAGTCGCCCGCGCGCAGCCCCGCGTCCCGGGCGCCCGCGTTCGTCGCGACGACGACCAGCGGGCGACCGCCCGCGACGCCCCCGACGGCGACGACGACGGGGTCGGCGTCGCCGAGCCGGCCCCGCACGTCCAGCGCGAGGGCGCGCAGGTCGTCCGCGGACCCGACCTCGCCGGCGTCGTGCGCCACGACGCGCGCGGCACCGACCTGCGGCGCCTGCGCCGCGAGCTGTCCGGCGGCGGCGAGCAGCCGGGACAGGCGCAGGCCGGCCAGCTCCTTCTCGGTGTCCTTGAGCCGCGTCAGGAGCGAGCCGACGCGGTCGGCGAGCTCGTCCGGCCGCGCGCCGAGCAGTCCGGTGAGCTGGCCCACGAGGGCGTGCTCCTTGGCCTGGAAGCCGTACGCGCCGTCGCCGACGAGCGCGTCCACGCGCCGCACGCCGGAGCCGATCGACGCCTCGCCGAGCAGCGCGACGCGCCCGACCTCGCCCGTCGCCTTCACGTGCGTGCCGCCGCAGAGCTCGCGCGACCAGTCGCCGCCGATCGAGACGACGCGCACGCGGTCCCCGTACTTCTCGCCGAACAGCGCCATGGCGCCCAGCTCACGGGCCTGCGCGAGCGACATCACGTCGTCGGTGACCTCGAGGTTCTCGACGAGACGCTGGTTGACGCGCTCCTCGATCTCGCCGAGCGACGAGCCGTCGACGGCGGTGGGCGAGCGGAAGTCGAAGCGCACCCGGCTCGGCGCGTTCTCCGACCCGGCCTGCGTCCGGTCCTCCCCGACGAGCTCGTGCAGCGCCTTGTGGATCATGTGCGTGGCGGAGTGGGCGCGGCTGATGGCCACGCGCCGGCCCACCTCGATCGTCGCCGTGCCGGGGTCGCCCAGCGCCACGGTGCCCTCGGTGAGGCGGCCGCGGTGCACGGACAGGCCCGCGACGGGCCGCTGCACGTCGTCGACCTCGATGGTGGCGCCGCCGTCGAGCACGATGGTGCCCTGGTCGGCGAGCTGGCCGCCGGCCTCGGCGTAGAACGGGGTGCGGTCGAGCACGACCTCCACCGCGGCGGGCGCGGTGGCCGCCGGGGCCGGCACGCCGTCGACGAGCAGGCCGGCGACCGACACCGCGGACTCCGTGTGCGTGTAGCCGAGGAACTCGACCGGCCGGGCCAGGTCCTTCGACAGCGTCTCGTAGGCGCGCAGGTCCGCGTGGCCGGTCTTCTTGGCCAGCGCGTCGGCGCGGGCGCGCTGCTTCTGGGTGGCCATGAGGTCGCGGAACGCCTTCTCGTCGACCTGCACGCCCTGCTCGGCCGCCATCTCGAGGGTGAGGTCGATCGGGAAGCCGTAGGTGTCGTGGAGCTGGAACGCCTCGGCGCCGCCGAGCACGGGGGTGGCGCCCGCGGACGTGCCGGACTTGGCGCGGCCCACGGCGGTGTCGAGGATCGTGGTGCCGGCCGCGAGGGTGCGGCGGAACGCGTCCTCCTCGGCGTACGCCACGTCGCTGATCCGGCCGAAGTCGGCCTCGAGCTCCGGGTAGGAGGCCTTCATGGCGTCCTTGGAGACGGGCAGCAGCTCCGGCAGCGTGACGCCGTCGACGCCCAGCAGGCGGGCGGCGCGGACGGCGCGGCGGATGAGGCGGCGCAGCACGTAGCCGCGGCCCTCGTTCGACGGGCGGACCCCGTCGCCGATGACCATGAGCGACGAGCGCACGTGGTCGGCGACGACGCGCAGGCGCACGTCGTCCTCGGCGTCGGCGCCGTAGCGCTTGCCGCTCAGCTCCTCCATGAGCGAGATGACGGGGAAGACCTCGTCGATCTCGTACAGGTTCTCCTTGCCCTGGAGCAGATAGGCGATGCGCTCCAGCCCGGCGCCGGTGTCGATGCTCTTGTGCTCGAGCTCGCCGAGCAGCGGGTAGTCCTTGCCCTGCCCCTCGCCGCGGACGAACTCGTCGAAGACGAGGTTCCAGATCTCGAGGTAGCGGTCGCCGCCCGGGTCGACGTTGCCGCCGACGGCGTCGGGGCCGTAGGCCGGGCCGCGGTCGTAGTGCCACTCCGCGCACGGGCCGGCGGGGCCGGGCTGGCCCGTGTCCCAGAAGTTCTCCTCGCGCGGCAGGCGCACGATGTGCTTCGGGTCGAGCCCGACGCCGCGGGTGAGCGCCTCGTACGCCTCGGCGTCCTTCTCCCAGATGGTCACCCACAGCCGGTCGCCGTCGAGGCCGTAGCCGCCCTCGTCCTGGGAGGTCGTCAGCAGCTCCCAGGCGAAGTCGACGGCCTCGCGCTTGAAGTAGTCGCCGAACGAGAAGTTGCCGTTCATCTGGAAGAACGTGCCGTGGCGGGTGGTGCGCCCGACGTTCTCGATGTCGTTGGTGCGGATGCACTTCTGCACGCTCGCGGCGCGCGGCCACGGCGCGGCCTCGGTGCCGAGGATGTAGGGGATGAACGGCACCATGCCGGCGATGGTGAAGAGGATCGACGGGTCAGGCGACACCAGCGGGACGCTGGGCACGATCTCGTGCCCCTTCGACCCGAAGTAGTCGAGCCAACGCTGACGGATCTCGGCGGTGCGCATGGTGTCCTTCGTGTGGTGTGACGAGGTGTGGCCGTGGTGACGCCAGAGCGTCGTCGGGGCGGGCGAGCACCACCCCGGCGACCATTCTCCCGCGTGCCGGGAGATGGTCGGAACTTCAATTGTCAGAACGAGTAGCCGAGCTCCGCCTCGTCGGCGTCGGCCTGCTCGTCGGTCGGCACGTCCCGGCCGTCCGATGCCGGCCCGGCGGCGTGCCGCGGGTGGGGGCCCCGGTCGCCGTGCAGGTCGACGCGCAGGTCGCCCGGGCGCAGGCCGCTGGCGCGCACGACCTGCGGGTCGGGCTGCCCGTCGGCGAGCAGCGCCGCCGTCAGCTCGGCCTCGCGCCGGGCACGGGCGACCGTGAACTCGCTGCGGAACGTGCCCACGAACGTCTCGGCGCGACGCCCGGCGTCCTGCGCCGCGCGCTCGACCCGCTGGGCGACGGCCTCGGGCGCGTACTGCGCGATCGCCTTCTTGCCCTGGCGGATCACGACGACCGTGACGGCGACGCCGACGCCGACCCAGAACAGCCGGCGCATCAGCGGCTCGTCCCCGTGCCGTCTCCGGCGGAGGCCCCGCCGCGCGCCTTGCGCGTCGCTCCGGCGAAGGCCTGCCGCACGCCGTAGGAGAACGCCGCGACCTTCACCAGCGGGCGGCCCAGCGTGGCCGCGTACAACCCGGTGAGGGCCGACACGTTCTCGCTCACCTGCGCGGCCGCGGTGGTGATCGTGTCGACCTTGACGAGCTGGTCGTTCGTCGAGGCGACAGTGGTGGCCGCCTCGTCGAGGATCGGCACCGAGTGCTCGGTGACCTCGCGGATGCTGCGGGTCGCCTCGTCGAAGACGCGCCCGAGCTTGACGAGCGGGACTGCCAGCAGGCCCACGAGCAGCACGAACGCGACGGCCGCGATGAGCCCGGCCACGTCACCCACCGACATCAGATCTCTCCTCGCACTGTGGACCCCAAGACGGTCGTCACCCTATCCCGGGGCGGGACGACGGACGCCCCGCCACCCGCGCGTGGCGGGTGACGGGGCGTCCGGGCAAGGCTGGGGTCAGCGAGCGTAGAACTCGACGACCAGCTGCACCTCGCAGGTCACGGGGACCTCGGCGCGCTTCGGCGCACGGGTCAGCGTGGCCGACAGCTTCTCCAGGCTGACCTCCAGGTAGCCCGGGACGGCCGGCAGGACGTCGCGGTGCGCGCCGGCGGCGGCGACCTGGAACGGCGTCGTGGTCTGCGACTTGGGCTTGACCTGGATGGTCTGGCCCGGCTTCACGCGGAACGACGGGCGGTCCACGATCTTGCCGTCGACCAGGATGTGACGGTGCGTCACGGCCTGGCGGGCCTGCAGCATGGTGCGGCCGAAGCCGGCGCGCAGCACGAGGGCGTCGAGACGCGTCTCGAGGTCCTCGACCATGACCTCACCGGTCAGGCCCGGGTGCTTGCGGGCGGTCTCGTACACCTTGACGAGCTGCTTCTCGCGCAGCGCGTACTGGGCGCGCAGGCGCTGCTTCTCGCGGAGGCGGACCGCGTAGTCCGACTCGGTGCGGCGGCGGGCGCGGCCGTGCTCGCCCGGGGGGTAGGGGCGCTTCTCGAAGTGCTTGACGGCCTTGGGGGTCAGCGCGAGGCCGAGCTTGCGGCTCAGGCGGACCTGGCGGCGCGACTTGGTGACAGCAGTCACGGTTGCTTCCTGTCCTGTGGTGATGGATGAGGTCACACCCGACGCGACCCCCACGAGGAGGGAGAGTCGGGTGCGGGACCAGCCGATGGAGCCGCCCGCACGTCTCGTACGGGGCGCTCACGGGGCCGAGGTCCCAGGCGGTCGCCGACGAACGGCAACCGCACCATCCTAACGCATCGCGGTGGCGCCCGACGCGGGCCCGACGACGCCGGCCCCGAGCTCGCACCGGCACCGGCGATCCGGACCCGGGTAGCCTCGGGCGCCACCGGGGCGAAGGCCCCGCCGGCCCGTGTGCCGATCACCGACGAAGGAGTCTCCACCGATGTCCGTCCCCATGCTCTCCCCCGCGTCCGCCGAGGTCGTGCGCGCCACCCTCCCCGCCGTCGACGGTGCGATCGACGAGATCACCCACCGGTTCTACCGCACCCTCCAGGAGGCCCACCCCGACCTCGTGCGCGAGATGTTCGACGCCGCGCGCCTCGCGGACGGCACCCAGCAGCGGGCCCTCGCCGCGGCGATCGCCTCCTGCGCGGCGCTGCTGGTCGCCGACGACGCGGCCGACCCCGCGACGGTCCTGGCCCCCGTCGCGCGTCGCCACCGCGCCGTCGGGGTGCAGGCCCCGCAGTACGACGTCGTGCACGAGCACCTCTTCGCCGCGATCGCCGACGTGCTGGGCGACGCCGCGACCCCGGAGGTCGCGGCCGCCTGGAATGACGTCTACCAGGTCATGGCCCGCACCCTCATCGACCTCGAGGCGCGAAACTGACCCGGTGAGGCCCTGGGCGCGGTTCAGCCGCCGAGGATCTCCCGGATCCGGTCCAGGCGCTCCGTGACCTGACGCTCGAAGCCGCGGTCAGTGGGCGTGTAGTAGCGGGCGCCGGCGAGCTCGTCGGGCAGGTACTGCTGGGCGGCGACGCCGTGCGGCGCGTCGTGCGCGTACTGGTACCCCTTGCCGTGCCCCAGCCCCTGCGCGCCGGCGTAGTGCGCGTCGCGCAGGTGCGGGGGCACGACGCCCGCCCGGCCGGCCCGCACGTCCGCGAGCGCCGCGTCGACGCCGAGGTACGCGGCGTTCGACTTGGGCGCCGTCGCCAGGTGCACCACCGCCTCGGCGAGCACGATCCGGCCCTCGGGCATGCCGATGAGCTGGACGGCCTGGGCCGCGGCGACCGCCGTCTGCAGCGCGGACGGGTCGGCCATGCCGACGTCCTCCGCGGCCGAGATCACCAGCCGGCGAGCGATGAACCGCGGGTCCTCCCCCGCGGCGACCATCCGGGCCAGGTAGTGCAGCGCCGCGTCCACGTCGGAGCCGCGGATCGACTTGATGAACGCCGAGACGACGTCGTAGTGCTGGTCGCCGTCGCGGTCGTAGCGCACCGCGGCGACGTCGACCGCCCGTTCGACGGTCGCGAGGTCGACGACCACCGCCTCGCTGCCGGCGACCGGGGCGTCGGCGAGCGCCGCGCCCGCGGCGGCCTCGAGGATCGTCAGGGCCTTGCGCGCGTCGCCGCCCGCCATGCGCAGCAGCTGGGTCTCGGCGTCGTCCGCGAGCTCGACGGTGCCGGCGAGCCCGCGCTCGTCGGCCACGGCGCGCCGCACGAGCGTCCGCACGTCGTCCTCGGTGAGCGGCCTGAGCGTGAGCAGCAGCGACCGGCTCAGCAGCGGGGAGTTCACGGAGAACGACGGGTTCTCGGTGGTGGCGGCGACCAGGGTCACCCACCGGTTCTCGACGCTGGGCAGCAGCGCGTCCTGCTGGGTCTTGGAGAACCGGTGCACCTCGTCGATGAACAGCACCGTCTCCTCGCCGCCCGCGACGAGGCGGCGGCGCGCGTCCTCGATCACCTGGCGCACGTCCTTGACGCCCGCCGTCACCGCGGAGAGCTCGACGAACCGGCGGCCAGAGACGGTCGCGACCAGATAGGCGAGCGTGGTCTTGCCGACGCCCGGCGGGCCCCAGAGGATCACCGAGCCCGGCGCCGCCCGCCGCGCGGCCTCGTCGACCGGCTCCACGAGCCGGCGCAGCGGCGACCCCGCGACGAGCAGGTGCCCCTGGCCGGCGACCTCGTCGAGGGTGGCGGGCCGCATCCGCACCGCCAGGGGCGCGCCGGGGCCCGGCCGGGCGGTCACCGGGGTCCCCTTGGTTCCGGTGGTCACCGCGTCGAACAGGTCCATGCGCCCAGCCTACGGACCGCGTCCGACAGGCGAGGACCGCCGTCGGCCGCCACAGTGGGCCCGACGAGAGGGCTGGGCGACGAGAGGTGGACAGGGTGGACCGGGACCGACCTGCCTCCGGCGGCCGAGAGGCTGACGCCGACGTGATCGTCGTCGGGGCGGGCCCGACGGGGCTGCTGCTGGCGGGCGACCTCGCGACCGCGGGGGTGCGCACCGTCGTCGTCGACCGGCGGCCGGCCGGGCTGAGCAACCTCACGCGGGCGTTCGCGGTGCACGCGCGCAGCCTCGAGACGCTGGACGCGCGCGGCCTGGCCGACGCCCTCGTGGCCACCGGGCAGCGGGTGGACTCCGTGCGGCTCTTCGACCGGCTCGAGGTGCGCCTGGACGGGCTGCCGAGCCGGTTCCCGTTCGTCCTCGTCACGCCACAGTACGAGGTGGAGAGGCTGCTGCGTCGGCGCGCCGAGGACGCCGGCGTCCGGTTCCGGCACGAGGTCCGCGTGACCGGCGTCGCGCAGGACGCCGGCGGGGTCACCGCCGAGGCGGTCGCGGCGCCCGGGCCCACGAGCCGGGGCGGGTCCGCGGTCAGCCTGCGCGCGCCCTGGCTCGTCGGCACGGACGGCGTGCGCTCCACGGTGCGCGACGCGGTCGGCATCCCGTTCCCCGGCGAGACGGTGATCCGCGCGATGATCCTGGCCGACGTGCGCCTGGCGACGCCCCCGCCCGACGTGCTGACGGTCGCGACCGCGCGCGGCGCCCTCGGCTTCCTCGCACCGTTCGGCGACGGCTGGTACCGGTTCATCGGCTGGGCCGGCGAGGAGCAGCCCGACCGGCCGGTCACGCTGGACGAGGTCCGCGCCGTCGCCCGCGCGACGCTGGGCGACGACCACGGCATGCACGACCTGCGGTTCGCCGACCGGTTCGCCGCCGACGAGCGCCAGGCGCCGACCTACCGCGCGGGGCGGGTCCTGCTCGCCGGCGACGCCGCGCACGCGCACAGCCCCGCCGGCGGGCTGGGCATGAACACCGGCCTGCAGGACGCGGCCAACCTCTCCTGGCGGCTCGCCGCCGTCACCCGCGGCGCCGAGCCCGCGCTGCTCGACGGCTACCAGTCCGAGCGGCATCCCGTCGGCGCGCAGGTGCTGCGGGCCAGCGGCACCATCCTGCGGCTCGCCACCCGCCCGGGCCCGTTCGCCGCCGCCGCCCGCGTCGTGCTCACGACCGCCCTGTCCCGGGTCCCGGCGGCGCGGCGCCGCGCCGCCGCGACGATCTCCGCCGTCGGCGTGGCGTACGACGCTCCCCCGGGCGCGCACCGCCGCGCCGGGCACCGCGTCCCCGACCTCCCGCTCGCCGACGGCCGCGGCGGCCCCGCCGGCACCGCCGGTACCCGGCTGGCGGAGGCGCTCCGCGCGGGCCGCTTCGTCCTCGTACGGCCCGGGGTCGCCTCGTCGACGGACCTGCCGGCCGCCCCCGGGGAGACCGACGTCGCCGACCGGGTCGTCGTCGTGCGCGCCGACGGCCTGCCGAGCACCCTGCTGGTGCGCCCCGACGGCTACCTCGCCGACGCGCGTCCCCGCTGATCGCGGCCACGCGGGCCCGGACGGCACGGATCTGGGGCGAGGCGCCGCGACGGCCTCCGCTCCGCTACCCTCGGACGCCGGACGGGAGTGAGGTGGGACACATGCGCCTGCTGGTGGTGGAGGACGACCAGCACGTCGCGGCGGCGCTCGTGTCCGTCCTGCGCCGGCACGGCTTCGAGGTGGTGCACGCCCCGGACGGCGCGGCCGCGCTCGGCGCCCTGGGGCCGGGCACGGACCTCGTGCTCCTGGACCTCACCCTGCCCGACATTGACGGCTTCGAGGTCTGCCGCCGCATCCGGGCCGTCTCGGACGTGCCGGTCATCATGGTCACCGCCCGCACCCGGCTCGACGCCCGCGTGCGCGGCCTTCGCCTGGGCGCCGACGACTACGTGACCAAGCCCTACGACGTGCCCGAGGTCCTCGCCCGCATCGACGCCGTGCTGCGCCGCAGCCGCGCCCGCGAGCGGGACGAGCCCACCCGGGCCCCGAGCCTCGACGTCGGCGGGTTCACCGTCGACCTCGCCGGCCACGAGGTCCGCGACCCGCGCGGGGCGCCCGTCCCGCTGTCGCGCAAGGAGTACGACCTGCTCGCGCTGCTGGCCCGGCACGCGGGCGTGGCCCTCCCCCGGGAGCAGATCCTGCGCGAGGTGTGGGGGTCGAGCTGGAAGGGGCTCGGCCGCACCCTGGAGGTCCACGTGGCGTCCCTGCGCCGCAAGCTCGCCGATGCCGCCGGTAGCCCGGTCGACGTCGTGCAGACCGTGCGCGGCGTCGGGTACCGCGTGCCGGGCCGTCCCTGAGGCCGCCGTGCGCACTCGTCTCGCCGTGATCCTGTACGTCCCGCTGCTGCTCGTGCTCGCCGTCGTCGGCACGGCGTACGCCGCCAGCGTCGCCCGCGCCGACCAGCAGGCCGTCTTCCTCGACCGGCTCGCGGACACCGGCTACCTCGTCATCACCGCACGGCAGTCGCTCCTCGCCGACGACCCCGCGATCGTCGCCGGCGACCTCGAGCGCTACCGCGACGTCTACGGGATCGACGCCGCCGTCCTCGACCAGGCAGGCGCCACCTGGGCGACCAACGGGCTCGACGCCGCGGACGTCGACGAGCGCGCGGCGGCCCTCGCGGGCCGACGCAGCGAGCTGCGCACCGGACCGCTGCCGTGGACGGTCGACCAGGTGGTCGTCGCCGAGCCGGTGTTCGACGGCGGTGACCTGGTCGGCGCCGTCGTCACCGTGTCCGACGCCCGCGACCTGTCGCGCGGCATCTGGCTGAGCTGGGGGATGCTCGCCGCCGGCGGGCTCCTCCTGTGCCTGCTGGCGGCCCTGATCGCCCACCGCACGGCCGGGTGGGTGCTGCGACCCGTCGCGGCGGTGGACCGGGCGATGGTCGAGATCGGCGCCGGGCGGCTCGACGCCCGCATCCCGCCGTCGACCGGCCCGCCGGAGCTGCGGGCCGTCGTCACCCGGTTCAACGAGATGGCTGCGCGCGTCGAGCACCTCATGGGCCGCCAGCAGGAGTTCGTCTCCAACGCCTCGCACGAGCTGCGCAACCCCCTGGGCGCGCTCATGCTCCGGATCGAGGACCTCGCCCTCACCACCGGGCCCGAGCACGCCGACGAGGTCGCGCACGTCCGCGCCGAGGCGGTCCGGATGAAGCAGATCCTCGACGCGCTCCTGCTCTTGGCCGACGACGCCGACCGCGGCACCGGGGTACGCCCGCTCGACGTCGCCGGCCTGGTGGAGCGGCGCGTCTCCTCGTGGCGGACGCTCGCCCCGGGACGGCCCGTGGTGCTCGATTTGCCCGGTGGGCCGGCGTGGGCGCGCGCGGACGCCACCGCGCTCGAGTGCGCCTTCGACGCGGTGCTGGACAACGCCGTGAAGTTCGCGCCGCGCGGCGAGCCCGTCGAGGTCGCGGTCGCGGCCCGGCCGGACGCCGTCGAGGTCGTGGTCCGCGACCACGGGCCCGGCGTCCCGGCCGACCAGCTCGACCACCTCACCGAACGGTTCTGGCGCAGCCCCGGGCACGGCGGGGTGCGCGGATCGGGCCTCGGCCTCGCGATCTCCGCCGAGCTGCTCGCCGCCGGGGACGGGACGCTCGGCCTCGAGCTGCCCGACGGCGGCGGGCTGCGCGTGCGGCTGCGGCTGCCCCGCCTCGACGGGCCGCCCGAGCCCGCCGGTGACGACGGGATCGCCGACCGTGGGGTCGCCGACCGTGAGATCGAGGAGTGATCGCGTGCCGAGGATGATCCCGATGACGCCGGCCGCAGCGGGTACGGCCGACCGGCGGCGGGCGTCGCGACGGGCGGTCACCGTCGCCGTGGTCGCCGTCCTCGTCGCGGTGGTGGCCGCGCTCGTGCTCGGGGGCGCGCTGGGTCGCCGCGGCGGCGACCCCTGGGCGGGCGAACGGCCCGCGTCGCTCGTGGTCACGACGGGCGGCGCGTCCGGGATCTACCACGGGTACGGCGCCGCCGTCGGCGACGTCCTGAGCCAGCAGGACGGCGTGCCGGTCGAGGTGCTCGACTCCGGCGGCTCGATCGAGAACCTGCAGCGCCTGGCGGACGGCAGCGCCCAGGTGGGGTTCAGCGCGGCGGACGCGGTCGCGGACGCGGTCGCCGGGCGCGGCGACTTCCCCGAACCGGTGCCCCTGCGTGCCCTGGCGCGCGTGTACGACGACTTCGTCCACCTGGTCGTGCGCGCCGACTCGGACATCCGGACGATCGACGACCTGCGGGGCCACGTCGTCTCGCTCGGCGCGTCGCAGTCCGGGACGGCCCTCATCGCCCATCGGCTGCTCACCGCGGCCGGGGTCGACGGCGACGCGCTGGACGCCCGGGCGCTCGGGCTCGGCGAGTCGATCGACGCGCTGCGGAGCGGCGACGTCGACGCCTTCTTCTGGTCCGGTGGGCTGCGCACCCCGGGCCTCGACGGGCTCGCGGACGAGCAGCCGATCCGGCTCGTCCCGCTCGGCGACCTCGTCGAGGAGGTGCGCGACCGGCACGGCAGCGGCTACCGGCACGGCGTCGTGCCACAGGGGATGTACGGCTCCACGCGCGAGATCGCCACCCTCGCCGTGCCGAACTTCCTGGTGGTGCGCGCCGACATGCCGGACCCGGTGGCGCGCGTGCTCGTGGCGACCCTCTTCGACGCCCGGTCACAGGTGGCCGAGACCGTACCGGCCGCCGCGCACCTCGACCGGGCACGCGCCATCTTCACCGAGCCCGTCGAGCTGCACCCTGGCGCGCTGCAGTACTACCGCGAGACCAAGGGCTGACCCGCCGACGGCGCGGGGGGCGGGTCAGGCGCCCCACGGCGCGGACGGTGACACCAGCCGCAGGCGGTGCCCCACGCCACCCCGCCACGGCCGCTCGCCGCCGATCAACCCGGGGTACCCCGCCGGGTTCCGCGACTGCCAGCGCCAGTGGTCGGCGCAGATGTCGACGAGGTCGCGCACGGGCCGCCAGCCCAGCTCGTCCTCGGCCAGCGCGGGGTCCGCGTAGGAGACCGCGGCCGTGCCCGCCGGCGCGGCCACCGTGCGGTAGGGCACGCGGTGCCCCGTGACGGTCTCGAACGTGCGCAGCACGTCCAGGACGCTCGCCGGCCGCCCGGAGCCCGCGTTCCAGACCGAGAACGGCCCGTCGGTCTCGTCGAGGGCACCGAGCGCCGCCACGAACCCCGCCGCGACGTCGTCGACGTGCACGACGTCACGCATCGGCGTCCCGTCCGGGGTGGGGTGGTCACCGCCGCGCACGTCCAGACGCTCGCGCAGGCCGAGCGCCACCTGCCCCATCGCCGTGAGCAGCCCCTCGCCCCGGGCCGCGGGCTCGCCGATCGTCCCGGACGGGTGGGCACCCGCGGTGGTGAAGCAGCGCAGCATCCCGACGCGCAGGCCGCGCTGCGCGTGGGCCACGTCGGCCAGCACCTGTTCCGTCATGCCGGCTGCCCGCCCGAACGGGGAGTCCGTCCGCACGGTCTGGTCCTCGCGGGACGGCACGCGAGCGCGGGCGCCGTACACGGCCGCCGACGACGCCGCCACGAGCCGGTCGACGCCGTACCAGACCATGCACCGCAGCAGCGTGAACGTCGCGCCGAGGTTCGTCTCGTAGAAGTCCAGCGGCCCCTGCGCGCGCGACCCGGTCGTCCGCCGGCCCGCGAGGTGGACGACGGCCTCGACCCGCTCGGTGTCGAAGATGCGCTCGAGGGCGTCGATGTCGGCGACGTCGACGGCGTGCAGCGGGATCCGCTGCCCCGTGAGCACCTCGGCCCGGGACACCGCCACCGGGTTCCCGCGGGAGAGGTCGTCGACCACGACCACGTCGTGGCCCGCCTCGACCAGCGCCACCACCGTGTGCGAGCCCAGGTAGCCCGCGCCCCCGGTCACCAGGATGCGCATGGGAAAGTCCTCACCTCTGCTCGCGTCGTCATGGTTCCAGGCGTGCGACGACGCCCCCCGACGTCGTCGTCGCACGGCCATCATGACGTCGGCCGACGCCACGGCGACACCCACTTGAGGTGGTCCAGAGGATGCCCATGCCCGCCACCGACGCCGCCGGCGTCAGGGGCGGGAGCTCTCGAACTCCTGCCCGAGCCCGAAGCCGAGCCGCTGGTAGACGCGGCGGGCGGCGTCGTTGTGGGCGTACATGCCCAGGGTGACCATGGGCACCTCGGCGAGGCCGGCGCGGGTGGCCGCGGCCGTCACCGCGGCGGCGATCCCCCGGCCCCGCCAGGCCGGGTCGGTGCCGATCGACCCGAGCACCCACGGCCGGCCCGGGACCCGGCGCGACGCCCCGGCAACGCCGCGCACCACGCCGTCCTGGTCGCGCCAGCCCCACCAGCGCGAGCGCGGCTCGTCGACGGGCAGCTCGCCGTGCGGGTTCGCGGCCCGCAGGCACGCCGCCGCCTCCGCCCGCGCCTGCGGGCCGACCAGCTCCGCGACCCGGCCCTCACCCGGCTGGGCGGCCGGCGGCGCGGTCGCGCAGAACCAGTCCCACGCGTCGAACGGGGGCCGGTCGAACGGGACGGGGACGCCGCCGTCCGGCGGTGCCTGGGCCGCCAGGACGGCGTGGGTGCCTCGCGGCACCGACGCGCGCACCACCGGGCCCAGCGCCGTGCCGGCGGCCTGCAGCCCCGCGTCGGCAGCGATCAGGAGGCGCGCCGCACCCTCGGCGCTGCCCACGGCCAGGACGCTGACGCCGGACGCGTCGTGCTCGACGGCGAACGGGCGCCCGCCGTCGATGCGTTCGCGCCAGCGCAGGCGCACGACGAACGCGTCGGCGTCGCACCAGGCGTGGCTGGCGACCCACCCGTCGGCCGCGTGCTCGGCCACGACCACGGGATGGGCTGCCCAGCGGGGAGACAGGCGCACCCCGGCCACCTGCGTGACCGGGGCGAGCGCGTGCGGGTGGAGCGCGTCGAGCGCGAGCGTCACTCCTGCGAGGCCGGAGGCTCGGCGTCCACCCCGGCCTCCTTGCGCTGCTCGGGTGTGATCGGCGCCGGCGCGTCGGTGAGCGGGTCGTAGCCGCCGCCCGACTTCGGGAACGCGATGACGTCGCGGATCGACGGGGACTTCGTCAGCAGCGCGACGATGCGGTCCCAGCCGAACGCGATGCCGCCGTGCGGCGGGGCGCCGAACTTGAAGGCGTCGAGCAGGAAGCCGAACTTCTCCTGCGCCTCGTCGTGGCCGATGCCCATGACGTCGAAGACGCGCTCCTGCACGTCACGGCGGTGGATACGGATCGAGCCGCCGCCGATCTCGTTGCCGTTGCAGACGATGTCGTAGGCGTACGCCAGTGCGTTCGCGGGGTCGGACTCGAAGCTGTCCACCCACTCCGGCTTGGGCGACGTGAACGCGTGGTGCACGGCCGTCCAGGCGGAGTGCCCCAGGTCGACGTCGTCGTCCTCACCGGTCGGCTTGAACAGCGGCGCGTCCACGACCCACACGAACGCCCAGGCGTCCTCGTCGATCTGGCCGGTGCGCTCGGCGATCTCCACGCGCGCCGCGCCGAGCAGGGCCCGGCTCGCTGCCGTCCTGCCGGCGGCGAAGAAGACCGCGTCGCCCGGCTGGGCGCCCGTCGCGGCGGCGAGGCCGTCGCGCTCGGCGTCGGACAGGTTCTTCGCGACCGGGCCGCCCAGCGTGCCGTCCTCGGCGAACGTCACGTACGCGAGACCCTTGGCGCCGCGCTGCTTGGCCCACTCCTGCCACGCGTCGAACTGGCGGCGCGGCTGCGACGCCCCGCCCGTCATGACGACCGCGCCCACGTACTCGGCCTGGAAGACCCGGAACGGCGTCTGCGCGAAGTAGTCGGTCAGCTCCACGAGCGAGTTGCCGAAGCGCAGGTCGGGCTTGTCCGTCCCGTACAGGCGCATCGCCTCGGCGAACGTCATGCGCGCGATCGGCGTCGGGATCTCGACGTCGATCAGCTTCCAGAGCGCGACGAGGATCTGCTCGGCCAGCGCGATCACGTCGTCCTGGTCGACGAAGCTCAGCTCGACGTCCAGCTGGGTGAACTCGGGCTGCCGGTCGGCGCGGAAGTCCTCGTCGCGGTAGCAGCGGGCGATCTGGTAGTAGCGCTCGAGGCCGCCGACCATGAGGAGCTGCTTGAACAGCTGCGGGCTCTGCGGCAGCGCGTACCAGGAGCCCGGCGCCAGGCGGGCGGGCACGAGGAAGTCGCGGGCGCCCTCCGGCGTCGAGCGCGTCAGCGTGGGCGTCTCGACCTCGACGAAGTCGTGCTCGTCCAGCACGCGGCGCGCGGCCGCGTTGGCCTTCGAGCGCAGGCGCAGCGCGTTCGCCTGCGCCGGGCGGCGGATGTCGAGGTAGCGGTGCTTGAGCCTGGCCTCCTCGCCGATCGTCTCGGTGTCCGCGAGCGCCGTCGAGACCTGGAACGGCAGCGGGGCCGACTCGTTGAGCACGACGACGTCCTTGGCGACGACCTCGATCTCGCCGGTGGCGAGGTTCGGGTTGGCGTTGCCCTCCGGGCGCCCGCCCACCTCGCCCGTGACCTGCAGGACGAACTCGGCGCGCAGCGGGTGCGCGACGGCCTCGTCACGGATGACGACCTGGGAGATGCCCGAGGCGTCGCGCAGGTCGATGAAGGCCACTCCCCCGTGATCCCGGCGCCGGTCGACCCAGCCCGTGAGGGTGACGGTCTGACCGATGTGCTCGGCCCGCAGGGAGCCGGCCGGATGGGTGCGGAGCACGGAGAAGTCCTTTCGGGTTCGGGTGTCGTGCGCGCGCCCGCTCAGGTGGGCCGCGCGCCCTGGGAAGTCTAGTCGCTGGGCCCGGCCGCCCCGCCACCGGATTCGTGCCAGGGTGGACCGGTCCCGCCTCCCGAACGACAGGAGCCTGCCGATGGCCCCCCGGATCGCGACCACCACGCGTGTCGAGCGCGACGAGCTGCTGGAGTTCCTGCGCGCGAGGCGGCACGGCGTGCTCGTCACGACCCGCGGCGACGGCACGCCGCAGCTCAGCCCCGTCACCTACGGCGTCGACGGCCAGGGGCGGGTGGTGATCTCCACGTACCCCGACCGGGCCAAGGCGCTGAACCTGCGCCGCCGCCCGCAGGCGTCGTTCCTGGCCCTCGGCGACGACTTCGACGACGCCTGGGTGCAGGTCGACGGCACGGCGAAGGTGCTGGACGCGCCCGACTCCGTGGAGCCGCTCGTCGAGTACTACCGCGTCGCCGCGGGCGAGGAGCACCCCGACTGGGACGAGTACCGCGAGGCGATGGTGCGCCAGGGCAAGTCGCTCGTGCAGGTCACGATCGAGCGCTGGGGACCGGTCGCCACGGGCGGGTTCCCCCCACGGCTGGCGCAGGCCTGACAGGATCGGGCCCACGACCGGTCCACGGCGGCCCGGTCCTCCGACGGGAGGCGAACGATGGCGATCACCCTGTGCGTGCTGCTGTGGGCGGCGGACGGCGAGGCCCCGGCCCTTGCGGACTACGAGACCGAGGTGCTCGCCCTCGTCCCCCGGCACGGTGGCCGGGTGCTGCAGCGCGTGACGAACGTCGCGCACACGGACGACGCGGCGCACGGCGCGGTGCAGCCCACCGAGGTGCAGCTCATCGAGATGCCCGACGAGGAGGCGCTCGCGAACTACCTGGCCGACCCCGAGCGGCAGGCTCGGCTCGACGTGCGCGACCGCGCGATCTCCCGTACCGAGATCCTGCGGGTGCGCCCGGTCGGCTGACGCGTCGTCCGTCGTGCCGAGCGCCGGTACGGTTGCCGCATGCGGTGGCTCCCCGACCCCGTCTGGCCGGTCGTCGTCCTGGCGATCATCAGCGCCGGCGACGCGCTCCTGTGCGTCAAGCCCGTGGCGTTCATCGCCCAGTGCTTCCGCGACGTGAACTTTCCCGAGCGCTGGTGGTGGGTGACGCCCTGGCTCAAGGCCGCCGCGGCGGTCGGCCTCGTCGCCGGCATCTGGATACCCGTGCTCGGTGCGGTCACGTCGGTGGCGCTGGTCGCCTACTTCGTCGTCGCCCTCACGTTCCACGTGCGGGCCCGAGACTTCGGGCGCAACTTCTTCGTCAACGCGACGGGGATGTTCCTGATCTGCTGCTTCGTCCTCTGGTTCTCGTTCCTGCGCTGACCGTGGGGGGCGCTCAGAAGAGCACCTGCTCGACGCCCGCACCCGCCACCTCCAGCCCCGCGCCGTCGGGCGACATGCCCGGGAGCGCGCCGCCCGTCGGCTCCACGATCGAGCCGGCGGGATAGTCGCCCTCGTCGTGCGGCCGCAGCTCGTCGTGGAAGCGGCCGGTCGCGCCCGACCGTGCCCGGTGGCCCGACGAGCCGAAGCCGCGCTCGTCGAGCAGGGGCTGCACCCGGTCCCACAACCACTGCCGGTAGGCCTCCAGGGCGTAGGTGCCGCGGGCGAACACCCGCTCGTAGCCCGCGACGACGCGCGGGTGGTCCCGCTCGAGCCACTGCAGGTACCACTCACGCGTGCCGGGCTTGAGGTGGAGCGGCACCACGGTGACGCCGGTCGCGCCGGCGTCCGCGACCGCGTCGAGGAGCCGGCGCAGGTGGTCCCGCGAGTCGGTCAGCCACGGCAGCACGGGCGCCACCATGACGCCGCACGGCAGCCCCGCGGCCCGGACGGCCCGAATCAGGTCGAGCCGGGCCCGCGGCGTCGGCGTCCCCGGTTCCACGGCCTGCTGCAGCTCATCGTCGACGAAGGCCAGCGAGACCCCCAGCCCGACCTCGACCCGCTGCGCGGCCTCGGCGATCAGCGGCAGGTCCCGGCGAAGGAGGGTGCCCTTGGTGAGGATCGAGAACGGCGTGCCGGAGTCCGCGAGCGCCCCGATGATCCCCGGCATGAGCCGGTAGCGCCCCTCGGCCCGTTGGTACGGGTCGGTGTTCGTGCCCAGCGCGACGGGCTCGCGCCGCCAGGACGGCTTCGCAAGCTCCGCGCGCAGGACCTGGTCGACGTTCATCTTGACCACGACCTCGGAGTCGAAGTCCTTGCCCGCGTCGAGGTCGAGGTACTCGTGCGTGGGCCGCGCGAAGCAGTTGTGCGAGACGACGCCGTTGGCGATGAAGTCGCCGGTGCCCGTCGTGATGTCGATCATCTCCTGCTCGAACCCCAGGTCTTCCACGCTCACCACCCGAAGGTCGCACGACGTCTTGACGGCGGTTCCGAGAATCCCGAGCTTGCGCGAGATCGCGGGCCGGGTAGTCCGGAAGAACCGCTGACGCGCTGACATTCCGCCGATCACGCGAATCGTGGCGACGCCGCCCTCGCGGGCGCGCTCCCGCACGTTCGAGATGCCGAGCGCGTCCATCGCGCCGCTCGTACGGGAGAGGATCTCCTCGTCCTTGTTCGCGATGCGCAGGATGCCGCGCGAGCACGAGCCCTCGGCATCGAAGATGCCTGCGAGGAAACCTCGCTTCCACTCGACGGACGGGTTCACCGGCCAGTCGATGATCGAGCGGATCGCGCGGTAGTCCGCCCGCCGTGCCGTGTGGATGGCGTCCATGGGGCGCCGGGCCGGTGTGGCCGGGCTGAACGGTCGGCGATGGACACGGATGCCTTCCAGGGCGAGGTACTCCGTCGACCGTTCCAGGGCCTCGGCGTCAACGAGCGCCAGGCGGAAATGCGTCACCCGCCCTGTCCGGCCGGGCCGCTCGTAGTTCTTCTCGAACAGCATGCCGTCGCCCCGGATCATCCCGGTCAGGTATCCCCGGCGATACTCGGGCGAGCTCTCCGGAAGCTCGAGGACACTCGGCCGCGGCCCGGTCCCGAACCCCATGAGGGAATTGTTGGTGGTGAGGTAGGGCCGCTGAGCGTCGCCCGGCAGCGCGCTGGCGACGTGCTTCCACCCCCGACCGCTGACGAGGAAGCGGTGGTCGCCGCTCGCGACGATCTCGGTTCCGTCGGCCAGCGTCACGCGGTGGGCGGGCCGACGCGTCGCCCACCATGCGAGCACCTCGGTCTGGACGTAGCGGCGGTACTTGCCACGCGACTCGGTGCCGACGATCCGTTCGCCCACCCGAAGGTCTCTGATCGGCTTCTGGCGCCCGTCGGCCATCATGACCAAGGTGTCGGGACTAGTGCAGTAGCGGCAAGCATGACTGCATCCGCGGTACGGGTTCACCGTCCAGCCGAAGGGCATGCGCGACGCCGCGGGCACTTTCGACAGGGCACTCTTGGACATGACCTCGTGGAAGGTCACCCCCGCGAACTCGGGCGTCTTCACGCTGCGTACCAGGCCCAGCCGCGCCAGGCCCGCGCGCTCCAGCCCGGGCAGCGCGCCGTCGTCCGCCCCGACCGCCTGACCGTCCCATCTCACCCGCCCATTCGAACACGTGTACGACTTGGGAGTCAACGCGGGAGCGCCCTGCTCAGCGCCAGAGCCGTGCCAGGGCACGTCGCGCGCGCTGCAGCACCGGCCGGGGCCGCCGCCGCACCTCCTCGAGGAGGGTCTCCATGACGTCCACTGCTGCGTCCGCGACCTGCCGGGGAACGGGCGCGTCCGGGTCCGTCCAGCCGGGGTCGGGAGGCGCCGGGCGGAGGTCGTCCAGGTCGCCGTGCACCTGCACTTCCCGCTCGCGCAGCCAGCGGATCCACTCGTCGCTGCGCGCGGCGACCCACGGATGGTCCTCGGGGCCGAGCGTGATCCGCGCCGACGCCCGCGGCGCGAGCGCCTCGCCCACCACGATGCCGTCGACCAGCAGCGAGTACTCGCCCCCGCGTCGCGCGCCATCCCCGAGCCGGTGGTTGAGCCGGCGCAGCAGCTGCGCCTCGGCGACGCCGACCGACTCGTTGGCCCGGGACGCCTCGCGCGGCGCCCACGACGGCCGGACGCCGACCGCGTCCAGGAAGCGGAGCCACAACAGGTCCGGCGGCCCGCCCGCCGGCGGGGCGGTCACGACGTGGATCCGCTCGGCCGGCAGCCGCGCGCCCCAGGTCGTGAGCACGCGGACGGGGTCGAACCCCTCCATGAACGCCGACCTCCCGTCGCGGGCGTTCGCGAGGTAGGTCGCGAACGACGCCTTCGAGCCGAACTTGAGCGTCTCCTGCCAGCCGCTCGTCAGCTCCCGCGCCAGGTCGCGGGCCGTGAGGACCAGGTGGACCTCCGCCCCGGTGGACGCGAGGTCGGCGAGGACGCGGTCCGCCTGCTGGGGCGTCGCGGCGGCGAGCACCTCGTGGCTGACGACGACGTCGCCGCTCGTCCGGCGGATCCCGCGCACCAGGCGCGCCCAGGCGCCGCGGACCCGCCGCTGGTCGACCCCGTGGTCGGCCGCGGTCGCCTCGAGGGCCGCCCAGTACTGCGCCCGCGGGTCACCGAGCCGGCCGGCCGGGTAGGAGACGTCGTGCCGGCGCAGCGCGCGGCGGTTGGCGTACAGGCGCGACTGCAGGTAGGTCGTGCCGGACTTCGGCGCCCCCACGTGAAGGTGAACTCGCGTCGGCATGCCGTCCACGGTCGCACACGTCGCCGGGCGCTCGCCGAGGGCGTCCGGACGCGGCCGCGCCTCCGCACCGCTCAGTTCGCCCGCGTGCCCCGGTCCACCCGGACAGACCCGGCCCCGGCCCGGGGACCACGTCCGAAGGAGACACCATGATCACCGTGCAGCGCGCGTTCAGCAGCTACTCCGTCGACGACCTGGACACCGCCGAGGCGTTCTATCGCGACACCGTCGGGTTGACGGTCCGGCGCACGCCCATGGGCCTCGAGCTCGACGTCACGGGCGGGACGCCCGTGTTCGTGTACCCCAAGGGCGACGCGCACGTCCCCGCCGGCCACACCGTCCTGAACCTCGTCGTGCCGGACGTGGCCGAGGCGGCGAGCGCGCTGCACACCGGCGGCGTGGACCTCGTGCGCTACCCCGGCTTCGCGCACGACGCCGACGGTGTCGTGCGCAGCGACGACCCCCGGCAGGGCCCGACCATCGGCTGGATCCGCGACCCGGCGGGCAACGTGCTCGCCCTCATCCAGGGCTGAGCCGGAGCGCCCGCCCCTCATTCCCCCGCCGGCACGACCCTCGGCCACAGGTCCTGGGCGGGCGGCTCCCACGACGCCGCGTCCGCGTCGGCCTGGTCGCCGGACCGGATGTCCTTGACCTGCCCCAGCAGCGGGCCGGCGACGGGTTCACCGTCCTCGCCGGCCGCGGCGGGGAACCACACGAACGGGATGCCGCGACGGTCGGCGTACTTGATCTGCTTGCCGAACTTCGCGGCGGAGGGCGCGACGTCGGCGGGGACGCCGCGGCCGCGCAGGGCGGCGGCGACGGCGTCGGACTGCGGGCGCGACTCCTCGTCGGCGACCGCGACGAGCACGGCGGTCGGGACGCCGCGCGTCGCCGTGACCAGGCCCGCCGCGAGCAGCCGCGACACCAGCCGGGACACGCCGACCGACAGGCCGACGCCCGGGTAGGTGTTCTTGCCGTCGGACGCGAGCGTGTCGTACCGGCCGCCCGAGCAGATCGAGCCGAGCTGCTCGTGGCCCACCAGGACGGTCTCGTACACCGAGCCGGTGTAGTAGTCGAGGCCGCGCGCGATCTTGAGGTCGGCGACGACGACGCCGGGCGCGCGCCGGGCGGCCGCCTCGATCAGCGCCCCGAGCTCGCCCAGGCCGGTCTCGAGCAGCTCGGTGACGGCGTCGTAGGACGCCGCGAGCGAGCGCACGCGCTCGACGACCGCGACGTCCTGGCCGGCGATCGCCGCGAGCTCGAGGCAGGCCTTGGCCTGCTCGGGGGTGGCGCCCTGCTCGGCGACCAGCAGGTCGGCCACGGCCTCGGGACCGATCTTGTCGAGCTTGTCGACCTGGCGCAGCACGCCCTCGACGTCGTCGAGCCCGAGGCCGCGGTAGAAGCCCTCCGCCACCTTGCGGTTGTTCACGAGGATGCGGACCTCGGGGACGCCGACGTCACGCAGCGCGCCGAGCGCCTCCGCCATGACGAGCGGCAGCTCCACCTCGAAGTGGTACGGCAGCTCGCCGGCGCCCACGACGTCGATGTCCGCCTGCACGAACTCGCGGAACCGGCCGTCCTGCGGGCGCTCCCCGCGCCACACCTTCTGGATCTGGTAGCGCTTGAACGGGAAAGCGAGCCGGCCGGCGTTCTCCAGCACGTAGCGCGCGAACGGCACGGTGAGGTCGAAGTGCAGGCCCAGTTGCTTCTCGGAGCGGTCGGACGGCGTCTCCTCGCCGTCGGCCTCCTCCTGGAGCCGACGCAGCACGTAGACCTCCTTCGAGGTCTCCCCCTTGCGCAGCAGCTGGTCCAGCGGCTCCACCGCCCGGGTCTCGATGCCGGCGAACCCGTGCAGCTCGAAGGTGCGCCGCAGCACGTCGAGGACGTGCTGCTCGACCGCGCGACCGTCGGGGAGCCATTCGGGGAAACCGGAGAGAGGAGTAGGGCGTGCCATGCGCCCCATCTTCCCAGACGACGCGCCTGCGGCGGCACCCGCTCCCGCCTCGCGGACGGCGCCCCGCGCACGCACCCCGCGGCGCGCGATCGTGTCAGCGCAGGAACGGGTTGGTGGCCAGCTCGCGGCCGACGGTGGTCGCCGGACCGTGCCCGGGCACGACGGCGAGGCCGGGGTCCAGCCGCGCGACGACGTCGCGCAGCGTGCGCGCCATCACCGCCGGGTCGCCGCCCGGGAGGTCCGTGCGTCCGACGCCGCCGGCGAAGAGCACGTCGCCGACGAGGACGACGCCCGACCCCGTCGCGCCGGGCCCGCCGCGCGGCGCGTCACGCCCCGTGTCGTCAGCGCCCAGGACGTACAGGGTCGACCCCTCGGTGTGCCCGGGGGCGGCGACGGCGTGCAGGCGCACCGCGCCGGCGGCGAGCTCGACCTCGCCGGTCGCGGGTTCCGGCCCGAAGGTCTCGACGCGGCCGGGGGCGCGGTAGTCCTCCGGTCGCCGTCCCGCAGCCGCGAGCGCCGCGGTCAGGGCGCCGGAGACCCCCACGCCCGCGTGACCGCCCGCTCCGCCACCCGCGGCGACGAGGCCCAGCGTGCCGAACGGGTCGGCGAGCCGGTAGGCGTCGGCGGCGGCCAGGCGCATCGGCACGTCGTACCGGTCGCACAGCTCCGCGGCGTCCCACGTGTGGTCCACGTGACCGTGCGTGGCGAGCACCGCGCGCGGCCGCAGGCCGTGCGCGTCCACGAGACGCGACACGTCGTCGGCCACCCCGGCGCCCGCGTCCACCACCACGCAGTCGCGGGGCGCTCCGTCGTCGGCGGTGGGCCCTCCCACGGCGACGACGCAGCAGTTGGTGCCGAAGACGGGGGCGACGACCACGTGGATCTGGACCGGGTGGATCTGCACGGTGGACACGCTAGCGGCCCGCGCCGGACGCTCGGGGGTGTGACCTGCGCCCCGGCGCCTAGACTGTGCTGCGCACGCGGATCCGACGTGCGGTGACCGGACGACCAAGGAGGTGCCCCCGACGGTGGCGGCCACCAAGCGCGAGCGCGAGCAGGCGCGCAAGCGGCAGGAGAAGTGGGAGGCGCGGCGGGCGCAGACGAGGGCGCGCCGGCGGCGGACGTGGGCGATCGTGGCGATCTTCGCCGTCCTCGCGCTGGTCGGCGGCACCCTGGTGGTCTCCGGCCTGGGCGGCGCCTCGCCGTCGGACGACGCGCCCTCCGCGAGCCCGCAGGCCGCCGGCGACTGCCCCGCCGCGTCGACGGAGGCCCGCACCGGCCCCGCGCTGCCGGACCCGTCCGCCGCGGAGGACCGCACCTGGACCGCGACCCTCGACCTGTGCGCCGGAGGAGTCGAGTCGCCCGTCGTGATCGAGCTCGACGGCGCGGCGGCGCCGCAGGCCGTGGCCAGCTTCGTGTCGCTGGCGGACGCGGGGTACTACGACGGCACCGCCTGCCACCGCCTCACCACCTCGGGCATCTACGTGCTGCAGTGCGGCGACCCCACCGGCACGGGCTCCGGCGACCCCGGCTACTCGTACGGCCCGGTCGAGAACGCCCCCGCCGACGACGTGTACCCCGCGGGCACGGTCGCGATGGCCCGCGTGGGCGACGACGGCGAGTCGATGGGCTCGCAGTTCTTCATCGTGTACCAGGATTCGACCATCCCGGCCGACGCCGCGGGTGGGTACACGGTGCTCGGCACCGTGACGTCCGGCCTGGACGCCGTCCAGGCAGTCGCTGACGCGGGCCTGGCGGAGGACCAAGTCTCCCCCGCCACCCCCGTCATCATCGAAGGAGTGGAGACCCAGTGAGCGAGAGCACCCCCGGCTCGACCGGCCCCGAGCAGCCCGAGGCCGTCGAGACCGAGCAGGCCGAGACTCCGACCCCCGAGAACGACCAGGCCCCCGCGCCTGCCGGGACCGAGCCCGCCGGCGACACGACGGACGACGCCGCGGCCGCGGCCGCGGCCGCCCCGGCGCCACAGGCGCCGGCGACGGACGCCACCGAGACGGGCGCAGCGACCTCCGACGCCGCAACCACGGTCGAGACGACGACTGACGACTCGACGTCGGACGACACGACGTCGGGCGAGGCCACAGCGACGGACGAGACGACGCCGGACGAGGCCACAGCGACGGACGAGGCCACAGCGACGGACGAGACGACGCCGGACGAGACCACAGCGACGGCCACGCCCGAGACGGCCGCGCCCGCTGTCCCGGCAGCGCCGAAGCCCGGCGCGCCCGGGCCTGGCGCCCCGAAGCCGGGGGCCCCGAAGCCGTCGGCGCTCGCCGGCACGCCCAAGCCGTCGGCCGTCCGACGCCCCGCGAAGGCGGCGGAGGCGCCGAAGCCCGGCGTGGAGCCCGCCGCCGCGGCGCCCGTGGCCCCGGTCGCGCCCGTCCTGCACGACGCCGCGGACGCGGCAGCCGCCGAGGCCTTCGGCCGGGTCGACGACGACGGCACGGTGTACGTCCGCGAGGCCGCCGGTGAGCGTGCCGTCGGCCAGTTCCCGGGGGTGCCGACGGCGGAGGCGATGAGCCTGTACGTGCGCCGCTACCTCGACCTCGCGGCCAAGGTGTCCCTCTTCGAGACGCGGTTGTCCTCCGCGGACCTGTCGGTCCGCGAGATCGACCAGACGCTCACGAAGCTCTCCGAGGAGACCGCCGAGCCCGCGGCCGTCGGGGACCTCGACTCGCTGCGGACGCGCGTGGAGGGGCTGCGCTCGGTGGCCGCCGAGCGTCGGTCCGCGCTCGAGCAGGAGCGCGTCGCGGCGAAGGCCGAGGCCGTCGCCGCACGCACCGCCGTCGTGGAGGCCGCGGAGAAGATCGCCGCGACCGACCCCGCCAAGATGCAGTGGCGCCCCGCCGGGGAGGAGCTCCGTTCCCTGCTCGAGCAGTGGAAGGAGTCCCAGCGGAACGGGCCGCGCATCGACCGGACGACGGAGGAGTCGCTCTGGAAGCGGTTCAGCCACGCCCGTACGGCGTTCGACCGCGAGCGCCGCCACTTCTTCGCCGAGCTCGAGCAGCGCAACAGCGCTGCGAAGTCCGCCAAGGAGCAGCTCGTGGCCGAGGCCGAGGCGCTGCAGCACAGCACCGACTGGGGCGCGACCGCGGCCGCATACCGCGACCTCATGGCGCGATGGAAGGCGGCGGGCCGCGCCAACCGGAAGGACGACGACGCGCTCTGGGCACGGTTCCGCGGCGCCCAGGACGCGTTCTTCGCGGCGCGGGACGCCGAGAACGCCGTCATCGACGCCGAATACGCGCAGAACCTCGTGGTCAAGGAGGAGCTCCTCGCCCAGGCAGAGGCGCTGCTCCCGGTCTCCGACCTGCAGGCCGCCAAGAGCGCGCTGCGGGACATCCAGGAGCGCTGGGAGGAGGCCGGCAAGGTGCCGCGTGGCGACCTGCAGCGGGTCGAGGGGCGCCTGCGCGCGGTCGAGTCCGCCGTCCGCGACGCGGATCAGGCTCGGTGGGACCGCTCCAACCCGGAGACCCGGGCCCGCGCCGAGGGGGCTGCGTCGCAGCTCGAGTCCGCGATCGAGGGTATGGAGGCCGAACTCGCACGCGCTCGGGAGGCGGGGGACGCGCGTCGGGTGTCCGAGCTCGAGGGCTCCATCGCCGCGCGTCGCTCCTGGCTGGAGCAGGTCGTGCGCGCCGCGGAGGAGTCGCGCGGCTGAGCCCCGTGGCCGCGCCGTGCGGCCGGTCGTCCACAGGCAGCAGGCGGGCGGGGCCCGCGCCCGGGTAGGTTCCCGGGCGTGGGCCCCGTCGCTTCGTCCCCGGTCGCCGAGCCTGCCGTGTGCCGGCGGCTCGGCGACCTCCTCGCGCCCCCGCCCCCGGTCCGCCGTCCGCTGCGCGCCCCCGCAGACGTCGGTGGGCGAGCTGCCTGGGACGTGCTGGTGCGCGACGGCGTCCTGGAGGTCGTGCGGGGCGACGCCGCCGTCGCGACCGGCACGCCCCTCACCGCGGCCGACCGCGCCGGCACGCTGACCGGCGTGCCGACGGGCGCCGTCGTCGCCGGCCGCACGGCGGCCTGGGTCCATGCCGGGCGCCGCGTGGGCGACGAGGGCCGGCTGGACCTCACCTACCCGGCCGGCAGCTACCGGCCCACGGTGTGGGGCGCGGGCCTCGTGTGGCAGGCGCCCCTGCTGCGCGACGACGTGGTCGAACGCGCCGGCGTGCGGGTCACCGCCCCGGCACGGACCGTCGTCGACCTCGCGCTGCACCTGGCGCCTGACGACGCGACGCCACGCGTCGTGGCGCTCGTGCGGTGGTGCGGCGTCGACCTCGAGGAGGCGAGCCGCCTGCTGGAGCGCCGGGTACGCGCCGTCGGACGCCCCCGGGCGCGCACCGTCCTCGACCGCGCCCGCGCCGCCCTGGCCGGAGCACTGGGTGCGGCAGCGGGCGCGCTGCCCTAGGTTGAGGCGCATGGCCAAAGCCGCTCCCGCCGTCGAGCTCGACGCCGACGGCCGCGCCGTGCGCGTCTCCAGCCCGGACCGCGAGGTCTTCCCGGCCCTCGGCGGCAGGCCGGCGATCATCAAGCGTGAGCTCGTCGAGTACTTCCTGTCCGTGGGCGACGGCATCCTGGGTGCGCTGCTGCACCGGCCCACGACGCTCGAGCGCTGGCCGAAGGGCTGGTGGCCGGAGGCCGTGATGGCCACACGTGCCGACAACCGCGGCGACGCCTTCTACCAGAAGCGCCTCCCCCAGGGAGCGCCCGACTACGTCGAGACGGCGACCATCGCGTTCCCCAGCGGGCGCACCGCCGACGAGGTCGCCCCCACCGAGCTCGCCGTCGTCGCCTGGGCGGCCAACCTCGGCACCCTCACGTTCCACCCGTGGCCCGTGCGGCGCGACGATGTCGAGGCCGTCGACCAGCTGCGCATCGACCTCGACCCGCAGCCCGGCACCGACTTCGACGACGCGGCCGCCGTCGCGCCGCAGCTGCGGGAGCTGCTCGTCGAGCTGGGCCTCACCGGTTATCCCAAGACCTCCGGCGGGCGGGGCATCCACGTGTTCGTGCCGCTCGCGCCCCGCTGGTCGTTCCAGCAGGCCAGGCGCGCCACCATCGCCATCGGGCGCGAGCTGGAGCGCCGCTTCCCCGACCGGGTCACCACCAAGTGGTGGAAGGAGGAGCGCGGCGAGCGCATCTTCGTCGACTACAACCAGATGGCGCGCGACCGCACGATCGCGTCGGCGTACTCGGTGCGCGCCAACAAGCGCGCCACGGTCTCGACGCCGCTGGAGTGGGACGAGGTCGGCGAGGTCCACCCGGACGACTTCGACGTCACGACCGTGCCGGCGAGGTTCTCCGAGCGGGGCGACCTTTTCGCGGCCCTGCGCGCCGACCGCGACCCCGCGCTCGACTGCTCCCTCGACGCGGCGCTCGCCCTCGCGCGGCGCGACGAGGAGGAGCACGGCCTCGGCGACCTGCCCTATCCCCCGGAGTACCCCAAGCAGCCCGGCGAACCCAAGCGCGTGCAGCCCAGCCGCGACAGGGACCGCCCCCGCACCTGACCGCACGGTGTGAGCATGAGACACGCCCCGTTCGGCGAACCGAACAGGGCGTGTCTCATGCTCACACGATCAACGGCGGGTGTAGCGCAGGAAGACCGACCCGTCGCCGAGCGGCCGGCACTCCGCGCGGTCGAGGTCGGCCCGCATGCCGTCCGGCAGCAGACGCAGACCCGATCCGACGACGTGCGGCACGACGCGCACGGTCATCTCGTCGACCAGCCCGGCCCGCAACGCCTCCGCCGCCGTCGTCGGCCCCGAGATCTCTACGACGCCGTCGGTCGACGCCACGATCTCGGCGAGCCGGTCCGTGGTGAGCCGGGGCTCGAGCGTGGTGCGCGGCGCGTCGACGGCGTCGAGGCTGTCCGAGCAGACGATCTTGTCGATCCCGCGCCAGATCTCGGCGAACTCGTCCGCGGCCTCTCCCTGCCCGCCCGGCCACGCGTCCCAGACGCGCATCGTGGCGAACATGTGCCGGCCCACGACGAACGTCGACACGTCGCGGACGCGGTCGTTGATGAAGGCGTGCACGTCGTCGTCCGGAGCCGACCAGTCGAACCCGCCCTCGGCGTCGGCGACGTAGCCGTCGAGCGAGCAGCTCATCAATCCGTACCTGAGTGTCCCCATGTGCGTGCTGACTCCTCGCCGGGGCGGCACTCATCGCCGCCGGCGCTCAGGCCGTCCCGGGTGCGCCGGGCAGGAGGGCGGCCAGGTCGTAGCCGACCGGCTCGACCAGCTGGTCGTAGGTGCACGAGGCCGGTTCCCGGTCCGGGCGCCAACGCTTGAACTGGGCCGTGTGCCGGAACCGGGCGCCCTCCATGTGGTCGTACCCGACCTCGAGCACGCGCTCGATGCGCAGCGGCGTGAACGACAGGTCCTTGCCCGCGCTCCAGCGGGACTGCGCGCCAGGCCTCCGCTCCCCCGCGCTGCCGTCCGCGACCGCCGGGTCCTGCCAGTCGGCCCACGGGTGCTCGGCCGCCTCGGGGGTGCCGGGCTCGACGGCGAGCGGCGCCAGCTCGTCGTGCAGCGTCGCGCGCCGCGCTGCCGGGAACGACGCCGCGACCCCGACGAACTGCAGCTCCGGGCCGACGCCGCCGTCGCCGCCCTCGTGCGCTCCGTCGTCGTCGCCGTCCCGGTACAGGCCGAGCAGCAGCGACCCGATGAGCGGACGCTCGGGCGTCGACGTCTTGTGCAGCCGGAACCCGGCGAGCACGACGTCGGCCGTGCGGGCGTGCTTGATCTTGAGCATGGCCCGCTTGTTCGGCTGGTAGGGGCCGTCGGCCGGCTTCGCGACGACGCCGTCCAGGCCCGCGCCCTCGAACGCGTCGAACCACTCCCGCGCGACGGCCGGGTCGGTGGTGCGCGGCGTCGCGTGCACCTGCGGGCCGGCCAGACCGAGCCGGTCGAGCGCCTCGAGCCGCTCGGCCAGCGGACGGGCGGTCAGGTCGTCGTCGCCGAGCGCCAGCAGGTCGAAGACGACCAGGCTCGCGGGTGTCTCGGCCGCCAGCATCCGCACGCGTGAGTCGGCCGGGTGGATGCGCTGGCCCAGGGCGTCGAAGTCGAGGTGCGCCGCGCCCACGCCGTCGCCCGGCCGCGCGAGGACGATCTCCCCGTCGACCACGCACCGCTCAGGCAGCGCCGCACGGACCGCGTCCACCACCTCCGGGAAGTAGCGCTGCATCGGGCGGCCGTTGCGCGAGTCGAGGCGCACGTCGTCACCGTCGCGGAAGACGAGCGCACGGAAGCCGTCCCACTTCGGCTCGTAGACCCAGCCCGCCCCGTCGTCGGTCTGGTCCGGCACGCCGGCCACGGAGCGGGCGAGCATGGGCAGGACCGGCGGCTCCAGCGGCAGCGTCATGCAGGCGAACCTACTCCGCGGCCGTCGCCGGCACCTCCGCACCGTGCTCGGCGTCCCGACCGCCTTCCGCGGTCAGCTGCAGCGTCACCGTGACGCGGCCCCGGTCGTCACGCCGCGCGACCGCGTGGCCCGGGCGCACCGCACCGTCCAGCTCGACGGTCGCCGGGCCGCCGTCGCCCAGGAAGTTCCGCCACCACGACTTGGCATCGGACAGGCCGACCGGGATCACCACGACGTCGCCCGAGCGGCGGTAGCCCACCGGGATGCTGAACCGGCGACCCGAGCGGCGGCCGGTGTAGCTGACGATCGTGAGGTAACGACGCACCGGACGGCCCCAGCGCGGCGACGACCGCCACGCGAGCACGCGGGCGTTGAACCGGGTGACGAAACGGCGCGCACGAGGGGTCTGCAAGGACAGCATGGACGTCTCTCCTGGTGTCGGGGATCTGGCGCGGCCCCACGGTAGCCCGCCAACCGGAACGCATCGTCCACTTCCGGCTAGAGTGAGAAGGATGGCCAGGGATCTCTCTCACCAGCGCGGGGACGACGATCACGGACCGCTGCGCTCCGACGCCCGCCAGAACCGCGACCGGATCGTCGAGGCCGCCCGACGCCTGTTCGCAGCACGAGGCGTCGACGTGCCCGTCGCGACCGTCGCACGGCACGCCGGGGTCGGCGTCGCGACGCTCTACCGGAGGTTCCCGACCCGCGAGGCCCTGGTCGAGCAGGCCTTCGCCGAGGAGTTCGCCGCCTGCACGGCGGCCGTGCGCCGGGCGGCGGCCGACCCGGACCCGTGGCAGGGCTTCGCCACGGCCGTCGGTAAGGTGTGCGAGATGCAGTCCGTCGACCGCGGCTTCGGCGCGGCCTTCCTGGCCGCGCTGCCGCAGTCCCCCCACCTGGCGCAGGAGCGCGACCAGGTCTTCGCCGTCCTCGGCGACCTCGTCCGCCGGGCCCAGGCCGCGGGGAGCCTCCGGCCGGACTTCACCCTCGACGACCTCGCCCTCGTGGTCATGGCCAACAGCGGGATCGTCGCGGCGGCACCCGAGGGTGCGCGACGCGCCTCGCGGCGCCTCGTCGGCTACCTGTTGAGCGGGTTCCGGGCGGACGGGCTCGAACCGATTCCGCCGGCCGCCGGGCCCGGCCTGCTCGAGGAGCTCGGCCTGGCGGGACCAGGCGTCGGCGCCGGGACGCTCAGGCGGTCGGCACCGCGGGCACCTCGGCGGCCTTCGTCCCCGTGATCCGGTAGACGTCGAAGACACCGTCCACCTTGCGCACGGCGGTCAGCACCTGCGCCAGGTGCGCAGGCTCCGCCATCTCGAAGACGAACTTCGACATCGCGATCCGGTCCGTCGTCGTGGCGACCGTGGCCGAGAGGATGTTGACGTGGTAGTCGGACAGGACCCGCGTCACGTCCGACAGCAGCCGCGACCGGTCGAGCGCCTCCACCTGGATCTGCACGAGGAACATCGTGTTCGCGCCCGTCGTCCAGCTCACGTCGACGATCCGCTCGGGCTGCGCGTGGCGCAGCTGCTCGGCGTTCGCGCAGTCGGCGCGATGCACGCTCACGCCCGCGCCGCGCGTCACGAAGCCCACGATCCGGTCCCCGGGCACCGGCGTGCAGCACTTGGCCAGCTTCACCCAGATGTCGTCGACACCCTTGACCACGACGCCCGGGTCGCCGGTGCGGCTGCGCCGGGACGGGCGGCCCGGGGCGGCGACCTCGGCCGCGTCCTCCTCGGTGCCCTCCGCCCCGCCGAGCGACTTCACCAGCATCTCGACGACGTGCTGGGCCGACGTGTGCCCCTCGCCCACCGCGGCGTACAGCGCGGACACGTCGGCGTACCGCATGTCGTTCGCCAGCCCGACCAGCGCCTCGTGGCTCAGCAGTCGCTGGATCGGCAGGTGCTGCTTGCGCATCGCCTTGGTGATGGCGTCCTTGCCCTGCTCGATCGCCTCCTCGCGGCGCTCCTTGGTGAACCACTGGCGGATCTTGTTGCGGGCGCGCGGTGACTTGACGAAGGCCAGCCAGTCCCGCGAGGGGCCGGCCGACTCCGCCTTCGACGTGAGGATGTCGACCGTGTCGCCGTTCTGCAGCGGCGAGTCCAGCGGCACGAGCCGGCCGTTCACGCGCGCGCCCATGGTGCGGTGCCCCACCTCGGTGTGCACCGAGTACGCGAAGTCGACCGGCGTCGCGTCGGCGGGCAGGGCCATGACCTCGCCCTTGGGCGTGAAGACGTAGACCTCCGCGCCGCCGATCTCGTACCGCAGCGAGTCGAGGAACTCGCTCGGGTCGGCGGTCTCGCGCTGCCAGTCGACGAGCTGGCGCAGCCACGCCATGTCGTTCTGGCGCGGGTCGTCGGACGGCCCTGCCTTGCCGGCGCGCGCCATCTCCTTGTACTTCCAGTGGGCCGCGACGCCGTACTCCGCGCGACGGTGCATGTCGTGGGTGCGGATCTGGATCTCGACCGGCTTGCCGCCCGGCCCCACGACCGTCGTGTGCAGCGACTGGTACATGTTGAACTTCGGCATCGCGATGTAGTCCTTGAACCGGCCCGGGACCGGGTTCCAGCGCGCGTGCAGCGCGCCGAGCACCGCGTAGCAGTCCCGCACCGTGTCCACGAGGACCCGCGTGCCCACCAGGTCGTAGATCTCCGCGAAGTCGTGCCCGCGGACGATCATCTTCTGGTAGATCGAGTAGTAGTGCTTGGGCCGGCCCGTGACCGTGGCCCGGATCTTCGCGCTGCGCAGGTCCGCGGTGATCTGCTCGCGCACGACCGACAGGTACTCCTCGCGCGCCGGCGCCCGCTCGGCCACCAGGTGCACGATCTCGTCGTAGACCTTGGGGTACAGGGTCTGGAAGGACAGGTCCTCCAGCTCCCACTTGATGGCGTTCATGCCCAGGCGGTGCGCCAGCGGGGCGTAGATCTCCAGCGTCTCGCGCGCCTTGCGCTGCGCCGACGACCCAGAGACGTACTTCCAGGTGCGGGCGTTGTGCAGCCGGTCGGCGAGCTTGATGACCAGCACCCGGATGTCCTTGGCCATCGCGACGACCATCTTGCGGACCGTCTCGGCCTGCGCGGCGTCCCCGTACGTCACCTTGTCGAGCTTGGTGACGCCGTCGACGAGCATGGCGATCTCCTCGCCGTACTCCCGGGTGAGCTCCTCCAGCCCGTACTCGGTGTCCTCCACCGTGTCGTGCAGCAGTGCGGCCGCCAGCGTCGCCCCGTCGAAGCCGAGCTCGGCGAGGATCGTGGCGACGGCCACGGGGTGCGTGATGTACGGGTCACCGGACTTGCGCTCCTGGCCGCGGTGACAGCGCTCGGCCGTGGCGTAGGCGCGCTCCAGCACCGACAGGTCGGACTTCGGATGGTTGGTCCGGACCGCCTGGAGCACCGGCTCCAGGGCGGGCGTCGTCGCGGGGGCGCCGCGGACGCCGAGCCGCACCAGCCGGTTGCGCACCCACAGGCCGGACCCGCCGGGCCGGCCGCCGGACGACGGGGTCTGCTGGGCGGGGCTCTCCGGGCTCGAGGCGCGCGCGACCTTCGTCTCGTCGCTCATCTGCGCCTCCCTCCGCCACCGTGGGGTGCTGGACGTCCGGAACGGCAAGTCTACGACCCTACGCGCAGCAGGGTCTCGACCGTGCGTCCCGTCAGCATGTCGCGCCCGCCGAGGCCTACGAGTTCGAGCAGGAACGCCAGCGCGACCACCCGGCCGCCCGCGCGCTCCACGAGCTGGGCCGCGGCCCGGGCGGTGCCGCCCGTCGCCAGCACGTCGTCGATGAGGAGAACACGCGACCCGGGCTCGAGTGTTCCCGTGCGCAGCTCGATGGCGGCCGACCCGTATTCGAGGTCGTAGTCGACCCGGTCGACGGGAGGCGGCAGCTTGCCCGCCTTGCGCAGTGGGAGGAACCCGACGCCGAGGCGGGTGGCCAGGGGCGCGCCGAGCAGGAACCCGCGCGCCTCCATGCCGGCCACGACGTCGACCTCGCCGTCCAGGACGGGACCGCCGCCCGGCAGGTGCAGGCCGGCGAACGCCTCGATGACGTCCGCCAGCGCAGGGCCGTCCGCGAGCAGCGGCGTGATGTCCCGGAACACGACCGGCGGGTGCGGGTAGTCCGGCACGTCGCGGATCAGCGCGCGGATCTCCGCGGCCCGCCCCTCGCCCAGCCGGGCGAGCGCGTCCAGCGTGATGTCGTCCGCCGGTGTACCAGGACCGGTGGGCGGCGTGCCCGCACCCGGCGCCGCCGGCGCCGGGTGCTGCGGCTCGATGTCCCAGCCCACGCCGGCGTCAGTTCCCGCGGCGGCGGCGCGGCTGGGCTCCGTGGCCCTGGTGCCGGCCGGGGATGAGCTGCGTGGAGCCGGTCGACGCCGCGGCGAGCTCGGCGTCGTGCCCGCCCTCCGCCGCGAGCTGCTCGCGGCCCTCGAGCACCGACCGCGTGTGCGCGGCGATCTTCGGCTCCCGGGTGCGCAGTGCGACGTCGAGCGGGGTCGCGAGGAAGATCGACGACGCCGCGCCGACGGCGATACCGACGAACAGGGAGAGCGACAGGTCGCGCAGCGTGCCCGCGCCGAGGAGGAACGCGCCGACGAAGAGGATGCTCGCGACCGGCAGCAGGGCGACCACGGAGGTGTTGATCGACCGCACGAGCGTCTGGTTGACCGCCAGGTTCGCCCGCTCCTCATAGGTGTTGCGGGTCTGCGTGAAGACGTCGGCGGTGTTCTCGCGCACCTTGTCGAAGACGACCATCTTGTCGTACAGGGAGAAGCCGAGGATCGTCAGGAAGCCGATGACCGTCGACGGGGTGACCTCCCAGCCGATGAGGGAGTAGACCCCCGCAGAGATCAGCAGGTCGCCGAGCATCGCGACGATCGCGGCGACCGACATCCGCCACGCCCGGAAGTAGACGGCCATGAACAGGGCGGCCGCCACGACGAACACGACGGTGCCCCACAGGGCGCGCATCGAGACGCCGGCACCCCAGGTGGGGCCGACGAACGACGTCGTGATCGCGGACTCCTCCACGCCGTAGGCGTCGGCGAGACCCGTGACGAGCTCCGCCTCCTGCGCGTCGTCGACCTGCTCCGTCTGGACGCGGACCGAGTCGCCGCCGATGACCGCGACGCGCGGCTCGTCGTCCGGCAGCACGTCGTGCACGGCGTCCACCGCGGGCTGCTGGTCGGTCGTCGAGGTGCCGGCGACCGTGAACTCGGAGCCACCGCGGAAGTCGATGCCGAGCGTGAGGCCCCGCGTCGCCAGGATGAGGATCGACGCGATCGCGAGCACCCCGACGATCGTGAACCAGCGCTTGCGGCGCTGCACGATCGGGTACGAACGGCGGCCGGTGTACAGGTCGTTGCCCCACTGGGCGAAGTTGATGCCGGCCATCACCGGTTCTCCTCGTTCTCGTCGGCCGTGGCAGGCTCGGCGGCCGCGGGATCGTCGGGTGCGCGCCCGTCGGGATCGGGGTCACCGGCGGGCTCGCCGGCGGCAGAGGCCGCCTTGCGCTCCGCCGCCCGGCGCTCGGCGATGGTCAGGCGTCGACCCGAGGTGTCGGTCGCGGCTGCGGACGATGCCGCGCCGACCGACGCGGTGACGCCCACGGGCTCGTCCGCCGTCGTCGACACCTCCCCGGTCGCGGCCCCGGCTCCGGCCGGTGCGGCGCCCGACGGCGCGGGCGCGCCGACGGTCGCGGGCTCGGGCATCCGCACCCGGCCTGCTCCCGCGTAGCGCGGGCCGCTGCCGATGCGCAGCCGGTCGGGCGAGAGCCCGGACCACTTGTGCCCGTCGCGGAAGAACGGCATCCGCGTGAGCACCTCCATCATCGGGTGGGTGAACCAGAACACGACCATGACGTCGATGATCGTGGTCAGACCGGTGGTGAACGCGAAGCCCTGGACCCCGCCCACGGCGAGGAAGTACAGGATGATCGCGGAGATGAAGGTGACGGACTTGGCCGCCAGCACCGTGCGGCGGGCACGGGTCCACCCGCGCTCGACCGCGTAGGACAACGTGCGGCCGTCGCGCACCTCGTCGCGGATGCGTTCGAAGTAGACGATGAACGAGTCCGCGGTGAAGCCGATCGCGACGATGAGGCCCGCGACGCCGGCCAGGGAGAGCTTGTAGCCCATCGTCCAGGACAGGATCGCGATCGCGAGGTAGGTGATCGTGCCCGCGACGACCAGCGAGCCGACGGTCAGCAGGCCGAGCATGCGGTACTGGAAGAGCGAGTACACGACCACCAGCGCGAGGCCGATGAGGCCGGCGATCAGGCCGTTGCGCAGCTGCTCGGAGCCGAGGGTCGCGGAGATCTGCTCCTGGCTCTCCACCTCGAACGCGATCGGCAGGGCACCGAAGCTCAGCTGGTTCGCCAGCGTCGCGGCCGACTCCCGCGTGAAGCTGCCCGAGATCTGGGCCTGGCCGTTGGTGATCGGGTTCTCCACCTGCGGGGCGGAGACGACGAGGCCGTCGAGCACGATCGCGAACTGGTCGCGCGGCGGCTCGAGGGTGATGAGCCGCTCGGTGGTCTCGCGGAACTCCGCGGCGCCCTCGTCGTCGAAGTCGAGGGTGACGCCCCACTCGTTGGTGACCGTGCCGTTGGGGCCGGCCATCAGGCCGGAGCTGGCCGACGAGATGTGCGTGCCGTCGATCTCCATCGGCCCGAGGACGTACTTCAGCGTGCCGTCCTCGGCGCAGGTGACGAGCACCGCGTTCGGGTCGTCGCCGCCGCCGCCGGTGAGGTTCGCCGGGTCGGTGCAGTCCAGCGCGTCGAACTCGGCCTGGACCTCGGGCGTGATCTGCGCGAGGTCGCTGGGGTCGGTCGCCGCGGCGTCGCCGCCCTCGGCGGGCTCCTCGGTCGCCGCCGGCGACGGGTCGTCGGTGGCGCCCTCCGTGGCCGTCGCCGTCGCGGCCGGGGTCGGGTCGTTCGCCGCCGGGGCCGGGACCGCCGAACCCGCGCCCTTGCCGTTGGGGCTGGTGTCCGTCTCGTCGGCCGCGCCCTCGTCAGGCGCGCCCTCGTCGGCCGCACCCTCCTCGGCCGCGCCCTCCTCGGCGGGGGCGCTCGGCGAGGCGCTGGGCTCGGGGGTCGGCGTGCCCATGGCGTACGTCAGCACGGGCCGGAAGCGCATCTGCGCGGGCTGCGAGACCAGGTCGATCGTGGCCTGGTCGACCTCGCCGGGGATGCCGACGACGATCTGGTTCGACCCCTGGCTGGTGATCTCGGCCTCGGTGACGCCCGAGGAGTCGATGCGCTGCCGGATGACGTTGATCGACTCCGAGACCGTCTCGTCCGTGACCTCCGACCCGTCGGTGGACGTCGGTGTCAGGACGATCTGCGTGCCGCCCTGGAGGTCCAGGGCCAGCCCTGGGGCGAAGCTCGCGCCGTCGGGGTTGTCCGCCGACTTCGGGTCGAAGAACACCCCCGCGCCGAGCACCAGGAACGGAACGACGATCGTCAGGATCGTGAAGACCACGAGGGTGCGTACCGGACGCGACCGCTTCGTGCGTGAGTCAGCCAACTTCAGTCTCTTCCCGTGTGCGCGACGGCGCTGGGCCGACGCGTGAGGGCGCCGGCCGGGTCACCCCGACCGGCGCGGTGTCAGGCGGGCGGACGATGCCCGCCCTCGCGTACCGCTGTCGAACTACTGCTTGGAGTCGGTCTCGCCGTCCTGACGACGCTGCTGCTCGCGGTACTCCCGCTGGGCGGTGTCCAGGCTGGACAGATCGTCAGGGACGTCGACGTGATCGTCGCCGGGGGTGATCGTACCGGTCCCGGCGGGCGCAGCTGTGACGTCGGTCTCGCCGTCGGCCGCGACGGCCTCCTCGGGGGTCTCCTCGACCGGGGTGTCGACGCGCTTGGCGATCGCCGCGCGGAGCCAACGGGTCCGGGTGCCGGGGGTGGACTCGACGGTCACCGTGTCGGTCGCCTCGTCGATCTCCACGACCGTCCCGAACAGCCCCGAGCCCGTCATGACCTCCTGACCCGGCGCGAGCTCCGAGCGGAACTCCTGCTGCTTGCGCTGCTGCTTGCGGGACCGCGAGCTCATGAAGAACATGAGGCCGGCGAGCACCACGAAGAGGATGAGAAGTGTCGGATCCACGGAGCGTCCTTGTCTGTCGCTGCCCGCCTGTCGTCGGTCGACAGCCGGGCTTCGGGGCACGCCGGTCGGCGCACCAGGCACAGGTCGTGTGCGTACGGGCCCAACGAGCGTCTCGCCCGCCGAGTTCCGGCCCCGCCCTCCTGTGGCCGGGACCACCTCAGTCTAGGTGCTGGGCTCCCCGCTCGGGCCCATCCCCGGCCCCGCGCTCGGAGCGGGGTCGAAGAGGGACCCCGTCGCCGGTGCGCCCCACGCCCCCGGCGGCGGCTCGATCCCGAGGTGCTGCCACGCCGCCGACGTCGCCACGCGGCCGCGCGGCGTGCGGGCGACCAGCCCCTCCCGGACGAGATAGGGCTCGGCCACCGTCTCGACGGTCTCGGGCTCCTCGCCGACCGTCATGGCTAGGGTGCTCAGCCCGACCGGCCCGCCCGCGAAGCGCCGGCACAGCGCGCCCAGGACGGCGCGGTCGAGACGGTCGAGGCCGATCGGGTCGACCTCGTACACCTCGAGGGCGGCGCGCGCGGCACGCAGGTCGAGCACGCCGTCACCCCGCACCTGGGCCCAGTCGCGCACGCGGCGCAGCAGCCGGTTGGCGATGCGGGGCGTGCCGCGCGAGCGCCCGGCGATCTCGTGCGCCGCGCCGTGCTCGATCTGGACGCCGAGCAGCCCGGCGGAGCGCAGGATCACGCGCTCCAGCTCGGACGCGTCGTAGAAGTCGAGGTGCCCCGTGAAGCCGAACCGGTCGCGCAGCGGCGCCGGGAGCAGGCCGGATCGCGTGGTCGCGCCGACCACCGTGAAGGGCGGCAGCGCGAGCGGGATGGCGCTGGCACCCGCCCCCTTGCCGACGACGACGTCGACCCGGAAGTCCTCCATCGCCACGTACAGCAGCTCCTCGGCGGGCCGCGCGAGGCGGTGGATCTCGTCGATGAAGAGCACCTCGCCCTCCTCGAGCGAGGAGAGCACCGCGGCGAGGTCGCCCGCGTGCTGGATCGCGGGGCCGCTGGTGACCCGCAGCGACGTGCCGAGCTCGGCCGAGATGATCATGGCCAGCGTCGTCTTGCCGAGGCCGGGCGGGCCCGAGAGCAGCACGTGGTCGGGCGCGGCGTCCCGGGCGAGCGCGGCCTGCAGCACGAGGGAGAGCTGGTCGCGCACGACCTGCTGCCCCACGAACTCGTCGAGCCTCTTGGGCCGCAGCGCGGCCTCGGCGGCCCGCTCGATCTCGTCGGCACCCGCGGTCACGAGTCGCTCGCCCCCGTACTCCGGCGCCTGCCCCGGGTCCGACGGGTCAACCACGGCGGCCCCCCAGCGTGCGCAGCGCGGCCCGGAGCGTCGCCGCGACGTCGACCGTGCCCCCGTCGCGGCCGCCCGGGTCGGAGTCGCCCGGCCCGTCGCCCGCCGCCTCGGCGAGCACGCGGTCCACGGCGTCCTGCGCGACCTTGGGCGCCCAGCCCAGGCCGACGAGCGCCTCGACCACCTGGCCGCGCCCGTCGGCGTCGGCCGGCGCGGCGGGAGTGGACGACGACGCGCCGCCTGCCGCGCCCGACGGCGCCCCGAGCTTGCCCGACAGCTCCAGCACGAGGCGCTGCGCGCTCTTGGGGCCGACGCCCGGCACCCGGCGCAGCGCGGCGGTGTCGTCGGAGTCGACGGCGCGGCGCAGCGAGTCCGGGGTCAGCACCGCGAGCATCGCCAGCGCGATCCGCGGCCCGACGCCCGACACCGACTGCGCGGTCTCGAAGACCTCGCGCTCGTCGGCGTCGGCGAACCCGTAGACGGTCATCGAGTCCTCGCGCACCACGAGCGTGGTGTGCAGCAGGGCGCGCTCCCCCACCCGCAGCGCCGCCAGGGTGCCGGGGGTGGCGTGCACGAGGTAGCCCACCCCGCCGACGTCCAGCACGGCCCGCTCCAGGGTCACGTGCGCGACCGTGCCGGTCAGGGAGGCGATCACCGCTGGTCCTTTCCGTCGAACACCTTCGGGATTCGTCGAACACCCGTACGAGGCGTCACTGTAACAACCGCTGCCGACACTCCGGCCCGCGACACCGGGCGGGTCGTCGACCCAGGGGGCACCCGGCCCGGCGTCCCCGGCGACGCCGTGCGACGTGGCCGTCAGCGGCGGGCCGCCCGCGACGGGGCGCCGCGGTGCGTCGCCCTGCGCGCCGACTGCTCGGCCTCGGCCCAGGCACGCTGGGCCGGGGTCAGCTCGTGCCGCTCGCCGCCCTGCACCGCGCCGGTGGGCCGCCACAGGTGGGTGACCGCCAGGGCGAGGGCGTCGGCTGCGTCAGCCGGCCGCGGCAGGTCGTCGAGGCCGAGGATGCGCGCGATCATGCGCTGCACCTGCTCCTTGCCGGCCCGACCGGACCCGGTCACGGCGGCCTTGACCTCGCTCGGCGTGTGCATCGCCACCGGGACGCCGCGGCGGGCCGCGGCCACCATCGCGAGCCCGGCGACCTGCGCGGTCCCCATCACCGTCCCGAGGTTGTGCTGGGCGAAGACCCGCTCGACGGCGACGACGTCGGGCACGTGCCGGTCGAGCCACGTCTCCAGCGCGTCGGCGATCTCCAGCAGCCGCAGGTCGACGCTGTGGGCGGGGTCGCTGCCCACCACGCCCACGTCGACGAGCCGGGCGCGCCGGCCCGGCATCGAGTCGACGACGCCGACGCCGCACCGGGTCAGACCCGGGTCCACCCCCAGCACACGCACGTCGTCACCTTCTCACGGAGATCCCCCGACTCCCCGGAGGCGGCAACGAGCGTGCTTGCTCGATCCTCGAACCACCGTCTGAGGGTCGTGCGAGCACGCTCGTTGCGCGGGTCGGAGGAGGGTCACTCCTCGTTGATTCTCGTGGTCCGCCCGAGCCTGCACTCCGTTGCGGGCGGGTGCCTCGTCCCCTCAGCCCCCACCCTTCACTGCGCTACGGCTCAGTCGTCCAGCGCCGCCATGACCTCGTCGGAGGCGTCGAAGTTCGCGTAGACGTTCTGCACGTCGTCGCTGTCCTCGAGCGCGTCGATGAGGCGCAGGATCTTGCGCGCGCCCTCGACGTCCACCTCGACCTCCATGGACGGGTGCCACACGGAGTCGGCGGAGTCGTACTCGATGCCGGCCTCCTGGATGGCCGTGCGCACGGCGACCAGGTCGGTGGCCTCGCTCAGGACCTCGATGACCTCGCCCTCGTCGCTCACGTCCTCCGCACCGGCGTCGAGGGCGGCGAGCATCACGTCGTCCTCGGTCACGCCGTCGGCCTTGGGCACCACGACGAGCCCCTTGCGGGAGAACAGGTACGACACCGAACCCGGGTCGGCGAGGTTGCCGCCGTTGCGGGAGAACGCCAGACGCACCTCGGAGGCGGCGCGGTTCTTGTTGTCGGTGAGGCACTCGACCAGGACCGCGACGCCGTTCGCGCCGTAGCCCTCGTACATGATCGTCTGGTAGTCGACGGCGTCGGCGCCCTCGCCGGAGCCGCGCTTGAGGGCGCGGTCGATGTTGTCGTTGGGGACCGACGACTTCTTCGCCTTCTGGATGGCGTCGAACAGCGTGGGGTTGCCCGCGGGGTCGCCCCCGCCGACTCGCGCGGCGACCTCGATGTTCTTGATCAGCTTCGCGAAGAGCTTGCCACGCTTGGCGTCGATCGCCGCCTTCTTGTGCTTGGTCGTGGCCCACTTGGAGTGACCGGACATGACCTACCTGGCTCCTTCGCGATTGCTTTCCTCGACCATCCGGACGAACAGGGTGTGCACCCGCGACTCCCCGGTGATCTCCGGGTGGAACGCGGTGGCGAGCAGTCGTCCGGCACGTGCTGCGACGATCTTACCGGCGGCGTCGCCGACCGCCGCCCCGTCCGCCCAGCGGTCGGGGATGCGGGCCAGCACCTCGACCTCCGGCCCCGCGCTCTCGATCCACGGGGCCCGGATGAACGCGGTGCGCACCGGCCGCCCGCCCGGCCCGTCGGAGACCCCCGCCATGTCGAGGTCCGCCTCGAACGAGTCGACCTGACGGCCGAACGCGTTGCGCCGCACGACGACGTCCATCCCACCCAGCGTGCGCTGTCCGTCGATCCCGCCCTCGATGCGGTCCGCGAGCAGGATCATGCCGGCGCACGAGCCGTAGACCGGCAGCCCGGCGCGGATCGCGGCCCGCAGCGGGTCGGCGAGGTCGAAGATCCGCAACAGCTTGTCGATCGTCGTCGACTCGCCTCCCGGCAGCACGAGGCCGTCGACGGCGTCGAGCTCCGTGGGCCGGCGCACCGGCACCGCCCGGGCCCCCGAGGCCACCAGCGCCGCGGCGTGCTCGCGCACGTCGCCCTGCAGGGCGAGCACGCCGACGGTCGCGGTCACGGAGCGTCGCCCGGGGTCTCGACGGGCTCGGCCGCCGGACGTGGCTCGAGCTCCTCCGGGTCGGACGGCTCGTCGTGCGTGTCGGACGCCGAAGCCTGCGGTTCCGCTGCGGCCGGGTGCCTCGTTCCTCGGCCCCCAACCTCCGCTGCACCTTCGTCTTCGTCGTCGTACTGCGTGCCTAGGTGGCGGACAACGCCGTCCCACCCGCCCGCGAGCGCGTCGACGACGTCGGGCAGGGCCGTCGGGAACACCTCGCGCGTCTCGGCCCGCAGCTGTGCCGTCGTCAGCCACCGCATCTCGTCCAGGACGTCCCGCTCGACGTCGGTCCACCCGGCGTCGGTCGGGGCGTGGCCGCCGTCGACGCGGGCCAGGAAGAACACCTCGTCCTGGCGGCACGTCTCGGCGAAGAACCGGAAGATCCCCGCGCGGGTCAGCACCGGGCCCACGAGGTCCTCGGACGCCAGCTCCAGGCCGGCCTCCTCGCGCAGCTCGCGCAGCGCGGCGTCGACCTCGGTCTCGCCCGCGTCGATGCCGCCGCCGACGGTGAACCACCACGAGCGCTCGGGCTCGTCGGCGTCGTGCCCGCGCACGAGGAGCACGCGGTCGGTCTCGTCGAGCAGGATCACGCGCGCGGCGCGGCGATGCCGCAGCCCGTCCGGTCCCCTCACCCAGTCGTCGCCGAGGGCGGGGCTCACCAGCCCCGCTCCGCCAGGTGCACAGGCGCCGGCTCGGCCTCGGCGTTCATGCCGTGGTCCACGATTGACGAACCCCGGAGATTCGCCGTGTCGGAGGTGGTGTCTGCATGCATGCGGCCAAGGTTAGTCCGGTGCGCAGCTCCCCTGCCGGCGCCACGTCTTCACCGGCAACGCGCGTCGAGAGCCCGGCGTCGAGGAGCCTGCGGATGCGCGTCGTGGGTTCGGACGAGGTCCTGGATCCGGGCGATCAGCATGCGGGCAGTCGATCGAACCTCCTGACGAAGCATCAAAGGGCGGCTCGGTTCAATGGCGAGGTTTGAGCCCTTTGGTCGGGATGGCGGTGAGTGGATCTTCCGGCCATGGATGGCGGGGGTAGCGGGCTCGCAGGTCGGCTCGGACCTGGGGATAGCCCTGCTTCCAGAAGGAGGCGAGATCGCTCGTGATCCCGACCGGGCGCCGTGCGGGTGACAACAGGTGCAGAACGACCGGTACACGACCGTCCGCGACGGCGGGAGTGGCAGTCCAGCCGAATACCTCCTGCAGCTTCACTGCGAGGACTGGCGGCTCGACACCGTCGTACATGAGCCGGACCTCGGAGCCCGTCGGGACCCGGAGCCGTTCCGGTGCGAGCTCGCCGAACCGGGCTGCTGCCGGCCACGGCAGCAGTCGCCGGAGCGCCGAAGCCACGTCGATGCGTGCAAGGTCGCGCGAGCCGCGCACCGAGGCGAGCTCGGTGCCCAGCCATCCGTCGAGATCGGCCAGCAGTGCGTCGTCGTCGACGGCGGGCCACGGGGCGCCGAGGTGGGCGTGACAGAACGCGAGCCGCTCCCGCAGGGCGAGCGCGGCCTCCGACCAGCGCAGTACCGACAGGCCGCTGCGCCGGATACCGTCGCGGACGGCGGCTTGGACGAGCAGCGGGTCGGGCTTTGCCAGCGGGTCGTCGCCCAGCACGATCGCGCCGAGCGCCACGACGCGCCGCGTCACGATCCGGCCGTCGTCCCAGCGAATCTGGTCGGTGGTCGAGACGAGGTCGCCTGCGACGTCTCGCGCGGTCTGCTCGTCGATCGGCGCCGCGGAACGGATCCTGGCGTCGGCGCGACCGGGTCCTCTGTCAGCGACCGCGATCGCCAGCCAGGTCGAGGTCCGCAACGGCGACTGCGGATCCAGGGCAGCACCCGTGCCACCGGACATCTGGTACGTCGCCGAGTCGGTCCCGCGAGCCCGCGCGATCCGATCCGGATACGCCAGACCCACCATGATCCCCGCCGCAAGATCATCCGGTACTCCGCGCGTCCCCCGGTCAGCCGGCACACCCGACGGGTCCCCGGTCGCCGTACCGCGGCCGAGGCGCTTTGCCTCTTCCCGCCAGCGGGCCGTGGCTCCGCGGTCCTCGCCACGGCGCAGGGCTCGCCAGCGGGCCGGCAGATCATCGCCGGAACCCCGGCCGGAGTCGTCCGAGAGCATGGCGACGACCTCGCGTGCGCGGTCGACGCCGACCCGCGGCGACCCGTCCAGCAACGCTCGAGCAAGGCGAGGGTGCGCCCCGATCGCCGCCATCCGCCGGCCCCGCTCGGTGATCCGGCCGTCTTCGTCGATGGCATCGAAGCGGCGCAGCAGCTTGGTGGCCGCGGTCATCGCCGGCGCCGGCGGTGCGTCGAGCAAGGTCAGTCCGTCACCAGCAGGAGCACCCCACGCCGCGAGGTCGAGGGCGAAGGTTGCCAGATCGGCGATCGCGATCTCCGGAGCCGCATGTTCGTCAAGACGAGCGTGGTCGGTGGCAGACCAGCACCGATAGACCCGGCCAGGCGCCTCCCGCCCGGCCCGACCCGCTCGCTGGTCGGCCGACGATCTCGAGACCCGGCAGGTGACCAGCGCACCGAGGCCACGGGACTGATCGGTCCGCGGCTCCCGGGCAAGACCCGAGTCGACCACGACCCTGACCCCGGGCACGGTCAGCGAGCTCTCCGCGACCGACGTCGTGACCACGATCCGCCGGGTGGCGGACGGCGCCAGGGCGCGATCCTGCTCGGCCCTCGACTGGCGGCCGAACAACGGCAGGACGTTCTCACCCGCCAGCCGGCGAGAAACACCGTTGATCTCGCCCTCCCCCGGGACGAACACGAGGATGTCGCCTAGGTTCTCGGTCATCCCGCGCCGGACGACGGCCGCGACGTGGTCCAGCAGGCGCGGGTCGACCCGCCCGCCGGGCAGCAGCGGCGTGGGGACCGGTGGTGGGGCCCACTCGACCGCGACGTCGAACAGTGCGGCGGACGCTGTGATCACGGGCGCCGGAACATCGGTGCCCAGTGCGCGGCTCAGCTTGACCGTGTCCGCCGTGGCCGAGGTCGCGACGATCGCCAGGTCCTCCCGGAGGTTCGCCCGGATGTCGACGCAGAGCGCGAGCAGAAGATCGGCGTCGAGGTGCCGCTCGTGGCACTCGTCGATCACTATCGCGGCGACACCCGGCAGCTCCGGGTCCTGCTGCAGACGCCGCACGAGGAGACCCGTCGTCACCACCTCGACCCGGAGTCCTTTGCCGCCGCTGCGTTCACCACGCATCGCGTAGCCGATCCGCTGCCCGAGCGGTTCGCCGACCAGCATTGCCAGCCGGGTCGCGGCCGCGCGGGTCGCCATCCTTCGCGGCTCGGCGACGATGATCGTTCCCCCGAGCGCGTCGACCAGCGCGAGCGGCAACAGCGAGGTCTTCCCCGACCCGGGCGGCGCGACCAGCACCGCGGTACCGCGCGACCGCACCGCGTCGACCGTGGCAGGTAGCACCGCCCGCACAGGCAGGTCCGCCCCGGGCACCGACGACTCAGGCAGCAGCACGCCCCGACAGTAACCGACCACCACACCGTCGATCCGCTGCTCTGCTTCGCCTGGGGGCTCCGCGCCGGCCTGCACCCGCTGCGGTGGATCGATGCGCGCTGGACACCCGCCCCGCGGACGATCTGCGGGGGTCTACATGCGCGGGGAGGGGCCCCGCAGACACGATGTCCGCGGGGCCCGTCCGTCAGTCACGCGAGCGAGCGGTCACCAACCACGCTCAGCCAGGCGCACGGGCGCCGGCTCGGCCTCGACGTTGAGCCCCACCATCGCCTCGCCGAGGCCGCGGGAGACCTTCGCGAGCACGTCCGGGTCGTCGTGGAACGTGGTGGCCTGGACGATCGCCTTGGCCCGCGCGACCGGGTCGCCGGACTTGAAGATGCCCGAGCCCACGAACACGCCCTCGGCGCCCAGCTGCATCATCATCGCGGCGTCGGCCGGTGTGGCGATACCGCCGGCGGTGAACAGGACGACGGGGAGCTTGCCCGTGCGCGCGACCTCCGCCACCAGCTCGTACGGCGCCTGGAGCTCCTTGGCCGCCACGAACAGCTCGTCGGGGGCCAGGGACGTCAGGCGGCTGATCTGCGCGCGGATCTGCCGCATGTGCGTGGTCGCGTTCGACACGTCGCCGGTGCCGGCCTCGCCCTTGGACCGGATCATCGCCGCGCCCTCGGTGATGCGCCGCAGCGCCTCGCCCAGGTTGGTGGCGCCGCACACGAACGGCACGGTGAAGGCCCACTTGTCGATGTGGTTCGCGTAGTCGGCGGGGGTCAGCACCTCGGACTCGTCGACGTAGTCGACGCCGAGCGCCTGCAGCACCTGCGCCTCCACGAAGTGCCCGATGCGCGCCTTCGCCATCACCGGGATCGAGACGGCCTCGATGATGCCGTCGATCATGTCCGGGTCGCTCATGCGCGACACCCCGCCCTGGGCGCGGATGTCCGCCGGGACCCGCTCGAGCGCCATGACCGCGACCGCGCCGGCGTCCTCGGCGACCTTGGCCTGCTCCGGCGTGACGACGTCCATGATGACGCCGCCCTTGAGCATCTCGGCCATGCCCCGCTTGACGCGGGCGGTGCCCACCTCGCCGGTCCCGGCGCCTACGGTGTTCCCGGTGGTCTCGCTCAACTGTCGCCTCGCTCGTGTCCGCGGCGTGACCGGTGTCACGCACCCTCTGCCATCCTACGTTCGCCGCGCGACCGGCGGGGCCGTCGTCCCGCGGTCGTACCGCCGTCGTACCGTCGTCGTACCGTCGGAGCCCGCCGTCCTCAGGACTGGCCGAGGCCCTCGGGCATCTGGTCGTCGAGCTCGACCGTGTGCGGCACCCCGGCGCGCCCCGTGAGGTGCAGGAGGCGCACGTACCAGGTGCGGCGCGCCCGCTGCGCCTGGGCGACGGCCTCGTTGTGGAACCGGCGGGCGAGCTGAGCCCGGTACCACGCGGCCGCGAGCGCGCCCACCAGCTCGTCGCCGTCGGCCGTGCCCCGCAGGGAGTGGACGAAGTCGTCGTCGCCGAGCGCGGAGCGCAGGACCGCGGAGAGCTCGCTCTCGGCCCGCTCGCGGGTCGCGCCCAGCCCCTCCAGGGCGAGCTCGGCGCCCGGTGCGGGCGGGGCCTCGTCCTCCACGACGGCGAACGCCGTGTCCGCGACGAGCACCGCGCCCGCCGGGTCGAGCAGGCCCGACGCCGCGAGGTCGAGCGCGGTCCCGGCCCGGCGGGCCAGCTGGGCCTGGAGCGCGATCCGCGACGCCACCACCTTGCGGTGCAGCCGGTCCAGCCGGGAGGCGGAGAGCCAGGCCAGCCACACCACGACGGCCGCCACGACGAGCACCACCAGGGCGAGCTCGGACCATGCCAACGACAGGTTCACGCGCCCTCACCTCCGCCGGGCCGGCGGCCGCGGAGCCACCCGACCCGCTCGTCTCCGCGCAGTGAGACGCCGCCGTCCATCGCGTCGCCCGCGGCGACCGCCATCTCGTACACGGCCAGCACCTGCTGCGTCACGGCCGACCAGTCGAACCGCCGCACGAACGCGCTCGCGCACGCCTTCCGCTCGGCCGTGCCCTCCGGGTCGTCGAGCGCCGCGAGCAGGGCGCGCGCCAGGTCCTCCGGCTCGCCGGTGCGGAACAGCCGACCCGCCGCGCCGTCGTCGAGCACCCGCCGGAACGCGCCCAGGTCGCTCGCGACCACGCCCGCGCCGGCGCTCATCGCCTCGACCAGCACGATGCCGAAGCTCTCGCCGCCGGTCTGCGGCGCCACGTACAGGTCGGCGGACGCGAGCAGGGACGCCTTCTCGGAGTCGCTGATGCCGCCGAGGAACTCGAACGACCCAGAGCGCGGGCCGAGGGCGCCGATCGCGGCGTCGCGGCCGGCGTCGCCGCGGCCTGCCACCAGGAACCGCGCCCCCGGGAATGTCTCGAGCACGCGCGGCGCGGCGGCGGCGAGCACCTCGAGGCCCTTGCGCGGCTCGTCCAGGCGGCCCAGGAACGCGATCGTCGGCGCCTCGGGCGTGCCGCGCCACCGCTCGTCGGGCTGCGCGCGGTCGAACTCGTCGACGTACACCCCGTTGGGGATGACGACGGCGTCGCCGCCCACGTGGTCGATCAGCGTGCGGCGCGCGTCCTCCGACACGGCGATGCGGCCGGCGATCTTCTCGAGCGACTGGCGCAGCAGCGGGAACGCCACCTGCAGCGCCCGCGAGCGCTCCTGCGAGGTGTGGAACGTCGCCACGACCGGAGCCTCCGCGAGCCACAGCGCCAGCATCGACAGGCTCGGCACCATCGGCTCGTGCAGGTGCAGGACGTCGAAGTCGCCCGCCTCGAGCCACCGCCGCACCCGCGTGGCCGCCCGCGGCCCGAAGGTCAGCCGCGCGACGGAGCCGTTGTAGCGCACCGCCACGGCCCGGCCGGCCGAGGTGACCACGTCGGGCACCGGGGTGTCCTCGTCCGCCGGGGCCAGCACGGAGACCTCGTGGCCCAGCCGCTGCAGCGCCTGCGCGAGGTCGCGGACGTGGAACTGCACGCCGCCGGGGGCGTCGAAGGAGTACGGGCAGACGATGCCCACCCGCAGGGGCCGGCCGGTCCCGCTCTCGGACGGCGGGCCGGGCGTCGGGCCGGTGGCGGTCATGGCGCTCATGCCTCCCCCGCCTCGACCCGCGTGCGCCCGTACCGCTCGGCGTCGAGGTCGTCGACGAACACCCGCTGCAGCATGTGCCAGTCCTCCGTGCTCTCCGTCAGCGCCCTCCCGATCGTGTCGACCCAGCCCTGCGTCATCGCCGCGGCCTGCGCGCGCCGGTCGGGCTTGCCGGCGCCGTTGGTCAGCGCGGGAGCCTCGACCACCGGACAGAAGCGCAGCACGACCCCCCACGAGGTGCCCGCCGCCCGCTTCCGGGCGCCGGTGAGGCGCTCGTACCTGATCCCGACGGGCACGAGCGGCACCTTCGCGGTGAGCGCGAGCATCGCCGGGCCGGCCGCCACCCGGGCGCGGTGCCCGCACAGGTCGACCTCGAGGCCGCGCGCGGTGAGGTCCCGGTCGGCGAGCAGCGGCACGATGACGCCGCCCGCGGCGGCGCCGCGCACCAGGTTGCGGAAGACGTCGTGGTCGCCGAGCGGCAGCGCCTCGATGCCGATGGAGCGGCGGAACGCGACGAACTCCTGGAACAGCTCCTCGGGCTCGAGCCGCTCCGCCACGGTGAGCACCGGGGCGATGTGCCGGGACGCCCAGGCGCCCGCGAGGTCCCAGTTGCCGAGGTGCGCCAGCGCGAGCGACGCGCCCCGGCCCGCGCGCACGTGCGGCTCGAGGTTCTCCTCGTAGCCCTCGGTCCGCACCCGCGCGTCGATCTGCTCCGGCGTCGCGCCCTGCAGGGTGAACGCCTCCCGGAAGTACCGCATGTAGGAGCGCATGCCGGCGCGGGTCAGGCGGCGCAGGGCGGGGCCGTCCAGGTCGGGGCGCACCCGCGCGTAGTTGGCCTCCAGCCGGCGCACCCCCGAGGTCCGGCACAACCAGGTGACGTCCGCGACGGCCGTGAACGCCGCCCGCAGCACGGGCTCGGGGATCTTCGGGGCGTGCCGCCACGCGAACGTGTAGAACCCCGCGGTATCGAGCGAAAGGCCGGCCATCACGCCTCCGGGTCCGGGGTGCCGCCGCCCGCGCCCACGCCGACGAGCTGGCGCCGCACGGTGACGACACGCTGGACGACGGTGACGGCGCTCGCGACGGCGAGCAGGGTCAGCACGACGACAGTCACGAGCTCCGGCAGCCCCACCTGCGTGAACGCGACCGCGACGAGCGCCACGACCAGTCGGTCGGTGCGCTCCGCGATGCCGACGGCGGCCGTCGCGCCCACGCTCTCGGCGCGGGCACGGGCGTACGGCACGACGGCGCCGAGCGCCAGGCAGGCCAGCGACGCGACCGCGCCCCACGTCGCGTACGGCACGTCGGGGTGCAGCACGAACCACAGCGTGATCCCGACGAACACGGCGCCGTCGGAGACCCGGTCCAGCGTCGAGTCGAGGAACGCGCCCCACGGCCCGGTGCGCCCCGAGGTGCGCGCCATGACGCCGTCGAGGGAGTCGGCGAGCGCGAACAGGCCGATGAGGACGCCGCCGAGCAGCACGTGGCCGGTGGGCAGCAGCGTGAGGGCGAGGACGCTGACGACCACCGTCCCGGCGATGGTCACGGCGTCCGGGGAGACTCCCCACCGGAGGAGGACGCGCGCCAGCGGCGCCCAGAACCCCTGCATGGCGCCGCGGAGGCCGGAGAACATCAGGCGTCCCCCTCGCCATCGTGGGCCGGGTCGTCGGCCAGGTCGTCGGCCGGGTCGCCCGCCGGGTCGCCGGCCGGGTTCTCGGACCAGGCCGCGGCGACGCGTGCCCGGGTGTCGGCGAGCAGCTCCGGCAGCGCCTTGGTGCGGCCGACCACCGGCAGGAAGTTGGAGTCGCCGAGCCAGCGCGGCACGACGTGCTGGTGCAGGTGCGCGGCGATCCCCGCGCCGGCGACCTCGCCCTGGTTCATGCCGAGGTTGAAGCCGGCCGGGGCGTACGCGCGCCGCAACGCGCCCATCGCCTGCTGCGTCATCGCCGCGAGCTCCGCCGTCTCGCTCACCGTGAGCTCCGGGTAGTCGGACACGTGCCGGTAGGGCAGCACCATGAGGTGCCCGGAGTTGTACGGGTAGAGGTTGAGCACGGCGTAGCACTCGCGCCCGCGGGCGACGACGAGACCGGATTCGTCGTCGCCCGCCGGGATGCGGCAGAACGGGCACCGCGCCTCCGAGCCGTCGGCGGGCTTGTCCTGCCCGCCGATGTACACCATGCGGTGCGGCGTCCACAGCCGCTGGACGTCGTCGGTCCGAGGGCCGAAGTCGGTGGCGGGCACGTCGACGGGGCCTGCCGGGGCGCCGGCGGCGGGCTCGCCGCCGGGCCCCGGGGCGCGGCTGGGCTCGGAGTGCGGACTGCCGGCCATGCTCAGACCTGGACGCGGTCGCGGACGGCGGCGGCGATGCGCTCGATCGCGTCTGCCACCGGCACCCCGTTCTCCTGGCTGCCGTCCCGGAAGCGGAACGACACCGCGCCCGCCTCCGCGTCCTCCCCGCCCGCGATGAGCACGAACGGCACCTTCTCCTTGGCCGCGTTGCGGATCTTCTTGCCGAACCGGTCGTCCGACCGGTCGATCTCGGCGCGGATCCCGCGGGCCTTCAGCTGCGCGACGACGTCGGACAGGTAGTCGTCGAACGCGTCGGCCACCGGCACGGCGAGCACCTGGACCGGCGCGAGCCAGGCCGGGAACGCGCCCGCGTAGTGCTCGACCAGGATGCCGAAGAAGCGCTCGATCGAGCCGAACAGGGCGCGGTGGATCATCACCGGCCGCTGCCGCGAGCCGTCCGGCGCCGTGTACTCCAGCTCGAAGAGCTCCGGCTCGAAGAAGTCGAGCTGGATCGTCGAGAGCTGCCAGGTGCGCCCGATGGCGTCCTTGGCCTGCACCGAGATCTTCGGGCCGTAGAACGCGGCGCCGCCCGGGTCGGCCACGAGCTCCAGGCCCGACGCCGTCGCCACCTGGCGCAGCACCTCGGTGGCCTCCTCCCAGGTCGCGTCGTCGCCCACGGACTTCTCCGGGTCGCGGGTGGACAGCTCGAGGTAGAAGTCGTGGAGCCCGTAGTCGCGCAGCAGCTCGAGCACGAACGTCAGCAGGGACGTGAGCTCCTCCTGCATCTGCTCGCGCGTGCAGTAGATGTGCGCGTCGTCCTGCGTGAACCCGCGCGCGCGGGTCAGGCCGTGCACGACGCCCGACTTCTCGTACCGGTAGACGGTGCCGAACTCGAAGAGCCGCAGCGGCAGCTCCCGGTACGACCGTCCCCGCGAGGAGAACACGAGGTTGTGCATCGGGCAGTTCATGGGCTTCAGGTAGTAGTCCTGGCCGGGCTTGCGCACGTTGCCCTCGTCGTCGAGCTCGGCGTCGAGGTGCATGGGCGGGTACATGCCGTCCGCGTACCAGTCGAGGTGGCGCGACGTCTCGAAGAGCTTCGCCTTGGTGATGTGCGGCGTGGCGACGAACGAGTAGCCGGACTCGATGTGCCGCTTGCGCGAGTACTCCTCCATCTCCATGCGCACCATGGCGCCCTTGGGGTGGAAGACGGGCAGGCCGGAGCCGATCTCGTCGGGGAACGAGAACAGGTCCAGCTCGCTGCCGAGTCGGCGGTGGTCGCGCCGCTCGGCCTCGGCGAGCCGCTCCAGGTGCGCCTTGAGGTCGTCCTTGGTCGGCCACGCGGTGCCGTAGATGCGCTGCAGCTGCGGGTTCTTCTCGCTGCCCCGCCAGTAGGCGGCGGCGGAGCGCATGAGCTGCACCCCCTGGCCGATCAGCCTGGTGGACGGCAGGTGCGGGCCGCGGCACAGGTCCTTCCAGACCACGGCCTCCGACTCGCGCCCGGCGCCGCGCACGTTGTCGTAGATCGTGAGCTCGCCGGCGCCGACCTCGACCGACGACCCGTCGTCGTCCGACGACCCGCCCTTGAGGCCGATCAGCTCCAGCTTGTACGGCTCGTCGGCCAGCTCGGCCCGGGCCTCGTCCTCCGTGACGACGCGGCGGCGGAAGGTCTGCCCCTCCTTGATGATCCGCGCCATCGCCTTGTCGAGGGCCTTGAGGTCCTCGGGCGTGAACGGGGTCTCGACGTCGAAGTCGTAGTAGAAGCCGTTCTCCACCGGCGGCCCGATGCCGAGCCGAGCCTGGGGGTTGACCTGCTGCACGGCCTGCGCGAGCACGTGGGCGGCGCTGTGCCGCAGCACCGCGAGGCCGTCCGGGGAGCCGATGGTCACGGGCTCGACGACGGTGCCCGGCGCGAGGTCGCGCGCCAGGTCGAGCAGCGCGCCGTCCACGCGCATCGCGACGACGTCGCGGCGGTCGGCGAAGAGCTCCGTGCCCGTCGTCGGCGTCTGCACCGTCACCGTGTCCCGCGCGGTGTCCTGCGCGTCGTCGGGGTTCGGTGGCATCGGCGAGGCGACGTCGGACACGTGCTGCTCCTTGCGGTTCGGCGAGCGCCGCGCAGTGCGTGCGGCGCTCACGGGTGAGGGTCGTGCGGCGGGGACACCGAGCACGACGCGGGGCGCCACCACGGGTGACGCCCCACGATCGTACTCACCCGCATGGCCAGAGGCGGCGACACGCGCCGTGGGCCCGGCGGGGCACGCGGTTCCGGTCAGGTGCCGGTGCGGCCGTCCGCTCCCCCGGCGGGCGGGTCGTTCCGCTTCTTCGCCTCCTCGGCCGCCTTGTCGACGTGGCCGTCGTACTTCTCCGGCGCAACCTTCTTGACCTGCTCGGCAACCTTGTCGATGTTCTCGTCGGTGGCCAGCTTCTTGGCCTTGTCGAACAGGCCACCCAGGCCTGAGCCCTCGCCCATGGTTCTCCCTCCGAAGTCCGGGACGGGCGGACCCGGCGTCCTGGCACGTCTGACGCCGCCGGCCCTGCCCCGTCGTCGCCACGCTAGCCAGGACGGCGCCGGCCCGCGATCGGGCCGCGATCGGGCCGCTATCGAGCCGTCCGCCGGCGTCGCCGATACCACCATCGATCTTGTGAAGCATTTCACTAGCCTCGTCCTGGCCGGTCAGACGCTGTGGTCTTACCATAGAACCAGCGCCGGACCCGGCGCCGAGGCACCGGCCGCGAGACCCGCGACCTGCACCCCCGGAGGGGACCATGACCACCACCCGCACCGCCCGCCGACCGGCCCGCACCGTCGGCCTCGTCGCACTGATCGCCGGGGTCCTCATGCTCGGCGCCGGCACGGCGACCTGGGTCACCGTCAGCAACCAGCTGGCCGCCCAGGACATCACGGTCTCCGAGGACGCGGCCTTCCTCGGCGGCGACACCGTCGACGGCCCGCTCTCCGCCTTCGCGCAGGCGCAGGTCATCGACAAGCACGCGCTCGCGGCGACCGGCGGCCAGACCTACGCGCAGCTCGAGCAGGACGACCCGCTGCGCGCGACCGCGATGAACGCCTCGTTCCTGCGGGCGTCGCTCTTCACCTCGGTCGTGGCGTACGGCGTGAGCGCCCTGGTCATGGGTCTCGGCGTCCTCTTCGGCCTCGTCGGCTGGTCGCTGCGCCGCCTCGGCGCCGAGCCCGCCCTCGTGACCGAGACCGTCCCCGCGGCGACGCCGGCCCCGTCCGCCCCGTCGGCCCGCGGCCGGCTGCACCCCGCCGTCTGACGCGCGACCCCGCCGCCTGCGGCCCGCCCCCGGTCCACCGGAGGCGGGCCGACGCACGTCCCGGTCAGGATGGGCCCGTGCCCCCCGTCCCGACCGTCCCCTCCGGCAGGCCCGACCCCTCCTCGCCCCGCTACCCCCAAGCGGCCGGCGCGGCCACGAGCCTGGCCGCGCTCGACGCCCACCTGGTCGACTGCCGCGCCTGCCCCCGCCTCGTCGCCTGGCGCGAGGAGGTCGCCGCGACGCGCCGGGCCGCGTTCCGCGAGGAGACCTACTGGGGGCGGCCCGTGCCAGGCTTCGGCGACCCGGGCGCGGCGATCGTCGTCGTCGGGCTCGCGCCGGCCGCCCACGGCGCCAACCGCACGGGCCGCATGTTCACCGGGGACCGCAGCGGCGACTTCCTCTTCGCGGCCATGCACCGCACGGGGTTCGCGAACCAGCCCACCTCCACGTCGATCGACGACGGACTGACGCTGCGCGGCATCCGCGTCACCGCCCCCGTGCGATGCGCCCCGCCCGCCAACCAGCCCACCGTCGACGAGCGCCGGCGGTGCGCGCCGTACCTCGGCCGCGAGCTCGAGCTCGTGGGCGGCGGGGTGCGGGTGGCGGTCGCGCTGGGCGCCGTCGGCTGGCAGGCGCTGCTCACCACCCTCGGCGAGCAGGGCTGGGCCGTGCCCCGCCCCCGCCCGCGGTTCGCGCACGGCGCGGAGGTCCGGCTCGAGCGCGACGGCGACCGCGACGCCGACGGCGGACGGGTGCTGACCCTGCTGGGGTGCTTCCACGTCTCGCAGCAGAACACCTTCACGGGGCGCCTCACGCCGCCGATGCTCGACGCCGTGCTGCTCCGGGCGCGCGACCTCGCCTCCCGGTGAACCCGCTCGCTCAGCCCCGGTCCGGCCGGCACTTCACCGGGCCGGCCAGCGGCGTGCCGTCGTCGCCCAGGTGCACGGTGACGACGTCGTCGTACACGCGCCGCTCGGTCCGGACCAGCTCGTAGCCGTCGTCCAGGACCGGGAACAGGTACACGGGGCTGAACGTCAGCTCCGCCCCGCACCGCGTGTTCGCCAGGTCCATCTGCAGGTGCCCGTAGTGCAGCCCGCCGTCGACCAGCCGCGGGTTGCCGTTCGCGTCGAGCTCCCACGTCTCCGGTTCGTCCGCGGAGGCGGACCACTGCGAACGGCTGTTGAACCCGACGGGGACGAGCTCCCCACCTTCCGACTCCACGAGCTGCTCGCCGCGCAGTCCGTCAGCCGCGACCCCGACGTCGTAGACGTTGAAGCCGACGCCGTCGCCGTCGCCGTCCACCCAGGACCGCTCGAACATCTCGTCGTGGCCCGAGATCACGGCGGCCACGCCGTACTCCTCGAAGAGCGGGCTGTAGACGCGCATCGCGACGCCGGACTGGTTGTCCGCATACACGTGGTTCGGAGGCGTGCCGTGGACGCCGGAGGAGTACGGCGCGTGGTGGAACTGCACCAGGACGATCTGCCCCCGCTCCCGCGCGTCCGCGAGCTGCTCGGTGGCCCACGCCCACTGCTCGGTGCCCGGGTTGAGGTTCGGCAGGTCGGTGTCCGCGGGAGACAGCCCGGGGTACACGTCCGCGAATGCTGCCCCGTACTCGGACGCCGTGAAGCTGCCCTGGGTGTCGGTGGTGCGTCGGTCGAAGGTCAGGTTCGTGTCGTCCCCGGAGAACACCTCGCCCGTCAGGATGCCCTCGTCGACGTTCTCGTCGGGGACCCCGTTCGTGGAGTCCAGCGTGAGCAGCGTGACGGGTCCGTAGTCGAGCCGGTAGTAGGAGTCCTTGTACTGCGGGTTGTCCCGGTCGCCGGGCGTGTCGAAGTAGTCGTGGTACCGGTTGCGCCCGATCACCGCCGGCGAGCGGTCCTCCGGGGTGCCGTACCCGTCGTTGAGCGCGCCGAACGTCTCCCAGTTGCCGATCGCGGTGAGGAGCGGCACCTCGGAGGCGAGCGTGCCGTACTCGCCGGCGAAGTGGCGCCAGAACTCGTCCCAGGCCGGCTGGTACCCGGAGCCCTGCACCAGGTCGCCGGCCAGGAGCATCAGGTCCGGGTCCGCCGCCTCGATCGCCTCGGTGTTCTCGACCAGGGCCGACCGCTGGTCCAGGGGGTATCGCAGCGTGTGCTCGCCGTAGCGGGTCGTGGACCCGTGGACCTGCTCCCACATCGAGCCCGGCCCCGGCCGCTCGACCGAGCCGTCCGTGTAGCCGTCCGGGTGCAGCTCCCACTCGCGCTGCTCGACGGCGCCCATCGGCTCGGTCTCGGTGTCCGAGAAGGCCATCAGGCGCAGGCGGTCCCACCGCCGGGCGGTCGGGGCGGTGGCGAAGGTGCCCCGGAAGGTCTCGTCGCCCTGCGCCACCGTGTACCGGTAGGTGTGGTCCGGCCTCAGTCCGTCGAGGCCCACGGAGTGCTTGTAGCTGTCGTCCGACCACAGCCACGACCCCTGCTCCAGGCCGTCGATCTCCTGGTCCAGCTCGGCCTGGGTGTACTCCATGAGGTCGAGGCGCTCCGGCTCCGACGCGAGCCGGGCCGGACCGCGCAGCCCGGGACCGGTCACGACCACGGTGCCGGGCTCGTCCAGCTCCGAGACCCAGCTCAGGGTCATGGTTCGAGCCCCGGGGGCCTGCAGGTACGGCAGCACGCGGAAGCCGGACGACGGTGCGGGGAGCGCCCCGGCCGCGGGTTCGGCGGCCGGATCAGGTGCTGCCGCGACACCCAGCGTCAGCGTCAGGGGCATGACCGCCAGCCCCGCGACGACGGCACGACGAATCCGGTTCTTCATGGCTGCTCCGTTGCTGCTCGAGGACCGTTCCACGGTGGATGATCCCGCGGAACACGTGCTCGCGCCCGTCGACCGCGGGGTCGGCCCGTATTCCGCGTGTCCTCGGGACCCGGGTCCCCTACGCTCGCGCGGGTGACCGTGACCATCCTCACCGGCCCCCCGGGCGCCGGGAAGACCACCGTGGCGGCGTTGCTCGCGAGCGATGCCGACCGCCCCACCGTGAACCTGACGACCGACACCTTCTACCGGTCGATCGCCACCGGCTTCGTGCCGCCGTACCTCGCCGGGTCGCAGCGGCAGAACGACGTCGTCGCCGCGGCCGTCGTCGGCGCCGCGAGCGCATACGCCCGCGGCGGGTACGACGTCGTGCTGGACGGCGTCGTCGGGCCGTGGTTCCTGCCCGCGTTCCGCGCGGCCGCCGCGCGCGAGGGCTGGGACCTGGCGTACGTGGTGCTTCGCCCCGACCTCGAGACCACCCTCGCGCGAGCCCGCGACCGCGCCGACTCCGAGCTGCGCGACCCGTCCGCCGTGCAGAGCATGCACGCCGCGTTCGCGGACCTGGGCGACCTGGAGCCGCACGCGCGGGACACGCGCGCCGAGGAGCCCGCGGCCACGGCGGCCGCGATCCGCGCCGCCCTCGACGACGGGACGCTCCGGCTCCGCCAGCCGTCGATGCCGTCACCCACCGACGAGCGCACGGAGCCGCCCCTGCGGGCCGACGAGGTCACCACGCTTCGCGCCTACCTCGACTACCACCGCGACACGCTGCGCCTCAAGACCGCCGGCCTCACGGCCGAGCAGCTGCGTACCGCCCATGCGCCGTCCACCCTGACGCTCGGCGGGTTGCTCAAGCACCTGGCGCTCGTCGAGTCGGACTGGTTCGCGGATGTGCTGGCCGGCGGCTCCGTCATGGCGCCCTTCGACACGGTGGACTGGGACGCCGACCGCGACTGGGAGTTCCACACGGCGGCCGACGACTCCCCCGACGAGCTGCGGGCGCTGTTCGACGCCGCCGTCGCGGACGCGGACCGCCGGATCGACGCCGCGCTCGCGACCCCCGAGGGGCTGGACCGGCTCAGCTCCCGCGAGTCGCGGCGCCCCGGCGAGGGCGCGTTCAGCCTGCGGTGGATCCTCGTGCACATGATCGAGGAGTACGCCCGTCACAACGGCCACGCCGACCTGCTCCGCGAGGCCGTGGACGGCACGACCGGCGAGTGACCGTCCGGGGCCATGGGGCCCCGGACGGTGCCCTCAGACGCCGGCCGCACCCTCCTGCGCGGAGGCACGGGCCTCGCGGCGCGGGCGCAGCACGTACTGCTCGGTGACGAAGCCCACGACCGCCGCCAGCAGGACGATCGGGGCCATGGCGGGCGCGGCCGGCCCCAGCAGGAGCACGACCAGCACCGACGCCGAGACCGGGAACGGCAGGGTCGCGGCCGACGCGGCCGCCATGCCCGCCGCCAGTGCCGGGATCGCCCCGAACCCGGGCAGGGGCGCCACGAGCACGCCGGTGGCCGCGCCGAGCAGCACGGCAGGGAAGATCGGCCCGCCGCGCAGCGTCCCGAGGGACACGCCGTAGGCGACCGCCTTGAGCACCAGCAGCGCCACGAGCGCGCCGGCCCCCCACGCCGCCGGGTCGGCGGCGAGGGCCGGGAGCAGCGCCTGGCCCGACAGCGCGACCTCCATCGGCGAGCGCCCGGTGATCAGGGCGTAGGCCGACGCGCACACCGCCACCGCGAGCGCGCCGGCCACGGCCGACGTGAACGGGGCGGCGGCGGCGCGGCGGGCGACCGCGTTGCCGAGCCGGTGCACGAGGCGCACGCCCACGGCGACCACCACGGCCACCGGCACGGTCCACAGGACGTCTCCGACGTCCGGCCGCGCGGGAGCGTCGACGTCCGGCAGGGAGAGCGACGCGATCTCGAGCCCCGTCCAGCTCCCCATGCCCGTGAAGACGAGCGCGCCGATGCCGGAGGTCAGCAGGCACGGCAGCACCAGCCGGGTGAGCCTCGCCCCGGACACCCCCGCGAGACCGACCGCCTCGATGATGAAGACGGCGCCCACGAGCGGGCTGCCGAAGATCGCCGACAGGGCGGCCGCCGAGCCGGCCACGGCGAGCACGGTGCGCCCCTGGTCGTCGAGCGTCGCGTCCCACGGGCGCACCAGGATCATGGCGAGCGCCGCCCCGATGGCCAGCAGAGGCGCCTCCGGACCGAGGGCGACGCCCAACGGCAGCCCGGCCAGGGCGGCGAGAAGTACGCCGGGCACGTGCGACGCGGGGACGGGCCCGACACTCATGCCGTCGACGGGCAGGTGCCCGCCGTGCCCGGGGAGCGCGCGGATCGCGGCGCCCACGGCGACGCCGGCGACCAGCAGCCACGGCAGCGGCCACCACCAGGGGACGCCGGCGAACCCCCATGCCGCGGGCAGCTCCTCCCACACCAGGTGGGTGAGCTCGTGCAGCAACGCGAGGAAGGCGAAGGCCGCGAGCGAGACGGGCACGCCGAGGGCCGCTGACAGCACCAGGAGCCGGGCGTAGTCGCGCCCCAGCACCGGCTGGGGGACGTCGGTCGTCATCCGCGGGCCTCCTGGCTCGTCGATCCGTCGGACCGCCGCGGCCCGGGCCGGTCCCGCAGCTGCTCGGCCACCACCGGGAAGACGAGCACGGAGGCGATCGCGGCCAGCACGAGCGCCGCCGCGTTGGCCGCCGGCAGCAGGCCCGCCGTCGTGCCGACCGTCGTGATGACGACGACCAACGGGAGGGCCGTGGCCGACATCATGCCCAGCGCCAGCGCATCGGTGCCACCGAGGGCGCGCCGGTGGGCCAGGTAGGTGGGCAGGCAGCGCACCACGAGGAAGAGCACCACGAAGACGGGCACCGTCACCAGCACGGCGGGGTCGGCCACCAGCGCCTGCACGTCGAGGGTCACGCCGCTCATCACGAAGAAGATCGGGATGAGGAAGCCGAACCCGATGCCTTCGAGCCGCGACTCGACGACCTTGGTCTCGAGCGGGTCGCTCGACGACAGGAACAGGTGCACGAGGATTCCGGCCGTGAACGCACCCAGCACCGGGTCGAGGCCGAGCGCCTGGGCGAACGCGAACATCCCGATGACCACGAGCACGCACAGCCGCACCGCGACCTGCGAGCTCGTGCCCAGGGTGGCCGTGACGACGCGGCCCAGCCGTGGGTGGCGCGGCTTGCGGGCCAGCACCGCCCCGTACACGGCGAGCGTCGCGAACGCCAGCAGCACCACGAGCGTCTGCGCCGGGCGGTCGCCGCTGAGGACGAACGCGATGGCGAGGATCGGACCGAACTCGCCCACCGTGCCGACCGCGAGCACCCGGTCGCCGAACGGCGTGCCGGTCGCGCCGCCGTCGCGCACGATCGGCAGGATCACGCCCAGCGCCGTCGTCGTGAGCGCCAGGCCCACGACGAGGCCGGCCTGGGGCCCGGCCAGGTACACGCCCACCGCGAGCCCGAGCACGAGGGACACCAGCCAGCTACCCGCCGCGCTGCGGAGCGGGCCGCCGCGGATCCGCGAGAACTCGATCTCGTAGCCCGCGAGGAACATGAGGAACGCGAGACCGAGGTCGGACAGCGCGTCGATGACCGGCGTCTCGTGCACGAGGCCGAGGACCGCCGGGCCGACGAGGATGCCGAGCAGGATCTCCACGACCACCGACGGGATGCGCACGTGCGCCTCGAGCCGGTCCACGACGAACGGCGCGACGACGGCAGCCGCGGCGACCACCGCCAGCATGGTCACGGTCTCGAGGTCCATCCCGACCCTTTCTCACAGGGCGCACGCCGTCCCCGAAGGGTCGGCGCGGGCCCGCGCACGCAGGACGATGCCCGGCGCATCGCGGCGCCGGGCATCGTCGTCATGATCTCAGCCGGGGCGCCGCCCCGGGCCTTCTCGTCCCAGCCGAACGTCTCGGCCGGACGTCAACCGAGCTGGTGTCGGCCGAGTCTGCGGTTCCGCTCCGGGCGGGTGCCTCGTCCCTCGGCCCCCACCCTGCGCTGCACCTCCGCCTCAGCCGAGGAGCTTGGCCTTCGCCGCCGCGAACTCGGCGTCCGACAGCACACCCGCGGCCTTGAGGTCGCCGAGCTGCTTGAGCTGGGCGATGAGGTCGTCCTGCCCGGGGCCCGTGGTCACCTGCGCGGGCTGCGCCGCCGCCTGCTCTGCCGCCGCCTGCTGCGCCATCGCCTGCTGCTGGGCGTACGCCTGCTGCTGTTGCTGCTGGGCCTGGTACTGCTGTGCCTCGTACTGCTGCTGCTCGCGGCCGGCGGCCCGGCGGTTCATCGCCCGGCTGGTGGCGGTCGCCGTCCCGGTGATCACCGCGGTGCGGGCCATCGTCCCGATCAGTCCGGGTCGACCCATCCGTCGCATAGGGGGCATCTCAGTTCTCCTTCTCGAGCTCGCGGGAGAGCTCCTCGATCGCCACGGCCGGGACGCGGGTCCAGTCGAGCACCCGCCCGCCGGCCCCGAGCACGGCGCCGGTCAGGCCGCGCGCCCAGGTGTGCTCGAAGATGATCATGCCGACGGCGGAGCCGGGGGCCAGGTCCTCGGCGACGGCGTCCACGTCGTCGGCCGCCAGCAGGCCGGCCGGCTCGCCGACGATGCGGGCGAGGTCGTCGTCGCCGCCCTCCGTGGCCTCGACCCACTCGACGCTGCCGTCGTCGGCCTTGCGGATCAGCAGGGCGTCGAGCACGTCGATGGTGCCCGCGTCGACGAGCCGAGCCAGCTCGGCGATGATCTCGCCCTTGAACTCGGCCCGCGGGAACTCGAGGAGCACGAGCTCCACGGGCCCGCTGCTCGGTGCGCTGGGTTCGGCACTGGTGGTCATGTCCTGCCTTTCGTCGGTGCTTGCGGTCGGCGTCAGCGGTCGGCGGTGGTGCGCAGGATCGCCCAGATGACGAAGACGTCCAGCGCGATCACCAGCACCGCCCACACGGGGTAGTACGGGAGGAAGAGGAAGTTCGACAGCGCGCTCAGGCCGGCCAGGCCGATGGCGATGCCGCTCGCCACCGGGCTGCCGGTGAGCAGGAAGAAGCCCGTGAGCACGAGCACGACGCCGAGGACCAGGTGGATCCAGCCCCAGGTCGTGAGGTCGAGCGCGAACGCGTACGACTCCGTGCGCAGGAAGAAGTCGTCGTTCACGATCGCGGCCAGGCCCTCGAACCCCTGGAACAGGCCCACCATGATCAGGAGCGACGCCCCCAGAGCCGTCCCGCCCACGGCCCACGCCGACGGCTCCCTGGTCTCCGTGCTCGTCGTGCCGGTCATGCGGTCACCCTCCCACTCGGCCGTCACGTCCGCCTGCCGGGCAACCCGTCGTGTCGCGGTACGAAACGGCAGGTCATCCGCCACGATGATCGGGTTGCCGGCGCGGGGCCGCAACCGCAGGGAGGCGATCATGTCGACGGGTGAGGCCACGGCCGGGACGACGAGCGGGGCCGCGGGCGGGTCCGGGGCCGCTCCAGGCGCCGACGGCGCGGCGTCGGGGCGCAGCGAGATCAGCCGGCGGGTGGAGCTGCTGGCGACGGCGCTGCTCGCGCTCGCGACGTTGGTCACGGCCTGGTCGGCGTTCCAGAGCACCAAGTGGTCGGGCGTGATGGCGAACAGCTACGCGGCCGCGTCCGCCGCCCGGGCCGAGTCCACCCGGGCCTCGACCGAGGCGGGGCAGCTCATGACCATCGACGTCGAGACGTTCACCTCGTGGGTGGACGCGATCGCCTCGCAGCAGCGCGCCGGCATCGAGACGGGCCTCGCCGACGACGGCACCTACTCCCCCGCCGACGGTACGCAGTCCGCGTTCCTGTACGCCCGGTTCCGGCCCGAGTTCGTGCCGGCGTTCGACGCCTGGCTGGCCACCGACCCGCTGCACGACGACGCCGCGCCCCGCAACCCGTTCCTCATGCCCGACTACGACCCCGAGGCGCGTCAGCGCGCGGAGAGCGAGCTGTCCCGGGCCGAGGAGCTGTCGACCACCGCGCTGCGCGCGAACCAGAACGGCGACAACTACGTCCTGACGTCCATCCTGTTCGCCGCGGTCGCGCTGTTCGCCGGGCTGAGCACCAAGCTCGCCCACCGCGTCGCGCGCCGCACCCTGCTCGGCTCCGCCGTGGCGCTGTTCGTCGTCGCGACGATCGTGGTGCTCAGCTTCCCGAAGATGCTGTGACGTCGTCCGTCCCACCGACGACGGCCCGCACGTGCGCGTCGGCGGGCCCGGCGAGCGCGGCACGGAGCCGGTCGAACGTCGCGACGCTGCGGGGGCCGGGCCAGTCGGCCGGCAGCGCGCTCGGCGGCAGGCCGGGGTCCAGGTACGGGACGGCTCGCCAGTCGTCCAGCACGCGCGTCCAGCGCGCAAAGGCCTCGGGTCCGCCCGGTGGCGCCGCCGTGCGCGCCGGGGCACGGGCGCCGTCGTCGTGCCGGTCCAGGAACTCGTGGTGCCGGGCGGCGAGCCGCTCCAGGTCCCACCAGCGCGCGGCGGCGTCGGCGAACGTGCCGGCCACCCGCGGCGTGCCCGTGACGAAGAGGGTCGCGGCGTCGCGCAGCCCGAGGGAGCGCAGGATCTGCTCCACCTCGTCCGCGAGGTGCGCCGGGCAGATCCACAGGCCCGTCGCGACGTGCCCGCAGCCGATCCCCGCCAGGTGCCGGCGCAGCTGGTGGCGGGCGTCGCGCCGGTGCTCGGGCACCGTGTACGACACGAGGCACCACGGGTCGGCCTCGCCCTGCTGGCGGTAGGAGAAGATCCGGCGGTCGCCGCGTTCCAGCATCGCCGCCGCGCCCGGCGCCAGGCGGTAGCCGGGACGCCCGCCCTCGGCCGCGGCCTCGAGCAGCCCCCGGGACTTGCCGCGGGAGACCGCGCTGCGCGCGCTGGACGCTCCGGCCCCCACCGCGTCCAGGAGCGCGACCAGGTCGGCCGCCGCGATCCAGCCGCCGGCCCGCCGCAGGTACGCGCCGACGATCGTGCGCAGCAGGGACGTCGCGCTGCCCGCGCGGGAGTCGACGTCGTCGAGGACCGCGGGCCGCTCGCCGGGCGGGGCGTGCATCGTGCGCCCGCTCAGGCGGCCAGCCGGACGAGCGCGGCGCGGACGGCCTCGACGCCCAGGCGGACCTCGTCGAACGACGTGGACAGCGGCGACAGGCCGAGCCGGATGCCGTGCGGGCGCCGGAAGTCCGGGACGATCCCCTGCTGCCAGAGCTCGGCCACGACCTCCTGGAACGCCGGGTGGTCGATCGTCACGTGCGAGCCGCGGCGGTCGGCGTCGCGCGGCGAGGTCACCTCGACGCCGAGCGGCGCGAGGAGCTCGTCGCACAGGTCGAGGGTGAGCCCGGTGAGCAGCACGGACTTCGCGCGGATCGCGCCGATGCCCGCCTCGTCGACGAGGTCGAGCATGTCCTGCATCGCGAGCATCGACGTGATCGTGGGCGTGCCGGACACGAACCGGCGGATGCCGGCGTGCGGCGTGTACCGCGGGCCCATCTCGAAGGGCGCCTCGGCGCCCATCCACCCCTGGATCGGCTGCCGCAGCCGATCGACCAGGCCCGCGCGCACGTAGCCGAACGCCGGCGACCCCGGGCCGCCGTTCAGGTACTTGTAGGTGCAGCCGGCGGCGAGGTCCACGCCCCAGTCGTCGAGCGCGACGGGCACGGCGCCCGCGGAGTGGCACAGGTCCCACAGCACGAGCGCCCCGGCCTCGTGCGCGAGCCGCGTGACCTCGGCCGCGTCGGTGAGGTAGCCGGAGCGGTAGGCGACGTGGCTGAGCAGGACGAGGGCCGTGTCGTCGCCCAGGACGGCGGCGACGTCGGCGGGCGCGACCCCCGCGTGGGGCGCCGGGTCGAGCCACACGAGCCGCTTGCCCCGCTCCGCCGCGATCCCCTCCAGCAGGTAGCGGTCCGTGGGGAAGTTCCCGGCGTCGACGACGATCTCGTCGCGCCCGGCGACCTCGGGCAGGTCGAGCGCGGCCCGCACGAGCTTGTACAGCACCACCGTGGTCGACTCGCCGACGAACGTCTGACCGGGCGCGGCGCCGAGCACGACGTCGCCGATCCGGTCGCCGAGCGTCAGCGGCAGCTCGTACCAGGACTCGTCCCAGCCGCGGATGAGGCGCGCCCCCCACTCGTCGGTCGCGAAGCGCGCGAGCCGCTCGGCCGCGGCCCTCGTCGGGCGGCCGAGGGAGTTGCCGTCGAGGTAGGCGACCACGTCGTCCGAGGCGACGAAGCGCTCGCGGTAGGCGGCGAGCGGGTCGGCGGCGTCGAGGGCGGCGGCGCGGGCCTGCGGGCCTGCGGTCGGGAGCGGGGGCGGCACGGTCATCAGGTGGTCTCTTCCGTCGGGGCGGGGGTGGCGGGGTCGCGGACGACGCGCGCGTCGGCGAGCCGGTCGACGAGCTCGTCCGGGTCCGTGCGGGGGTCGAGCGGGGGGCCGGGGACGAACGTCGCCGCGCCCGGCACGGGGCGGGACACCAGGGCCCGGAGCAGGGCGGCGGACTCCAGGCCCGCGGCGGCCAGCGCCCGCAGCTCGCGGACGTTCAGCCCGGCGGGCAGCGGCCCGTTGCCGAGGTCGGTCCCGTAGGCGACGGTGCCGCCCGCGGTGTGGAAGCGCCGCAGGTTGTCGAGCGCGACCTCCCGGTCCCGGTCCTGCTCGGCGTCGGGCTCGCCCCAGCCGTGGATGTCCAGCGTGCTGACCCAGACCTGGCGCACCGCGGCGGCCTCGACGACCGCGTCGGGCAGTCGTTCGGTCCAGGGCGTGTGCGCCAGCCGGTCGACGCCGGCCGCGAGCGCCCGCTCCGCCTGGCCCGGCCCCTCGGCGTGGGCGACGACGGGCAGCCCGTGGGCGCGCGCCGCGCGCACGACCGCGGCCAGCGCGGCGTCGCCCAGCACCGGACCCCCGGCGTGCAGCGTGACCTTGACGTACGAGGCGCCGTGCGCGACCTGGCGGGCGACCGCGGCCGCGGCGTCGTCGGGCGAGGCGACCGGCTCGACGGCGCCGCCCGGCGCCCACGCCCGGCCGGTCGGGTAGCCGCCCGGCGCGGCGAGGAACGCACCCGCGACGCGCACGTGCGGGTACCCGGGCGCGCCGGGCCAGCGGGCGGCGACGGCGGGGTCCCAGCCCAGGTCGTCGACGCCGGCGACACCGCCGGCGCGCACCGCGAGCGGGTCGGCGAGCCCCAGGTGCACGTGCGCGTCGACGAACCCCGGCAGGAGCGTGCCGCCGTCCGTGGCGCGCACCGGAGGGACGCGACGCGGAAGGTGCGCCGTCATCAGGAGCCGAGCTCGGTGCGGACCGCGAACAGCTCGGGGAAGAACGTGAGGTCGAGCGCCTTCTGCAGGAACCCGGCCCCGGAGGAGCCGCCCGTCCCGCGCTTGAAGCCGATGATGCGCTGCACGGTGCGCAGGTGGCGGAAGCGCCAGAGCTGGAAGTTCTCCTCCAGGTCGACGAGCTCCTCGCACGCCTCGTAGGCGGCCCAGTCGGCGTGCGGGTCGGAGTAGATCCCCCGGAAGACCTCGACGAGCTCGTCGTCGTGCGTGTGGGCGTGCGTGACGTCCCGGTCCAGCACGCGGGCCGGGACGGCGTGCCCGCGGCGCGCGAGGTAGCGCAGGAACTCGTCGTAGACGCTGGGCTCCTCCAGCAGGCGCCGCAGCACGTCCTGCGCGGGCGGCTCGGCGTCGAAGACGCGCAGCATCCTGGAGTTCTTGTTGCCCAGCAGGAACTCGACCGCACGGTACTGGTACGACTGGAAGCCGGACGCGTTGGCGAGGTCGCCGCGGAACTCCCCGTACTCGCTGGGCGTCAGCGTGGCGAGCACCGACCACTGCTCGGTGAGGGTCTTCTGGATGTGCTTGACCCGGGCGATCCGCTTGAGCGCCGACGCCAGGTCGTCCGCGGCCAGCAGCTCGCGGGCCGACAGCAGCTCGTGCAGCACGAGCTTGAGCCACAGCTCCGTCGTCTGGTGCTGGACGATGAACAGCATCTCGTCGTGGTGGGTCGGCGTGCTGACCGGCTCCTGCGCCGACAGCAGCCGGTCGAGGCGCAGGTACGAGCCGTAGGTCATCTGGTCGCGCAGATCCGTGACGATCTCCGCCTCGAGCTCGCGCTCGTTGGTGGACTGCTGCGCCGGCGGCGTGGGGTGGGCCATGGGTCGCGAGCGTAATGCACTATCGTGACGGCCGTCGAAATCCTGCATCATCACCGTCGGGCATGACCATCTCGGCGCGCACGCCGAGCAGCCGCACCTCGCGGCCGGGCTCCAGGTCCTCGGCGAGGGCGAGCACGGCGGCGGTCAGGTCCTCGAGGGACCGCGTCGGGGCGGGGAGCTTCCGCGCGCGGGTCCGCGTGAAGAAGGGGGCGTAGCGCACCTTGAGCGCGACCCGGACCACCGGCCGGCCCTCCGCCACGGTGTCCGCGTGCACCCGGGCGGCCAGCTCCCGCAGCTCCGCGGCGACCTGCGCCGGCGTGGTGAGGTTCCGCTGGAAGGTGGTCTCGCGGCCGTGCCCCCGCGCCACCCACGGCGTGTCGTCGACGACGGCGGAGCCGTGCCCGCGCCCCAGCTCGCCGAACCACGCGCCCATGCGGGGCCCGAACTCTGCGACGAGCACGTCGTCGTCCGCGGCGGCGAGCTGCGCGACGGTGCCGATGCCGTGCGCCGCCAGCCGCCTCGAGATCTTCGGCCCGACGCCCCACAGGGCGGTCGTGGGCCGTCCGCCCATCACCTCGAACCAGTTCCCGGCGGTGAGCCGGTAGACGCCGGCGGGCTTGCCGAACCCCGTCGCGATCTTGGCGCGGACCTTGGTGTCGCCGATGCCGACGGAGCAGCGCAGCGCCGTCGCGTCGTGGACCGCGGCCTGCACCCGGCGGGCCTCGCCCTCCGGGTCGTCCGCGTCGCAGCCGAGGAACGCCTCGTCCCAGCCGAGGACCTCCACCACCGTGCCGAGCCCCCGGAGGGTGTCCATCACGTGCCCGGAGGCCGCGTCGTACGCCTCGTGGTCCACCGGCAGGATCACCGCGTCCGGGACCTTGCGGGCCGCGAGGCGCAGGGGCATGCCCGACCCGACGCCGTACGCGCGGGCCTCGTACGACGCGGTGGAGACGACGGCGCGCTCGTTCGGGTCGCCGCGCCCGCCGACGATCACCGGCCTCCCGGCGAGCTCCGGGCGCCGCAGGATCTCGACCGCGGCCAGGAACTGGTCGAGGTCGACGTGAAGCACCCAACGAAAGGCGCGCGGGCCCATGCCCCGAGTCTCGCGTGCCCGGCCGCCGTCCTCAACGCGCGGCGCCACCTCCCGCCCGGGGGCCGGCGTCAGCAGGACGTCCGCCGGCTCGCCGCGAGCGCACCGAGCACGAAGCGCCGCACCTCCGCCGACAGCTCGGCGTCCTCGGGCGCCTCGCCGCCGAACCCGCCGTGCGGCATGCCCTCGAACACGTGCAGCTCTGCCTCGACGCCGGCGGCGCGCAGCCGGCGGTGCATGCGCACGGTGTTGGACAGGAACAGGTCCCTCGTCCCGGACTGCAGGAAGGTCGGCGGGAACCCGGCGAGGTCGCCGAAGAGCGGCGACAGGTACGGGTGCGCGAGGTCGGCCCCGGCGGCGTACAGCGCGTTGACCTCGCGGAGGCTGGCGAGCGCGACGTCGTGTGCTGCGTTGGTGACGAACGAGTCGCCCGACTCCGTGAGGTCCACCTCCGGGGTCAGGAGCAGCAGCGCCGCGGGCATCGGCAGCCCCTCGTCCTTCGCCCGCAGCAGCAGCGCGGCGGCGAGGTTGCCACCCGCCGACCCGCCGGCGACGACGACGTCCCGCGGGTCCCGCTCGGCGAGCAGCGCCCGGTAGACCGTCGTCGCGTCGTCCAGGGCCGCCGGGTAGGGGTGCAGGGGCGGCATCCGGTAGTCGACTCCCCACGCCACCAGCCCCGTGGTCGACGCGACGGACGCGGCCGACGCGCGGCAGACGGCCCCCGCCCCGTAGAGCAGCGCGCCGCCGTGCAGGTCCAGGACGACGGGCCCGTCGTCCTCGGCGCGCCCGGCGGCCACGACGTGCGTGGTCACGCCCGCGACATCGCGCTCCGACCCCTCGGCGGGCGGGCCGTCGCGCAGCACCGCGGAGCGGAACCACACGTCGACGTCCGCCACGTGCCGCAGCCAGCCGTCGAGGTCGCCCGGGGCCGGGTAGGCCGCCCTCGGCCCCGCGGCGCGCGCTTCGGCGAGCCCCGTGAGGTAGCGCCGCGCCGCGTCGCTCACGCTGGTGGGCAGCACCGTGCCGGGCGCACGCCGTGCCGCGTCGTCGTGCACCGCGTCGTGGTGCGCCGTCATCGCCCCGGCTCCGTCGACGTCCGGACGCCGACCCGCACGCCGCACGCCCACGACTCCCCCGGCGCCAGCACGGGCGCGCCGCCGTGCGGCAGGTCGCGCTCCGGCCCGACGAGGGGCGCGTTCGCCGGCTCGACGCCGAGCACCCACGCCCCGCGCGCCGGCCACAGCCACGAGTAGAGCCGCGGCATCGTCGCGGACGACCACTCGACCACGATCTCAGGACCGCCGCCCGCCTCTTCGCCGACGGCCGCCCCGAGCCCGGTCGGCGCGACGACGGCGCGGGCACGGCCGCCAGCCGACCGCACGCCCGGGTGCTCCGCGACGACGTACCCCGCTGCCCGGGCCGGCTCCGGGAACGTCACCGCGTCCCGGCCGTCCGGCAGCGGCTCCGCCGGGACCGGCTCGTCCGCGTCGACCAGGAGCCGCGAGCCGGGCACGAGCGCCGCCCCGCCGAGGTTGACGTGGTAGAGCAGCGGGACGCCGACGGGCGCGTCCCCCACGTTGCGCACGACGTCGCGCACCTCGACCCACGGCCGGCCGGTGGCCACCACGACCTCCCGGTCCACGACGACCCGGGCCCCGTAGAGCGTGGTGTGCCCGACGCTCCCGGCGACGTGCACATCGATCTCGGCGCCCCCGTCGTCCTCCGCGTCGGCACGCTCCCGCCACCACCGCACGTCGTGCGCGGGAGTGAGGTGGTGCGTGCCGTGCTGGCCGGCCCCGCCGCGCGGGGACCCGATGTTGTCCGGGCCGCAGGTGGCGAGCAGCCCGCCGAGGAAGCGGTCCTCCCAGCCGCGCGCCGGCCCCGGGTCCCCGAGGTGCGGCGAGCGCCACGCGATCGGCACGCCGCGCCACCACGCGGCCCCGAGGTCCAGGCCACGATCCGGCAGGACGTCGACGCCGAGCCCGCCCGCGACCCGCACGACCAGCGCCCGGTCCCCCGAGGACCGCGTCACCTCGTCGACGCTCGCGAGCGCCTCCGGCAGCGCGACGCGGCCGTCGTCGAGCAGGCGGGCCCAGCCCGCGGTCATCGCTCCCGGACCTCGCCGCCCACGACGTCGTACGTGCGGCCCTGCACGACGAGTCCCTCCAGGCGCGCGTCGGGGTCGAGGTCCGCGACGCACCCGCCGGCCGTGACCGTGCCGTCGAGGGCGACGTCGACCCCGAAGATCCCGGCGAGGACCAGCTCGCACCACGCGCCCGCGGACGAGCACGACCAGTCGATGAGGTACGGGAGCTGCGGGGGCGTCTTTCGCGCGCCGCCGCCGATCGGCTCCTCGGCCTCCTCGACGAAGTGCGCCTGCCCGGGCGGACCCTGGTTGGCGGTGCGGGCCAGGCCGGGCAGCCACTCGAGCACGGCCTCCGGGTGCCCGAGGGCGATGGCGGCGCGGGCCGAGTCGGCGGGCCACGCCGGGTAGGCGCCGTTCCACTGGTGGTCGGCGCGCAGCGACCAGCCGGCGTCGTCGTCGTGCGGCGACAGCGCCCGCATCCAGGAGGGCGTGCGCAGCTCGCGGACGAAGAACTCGACCATGGCATCGCGCTGCGCGGCGGGCACGTCGTCGGCGATCGTCGTGCCGACGGTGGCGAAGTCGTAGCAGTGCCGCGTGGCGACCAGCGACCCGTCGGGCTGGCGCGCGTGGAAGAAGCCCTCCCCGGGCACCGCGAGGTCCAGCACCTTCGGCAGCAGGTCCTCGGCCTCGGCGCGCAGCCGGGCCGCGTCGTCGTCGCGGCCCTGCAGGTCGCTGAGGCGCGCCGCCGTGCGCAGGTTCCACACGTTGGCCGCGTTGAGGCTCGCCACCTCGTGCACGTAGGAGCTCACGCACTCCAGGAGGTTGTCGACGTCGCCGTAGTCGGCCAGGCCTGACGACGACCGGAGGCGGTGCCACGCCGTGGACCAGGCGCGCACCTCGTCGCCCATCGTCGACGTGCGGCCGTCGGGCGTGGTCACCGCGGCGTCCAGCAGGCCGTGGTCGCCGTGCAGGCGCAGGTAGTCGTGCACCAGGCGGGTCATCGCGTAGTGGTTGACCGAGTACCAGTAGCCGACCGGCCCGCCGGTGAGCCACTCGGTGCCGAAGTGCTTCTCGATGTCGAGGCCCACCCAGTGCTCGACCTGCCGCCGCATCACGTGCGGGTCCAGCAGCGCGTGCACCATCGAGCTCAGCGAGTAGTCCCAGATGAACGTGGTCGACTGCCAGTACCGGGGCATGAGCGTGTCGTAGGTGCGGCCGAGCACCGACGCGGGGTTGTCGCGGCGGAACCACAGCACCCCCACGGCGCCCCACCAGTACAGCCGGCGCAGCGCGTCGTCGGTCGTCACCAGGCGCGGCAGGCAGCCGCCGAACTCGTCGTTCCCCGGCGTGAACAGCGCCTCGATCTCGGCGTCCCAGGTGCGCCGGGAGGCCTCGATCGCGCCCGGCACGTCCGCCGCGACGCGGTCGAAGGCCGCCCGCGCCTCGTCCTCGGTGCGCGCGACCGTGTGCACGTACGCGAGCCGCACCGTGCCGCCGGCGGGGACGGTGCGCACGACCTCCGCGACCCGGGACGAGCCGCCGTCGTCGACGTCCGCGCCGGAATCGTCGACCAGCCCCTGGACGCTCGCCGCCGAGCCGTCGGCGGGCCGCCCGACGCGGCGGGCCCCGGTCCGGGTCAGCCCGTTCTTCGCCTGCGGAGGCGCCCCGGCGAGCCACGGCTCGCCGGCGCAGGTCACCGTGGAGTCGAACCAGGCCCCCACGCGCAGCTCGCGGTCGGTCCCGGTCGTGTCCGTGACCTCGAGCTGCACGGCCACGCCCGGCTCGCCGGGCGGGCAGACCGTCGTCGTGCGCACCTCCCAGCCGTCGACGACGGTGCACCGCTCGACCCGGTCGGGCCGCCAGCGCACCTCGACCGGCTGCCCGTACGACCGCGCCAGCCGGCCACCGAGGTAGAGCTGGCCGCTGATGGAGTCGCCCTGGGACACGGGCGGGACGTTGAGCGAGCGGACCGCGAGGACGTCGTGGTCCACCTGGGCGGTCGCCCAGTGGTTGGTGAGGCCGGGCGGGTTGATCATGTCGTCGAAGTCGTCGGCGATCACGTCGGACGCGAGGTCCTCGACCGTGGGGATCGTCGGCGCGGCCGTGACAGCGGCGGTGCTCATCGTGGCGTGTCCTCGTGCTCTCTGTACGTCAGGTCGGGGTGTCAGTACGGCTCGCGGGCCAGGGCGTCGGGACGTCCGGCTGCGCGCGGGTCGGCGAACTGCGTGCTCGGCAGCAGCGGGTACCAGTCCGGCCGGCCCGGGTCGCGGTCGTACGGGTAGGGGCCCAGCTCGCGGTAGAGCTCGGCGTACTCCTCGAGCTTGGCGCGGTCGAGCTCGACGCCGAGGCCGGGGGCGTCCGGGACGGCGATCTTCCCGTCGCGGTACGTCATCTTGCCGCCCACGATCAGGTCGTCGCGCAGGTGGTGGTAGTGCGCGTCGGCGGCGAAGGTGAGGTTCGGCACGACCGCCCCGAGGTGCAGCATCGAGGCGAGCTGGATGCCCAGCTCTCCCGAGGAGTGCACGGCGACGCCGAGCTGGAAGGTCTCGGCCACGCCGGCGGCGCGCACGCAGGGGCGGATGCCGCCCCAGAACGTGGTGTCGAGCAGGACGACGTCGACCGCGGGCTGCAGCACGTTGGCCGCCAGCTGCTCGAAGTTCACCACCACGGTGTTCGTCGCCGTCGGGATCCTCGTGTTCTCCCGCAGGCGACGCATGCCGTTCAGGCCGTAGCAGAAGTCCTCGGCGTAGTCGTTGTCGAGGTCCTCGATCGCGTGCGCGAAGCGGATCGCCTCCTCCACGCCGAGGATGCCGTTCGGGTCGTAGCGGAACCGGTCGCCCGGCAGGGAGGCCGCGAGCGCCCGATAGCACTCCAGCTCGTAGTCGGGGTCGAAGACGCCGCCTTTGAGCTTGTGCACCCGGAACCCGTGCTCGGCCTTGAGCCGCGCAGCCTCGGCCACGAGCTGGTCGGGCGTGCGCACCTCCCCCGACCCGTCGGCCGACGGGTACCGGAAGAACAGGTACGACGCGAACTCGACCTCGTCCCGCACCGCCCCGCCCAGGAGCGCGTGCACCGGGAGACCGGCGTGCTTGCCCAGCAGGTCGAGGCAGGCGAACTCGATCGCGGCCACGAGCTGGGTGCGGTTGTTGTACAGGCTCGCCGTGGGGTTGGCGAGCATGAACCGCAGCGCCTCGGTCCGCGCGGGGTCGTGCCCGAGCAGGTACGGCTTGAGCGCCGCGATGGCCGCCTCGGCGCTCTGCCCGCCCCCGCCCATCTCCCCGAGGCCGATCAGGCCGTCGGTGGTCTCCACCTCGACGATCGTGCGCACGAACCGGCCCCAGTGGGCCCCGTTGGAGTGCCGCAGCGGCGCCTCCAGGGGCACGGTGACCGTCGTCGCGCGGACGTCCGCGATCCGCATGCCGCTGCCCTTCATGACGTCTCCTCCGGAAGTGCGGCGGCCAGGCGCGCGCTGAGCCCGCCGTCGACCTTGACGTCGGCGCCGGTGACGAACGACGCCCGGTCGCCGAGCAGGAACTCGACCACCTCGGCCACCTCCCGCGGGGTGGCGACCCGGCCGAGCGCGTGCGCCCGTCCCCACTCGGCCACCACTTCGTCGGCCGGGCGGTCGCCGGCGAACAGGCCGGCGGCCCAGCGCAGCATCGGCGTGTCGACCGACCCGGGGCTCACGCTGTTCACCCGGATGCCGTCGGCGGCGTGGTCCACCGCCATCGCGCGGGCCAGCCCCAGCAGGGCGGTCTTGCTGGCGGTGTAGGCGGCGACGCCTCTCTGGGTGGCGTACGCCTGGGCGGAGCTCACCACCACCACCGCCCCGCCGCCGTTGGCCCGCACCAGCGGGATCATGGTGCGGCAGGTGTGGAACGCCCCGCCCACGTTGACGCCCATCACCTCGGCGTAGGTGGCGGGGTCGGTCTCGTCCACGGTGCCGTACCGCTGGACGCCCGCGGCGCAGACGACGGCGTCCAGGCCGCCGTGCTCGTCGCGGACCCGCCGGGCGGCGTCGTCGAGCGCCGCCGGGTCGGCGACGTCGACCGTCATCGGGACGAGGCGGCCCGGGGCGCCGGCGTGCCGGGCGACGGCGGCGTCGAGCGCCGCCGCGTCCCGGTCCAGCCCGACGACGGTGGCGCCGAGCTCGACGAGGAGGTCGGCGACGCCGCCGCCGATGCCGGCGGCCGCGCCCGTGACGACGGCGGTGCGCCCGGTCCACGCGGGGGCGGGCACGCCCGGGGCGGGAGGGTGTCGATCAGTCATGGTGGTGCTCCGTGGGGGTCAGTACTGCCCGAGCGCGAGGCCGCGGGTGAACGTGCGCTGGGCGAGGAGGAAGAGGACGACGGTGGGGATCGAGACGATCAGCCCGCCGGCCAGCACGGTCGGCATGGTCGAGCCGCCGTAGGTGCTCTGCAGGGCGGACAGGGCCGTCATCACGGGCCGGGTCTCCGCCGACTGGGTGAGCGTGAGCCCGAGCAGCAGGTCGTTCCAGATGAGCGTGGCCTGCAGGATGAAGATCGCCACGAGCGCGGGCACCGCCATCGGCAGGTAGATCCGCCAGAAGATGCGCCACGTCGACGCGCCGTCGACCACGGCCGCCTCGAACACGTGGTGCGCCACACCGGAGAAGAAGTTCCGCATGACGAACGCCGCGAACGGCACGGAGATCACGGTGTAGACCAGGATCATCCCCGTGCGCGTGTCGTACAGGCCGGTCTGGACGTAGCCGAGGAACAGCGGCATGAGCAGCATCTGCATCGGGAACACGGTCGACGCGAAGATCACGACGAACCACGCGAACCCGTGCTTCAGTCGCAGGGCGACGATCGCGAACCCGGCGGCAGCACCGATCACGACGGCGATCGCTGGTGCCGCGATCGCGTACAGCGCGGTGGAGGCGATGCCGGCGGAGATGTCGCCGCGCGTCCAGGCCGCGGCGGCGTTCTCCCACAGCCCGCCCAGCCCGGCGGGGCTCCACACGGACAGGACGCCGTACTGGTCGTTCGTCTTCGCGGCGTTGACGATCATGAGGTACACGGGCGCGAGCCAGACGAGGCCCAGCACCACGAGGACGGCCTTGCGGACACGGTCCGCCGTCACGGCGTTCATCACGACTCCCGGGCGCCCGACAGCTGCCGGCGCAGGTAGAGGACGGACGCCGCGACGGTGACCACGGTGAGGAACACCGCGACGGCGGCCCCCAGCCCGTAGTCGTTCTCGACGAACGTGTCCTTGTACATGGTCAGTGCGAGCGTCTCCGACGAGACGCCGGGGCCGCCCTTCGTCATCGCCCAGATGATGTCGAACTGCTTGAGCGAGCCGACGATCGACAGCCCGACGACCACGGTCGTGAGCGGCGTGAGCATCGGCCACGTCATCGTCCGGAACATCGTCCAGCCCGAGGCGCCGTCGAGGCGCGCGGCCTCGAGCGGCTCCTTCGGGATGGACTGCAGCCCGATGGTGAAGAGCAGGGCGTTCACGCCCGCGCCCTGCCAGGTCGCGGCGGCGATCATGACGAACGTGTTCAAGGGGGCGTCCAGCAGCCATCGCGGCGGGTCGGTCACGCCGAACAGCCCGAGCGCCTCGTCGAGCGCGCCCCCGGTCTGGAGCACGAACGTCCAGATCACGCCGACGGCGACGCCCGAGATGGCGTACGGCAGCAGGAACGGCAGCCGGTACCAGAACGACGCCTTGAGCCCGTAGGCGAGCACGGCGATGACCAGGCCCAGCCCGACCGGCAGCACGAGCGTGCCCACCACCCAGAACACCGTGTTGAGCAGGGAGTTCAGGAACCCGGCGTCGGTGAGCATCTCCTGGTACTTGGCCAGGCCTACGAGCTCGGGGTCGCCGAGCCCGTTGTACTCGGTGAGGCTCAGGTAGCTGGTCCACACGAACGGCACGTAGAGCAGCAGCGCGACGACCAGCACGGCCGGGAGCGCGAACCCTCGGGCGGACCAGCGGTAGGTCGCCCGCGGGCGGCGGGCCGGGCGCTCGGCGCTGGTCGGCGGCCGCGGCGGCGCGGCGGTGGCGGTCATGGTGGTCTCTCCTTCCGGCACCACCGGGGGCGCGGCCGGCTCGGCGGCCCCCGGTGGCGTGGTGACGGTGGTGCGGTGGGGCATCAGCCCTGCTCGGCCCAGTACGTGTCGGCCTCGTCCTGCAGCCGCTGCAGCCCCGGCATCGGGTCGGGCGCGTTGGTGACGAAGTCGCCGAAGATCTCCGTCGACAGCGTGTACACGGGCAGCGGGTTGGCCTCGAGGTAGCGCTGCTGGATGGTGGTGTCGCCGCCCGTCACGCCGTCGACCAGCTTCTGCAGCTCCGGGTCCTCGACCGTCACGTTCGGGTTGAACGAGACGTCGCCGCGGGAGGAGGACCAGGTCTTCTGCGCCTCGTCGGTCATCCACCAGGCGCTGTAGTCGAGCGCGGCCTGCTCGTTCTCGGAGCCCTTGCCGACGCACAGCGGGCCGGTCTCCAGGACCGTCTGGTCGCCCGACGCCGGGTTCATGCTCGGCATCGGGAAGATGCCGTAGTCCTCACCGGACTTCGCCCCGACGTCCGTGAGCTGGCCGGTGAGGAACGTGCCGAAGTACGCCATCGCGACGTCGCCGTTCTTCAGCAGCGTCTGCGGGTCCGTCGTGACGCCCGGGTCGTTGTAGTACCCGTCGTCGATCATCTGCTTCCACTGGTCCATCACCTCGACGACCTCAGGGTCGAGGTAGGACGCGTCGCCGGTCTGCAGTCCCTCATAGGTCTCCGGCGCGTTGCCGGCGAGCAGCGCCTGGAACCAGACGAACTCGAAGATGATGTTCATCTGGTGGAAGGGCGTCACGCCCTCGCCCTTGAGCTTCTCGGCGGCCGCCATCATCTCCTCGAAGGTGGTCGGCACCTCGATGTCGTGGTCGGCGAAGACCTTCTTGTTGTAGTAGACGGCCCAGTAGGCCACGTTGAGCGGCACGCAGTACTGCTTGCCGTCGTAGGTGTAGTTGTCCTTGAGCCCCTCCGGCACGAGCCCGTCCGCCTCGGCCTGGGTCCACAGGTCCGTGGTCTCGGCGACCAGGCCCTGGTCCACGAGCTCGGCGAGCGAGCTGCCGGTGTGCCAGGTGAACAGGTCGGGCACCTGCTTGGTGCGGAACGACTGCTTGATGAAGCTGTCGTACGCGGTCGAGTCCGAGTAGCCGGTGAACTCGAGCGTCGAACCGTCCGCGCCCGAGACCTCGTTCATCGCGTCGAAGCTGGGCTCCCACGCCGCCTTGTCCGTGTAGAAGCCGAGCGCGGCACCGTCGCCGTCGCCGCCGCCGCCTCCGCCGTCGTCGCCGCTGGAGCAGGCCGCCAGGCCGAGGGCCAGGGACGCCGCCGTGGCGCCGGCCAGGATCCGGGTTCGCTTCATTGCATTCTCACCTCGTCGTGGATGGGGTTTTCGTGGGGAGGGCCTCAGCGGCGGACGTCGAGCGTGACCTCGACGAACCGCGGCCGGTAGATGCTGACGTCCGCGTACAGGTCGTCAGGGTCGACGGAGTTGACGTTGTAGGTGACCAGGAGGGTGTCGTCGTCGCGCAGCTCGGGGTGCTCGTGGGCGTTGTAGGCGATGACGTCCGGGTCGCCGTAGCTGCCGCCCGGCCCCACCTCGGGCATCCGGTGGACGGTGGACCCGCCGGTGAACGGGCCGGTCGGCGAGCAGCTCGTGTACGCCTTGATCTCGCTGCTGAAGGGCACCGACGTGTCCTGGGTGATCAGGAGCCAGCCGTCGCGGAAGGGCGTCACGCTGTACTCGTTCGCGACGCCGGGCATGACGCGGGCCGACGCGGCCTCGTCGCGCACCCACCGCGCGCCGTCCCAGTACCGCCACCGGTCGAGGGCGGCCAGGTCGCCGCCCAGCACCTTCGCGACGTGCATGTACTTCTCGGCCCCGCGGTCCTCGACGCCGTAGACGAGCACGTGGCCGCCCGTGCGCTGGTACCAGGACGCCCACTGGACGCCGGCCGCGGACGGCAGCGGGCGCATCTCCTCGACGTCGCCGGTGGCGGGGTCCACGGTCGCGACCGAGGACTCGCTCCACCCCCAGTCCCACGGGCCCTCGCCGAACCGGGCGAACTCGAGCACGCCCACCTGCAGGTCGCCGCGGCGCGTCGCCAGGCCGGCGCCGAACCAGTGCCAGGCACCGTCCGGGTCCTGTCCCACGATGCTCTCGGGGGCGTCGGGGGTGCCGCCCGTGACGGTGGTCAGCTCGTCGCCGCGCTGCAGCACGATCGAGTTGTTGAGGAACGGCGTCGTCGTGGGACGGGTGCCGTCGGGCTCGACCGGACCGAGGAAGGTGTCCGAGAAGATCCACGCGAGCGAACCGTCGCGCAGCGGCACCGAGTAGGTGCTGTCCGCCCCGGTCCAGCCCACGCCCGAGTCGGCGTACGCGGTGAACGTCTCCTCCAGCGGCGAGGGCCGGGCCGCGCTCGCCGTGACCGTCGCGCCGTCCAGCGAGCATGCCCTCGCCCGCACCCCGTCGTGCGCGGGTGCCTCGGCCCCGGCAACCTCGGTCCCTGTCGCCGTGAGGGCGCCGCCGCTCAGCGCGATGCCGCAGGCGATCGCCCCAGCGAGGACGCTCTTGCGTGTCGTGTGCATCGTCATCACTCCGTCGTGATCGTGGTGCTTGCTGTCGTGGGTAAAGGTCGGTGGGCGCGCCGGTCCGTCAGCCGCCCGCGGGGCGGATGGCGCCGGCCACGTCGGTGAGGTGCTCCCGCATCCGCCGGTCCACCTCGTCGGCGGCGCCGGCGGTGATGAGCCGGACGAGCTCCGCGTGCTCCTCGTAGTCGGCGTCCGGGTCGCCGTGCAGGGTGAGGATCCGGCGCTGGTCCTCCGCGTGCAGCAGGAGGATCACGTCGAGCACCTCCGCCACGATGCGGTTGCCCGCCGCGTCGGCGATCGCGCGGTGCAGGTCGACGTTCACCCGCCACAGCCGGTCGTCGCCGGTGGTCAGGCAGCGGTGCGCGTCCGCGAGAAGCTCCGCGAGGCGCGCGAGCGCCGCGGGCTCGCGCACGACCGCCGCCTGCCGGGCGATGGCGGGCTCGATGAGCACCCGGGCCTGGACGAGCTCCACGAGGCGCTCGCGGTCCGCGGGGGGCAGGACGGCGTTGGGCAGCACGGAGCGGTTGTAGTTCTCGCCCACGTAGATCCCGGACCCGTGCCGGAACGACAGGATGCCCATGCCCTCCAGCCGGCGCAGCGCCTCGCGCATCGTCGGCACCGCGACGCCGAACCGTGCGGCGAGGTCGCGCTGCGGGCCGATGCGCTCGCCCGCGACCAGTCCCGCGTCACCGATCATCCGGATCACCGCTTCGGCGAGGCTCCCGCTGAGGGTGGGGCGCGCGATGGGCCCCGACTCCGTCGTCATGGAAGTGATCTAATCACTTGCTCACCTCAATGTGAAGTCGGCGACTGCCGGACGACCGCCGCGGTGCCGTGCTGATGATCCTGCCCAGGACGCCGCCGACGATGTCCTGACGATGTCCTCCCCGCCCGAGCGGGCGAAAAAACGTCGAGGATGCATCGGCGCGTCCCAGGGCGCGCTCTCTCCAGGGGCGACCACCCCGGCCGCGCCCCTCCTCGAAGAACAGGCCAACCGCCATGTCCACGACCACCCCCCGCGCCCCCCGCGCCACGCTCGCCGCGTCCCGCCCCTTCACGCAGTCCGCCGCCCACCGGATCGACGTCGTCGTCACCCGGGCGGCGCGGCTCCTCGCCCGCTGGTCCGTCCCCGCGCTCCGCGTGTCCCTCGGTCTCGTGTTCCTCGGCTTCGGCCTGCTGAAGTTCGTGCCCGGCGGCAGCCCCGCCGAGTCCATCGCGGCGCGCACCGTCGAGACGCTGACGTTCGGGATCGTGGGCGGGCCCACGGCGGTCTTCGCCGTCGCGGCCCTGGAGACGTTCATCGGCCTGACCCTCGTCACCGGACGGCTCCTGCGCGTCGGGCTCCTCGCCCTCGCCGTCGCGATGGTGGGCATCCTCTCCCCCGTCGCGCTGTTCGCCGACGAGCTCTTCGGCGACGGCGTGACCCTCCTCGGGCAGTACGTGCTCAAGGACGTCGTGCTCGTCGCCGGCGCCGCGGTGGTCGCCGCCGTCGCGCTCGGCGCGCGGCTCCGCGTCGACGCCTGACGACCACGACGGCGGCCCGCGTCCGGCCTCAGCGCCGGGTGCGGGCCGCTCCTGCGTCCCGGGTCACGAGCTCCGACCCCCCGACCGCCCGGCGGTGGGCGTGCCCGCCGCGGCGGCTCGGTCCATCCGGTCCTGCGCCGCGAGCAGGACCGGCGTGTTGTCGGTCGCGTAGACGTCGTAGTCGCCGACCCGCTGCACGATCTCGAAGCACAGCCGGCCGATGCGCGGCGTGTAGAAGTGCCAGAACTCGCCCGAGGCGGAACGGTCGAAGAGGAGCCGGTGTTCGCGCAGGGTGGCGAGCACCTGGCCGTCGAGGCCGAACCGGGCACGCAGGTCGTCGTAGTAGTTGTCCGGCACGGGGACGGGGCGCAGGCCGCGTTCGCGCGCCCGCTGCGCCACCGCCACGACGTCGTCGCACACGAGCGCGACGTGGTCCGGGTGCCGCACCCCGCCGGGGGCGACGTTCAGGGAGAGGCGCACCCGCCCGTCGTCGGAGCGCATCACCTGGCTGCGGACGAGGCCGTGCGGGCCGGCCGCCTCGGTGGCGGGCGGCGTGCGGAGCCCGAGCACGCTGGTGCAGAACAGCACCGCCTCGTCGTGGGCGTCCCGGCCGTGGGAGACGTTGACGTGGTCGACCGCGCGGACCCCGCCGCCGCTCGCCGGGTCCGAAGGGTCCGCCGCGTGGCCGTGCTCGAACTCGGCGACCCACGCCGGCTCGTCGCCGAGGTCGCGGTCGTTGAGGAACACCTCGAGCCCGCTCGGGGCGACGAACCCGGCCATCTCCAGCTCGCCGGCCTGGGTCCGCCGGGAGGCGGGGCTGACGGCGAGCGCCCGGGCGCGGTCGCTCACCACCGCGGCGTCCGTCACCCGCAGCCCCACGCCCGCCAGGTGCGGGGCCTCGTCGCGCGCGTGCTGCTCGTTGAGGACGACCCGCGAGTCCCCGGACGACCACAGGCGCACCGGCTTCGTCCGGTGCTGACCGCGGAACGTCATGCCGAGCTGGCCGAGCACCGCCTCGACGTCGCCGGTGTCCTCCGCCTTGACCTCCACGTAGTCGAAGCCGGTGGGCACGTCCGGGTCGGCGATCCGCTGCAAGGTCGGCGGGCTCCCCGGCAGCCGCGCCGCGCGGTCCTCGAGCCAGACCAGCGACCGCAGCGCGTGCTCGGCGGTGCGGCGCGTGTCGGCCTGGCGGAAGACGTCGTTGAACACCTCCAGGGACAGGGGGCCGCCGTACCCGGCCCGCGCCACGTGCCGCACGAAGGCGCCCAGGTCCCAGGCGCCCTCCCCCGGGAACAGGCGGTGGTGGCGGCTCCACGACAGCACGTCCATCGTGAGCGCGGGGGCGTCCGCGAGCTGCACGAAGAAGATCTTGTCCCCCGGGATCTCCTCGATCCCGGCCGGGTCGTGACCTCGCGCCAGGATGTGGAAGCTGTCGAGGCACACCCCGACCGCCTCGTGGCCGGCCCGCTCGGCGATGCGCCACGACCGGCGGTAGTCGTCGACGAAGCGTCCCCACGCCAGCGCCTCGAACGCCACCCGGATCCCGTGCTCCGCCGCGAGGTCGCCGAGGCGGCGCAGCTGGGCCGCCGAGACCTCGTCGTCGTCGACCGTCGCGGTCGCCACGTTGCTGCACACCAGGACCGTCCCGATCCCGAGTCGGCGCGCCGTCGCGAACCGCTCGCGCGCCCGGCGCAGGTTGTCCTCGAGCAGGTCCGGGGCGACGCCCTCGAAGTCGCGGAACGGCTGGTAGAGGTCGAGGCTCAGGCCGAGCCGGTCGGCCAGGGCGCGGATCTCCTCGGGGCTGCGGTCGCTGACCACGAGGTCCGGCTCGAAGATCTCGACGCCGTCGAACCCCGCGTCCGCGCAGGCGTACAGCTTGTCCTCCAGGCTGCCGCTCAGGCAGACCGTGGCGATCGACGTGCGCATCCGAGGTCCTCCAGTGTTCGTCGGGGGTGTCGTGCGGCGTGCAGGCCCAGGCCCGCCCGTCGGGTCTGCCGGCGGCGTCAGCCCTTGTCCCGGTCGGCCACCAGGCGTTCGAAGTGGGCGTGCATACGCGCGACGTCGGGCTCGAGCCCGGTGATCAGGCGCAGGCTGTCGACGGCCTGGCCCACCGCCATCGCCCCGCCGTCGAGCGTCGTCAGCCCGCGCGCCCGAGCGCGCCGCACCAGCTCGGTCTCGAGCGGGCGGTAGACGACCTCGGCGACCCACGCCGCCTCGTCGAGCCGGTCGACGTCGAGCGCGACCCCGGGGTGCTCCGCCATCCCGACCGGCGTCACGTGCACCACGCCCCCCACCCGGGGCAGCCAGCCGTCGACCGCGCCGCCGCTGCCCTGCAGCCGGCCCGCCCCGGCGTCGGCGAACCTCGAGAGCATCGCGTCGACGGCGGCGGGGACCAGGTCGTGCACGACGACGTCGTCGAAGCCCATGTCGACGAGGGCCCAGGCGGTGGCGAGACCCGCCCCGCCCGCGCCGACCTGGAGGACGGCGTAGGGCCTGGGGCGGGCGCCGAGGAACCGCTCGAGCGCCGTGCGGAAGCCGCTGCAGTCGGTGTTGTGCGCCGTCCGGCCCGCGCCGTCCCCGCCCGTGCGGTCGAGGAGCACCAGGTTCGCGGACCCCACCCGGCGCACGGTCGGGCTGGCGTCGGCCACGTGCCGCAGCACGTCGCGCTTGAACGGGTGCGTGACGTTCGCCGCGTCGAAGCCCTCGTCCTCCAGCCGGCCCAGCTCGGCGCCCAGGTCGACGTCGGGGTGGTCGATGAGGTCGACGATCCTGTACTCGTAGTCGAGGCCGAGGCGGCGGGCCTCCTCCATGTGCAGCGCGGGCGACAGCGACGGGCCGATGCCGTGCCCGAGCAGCGCGACGCGGTACGTCACGACGCCGAGTCCCGCATGGACTCGTAGACCGCGAGCGAGTCGCCCTCGAGGTTCTCCCGGAACCAGGCGTCGGTCTGCTGCGCGAAGGCCTCGGAGTCGACGTCCTCGACGATCTCGACGGCGTCCTCCTGCCGCCACCCGTCCAGGATCTGGGTCTCCGCCTCCTCGACGCAGCCGGGCATCTGCTCGACGGCGGACGCGACCGCGTCGTCGAGCGCCGCCCGCTGCTCGTCGCTCAGCTCGGAGTCGTAGGACGGCGCGGCGACGATGAGGTTCGAGTTCTGCTGGTGGGCCGACATGCTCAGGACGTCCTGCACCTCGACGAGGTTGCTCGCGTCGATGTTCGTCAGCGGGTTCTCCTGCCCGTCGACGACGCCCTGCTGCAGCGCGAGGTACAGCTCCTCGTACGCGACCTCGGTCGCCTGGGCGCCGAGCGCCTGGGCGTTGAGCAGGTACTGCCCCGACCCCGGGAACCGCATGCGCAGGCCCTCGAGGTCGGCGGGCTCGCGGATCGCCGTGTTCGCGGTGAAGTGGCGCGACCCGGCCGACCACGCCCCGACGACGCTCACCCCGCCAGAGGCCTCCTTGAAGTCCGCGACGAGCTCGTCGGCGGAGCCGTCGGTGAAGTACCGGTTCAGGTGCTCCGCGTCGTCGAAGCCGTACACGGCGTCGAGCACGCCGGCGGGCTCGTAGACGGCGGCCAGCGCCGACGCCCCCTGGACATCGATGTCGATGTCCCCGGACTGCACGGAGGCGATCCGGTCGGCGTCCCCGCCGAGCTGGCTGTTCGGGAAGATCTCGACGGTGAGGCCCACGTCGGCGGCCTCCGCCTCGTCCTTGATGACCTGCGCGCCGCACGTGTGCTGCGGCTGGTCCTCGGTGTAGCTGTGGGCGAGCGTCAGCTCGACCGCGCCGTCGGCCGGCTGCTCGCCCTCGCCGCCGCCGTCGCTGCACGCGGTGAGCACGAGGGCGAGCGCGCCTGTCACGGCGGGGACCGTCGCCCGGTGGATGCGGTTCATGATGCTGTCCTTTCGGTTCCTGCCGACCGCGTCGCCGGCAGCTCGTCGCGGGACGGCCGGGTCAGAGCCCGAGCCGGGTGGGGAGCCACGTCGCGACCCCCGGGAGGAAGACGACCACCAGGCACACGACCAGGAGCGGGACGATGAACGGCAGCGCGCCCCGGAACACCTCGCCGATCGGGACCCGCTGCGTCGAGCTGAGCACGTACAGCACGGTCCCGACCGGCGGCGTCAGGAGCCCGATCATCAGCGACAGGATCATCACGACGCCCAGGAGGACCGGGTCCACGCCGAGCTGGAGCGCGATGGGCATGAGGATCGGCACCACCAGCACGAGCGTCGCCGTCGCGTCCACGACCGTGCCCAGCACGAGCATGAGCAGCACGACCAGCAGCAGGAAGACCGTGGGTTCGGCCGTGAACCCCAGCACCGTCTCGGCGAGCGCCTGCGGCACGCGCTCCTTCGCCAGGAGGTACCCGAGCAGCGCGGCCGACGCGACGATCAGCATGATCGCGGCGGTCGTCGTCACCGTCTCGACGAGGATCCTCGGCAGGTCGCGGACCTTCAGCGTGCGATAGCCGAAACCGAGCAGCAGCATGTACGCCGCGCCGACGGCGGCCGCCTCGGTCGGCGTGAACAGCCCTCCGAGGATGCCGCCGAGGATGATCACCGGCGCGAGGATCGGCAGCACGACCCGCCGGCTCGTGGTCATCAGCCGGGCGCGCGAGAACCCGACGTGCTCGATGCCGGGCTGGCGCCGCACCAGGACGAAGACGACGACGCACAGCCCGGCCGCCATCAGCAGCGCCGGGACCACCGAGGCGGCGAACAGCGCGCCCGTGGAGACCGACGCCTGGCCGGCGAAGATCACGGCCGGGATGCTCGGCGGCATGACCGGCGCGATCAGGGCCGAGGCCCCCACGACCCCCAGACCGAACCGGCGCGAGTAGCCGTGCCGCAGCATCGGCGGGATCTCCACCTTGCTCAGCGCCGCGGCGTCCGCGACGGCCGACCCGCTCATCCACGAGAAGCCGAGGCTGACGCCGACGCTCACGTACCCCAGCCCGCCGCGGACCCGGCCGAAGAGCGCGAGCGCGAAGTCGAACAGCCGGTCGGCGATCCCCGCGTGGTTGGCGACCACGCCCAGGAGCACGAAGAGCGGCACGGCGAGCAGCACGAAATTCCCCGTCGCGTTGGCCACCAGCCGCATGGGCAGGCCGAGCGACTGCCCGTCGAGGACCAGATAGACCAGGCCCGGCCCGAGGAACGCGAACGCGACGGGCACCCGGAGCAGCATGAGGACGACGATCCCCAGCAGGAGCGCGAGCACGGTCATGGCCGGCCCCCGTCCTCGGTGGCGGGCGCGCCCGGGCCGACGACGCCCGGGACCACCGGACCGTCCGCCTCCGGCACCCCGAACCGCGCGACGTGCACGGCACGGGCGAGCGCGCGGATCGTCGTGCTGACCAGGCCCACGAGCGTGATGGCGTACACCCACGCCATCGGGAGGCCCAGCGCCGGCGAGGTGAGGAAGCCGGCGGCGGAGACCAGCTCCCAGCACGCCCACGCGAAGCCGGCGCCGATCACCGCGACGAGGACCATCGCGAGCACGTGCACGGCCCGCACGACGCCCGGTCGCGGGAACGCGTCGACGAGCTGGAGGGCGATGTGCCCGTCGCGGGTCACCAGCACCCCGCAGGCGCCGAACGTGAGCCAGACCAGCGCGAACTCCGACAGCTCGCCCGTCCACACGACACCCGGCACGGGCAGGTAGCGCTGCAGCGCCTGGTAGAGGATCAGGACGAAGATCAGGGCACCCGCGAGGCACGCGACCCCGAGCTCCAGGGCGGTGAGGACCCGCACCACCCGCCTCATCCGGGCCTCACGTCCGACTCGACACGCCTGTCACTGTGCACCGTGACGGTCTCCTCTCGGTCGGCCGCACCACGCGCCCGCGGGTGAGCGGTCACGACCGCGCCCCGTCGCGCGGCCGTCGTCACGTTCGCGACGATAGGAACAACGCGACAACTCGTGCAAGCAGTTGCCAAAATTGCCACGTGCGTGGCTAGATGCCTGTGTGGAGCCGACCATCTACGACGTCGCTCGCGCGGCTGGCGTCGCGCCGTCCACGGTCTCGCGCGCCTTCACGAAGCCCGCCCGGGTCAACGCGGCCACCCGGGTGCGGGTGCTCGCGGCCGCCGCGGAGGTCGGGTACCGGCACAGCCCACAGAACCGCTCGCTCCCGGGCGGCCGGCACCGCACCGTCGCGATGGTGCTGTCCGACATCACCAACCCCCACTTCTTCGAGCTGATCCGCGGGGCCGAGCAGCGCGTCAAGGCCGCCGACGCGACGCTCGTCATCGTCAACGGCGAGGAGTCGGAGCGGATCGAGGAGAACCAGATCCACGACCTGGCGCCGGGCGTGGACGGATTCGTGCTGGCCTCCAGCCGGCTGCGCGACGAGGCGCTGCGCGAGGTCGCGCGGCGGCACCGCGTGGTGCTCCTCAACCGCGAGGTCACGGGCCTGACCAGCGTGGCGCTGGACACGACGTCCGGCTGCCGGCAGATCCTGCAGCACCTCGCGTCTCTGGGCCACCGCAGCCTCGTCTACTGCGCCGGCCCGCCCGGGTCGTGGATGGGCGCCGCGCGCTGGTCGGCGCTCAGCGCCGGCGCGGAGGAGCACGGCATGACGGCCCACCGGGTCGGCCCGTACACCCCGACCGTCGCCAACGGCGGTGTCGCCGCCGACGGGGCCCTCCGGACGGGCGCGACGGCGCTCGTCGCGCACAACGACCTGCTCGCGATCGGGGTCCTGCGCCGGCTCGCCCAGCGCGGCATCGGCGTCCCGGCCGACGTGTCCGTCGTCGGGTTCGACGACATCTTCGCCGCCGAGTTCGTGCACCCGTCCCTCACCACGCTCGGCGGCCCCGGCGCGCACGCGGGCCGGCTGGCGGTCGAGCTGCTCATCGACCAGTTCGCGGGCCGCGCGGGCGCGGAGGACGAGCAGATCCGGCTGCCCACGGAGCTCGTGCTGCGCGAGTCCTCCGGCCCGGCTCCGCAGGCCGCCTGACCGCCTCGGGCGTCAGCCCACCGAGCGGCGGTGCCGCTCCGCGAGATCCTGGTACTCGATCGCGTTGCGGCGCACTCGCTCCGCGCCGGCCCCGTCGAGCTCGCCACGCACCCTGGCGGGCACGCCGACGGCGAGGTGCCCGGCGGGGATCTCCTGGCCCTCGCGCACCAGCGCCCCGGCCGCGACGAACGCGCCCTCGCCCACGACGGCGCCGTTGAGCAGGGTCGCGCCCATGCCGATCAGGCTGCCGTCGCCCACGGTCGCGCCGTGCACGATCGCGCCGTGCCCGACGCCGACGCCCTTGCCGATCACGGTGGGCACCCCGGTGTCGGTGTGCACCACGCAGTTGTCCTGGAGGTTGGAGCCCTCCCCCAGCTCGATCGAGTCCATGTCGCCGCGCAGGACGGCGCCGTAGAAGACGCTCGCGCGCGGGCCGATCCGCACGCGGCCGACGAGGGTCGCCGTGGGGGCGACCCACGCCGTCGGGTCGATCTCGGGGGTGTGGCCGTCGAAGGGGAGCACCGTCGCCATGGCCCGGACACTACCGGGTCGACGGTGGACGGTCAGAAAGAGGGAGACGTCGCCGGACGCCAGGACCTTGGGGGAACGGGTAGGCACGACCGAGATCGAGATCGATGTCGGTGTCGTCCGTCCGTCGCGGCCGCGGACACGCCTCCGTCATTCCCGGGGTCGGGATCGCACGGCCGACCGACGACGCGAGGCGCGGAACCCGTCCACCGCCGGCAGGGCGAGCGCGACCACGAGGACGGCATAGACGGCGACGTCCGGCAGCCACATCTGCACACGCCGACGAGGAGGCTGAGGAGCACCAGCACCCACGGCGCGCGACGGCCCGCGGACAGGACCGCCCACAGCTCGCGGAGGTGACGCCGACCGGACGCACGGACGAGCGCGAGCACGTAGCACGCGGCGGCCACCAGCATCCGCCAGCCGAACACCGCCTCCGCGGACGCGTCCACCACACCCGCGACGTAGAAGATGAGGCCGAAAGGGCCGAGGCCGCGAGAGAGACGGCCACGCCACGCGTCTGGACGCTCGGCGCCGTCGGGTTCACTCACGCTCCACGCTGCTGATCGGTTCCTGGCCGGGCGCGGCCACGGTAACCAGCGCGATCGGTCCGCTTCGTCGGCGTCTGGGCCGGTGGAGCCGTCCGGTGCCGACTCCGCCGTCTCGTCCCGTCACCGCCAGATCGGCCCGGGCGCGACCTCCGGAAGCACCCGGGAGTCGGTCATGCGGCCGTGCGTCGGCGCGCGAGCTGCGGCTCGTGCACCTGCGGACGCTTGCTCGGCCGCACCCCAGCCAGCACGTCCTGCACCCGCCGATCCGCGACCTCCCCGAACCCCGAACCGCGCGACAACCCCGCCATGAGCCACGATGTGGCTGCCGCCGCAGCATGCCGAGCGGTGGGGAATCAGCATGGGTCCTCGACGACGTCGACGAGGGACCCGCCCACGACCATGAGCTCGCTCATGCCGCCGCGATCTCGCGCACCGCGACGCGGGTGAGCGGCGCGCTCGGGAACACGAGCTGGGTGAGCGTGGTGAGCCCGCCGCAGGCGTACACCTCGAGCACGCACCCGTCGACGACGACGGTCAGGTCGACGGTCTCACCGACGTCGTGCAGGGGCGCGGTGTCGACGGAACCGAAGGCGGGATGGAAGTCGGTGTCGCCGCTGCGGCGGCGGTCGCTGGTGAGCGTCCGCGACGCGACGTCCACGGTCACGACGACGGCGTCGGGGCCGTCACCGTGGAGCACGATCTCGTGGCGCCGGTCCCCGTCAGCGGGCAGGCTGAGCTCGTGGACCGTCAGCCCCGCGCGGGGTTCCGCGGGGAGGACGGGCCGCTGGACGACGCGATCCCGCCCGTCGGGCGTGCGCACGAGCTCCAGCTCGCGGGCGAGCGACATCGCGGAGCGCCACGGCGAGGTGGGGGTGTCGTTCGCGTAGTCCCAGTTGCTGGCCCAGCCGACGGTGAGACGCCGGCCGCCCGGGACGCCGTTGAACGACACAGGTGCGTAGTAGTCGCGCCCGTGGTCGAGCCAGTCGGCACCCTGCGGCCCGTCCCCCGGCCCGTCCGGGGTGAAGGTGGTGCCGTCGAAGTCGCCGACGAAGTACTGGACGCCGGAGCCGCCGGCGACGCCGCCCGGGTTGAGGCTGACGATCATGACCCAACGCGTGCGATCGGTCCCGCGGACAGGCAACGGGAACAGGTCCGGGCACTCCCAGACGCCGCCCGTCGCGTGGGCGGGCCCGAACGCGGACAGGTGGTGCCAGCGCTTGAGGTCGTCGGAGCGGTACAGCACCACCTGGCGGTCGGCGGCCTCGACGGCGGCCATCACCCAGCAGCCGTCGCCGTCCTCGCCGTCGTACCAGAACACCTTGGGGTCGCGGAAGTCGGCGCTGTCCCGGTCGACCACGGGGTTGCCCTCGTACCGCGTCCAGGTGTGCCCGTCGTCGAGGCTGTAGGCGAGGGACTGCGCCTGGCGGCCGGCGAGCGTGGGGTGCGCGGGCCGGTAGGCGCTCGTGTAGATCGCGACGAGCGCCGTCTGCCCCGGCCCGGCGAAGCCCGCGGTGTTCTGCTCGTCCACGACGGCGCTGCCGGAGAAGATCTCCTCCGTGGCGGTGTGCCCGATCGCCACAGGCTGTTCGGCCCACGTCACGAGGTCGGTGGACGTCGCGTGGCCCCAGGACATGTTGCCGTGCGTGTCACCGTGCGGATTGTTCTGGAAGAACAGGTGCCAGGTGCCGTCGTGGAACACCAGGCCGTTGGGGTCGTTCAGCCAGGTGTCGCGGGCGGTGAAGTGCGCGACCGGGCGCAGGTGCGTGGTGGCGCGAGTCTGCGCCCGGTCGACGATGGTGTCTGTCACTGATCGGTCTCCATGAAGCGGTCGTAGGCCTGCTGGTAGGTCGCGGTGACCTCGTCCACCCCGAGGCTCTGGAGCTGGGAGACGTATGCGTCCCACTCGCCGTCGATCGTGCCGTCGACGATCCAGGCGGCGAACTTCTCCTTGACGAGGGTCTTGATGTCGGTCTCCGGGTAGGAGACCTGGTCCAGCTCGTCGTTCGAGAGCAGGACCGGCGGGTACTTCTCGTTCGCCGCGAACGGCTCGTAGTACTCCTGGACGAGCTTCTGGCGGTCCGCGGCGCGGGGCTCCGGCGCGACGACGGTCTCGAAGTCCTCGGCCGTGGTGATCCGCGGTCCCATCGGCGCGACCTGCTGACGGCGCTCGCCCTCGGAGGTGCCCTCCGGGGCGGGGATCTGCACCAGCAGCCCGGAGTCCGGGTCCTTCTCGAGCGTCACGCCGATCGGTCCCCACGCCGCCTCTGCCGACATGACAGGGTCGTAGAGCCGGTCCGCCCACCGCATCGTCGCCACCGGGTACTTGTTGGCGCGGGTGATGGCCATCGCCCCGCGGCTGATCTCCTGGTTGTTGGTGACGCTCGCCCGCTGCTGACCGTCGGCTCCTTCGAGGATGCCGACGATGGCGTAGTCGCCCAGACGGTCGGTCCCGACCATCTCCTCGAGCTCCCACCAGAAGAACGAGCCGAGCACCGGGGTGTCCGCCTTGCCCTTGGCCAGGTACGCGACGTCGTCCTGCGAGAACGACTCGGGGTCGATGAGTCCGTCGGCGTACCAGTCCCCGAGGCCCTTCACGCCGGCGCGGTACTCGTCCGTGTTCGCGGTGAACTCGACCTTCCCGTCGCGCACGATCCGGTGGTCGTTGTTCTCTGGCTGCCCGCCGAGCGCGGTGATGAGGTCCCACGGGTTCGCTGCGAACGAGTCGGGGCGGAAGCTCAGCGGGATCTCGTCGGCCTTGCCGTTGCCGTTGGGGTCCTTCGTGGCGAAGGCCTGCAGTGCCTGGTGGTACTCCTCGATCGTGCGCGGCACCTCCAGGCCGAGCTCGTCCAACCACGTCGTGTTGATGAAGAGGAAGTTGGGATAGGGCAGGATGCCCAGCTCCTCGACCGACGGCAGCGTGTAGATGTGGCCGTCGGAGGCGGTGATCGCCGCCCGGATGTCCGGCCTCTCGTCCAGGATCTTCTTGAGGGTCGGGGCGTGCTCGTCGACAAGGTCCTCCAGCGGCAGCAGCGTGCCGTTGGTGCCGTTGTCCACGACCTCGGCGTCGGTCAGGCCCGAGTTGAAGAGCACGTCCGGCAGGTCGCCGGAGGCCAGCATCAGGTTCTTCTTCTCCTGATAGACCTGGTCGGGCAGGTTCTCCCACTCGATCGCGATGTTCGTGTCTTCCTCCCACCGCTGGACGAGCTCCATCTCGGAGTAGTCCGGGGCGAGCGCGGACTTCGACCCGCCGAAGCTCAGGGTGAGCGTCTCGTCGACGATCGGGAGCCCCTCGGCGTTGAACCCGAAGTCGGCGGACGCGTCCTCGGCCTCGGCGGTCTGCTCGGGCCCGCCGCTGCACGCGGTCAGGGCCAGCAGGGTGATAGTCGTGACGGCAGGGATGACAAAACGGCGGTGTCTCATCGGTTCGCTCCTCGCGATTGCCATGGTGAATGGATAGAGAAAGGGGTGGTCGGCGCCGGGACGCCGTTCGGAAGGAATGTGGGCCGGTCAGCTCTTGACGGCGCCGAGCAGGGTGCCCTTGGTGAAGTGCTTCTGCATGAACGGCAGCGCGACGAGCAACGGAATGGTGGAGATGACGATCATTCCGTACTTCATCAGCTCGCCCATGCGCTGTGCCGCGGCATAGGAATCGACGGCTCCTGCTCCCCCGGAAGCGGAGACCTCCGACTGGATCAGGATGTTGCGCAGCACGAGCTGCAGCGGGTACTTGTTCTCGTCGTCGAGGAAGATCAGGGCGTCGAAGAACGCGTTCCAGTTAGCCACGAGGTGGATCATGACCATCAGCGCGATCAACGGCTTCGACAGCGGGAGAACGATTCGCCAGAAGAACCGGAAGTCGTTGGCGCCGTCGAGCTGGGCGGCGTCACGCAACTCGTCCGGGACGTTGCTCTCGAAGAAGGTGCGGGCGATGATCAGGTTCCACACGCCCACCGCGCCCGGCAGGACGACGGCCCACATGGTGTTGAGCATCCCCAGCTCCTGCACCACGAGGTAGCGGGCGATCAGGCCGCCGTCGATGAACATCGTGACGACGAACAGCAGCATGAAGAACGTACGGCCGAACAGATCGCGACGGGACAGCGCGTATGCCCCACAGAGGATCGTCGCGACGCTGATCGCCGTCCCCACCACCGTGTAGAGCACGGAGTTGGCGAACCCGCGCAGGATCCCCGGGTCCGACAAGATCCGTGCGTAGCCCTCGAAAGTGACCCCGCGAGGCCACAGCCAGACGTCGCCGTTGAGGATCGCGGACGGCTCGCTGACCGATGCGACGACGACGAAGTACAGCGGGTAGAGGATCACGAGGATCGCGCAGAGCAGGGTGGCGGTCACCACGATCGTGAACGCCCTGTCGGCGCCGGACTCACGCTGGCGGCGGCGCGGCCGCGAGGGCTCCGCTCCCGCTTCCGGGCGGGTGGCCGTCTTCACGACGGGAGGTCGGGTGGTCGTCATGGCGTCATCACCACAGGCTCGTCTTGTTGGCCCGTCGCGCGACCCAGTTGAAGGTCAGCAGCAGGGCGAGGTTGATGAGGGAGTTGAACAGGCCGATCGCGGCCGAATAGCTGAACTGGGCGCCCTGCAGACCGGTCTTGTACACGTAGGTCTGGATGACCTCGGACGTCGGCAGGTTGAGGTCGGTCTGCATCAGCAGGACCTTCTCGAAGCCGAGGTTGAAGAGGTTCCCGATCGCCAGGATGAACAGGATCGTGATCACGGGCAGGATTCCCGGGATGTCGATGTGCCACATCCGCTGCCACTTGTTCGCCCCGTCGACGCGGGCTGCCTCGTGCAGCGCGGGGTCGATCGCCGTCAGGGCAGCCAGGTAGACGATCATCGAGAACCCGGCGTTCTGCCAGATGTCCGACCCGATGTACAGGGGGCGGAACCACTCGGGCGACCCCATGAAGAAGACGGGGTCTCCCCCGAATGCCGTGATCGCGTTGTTCACGATCCCTGAACGCGGTGAGAAGAGCAGGTAGATCATGCCCACGACCACGACGACGGAGATGAACGACGGCGCGTAGAGCACGGTCTGGGTGAACTTCTTGAACCGGTCGCCGGCGAGCTGGTTGACGATCAGCGCCAGGATGATAGGAACCGGGAAGGCGATGAGCAGCCCGAGCGCGTTCACCGTGAGGGTGTTGACCATGAGCCGCTCGAACTGGAACGACTCGATGAAGCGGGTGAAGTGCTCCAGGCCCACCCACGCGCTGCCGGTGAACCCGTCGACCGGGTTGTAGTCGCGGAACGCGATCTGGGCACCGAACATCGGCCAGTACTTGAAGACCAGGACGTAGACGACGGCCGGCGCAAGTAGTACGTATAACTGCCAAGACCTCAGCGCTCGCCGCCACGGTTGCGTGCGGCGCGCGACGATCGTCGGCCGGGCCTCTGCTTGAGCTGTCATTCGTGCACCTTCGCACTCGCCACCGATCCACGAGGGACCAGTGAGCACTCGATGGGATGGTCGTTCGCCTTCTCGGAGCGCGCTCCGAGAAGCGATTCCAGGGCGCTGCGAGCCATCTGCTCGAACGGCAGCGCCACGGTCGTCAGCCCGGGGTCCAGGTACGGCGCGAGCGTCTCCTGGTCGTCGAAACCGACGATCGAGCAGTCGTCGGGGACCCGGAGCCCGAGCGCCTCGAGGGTGCGGTAGGACCCCCAGGCGGTCCGGTCGTTGCCGCAGAAGATCGCGGTCGGCACGACGGGTCCCTCCATGAGCTCGCGGGTCAGGGCCAGGCCGTCCTCGACCACGCCGCCCCCGTAGCGCACGAGCCGCTCGTCGAACTCCACACCTGCCTCGTCCAGTGCCCGGCGATAGCCGGCCATCCGGCCGATCCCGGCGGGCAGGTCGCTCTCGGGGGGCTGGATGTTGACCATCGCGATACGCGTGTGCCCAGCATCGAGCAGGTGCCGTGTGGCGGTGTAGCCGCCCAGCTCCTCGTCGGGAAAGAAGCTCGGCACCGAGCTGTCAGCCTCCCGAGCGTTGAGGACGACCGCCGGAATGTCCTCCAGGGCCGAGGGAAGCCGTACCACCCGGTGGTACATCGAGCCGTACACGACGCCGCGCACCCGGTAGGAGCGCATCATGTCGATCGCCGCCTCCTCGAGCGCGTCGTCCCCGAACGAGTCGACGCTCAGGATCACGTGCCCGGTCTCCCAGGCCAGCTCCTGGGCACCCTTCAGCAGGCGGCCTGCGAAGGGTGCGCTGGCGACCTCGTCGGAGACGAAGCCGATCAGGCCGGACTCGCCGCTGCGCAGCGACTTGGCGAACGCGTTGGTGCGGTAGTCCAGCTCCCGCACCGCGTCCAGGATCCGCTGCCTGGTCGCGTCCGAGACGCGACCGCGCCCGGCGTCGTTCAGGACGAGCGAGACCGACGCCTGCGAGACACCGGCCAGGCTGGCGACATCCCACATCGTCGGCTGCTTCGACGCGCCGTTCCCGCCTCGCGGCACGCTGTCACCTCCTCGTGGACCCCGACGCCGACCGTGACGTCATTCGTATAACCAACCGCCCCGAACGCTAGGAGCGTTCGGTGGTCTGTGTCAACCGCCGGACGGGATGAATCCGCTGGGCGTAGTTCAGGCTGCGACCACGGAGGTTGACCTCCCACGACGACATGGCGAGCGCGGACGTCACGCCTGCCCCGCGTCGTCGCATGTCACGCCCAGGACGTTGCCGCAGCCCAAGGCTCGGGGCCGATCCTCACCGCAGGTCAGAGCCTTGCGGATTGGCCCACGATCCTCACGACGAAGGCCCCCTGATCAGCGTTTCCGCTGGTCAGGGGGCCTTCTGCTCGGTGGGCGATACTGGGATCGAACCAGTGACCTCTTCGGTGTGAACGAAGCGCGCTACCCCTGCGCCAATCGCCCGGTGCGTGGACGATATTAGCCACAGACCGGGCAGGGACTCAACCCGGGGACGCGGGATGTGGCGCAACCGACCCGCGCCGCCCGACCGCCGAGGGCGTCACGGGTCGAGCCGGTCCCGGCACACCTTCTCGAACAGCTCACGCGCCGCGGCCGACAGCTCCCCGACGGGCACGTCCGCGCCGTCGAGCCAGGTCACGGGCTGGACGTTGCGACCCGACGACGTCAGCAGCATCTGCGCCTCCCCGAGCGCCACCTCGTCGAGCACGGTGAACGGCAGCTCGTCCTCCTCGGCCTCGCGGACCGGCAGCCCGGCCTCGGCGCCCCACTCCAGGAGCAGCGCCCGCGTGATGCCGGCGAGGCAGCCCGAGACGAGCGGCGGCGTCACGAGCTCGCCGCCCCGCTCGACGAAGACGTTCGAGCCGGTGCCCTCGCACAGCCGGCCCGCGGTGTTGGCGAAGATCGACTCGTCGCCGCCCTTGCCGACGGCGTCCGCGAGCGCCACGACGTTCTCCGCGTACGACGTCGTCTTGAGCCCGGCCACGGCGGAGTGCTCGTTGCGGGTCCAGGGCGAGCGGGCGGAGCGCGAGGTGGCCGCCATCGTGCTCTCCTGCGCCGCGACGACGACCGTCTGGGCGCCGGGCACCCGCCCGGAGCCGAGCGGGCCGATGCCGGCGGTCACCGTGATCCGCAGCCGGCCGTCGAACGGCCCGCCCGTGCCGACGGCCTCGCCGAGCACCGCGGCGACGCCGTCGCGCACCTTCTGCTCGTCGGGCGCCTCGAGCCCGAGGCCCCGGGCCGACCGCTCGAGCCGTCGCAGGTGGCGGGTCAGCGCGAACGCCCGGCCGTCGAAGACGGTGCACGTCTCGAACACCCCGTCGCCCACGGTGATGCCGTGGTCCACCGCGCTCAGCGCGCCCTGCCCCTGCTCCACGAGACGGCCGTCGGCCCAGATCACGAGACTCATGGGGCCAGTGTGCCCGAAGCACCGCCGCCCGCGACACGTGCCCAGGGCGACCTGAATCATCCGCTTCACCTGCGACTTCACCCGCGCTCGTCGTAGCAGGCCGCCGCGTCCGGGCTCACCATCGGAAAGAGTCGGCCGCATCGGAGCGGCCGGGCACCGTGAGAGGCCGCCATGAGAGTCGTCTTCCGTATCCTCGCGTTCGCCGTCGCCGGCATGGTCGTGGTCCAGGCGGCCGTCATGGTCTGGGCCGTCGCCGGGCTCGGCATCTTCGTGGAGGACGGCGGCGTCGTCGACTCCGCCACGATGGAGCAGGCCCTCGCCGGGGACTCGCCGTTCCCCGAGTCCGTGGGGCTCGTGCTGCACGGCATGAACGGGATGACGGTCATCCCGGTCCTCGCCGTCCTGCTGCTCGTCGCGTCGTTCTTCGCGGGCGTGCGCGGCGCCTGGAGGTGGGGCCTCGCCGTCCTGCTCCTGGTGATCCTCCAGGCCGCGCTCGGCCTGGCCGGCCACAGCGTCCCCTTCCTCGGTGCGCTGCACGGCGTCAACGCGCTCCTGCTGTTCAGCGCCGCCTTCTACGCGGGGTGGCGCGTGGCGGCCGTGGACCGCGCGTCGGCCCGGCCCGCGGTGGTGGAGGCCTCGGGCCCCGTCCCCGCCGAGGGCCTGCCGAGCTGAGCCGTCCGGGCGATGACGACCGCGAGCCGGCCCCGGGTGCTGCGGCGCGTCCTCGCGGTCGTCGTGGCGGCGGCCGTCGTCGGCACGTTGGCGTTCCTGTGGCAGACGAGCAGGTTCCCCGCGCGCTTCTCCGTGACCGAGGCGGGACACTTCGAGCGGGGCAGCGGCCCGCGCGGCGCGCTGCCGTCCGGGCACGACCACCACGGCAGCGGTGGGGTGCCGGGCGCAGCCGTCACCGTCGACGACCTGACCGAGCCCCTCGACGGCCCGGCGGACGTGGCACGGACCCTCACCGCCCGGACGGCACCGATCGAGGTCGCGGACGGCGCCGAGCTCGACGGCTACACCCTGAACGGCTCGACGCCCGGTCCCACGATCCACGCCACCCAGGGCGACCTCGTCGAGGTCACGCTGGTCAACGAGAGCGTCACCGGCGGCACGACCCTGCACTGGCACGGCATCGACGTGCCCAACGCCGTCGACGGCGTCGCCGGGGTGACGCAGGACGCCGTCCCGGTGGGCGGCACGCACACGTACCGGTTCGTCGCGGAGGATGCGGGCACCTACTGGTACCACTCGCACCAGATCTCGCACGAGCAGGTCCGCAAGGGCCTGCTCGGCGCCGTCGTCGTGGACCCGGCCCCCGGGGGGCCCGTCGTGGGCGGGCGCGAGGTGGCGGAGCTTCTGCGCGACGCCGTCGACGTGCCCGCGCTCGTCCACCAGTACGGGCCGGAGCGCACCGTGCAGGGCGTCGCCGGCGACCTCGTCGCGGAGGTCGAGCCCGGGCGGGCGGCGCGGGTCCGCGTCATCAACTCCGACAACGGGGCGATGCCGGTGTGGGTGGGCGGCGCCCCGTTCCGCCTGCTCGCGATCGACGGGACCGACGTGCACCAGCCGCCGGAGGTGCGCGGAACGGCGGTGCTGGTGCCGGCTGGTGGTCGTGCCGACCTGCTCGTGGTGGCGCCCGCGGACGGCGCGGCGGCGCGCGTCGAGCTCGGGGGCGTCGTGGCCGTCGTCGTCGGGCCGGCCGGCGCGGCCGCCGAGGCCACGCGCCGACCGGAGGCGACCCTCGACCCCCTGGGCTACGGAGCGCAGGCACCGTCCGGGCTCGACCCGCGGGAGGCGGCGCGCCACCTCCCCTACGTCATCGACAGGCAGCCCGGGTTCTTCGACGGGAAGCCGGGGATGCACTGGACGGTGAACGGACGCACCTACCCCGACGTGCCGATGTTCACGGTGCGGACCGGGGAGGTGGTCCGCATGACCATCGAGAACCGCAGCGGTCAGGCGCACCCCATGCACCTGCACGGCCACCACCTCGTGGTGCTGGCCCGCGACGACGTGCGTGCCACCGGCAGCCCGTGGTGGGTGGACTCGCTGGAGGTGGGCGACGGCGAGACCTACGAGGTCGCGTTCGTCGCGGACAACCCCGGCATCTGGATGGACCACTGCCACAACCTGCCGCACGCGACCGAGGGCCTCGTGGCCCACCTCGCCTACCAGGGCGTGACGACGCCGTACCTCCTCGGGCACGGCACGGACAACGTGCCGGAGTGACCTTCAGCGCCGGTACACCAGGTGGTTCACCTCCGGCGTGTGGCGCACGCCCGCGGCGGTCAGGCCGACCGGGCCCACGCCGTCGAACAGCCGGACGCCGTCGACACCGAGGACGACCGGCGCGACGTGCAGCCGCAGCTCGTCGATCAGGCCGGCGGCGAGGAACTGGTTGACGGTGGTGGCGCCACCGGCGACCGAGACGTCGCGCTCCCCCGCGGCCTCCCGGGCCCGGGCCAGGGCCTCGGCGACCCCGCCGGTGACGAAGTGGAAGGTCGTGCCGCCCTCCATGACGACCGGGTCGCGCGGGTGGTGGGTCAGCACGAAGACGGGCGCGTGGTACGGCGGGTCGTCTCCCCACCAGCCCCGCCACCCGAGGTCCCACTCACCGCGCCCGGGGCTGAACATGTTCCGGCCCATGACGAAGGCGCCGGCCGCCGTGATCGCCCCGAGCTCGGCGGCGTGCTCCGCCGCGTGGTCGAACATCCACGAGTGCAGCCGCTCCCCGTCGCCGACGCCGTCGCCGAAGGGCTGCTCGAGGGACTGGTTGCGGCCTGCCGAGAGACCGTCGAGGGAGATTCCGATGTCGCACGTCACCTGGGTCATGCCTGTCGGACGACGCCCCCGCCCCGAACTCATCGGTCGCCTGGTGCGTCGGTCGGGGCCGGCTCCCGGCGCCCGTCAGGAGGAGGCGAGCCCCACCAGGCGCGCCGCCTTGAGCTCCGTCTCCGCCCACTCGGCGGCGGGGTCGCTGCCCCACGTGATGCCCGCCCCGGTGCCGAAGCGCAGCACCCCGCCCTCGTGCTCGTCGTCCGTCCACCAGAACGTGCGGATGCCGACGGCGAGCTCGGCGCGCCCGGCGTCGGCGTCCACCCAGCCCACCGCCCCGCAGTACGGGCCGCGCGGGACCGGCTCGAGCTCTCCGACCAGGCGCAGCGCCGACGACTTGGGCGCACCGGACACCGAGCCCGGCGGGAAGGTCGCCGCCAGCACCCGGCGCCAGAGGTCGGGCGCGCCGGCGACGTCGTCGGCCAGCGCCCCGCGCACCCGGGAGACGAGGTGCACCAGGCCGGGGTGCTCCTCCACGGCGAGCAGGTCGGTGACCTCGACGCTCCCCGGCCGGCACACCCGCTGCAGGTCGTTGCGGACGAGGTCGGTGATCATGACGTTCTCGGCGCGGTCCTTGAGCGTGAGCCCGTCGACCGTGCGGGCGGTCCCCTTGATGGGCCCCGAGGCCAGACGGCGCGCTCGGACCCCGCCTGGCCCGGCGCCGCCGCCGTCGAGCGCGAGGTACAGCTCGGGCGAGGCGCTGACCACCCACACCGGGTCGAGCCCGGTCGCGGCCGGCACGTGGATCGCCGCGGCGTGCGGCGCCGGGTTGCCCGACGCGAGCCGTGCGGCCAGGGCGGCCGCGTCCGGCTCGACGAGGCCCCCGGTGGGCGTCGCCCCGACGGCCAGCGGGGCGGACAGCACCCGGCACACGTTGACCTGGTAGACGTCGCCGGCGCGCACCCGGTCGCGCACGTGCGTCACCGCGCGCTCGTAGGTGTCGCGGTCCATCGAGCTGCGCCACGTCGAGGAGACGGGACCGCGCCATCGCCCCCCGGGCCCCGGCTCGGGCGTGGCGGGAGCCGGCCCCACCTCGGCGAACCGCCAGGCGCGCGCGGTCCCCCGGCGACCCCCGACGGCGCCGTCGGTCCCGAGGGGCGCCTCGAAGTCGGCGACGACGAACCACGTCCCCCCGGCGGTCAGCCGCTCGGGCTCGGCGACCAGGTCGACGCACTCCACGGCGCGCCGGGCATGGCGGCCCGCGAAGGTGGCCCAGGAGGTCGGCTCGTGCACAGCTGAACGCTAGACGCTCCGCCGCCGCGCCGGCGGCACGGCGATTGGACGGAGCGTGAGGCGTCCACTAATGTTTGGGGCGCGCCAGAACGGCGGGCACCGCAAGGTGTCCAGATCTGGTCGCGCGGATGTGGCTCAGTTGGTAGAGCATCACCTTGCCAAGGTGAGGGTCGCGGGTTCGAGTCCCGTCATCCGCTCGGAGGCCCACTCTCTGATCGACTCACCATGAGCGTCGAGAGAGCACGTCTCAAGGTGGGTTGGCCGAGAGGCGAGGCAGCGGCCTGCAAAGCCGTATACACGGGTTCGAATCCCGTACCCACCTCGCAGCACGGGCGATTGGCGCAGCGGTAGCGCGCTTCCCTGACACGGAAGAGGTCACTGGTTCGATCCCAGTATCGCCCACCAGCACGCAAGGCCCCGGACCGACGGTCCGGGGCCTTCGTCGTGCCCGGACCGCCGACCTCCTACGGCGTCGCAGGTCACAGGTCCGCGATTGGACCTGCGCCCCCTCGATCCCGTAATGTTCCTCAGGCGCCGGGAGCGCAGGGGAAACCCGAGAACCCGGCCGTGCGGATGTGGCTCAGTTGGTAGAGCATCACCTTGCCAAGGTGAGGGTCGCGGGTTCGAATCCCGTCATCCGCTCAGAGCTCTGTTCTCCCTCCCCAAGGAGCAGGGAGCGCAGCAGCCCACGGGCGATTGGCGCAGCGGTAGCGCGCTTCCCTGACACGGAAGAGGTCACTGGTTCGATCCCAGTATCGCCCACCAGCACGCGAGGCCCCGGACCGACGGCCGGTTCTAGCGATCCTCGCAACACCCTGGATTCAGGGGGTTGCGGGGATCGTGCTTTCACTAGAG
>NZ_BAAAPM010000009.1:0-8461 GCF_039531145.1 Isoptericola hypogeus
GCCCCCCGGGCAGGCCGGCGCGCCGGCGCGCCGGTCCCCGTTCGACTCGCAGCGCACGACGTCGCCGTTCGGCGGCACCTCGCAGGGGCCCAACGGTCTCGGCGCAGGCGTGGCCGGTGCCGGCCTCACCGCGTCCTCGGCCGCGGGGTCGACGCAGCTGCAGCCGCCCCTGTCGGCTCCCGCCTCCGGCGGGGCGCCCGCCCCGGGCCAAGGCCCGGCGGCGCCGGCGCTGCCCTGGGCGAGCCCGGTCACGGACCGCCCCGCGTCGCTGCCGCCGGCGTCCGTGGCGCCCTCGACGGGCGGCGAGGCGACCCGCGTCGCGGCCTCGCCGTTCGACGCCCTCGTGGGCGCCGAGCAGCCGGTCCGCGCCCGCTCGGCCGTCGCCCAGCCGGACGAGGACGAGGACGACGAGGACTGGGACGAGCCCGAGGCCTCGTACACCTGGCTGCACTACATCGTGCTCGTCGTCGTCGCGTTCGTCCTCGGGCTGCTGCTGTGGAAGCTGCTGCTCGACGGCCCCGACCAGTCGTTCACCACCGACGCGGCACCGGCCGCGTCCGCCACCCTCGTCGTCCCGCCGGACGTCGCGGCCCTCGACGTCGCCTCACCTGGAGGAGCAGCATGACCGCCACCGCCCGTGCCCTGGAGCTGGCCGTCGTGGCCGCCCGGGCGGCCTCGGACCGCAAGGCCCAGGAGATCATCGCCCTCGACGTGAGCGAGCAGCTCGTCCTCACGGACGTCTTCCTCATCGCCTCGGGCACCAACGAGCGGCAGGTCTCGGCGATCGTCGACGCCGTCGAGGAGGCCATGTACCGCGCGGGGTCCAAGCCGATCCGCCGCGAGGGCAAGGCGCAGGCCCGGTGGGTGCTGCTCGACTTCGGCGACGTCGTCGTGCACGTGCAGCACGCGGAGGACCGCGTCTACTACGCGCTCGAGCGGCTCTGGAAGGACTGCCCGGTCGTGGACCTGCCTGAGGACGCGCGCGGCGGCGACGGCGCGGCCGCGGCCGCGGAGTTCGGCGACGGCTCGACGGACGGGACGATCCGCCTGGCCGGCGACGACCGGTGACGGCCGGCACCGTCGTCCTCCTGCGGCATGCCCGCACGGCCTACAACGCGACCCTGCGCCTGCAGGGGCAGATCGACATCCCGCTCGACGAGGTCGGTCGCTGGCAGGCCGCGGAGGGCGGGGCCGCGCTGGCCTCGTCGCACCGGGCGACGGCGATCGTGTCCTCCGACCTGGGCCGCGCGCACGACACGGCGAGGGCCTACGCGCGCGAGCTGGAGGGCGCCGAGGTACGCACCGACCAGCGGCTGCGCGAGCGCGGCTTCGGCGCGTGGGAGGGGCTGACGGGCGAGGAGATCCGCGAGCGCTCGCCCGAGGAGTACGCGGCCTGGCGGCGCGGCGCGGACCCCGTCAGGGCGGGCGCGGAGACGAAGGCGGCGGTCGCGGAGCGCATGGCGGCCGCGGTGACCGAGCACGCCGACGCCCTCGACGACGACGCGACGCTGGTCGTCGTGTCGCACGGCGCGGCGATCTCGCTGGCCGTCACCGCGCTGCTCGGGCTCGACCCGACGACCTGGCGGGGCCTGGCGGGGATGCACAACGTGCACTGGTCGCACCTGCACCGCTCGGGTGCGCACGCCGTGCCGGCGTGGCGGCTGGTGGCCCACAACGTGGGCGCCGGCTACCCGCTCGACCAGTGGCAGGCGGGCCCGGACTGGAATTTGGAACCTGGGCCGAAGTCTGCCTAAGATATCGACGTTCCGCGGGGCGCAAGCCCGGAGGAACACACCGAATCAGACGAATCGCCCGGCCGCGCGCTGCTGCGAGAGTCGGTTCTCGGGGCTGTGGCGCAGCTGGTAGCGCACCTGCATGGCATGCAGGGGGTCAGGGGTTCGAGTCCCCTCAGCTCCACGTCAACTGAAGATCGAAAGAGCCCCGCCTCGTGGCGGGGCTCTTTCGCGTTCCTGGGCCGGGCGTGTCCTGCGCGGCGACGAGTTCCGCGGGTGGCTCGGCGAGGCCTATGGCGTCGGCTGCGGCGCGCACCTCGTCGGCCGCGGGAGCACCCGGGACCGCTGACCTCGCGGATGAAGCGCGCCATGCCGGTCGCGGCCGTGGCATGATGCCGACGACCGCGGGTCGGCGACGGCGCCGGACGCGGCGACAGTTCTCGACGGGGGAGCGTTGACCATGGCCTACGGGGACCGCCATGCCCCGTCCGTTCCCGGCACCCGGGCTGCGACGCCCGCGACCGGCACCGCGGCACCCCCGGGGGTGTCCACGGCGGGGTTCGTCGGCCGCGGCGACGAGCGGCGCGCCCTCGTCGAGGCGCTGGCCACGACGCCCGCGGTCGCCGTCGTGGCCGGGGAGTCGGGCATCGGCAAGACCCGCCTGGTCGCGGAGCTGCTGGCCGACCCGGCCATGGTGGACCGCCGCCGGGTCGTCGGGGCGTGCCGGCGGATCGGGGACCCGTTCCCCCTGGGCCCGGTCGTGCAGGGTCTGGCACCCCACGGCGAGGCGCTCGCCGGCGCGACGCTGTCGCCGGTGGCGGGAGCGCTGCGTCCGTTGCTGCCGGAGCTCTCCCACGTCCTGCCCGAGCCGCCACCGCCGCTCGACGACCGCCTGGCCGACCGCCACCGGCTGTTCCGAGGGCTGGTCGAGGTCCTGGGCGCCCTGGGTCCGGTGCTGCTCGTCGTCGAGGACCTGCACTGGGCCGACGACCAGACGCTCGAGTTCCTGGGCCACCTGACGACGGACCCTCCGCCGGGCCTCGCGCTCGTCATGACGTTCCGCGACGGGGAGACGGACGCGTCCGCGCGCCTGGTCGCGACGTCCGTCCCGTCGGACGTCGCCCAGGTCCATCTCGACCTGGCGCCCCTGGACCTGGACGAGACCCGCGTGCTCGCGGCGCGGTTCCTGGAGTTCGACGGCCTGTCGAGCGAGTTCGTGGCCTACCTGTGGGAGCGGACCTCGGGGCTGCCGCTGGCCGTCGAGGAGCTGCTCGCGCTCATGCAGTCGCGCGGGACGCTCGTGCGGCACGGGTCCGGGTGGGTGCGTCGCGCCCTCGACGAGCTCGACGTGCCGCGCCGCATCCGGGACGCGGTGCTCGAGAGGGTGGGCCGGATGTCGGTCCCGGCGCGCGCGGTGCTGGAGACGGCGGCCGTGCTGCAGGTGCCGCAGCCGCTGGACGTGCTGGTGGCGACGTCGGGCCGCAACGACGACGAGGTCCTGGCGGGGCTGGACGAGGGGCTCGACGAGCGCCTGCTCGTGGACGGCGACGCCGGGGTGCGGTTCCGCCACGTCCTGGCGGCGCAGGCGGTGTACGAGTCGATCCCCGCCACGCGCCGGCGGCAGCTGCACGGCCGCGCGGCCGAGGCGCTGGAGCCCCGGGCCGGGCACCTCCTCGGCCAGGTCGCCCACCACCTGCGGCGCGCCGGGGGAGCGGAGGTGTGGGCTCTGGCCGCGGAGCGCGCGGCGGACAAGGCGATCGAGCTGCGGCACGACGGCGAGGCCGCCCGCCTGCTGGAGGACCTGCTCCGCAACGCCCCGCTGCCGCCCGCCGACCGCGGCCGGGTGGCCCTGAAGCTCGCTCGCGCGGCGCGGGACTCCGTGTCCGCCGACCAGGGCGTGACGTCCCTGCTCATGGAGGTCCTCGAGGGCGACGTCCCCCCGGGCGTCCGCGGCGAGCTGCGCTTCCTCGTCGGCGTGCTCCTGGACCGGCACGGGGGCGACCCGGCGACCCGGCGAGACCTCTACGCCAGGGCGGTCGAGGAGCTCGCGCACCGGCTGGACCTCCAGGCGTGGGCCATGGTCGGGCTGGGCATCCCGACGGTGCCCGGCGTCCCGGCGTCCGAGCTGCGTGCCTGGTTGCACCGGGCGCTGGAGATCGTGCCCGCGGTGGACGACCCGGGCGCCCGGGTCTTCCTCTGGGCGAAGGCGGCCATGGTCCTCGTGTCCATGGGCGATCCGGCCTGGACGACGCTGGTCGACCGGGTCAGGAGGGAGACGGGCGACGAGCCCGTCACGCGCCGCGCGGTCAAGGCCTACGACTCGGTGGGGATCGAGGCGTGCTACTCCGGGCACCACCGCACGGCGGACACGCTCCTGCGAGCGGGTCTGCGCGGAGCGGCGGTCTGCGACAGCCGGATGCTCGAGCTGCGCCTGCTCCGGTCCTCCGCACTGCTCGACTACTGCACCGGGCGCTGGGACGGGCTGCGGGAGCGCGTGCGCGACCTCGCGGGCGAGCTGAGCGAGCTGCCGCACGTCCGCGCCGCCGTCGACGCCGTCGCCGGCTGCCTGGCGCTCGCCGGCGGAGACCTGGACGACGCCCGTGACCGCCTGGAGCGGGTCACCGAGGACGTCTCGGACGTGGGGGCCTACGTCCTGCTGCCGGTGCCGACCGTCGCGCTGATGCGCCTGCTCGTGGCCCGTGACGAGCAGGACGAGGCGGTCCGGGTGGGCCTGGCGGTGCTGGACGGTGCCGTGTCGTACGGGCTCGTCGCCCCGGCGGTGCGGCTCCTGCCGACCCTGACCGAGGCGATGGTGGCCTCGAGACGTCTCGACGACGCCGAGGCGTCGGTGGCCAGGATGTCGGCCCTGGTGCGCGGGCTGGACGCGCCCCTCGCGCCCGCGACGACGGCGCACGCCCGGGGACATCTCGCCGCCGCGGCGGGCGACTGCGTCGCGGCAGCGCGTCACTTCACCGCCGCCGCCGACGCGTACGACTCGCTGGCCTGCCGGTACGAGGCGGCCCACGCGGGTGAGCATGCCGCCCAGAGCCTCGTGCGCGCCGGCGACGCGGGGGCCGGGCAGGACCGGTTGGGCGGGGTGCTGGCCGCATACCGCAGCCTGGGGGCGAGCTGGGACCAGGCCAGGGCGACCCGGACCGCGCGCGGCTGGGGGATGACGGTGCCGGGTCGCCACCGGGGAGGACGGCGGGGGTACGGCGAGGAGCTCTCGCCCCGGGAGCGCGAGGTCGCGGGCCTCGTCGCGATCGGGCTGTCGAACGAGGAGATCGGGCGGGAGCTCTACCTGTCGCCGAAGACGGTCGAGAAGCACGTCAGCGCGGCGAGACGCAAGCTCGGCGCGACGAGCCGGGCGGCCGTGGCGCACCGGCTGGCGGCCTCGCCCGCGCCCTGACGCGCGGGATCCCGCGCCCGCGACGGAGATAGATGGGGGTTTCGCCCCATGGTGACGCCGCCGCGCGCCCTCGAGACTCGGGCCACCAGACCAGCCCGGGCACGCAGGAGGGTCCATGCCAGCGTCAGGATCGACCGAGCCGGAGCCGACAGGCCCGGGCGGACCGACGGTCCCGAACGACGACCGCTATTCGCGCGACGGCGTCGCCGCGCCCGGCATCGCCGCGCCCGGCGTCGCCGCGCCCGACGTCGCCCAGCCCGCGGCCCACGCCCCGTCGGGCGAGCTCGCCCGCGACCCGGAGGCCGCCGACGTCGTCCCCGAGGGCTGGTTCCCGGCGTGACCCGCACTCCGCCCCTGTTCCACACCGCACGACCCACCCAGGAGAGTGACGCATGAGTCGGTACAGGATCCGCTCGGGCCGCGCGCTGTGCGCGGCCGTCGCCGTCGCCGCGACGACGGGGCTCCCGTTCGCGATCGCGGCCCCGGCCGCGCTCGCAGCTCCCGCCCCGTCGGCCCTCGGGGACGACGCCGCGACCCTGTCCGGCGTGGTGACGGACGGGTCGGGGCACGGCTGGCCCCTCGCCGCGCAGGTGCGGGTCGTGGGCGGCGAGACGGTCGCCCACACCGATCCCGTCACCGGCGCCTACCGGCTCGCCGTGCCGGCCACGGGCGACTACGAGGTGGTCGTCGAGCCGGCCTCCGCGGGGTACCGGAGCACGACGGTGCCGGTGACGGGCGGCGCCGCGAGCCTCGACGTCGACGTGCCCGTGGACGCGGCGAACTGCGTCGCCCCGGGGTACACGGTCATGGACGAAGGGTTCGACGACGGGGTGCTCCCGACCGGCTGGGAGGTCCGGGACCACGCCGGCACCGACCGGGTGTGGGAGTTCGACGACCCGGGCGGCCGGACCAACAGGACCGGCGGCGACGGACACTTCGCCATCATCGACAGCTGGAACTGGGGTCGCGGGGGCGACCAGGACACCTCGCTGGTGAGCGCACCCCTCGACCTGCGCGGCGTCGAGAAGCCGACGCTGCAGTTCGCCACCGAGTTCCGGAGGTCGGGCTCCGAACGGGCGGAGATCGACGTCTCCCTCGACGGGGGCCAGACGTGGACGAGCGTCTGGCGGCACTGGTTCGGCAGCCTGCTGGGGCCGCGCGACCTCACGGTCGCCCTCCCGCAGGCGGCGGGGCACGACGACGTCCGCGTGCGCTGGCACTACTACGTCGGCTCGAGCGACTGGTGGTGGCAGGTCGACGACGTCGTCGTGCGGGACGCGTCCTGCCGGCCGGTCGCGGGCGGGCTCGTCGTGGGCCACGTCCGGGACGGGGTCACGGGTGAGGGCCTCGGCGGGGCCGACGTCACGCTCGACGGCGCGAGCGGCCCGCCGGCCACCTCGACCTCGGCGCCGGACGCCGCGAAGGGCGGCGCCGGCCTGTACGCGATGTTCACGCAGCGGACCGGACCGGCCACGGTCACGGCCGCCCTGGACCAGTACGTCGCGGCCGAGGCGGAGGTCCAGGTGACGCAGGGCGCCGTGACCGGGGCCGACCTGGAGCTGGGCGCGGGGCGCCTCGAGATCGTGGGCACCGACGTCGGCGACGCCGTGCCCGTGGGGGAGACCGGCGCCACCACGTTCGACATCACCAACACCGGCACGGCCCCGGCGTCCGTCGAGCTCCTCACGCGGGACCGCGGGTTCACCCTGCGCGCCCCCGACGGGGCGGAGGCCCCGTCGTCCGGCGCGGCGCCGACCGGAGGCACGGACGCGGCGGCGCCTGCGGCGGCCCTGGCCTGGGAGAGCGTCTCGGACTATCCCCTCGCGATCAAGGACAACGCGGCGAGCAGCCACGACGGCCTCGTCTACTCGTTCGGCGGCGCGACCGGGACCGGCACCACCGAACGAGGATTCGCCCTCGACCCGGCGACCGGGGTCTGGACCGAGACGGCGCCGATGCCCGAGGGCCGGGAGAGCATGTCGGGCGCGTTCGTGGACGGCCTGTTCGTCGCGATCGGCGGCTTCACCGACAACGGCGCCGGCGTGGCGGCCGAGGCGGCCGTCTACGACCCCGCGGCCGACGCCTGGACGACCGCGGCGCCGAGCCCGGCTCCCCGGGCGGCGGCCGGCACGGCCCTGCTGGACGGCAGCATCGTCGCCGTCGGCGGCTGCGGTGCAGAGGGCTGTGGGAGCACCGACGTCGTCGCCTACGACGTGACCCTCGACGAGTACACGCGCCTGGCCGACTACCCCGAGCCGGTCGCCTGGGCCGCGTGCGCCGCCGTCGACGGCCGGGTCTTCTGCTCCGGAGGCCAGGCCCCGGACGGCACCGACACCCGCTCCGGCTACCTGTACGACCCGGACACGGGCGCCTGGAGGCCGATCGCCGACGCGCCGCGGGACTTCTGGGGCGCTGGCGCCGTCGCGACGGACCGCCAGGTCGTCGTGGCCGGCGGCCTGACCGGGAAGACGGCCAACGGGCTGGCCTGGCGCTACGACCCGGCCGCCGACGCCTGGCAGATGCTGCCGTCGGCCGTTGCCCTCGGCCGCGGCGGGCTCGCCTGCGGCGTGTACCGGGTCGGGGGCACCTCCGGGAACTACCCGGACCGCCGGGTCCAGGCGCTGCCCGGCCACGACGGCTGCGTCGAGACGTCCCCGGCCAGCGGCTGGCTCCAGCCGGACCGCACCGAGGCCGTGCTGTGGCCGGGCGCCACCGTCACCGTGCACGTCACGCTGGACGCCACCGCGGTGGACCAGCCCGGCGTGCACCGGGCCCGGCTCCGGGTGCTCGAGGACACCCCGTACGACGTCGGCACGGTGGACGTCGCGATGGAGTCCACGGTCGGCCGTGCCTGGCGCCCGCTGCTGGGCGCCGTGACCGGGAAGGCGTGCGACGGCACCGTCGCCCCGCTCGACCGGGCCACCGTCGTCGTGCAGTCCGGGGCGCAGCGGTGGACGCAGGCGACCGGGGCCGACGGGCGGTTCCTGCGCTGGGTCGACCGCGCCGACCGGCGCGTGACCCTGATCGTCGGGCGGGACGGCTATGCGCCGACGACGGCCGAGGTCCGCGTCCGGGAGGACGCCGCGCACGACATCACGCTGACCCGGACCGGGTGCTGAGGACAGGGAGAGGGACGCTCATGCGAGAGCAGCGCGCACGTTCAGGAGCATCGCCGACAGCCGGGCGGGGGAGGTGGCGCCGTGGCGCGGGCCGGTCCCGCCGCGCGGCCACGGTCGTGACCACGGTCGCCGCCCTGGTGCTCGGGCTGGCGGCGCCGGCCGCGACGGCCGCGACCACGCGGGGGCCGGCCGGGGTCGCC
>NZ_BAAAPM010000009.1:8491-12444 GCF_039531145.1 Isoptericola hypogeus
GGCCGCCACCGCACCGGCTGCCGCCGCGACCCCGGCGGCACCGTCCGCTGCCGCCGCGACCCCGGCGGCACCGTCCGCTGCCGCCGCGACCCCGGCGGCACCGTCCGCCGCCGTGCCGGCCCGGGACAAGATCGCGCCCGGTCTCGAGCGCACGCTCGACGCCGGCAAGCCGGTCGACCTGTGGATCGAGCTCGACGCGAAGGCCGACCTCACCGCGGCGTCCGCGATCGACGACTGGGACGAGCGGGGCCGCGCCGTCGCCGCCGAGCTGCGCCGCACCGCCGAGCGCAGCCAGCGCGGCGTGCAGGCCCGGCTGCGGGCGCACGGCGTGGAGTTCGAGAGCTTCTGGGCGGCCAACGCGATCAAGGTCTCGGGCGCCGACCCGGCGCTCGCGACGCAGCTGGCGGCGCGGGAGGAGGTCGCCGGCCTGTGGCCGTCGTTCGCGGTGGACCCGCCCGAGACGACGACCGAGGAGGCGCAGGCCACCGCGGACGCCGTCGAGTGGGGGATCGAGAACATCAAGGCCGACCAGGTCTGGGCGGACGAGGGCGCCACCGGCGAGGGCATCGTCGTGGCGAACATCGACACGGGTGTCCAGTACGACCACCCGGCGCTGGCGCGTCAGTACCGGGGGAACAACGGCGACGGGACCTTCAGCCACGACTACAACTGGTTCGACGCCCACGGCACCTGCAGGGGCGCGCCCTGTGACGACGAGGGCCACGGCACGCACACGATGGGCACGATGGTCGGCGCCGACGGCGCCGAGAACCACATCGGCGTCGCCCCTGGCGCGCGCTGGATCGCCACCAACGGCTGCTGCACGGACACCACCCTGATGGCGTCGGCGCAGTGGCTGCTGGAGCCCACCGACCACGACGGGAACCACCCCGACGCGGCGATGCGTCCGCACGTCATCAACAACTCCTGGGGGTCCAACCTGCCCTCGAACCAGCCGTTCCTGGAGGAGGCCAGTGCCGCCTGGGCGGCGTCGGGCATCTTCGTGACCTGGTCCAACGGCAACATGGGGCCGAGCTGCACGACCTCCGGACGCCCGGGCAGCCGCACCATCAACTACTCGGTCGGCGCCTACGACGAGGCAGGCGTGATCGCGTCGTTCTCCAGCCGCGGCCCGGGCCAGGACGGCACGCTCAAGCCGGACATCGCCGCCCCAGGCGTCGACGTCCGCTCGAGCGTCCCGGGGGGCCAGTACGCCGTCAACAGCGGCACGTCGATGGCCGCGCCCCACGTGGCCGGCGCCGTCGCCCTGCTGTGGTCGGCGAGGCCGGCCGCCCTGGGCGACGTCGAGCTGACCCGTGAGCTCCTGGGACAGAGCGCGATCGACACCCCGGACCTGTCCTGCGGCGGGACCGCCGAGTTCAACAACGTCTTCGGGGACGGCCGGCTGGACGCACAGGCCCTGGTCGACGCGGCGCCGGCCGGCCCCGCCGGGATGCTGGCCGGAACCGTCGCCGACGCCGACACCGGCGAGCCGCTGAGCGGCGTGCAGCTGCAGGTGGCGGGGCCGATGGAGCGGACGGCGACCACGGGCTCCGACGGCGGGTTCGACATCCACCTCGCGGTCGGCACGTACGACCTGACCGTGACGCGGTACGGGTTCGTCGAGGCCGTCGTCACCGGGGTGGAGGTCACCGCGGACTCGACCACCGAGCGGTCGGTCGAGCTCACGCGGCTTCCGTCCGCGACGGTGTCCGGGACCGTGTCCGACGGGTCCGGGCAGGGCTGGCCGCTGTACGCGAAGGTCCGGGTCGCCGGCACGCCGGTCACGGCGTTCACCGACCCCGCCACGGGTGACTACTCCCTGGTCGTGCCGACCGGGAGCACGTACGACCTCACCGTGGAGCCCCTCTACCCGGGGTACGAGCCGGTGACCGACACCCTGCCGGTCACGGCCGACGTGGTGCGCGACCACGCCCCGACCGTGGCCCCCGGCTGCAGGGCCGCCGGCTACGCCGCGGACTGCACGCCGCTGGCCGGCGGGCTGGTCGTCGGGCACGTGACCGACGCGACGACCGGCGCCGGCGTCGTCGGCGCCAGGGTCCGGAGCGACGACGCGCCCGACGAGGCGGCCACGACGACCAGGTCGACCGCCGACCCGGGCCTCGGGGCCGGGTTCTACTGGATGTTCTCCTCGCTGACCGGGGAGCGTCCCTTCACCGCGAGCAAGGGCAGCGGGTACACGGCCGGCACGGTGACGGCCGACGTGCGCCCCCACGCCGTCGCGACCGCGAGCTTCGCGCTCGGCGCCGGCCACCTGGAGGTCGTGTCGGGCGCCGTGACGTCCGCCGTCGAGCTCGGCGGCGCCACCACGGCGACGATCGAGGTGCGCAACGTCGGCAACGCCCCGGCGACGTTCGAGCTGGCCGACAAGGACCAGGGCTTCGAGATCGCGCGGGCCGACGGCGGGCTCGTGTCGTCGTGGGCCGTCACGTCCGCACCCGGGGCGTCGCTCGAGCGGCTCGACGTGCCGGTGTCTCCGCTGCGGGGTGCCGGGCGGGAGCCCGCCGAGGGTGCGGCCGTCGCGGCCGCCGCCGAGGCCGGGCCGTGGCTGGGCCTGGCCGACCACCCGACCGCCGTGATGGACAACGTGGCGGGGGCGTACCGCGGGGTCGTCTACTCCGTCGGCGGCACCGCCGACGGGCTGACCCCGTCGGCCGCCACCTACGCGTACGACCCGGAGTCGTTGCGGTGGACCGAGAGGGCGGCGATGCCCCAGGGCCGGATGAAGCCGGGCGGCGCGTTCGTCGACGGGCGGTTCTACGTGATCGGCGGCTGGGGCGACCCGGGCACGGTGGTGGACGAGACTGCGATCTACGACCCGCGCACGGACAGCTGGGAGGGGGGCGCGGCGAACCCGCATCCGATGGCGGCGGCCGGGGTCGCGGCGCTCGACGGCGTCGTGTACTCGGTCGGCGGCTGCCAGGCGGCGTGCGGCACGCGCGTCGTGACCGCGTACGACGTCGAGTCGGACAGCTTCGAGCGGGTCGCCGACTACCCCGTGCCGACGGCCTGGCTGTCGTGCGGCGCCGTCGGCGACCGGATCGTCTGCGCGGGCGGCAGGTCCTCCGCCGGGGAGTCCCGCGACACGTACGTCTACGACCCACAGGAGGACGCCTGGCGGCAGGCGGCGGACATGCCCCGCTCCGTGTGGGCGGCGGGGTACGCGGCCGCCGACGGCACGCTCGTCGTGTCCGGCGGCGTCGCGGACGACGCGCTGACGAACGCGGGGTGGGCGTACGACGCCGCAGCGGACTCGTGGACGTCGCTGCCGAGCTCCGGGCTGGCGTCGTACCGCGGCGGGTCGGCGTGCGGGTTCGTCAAGGTCGGCGGCTCGACCGGGCAGTTCGAGCCCACCGCCGCGGCGGAGCTGCTGCCCGGCTTCGACGGGTGCGGTGCCGCGGACGCCGCCGACGCCGCGTGGCTGACGCCCCGGTCGACGTCGGTCACCGTGCCCGCGGGCCGGTCGGCCCACGTCGCCGTGACCCTCGACTCGTCGGCGCTCGGCCAGCCCGGCGCGTACTCCGCCCAGCTGCGCCTCGTCGAGGACACGCCGTTCGACGTGGAGCCGGTGCTGGTCACGTTCCGCGTGGACCCGCCCCGCACCTGGGGCAAGGTGCTCGGCACCGTGACGGGGGCGTCGTGCGCCGGCGACGCGTCGCCCCTCGACGGGGCGACGGTGAGCCTCGCCGGGTCCACGAGCACCTGGTCGTTCACCGTGCCGGCCGACGGGACGTACGCCCGGTGGATCGACCGGGGCGAGAACCCGGTGCGGGCGACGGCGCACAAGGACGGGTACGTCCCCGAGTCGCAGAGGCTTCGGTTGGGAAAGGCGCCGACGGCCGCGGACTTCCAGCTCGAGCGTCTCGGCTGCTGACGGGTCCGCGCTGCTGACCCGACCACGCAGCTGACCCGACCCCGACCACGAGCGCCGG
>NZ_BAAAPM010000009.1:12480-56357 GCF_039531145.1 Isoptericola hypogeus
TCCGCGGCCGGCGCTCTGCGCTGCCGTCGGGTGCGCACGGGTGCCCACGACGCGGGACCCTGTTGCGCCCGGCGCTGCGTCGCCTACGCTCGCACCTGCGCCCCGGCAGACCGTGCCAGGGCCGCCACAAGTGAACACACCCATGACAGGGGAGCGCCGACGACGGGGCGCTGAGAGTGCGGGCCGGCCCGCAGACCCTTGGAACCTGCTCCGGTTAGCACCGGCGAAGGGAGTTGCCCGGTATGTCCATGCCTGCGTCTCGGCCCACGTCTCGGCTCAGCGTGCTCGCGCGCCCCGGCCGCGCGTTGCGGTACCGCACCGTCGACCTCGTGACGATCGCGATGCTCGGCGTCGCGGTCGGCGTCGTCTTCTGGGGCTGGACCCAGCTCTACCACCTGCTCAGCACCGGGCTCGCGGTGGCCTTCCCGCCCGCGACGGGCCTCCTCGGCGGTGCCTGGCTGCTCGGCGGCGTCCTCGGCGGCCTGATCGTGCGCAAGCCCGGCGCGGCGCTGCTCACCGAGGTCGTGGCGGCGAGCGTCGAGGCGCTGCTCGGCACCGGCTGGGGGTTCTCCGCCGTCGTGTCCGGGGTGGTCCAGGGCGCCGCGGTCGAGGTGGTCCTCGCGGTGTTCCTGTACCGCCGCTTCGGCGCGGGGGTCGCGATCCTGGCGGGCGCGGTCGCCGGCGCGTCCGGAGCCGTCTACGAGTGGGCCGTCTACTACCAGGACTGGGCCTGGGGGTTCCGGCTCGCGTATCTCGGGTGCTTCGCGCTGTCCGGCGCGCTCCTCGCCGGCGTCGGCGGCCACGCGCTGGTGCGCGCGCTGGCGCGCACGGGCGCGCTCGACGCCTTCGGGCCCGGCCGCGACCTCGCCGATCGCGCCGACGCCGATCGCGCCGATGCCGATCGCGCCCGGTGAGCGCGCCGCGGGCCCGGCTGACCGGCCTGCGGTGGCGGCCGCTGGGGCGGCGCGCTCCCGTGCTCGACGGCCTCGACCTGACGGTCGGCCCTGGCGAGCGGGTCGGGATCGTCGGGCCGAGCGGAGCCGGGAAGTCGACGGTCCTGCACGCTCTGGCGGGGGTGCTCGGCGACCCGCTGCCGGGCGAGCTCTCCGGCACGGTCGCCGTCGACGGCGGCGTCGGCCTCGTCCTGCAGGACCCGGGCGCGGCCGTGGTCGCCGACCGCATCGGGCGGGACGTCGCGTTCGGGCCGGAGAACGCCGGCCTGTCGCGCGAGGAGATCTGGCGCCGGGCCCGCGAGGCCCTCGACCGGGTCGGGCTGGCGTACCCCGCCGACCGCCCGACCGCGGCCCTGTCGGGCGGCGAGCTGCAGCGCCTCGCACTGGCGGGGGCGCTGGCGTGCGCGCCGCGGCTCCTGCTGCTGGACGAGCCGACGTCGATGCTCGATCCCGCGAGCGCCGACGAGGTCCGGGCCGCGGTCACCGGCGCCCTGGCCGGCACCGACACGTCCCTCGTCGTCGTCGACCACGAGCTCGGACCGTGGCTGGAGCACCTGGACCGGGTGGTCGTGCTGGGCGCGGACGGGTCGTTGACGCACGACGTCGCGCCGTCGGCCCTGCGCGGCGGTCCACGTTCCGGGCTGGTCGCCGACCTGACCCGCGCGGGGGTCTGGCTGCCCGGCGTCGAGCCGCCGGACCCGCTCGCGGTGCCCGAGCCCCTGGTGGCGCCGGACGAGCCGGGCCCCGCGGTGGACCTGGACGAGCTCGGCGTCGACCTGACCAGCCGCGGGCTGCGGGGCCGGACCACGACCCGCGCGCTCGACGCCGTCACCGCGCGGTTCCCGGCCGGTCGGCTCACCGCCGTGACCGGTCCGTCGGGCGCGGGGAAGTCGACGCTCGTCGCGACGCTCGCCGGGCATCTGCGGCCCGTGCACGGCGCCGTGCGCGGCGCACCCTCGCCGCGCACGGGGTCGCGCGAGCTCGCCCGCCGCTCCGGCTGGGTGCCCCAGCACCCCGAGCACGGCCTGCTCACCCACCGCGTCGCCGACGAGGTCGCGGCCACCGGCCGGCGCCTGGGGGTCGCCGCCGACGTCGACGCGATCCTCGCGCTGCTGCGACTCGACCACGTCGCGGACGCCCACCCGTTCCGGCTGTCCGGCGGCGAGCAGCGGCGCCTGGCGCTCGGGGCCGCCCTCGCGCACCGGCCCGCGCTGGTCCTGGCCGACGAGCCGACGGTGGGCCAGGACCGGCACACGTGGGCCGCGGTCGCGGGCTGGCTCGCCGCGGCCGCCCGCCACGGGTCGACGGTCGCCGTGAGCACCCACGACCGCCGCCTCGTGGACCTTGCCGACCACCGGGTCGCGCTCGGCGCGCCCGCGCCGGTCCCAGCGGCGGTGCCGGCGTGACGGGCGTCCTGGGGCGCACGAACCCGCTCGTCCTCGCGGCCCTCGGGCTGCTGGGCCTGGTCGCGTCCCTCGCCGTGCGGGACCTCGTGACGGCGGGCGTCACCCTGGGCGCCTACGTGCTGCTCGGGGTGCTGCTCCTGCCGCGGGGCGCGGGCCCGGCGGCGCGCTGGCTCGCCGTCGTCGTCGCGGGACTGTCGGTGGCGTGGTCCGCGTGGCTGCTCGGCGGCCGCGACCCCGTCGTCGCGCTGGTGGCCGGGCTGCGCATCGCGGTGCTCGCCCTGCCGGGGGTCGCGGTGGCGCCGTTGATCGAGCCGAGCGCGCTCGCCGACCAGCTCGGCCAGCGGCTCCGGCTGCCGGCCCGGTTCGTCGTCGGGCTCGCGGCCGCGCTGCACCGGTTCGAGCGCCTCGGCCTGGTCGCGGAGCAGGCCGCGCGGTCCCGCCGCTCCCGTGGCCTCGGCCCCGGCCGCGGGCCGTTCGAGCAGGCCCGGCACGGGGCGTCGGTGACGTACGCCGTGCTCGTCGCGACCCTGCGCGACGCGACCTCGATGTCCGTGGCGATGGACGCCCGCGGCTTCGCCGTCACGCACGCCAGGACGTGGGCCGAGCCGGCGCCGTGGACGCGGGTCGACGGCGCGGTGCTGGCGCTCGGCGTCGCCGTCGCCGTCCTGCCGTTCGCCGTCGCGGCGCTCGCGTGAGGCTCGCTGTGCGGTCGCGCCCGCGCGCCCGGAAGGCGGTGCGGTAGGAAGAGACGTGCCGTCGTCCCCGCCCCTCTTCCCGTTCCGCAGCGTCGTCCTGGGCGCATTCCTGCCGACCCTGGTCCTGGAGATCGGCATCGGCGCGCTGCTGCCGGTGGTGGCGGTCACGGCGACGGATCGCGGCGCCAGCCTCACGGTCGCGGGGCTCGTCGCGGCGCTCCTGCCGATCGGCAAGATCGCCTTCGACCTGCCCGCGGGCGCGCTCGCCCAGCGACTCGGTGACCGGACGGCGATGCTGATCGCGGGCTGCGTCGCGGTGCTGGCCTTCACGACGATCGCGCTCACCGCCCCGCTGTGGGGGCTCGCCGCGGGCGTGCTCGCGCTGGGCGCGGCGAACGCGGTGTTCAACCTCGCGCGGCAGTCCTACCTCACCGAGATCACCCCGCCGCTGCGCCGGGCGCGGGTGCTGTCGACGCTCGCCGGCGTGCACCGCATCGGCCTGTTCCTCGGCCCGTTCGCCGGCGCCGCGGTCATCGCGGCGACGTCGCTGGACGGCGCCTTCTGGCTCGGCACCGGCGCCGCGCTCGTCGCCGTGCTGGTGCTCGCCGTCGTCCGCCCGGAGCCCCACGAGGCCGAGGTCCGGGCCGCCGGCGGCCGCGCCGGGCAGGGCCCGCGGGCCTCCATCGTCCAGGTGGCGCGCGAGCACCGCCGCCTGTTCGCCAGCCTCGGGGTGGCGATCCTGCTGGTGAGCGCCGTCCGCGGCGCCCGCCAGACAGTCATCCCGCTGTGGGGCGAGCACCTGGGCTTCGACGCCGAGGTGACGTCGCTGATCTTCGGGGTCTCCGGCGCCCTCGACATGCTGCTCTTCTACCCGGCCGGCAAGGTCATGGACCGTTTCGGGCGCCTGTGGGTGGCGGTGCCGTCGATGCTCACGATGGCGGCCGGGCTCGCCCTGCTCCCGTTCGCGCACACCGTCGCGGGCGTCACCGTCGTCGCGGCCGTCCTCGGCGTGGGCAACGGCATGGGGTCGGGCATCGTCATGACGCTCGGCGCCGACGTCGCGCCCGCCGACGTCCGGCCCACCTTCCTCAGCGTGTGGCGTCTCTTCCAGGACACGGGCGACGCCCTCGGCCCGCTGATCCTGTCGGCCGGCGCGGCGCTGGGGTCCCTCGCCGCGGGGGTGTGGGCGACGGCGGCGCTCGGCGCCGGCTCGGCCGCCGCCCTCGGGCGCTGGGTGCCGCGCTACTCGCCGCTCGCGAACCTCGTGCGACGACGCTCGTAGCGCGCTGTTGCGCTCGATGGCGCGAGCAACTACACCGGGTTGATGGAGGTCTTCGAGAAGTGGGAGTCCGAGATCCGGGGCTACAGCCGGACCTACCCGACGGTGTTCGCGTCGGCGTCGAACGCGAGGATGGTGGACGAGTCCGGCCGTAGCTACGTCGACTTCTTCGCCGGGGCCGGGGTGCTCAACTTCGGGCACAACGACCCGCGCATGAAGCGCGCCATGATCGACTTCCTCGAGGCCGACGGCGTGGCGCACGGCCTCGACATGGCGACCACGACGAAGCGCGACTTCGTCTCCGCGTTCGTCGCGACCGTCCTCGAGCCGCGCGGCATGACGATGAGGCTCCAGTTCATGGGCCCCACCGGGACCAACGCGGTCGAGGCGGCGCTGAAGCTCGCGCGGCGCGTCACCGGGCGACGCGAGGTGGTCGCGTTCACGCACGGCTTCCACGGCATGACGCTCGGCTCGCTGGCCCTCACGGGCAACGACGTCTTCCGCCGGGCCGCCGGCGTGCCCCTGGAGCACGTGCACCGGCTCCCGTTCGAGACGGCGCCGGGCGGCGGCCTCCCCGCCCTCGAGGCGTACCGGGCCCAGCTCGCCGACGTCTCCAGCGGGCTCACCGCGCCCGCGGCGTTCGTCGTCGAGACGATCCAGGCCGAGGGCGGCGTCAACGTCGCGAGCGCCGAGTGGCTGCACGCCGTGCAGCAGCTCGCGCGCGAGGTGGGGGCCCTCTTCGTCATCGACGAGATCCAGGTGGGCTGCGGCCGCACCGGGAGCTACTTCAGCTTCGACGGCATGGGCCTGGACCCCGACATCGTCTGCCTGGCCAAGGGCATCGGCGGCTACGGCACCCCGCTGGCCATGAACCTCAACAAGCCCGAGCTCGACGCGCGGTGGGCGCCCGGCGAGCACACGGGCACCTTCCGCGGGCAGGGGCTGTCGTTCGTCGCCGGGCGCGAGGCCCTGCGGTACTTCGACGACGACACCCTCATGACCCAGGTCCGGGCCAAGGGCGAGCGGATCCGGGCCGCGCTGCTCGACCTGGCCGACGACGCCGGTGACGGCTTCGCCGTGCGCGGCCGCGGCATGATCCGGGGCCTCGACGTCGGTGACGGCGCGCTGGCCAAGGCCGTCACCGCGCGCTGTTTCGACGACGGCCTGCTGATCTGCCCGTGCGGCAGCGGCGGCCGCGTCCTCAAGGTCATCCCGCCGCTGACGATCCCGGACGACGACCTCACCGAGGGCCTGGAGATCCTCGCCGGGGCGGTGCGACGCACGATCTGACCACGACCCCGGCACGGGGACAGCAGGAGGAGGCCGCATGCGCCAGCGCGACGACATGACGTTCCCGTTCGAGGAGTACGCCCGGCGCCTGCACGACCTGCGACGCCGGATGGTGGAACGCCTGCTGGACGCGGTGGTGATCACCGACCCCGAGAACCTCATGTACCTGACCGACTACCAGACGACCGGGTACTCGTTCTTCCAGGCGCTGGTGGTGCCGCTCGATGCCGAGCCGTTCATGATCACGCGCAGCGTCGAGGAGTCCAACGTGCATGCGCGCACGTGGGTCGAGCTGACCCGGCCTTATCCCGACACGGGCGACGCGATCCAGAGCCTGGTGCAGGCGCTGCGGGAGTTCGGCCTGCACACGAAGGACGTGGGTTACGAGCGCAACAGCTACTTCTTCCCGGCCTACCACCAGGACTACGTCCACACGGCGTTCACCGAGGGGCGGCTGCTCGACTGCTTCGGCATCGTCGAGGAGGGGCGCGTGCGCAAGTCGGCCGCGGAGATCGCGGTCATGCGCAGGGCGGCGCACGCCACCGAGGTGGGGATGCGCGCGGGCCTCGACGCCTGTGCGGCCGGGGTCACCGAGAACGACGTCGCCGCCGAGATCTGCGCCGCGATGTTCCGCGCGGGCGGCGAGCCGCCGGCCGTGCTGCCGTACGTCACGTCCGGGCCGCGCAGCATGATCGGGCACGCCACCTGGGAGGGTCGGACCGTCCAACCGGGGGAGCACGTGTTCCTCGAGGTGGGCGGGTGCTTCCGGCGCTACCACACGGCCATGATGCGCACGGCGGTGCTGGGCGAGCTCTCGCGCTCGATGCTGGTGGCGCAGGAGCGGATGAAGCTCGCGCTCGCGGAGATCAAGGCGGCGATGCGCCCCGGCCTGACGGTGTCGGACGCCGACAACATCGTGCGCAGCATCATCTCCGACAACGGCGTCGGCGCCCGGCTCGTCACCCGCTCCGGTTACTCCATCGGCATCGCGTTCCCGCCGAGCTGGGACGAGGGCTACATCGCGAGCCTCAACCAGGGGGATCCCACGATCCTGCGCGAGGGGATGACGTTCCACATCATCCCGTGGATGTGGGGCGTCGACGGCGACAAGACCGTCGGCATCTCCGACACCGTGCGCATCACCGACCGCGGCTGCGAGTCCTTCTTCACGCTCCAGGAGGACTTCACCTGCAAGCCGGAGCACGCGGCCCGGCCGGCGGCGCCCGAGGACGGGACGAACCACCTGCCCGACGGCGACCGTCCGCCCGGCGCCGAGCCCGCTCCGCTCCGACCCGACGTCGTCTGAAAGAGGTCTGCTGCCCATGTCGATGCTCACCGCCACCGACCCCCGCACCGGCATCGTCGTGCGCGAGGTGCCGCCGGCCACGCCCGACGAGGTGGACGCGGTGCTCGCCGCGGCGGAGGCCGCCTGGCCCGCCTGGCGCGCGCGGGACGTCGCGGCGCGGGCCGAGGCGATGCGCGCCGTGGGCGCACTGCTGCGCGAGCGCACCGAGGACCTGGCGCCGCTGATGACGCAGGAGATGGGCAAGCCCATCACCGAGGCCCGCGGCGAGGTGGCCAAGGCCGCCTGGTGCGCCGAGCACTACGCCGAGCACGCGGCCGCGTACCTCGCCGACGAGGTCATCGGCTCGGATGCGTCGCGCAGCTACGTGCAGCACCTGCCGCTCGGGGTCGTCCTCGGCATCCTGCCCTGGAACGCTCCCTTCTGGCTGGCGCTGCGCTTCGCAGCCCCGGCCCTGATGGCGGGCAACGTGGGCGTGCTCAAGCACGACCCGCACGTGCCCGGATGCGCGCAGGCGATCGGCGAGGTGTTCGCGGCGGCGCTGGCCGAGGCCGGCGCCCCGGCCGGCGTCTTCCAGAACCTGCCGCTGGAGACGGCGGCGGTGGCGGGCGTCGTCCGGGACCCGCGCGTGCAGGCGGTGTCGTTCACCGGGTCGGCGCGGGGCGGGGCGGCGGTGGCGAGCGTCGCGGCCGGCGAGATCAAGCCCGCCGTCCTCGAGCTCGGCGGGTCCGACCCGTGCCTCGTCCTGGCCGACGCCGACCTGGACGCCGCGGCCGACACGATCGCGCTCTCGCGCATCATCAACGCCGGGCAGTCCTGCATCGCCGCGAAGCGGATCATCGTCGAGGCGCCCGTCTACGACGCGCTGGTGGCGCGGCTGCGCGAGCGCCTGGCCGCGCTGAGGACCGGCGACCCGTCCGACCCCGCCACGGACGTCGGCCCGATCGCCCGCGCCGACCTGCGCGAGAACCTGCACCGGCAGGTGACCGAGACGGTGGCCGCGGGCGCCCGGCTGCTGCTGGGCGGCGAGGTCCCGGACGGGCCGGGCTACTTCTACCCGCCCACGCTCCTCGCCGACGTCACCGACGACATGACCGCCGCCTGCGAGGAGACCTTCGGCCCCGTGCTGGCGGTGCTGCGCGCCGACGACGCCGACGACGCGCTCGCGATGGCCAACCGCACCGACTACGGCCTGGCCGCGAGCGTGTGGTCGACGCCGGAGCGCGGCGAGGCCCTGGCCCGTGAGATCCAGGCCGGCCAGGTCGCCGTGAACGGCATCGTCAAGACCGACCCCCGCCTGCCCAGCGGCGGGATCAAGCGGTCCGGCTACGGGCGCGAGCTCGGCCCGCACGGCATCCGGGAGTTCGTCAACGCCCAGCAGGTCTGGGTGGGGCCGCGTCGGGACTGAGCTCTAGCGACTCGCGGCCGCGGCGGTCGAGCCGCGCACGACGAGCTGGGGGTGCACCACCTCGGGCTCGTGCACGGTCTCGGGGTCGGCGACCAGGGCGAGCACGTGCTCGACGGCGCGACGGCCCATGTCGTGGAACGGCTGACGGACGGTGGTCAGCGGGGGAGAGGCGTAGGCGGCCAGGGCGATGTCGTCCATCCCGACGACGGACACGTCGTCCGGCACCCGGCGGCCGAGCTCGACGAGCGCCCGGATCGCGCCGAACGCCATCTCGTCGCTCGCGACGAACAGCGCGGTGACCTCGGGCATGCGACCGACCAGGGCCCCGTTCCGGTAGCCGGACCCGGGGGTCCAGTCGCCGTACAGCACCGGGGGGACCTCGCGGCCGGCGTCCTCGAGGGCGGCGCGCCAGCCGGACGTGCGCCCGATCGCGTCGTTCCACGACTCGGGCCCCGCGACGTGCCACACGGTCTGGTGGCCGAGCGCCAGCAGGTGCTCGGTCGCGACCCGCCCGGCCTCGACCTGGTCGATCGCGACGACCTCGGTCGCGGACGCGCGCATGCCGTCGACGACGACGGTCGGCAGGTCGCGGGTGACGTCGCCGAGGGACGCGTCCTCGCGCACCGGCACCGCAATCACCAGGCCGTCGACGCCCTGGTCCATGAGCCGGCCGACGGCCTGGGCGATCGGGGCGGCGGACAGCGACGACGTCGTCGCCGTAGAGACGAAGTAGCCCGCGGCCCGGGCGGCCGTCTGGACGCCGAGGAGGATGGCCGACGTCGAGTAGGCGTCCGTCTCGTGCGTGACCACCCCGACGATACGGCTGCGGCCGGTGACGAGAGCGCGCGCGAGCCGGTTGCGGCGGTACCCCGTCCGCTCGACGGCGGCCCGGACCTTCGCGCGGGTGGCGGCGTTCACGTTGGGGTGGTCCGAGAGCACGCGGGAGACGGTCTGCGCCGAGACACCGGCAACGCGCGCCACCTCGCTCATCGATGACGCCCTGGTCATGGGCCACCTCCTGGTCTCGTCCACGGGGACGGCGTGGGCACGCGCGGGCCGCCGTGCCCGCCTCGACCTTACCGCTCGAGCTGGTGACGATAACAGCGCGCATCGCTCCTGCGGCGTCTGATTCGCTGGATTCAGGCCTTGATCGGGGTTGTTATGGATATCAATCTGTGCCTAGAGTGTGCCCGATCCCCATGCGGCGACGGCGCCGCTCCTCAGCACAGAGTGGTCAGAAGGAGTCAGACATGAAGCGTTCGACGGTGCGCGTCCCGGCCCGCGCGACCGGAGCGGCCTGCGTCGCCGCCCTCGCGGTGGCGGGACTGGCCGCCTGCGGCGACCCCGCCGACGGCGGCACGTCGGCCGAAGGCGACGGCGACGGCCCTGTCGAGATCGAGGTCTGGACCTGGGCACAGGGGTACGACAAGGCCGCCGAGGCGTTCAACGCCGCCCACGACGACGTCCAGGTGACGTTCACCGAGATCGAGCCGGGCAGCAAGGGTGGCTACGACAAGATCCGCAACGCCATCAAGGCGGACAGTGCGCCGTGCCTCGCGCAGGTCGGCTACGAGACCATGCCGAGCTTCGTCTCCGAGGGCAACCTGCTCGACGTCACGGACATCGCCTCGCCGGACGCGGACGCCTACGCCCCGGCGGGCTGGTCGGGCGTCACCGTGGGCGACCGCGTCTACGGCGCGCCGCAGGACCAGGGCCCCATGGTGCTGTTCTACAACAAGGACGTCTTCGAGAAGCACGACATCGAGGTCCCGACCACGTGGGACGAGTACCGGGCGGCGGGCGAGAAGCTGAAGAAGGCGGGCATCGCGCTCACCGGCACGTACGAGGACTATGACTACACCGGCTTCGCCTGGCAGGCGGGCGCCCCGTGGTACTCGGTCGCCGACGGGCAGTGGTCGATCACCAACGACTCGCCGGAGAACCAGAAGGTCGCCGACTACTGGCAGGGCCTGATCGACGACGGCCTCGTGGGCGCGGGCATCTGGAGCGACGAGTGGGCCGCGGGCCTGTCCGACGGCAGCATCGCGACGATCGCCGGCGCCTCGTGGTTCAAGGGGATCCTCAAGGACTCGGCGGCGGCATCCGCCGGTCAGTGGGCCGTCGCCCCGCTGCCCACCTGGGAGGCCGGCGACGAGGTCACCGGCAACGTGGGCGGCAGCAGCATCGCCGTGCTCGCCGGTTGCGAGAACCCGGAGGCCGCGTGGGAGGTCGCCCACTTCATGGCGACCGACACCACAGCTGCTGACGCCGTCATCGAGGCCGCCGGCACGCTCCCGGCATCGGTGGACGGTCTGACGTCCGAGCTGCTCACCCAGGGCGACGACTACTTCGGCGGGCAGGTCGTGGACGAGGTCATCATCGAGGCCTCGGCCGACGTCGCGGGGGACTGGCAGTGGGGCCCCGGCGTCTCGACGCTCACGAGCACGTTCGCCGCAGACATGAAGAAGGCCTACGCGAAGGAGGGCGACGCCACGATCTCGGGCGCGCTCGCCAGCTCCAAGGCCGCGACGGCCGACGCGCTCGCCCAGCAGGGCATCGACGTCGGCGAGTGACACCGTGACGATCTCGAGCATCCCGACCGCCGACCCCCGGCACGCGCAGCGGCGCGTGCCGGGGGCCCCGGCCGGCGCCCCGGTCCGGGCCGACCGGCGCCGTCCCTCCCGCACCGCCCGCTACGCCCTCTGGTTCGTGGCGCCGTTCGTGGTGCTGTTCGCCGGCGTGTACGTCGCGCCGATCTGCTACGCGGTCTACCAGAGCCTGTTCCGCATCGAGCGCGACGCCCTCGGCCTGACCCCGCCGACCGAGGTCCTTGACCCGCTGTTCAACTACTCGGCGGCCCTGCAGGACTCGGCGTTCCTGGCGTCGCTCGGGCGGGTGCTGCTGTTCGGCGTCGTGCAGGTGCCCGTCATGCTCGGGTTCGCGCTCGCGCTGGCGCTGCTCATCGACTCCGCCTCGGCGCGCGGCAAGGGGTTCTTCCGGCTCGCGAGCTTCGCGCCGTATGCGGTGCCGACCGTCGTGTCGGCGCTCATGTGGTCGTTCCTCTACTCGCCGACGAACAGCCCGCTCAACCAGCTGCTGGAGCCCACCGGGATCACGGTCGACTTCCTCGGCACGCAGCTCACGCTGTGGTCGGTGGCGAACGTCGTGACCTGGGGCTGGACCGGCTACAACATGATCATCATCTACGCCGCCCTGCAGGGGATCCCCGGCGAGGTGCTGGAGGCCGCGAAGCTCGACGGCGCGTCCCCGTGGCGCATCGCGTGGAACGTCAAGGTGCCGCTCGTTCGCCCCGCCATCCTGCTCACCGCCGTCTTCTCGATCATCGGCTCGGCCCAGCTCTACAACGAGCCGTTCGTGCTGTCGTCCAGCACCGGCACGATCGGGCCGCAGTACACCCCGCTGATGGCGGCGCAGTCGTCCATCACCGCGGCCAACTACCCGTACGCCGCCGCGCAGTCGGTGATCCTCGCCGTCGGGGTCGCCGCCCTGTCCGTCGTGTTCTTCCGCCTCACCTCCCGGAGGTCCTCGTGAGCGCCCCCGCGCCCGCCGCCACCGTCGGTGCCGCCTTCGCGTCCGGGCCGTCCGGCACGACCTCGCCCGGTCCTGCGCCGCGCCGCCCGGTCCGCCCCCGCCGCGACTCGGTGGAGACGACCGTGCGTAGCCGGGTGCTGGTCACCGGCGTGCTCGTGCTGACGAGCGTGTATTTCCTCATGCCGCTGTGGTGGCTGCTGGTGGCCGCCACCAAGGACGCCGGGTACACGTTCGCCGGCAACCCGCTGTGGTTCAGCCACTTCGACCTCTTCGGCAACATCGCCGATCTGTTCGCCTACAAGGACGGGCTCTACGCCGTCTGGCTCGGCAACGCGGCTCTCTACTCGATCGTGGGCGCCGGCGTCGGCACCCTGATCGCGGCGTCCACCGGGTACGCGATCGCCAAGTACGAGTTCCCCGGTCGCCGCGCGCTGCTCGCCGTCGTGCTGGGCGCGGTGCTCGTGCCCAAGGTCCTGTTCACCCTGCCGCTGTTCCTGATGTTCTCCCAGGTCGGGATCGTCAACACCTACCTCGCCGTGCTGCTGCCGAGCATCGTCAGCCCGTTCGGCGTCTACCTCGCCCGCATCTTCGCGGCGTCGTCGGTGCCGGACGAGGTGATCGAGGCGGCACGCCTGGACGGGGCGAACGAGCGACGGATCTTCTTCGGGGTCAGCCTGCGCATGATGTCGCCGGCGCTCGTGACGATCTTCCTCTTCCAGTTCGTCGAGATCTGGAACAACTTCCTGCTGCCCTCGCAGGTGCTGATCGACGAGCAGCTCAAGCCCGTCACGGTCGGGCTGGTGACCTGGAACGCGCTGGTGCAGTCCGGGCAGATCGAGCGGCACATGGTGATCATCGGCGCGTTCGTCGCCGTCGTGCCGTTGGTCGTCGCGTTCCTGTCCCTGCAGCGCTTCTGGCGCTCCGGCCTGGCCACGGGGGCGGTCAAGTGAGCGCCCCCACCCTCACGACGGTGGGGGAGACCCTGCTGCGCCGCGGCGAGCCCCACCGTGTCCTGTCGGGGTCGGTGCACTACTTCCGCGTGCACCCGGACCTGTGGGAGGACCGCCTGCGGCGCGTCCGCGCCATGGGGCTCAACACGATCGACACGTACGTCCCGTGGAACTGGCACGAGGCCACCCCCGGCCGGTTCGACTTCGGCGGCGACCGCGACGTCGAGCGCTTCCTGTGTCTGGTGGGCGAGCTCGGCATGGACGCGATCGTGCGACCGGGGCCGTACATCTGCGCCGAGTGGTCGAACGGCGGGCTGCCCTCCTGGCTCACCGCGGCGCCGGGCATCGCGCTGCGCACCGTCGACCCGGCGTTCACCGACGCCGTCGCCCGCTGGTTCGACGAGCTGGTCCCGCGCGTCGCAGCACTTCAGGCGAACCGCGGCGGCCCGGTTGTCGCCGTCCAGGTGGAGAACGAGTACGGCAGCTACGGCGAGGACCACGCGTACGTGGCGTGGATCCGCGACGCCCTGCGCGAGCGCGGCATCGACGAGCTGGTGTTCACGGCCGACGGCGCCACGGACCTCATGCAGGACGGCGGGTCGCTGCCGGGAGTGCTCGCCGCGGCCACCCTGGGCTCGAAGCCGGGCCAGGCGCGCGACCTGCTCGCCGCCCGGCGGCCCGACGGCGAGCCGTTCCTGGTCGCCGAGCTGTGGAACGGCTGGTTCGACCACTGGGGCGAGGAGCACCACACCCGCGACCCGCACGACGCGGCGCGCACCGTCGGCGAGATCCTCGAGCTCGGCGGCTCGGTGAGCCTGTACATGGCGCACGGCGGGTCCAACCCGGGCCTGTGGGCGGGGGCGAACCACGACGGTCGCGTGCTGCAGCCCACGGTGACGAGCTACGACTCCGACGCCCCCGTGGCGGAGGACGGCACGGCCACCGCGAAGTTCTTCGCCGTCCGCGAGGTCCTCGCACCGTTCCGGTCGCCGCACCTGCCGGCCGACGCCCTCGACGAGGCGTGGACCGCCCCGCGGCCGCGGCTCGCCCCGCGCGTGCTGCCTGCCGCGCGGACCCGGCCCGCCCTGTCCGCGCTGCGGGTCCTCGCAGGGCCCGGCGAGCTCGCCCCGCGCCCGCGCACCTTCGAGCAGCTCGGCCTCGACGCCGGCCTGGTGCTCTACCGCGCGACGACGCGGCTGCCCGCGGGGGAGTCCGTGATCAGCGTCCTCGGCCTGCACGACCGGGCCACGGTGCTGGTCGACGGCGAGGCGGTCGGCACGCTGGAGCGCGCGACGGCGCACGACGGCGTCGCGGTGACCGGCGCCGGCGACGAGGTGGTGCTCGAGCTGGTCGTGGAGAGCCTCGGCCGGGTCAACTACGGCCCGCGCCTCGGCGAGCCCAAGGGCGTCGTCGGCGACGTCCTGGTGGACCGGCGCATCGTGCACGGCTGGGAGTCGCGGCCCGTCCCGCTCGACCGGGTCGCCCCGGACGCGCTCTGGGCCACGGCGGACGCCGGCGAGGTCCCCGCGGCCGACGGCGCCGCCGTCCTCGGGCGCACCGTGTTGGACGTCGACGAGCCCGCCGACACCTATCTCGCCCTGCCCGGCTGGGCGAAGGGCTTCGTCTGGGTCAACGACGTGCTGCTCGGCCGGTACTGGAAGGTCGGCCCGCAGCGCACCCTCTACGTCCCCGCGCCGTTGCTGCGGCCCGGGGCCAACACGGTGACGGTGCTCGAGCAGCACCGCGCCGGCACCGACCTCGAGCTGCGCGCCGCGCCCGACCTGGGCACGGCGGAGGAGTACGTCGAGGAGTTCTGACCAGCAGTTCCGACAGCACGGACCGCCCCCGGCGGGTCGAGGACGACCCGCCCGATCGAAGGAGATCTCGCATGGCACGACGATCCGTCCGTCCGCGCACCGCGCGCAGCGCCGTGGCCCTTGCCACGGCGCTCGCGGCGGGGTGCGCGGGGCTGGTGGTGGCCCCCGCGGCCGCCGCGGGCCCCATACCCCATACGGCGTCGGGCACCTCGTCCGACACCGCGTCCGATCACGTCACCCTGCGCTCGCGGGCCCTCGAGGTGCGCGTCGCGGCCGACTTCCCCCGCGTGCTGAGCTACACCGATCGGGCCAGCGGCGCCACGCTGGCGGGCAGCACCCGCCCCGTGACGTCGGTGACGATCGACGGGACGGCGCACGCCGTCGTCGTCGAGCGCACCGCGACCAGCGACGACGCCGCGGCCTACCGCCTGACGTTCCCCGACCTGCCCGGCGTGCGCATCGACGCCGCGCTGCGTGTGCGGGGCCAGCAGGTCCGTTTCGAGGTCACGAAGATCGTCGACACCGCCGAGCACCGCGTCGGGACGCTCGAGATCCCCGGGCACGACCTGGTCTCGGTCTCGTCCGCCGATGCCGACGCGGCCGTGGCCAGCGCCGTCATCTCTCCGTCGCGGACCGTCAGCGGTGACACGTTCTCGAAGGTCACGGCCGACACCCCGGCCGACGCCAACCCGGTCGGCTCCGCGTACGCCTTCGTCAGCGCCAACGGACTGGCCGCGTCCGTCGTCACGAACAGCACGTACGACGAGGCGCAGGGCAAGGCCACGCGGGAGGGCAACCGGCTCCAGCGTCAGGCGTTCGCCGACGGCACCGCGAAGCGGGTGGGGCTGTGGAGCGGGGCCTGGACCTACCGGGCGCAGGGCTCGCCGGTCACCGAGGTGCTGCCGTCCGCGACCGTCGTCGTCACCGGCGACGCCAACGACGACGGCACGACCGACTGGCAGGACGGCGCCATCGCCTACCGCGACGTCGCGCCGAAGGCCAAGGGTGCCGAGGAGGTGGCCGACCGCGTCGTGACACACATCCCGTTCAACTTCGCGTCGCAGGCCACCCACCCGTTCCTGCGCACCCTCGACGACGTCAAGCACATCTCCCTCGCCACCGACGGCCTGGGCCAGATGGCGGTGCTCAAGGGCTACGGGTCGGAGGGGCACGACTCGGCCCACCCCGACTATGGCGGCCACTACAACGAGCGCGCCGGCGGGCTGACGGACATGCGCACCCTCCTGAGGTCGGGCGACGACTGGAACGCCGACTTCGGGGTGCACATCAACGCCACCGAGTCCTACGCGGAGGCGCACGCATTCTCCGAGGAGCTGGTCGACAAGGACGCCGAGGGCTGGAACTGGCTCGGTCAGTCGTACTACATCGACCAGCGGCGTGACATCAACAGCGGCGACCTCGAGTCCCGCCTCGACCAGCTGGCAGACGAGACGCGCGGCGACCTCGACATGTTGTATGTCGACGTCTACTACAGCTTCGGCTGGCAGGCGCGGGCGCTCGCAGACGCCGCGAAGTCGAACGACTTCCAGATCGCCACGGAATGGTCGGACAAGTTCGAGGCCGACTCGCTGTGGAGCCACTGGTCGGCGGACGAGAGCTACGGCGGCTCGTCCAACAAGGGACTGAACTCGCAGGTCGTGCGGTTCATCCGCAACGGCGAGAAGGACACCTGGAACCCGCACCCGCTGCTCGGCAACGCGAGCATCGTCGAGTGGGAGGGCTGGACCGGAGAGGTCGACTGGGACGCGTTCTATCAGAACATCTGGGGGCACAACCTCACCACGAAGTTCCTCCAGCACCACGAGATCCAGCGGTGGGCCGATGACGAGATCACCTTCTCGGACGGCGTCACCGCCCGCGGCACCAGCGCGGCGGACCGCGAGATCCTCGTCGGCGACGCCGTCGTCGCGCGCGGAGACACTTACCTGCTGCCGTGGAGCGCGGCCGACGCGCCCGGGGCGAAGGGCGCGGTCGCGAAGGGCGACAAGCTCTACCACTACAACCCCGCCGGCGGGGCCACGACGTGGGACCTGCCGGGTGAGCTCGCCGAGGCCCGCAACCTCACGGTGTACCGGCTGACGGACACCGGCCGCGAGAAGGTCGGGGTCGTGCCGGTCGACGACGGGCAGGTCACGGTCGAAGCGGAGGCGGGCCAGCCGTACGTGCTGTTCCCGGACGTCCCGGGCCACGGCTTCCGCACCCCGGACGCGTCGAGCGTCGAATGGGGCGAGGGCTCGTCGATCGAGAACCCGGGCTTCGATGCCGGGGACCTGGACGCCTACCGGACCTCCGGTGAGGTGACGCGCGAGCGGCTGAGCAACGGCCAGCACGTGGCGCAGCTCGGCGCGGGCGAGGCGTCGATCTCGCAGGAGCTCGGTCGGCTGGACCGCGGAAGCTACGCCGCCTCCGCCTGGATCGAGATCGAGCCGGGCGGGTCGCGGCCGACGACTCTCGAGGTCGCGGGCCGCGGCGTCGACGACGCCGAGGTGCACCTGGAGCGCTCGACCGCTCAGAACATGAACGCCGCCGATGACAAGTACGGCCGGTACTACCAGCGCGTGCAGGTGCTGTTCGACGTCGACCGCTCGGCCCGGCCGACGCTCACCGTGCGAGCGGGCGACGGCGACGCCGTCGTGCGGATGGACGACCTGAGGGTCGTCGACACCGAACGTCCCCCGTCGCCGGCGGGAGCCGGCGACGTGGTCGCCTTTGACGACTTCGAGAACGTCCCGCAGGGCTGGGGGCCGTTCACCAAGGGCGATGCCGGTGGCATCACCGACCCTCGCACCCATCTCGCGGAGAAGAACGCGCCGTACACGCAGGCGGGCTGGAACGACAAGCTCGTGGACGACGTCATCGACGGCCAGTGGTCGCTCAAGGCGCACGAGGAGAACCGCGGCCTGGTCTACCGGACCACGCCGAGCACGGTGGCGTTCGAGCCGGGTCACCGGTACCGCGTGTCCTTCGACCACCAGTCGGGGCGCAGCGGCTACTACTCCTGGGTGACCGGGTACGACTCCGTCGCGTCGGGTGAGCCGGTGAGCGTCGAGACGCGCCGAACGCCGATCGGCGAGCAACGCACGACGGCGACGTTCACCGAGGAGGTCGTGGCCTCGGCGTGCGGCGACACCTGGGTCGGCCTGCGCAAGACGGTCGGCGGAGGGAACGAGACGGACCTGATCATGGACGACTTCCTCGTCGAGGACCTCGGTGTCGCGGACGAGGTGCCGGCGTGCGCCTCGCTCGGGGTCGAGACCGAGAAGGCGTCGCTGGAGCCTGACGTCGCCAACACCGTGACGACCACGCTGCAGGTGTTCGAGCCGGCGGACGTCGCGGACGTCTCCGTGGCGCTCGACGTGCCCGACGGCTGGGAGGTCACCGCGACCGACGCCGACACCGCGGGGACGATCCAGAGCGGCGGCCAGCTGGTCACGACGTGGGAGGTCACGCCTCGCGGCGACATCACCACCGACGCGTACCCGCTGACCGCCACGGCGACGTACACCACGACGGCCGACCCCGTCGGCCCGCGGACTGTCGAGGCGCGGTCCGACGTGCACGTCGTGGTGCCGCCGGCGGCGGGCGAGCACTGGGTGAGCGACTTGCCGTTCGTGTCGGCGACGGGCGGCTGGGGACCGGTCGAGCGGGACATGTCGAACGGCGAACAGGCGCCGGGGGACGGCTCGCCGATCACCCTCCGCGGCACCGTCTACGAGAAGGGGATCGGGGCAGGCTCGCCGTCGCGGGTCCGGCTCTTCCTCGGTGAGCGCTGCGAGACGTTCACCGCCACGGTGGGCCTCGACGACAGCCAGGCCACGCGCGGCTCGGTGGCGTTCGAGGTGCTCGGCGACGACGCCTCGCTGGCGAGCACGCCCGTGCTGCGCGGCGGGGGAGCGACGCAGGACCTCGCGGTCGACGTCTCCGGCGTGCGGTACCTCGACCTCGTCGTCACCGACGGCGGGGACGGCGGCGGCAACGACCACGCCGACTGGGCCGGCGCGCAGCTGACCTGCGGCTGAGCGCTCCCGACGCACGAGACCCTGCCCCGCGGCGAGCGGGGCAGGGTCTCGAGGCGTGCGGGTGGCTCGCGGCCCGTGGTCAGCCGTCGGCGGGCGACGGGACCGGTCCGCCCACGCCCGCGCCCTCGTAGGCGCCGGCGTCCGACAGCCCGGTCGCCGAACCCCGGGCTGCGGGAGCATGGACTGCTCGGGAAGGTTCTTGGACTCTTGGTGCTCATGAACCCCGGCGTCCGCAGGTCTGCCGAGCCCGTGGTGCACTGGTCGACCTACCTCACGCCGAGTCCCGGACACCGTGGGCTCGGGCTCGTCTGCCTCGGTGCCGGCGAGCAGTGGAACCCGCCCGCACCCACCCCGGAACGCGCGCTCGGTTGCTACGCGGCCGTCCTGGTGGGGTCGGGGGAGGGCGAGCTGCTCCACGGCCCGCGCCGCCGGCTGGTCGAGGTGCGGGGCCCCGCCGTGCTCTGGTTGTTCCCCGGCGTCCTGCACGGGTACCGCCCGGCAGGTTCTGGCTGGTCGCAGGCCTGGGTGTTGTTCGACGGGCCGGCCGTCGCGGTATACGAGGCGATGGGCTACCTGGACCCCGACCTCCCGGTGCTGTCGCTCGGGCCCCGGGCGGGCGACGGCGTGGCCGGTGCCTTCGCACGGCTGCTCGCGCTGTGCCGACGTCCGGACCCGGACGCCGGCGTCCGGGCCGTGCCCGCCCTCCACGACCTGCTCGCGCACGCCCGCCGACCGTCCACCGATGCCGCGGCGTCCGACGACCACGTGCTCCTCGGGCGGTTGCGCGACGCCGCACGTCTCCCGCTGACCATGCCGGCTCACGCCGCACGTCTCGGCGTCAGCATGAGCCGGCTGCGAGACGTGACCCGGTCCATGTCGGGTCTCCCGCCGCACGAGTTCGTGCTCGGCACCCGGCTGAGCGAGGCGAAGGCGCTGTTGACCGGGTCGTCCCTCACGGTCGCCGCGATCGCCCGCCGCGTCGGGTACGACGATCCGGCCTACTTCAGCAGGCTGTTCACCCGCAGGACCGGCCTGCCGCCACGGGAGTTCCGACGCCACGGTGCGGTGATCGTCCAGGATCGGAGTCTGCCGAACGACGACCCGTCCTGACCTGCGCCCCACGAAAAGTCCAAGCAGGCGAGCGGGCGAATCCATCGAACTTCGGTCGAGGTTGTCGCAGGGTGAGGGCATGCCCCTCCCTCGCCCCGCCGAAGCTGCCACGGTGCTCGACGACACCGAGTACCTCCGAGAGATCATCGCCGTCGATGAGCCCGGAGAGACCGCGTGGGCGCACCACGGCGTCGCCGTCGCACCCGACGGCGCGATCCACACGGCGGACGCGCAGGCCCGCCACCTCGTGATCATCCGCGGTGACGACCTCGAACGGGTGCCGTTCCCGGGCACGGAGCTGCATGGTCTTGCTGTCGACGCTGACGGCGAGACCTGGATTGCCGACACCGGCTACAAGCCCGAGCGGACCACCGAAGGAGGCTACGAGGGCGATCCGGTGCGAGGGCGGGTTCTGAGGCTGAGCGGGGACGGCGACGTCAGCGCCGAGCTGGTCGGGCCCGAGACGTGGCGACCGTGCGATGTCGCGCTGTCGGCGTTCGGCGCCGACGACGCGCGGATCTGGGTCGCCGACGGGTACGGCGACAGCATGGTCTACGCCTTCACCGTCGCCGGCGATCTGCTGTGGAAGTCCGACGGTGAAGGCACCGGGACGCGGTTCCGGCAGCCCCACGCCATCGTCGTGGACTCCCGTTCGACGACATCCTCGCTTCTCGTCGCCGACCGCCTGAACCGGCGCATCGTCCGGCTCACCCTCGACGGGGAGTTCCTCGGCGACTTCGGCCAGTCTGCGCTCACCAGCCCGTCGGGGTTCGCCCTCGACGGCGAGCGGCTGCTCATCACGGAGCTCGACGGTCGGGTCGTCGCGTTCGGCCCCGACGACGAGGTGCTCGGCAGCATCGGGACGCCCCTGCGGCGACCCCCTGCGGCGTGGCCGAACGTCGCCCGCGGCGGCGCGATCGAACGGCCCACGTCACTCGGAGAGTTTCGCGCGCCGCACGGAATCGCGGCCACCGCCGATGGCCACGTCATCGTGACGGAGTGGGTGATCGGCGGCCGCATCACCCGGCTCGTGCCGAGGGCGTCCGCGTAGCCGTCGCCGGTTCCCCTGCCCATGGCAGGAAACGCCCTCTCAGGAAGGCACCACCGTTCAGAGACCGTCTTGATCGTGCCAGTGCTCCTGCCAGCGCCAGTCGATCGGCTCGGACGCGCGCTGGTACCGGATGTCGGTCGAGAGGCGCATCTTCCCGCCGGCGTCGACGTTGTCGAGGCCCGCGTGCACGATGTGCGCCGAGTGCACCATCACGTCGCCGGCCGCGTAGTCGGTCACGAGCCAACGCGCGTCGTACTCGTCGGCGAGGCCGGGCAGGTCGGCGGTGATCGACGCGGCCGGCCGGCGCAGCAGCCCGGCGGCCTCCTGCGCCATGACCCGGTGGTGGCTGCCCTCGAGGTAGGCAAGTCCGCCACGCTCGAGGGGGATGTCGCCGAGCGGGATCCACATCGAGAGCACGCGGTCGGTGCCCTCCCGCAGGTAGACGAGGTCGTAGTGTGCCTGCGTCGCCGTTCCGAGGCCGCGATCGCCCGGCTTCGTGTGCCTGATGATCTTGCGCTTGTGCAGGTGCACCTCGTCGTCGAGCAGCCACGCGAACCAGTCGGCGACGCGCGGCGCCGCGCACAGCGCCTGGTACTCGGCCCCCGGCACGACGTCGTCGTAGAGGATCCGCCGGTAGGAGCCTCGGTCGACGTCCCGGTCGGCCGCGATGCCGTCCGCCGGGTCGCTGCCGTCGGCGATGAGCCCGGCAGGCGTGAGCGCCTCGAAGTAGTAGCGGCGGAAGGCGAGCACCTCGGCCGGGTCGAGATGGTCGGTGAGGTAGAGGTAGCCGTCGCGGCGCAGCCTGGCCCAGAGCGCGTCCCGGTCGTCGCGCTCGTCCATGGGTACCGGCTCGAGCCGGGCGAGGCGGGTCGGGTCGTCGTCGAGCACGTAGCCGTTCGAGGTGAGCATGGCTCCATGGTCGGCGACGCTGATCCGCGACATCCATGGATCCGCGGCACGCATCCCTTGGACTATCGTGCCGAGGTGGTCTCGAGCTGGGCGCAGTACGCCGCGCCGACACCCCTGCTGCGCGACCACGGCCTCGTGTGCCTCGGCGCCGGCGAGCAGTCCGATGCCCGCACGGGGTTCTCGAACCGGCGTCTGGACAGCCATGCCCTCGTGTTCGTGAGCAGCGGCGCCGGCGAGTACCACGATCGACGTGTGGGACGACGCACGGTGAGTTCCCCCGCGGTCATCCGGGTGCCGCCGGGGCGGCTGCACGGCTACGGTCCCGCACCCGACGGATGGACCGAGCACTGGTTGTTGTTCGACGGCGTCACGGTGCGCGCGCTGCTCGACCTCGGTGCGTTCGACACCCGGCGTCCGGTGGCTCAGCTCCGCCAGATGCCGGCCGAGGTGCCGGAGTTCTTCGCCGAGCTGCGCGGCGTGCTCGAATCGGCCCGCCGGTCGGCGCGCGTCACGGCGTCGGCACTCTGTCTGCGGCTCATCGCGCTGGCCGCGGAGGTCGAGATCCACGACGAAGACGCGGACCGGGTTGCCGACCGCGTGATCGCGGCCCTGCGCGAGCACGCCGCCGACCGCATCGAGATCGCCGAGCGTGCGCGGCGCCTCGGCCTCTCCCCGGCGACGCTGCGCGCGGTCGTCCACGAGGCCACCGGGCGGTCTCCGCACGAGTTCATCGTCACGACCCGCATCGAGCGAGCGCAGGACCTCCTCGTGCGTACCGAGCTGCCCGTGGGTGCCATCGGTGCGGCGGTGGGATACGACGACCCGGCATTCTTCTCACGGCTGTTCGCCCGTAAGGCGGGTGTTCCGCCGACGGAGTTCCGAGCGCAGCACACCAGGCGACCGCCGAGCCCCTGACCGCGAGTCCGGGCGCGCTCGACGGTCGCCGCCGTCGGTCAGCCGTCGGCCGGCAGCATCGGGCTCCCCGTCTCCAGCAGCGTCTTGAGGCCGGACAGGACCGTCGTCCAGCCCTCGCCGGAGACGCCGCGCGCGGTCCGGGGCGAGCCCTCGAGGCGGTCGTGCGTGACGGTCAGCAGGCAGAGCCCGCCGTCGCGGGGCTCGATCTGCCAGGTCACCCGACTCTCGGGCTCGTCGGCGAGGTCCGGGTCGTAGAGGGACCGCCAGCCGTGGACCAGGCGGTGGGGCGGGTCGAACTCGTACACGGCGTCGTCGCCCCACGACTGCCCGTCGGGCCCGCGGGAGGTGTAGCGCTCAGGGGTGACGTCGATCCGCGCCCCGTGGAAGTACTGCGTGGTGAAGGCCGGCGAGGTGATCGCCTCCCAGAGCCGTTCCGGCGTCGTGCGGATGACGATCTGATAGACCTGCTCGGTCGCGAGGTCGTGGTCGGTGGTGCTCATCAGCCCTCCTCGGGGCTTGCCCCCTCCAGCAGGGGCACCAGGCCGGCCAGGGTGGCGACCTGCGGCTCGGTGTACTTGTCGATCCACCGGTCGTGGACCAGCCGGATCGGCACCGGGTTGAGGAAGTGCAGCGTCTTGCGGCCCTGCTTCCTGGTGACGACGAGCCCGGCGTCCGAGAGCACCCGCAGGTGCTTCATCACGCCGAACCGGGTCATCGCGAACTCCTCCTCGAGCTCGGTGAGCGACTGCCCGCCCCGCGCGTGGAGCAGGTCGAGCAGCCGCCGTCGGGACGAGTCGGCGAGGGCGCGGAACACGGCCTCCTGCGTCTCGTCGTCGGGCGTCATCCGTTCACCATAGGTGACCATATGGTCACATGTCAACGGACCCGGGGCCAAGGGATGAAGATGACGCCTTGATCCGCGGATCGCTCATTTTCGCTCACTCATATGGTTGGATGGGCCACGACGACGTACCCCGATCGACCCGCGAGGAGAACGATGACCGAGACACCATCGCCCGGACGCGTTCCCGGCGCCGACATGGCCGCCGAGCTGGCATCCCAGCCCGAGACCTGGGAGCGCGCGGCGGAGCTCGCGGTCGCCGGGGGAGCGGCGCCCGCAGCGGGCGCGCGCGTGGCCGTGATCGGCTGCGGCACCTCCTGGTTCATGGCGCAGTCCTACGCCGTGGCGCGCGAGGCCTCCGGCCAGGGCGAGACCGACGCGTTCACCGCCTCCGAGGCCTTCGTCGACCGCGGCTACGACGCCGTGGTCGCGATCACCCGGTCGGGCACCACGACCGAGGTGCTCGAGCTCGTCGAGCGCCTGCGCGGCCGGGTGCCCACCCTCGGCATCGTCGGCGACACCGGCTCCCCGTTCGTCGACCTGGTCGACGAGCTGGTGGCGCTGCCGTTCGCCGACGAGCGGTCCGTGGTGCAGACGCGGTTCGCGACGACGGCCCTCGCCTACCTGCGCGCCACCCTCGGCCAGGACCTCGCGCCCGCCGTCGCCGACGCGCGCGCGGCGCTCGCCGAGGCGGCCCCGGACGTGCTCGTCGACGCCGAGCAGCACACCTTCCTCGGCGCCGGGTGGACGGTCGGGCTGGCGCACGAGGCCGCGCTGAAGATGCGCGAGTCGGCCCAGTCGTGGACCGAGTCGTACCCCGCGATGGAGTACCGCCACGGGCCGATCGCGATCGCCGCGCCGGGGCGCGTCACGTGGGCGTTCGGCACGATGCCGGCCGGCATCGACCGCGACACCGCGGCCACCGGCGCGCACTACGAGCACCGCGCGGCCGACCCGATGGCGGAGCTCGTCCGCGTGCACGCGGTCGCCCTGGAGCGCGCCCGGCGCCGCGGGCTCGACCCGGACCAGCCGCGCAACCTCACCCGCTCGGTCGTGCTCGAGGGCGCGTGAGCCGATCATGAGCGCAGGGCCCGAGGTCTCGCTCGGCCCGGGGGCGGCGGTCCTCGCCGTCGACGTGGGCGGCACCGACACGAAGTCGGCCCTGGTCGACGGGTCGGGAGTCGTCCGCGAGGTGCTGCGCCGGCCGACCCCGCGCGACGCCGGGCGGACCGGCGAGCGCGTGGTCGACGAGGCCGCCGCGGTCGCCGCCGAGCTCGCCGCCCGCCACCCGGACGTGACGCCGCGCGCGCTGGGCCTCGTGGTCCCCGGCATCGTCGACGACGAGCGTGGCGTCGGCGTCTGGTCGGAGAACCTCGGCTGGCGGGACGCGCCGTTCGCCGAGGCGGCGTCCGCGCGTCTCGGGCTGCCCGTGTCTCTGGGCCACGACGTCGCCGCCGCGGGGTGGGCCGAGTACCGGCTGGGCGCCGCCGCGGGGTACCGCGACGCGCTCGTCGTCACGCTGGGCACCGGGATCGCGGCCGCGGTGCTGCTCGACGGGCGTCCGTACCGTGGCGGTGGCCTCGCCGGCGAGATCGGGCACGCACGCGTCGCCGACGGCCCCGACTGCGTCTGCGGCGGGCGCGGCTGCCTGGAGGCGGTCGCCTCGGCGGCGGCGATCGCGCGCCGGTACACCGACGCGAGCGGGATCCAGGTGCCCGGGGCGCGCGACGTGCTGGCCGCGATGGAGGACGGCGACGCGGTGGCCCGGGCCGTGTGGGACGAGGCCCTCGACGCCCTGGCCCTCGGGCTGTCGCACGTCGTCGCGCTGCTCGCCCCGCAGGCGATCGTGCTCGGCGGCGGGCTCTCCCACGCGGGCGACACCTTGCTCGCGCCGCTGGCCGAGCGGCTCGGCGCGCTGCTGACGTTCCACCGGCGGCCCGCGCTGGTGCCCGCGCGGCTCGGCGGCGACGCGGGCGTGCTGGGCGCCGCGCTGCGGGCCAGGGACGTGGCGCCGTCTGCGGGAGGCGGAGCGTGATCCTCACCGTCACCCCGAACCCCGCGATCGACGTCACCTACGCGGTCGACGGGCTCGCGCCCGGCGCATCCCTGCGCGTCGACGCCCCCGCCGTGCGGGCGGGCGGCAAGGGCGTCAACGTGGCCCGCGTCCTGACGCAGGTCGGCACCGACGCGCTCGCCGTCGTCACCGCCGGCGGCGAGACGGGCCGCGAGCTGGCGGCGGAGCTGGCCACGTCCGGCCTGGCGCACCGCGTCGTGCCCGTCGCCGGCGCGACCCGCCGCAGCGTGGCGCTCGTCGACCGCGCCGCGGGCGACACCACCATCCTCAACGAGCGGGGGACAGAGCTCGCCGCCGCCGAGCTCGACGCGCTCCGGGCCGCCGTCGTCGAGCTCCTTGGCGCGGAAGGTCCCGGCCGGGTGTCGTGCCTCGTCGTCTCCGGCAGCCTGCCGCCGGGCGCGCCCGCGGGCCTCGACGCCGGTCTCGTGACCGCCGCGCACGACGCCGGCGTCCCCGCCGTCGTCGACGCCGTCGGGCCGCCGCTCCTGGCCGCCTGCGCCGTGGGGGTCGACCTGGTCAAGCCCAACCGCGAGGAGCTCGTCGCCACGACGGGCACCGCCGACCCGGTGGCCGGCGCCCGCGCGCTGCTGGAGGCCGGAGCCCGGCGCGTCGTCGTCACGCTCGGCCCGGACGGGATGATCGTCGTCGACGCAGACCGCCCGGGCGACGTGCTGCGCGCGCGGCTGCCGCGCGCCCTGCGCGGCAACCCCACGGGCGCGGGCGACGCCGCCGTAGCCGCCGCCGCCGTCTCCCTCGCCGACCGCACGCCCGGGCAGCCCGACCTGGCCGCGCTGCTGCGCCGCGCCGTCGCGTGGTCCGCGGCCGCCGTCCTCGCGCCGCTCGCGGGCGAGCTCGACCCGGCGTACCGCGCGCTCGAGCGCGACGTCGTCCTCACCCGTTCCTGAAGCCCCGAGACACCCCACGACGAGGAGCTCCGCATGCCCCAGATCCCTACCGCCGACCTCCTCGCCGCGGCCGTCGCCGGCGGCACCGGGGTGGGGGCGTTCAACGTCGTCCACCTCGAGACGGCCGAGGCGCTCGTCGCCGCGGCGGAGGAGACCGGCCGGCCCGTGGTCCTGCAGCTCTCGCAGAACTGCGTGACCTACCACGGCTCGCTGGACCCGCTCGCGCTCGCGTGCCTGGAGCTCGCGCACGCCTCGCGGGCGGACGTCGCCGTGCACCTCGACCACGCGGAGGACGAGGACCTGGCCCGGACGGCGATCGACCTGGGCTTCGGCTCGGTGATGTTCGACGGGTCGACGCTGGAGTACGCGCAGAACGTGGCCGCGACGGCGCGCGTCGTGACCTACGCGCACGCCGCGGGCGTCGCCGTCGAGGCGGAGCTCGGCAGGGTCGGCGGCAAGGACGGCGCGCACGCGCCCGGCGTCCGCACGGATCCCGACGAGGCGGCGGCGTTCGTCGCGGACACGGGGGTGGACTCGCTCGCGGTGGCCGTCGGCTCGTCGCACGCGATGACCGAGCGCACCGCCGCCCTCGACCTCGACCTCGTCGCGGCGCTCCGCGCGGGGCTCGACGTGCCCCTCGTGCTGCACGGCTCGTCCGGGGTCCCCGACGACGTGCTCGCGTCCGCGATCCGCGCGGGGATGACCAAGATCAACGTGTCCACGCAGCTGAACAAGCACTTCACCGCGGCGGTGCGCGGCTACCTGGCGGAGCACCCGGACGTCGTCGACTCCCGGAAGTACGTGCGCGCCGGCCGGGACGCCGTCACCGCGGAGGCCGCGCGCCTGCTGAGGTTGTTCGCCGGGGCGTGAGCCCAGCGTGCGCGCAGCGACATGCCGGTGATGGCCGACCGTGATGAGTGGCGGGGGAAGGGCCTCGGGGAGGCCGTGCGCGACCGCATCGCGGAGGGGTGGGCCGACCTCAAGCCGGGGAGCAGTGGGATCACTCTGGCGGAGGCTGTCGAGGCGGCCCGATGAACCCCGAGGTGAGCGGTGACCGGATCCTCCCAACGAGGGGGCACGGTCACTGACAGGTGGTGGGCGGCGCGTCGCCCGGCGGCGTGGTCCAGCGCAGGTCGGCGCCCATGCTGCCCGACCCGTCGCCGCCGTCCGCGAACAGGGTCACGCGGCGCTCGTCGGCCGCGCCGCGGGGCGTCACCCGCCACCAGCCCTCGCCGAGCGGCTCGACGGCGTACTCGTCCGCCGGCTCCGCGCACCGGTTGTCCACCGGCGCGCCGCTCACCCGAAGCTCCGTGAACGTGGCGACCGGGACCCGCACGTAGACCTCTGCCGGTGACCCGACCGACGGCGGGTGCTCGTCGGCGCCGTCCGCGCACCCCGTCGCGTTGCAGAAGGAGTGCGGGTAGATCAGCAGGGCCTCACCCGCGTGCCGGACCTCGAACGGCGGCGGCTGCTCGACCTCGACCTCCGTGGCGGGCCACTCGCCGTGCGCGGTCGTCGCCGTGGGCGACGGGACCGCCGACGGCGCGGCCGCCGGCGGCAGGGTCGCGAACCCCTCGCCGGCGCACGCGCCGAGGAGCGCGACGAGCAGGACGACCGTCGCGAGCGTCGGCGGACGGGGGAGGCGTGGCCGCGTCATCGGGGCTCCTGGCTGCTCGGGGCGTGCTGCGTGCGACGTCACCCCGACTGTGTCGCGGCGGCGTGGTCGCTTGCGGTCATCCCCGGGGGACGCTCGTCACCGTCGTGAGCAGGAAGGCGGAGTCCTCCCGCGCGAGGACGGCGTGCCGGTCGTGGGTGAGCACGCGGATCTCGCCCGCGGTCACCTCGTCGTGACCGTCGAGGGCGGTGACGCGCACGCGCCCGCGCAGGACCAGGATCGACGCAGCGGGGGGCGAGTTGTGCTCCCCGAGCTCGGTGCCGGAGGCCAGCGCGATGACGGTCTGCCGCAGCGGGCCGTCGTGAAGCAGGACCTCGGCGCTGCGGCCGTTCTCGGCGGCACGCGCCTTGGCGAGATGGGTCGCGGTCAGGGCGTCGAGGTTCGACATGGGGGCTCCGTTCGTCGCGGCCCTTGGATGCTATCGGCTGGCTGCGCCGTCCAGCAGGCCGAGCTGCTCGAACGCCCGCGCCACGCCGCCGTCAGCCGGCCCGGGCACCACCAGGTCCGCCTCCGCGAGCAGCGGGGCGGGCGCCCCCTCGATCGCCACCGCGGTGCCGGCGTAGGCGAGCATCTCCAGGTCGTTGTGGCCGTCCCCGACGGCGACGACGTCCGCGGCCGTGAGCCCGAGGGCCGTCACGACCGTCTCGATACCGACCGCCTTGTGGATCCGGGCGAGGTGGATCTCGCCCGCGCTGTCGCCGAAGTCGGCGTACGAGCTGGGCAGCACACCGATCTCGGGGCCGAAGAGGGCACGCAGCCCCGCGATCGGGACGGGCGAGTCGACGTAGCTGATCTTGGCGAACCGGACGGCGGACAGGTCGCCCGGCATGCGCAGCACGTCGAGGATCTCCTGCGGGGCAGCGGACCGCGCCGCGGTGAACCGGGCGTCGACCCCGACGGGCCCGTAGATCGCCTCGGGGGTCTCGAGCAGGTACGCGACGTCGTGCTCGTCGAGCACGTGCCGCACCGCGGTCGCGAGGTCGTCCGGGAACCGCTCGTCGGCGAGGACCTGCCCGTCCAGGCTCACGTAGGCGCCGGCGGCTGCGACGACGCCGTCGAAGCCGGCGGCGAGGATCGGGGCCGGGAGCATCGACACCGGCCGGCCGGTGCACAAGAGCACCCGGTGGCCCCCGCGCCGGGCGGCGCGCACCGCGTCGGCGTGCGCCTCGGGCACGGTGCCGTGGTCGGCATAGGTGCCGTCCACGTCCAGGAAGATCGCGCGCTTCGGCGAACCAGTCACGGGCGCCAGACCTCCAGAGCTTCGACGGCGCGGGAGCGTCCAGCCTAACCGCGGCTCGGCCTCGCTCCTGTCGGTGGGCCGTGGTTGCATGCGGCGGTGGCCTCCACGACACGGGACGACCTCTGGGCGATGATCCACGCCGAGCGCGCGGCGCTCGCCGGCGACCTCGCAACCCTGGACGACGCCGCGTGGCGGGCCCCGTCGCTCTGCGCCGGGTGGGACGTCGAGGACGTCGTCGCCCACCTGACCGCGGGAGCGAGCATCGGCCGGTGGGCCTGGCTCCGCAGCATCGTCGCCGCCCGTTTCGACGCCGACCGGCACAACGCCCGCCGGCTGGCGGAGCGCCGCGGAGCGACGCCGGCCGAGACGCTGGCGCGCTTCCGCGCCGTCGTGGACAGCCGCGTCGCGCCGACCGGCGACACCGCCGCGTGGCTGGGCGAGGTCGTCGTCCACGGCCAGGACGTGCGGACGCCGCTCGGCATCGCGACGACGCCGTCCCTGGAGGCCATGACCGAGGTGGCGCGGTTCTTCGCGGGCCGGGACTTCGCCGTCAACAGCCGGAGCATGGTCGCCGGGCTGCGCCTGGAGGCGACCGACGGCCCGTTCGCGCACGGCGCCGGGCCCATGCTACGCGGCAGCACCCTCGCCCTGACCATGGTGATGGCGGGCCGCTCCAGGTTCCTCGGTGAGGTGACCGGTGACGGCGTCGCGATCGTGCGCGCGCGGATGCCCGTCTCGCACTGAGCGCCGGGCCGGGGCTGTGGCAGCTGGCCCGCGGCACCGCGCTACGAGTAGAGCGCGGCGAACTCCTCCGACGGCGCGATGGGCGTGACGATGTCGACGAGCGCGCCGTCGGGCCCGGCCACGATGAAGTGGCGCTGGCCGAACTCCTCGTCGCGCAGGGGCAGCAGGAGGTCGTGCCCGCCGTCGGCGACGACCCGGGTGTGCACGGCGTCGACGTCGTCCACCTCGACCGTGACCAGGACGCCGGCGGCACGGGCGCCGCGGGCGCGCTCGGGGATCGTGGCGTGGTCGGCGTCGACGACGGCGAGCTCGGCGTCCCCGGAGCGGAGGCTGACGTACCAGTCGGAGGTGAAGGTGGGGGACATGCCCAGCAGCTCGGCGTAGAACCGGGCCGCGGCGGGCACGTCGGACGAGGCGAGGACGGGGTAGAGGCTGGTGATCACGATGGGCTCCCGGTCGGTTGGATACATACGGTGTGTACGTATCTATACATTCACAATGTCGGTAACCTGTCAACCATGCCCAGGAGGACGAAGGCGGAAAGCGAGGCGACGGCGGCCGCGGTCCTCGCCGCCGCGCGGAACCTGTACGCGCGGCGTGGGTACGCCGCGGTGGCGGTGGAGGAGGTCGCGGCGGCGTGCGGCGTCACGCGCGGCGCCGTCTACCACCACTTCGGCAGCCGCGCCGGGCTGTTCGCCGCCGTGCACGCGGACGTGACGGCCGCTGTCGCCGCCGAGATCGAGCGGGCGACCGAGCGGGAGCGCGACCTGTGGGCGAGCCTCGAGGCCGGCTGTCGCGCGTTCCTCGCCGCGGTGGTGGCGGACGACGCGCGTCAGGTGGTGCTCGTCGACGGGCCCGCCGTGCTCGGCTGGGCGCGGTGGCGCGAGGACGACGCCCGCAGCTCGGGCCGGCTGCTGGACGAGGTGCTGGACGGGCTCGCCGAGGCCGGGCTCGTCCGTGCGGCCGACGTCCGGGCGACCGCCGCCCTGCTGTCCGGCGCCATGAACGAGGCGGCGCTGTGGGTGGCCGCCGCGCCGGACCGCGACCGGGCCCTCGAACAGGCCTGGGAGGCGTTGCGCCGGTTGCTGCGGGGGATCGAGGCCTGATTCGTCCGGGTCAGTCGCGCGTCACGTGACCGCGCCGAGCTGCCAGGGCACGAACTCGTCGGCGCCGAGGTCCAGCTCCTCGGAGACGGTCTGCTCGCCCGAGGCCACGGCGAGGATCTTCTCGAACAGCTCGTCGCCGACCTCCTCCACCGTCGCGCCGGTCTCGACGATGCGGCCGGCGTCGAGGTCCATGTCCTCCCGCATGCGGCGGTAGGTGTCGGAGTTGGTGGCGACCTTGATCGACGGGGTCGGCTTGCAGCCCAGCACCGACCCGCGGCCGGTGGTGAAGACGACGACGGTGGCGCCGCCGGCGACGATGCCGGTCACGGACACCGGGTCGTAGCCGGGGGTGTCCATGAACGTCATGCCGCGCTCGGTGACGGGCTCGGCGTACTCGTGCACGGCCACGAGGTCGGCGGTGCCGGCCTTGGCGACGGCGCCGAGGGACTTCTCGAGGATGGTCGTGAGGCCGCCGGCCTTGTTGCCCGGCGAGGGGTTGTTGTCGAGGGTGCCGCCCCCGGCGGCCGCGTAGGCCTGCCACCAGTCGAGGCGGTCGAGCAGGCGCTGCCCGACCTCGCGCGAGACGGCGCGGCGCAGCAGCAGGTGCTCGGCGCCGAAGACCTCCGGCGTCTCGGCGAGGATCGACGTGCCGCCCTGCGCCACCAGCAGGTCGGACGCGTGCCCGAGCGCGGGGTTGGCGGTGATCCCGGAGAACCCGTCGGAGCCGCCGCAGTTCAGCCCCAGCACGAGCTCCGAGGCGGGCGCCTCCTCGCGGCGCAGCGCGTCGATCTCCGGCAGCATCTCGGTGATCGCGGCGACGCCGGCGCGCACGGTGGCGCGGATGCCGCCGGTGTCCTGGATGGTCAGGGTGCGCACGGGCAGGTCGTCGCGCAGCGCCAGCCCGTCGAGCACCGAGGCCGCGGGCAGCATCTCGCAGCCCAGACCGACGACGAGCAGGCCGGCCATGTTCGGGTGGCTCGCGTAGCCGCGCAGCGTGCGCAGCGTGACCTGCGCGCCCTCGGACGTGGGCACCAGCCCGCAACCCGTGTCGTGGGTCAGGGCCACGACGCCGTCGACGTGCGGGAACGCGTCCAGGACGGGGCCGCGGAACTGGTCGGCGACGAGGCGCGCCGTCGACGCCGAGCAGTTCACCGAGGTGAGGATGCCGACGTAGTTGCGGGTTCCCCACCGGCCGTCGGATCTCCGGTAGCCGGCGAACGTGCGCCGGGCGGCCGGCGCGGGGAGCGTCGTGCGGGCCGTGCCGAACTCGTGGTCGCGGGCACCGTCGTCGGTTCCGTCGGCGAAGCCGAGGTTGTGCGTGTGCACGTGCTCGCCCGGGGCGACGTCGCGCTTCGCCCGTCCGATCGACTGCCCGTACTTGCGCACCTCGGCGCCCGCCGGCACGGCGCGCAGGGCCAGCTTGTGCCCGCGCGGCAGCGTGGAGGCGGTCGTCGTCTCGCCGCCGGGGAGCCGCACCACCGTGCCCGCCGGGACCTGGCGCGTGGTCACCGCGACGTCGTCGCCGGGCCGCAGCACCAGGGCGACGTCGGCGAGGTCGACGACGCCGGGCAGGGGCGCGGCGTCGGGCGACGACGCGCCCGCGGCCAGGGGCAGCAGCGGGTGGTGCGGGGCGGTGCTCATCGGATCACGACCTCGGGATCGGTGCGTGCGGGCGGGCTGGGGGAGAAAGCCGGGGGTGCGGGCGCGGTCGACGCCCGCACCACGAGCTCGACGGGCAGGCGCCGGTGCCGGGCCGCGGCGCCGGCGTTGCCGCCGAGCAGGTCGACGGCCTCCCGTCCTGCCCGCGCCAGGGGGACGGCGACGGTGGTGAGCGCGGGGGTCACGAGGGCCGCCGTGGCGACGTCGTCGAAGCCGACGACGGAGACGTCGTCAGGTGCCCGCACGCCGCGGGCGTGCAGGCGCGCGAGGACGCCGAGCGCCACCAGGTCGTTGAAGCACAGCACGGCGGTCGCCCCGGCCGCGAGGGCCAGGTCGGCCGCCTGCACGCCCCCGCCGTGCGTGGGGCGGAAGCTCCCGAGGTCGAGGACCGCGCCGCCGGCGGCGGCGCCGAGCGCCGTCCGCCGCTCGGCGTCCGACCAGGACGTCCGGGGGCCGCCCGCGTAGGCGACGGTCTCGTGGCCGAGGGCGCGGAGGTGGTCCACCGCCTGCCGCACGCCGTCGGCGATGTCGAAGGACACCGAGGGCGCGCCGGGCGCCTCGCGGTTGACCAGCGCGACCCGGCCGTCGGCGGCGAGCGCTTCGCTGATCACCGAGCCGAGCGTCTCGGCCGGCATCCGTGGCGAACAGAGCACGAGGCCGTCCACCCGGTTGCCGAGCCGGGCGACGACGTCCTGCTCGAGCGTCGCGTCCTCGTCCGTGTCGGCCACCAGCACCTCGCGGCCGGTCTCCCGGGCGCGCGCCTGCACCCCCTTGGCGACGGCGGCGAAGAACGGGTTGGCCAGGTCGGGCACCACGAGACCCACGGTGGCGGTGGTGCCCGTCGTCAGGGCGCGGGCCGCCGGGTGCGGGCGGTAGCCGAGCGACGCGGCCGCCCGGGCCACCTGCTCGCGGTTGGCGGCGGAGACGTGCGGGGCGTCGGTCAGCGCGCGGGACGCCGTGGCCGGCGACACGCCCGCGGCGCGCGCGACCTCGCGCAGCGTGACCATGCGCACCCCCGAGCTCGACGACGACAGGGCTGGAACCGGTTCCAGCACGTTTCAGGCTAGCCTACCGGCCGCTCGCACGGGGTCGTCATCGGGCCAGGTGAACCACTCCTCAGACGGCGCGGCGGGCAGGTTGGCACCTCGTCGCGGCCACGGCGAACGCCTACCGACGAACGGCGAGCGCGCTCGCGTGCCCGCGCGGTAGCGTCGGGGCACGTCCACGGCCGCCGCCGCCCGTCCGACCCGAGGAGACCTCGTGCCCCGTCCGCCGCTGCCGACCACCGCCCTCGACCTCGTCCGCCGTGCGCAACCCGCCGTGATGGCCGTCGTCCGGCCCGACGGGAGCCCGGTCACCGCGGCCACCTGGTTCGTGTGGGAGGACGACGACTCGCCGACCGGCGGGCATCTGCTGGTCAATCTCGAGGCGGGCCGCAAGCGGCTGGAGCACCTGCGTGGCAACCCGCAGGTGAGCCTCACCGTCCTCGACGACGACTGGTACACGCACGTCACGCTGCTCGGCCGGGTGGTGGAGCTGCGCGACGACGCCGATCTCTCGGACACGGACCTGATCGCCCGGCACTACACCGGCCACGCCTACCCCGTCCGGGACCGCCCCCGCGTCACCGCGCGCATCGACGTGGACCGCTGGACGGCGTGGGGAGCGCTCCGCAGCCTGGTCGACAACACGGCACGCTGACGGAGGCACCGATGCGTCTCGGCGTCCCCCGCACCACCGGCGAGGACCACCGGATCGTCGCCGTCACCCCCGACGCGGCTCGTCGGCTCACCGAGCTCGGGTACGACGTCCTCGTCGAGCCCGGTGCGGGCGACGGCGCCCGGCTCGGTGCCCACGAGTACGTCGCGGCCGGCGCGCGCGTCGCCGGGCGGGACGACGTGTGGTCGGCCGACGTCGTCGTGGCCCTGCACGCGCCCGGTCCCGCCGAGCTCGACCTGCTGCGGCCCGGCGCGGTGCTCGTCGCGCAGCTCGCCCCCGCGACCGATCCCGAGCTGCTCGCCGACCTGGCCGCGCGCGGCGTTACGGCGCTCGCGCTCGACGCCGTGCCGCGCATCTCGCGGGCGCAGTCGCTCGACGTGCTGTCGGCCCTGTCGAACGTGGCGGGCTACCGCGCGATCGTCGAGGCCGCCGAGGAGTTCGGCGGCATGTTCACCGGGCAGGTCACGGCCGCGGGCACGACGCCGCCCGCGCGCGTCTTCGTCATCGGCGCCGGCGTGGCCGGCCTCGCGGCGATCGGCACCGCCGCCAGCCTCGGCGCCGACGTGCACGCCTTCGACGTGCGGCCCGAGGCCGCCGACCAGATCGAGTCGCTCGGGGCCCGGGTCGTGCGCGCCGCGGACGCGACGCAGCAGGTCAGCGCGGACGGCTACGCGAGTGCCCTCACGACCGACCAGGAGGCGGCGGCGCTGCGGACCTACGCCGAGCAGACGGCGCGGGCCGACGTCGTCGTCACGACGGCGCTGGTGCGCGGCACGGCGCCCACCACCGTCACGCGGGAGATGGTCGACGCGATGAAGCCCGGCTCGGTGATCGTCGACCTCGCCGCGTCGGGCGGCGGCAACTGCGAGCTCACGGTGCCGGGGGAGCGCGTGGTCACCGCACGCGGCGTGGTCGTCCTCGGGTACACGGACCTGCCCGCGCGGCTGCCGCAGCACACCTCGCGCCTCGTCGGCACGGTCGTGGCGGGCGTCGTCGCGCTGATCACACCCGGCCAGGACGGGCGGCCGGTGCTCGACCTCGACGACCCGGTGGTCCGCGGCATGACCGTCACCACGGGCGGGCAGGTGCTGTGGCCGCCCCCGCCCGTGCAGGTCTCGGCGGCCCCGACGGAACCGCCCCCCGAGGCCGCCCCGCCCGTCGGCCCGAGGGCCTCGGCGCAGCGGCACCGCCAGCGTCGCGTCGTGCTGGCCGCGCTGGGCGGCGTCCTCGCCGGCCTGCTGATCGCGGCGTCGCCGCCGGAGCTGGTCGGCCACTACACGGTGTTCGCGCTCGCCGTGGTCGTCGGTTTCTACGTCATCTCGAACGTCACGCACGCCCTGCACACGCCGCTCATGGCTCAGACCAACGCCATCAGCGGGATCATCATGGTCGGCGCGCTGCTGCAGATCGGCGACCCGTCGCCGGTCGTCACGACGCTCGCGGTGGTGGCGGCGGCACTGGCGGGTGTGAACGTCTTCGGCGGGTTCCTCGTCACCCGGCGGATGCTGGGCATGTTCCACCGGGACGAGCCCTCGCGGAGCGGGGGCGGGCGATGACCGTCACGTCGGTCGTGCAGGCCGCCTACGTCGTCGCAGGCATCCTGTTCATCCTGTCCCTGGCGGGGCTGTCCGCCCAGGAGTCCGCGCGGCGCGGGACGCTGCTCGGCATGCTCGGCATGGGGCTGGCGCTCGCCGCGACGATCGCGCTCGCCCTCGAGCGCTCGGCCCGCCCGTGGCCGGTGACGGCGGGGTTGATCCTCCTCGTCCTGGTCGTGGGGGCGGCGGTCGGCACGTGGCGTGCCCGCCGCGTCGAGATGACGCAGATGCCGGAGCTCATCGCGCTGCTCCACTCGTTCGTGGGGCTCGCGGCGGTGCTCGTCGGGTACGGGTCGTACCTGGGCGAGCCCGTGGGGGCGGGCGGGGCCGACGCCGTGCACCGGGTGGAGGTCTTCCTCGGCGTCCTCATCGGCGCGGTGACGTTCACCGGCTCGGTGGTCGCGTTCGGCAAGCTGTCCGGGCGGTTGCCGTCCGCGCCGCTGACGCTGCCGGCCCGCAACCTGCTCAACCTGGTCGCGCTCGTCGCCTGCGGAGGCCTGCTCGCGTGGTTCGTCGCGGCGGGCGGGGTGGCGGCAGGGACGGTCCCGCTCGTGCTGATGACGCTCGTCGCCCTCGCGCTGGGCTGGCACCTGGTCGCGGCGATCGGTGGCGGGGACATGCCGGTCGTCGTGTCGATGCTCAACTCGTACTCGGGCTGGGCGGCCGCCGCGGCCGGGTTCACGCTGGGCAACGACCTGCTCATCGTCACCGGGGCGCTGGTGGGCGCGTCCGGCGCCATCCTCAGCTACCTCATGTGCCGCGCCATGAACCGGTCGTTCTGGTCGGTCGTGCTGGGCGGCTTCGGCACCGGCGGCGGGACGGCGCCGGGCGTCACCGCGGAGCAGGGGCAGGTGCGCGAGACGTCGCCCGAGGCGGTGGCCGACCTGCTCACCGCGGCCCGGTCGGTGGTCGTCGTGCCGGGCTACGGCATGGCGGTGGCGAAGGCCCAGCACCCGATCGCGGACCTCGTCGAGCGGCTGCGGGGGAACGGCGCCGTGGTGCGGTTCGGCGTGCATCCCGTGGCAGGGCGGCTGCCGGGACACATGAACGTGCTGCTCGCGGAGGCCCGGGTGCCCTACGACATCGTGCTCGGCATGGACGAGGTCAACCCCGACCTGCCCGGCACGGACGTCGTCCTCGTCGTCGGGGCGAACGACACCGTGAACCCCGCCGCGCAGGACGACCCGTCCTCGCCGATCGCGGGCATGCCGGTGATCGAGGCGTGGAAGGCGCGCGACGTCGTGGTGTTCAAGCGCTCGCTCGCCACCGGCTACGCCGGCGTGGGCAACCCGCTGTTCTTCCGTGCGAACACGGCCATGCTGTTCGGCGACGCCAAGGAGCAGGTCGAGAAGATCGTCCAGGCGCTCTGACGTCGGGGCGTCAGACCCGCGAGTCGGCCTGCGACTCGTAGACCGCCGCGTCGAGCACGCCGTCGGGGTGGACGAACGCCGACTCCGGGACCGCGGTCCCGGCGGAGGAGATGCCGCTGACGTCGGCGGGGACGCCGCCGTCCAGGCTCGGCATCACGGTGGCGAGCTCGGGACGCCACTTGGTGAACCGGAACGGGAAGCACTTCTCCAGCACGTCGACCATCGCCGACGCGGCGGTCGAGGCGCCCGGGGAGGCGCCCAGCAGGCCGGCGATCGTGCCGTCGGAGGCGGCCACGATCTCGGTGCCGAACTGGAGCACGCCCTTGCCGTCGGAGTCGCGCTTGATCACCTGGACGCGCTGGCCGGCGGTGATCCGCTCCCAGTCCTTGGGGTGCGCGGTGGGCATGAACTGCTGCAGCGCGTGGAACTTCGTCTCCGGCGCGGCGGCGAGCTGGCCGACCAGGTACTGGGTGAGGTCGAGGTTCTTCAGGCCTGCACCGAGCATCGACGTGAGGTTGTGCAGCCGCAGCGACGTGATCAGGCCCAGGTACTTGCCCTTCTTGAGGTACTTGGGGCTGAACCCGGCGTACGGGCCGAACATGAGGTACTGCTTGCCGTCGATGACGCGGGTGTCGAGGTGCGGCACGGACATCGGCGGGGCGCCGACGTCGGCCTTGCCGTACACCTTGGCCTGGTGGCGGGCCACGACCTCGGGGTTCGAGGTGCGCAGGAACTCGCCGGAGATGGGGAAGCCGCCGAAACCCTTGATCTCGGGGATGCCCGCCGACTGCAGCAGGGGGAGCGCGCCGCCGCCGGCGCCGACGAAGACGAACTTCGCGGTGACGGTGTGGTGGCGGCGGTCGGCGTTCCACGAGCGGTCCTTGACCCGCAGCCGCCAGCGGCCGTCCTTGGTCTTCTTGAGGCTCGTGATCTCGTGCTCCGTGCGCAGCTGCGCGCCGCCTCCGACGAGGCCGTCGATCATCTGGCGGGTGAGGTTGCCGAAGTCGACGTCGGTGCCGGACGTCGCGCGGGTCGCGGCGACCGCCTCGTCCGGGTCGCGGTCCTGCGTGAGCAGCGGGGCCCACTGCTGGATGGCGGACCGGTCGGTGCTGAACTCGAGGTCGCGGAACAGGGGGTGCTTGCCGAGCGCCTCGTAGCGGCGGCGCAGGTAGTCGACGTTCTTCTCGCCGCGCACGAACGTCATGTGCGGGGTGCGGGACAGGAACGAGTCGTCCTTGAGGCGCCCGGAGGCGACGAGGTGCTGCCACAGCTCGCGCGAGACCTCGAACTGCTCGTTGATCGTCACCGCCTTGCTGATGTCGATCGAGCCGTCCTTGCGCTCCGGCGTGTAGTTGAGCTCGCAGAGCGCGGCGTGCCCGGTGCCCGCGTTGTTCCACGGGTTGGAGGATTCCTGGGCGACGTCGTCGAGCCGCTCGTAGATGCGGATCGACCAGCTCGGCTCGAGCTGCTGGAGCAGCGTGCCGAGCGTGGCGCTCATGATCCCGCCGCCGATGAGGACGACGTCGACGTCGGCCCGCGCGGGGGCCCCAGCAGTCGTAGCAGGCGAAGTCACGTAGCCATGCTACGTCGCGCGTGAAAACTGTCACAAAGAAAGAGATCAACCTCACACGACGCCCTGACCTGCAGTGACGCAGGTCACACCGGAGTTCGGCGAGGGCGCAGGTCAGCGCGTCGGGGCCGCCGCCGACGGCCACGGGCCGAGCTCGGGCAGCGGCACCGCGACCCCGTCGCGGGCGGCCGAGACCGCCCCTCTCGGCTCGCGGCCGGCGAGCCACGCGGCCACGTCGTGCGGGTCGCCGACGAGCTCGACGGCCGCCGCGTCGCCCCCGTCCTGCGGACCGGGCAGCCGGACGGCGAGGAAGTCGCGCAGGTGTGCGCGGAACGCGTCGTCCCACGAGTCGTACCCGATCGCGCGGTCGCCGAGGCCCGCCGTCGCGTCGACGGCGTGGATGCGGGCCTCGCGCCACCAGGCGAGCAGCGCGTCGGCCAGGACGCCGTCGCGGTAGGCGACGGGCGCGGACCAGGCGTCCCGGTCGGCCGGGTCCGGCCATGCCGCCGCGAGGCGCCCGCGAGCGGCGGTCAACGCCTCGACGTGCTCCGCCGTCGTGCGCACGGACCCCGCCTCGATCGCCGCGTCGCGCCCGGCCTTGCCGCCGTCGTACGGGGCGACCTTCTCGCCCCGGGCGGCGTACTCCGCCTGGCGGGCGAGCGCCGCGGCGACGTTCGCCACGTGCGCGAGCACATGGCCCAGCGTCCAGCCGGGCAGCGACGACGGCGCCGAGCCGGCATCGGCGGGCAGCGGGCGCACGGCGTCGATCAGCGCTCCGAGCGCGGCGTCGGCGTCGCGGGTCGCGTGGGTCAGGTCGGGAATGCTCACGGCCACAGCAGCTCCTTGGTCCAGGTGGTGTTCTCGAGCCGGTAGCGCAGGCGCGCCTGGCCCTTGTCGTCGCTCGCCTGCCAGAACTCGACCTCCGTGGGCGCGAGCGTCCAGGCCGTCCACGACGGGGCGACGGCGGCGGGGTCGGCGCGCGCGTCCTCGAGCCGGTCGGCGAACGCGCGCGAGTACTCCGCGCGCGAGCCGAGCGGCTCGCTCTGGTGCCCCACCAGCCCGGCGGCCCGCGATCCGTCCGGGCGCGCCCGGAAGTCCGCGGCGCCCGCCTCCGGTCCCGCCGACGTGGCCCGTCCCGTGATCCGCACCTGCCGACCGAGCTCCCGCCAGAAGACGGTGAGCGACGCGTGCGGGTTCGCCGCCAGGTCGCGGCCCTTGGGGCTGGCGGCGTGACCGGCGAACCACCAGCCGGCGGCGGTGACGTCCTTGAGCACCAGGGTGCGGGCGTGCACCCGGCCCTCGGCGTCCGCGGTCGACAGGACGGCGGCGTGCGGGGCGCCGATGCCGGCGGCGAGGGCGTCGTCGAACCAGCGTGCGAACAGGTCCTGCGGCGTGCCCGGCGCGGACGGCAGGTCGTCCAGGTCGATCCCGAAGGGCGGCAGGCCGGGCGGGAAGGTCGGCAGCGCGCGCAGGCGCTCGCGGAAGCTCGTGCTCGCGGGGGTCATGGTGTCTCCTTCAGCATCGCGACGAACCCTCGTACCGCGGCGCGCATGGCCTCGGGGTCGCCCGTGGCGCGGGCCAGCACGTACCCGCCCTGCACGACGGCGACGGCGGTGTGCGCCCGGTCGCGGGCCTCGGCCTCCGGCAGCCCGGCGTCGCGCAGGGTCGCCGTGACGGCGTCGAGGAGCCGCACGAAGTAGGCGGTGACGACGTCCCGCAGCCCGTCGTCGTCCATCACGGCCTGGTCGCTGGTGAGCCGGCCGACCTTGCAGCCGGCGAGCGCCTCGCGAGGCCGGCGTACGTACCCGATTACGCGCTCCAGGGCGGGGCCGCCCGCCTCGAGGTCGCGGCGGGCGGCGGTGAGCGCCTCGTCCACGGTGGCCCCGACCGCCGCCACGGCGAGGTCGTGCTTGGTGGGGAAGTGGTGGTAGAGGCTGCCTTGCCCGACGCCGGACGCCGCCAGCACCTGCCGCGGGCTGGTCGGTCCGACGCCCTGGGCGGCGAAGAGCTCCTGCGCCGTCGCGACGAGCCGCTCGCGCGCATCGGTGGTCGTGGTCATGCCGCCACCATACCTACCTCTAGGTATGGTGGCAATGCGCGGGGTCGGACGCTCCCCGCGGTCGGTTCAGAAGTAGTCGCGGACGTGCACCTGCCGGCCGCCCCACAGGGCGTCCCAGGTGTCGTCGTGGTCGGTCGGCCCCGTGAGGTGGCCCGCCAGGCGCAGGTTGGCGCACGACTGCGCGCCCGCGTAGGACTGGGCGATCCCCGCCGAGGTGAACGTCATGCGGTCGCCCGCGCCGACGCCGGGACCGGTGTCCGGCACCACGCGCACCTCGCCGTGGTCCACCCTGCCGACCACCCCGAGCGTCCACGCGCCCTCGAGGTCGGGGGCGGCAGCGTCAGCGACGGCGAACGGCACGCGGGCGGTGACGGGGGCGAGCCGCCCGGCGCCCAGGGCGCCGGGCACGTCCAGCAGCCGCAGCATGTACGGGCGGGACGTCACGGTGGCGGCGTGGTCGGGCAGGACGATCCGGGCGACGTCGGTGCCGGCCCAGCCGCCGGACGTGGACAGCGCGACCTCCCCGACGACCCCGGAGAACGTCCCGAGCAGCCGCCACAGCGCCCGGGCGGCATCGGGCGTGAGCGCGACCAGGTCGTCCACCTCGATCGCGGTCGTCCGGTCGTAGCCCGACCCGCGCGACCAGCTCGCGAAGCCGAGCACCCGTTCGCCGGGGTCGCCGTCATCGCCGTCGGGCCCACCCGCGACGGCGAGGCTCACGCCCGTGTAGTCCGCGTCGGGGCCGACCATCTCCTCGGCGAGCATCTCGAACGGGGTCTCGGCGCGCGTCAGCGGGCCGTTCTGCGCGGCCGCCCAGGCGTCGTACACCCGCCGGAGCGCCGGGACGTCCGCGGCCGTCGCCCGGCGGGTGCGCACCCCGCCGCCGGGCCGCACCGCGGCGAGCGCGGACATCGGGATCCGCACCTCGTCGTACGCGCCGACGACCTCGTAGCCCAGGCCGCGGTAGATCCCCGCCGCGGTGGGATAGAGCGTCGAGACCACCTCGCCGTGCTCGCGCGCCTCGGCCAGAACCGCGTCGAACAGCGGGCGCAGGACGCCCGAGCCGCGCCGCTCGGCCGCGACGGTGACCCCCGCGATCCCCGCCGTCGGCACGGGGGCCCCGTGGAACCAGGACGTGAACCGCCGCACCCCGAGCGTCGCGACGAGCTCCGGGGTGCCGGCGGCGTCCTCCACCGCCACCCACGGACGGGTGTTGGCCGCCGGCCACGACCCCGGTGTCGGGTCCGGCGGCGGCGTGGACGGGACGCCGAACGCCTCGGCGCCCAGGCGCCGCGCGGCGGGGACGTCGGTGAGGGTGCTCCGGCGGATCTCGAGGCTCACCGTCGGAGGGTATCCACGACCGCGTCGGCGGGGTAGGTGTTTGCCGTGCGCGTCGCGTCGTCGGGTCGGCCGCGCGGGTGGTGGCGCGGGGGTGTCGTGGCCGTGCCGCGGGCCGTAGCGTGTCCCGGGTGAGCGTCGTGCCGCCCGAGTCGCGACGCGTGCAGCAGCGGGTGCTGCTCGTCGCGATCCTCGCCTCGTTCGTCTCGTTCCTTGACGGGACGGTCGTGAACGTCGCGCTGCCCGCGATCGCGGACGAGCTCGGCGGCCCGGGCGAGGCCGGGCTGAGCCTGCAGCAGTGGGTGGTGGACGGCTACCTCGTCACCCTCGGCTCGCTGATCCTCGTGGCAGGGTCGCTCTCCGACGTGCACGGCCGCCGCCGGGTGCTCATGCTCGGGCTCGCCGGCTTCGCGGTGGCGTCGGTGCTGTGTGCGCTCGCGCCGACCGGCCCGGTGCTCGTCGTGGCGCGGTTGCTGCAGGGCGTCGCCGGGGCGCTCCTCGTGCCGAGCTCGCTGGCGCTCATCATCTCGACGTTCGAGGGCGAGGCGCAGGGGCGGGCGATCGGCCGATGGACCGCGTGGACCGGGACGGCGATGATCGTCGGCCCGTTCATCGGGGGCGGCCTCGTGGACCTCGTCTCGTGGCGGTGGGTCTTCTGGATCAACCTCCCGGTCGTGGTCGTCACGCTGGTCCTGCTGCGCGGCGTGCCGGAGTCACTGGCGGCCGCCGGCCGCCGGGTCGACGTCCCGGGCGCCGTGCTGGCGGCGGTGGGGCTCGCCGCCGCCGTCTACGGGCTCATCGAGCGGTCGTGGGTCTCGGTCGCCGCCGGCGCGGTGCTGCTCGTCGCGTTCGTCCTGTGGGAGCGCCGGGCGCGCGACCCGATGCTGCCGCTGCGGCTCTTCGCGGCGCGCAACTTCGCGTGGGGGAACGTCGCGACGGCCGCCGTCTACGGCGCCCTGGCGCTCGGCGGATTCGTGCTCACCCTGTTCCTGCAGCAGGTCGCGGGGTACTCGGCGACGGCGGCGGGGGTGGCTCAGCTTCCTGCGGTCTTCGCCATGCTCGCGCTCTCCACGCGGTTCGGCGCGCTCGCCGGGCGCTACGGCCCGCGCTGGTTCATGACGATCGGGCCGATCGTGGCCGGCGCGGGGTACCTGTTGATGCTCACGATGGACGCCGGTGCGGACTACCTCACCCAGGTGCTGCCCGGCCTGCTGGTGTTCGGCCTCGGCCTGTCGATCACCGTGGCGCCCCTGACGACCGCCATCCTCGGGGCGGCGCCGCCGGCCGACGCGGGCATCGCGTCG
>NZ_BAAAPM010000009.1:56404-67661 GCF_039531145.1 Isoptericola hypogeus
TCGCCGGGCTGGTCGCCGTGGCGTTCGTCGGGGTGATCGTGGGCGGCACCCTCGACGTCGACTCGTTCCACCAGTCGCTCGTCGTGACCGCGGTCCTGTTCGGCGCGGGCGGCCTGGTCAGCCTGGTCGGGATCCGGGACCCACGGCGGTCGGCCGGCGACCGCCCGGCCGTCACAGGGGCAGCTTGAACCCCTCGTGCGACTGGGCGTACCCGAGCGACCGGTAGAACCGGTGCGCCTCGGGCCGCTGCTTGTCCGACGTGAGCTGGGCGAGGGCGCAACCGCGCTCCCGCCCGCGCGCGTGGGCGTGCTCCATCAGCGCTCGGCCGAGGCCCCGGCCGCGCAGCCGGGCGTCGACCCGGACGGCCTCGACGAGCAGCCGCGTGGCGCCGTTGCGGGAGATGCCGGGGACGAACGTCAGCTGCATCGTCCCCACGACCTCGCCGTCGAGCTCCGCGACGACCAGCTCGTCGTTCGTGCTCGCCGCGATCGCCTCGAACCCGGCGACGTGCGCGGGCCCGAACGCGCCGGTCCGGGTCGCGGCGACGGCGTCGTCGGCGATGAGCTCGACGATGCGCGCGAGGTCGTCGCGGACGGCGGGGCGGAACGCGACGCGGGACGTGACGGGGGCGGCGGGGGAGTCGGGCACGGCCGCGAACCTACCAGCGGCGACAAAACGCTGGCGGCGGCTCGTGCCCGCCAGTAGGTTCGGCACCGCTGTGCACCGTGACGAGACGAGGAGGTGAGACCGATCGCCACCACGACAGGTCGGGGCTCCCTCCCTCGCACGGCCTAGGGAGCGTCCGCAGAAGGCATCCCGAAAGGCAGGTGGCGCCATGCGCCTCACCTCTGAGACGTCGTCGGACGGCGTCCGCGAACAGCACTTCACCCTCGACGACGTCCCCGGCGTGCTCTGGACGCCGGAGCCCGCGGTCGGACCTCGCCCCGTGATCCTGATGGGCCACGGCGGCGGTCAGCACAAGTTGGCGCCGGGCATCGTGGCCAGGGCGCTCCGGTTCGTGACCGAGTGCGGATTCGCCGCGGTCGCCGTCGACGTGCCGGGGCACGGCGACCGGCCGAAGGACGAGGAGCTCGACCGGATCGCGACCCAGAACCGGGAGCGTGTCGACGCCGGAGCCGACCTGGCCCCGTTGGTCGCCGCGTTCCAGGCGCGCGTCGCCCGCCGGACCGTGCCGGAGTGGCGGGCCGTGCTGGACGCCGTGCAGCGACTCGAGCACGTGGGTGGCGAACCGGTCGGCTACTGGGGCGTGTCGCTGGGCTGCGGCCTCGGCGTCCCGTTCGTCGCCGCCGAGCCGCGGGTCCGCGCGGCGGTGCTCGGGCTGGGCGGGGGGTCGGTGTCCGCGGACGACGCGCGGCGGATCGTCGTCCCCGTGGAGTTCCTGCTGCAGTGGGACGACGAGCGGATCCCGCGGGAGCAGGGGCTGGCGCTGTTCGACGCGCTCGGCTCGGAGGACAAGACGCTGCACGCCAACCCCGGCGGGCACATGGCGATGCCCCGCCTCGAGGTGGACAGCACCGTGCGGTTCTTCGCGCGGCACCTCGGCTGAGGCTCGCTGTCCCGGCGCTACCCTCGCCCCGTGACCGAACGCGAGATCACCGACGACGTCGCGCTCTGCGAGCCGGACGGTCGGCTGAACCCCGACGCCGTCGGCTGGAGCCGCGCTCCGCGGCACGACACGGCAGGCATCGGGCGGGGGTGGCGCGGGTTCGGGCGGAACAAGCGCTGGGAGTACTGGGCGGTGATGACGCCGGAGCACGTCGTCGCGCTCACCACCTCCGCGCTGGACTATGCCGCGCTGCACCAGGTGTGGCTGCTCGACCGTGGCTCCGGCGTCGAGGTGGACGAGGTCGCGATCGCCCCGCTGGGCGGGTCGGCCGTGCTGCCGCACCGGCTGGGCGCAGGGCCGGTGCGGTCGCGGACCCGCAAGGTCGCGATCGCCGTCGACGAGCTGCCCGGTGGCACCCGCCTGCGCGCGCGCACCGACCGGGTCGAGCTCGACGTGCTCGTCGCGCGCCCTGAGGGCAGGGAGCTGCTCGCCGTCGTCGTGCCGTGGTCGGACCGGCGGTTCCAGTACACGGTCAAGGACGTCGGGCGCCCGGCGTCGGGTTGGCTGAGCGTCGACGGCGCGCGGGTGGAGCTGCCGGCCGGCTCGTGGGCCACCCTCGACCACGGCCGCGGGCGCTGGCCCTACCGCGCCTCGTGGCAGTGGGGCGTGGGCTTCGCCGTCGACGGCGGCCGCGCCGCCGACGGCACGCGACACACCGTGGGGGTCCAGCTCGGCGGGACCTGGACGAGGCCGGGCCCCACCACCGAGAACGGCGTCTTCGTCGACGGCCGTCTGCACAAGGTGGGCGAAGAGCTGGAGTGGACCCTCGACCGCGAGGATCTCCTCGCGCCGTGGCGGGTGCGGGGCGCGCGGCTCGACCTCACGTTCACCCCCGGTCACGACCGTGCGAGCCGGACCGAGCTCGGGATCGTGGCGTCATCCACCCACCAGTGCTTCGGCCGTTGGTCGGGGTGGGTGACGACCGTCGACGGCGGGCGTCTCGACGTCGCCGGACTCGACGGCTGGGCGGAGGACGTCGCGCAGCGCTGGTAGCAGCGCCGGAACCTCAGAACGGCGGCGTGGCGTCCCGCTCGGCGCGGGCGTTGACCATGCCGGCCTCGCGGTCGACGACGCCGGTATCGCCGACGAGGTTGCCGCTGTGGTGGCCGGCGTCGACGTTGTCGTCGGAGGTGGGGTCGTCCAGCGGCACGACGTGCCCGCGAGGAAGCGTGCTGTGGACCGTGGCGTCGGGCCGGACCGGGCTGGTGCGGTGGACGCGGCCGGTCGGCGACGTCCACTCGAGGATTCCGCCGGTGCCGGTGCCGGTGCTGGTGCTGGCGGTGGAGCTTCCGGGGTGTCCCGTGCGGTCCGTGCCGGGGCGTGCTGTCGCGTTGTCGGGGACCTGCCGGACGTGCCAGCGCGTCTGGTGCTTGGCGACGTGGTGCCGACGGCACAGATGCGCCAGGTTGACCGCCGCCGTCGTGCCGCCATCGGCCCAGGCGACCGTGTGGTCGAGGTCGGTGCCGGCGGCGGGGCGGGTGCAGCCGGGGAAGCGGCAGGTGCGGTCGCGAACCGCGACGAGCGCCTTGAGGTCGGCGGGCACCGCGTAGGTGGAGCGCCCGACCGAGAGCACGACGCCCGTCTCCGGGTGGGTGAGGATCCGCCGGAACGATGGCGCGAGGGCGGCGAGCCGACGCGCCGTCTCGGCGTCGATCGGCGTGCGTCCATCCAGAGTCGCGGGAACCTCCGAGCAGCCGAGCAGCGTCAGCACGGGGACCGTGACGTGCACCTGCGGGCGGATCGAGCGGGCGAGGGTGGCCAGGGCCGACTGGCGGCACAGCAGCTCGAGGAGCGGGTCGCCGAGCCCGAGGTCGTCGACAGGTGCGGCACCGGGCCGTTCGTCGCTGCGCGGGTCACCGGGTCGTTGTCCGCCGGGCTGATCCTTGCTGTGCCGGTCGCCGGGCTGATCCTTGCAGTGCCGGTCGCCGGGCTGATCCTTGCTGCGCCGGTCGCCGGGTGCGCCGCCCGATGGATCGCCCGCTCTCTCCGGATCTCCGGACCGTGCGTCCTCGAGCCTCTGGGCGGTCGGAGGGCCGACCGGCGACGCGCTGCCCGGCGTGGCGGCGTCACCAGGCTGCGACGCGTCGTGGCCGGATGCTGCTGCGGCGAGGTCGAGAGTGCCGTCGTCGAGCAGGAGCGCGGACAGGACGTCGGCGCGGAGCTGCTGGGTGGTGCGCTCGTCGCCGTCGTCGCGCAGCCGGCGGGCGGTCCGGGTGAGGCGGTCGTCGATGCCGTGGGCGAGGGGTGCCGGCAGGTGTGCGGTGAGCCAGGCCATGCCGTCGCGTCCGTCGTCGAGGTAGACGGCCCGCCGGTCGGCGGCCTCGGCGTGACGGATGTCCGCGGGCACCGGATGCACGTCCTCTCGGACCCGGCGGGCGCGTGCGCCGAGCTGGGTGGGCGTACAGGACGCCGCGCCGACCAGCGAGACCTCCTCGACACGGCCGGCCTCGGCGGGCTCGAGGTCCTCGACGTGCTTGGCGATCTGGGTGGCGTGTGCCCACGAGAGCTCGCCGCGACGCAGGGCGGCAAGCGTCCGCGGCGCCTTGGCGGCGAGGGTGCCCGCACGGTCGGCCAGGGTGTCGGCGGCGTGCTCGCCGATGCGCAGCGTGGTGGCGACCTCGGCGACGACCGCGCGCCGGGCGAGCTCCAGTCGCCGCGCGCTCGGCGCCACCCGGACGATCGGGTCGTCCTCGTCCACCAGGTCGGACTCCAGGAGCTCGGCCAGCCGGGACAGGTGGGCCAGGACCTCGGCGCGGCGCCCGTGCAGGGCGGCGACCAGCGCCTCGAGCCGCGCGAGATCGTCCAGCGCGGTGTCCAGGTCCGCCATCGTCGGGCGAGCCGCGGTCGCGCACGTGAGGGCGGGTGCGGGGTCGCCGGAGGTGGGCTCGGGGTCGGGCGCACTCGCGGACCGGTGACCGAGCACGGCTTCCGCGGCCTCCTCGTCCGCGCGAGCCTCCCGCGCAGCCTGAGCGCGGATCTCGGCGACCGTGGGCTCGTGCCCACCGGGTATCGCGGCCAGCGGGATCGACGTCAGCCGTGGCAGCTCCCGGCGCGCCCATGCGAGGCCACGCTCCGCCACGACGGAAGCGTCGTGGGCGGGGTCGGGGTGCGTCGTCGTCACACCCTCATCCTACCAAGAATCGAACATATGTTCGACTACCTCTGGAGCGCTGGTCCGACCCGGTGGCGGGTGTGCCGGGTGGGCCGACGGGGCGAGGTGCCGACGGCGCTCAGCGGACCCGGTCGGCACCTCCGCCCGCCACGAACGCCGCGACGACGCCGTCCGGCTTGCGGGCGGCCTGGTCGCGCAGGCAGGGGACGAAGACGTCGGCGAAGTCGAGCCGGGGCCAGCGCTGCTCCACCTGGGCCAGCACGTCCGCCGGCCACAGCTCGGCGCCCCGGCCCGACACGTCCACGCCCGTCGCCCGGGCCAGGAGGTGCCCCTCCGGTCGTTCGCCCACGGGGACGTCGTCCTCGTCGAGCATGTGGTCGACGACCGCACGGGCGGTCCGGTCGCGCCGCCCGTCGGGCCAGCCCGCACCGGCTGCCAGGACCCAGGCGACGTTCCCGCCTGCGACCTCGAAGTGCTCGTGGTGACCGTCGAAGGCCCGTACCAGGCCGATGTCGTGAAGCAGGCCCGCGACGGCGAGCACGTCGACGTCGAAGTCGATCCCGTGGCGGCGGCCGAGGTCCGACGCCAGCAGCGTCGACCGGACAGCGTGGTGCGCGAGCGCGGGCGGCGAGAACCGGGTCACGACGTCCAGCGCGGCGCGCACGGGGGCGGAGTCGGGCAGCTCGAGGGCCATGGCCCGGACGATACGCCGACATCTGGCCGCCGGTAGGGCTGCCCGGACGCGGGTGCCGGTGCGGTCGCTGCGGTCGGTGCGGTCGGTGCGGCCGGCGTGTCTGCCACGGGCGTACGTCCGCGACAGGCAGGACGTGGACGGGGCAGGGTGAGGGCATGAGGCTGCTGGTGCTGGGTGGTTCGGTGTTCCTGTCCAAGGCGGTCGCGGCGGACGCCGCCGCGCGCGGGCACGAGGTGGTGGCCGTGAGCCGCGGGCGCTCGGGCGCCGCGCCGGACGGCGTGCGGCACGTGACCGCCGACCGCGACGGCCCGTTCCCGGAAGGGCTCGCGGCCCAGGAGCTCGACGCCGTCGTCGACGTGTCGCGCACCCCCTCGCACGTGCGCAAGGCGGTGGCCGCGGTGCCCGGCGCGCACTGGGTGTTCGTGTCCACGATCAACGTGTACGCGGACGACGCCGACCCGGGAGGTCCGGGCGCCGGGCGGCTGCGCGAGCCCGAGCGGGGCGACGTCGACGGTGCGGGGAGCCCCGAGGCGTACGGCGCGATGAAGGTCGCGTGCGAGAACCTGGTGCGCGAGGGTGCGGCGAGCGCCGCCGTCGTCCGGCCGGGCCTGATCGTCGGCCCCGGAGACCCGAGCGGGCGGTTCGCCTACTGGCCCGCCCGGATGCGCCGCGTGCTCGATGACGGCGCGCGCGACGTGCTCGCGCCGGGCGACCCGGCCGACCCGATGCAGGTGATCGACGTGCGCGACCTGGCCGCCTGGATCGTCGACCTCGCGGAGAGGCGGACCGAGGGCGTCTTCGACGGCGTCGGGCCCGCGTCGACGGTGGGCGCCATCCTCGCGGAGGTGGCCCGCGGCTGCGGGGCGGAGCCCCGGTGGCGCTGGGCGGACCGATCGGGCCTCGAGGCGGCCGACGTGCGCCCCTGGTCGGGGGAGCGGTCGCTGCCGCTGTGGCTCCCGCGCCCCGAGTACGACGGGATGCCGGCGCACGACGCCGCGCCCGCGCTCGCCGCCGGGCTGTCGCCCCGTCCGGTCGCCGACACCGCGCGCGACACGCTCGCATGGCTGCGGGCGACGCCCGACGCCGCCGTGACGGGGCTGACCGCGGACGAGGAGGCCGAGGTCCTGGCCCGGCCCGGACGGGGTTCTGACGTCGAGGTGTGATGCGTCAGACCCCGCGACGACGGCCTCGCGCCCTTCGGGCGGGGTTAGCGTCGAAGGGTCAGCGCCCCCGGCCCCACCAGGGCCGGCCGGGCGGTCGTTCGTCCCTTCTGGGCGTCGTCTCGCGTCACCCGCGTCCCCGCCCGCCGGGACGTGGTGCGAAGGAGAGAACGGACATGGCGACAGGCGGCAGCTTCCAGGGCAAGGTGGCGCTCGTGACGGGCGGCGGCTCGGGCATCGGCGAGGCGGTGAGCAAGGAGCTCGCGGCGCACGGCGCCAAGGTCGTGGTCACGGACATCCGGCTCGACGCGGCCCAGCGGGTGGCGGACGAGATCGCGGCGGCCGGTGGCGAGGCCGCACCGTTCGAGCAGAACACCGCGGTCAAGGAGGATGCGTTCGAGGCGGTCGACTTCGCCAGGGCGACGTTCGGCGGCCTCCACCACGCCGTGAACAACGCGGGCATCGGCGGCAAGCAGGCCCCGGCCGGCGAGACGGACCTCGACGACTGGGACCGCGTCATCGACATCAACCTCAACGGGGTGCTCTACGGCATGCGCGCGCAGATCCCGGCGATGCTGGAGCAGGGCGCCGGCGAGAGCTCCATCGTCAACATGGCGTCGATCCACGGCACGGTCGCGGCGATCGGCAACGGCGCCTACACGGCGGCCAAGCACGGCGTCGTGGGCATCACGAAGAACGCCGCCGCAGAGTACGGCCCGCAGGGGCTGCGCATCAACGCGGTCGGGCCGGCGTACATCAAGACGCCGCTGGTCGAGTCGAGCCTGCCGGCCGAGGCGCGCGAGGCGCTCGTCGCCAAGCACCCGCTGGGTCGCCTCGGCGAGCCCGAGGAGGTCGCCCGGGTGGTGCGCTTCCTCCTGTCGGACGACGCGTCCTTCGTCACGGGCGCCTACTGGCTGGTCGACGGCGGCTACACCGCACTCTGAGCGGCCAGACGCTCGACGGCGGCCTCGCTCGGTCTCGCGCCGGGCGGGGCCGCCGTCGGGTCTCGACCCTTCGACAGGCTCGGGACGACGCGGGGTTCAACCAGCGGCGAGGCCGGCGGCGAGCTCGTCGACGAGGTCGAAGCCCTCCTGGAGGCCGCCCTCCATGCCGGAGTCCACGATCGCGTCGCGGACCTCGACGCTCGGCGCCCGCGTCACGAGCGTGAGCGTGGTGCGACCGTCCTGCTCGACGAACGTGTAGGTGTTGAGCGTCGCGGCGGCCTCACCGTCGGGCATGCCCTCGTAGACCTCCGTGTGGACGAGGCGCTCCGGGGGCGCCACCTCCTGGAACTCGCCGTGGAACGCGACCTCGAACCCCTCGTTCGCCTCCATGACGTACCGGTAGGTGCCGCCCGGCCGCGGGTCGATGTCGATGCTCATCACCGTGCCGTGCTGGCCGGCCCACCAGCGGGCGATCAGCTCGGGCTCGGTGAACACCCGCCAGACGACGGCGGCCGGCGCGGCGAACTCGCGCGTGACCTGGATGTCGGTGTCGTTCGGCAGCGTCAGGACGGCGGTGCCCTTCGTGGTGGTGCTGGTCATGACCTTCTCCTTCGGTCGGGTGTTCCTGCGTCGGTGGCGCCCTCGTCGACCAGCTCGGCGAGCACGTCGTCGACCATGGCGAACCGTTCCTCCCACAGCCGCTCGTACCGGCCGGCCCACGCGTGGACCTCGCGCAGGGGCCGGCCGTCGACGCGGTAGAGGCGACGACGTCCGTCGTCGCGGACCTCGACCAGCCCGACCTCTCGCAGCACCTTGAGGTGCTTGGAGACCACGGGCTGGGCGACGTGCAGCAGCTCGACGAGCTCACCGACGCTGAGCTCGCGCCCGGCGAGGGCGTCGAGGATCTCGCGGCGCCGGGGCTCGGCCACCGCGTTGAACGCGTCCGTCGTCGTCGCTGCTCGTGCCACAGGACCAACGTATACCGATATAGGAATACGTCAAGGGGTCGGGTTGCAGCGCGCGGCCATCGTGGCGAGCAGCCCGACGTCGGGGCGCCAGGGCTCCAGGTTCCATGTGGCCTTGTCCGGGGCGCCGATCGCGTGGCAGGCGAGCTGGTCGCGCATGGTCGCGGTGTCCACCTCGGGTTCGGCGGCCACGAGCTCGGCCCACACGACGTCGACGCCGGCCTCGCCGGCGGAGCGCGCCCAGCCCGTGGCGTCGACGGCGAGCGAGCGGCCGCCCTCGCGCTCGCCCCAGTCGGCGCTCGCGACGCCTGCGGTACCCAGCGTCGTGGCCGCCTCGCCGGGGCCGTCCCCGTCGTCCCCGCCGGCCGGCCGCACCTCGACCGCCTCGCCGTCGACGACGAAGCGCGCCCCGGTCGGCGCGCTCAGCCCGCCGACGGGATCGTCGTCGGCGTCGAGCACCGTGAGGCTGCCGTCGCCGTTCCGCCCGAGCGTGCCGCGCGGCGCCGCGAGGGTCACGGTGGGCGGGTCGTCGGCCGGGAGCCCGGCGAGGTCGAGTGTGATCGTCCGCGTGGCGTCAGCCGGGTCGTCGGACACCGCGACGTGCGGGGCGTCGATCGCCGCCCCCGGGACCGTGATCACCAGCGTGACCTGCCCCGACGACACCTCGACGCTCAGGGGCGCGGCCGACGCCGAGGCCGATGCCCCGGGATCGGCGGACGCGGTGGGCGCGGTGGCGGCGGACGGGGTCGGCGGGGGTGCGGTGTCGCCGCCGCCGGCGCAGGCGCCGAGGCACAGCAGCGCCGCGACGGTCACGGCCGGCAGCGCGGCGGGCACGGGGAGGGAAGCGGTGTGACGTCGGGGCACGAGGACAGTCTCCGGCACGGCACGGCCGTGGCGCCGGGCGATCCCGGACCAGGGCCTGGCCAATCAGGTGAGGTTCGCCTAACCTCACTCCCGTGAGCATGCACGCCCTCCGCAAACCGGTCGACCCCCACGTCCTCGTCGCCGAGGTGGTGTCGACCAAGCAGGTCGGTCACCACCTGCGGCGCGTCACCCTCGGCATCAAGGACATCGAGCGCCTCACCCTGGTCGGCGACGACCAGTGGTTCCGCCTCTTCCTGCCCCGGCCCGGCCAGGAGGCGCTCAAGCTGCCCACGCGGACCTCCAACTACGGCTGGTACGCGCAGTACCTCGCGACGCCGCGGTCCCGCCGCCCGCTCGTGCGCAACTACACGATCCGGGCCTCCCGGCCCGAGCTGCGGGAGATCGACGTCGACTTCGTGATCCACGGGCACGAGGGACGTGACGACGACCCGATGGGGCCTGGCGCCACCTTCGCCGCCACCGCGCAGCCCGGCGACCGCGTCGGGATCCTCGACCAGGGCGCCTACTTCCGCCCGCGCCCCGAGCACGAGTGGACGCTGCTCGTCGCCGACGAGAGCGCCCTGCCCGCCGTCGCGGGCATCTGCGAGTCCCTGCCCGACGACGCGCGCGGCGTCGCCGTCGTCGAGGTCCCCACCGCCGACGACCGCCAGGACTTCCGGGTGCCCGCCGGGGTCGACCTCCGGTGGGTCGAGCGCGACCGGGCCGCGGCCGCGGACCCGGCGCTCGCCGAGGTTCCGGGCCGCGCGGCCCTCGCCGTCGTGCGGGAGGCCGAGCTCCCGCACGGCACCGGGTACGCCCTCGTCTCCGGGGAGCAGGCGCTCGCCGCGGGGGTGCGACGCCACCTCGTGGACGATCGCGGGTGGTCGAAGGCGCACGTCGACTTCGTCGGCTACTGGCGGCACGGCAAGGCGTCGCCGAGCTGATCACTCCACCAGCACGACCTCGTGCGGGGAGGTGTTGAGGCGCACGGCGGCCTCGGGGGAGTCGTCGAGCCCGGGCACGCCGGCAGGGAACGCGACGACGATGTCCTCGATCCGCACGCCGAACTCGCCGGGCAGGTAGATCCCCGGCTCGACCGAGAAGCACATGCCGGCCGAGACCGGCGCCTCCTCGCCCTCGACCAGGTACGGCGGCTCGTGCGTCGTCAGGCCGATCCCGTGCCCGGTGCGGTGCACGAAGAACTCGCCGTAACCCGCGTCGTCGATCACCGCGCGGGACGCCCGGTCCACGTCCTGGCAGGTCGCGCCGGGCCGCACGGCGTCGACGCCGGCCTGCTGGGCCACCCGCACGACGTCGTGCACCTCCTGCTCGCGGGCGGTGACCTCGCCGACGTGCACCGTGCGGGTGGTGTCCGAGCCGTACCCGTCGGCGAGCCCGCCGAAGTCCATGACCACCATGTCGCCGGCCGCGATGACGCGGTCGCCGGCGTCGTGGTGCGGGTCGGCGCCGTTCTCGCCCGCGCACACGAGCGTGAAGTCCACCTGCTCGTGCCCGTGGTCGCGCAGCAGCGCGTCGAGGTCGGCGGCGACGTCGCGCTCGCGGCGCCCGGCGAACGGCCGGGTGACGATCTCGGCGAAGACGGCGTCCGCGCCCGCCCCGGCCGCGGCCAGGCGCGCGACCTCCTCGGGCGACTTGGTCGCGCGCAGCATCGGCAGCGCCGTCGTGACCGCGACGTACGACGACGCCGGGAGCGTGCGCTGCAGCCCCAGCACGTGCAGCGCCCACGCGGTGTCGCTGATGCCGTACCGCCCCTCGGGCCGCAGCAGGCGGGCCGTGACCGCGTGCTCGTCCTCGCCGTCCGACCACGCCACGGCCTCGATCCCGCCCACCGCGCCGACCTCCAGGTCGTGCGCCTCCAGGCGCGGGACGA
>NZ_BAAAPM010000009.1:67685-85491 GCF_039531145.1 Isoptericola hypogeus
GTCCGCGCCGTCGCCGTCGGCCGGGAGCACGAGCATCGTGAGCCGCTCGAGGTCGGCCGCGGGCGTGTACCCGAGGAAGTAGCGCAGGTCCGGGCCGGGCGTGAGGAGGACGCCGTCCAGGCCTGCCGCCGCGGCCTGCTCTGCGGCTCGGCGGCGGCGGTCGGCGTAGACGTGCGGCGGGAAGGGAGTCATGACCTCAGCGTGCCACCGCGCCGTCGGACGGGCCGCCTCAGACGCGGACCACGATCTTCCCCCGCACGTGGCCGGACTCGCTGGCCCGGTGGGCGTCGGCGGCGTCGGCGAGGTCGAAGACCTGGGCCACCTCCACGGCGACCTGGCCGCCGTCGATCAGGGCACCGAGCGCCTCGAGGTCCGGGGTCGACGGTCGTACCCAGACGTACTGACCGCCGTGCGCGTCGCGGGCCGCCGGCTCGGTGATGGACGAGACGGTGCCGCCGGGCGCCAGGAGCGCGGCGCTGACGTCGACGGCGTCGCCGCCGACGTAGTCCAGCGCGACGTCGATCCCGTCCGGGGCGAGCGCGCGCACGCGGTCGGCCAGGCCGTCGCCGTAGGTGACGGGCTCGGCGCCGAGGCCGCGCAGGAAGTCGTGGTTGCGCTCGCTCGCCGTGCCGATGACGCGGGCGCCGAGCGACCGGGCGATCTGGACGGCGAACGCGCCGACGCCGCCCGCGGCGGCGTGCACCAGCACCGTCTGGCCCTCGCGGACCCCGGCGCGGCGGATCGTCTGGTAGGCCGTGAGCCCGGCGAGCGGGACGGCCGCCGCCTCCTCGAAGGTCAGCGACGCGGGCTTGCGCGCCAGCGTCCGCACCGGGGCGGCGACCAGCTCGGCGAACGTGCCGCCGTGCACCCAGTCCTTGCGCACGTAGCCGTAGACCTCGTCGCCCACCTCGTACTCGGGGGTGTCGAGGCCGACCTGCTCCACGACGCCCGCGACGTCCCAGCCGGGGATCACCGGGAACCGGGCGTCCATGAGCCCGTCCAGGTAGCCCTCGCGGACCTTCCAGTCCACCGGGTTGACCGACGCGGCGCGGACGCGGACGACGACGACGTCGGCGCCGACGTGCGGGTCCGGCTGCTCGGTGAGCTCGAGGACGTCGGCGCTGCCGTAGGTGCTGTAGGTGATGGCTCGCATGGTCGGCACAACCTGGCCGGGGCCGGTCTTCTTCCTCCCGGCCGTCTGTCATCCCGGGCGGGGCGCTACGCCGTGAGGCGGAACCGGGCGCGGTACTGCGCGGGGGTGGTGCCGAGCCGGCGCCGGAACGCGCGGGTCAGGGTGTCGGTGGTGCCGAACCCGCACGCGACGGCGACGCGCTCGAGGGTGTCGTCCGTGGTCTCGAGGTGCTGGCGTGCCACCTCGACGCGGACCGACTCGACGTACGCCGCCGGCGTGGCACCCAGCTCGGTCTTGAAGAGCCGGGTGAGCTGGCGCTCGCCGACGTGGGCCCGGGCCGCGAGGTCGGCGACCGTCAGCGGGTCGGCGAGGTGCCTCAGCACGTGGTGGCGCAGGTCGTCCACCCGGCGCGTGGTCGCGCGCGGGTCGGTCGCGACGGAGAACTGGCTCTGCCCGCCCGGTCGCTTGAGGTACATGACGAGCTGCCGTGCGGTCCGGAGCGCGACCTCCTGGCCCAGGTCGTCGGCGACCAGGGCCAGGGTCAGGTCCAGGCAGGCCGTGAGCCCCGCGCCCGTCCACAGATCGCCGTCGCGGATGAAGATCGGGTCGGGGTCGACGCGCACCTCGGGGTGCTCCGCGGCCAGCTGGGCCGCCGTCGACCAGTGTGTGGTGGCGCGCGCGCCGTCGAGCAGCCCGGCGTGGGCGAGCACGTGGGCGCCGACGCAGACCGAGGCGAGCCGACGAGTGCGTCCGGCCAGGTCACGGACACGGTCCGCCACGGCCGGGTCGACGACGGCCCGCACCTCGTGCCCGGGGCCGGTCTCGACCGCCCCGGGCACGATCAGCGTGTCGACCCGGCGGGTGGCGAGGGCGTCGAACGACGTGTCGGGCAGGACGCGGACGCCGGCCGAGGTCGTCACGGGATCGAGGGTCTCGGAGGCGAGCACGACCTCGTAACCTGCGGGCCCGTCGGTCTCCCGCTCGGCCAGGGACAGGACCTCCGCGGGGCCCGTGACGTCGAGCAGGTCCACGCCGTCGAAGAGCACGACGACCACGAGACGCGCGATCATGATGTCGGAAACTGCGGGTAGGACGACATTGCCGACACGATAGCGCGCTCGTAGCGTGGGGCAGCGTCGCCCGGAGCGGCACCCGAGACCCCTTGCGAAAGGACACCCATGACCAGCACGACCCCCAGCACGACGTTGCGCGAGCTCAGCGGCGCCGACGCGACCCCCGCCGACCTCGCGAGCTCGACCCTGATCCTCGTCGACTACCAGAACACCTACACGCGCGGCGTGATGGAGCTCCACGGCTGGGAGCCGGCGCTCGACGCGGCCGCCGGCCTGCTCGCCCGCGCCCGGGCGGCCGGCGCGACGGTGATCCACGTGCAGCACGACGGCGGCGCCGGGTCGCCGTACGACCTGGACGACGAGCTCGGGCAGATCCACCCGCGCGTCGCGCCGGCGCCCGGCGAGGCCGTGGTGACCAAGACGGCACCGGACTCGTTCCGGGGCACGGAGCTGGGCGACCTCGTGGACGCCGCCGGGCACACCGACGTCGTGGTCGTGGGCTTCATGACGCACATGTGCGTCGCCTTCACGTCCCAGGGTGCGGCGCTGCGGGGCAACCGGCCGACCGTGGTCGCGGACGCCTGCGCCACCCGACCGCTCGCGAGCTCCGTCGCGGAGGTGTCGGCCCAGCAGCTCCACCACGCGGCGCTCGCGACGGTCGCCGACGCGTACGGCGTCGTCGTGCGCGCCGCCCGCGACCTCGCCGGACAGGTCGGTTAGCGCCCGCTCACACCAGTACCTCGCCGTCGCGGGCGACGACGCGCCCGCCCGCGACGACGAGGGCGCGCCGCGGGGCGCGGACCACGGCGTCGGGCACGTTCTCGGCGTCGACGAGCACGACGTCGGCCGGCGCGCCGGGCACGAGGTCGTGCACCTCGCGGCCCACGAAGCGCGCGGCGTCGGACGACGCCACCCGCGCCGCGGTGACGAGGTCCTCGTCGTACCGCAGGCCGGACAGTCGGGCGAGCTGGGTGGTGAGGGCGAGCAGGTCGCCGGTGCCGTACGGCGACCACAGGTCGCGGATGCCGTCGGTGCCCAGGCCGACGGGCACGCCGGCGTCGCGCAGCGCGAGCAGCGGCAGGGGAGCGGCCCCGATCGGGGCCACCGTCGTCATGGTGATGCCCGCCTCGCCCATCGCCGCGATCAGGTCGGCCTGGCGCGACGCCGGGAGCTGGCCGACGGTGAAGCCGTGCGCCACGTTGACCCGGCCCTGGAGGCCGGCGCGCAGCGTGCGGTCGACCATGAGCTCGACCTGGAACGCGCCGAGGTCGCCGCCGTCGTGCAGGTGCACGTCGATGCCGACGCCGCGGCGTTCCGCGATGGCGAACAGGCCGTCGAGCTGGCCCACCGGGTCGCGGTCGATCGACGCCGGGTCGAGGCCACCGACGTGCTCGGCGCCGGCCGCCGCCGCCCGTTCGAGCAGCTCCAGCACGCCCGGCCGGCGCAGCACGCCGTCCTGCGGGAACGCGACGATCTCGGCGTGCACGGCGCCGTCCAGCACGGCGACCGCCTCGCGCACCACCTCGATGCCGCGCAGCCCGACGCCGAGGTCGACGTCCACGTGCGTGCGGAGGGCCGTCGTGCCGGTGCGGACCGACTCGCGCAGCACCGCGAGGGTCACGTCCACGCCGGGGATGCCGAGCTCGTCGCGGTGCGCGCGCTCGTGCGCGATGCGGCCCAGGACGCCGCCCTCGCCGCCGTAGCTCACCCACGGCTTGCCCCACCAGGACTTGTCCACGTGCGCGTGGGCGTTCACCAGGCCGGGGAGCGCGAGCAGGCCGCGCCCGTCGACCTGCCCGTCGACGGCTCCGTCCGTGCGGCCGGCAACCGCGGCCGGGTCGTGCGGGACGACGGCGGTGATGACGCCGTCCGCGACGTGCACGTCGCTGCGCTCGCCGCCCCAGGGTCGGACGTCGTGCAGGACGGTGACGGTGGTGCTGGTCATGAGGGTCCTTCCTCGTGGTCGCTGTCGGGGAGCGTGACCGGGACGACCGACTGCGGCCGGCCCGGGACGTGGATCTCGTACGACGTGTCCCTGCCGCCGAGGGCGGCATCGAGCGGGACGACCGTCATGCCGTCCCACGCGCCGTCCTGGGTGTAGCCGCCGGCGAGGACGCCGTGGGTCCGGCCCCGGCCGTCCTGCCAGGTGGTGACCGTCTCGTGGCGACGCTCGGTGGGGAGCACCGTCGAGCGGCCGCCGGGGGCGACGACCTCGATGCTCGGGCCGGAGCCCGCGTTGCCGAACGGTCCGTTGCCCGCGATGACCAGGGTGCCGTCGGCGGCCCGGGCCACGCCGTGCTGATGCGTGTCGGCCGTGAGCCTCGTCGTGGTCACCTCGCCGCTCTCGGGGTCGACGCGCGCGAGGGCGCGCCCCTGGTACGGCAGCAGGAGGTCCCCGCCGTCGTCGAGCACGGCGTAGTGCGGCTTCTCGAAGGAGGACAGCCCGCCCTCGGTGCCGAACGGCGCTACCTCGACGGGCCGGGCCGCGCCGGTCGCGGTGTCGACGACGGTCACCGTGAAGGCGTCGTGGTCGACCGTGTACACCTCGTCGCCGTCCGCGCTCACCAGGACGTCGAACGGGCGCAGGCCCACGGGGACCGATGAGACGACCTCGCCGGAGCCCGAGTCGAGCGTCTCCAGGAACGACTCGCTGCCCGTGCTCACCGCGACGTGCACCCGCTCGCCGTCGGGGGAGACCGCGAGGCCGAGCCCGCCCGGCCGGTACTCGCCGTACGCGACGCGGTCCGGGCGGTGCCGGTAGCGGAGCAGGTCGGTGCGCTCCCGGGTCGCGAGGTCCACCACCGCGACGCCCTCGGCGGTCGAGACGAACACGCGCCCCGTCCCCTCGTGCACCGCGACGTCCCACGGCGCCGCGCCGACCCGGATCCGGTCGACGACGGCGCTGCCCCGGCGGATCGCCGGGTCCACCACGGCGAGGCCGTCGCCGTCGGCCTGCGCGGCCAGGAGCAGCTGCGGGCTCGCCGGGGAACGGGTCGGGGCCGGCTCGGGGTCCTCGGCCGCCGGGGCCGGTGAGGTCGACGGGGTCGACGGGGCAGGTGCGGCAGGTGCGGCAGGTGGGGCCGGCGCGCAGGCGCCGAGGGCGAGCAGGACCGGGAGACCGAGCGCGGCGGCCCGGCCGCGCCACGGCCGGTGGGCGCGGGTCGGCGGCCGGGACGCGGGCATCGGCGAATGGTATGCCATTTGTGGATCCTCTCGAAAGGGACGGGACGGGCGGGCTGGCATCATGACGACCATGAGCAGCTCCCCGGCGCCCGGACCGGACGACGGCGCCGCCCGGTTCGAGCCGGAGTCGGCGCGCGTGGTCCGCATCGTGCGGGAGCAGATCGTCGACGGCGCGCGCGAGCCCGGCAGCCGCCTGGTCGAGCGTGACCTGGCCGCCGAGCTGGGCGTCAGCCGCATCCCGGTGCGCGACGCGCTGCGGGAGCTGGTCGCGGAGGGGCTCGTCACGCCGCGGCCGCGGAGCTGGGCCGTGGTGCGGACGTTCTCCCGGGCCGACGTCGCGCACCTCCTCCAGGTGCGCGAGGTGCTCGAGCCGTTGCACTTCGGGCTCGCCGCCGCGCGACGGTCCCCGGAGCAGCTCGCCGCCCTCACCGAGGCGTGGGAGCGGGAGGACGCCGCGGCCCGGGCCGGCGACGGCCCCGCTGCGCGGCGGGCCGGCGCCGACTTCCACGAGCGGGCGGTGGCGGCCGCCGGGAACCCCGTGCTGGCCGAGCTGCACGGGGTGACCGCGAGCCGGGTGCGGTGGCTCCTGGGCCAGCACACCGACCTCGCAGCCATGGCGGACGAGCACCGTGGCCTCCTGGACGCCGTGCGGGACGGTGACGCGGAGGCCGCGACCCGGCTCGCGCGCGAGCACCTGCGCACGAGCCGGGCCGCGGCCACCGAGCGCCGCGCCTGAGGCGGCGCCCCAGGCGCGTCAGCGCAGGCCGGTCAGCACCTCGAGCCCGGCCGCGGCGCACGACTCGTCGATCGCGCCGTCGGGCGCGCCGCCGACGCCGATCCCCGCGATCGAGGCGCCCGCGGCCCGCACCGGCACGCCGCCGGCCAGGAACATCGTGCCGGGCAGGTCGGCGATCGACGGACCGTGGTCGGCGACGCGGCCGGCGAGCTCGCTCGTCGGGGCGCCGAACGCCGCCGCCGTGTAGGCCTTCTGCCGGGCGGCCTCGAGCGTGTGCTCGGCCGCGTTGTCGCCGCGGAGCATCGCCTGCACCTGGCCGTTGCGGTCGACGACCGCCACGGTGACGAACGGGACGTCCTGCGCGTGGCACTCGGCCAGCGCGGCCTCGGCCGCCTTCGTGGCGCCTGCGACCGTGAGGCGGCGGACGTTCTGCACGTCGGGGCCGTCGCCGTGCTTGGCGGCGGTCTCGGCGACGGCGCCGGCGGCGGTTGCCGGGGCGTCGGCCTCCGCGCCCGGGGCGGTGAGCGTGGTCGTGGCGATGCCCGCTGCGGCGACCACACCGACGCCGGCGAGGGCGAGGGACAGCAGGCGGCGGCGAGGACGGCGGACGGTGGGGCTGTGCGTGTCGGTCATGGGTCCAGGCTCCGGCGCGGCGGGGTCCGGGCGCATCGGGCCGACGGCGCGGCGGGCCTCAACCGAACGGATGAGGCGCCCGGCTGGGCCGCGGGCTACCGTGGCGCGTCGTGCCGGTCTCTCTCACCCGCGGGGTGCACGTCGCGTTCGCCGCCCTCGTCGCGACGTCGGCGCTGCGCTACCTGACGAACCACGGCCCGGGCGGGCGGTGGTGGCTGGTCGTCGCCCTGGTGGCGGGCGTCGTGGCCGCGTACGCCGTGCTCGTGGCGCTCGCGCGCCGGCCGTCCGGGGCGGCTGCAGGGCGGTTGGTCCTGGGGCTGCTGCTGGCGGGGTGGAGCGTGCTGGTGCTCGTCGCGCCGAGCTTCGCGTGGTCGGCGATCCCGCTGTTCTTCGTGTGCCGCAGCCTCGTGCCCGTCCCCGGGGCGCACGTGCTCGTGGGCGCGGTGGCCGTCGTCACCGGCGTGGCACTGTTCCGTCTGTCCGGGGAGTCGGACTGGGCCGCGGGGGTCGGGCCGCTCGTCGTCGCGGCGCTCCTGAGCCTCGCCTACGACGCCATCGTGCGGCAGGCCGGCGAGCGCGTGCGTCTCCAGGAGGAGGTGGCGGTGCTCGCCGAGCGCGAGCGCGTGGCGCGGGAGATCCACGACACCGTCGCGCAGTCGCTGTCCTCGGCCCTGCTGCGCCTCGAGGCCGCCGACCAGCGCTGGGACGCGCCCCACGACGCCACCCGGGACGCCGCGCGCGAGGACGTGCGGCAGGCGGCGGTCGCCGTGCGGGGGAGCCTGGGGCAGACGCGCGAGCTGGTGCACGACCTCGTCGAGCCCGCGGCGGCTGTGGACGGCGTCGAGCCCGCGGACCTGGAGGCCGCGGTCCTGTCGGCCGCGCGCCGGCACGTGCCGGGCGCCGGGCTGACCGTGGTCGGAGACCCGGTCCCCGTCGGCGCCGACGTCGCGCACGCGCTGGCGCGGATCGCGCAGAGCGCGGTCGCGAACACCCACCGGCACGCGGGCCCGGCCCGGCTCGGGCTCACGCTCACGTACCTGCCCGGCGCGGTCGCGCTCGACGTCTTCGACGACGGCCGCGGCTTCGACGTCGACGCCGTCGCGTCCCGGTCGGCCGGCGCGACCGGCGGCTTCGGGCTGCGCGCCATGCGCCAGCGTGTGGAGCAGCTCGGTGGCACGATCACGGTGGAGAGTGCGCCGGGCGAGGGCACCGTCGTCGGCGTTCAGCTGCCGACCGCGAACGTGGGGGAGGACGGGACATGACCGGTCCCGACGGGCCGATCGGCGTGCTGCTGGTCGACGACCACCACGTCGTGCGCGCCGGGCTGCGCGCCCTGCTCGACTCCCAGCCCGACATCGAGGTCGTCGGGCAGGCGTCGTCGGGCGAGGAGGCGCTGGGCGAGGTGGCCCGTGCGGCGCCCGACGTCGTCGTCATGGACCTCGAGCTGGGCGAGGGGATGGACGGCGTGGCGGCGACCCGCGCGGTCCGGGCGGCACGCCCGAACCTCCCCGTGCTCGTCTTCAGCGCCTACGACACCGACGCCGACGTGGTGCGGGTCGTCGACGCCGGCGCCATCGGGTACGTGCTGAAGGACGCGCCGCCGGCGGAGATCTTCGCGGCCGTGCGCGGGGCCGTCGCGGGCCACAGCGTGCTCTCGCCTCCCGTCGCGTCGCGGCTGCTGCAGCAGACGCGGAACCCCGCGGGCGCCCTGACCCCGCGCGAGGCGGAGCTGCTCACCCTGCTCGCCCAGGGGCTGAGCAACCGGGAGCTCGGGCGCCGGCTGTTCATCTCGGAGGCCACCGTCAAGACCCACCTGGTGCACGTGTACGCGAAGCTCGGCGTCGACTCGCGGGCGGCGGCCGTGGCGCACGCCCTCCGCGGGCAGACGGTGCGCTGAGCGACCTCCACCTCAACCGGCCGCCGTCCGGCCGCGCGGCTCAGCGCTCGACGACGACGTCCCCGAGGCTCTTGTCGTCGCGCCAGCCGCGCCACACGGAGTGCCGCAGTCGCGGCGGGTCGCTCTCGGAGGGGTTCGTGGGGTCGCTCGTCCAGTCGCCGTAGGTCACCTCCGCGACCCGGTCCGGCGCGGCCCACCGGGCGTGCGCCGCCTCCGTGCGGGGGACGCCGTCGAGCGGCGCGTCGTCGACGGGCCGCAGCCGGCGGACCACGTCCCGCCGGTCCGCCTCCTTGAAGCCCGTCCCCACCTTGCCCACGTAGCGCAGCACGCCGTCGTCGTCGGGCACCGCCAGCAGCAACGAGCCGGCCACGCGGGGGTCCTCGCGACCCGTGCCGGCGTGCAGCGGCCGCCAGCCCACGACCACGACCTCCTGGGTGCGGGCGTGCTTGATCTTCAGCCAGTCGCGCGAGCGCCGCCCCGGGGCGTACTCCGACCGACGCCGCTTGGCCACCACCCCCTCGAGGCGCATGAGCCGCGACGTCTCCAGCGCCTCGGCGAGGCCGCCGTCCAGGGCGTCGGGCACGTGCACCGGGCGGCGCGGCGTCACGACCCGGGCCAGCTCGGCCCGGCGCTCGGCGTAGGGCTGGTCGGTGACAGGCCGCCCGCCGACGATCAGCGCGTCGAACAGCACGAGGTCGACGGCCACCCGCCTCCGCGCCTTCTCGACGTCGCGCGGCTTGACGAGGCCTGCGCGCTGCTGCAGCCGGCGGAACTCGGGCCGCCCCCCGGAGTCGAGGGCGACCACCTCGCCGTCGAGCACGAGGGGCAGGTCGTCGGCGGACACCATCGCCGCGAGCGCCTGGAGCTCCGGGAACGTGGGCGTGAGGTCCTGTCCCGAGCGCGACGTGAGCCGGACCGCCCGGTCGCCGCCGGGCTCGGGCTCGTCGACCTGGACGACCGCGCGGAAGCCGTCCCACTTCACCTCGAACGCCCAGTCCTCCGGGCCCAGGCGCGCCACCGCGGCGGGCGGGGCGGTCGTGGCGAGCATCGGCAGCGGGGCGGGGGCGGGCGGTTTGGCGCGCGGTTCGGCGCGTGCGGGCTCCGCCGCGGGCGGCGCGTCGGGGTCGCCCGGGTGGGCCCCCCGGTCCTCGGGCCGCTCCGCGTCGCCGGGCTGGGACTTGGTGCGGTGGATCAGCCACGAGTTCTCGTCGCCGTCGCGGCCGCCGGTGCGGATGAGCGCGAGGCGCCGCGACCCGCGGCGCTCGCTGTGCAGCGTGACGATGACCTCCTCGCCGTCGCGCCACTTCTCCAGCTCATAGGTGCCGGCGTCCCAGATCGTCACCTCGCCGCCGCCGTACTCGCCGGCCGGGATCGTGCCCTCGAACGACCCGTACTCCAGCGGGTGGTCCTCGGTCTGCACCGCCAGGTGGTTCTGCGCGGGGTCGGTCGGCTCGCCCCTCGGCAGCGCCCAGCTCACCAGGACGCCGTCGTGCTCGAGCCGGAAGTCCCAGTGCAGCCGGCGGGCGTGGTGCTCCTGGACGACGAACGTCGGGTCGCCGGCCTCGGGCGCGGGGGAGTCGGGGGAGCCGGGGCCGAAGGGTTCCGGCGTCTTCCCCGGGTCGCGCTTGGCGCGGTAGGTCTCGAGCCGCTCGAACGTCGCCATCCGCTCCGGCGTGGGCTCGAGCTGGGCGAGATGGCCCTGGACGAGGGGGGCGAGCAGGTCGCCGTCGCGCTCGAGGCGCTCCAGCACCTCGGTCCAGTCGAGGTGGCGCAGGCCGGGGTCGTCGAGCTCCTCCCACGTGCGGGGCGCGGCGACGGTCGGGTGGTCGCGCCCGCGCAGGGAGTAGGGCGCGATCGTCGTCTTGGCGCCGTTGTTCTGCGACCAGTCGACCAGCACCTTGCCGGCGCGCAGCGCCTTCTTCATGTCGCTCACGACGAGGTCGGGATGCTCCGACTCGAGGTGCCGCGCGAGCTCCTTCGCCACGGCCGAGACGGCGTCGGACGTCAGGTCGCCGGTCTCGCCGGTGAGCGCCGCGTACAGGTGGATCCCCTTGGACCCGCTGGTCACCGGGAACGGCTCCAGGCCCATCCCGACGAGGATGTCGCGGGCCAGGCGCGCGACCTCGGCGCACTCGGGCAGGCCCGCGCCCGGCCCGGGGTCGAGGTCCAGCACCAGGCGGTCCGGGGGCAGGGGGGTTCCGGTGCGCCCGAACTGCCACTGCGGCACGTGGACCTCCAGCGTCGCCGTCTGGCCGAGCCACGTGAGGGTGGCCAGGTCGTTCACGAGCACGTAGTCGTTGGTCGAGGTCCGGTGCTTGATCGACCGGCGCCGCACCCAGGACGGCGTGGAGGCGTCGAGGTTCTTCTGGAAGAACATCTGCCCCGCCACGCCGTCCGGCCAGCGCTTGCGCGTGGCGGGGCGGTTCGCGGCGTGCGGCAGCAGGGCGGGCGCGACCTGGGCCAGGTAGTGCAGCACCTCGCCCTTCGTGGTGCCCGTGGCCGGGTAGTACACCTTGTCGAGGTTGGTGAGCTGCAGGCGCCGGCCCTCGACGGACACGGTCTGCGGCGGGCCCGACGACGACCGCGACGAGGATCGAGGCATGGGCCCATCGTCGCGTCCCGCGCCCCGCGCCGCACCAGCGCCGTCCCGCACCGGCGCCCTAGGGTGACGGCGTGACCGACGCCTATCTCTCCTCCCTGTTCTCGCTGGACGGCCGCGTGGCCGTCGTGACCGGGGGCAGCTCCGGCATCGGACGCGCGATCGCCGGGGCGCTCGCCCGGGCCGGGGCGAGCGTCGTCGTCGTCGCCCGCCGGGAGGCCGAGCTGGCGGAGACCGCCCGCGAGCTCGCCGCCGACGGGTGCCGCGCCGCGTGGGTGAGCGCCGACCTGTCGACGCGCGACGGCGTGCGCGCCGCGGCCGACGACGCGGCCGCGGCGTTCGGCGAGCCGGACGTCCTGGTCTGCTCCGCGGGCATCAACCTGCGCCCCCCGATGGGCGAGCTCGACGACGCGACGTGGGACGTCACGATGGCGGTCAACCTCGAGGCGCCGTTCCTGCTGGGCCGGCGGTTCGGCCCGGGCATGGCCGAGCGGGGGTACGGGCGGATCGTGCACGTGTCGTCCCAGCAGGCGCACCGCGCGTTCGCCACGTCCGGCGCCTACGGCGTCTCGAAGGGTGCGCTCGAGTCGCTGGCCCGTTCGCAGGCCGAGGCGTGGTCGGGCCGCGGCGTGACGGTCAACACGCTCGTGCCCGGGTTCGTGCCGACGCCGCTCAACGCGGCGCTGTCGTCCGACCCCGAGCGCGTGGCGGCGCTCGCGGCCCGCACCCTGGTGGGCCGCAACGGGCGCGCGGAGGACTTCGCCGGCGCCGCCGTCTTCCTCGCGAGCGCGGCGTCGGCGTACGTCACCGGGCAGTCGGTCTTCGTGGACGGCGGGTTCTCCGCGCACTGAGCCCTCACCCCCGGGGGGTATGCTGCCGGCCATGACCCTCGAGCTGACCGACGACCTCGCGCGCCCCGCCACCCTCACGATGTACGGGGCGCAGTGGTGCGGCGACTGCCGCCGCGCCAAGCGCGTGCTGGACGCCCGCGGCACCGCGTACGTGAACGTGGACCTCGCGGCCGACCCCACCCGGGCCGACCACGCAGAAGCGATCAGCGGCCGCAAGAACATCCCCGTGGTCGTGTTCCCCGACGGGGACTTCCTCGTCGAGCCGACCGACGCCGAGCTCACGGCGAAGCTGGACGACGCCGGGCTCTGAGCCCTCCGGCACGCGAACCCGTGACCTCCGGCACGGTCGGGGGGGCGGGCTCGTGTCCTAGCGTGGTGGCGTGCGACGGCCCGGAGCGGAGACGGCGGCGGGGCTCGCCACGCTCGGCGTGTGCGTGGCGATCCTCGTGCTCGTGCCGTTCTTCGTCGAGCCCGTGTCGTTCCTGGTGCCCGTGTGGGCGTGGGGTGCGGGGGCGCTCGCCTACGTCCTGGTGACGGCGGCTGCGGTGCTGCAGCCGCGCGACAGCGGACGCGCGATCGCCGGCGTGGTGGCGCAGACGCTGCTCGCGGGCGGGCTGGTGATCGGCGTTCCGGGCGCGGGATGGCTGCCCATCCTGCTCGTCTTCGGCGCCGCGACGACTACCTACCTGGTGCCCTGGTGGATGACGGCGCTCGTGATCCTCGCGAACTCGCTCGCCCTGGGGGTCTCCACGGTGCTCGCCGCCGGGCAGCGCGGCGACGCCGTCGTGCCGTGGGAGGTCGTGCTGGGCGTCGGCCTGTACCTGCTGCTCCAGGTGGCGTCGGCCTTCGTGAGCGCTGCCCTCCAGCGCGAGCAGCGGATGCGCGCCGAGCTGTCGGTGGCGCACGCCGAGCTCGCCGCCGCGGCCGTGCTGCGCGACGAGTCGAGCCGCGCCTCCGAACGGCTGCGGATCGCCCGCGAGCTGCACGACCTGCTCGGCCACCAGCTCACCGTGCTGACCCTCGAGCTCGAGTCGGCCACCCACCGCACCGGCGACGAGCAGGCGGCGCACGTGGCACGCGCCCGCGGCGTGGCGCGCGACCTCCTGGGCGACGTGCGAGCCACCGTGGGCGAGCTGCGCCGACGCGCCCCGGACCTGCGCGAGGCGCTGGAAGCCGTCGCCGCGGCCGTGCCGCACCCGCGCGTGGAGGTCGCCGTCGCCGACGACGTCAGCGCGGACGAGGAGCAGACCGCGGCCCTGGTCCGGGTCGCGCAGGAGGCGGTGACCAACGCCGTGCGGCACGCGGAGGGCGCGTCGGTGCTGCGGATCGAGGTGGCAGTCGCGGACGGCGCGCTGACGCTCGTGGCCCAGGACGACGGGTACGCGGTCGGTACCGTGCGTCCGGGGCACGGGCTGCAGGGCGTCACGGAGCGGCTCGCCGCGCTCGGGGGCGCCGTCCGGTTCGACGGCGGGGCAGGGTTTCGGCTCGAGGCGTCGCTGCCCGCGCGGGTGGTGTCGTGACGGCGGCCGGGCTCGATGCCCCGCCGGGCCGGGCGCTGCGGGTGGTCCTCGTCGACGACCAGACGCTCGTGCGCCAGGGCATCCGGAGCCTGCTCGAGATCGCCGGCGGCGTCGAGGTCGTCGCCGAGGCGGACGACGGCGAGGCCGGGCTCGCCGCGGTCGCGCGGCACGCGCCCGACGTCGCGCTGCTCGACCTGCGCATGCCGGGCCGCGACGGGTTGTGGGTGCTGGACGAGCTGCGGCGCCGCGGCCTCGACGTCCCGGTGCTCGTGCTCACGACGTTCGACGACGACGAGCTGGTGCTGCGCGCGCTGCGCGGCGGCGCGCAGGGCTACCTGCTCAAGGACGTCACGGTCGAGCAGCTCTCGCACGCCGTCCGTGCCCTCGCCGGGGGAGGGACGTTCGTCCAGCCGGCCGTGACCGCCCGCCTGCTGCGCGCGGTCCGGTCGTCGGCGGTCGGCGGCTCGCCCGCCACGGACGAGGCGCACGTCCAGCGCCTCACGGAGCGGGAGACCCAGGTGCTGCGCCTCATGGCCGAGGGTTGCTCGAACCGCGAGATCGCCGAGGTGCTCTTCCTCGCCGAGGGGACCGTGAAGAACCACGTGTCGCAGGTGCTGCTCAAGCTGGACACGCGGGACCGCACCCGCGCCGTCCTGCGTGCGCTGCACCACGGGCTGCTCGCCTGAGCGCCCCGCGGAGGCGCAGCTTCCCAGGGTTCTCCCAGGCCGCCTTCCTAGGTTCGCAAGGGTGAGCCCGAACGCCTCCGCGGGACCTGCCGACACTCAGGCCGCCGTCGTCCCTCGCGACCTGCCCGAGGAGCTGCGGCAGCTCATGCTGCTGAGCAAGTTCGCGATCGACGAGGTCATGACGAAGGTCTCGATCCTGCGCGACGAGCTGTTCTTCTCGCGTGGCCACAACCCGATCGAGCACGTCAGCTCGCGGCTCAAGTCGCCGGCGTCGATCGCCGAGAAGGCGCAGCGCAAGGGCGTGCCGCTCACCCGAGACGGGTTGCGCGACCACGTGCGCGACATCGCCGGCGTGCGCGTGACCTGCGGTTTCGTGTCCGACATCCACCGCGTGCGGGACATGATCCTGCGCCAGCGCGACCTCACGGTGATCGAGGAGCGCGACTACATCGCGGCCCCCAAGGCGAACGGGTACAAGAGCCTGCACCTGATCGTCCAGGTGCCGGTCTTCCTGTCCGACCGGGTGGAGGACGTCGTCGTCGAGATCCAGCTGCGCACCATCGCCATGGACTTCTGGGCGAGCCTCGAGCACAAGATCTACTACAAGTTCGACGGGGAGGTGCCGCGGCACCTCACGGACTCGCTCAAGCTCGCCGCCGACGTCGCCTGGTCGCTGGACACCTCCATGGAGCGCATCCACGACGAGCTGCACGGCCCCCTCGACGGCGTGCCCGCCGCGTCCCCGGGCGAGGTCGCGGCAGCGGCGCAGGCGTCGGCGCAGGTCTCGGCGTCCGTCCTCGCGCAGATCGAGGCGCTCGTCCCGGACGACGGCCCGCGTGGCCGATACTCGGGGGTGTGGAACTCCCTGTCTTCTGGTCCGTCGTCCTGATCGTCGCGGCCGTCTGGAACCTCGTCGTCTGGCCGCAGTTCTGGCGCCGCGTCACCAAGGACCCGCGCGCCCGGGACGACGCCGGCCGGCCCACCCGCTTCTACACCGTGCACGCGGTGCTGGTCGGCGTGTCGGTCGCGCTCGCCGTGCTCGTCGGCGTGGTCGGGGTGCTCGCGCTGGTCTCCTGAGCCCGCTCAGCGCTGCAGGTCGAGGCGCGTGACCCAGAACTCGGTGGTCGGCTCCTGGGGCGAGGTGAAGCGCGCGTTGGGCAGGTAGAGGCCGCCCGCGAACCATGCGAGCGTGGTCGGCACGTCGAGGTCGGGGTCGGTGAGCTCGGCGACGACGGCGCCGCGGGCGCCGGGGCGGTCGAGCCGGACGACGGCGACGAGGTTCAGCTGGTTGCGCACCACGAACAGCGTGCGGCCCAGCAGCAGCATCCCGTCGCCCGCGGTGAGGGCGGCGTCGCCGCCGTCGGACCCGAGGTCCACGACCGTGGTGTCGCCGGTGGCGGGGTCGACCCGGTGCAGCAGGCCCGTCGTGGAGTTCACCACGAGCAGCGCCCGGCCGTCGGGGGTGGTCGTGATGCCGTTGGCGTTGAACCCCTCGACCTGCTCCCACGCGCCGCCGAGCTCGATCGTCTCGGCCGCGTCAGGCAGCGCGCCGTGGCGGCCCAGCGGCAGACGGTAGAGCACGGCCTGCTGCGAGTCGGTGAACCAGGCCGCGTGCCGCGTGAGCACGACGTCGTTGACGAAGCTCGGCTCCGTGCCCGGCGACGCGGCGAGCGGGAAGTCGGCCAGCAGGTCCCCGGTGCGCGCGTCGACGACCCGGGCGGTGCCGGTCGGTCCGCCCGCGACGAAGAGCCGCCCGCGCCGGTCGATCTTCAGGCCTACGGACGGCGTCCCCGGTCCCTCGGCGACCACCTCGCCCCTGCCGGTGAGAAGGTTCGCGCGGTAGATGTCGCCGTCGGCGCGCGAACCGAACCAGGCCCAGGGGCCGAGGCCCGTGGCGATGCCCTCGGGCAGGAAGCCGTCCGGGAGCTCGATCCGGTCCGGCATCCAGCCCTTGCCCTGCTGGGTGGGCGTCGACGTGGTCGCTGCGGTGGTCGCCGCGCCGGGCGTCGCCGCCGCAGCCGGAGCGGCCGCCAGCGCGACGAGCGCGGTCATGGCCAGGGCGAGCGCTGGCGCCCGCCCCGTGAGTCGTCGGAACATGGTGGGACCTCGCTTCGTCGTCGAGTCGAACACGTCGAACCGTCGTCGCCACGCTACGACCGGCGCCGCGCGCTCACGAGGGGGCGTTCCGGCCCCGCGACGGCCTCACTCGGGGCCGTACCGCTCCGTCAGGTGCTCCCGGCCGGCCGGCGGCTCGTACGGCTCGGGCCAGTACTCCGTGACCCGGACGATCAGCCCGTCGGGGGACACCTCCAGCCACGCGCTGGCGTCCTGGTGCTCGTCGCCGACGCTGCCGTCCACCCAAGCGGCCGCGTACGGGCCGTCGGCGACGACACGACGGATGCGAAGGTGCCAGTCGCCGGGGTACTCCTGGTTGAACTGCAGGTAGCGATCTCGCCCCGAGATGCGTTCGCGGCTCTGCGGCATCTCGTAGACCACGCCCGGGTCCAGGAGCGCGACGACGGCGGACCAGTCGCGGCGCTCGATCGCCTCGTAGAAGGTGCGGGTGACCTGGCGTGTGACTGCCGTGTCCATGGTGGCGAGGGTAGCCGCGGCCCCCGACATGTCGAGGTGCAACTGAGGTCGCTTCAGAAACGACGGCGGTCTTATGCCAACTTGTACGCTCCTCTGACGTGGTGCGTTGGTGGGTTGAGACCGCCACCGATTCTGGTGCCGGTCAGAATCGGGATCTGGATGTTCGAAACCTCTACTGGTCCGCCTGTGAAGCACCCTGCAGTCCGGCCTTCGCGGCCACGGCGAACAGCGGCGCCGCGGGGTCGAACGGAGCGCCCGTCAGGTCGCCCAGGATCTCGACGTCGGCGAGACCTGCGGCCGCCAGCTCGGTGGTCAGTTCGGCGGGCGTGAAGTAGCGGACCCAGGTGCAGAAGATGCGGGTCCGGCCCGCCTCGACGATCTCATACCGGTCCAGGGAGACCCGCTCGTCCTCGTACCGGTGAGTGTTCAGGAAGCCGAAATAGGGCTCGGCGGACCAGAACCCGTCCATGAGGTCGGGCGCGTAGGTCGCTCGCTCGACCACGGCGTCGAAGACGGGCGAGTGGTCGACGTCGAAGACGAACGTCCCACCCGGTGCGAGGTGCGTGCGGACCGTCCCGAGGAGGACTTGCCGAGCCTCGGGCGCGAGTGCGCAGTAGTCGCGCATCACCATGATGATCAGGTCGTAGCGGGCGTCGTCCCGGTAGTCGAGATAGTCCTGATGCAGGTAGCGCACCGACAGCCCTTCTGCGTGCGCGAGGGATCGGGCATGGTCCAGGGACCGCGTCGACAGGTCGAGGCCCGTCACCGATGCGCCCGTGCGCGCGAGCCGTGTCGTGTACAGCCCCGGTCCGCACCCGAAGTCGGCCACCGAGGTGCCCTCGCCGACGTCGAACCGGTCGATGAGCCAGGCGGCAACGCGCTCGAGATAGTCCGCGCGATAGGA
>NZ_BAAAPM010000009.1:85553-145985 GCF_039531145.1 Isoptericola hypogeus
ACAGCTCTGGGGTCGTCAGGGTGGCGTAGAGGGGTGGCCGGGTGTTGATGACGGCGAGCTGGTCGTACATGAATCTCCTGCGTGACGGGGAGGCGTCATCGACGCCGCGGTGAGGAACGGGTCAGGGTTCACCGCGGCCGCGTGCCGCGGGACGTCAACGAGGACCGGCGCCGACCTTGGTTCTCCGGTCGCGGGACCTGCGTGCCAGAAGGGGCTACCGACTCACTCACGAATGGCGGGGAACGTATCGCCCACCTCGGCCTCGGCGCAAGACGTACCAGGCTCCAGAATCGACGGCGGGTTGAGACCGCCACCGCTTCTGGTGCGCTCCGTGTTCCCGCCTTGGAGCGCTCTGACACGCCGTCAGAACCCTTGTTCATATCCGCCGCCGGTTCAGAGCTTCCGGCGGGAGATCGCCGGCGCTGGCGCGTCGTCGCAGGTCGCGTGACCATGGACGTATGAGGGCCATCTGGAAGGGTGCCGTGACGTTCGGGCTCGTCAACGTGCCCGTCAAGCTGTACAGCGCGACCGAGGACCACGACGTGCCCCTGCACCAGGTGCACGACAAGGACGGCGGGCGGATCCGCTACCGGCGGGTGTGCGAGCTGGACGGCGAGGAGGTGGCCTACCAGGACATCGACCGCGCGTACGACGACGGCGAGCGCACGGTGGTGCTCACCAAGGAGGACTTCGGCGCGCTGCCGGCGGAGGCGAACAGGGAGGTCGAGGTCGTCGAGTTCGTGCCGAGCGACCAGATCGACCCGATCATGCTCGACCGCACCTACTACCTCGAGCCCGACTCCAAGAGCCCCAAGGCCTACGTGCTGCTGCGCCGCACCCTGGAGGAGACCGACCGCACCGCGATCGTGAAGTTCGCGCTGCGCCAGCGGACGCGGCTCGCGGCCCTGCGGGTGCGCGACGAGGTGCTCGTGCTGCAGACGCTCCTGTGGGCGGACGAGGTGCGCGAGGCGGCGTTCCCGTCGCTGGACGGCTCGGTCACGGTGTCCGACAAGGAGCTCGCGATGTCGGCCCAGCTCGTCGAGAGCTACGAGGCCGACTTCACGCCGGACGAGTACGAGGACGAGTACCAGGTGCAGCTGCGCCAGCTCATCGACGCGAAGATCGAGCAGGGGGAGGCGCTGGACACGTCGGAGACGTTCGGCGAGCAGCCTGAGAAGCAGGAAGCGGACGTCATCGACCTGATGGAGGCCCTGCGGCGCAGCGTCTCGGGGTCGAAGGGCGCCAAGGACGAGGACGAGAAGCCGGCGGCGAAGAAGGCTCCGGCCAAGAAGGCGCCCGCGAAGAAGGCGCCCGCGAAGAAGGCGCCCGCGAAGAAGGCGCCCGCGAAGAAGGCGCCGGCGAAAAAGGCGCCGGCCGCGAAGACGGGTTCCGGGACCTCCCGGCGCAAGACCGGCTGACGCGCCCAGTCAGGCGCGGGGGCGCGCGGTCGTGGCGCGTGCCGCCGCGACGTCGCGCACCAGGACGAGCAGGTCGTCGATCTCACGGTCCCCGAGGCCGGTCGCCCCGAACGAGGCGAGGGCGTACAGGCCCTCACCCATGAGCGACACGGCCCGCGAGAGGACGGGGTCGCCGAGCTCCTCGCGCACGGTCTGCGTCCACGCGGCCTGCGCCTCGTCGAGGACGTCGCGGGCGCGCGGGTACGGGCCCTGCGCCAGGCGCGAGACGGCGAGGTAGACCACCCCGAACTCGCCGTCGATGACGGTCGAGGTGCGCAGCAGGTAGTCGGCGGCGCCCTCGGGGGCGGCGCGCATCGTCTCGACGTCCGCGCTGGTGAGCGCACTCAGATGGTCGAGCACCCCGTCGACGAGGGCGTCCTTGGACGGAAAGTGGTAGAGCAGCCCGCCCTTGGAGACCCCGGCCCGGTCGGCGACCGCCTCGAGCGTCGCGGCGCGCTCCCCGGACTCGACGAGGAGCTCGGCGAAAGCGCGCAGGACCTTGGCACGGGCGGCGGGGGGCGGAGGCATGTGACAAGCCTAGTGGCGGGCTGTTACTGTACCGGCTGGACGGTGCGGAAGTTCGACGTCACCACGTCGCCCCGACCGCCCAGGCGTGCACGAAAGGCAAACCCTCATGACCTCTCTCCTGGAGCAGACGCGCCCCGCGCCCGGCGAGACCCCCGGCCCGGCCTGGCGTCGCTGGACGGCGCTCGTCGTCCTCATGCTCCCCGTGCTGCTCGTGTCCATCGACAACACGGTGCTGAGCTTCGCGCTGCCGCAGATCTCCGAGTCGCTCGCGCCGTCGGGCACCCAGCTGCTGTGGATCGTCGACGTGTACCCCCTGGTGCTCGCGGGCCTGCTCGTGCCGATGGGCTCGTTCGCCGACCGGGTCGGCCGGCGCCGGCTGCTCCTCGTCGGCGCGGTCGGCTTCGCGGCCGTGTCCGCGGTGGCCGCGTTCGCCCCGACGGCGGGCGCCCTGGTCGCCGCGCGCGCCGGCCTCGGCTTCTTCGGCGCCATGCTCATGCCCTCGACGCTGTCGCTGCTGCGCAACGTCTTCACCGACCGCGAGGAGCGGCGACTGGCGATCGCGATCTGGGCGGCCGGTTTCGCCGCGGGGTCGGCGGTCGGGCCGATCGTGGGCGGCGTCCTGCTCGAGCACTTCTGGTGGGGCTCGGTGTTCCTGCTCGCCGTCCCGGTGCTCGCGCTGCTGCTCGTGCTCGCGCCGATCTTCGTGCCCGAGTCCCGCGACCCCGCGCCCGGGCGGCTCGACGTCGTCTCGATCGTGCTGGTCATGGCGGCCATGACGCCGGTCGTCTACGGGATCAAGACCCTCGCCAAGGGCGGGGCGGGCGCGCTCGGCCTGGCGGCGATCGCCGGCGGCGTGGCGATGGGTGTGCTGTTCGTGCGCCGCCAGCTGCGGCGGCCCGACCCGATGCTCGACGTGCGGCTCTTCGCCGTCCCGGCGTTCACCGGCAGCGTGCTGGTCAACCTGCTGTCCGTCTTCGCTCTGGTGGGCTTCCTGTTCTTCGTTTCCCAGGACCTTCAGCTCGTCATCGGGCTGTCGCCGGTCGAGGCGGGGCTGGTCCTGCTGCCCGGGACGATCGCGATGGTGATCGCGGGGCTCTCGGTCGTCAGGGTCGTGCGCCGCGTGCGGCCCGCGCACGTCGTGGCGGCGGGCCTCGGCCTCTCCGCGGTCGGGTACCTGGTGACGGCGCTGACCGCCGGGCGGGGCGAGGTCGCGTGGATCGGGCTCGCGTTCGTCGTGCTGGCGCTCGGGGTGGGGTCGGCCGAGACGGTGTCGAACGACCTCGTCGTGTCGACCGTCCCGGCGGCGAAGGCCGGCGCGGCGTCCGCCATCTCCGAGACCGCCTACGAGGTCGGTGCCGTGCTCGGCACGGCCGTGCTGGGCGGCATCCTCACGGCCTCCTACTCCGCGTCGGTCGTCGTGCCGCACGGCGTGCCGGCCGCCGACGCCGTGACCGCCACCGAGACGCTGGGCGGTGCGACGAGCGTGGCGGCCGGGCTGCCGGCCGACCAGGCGGGCGCGCTGCTCGACTCCGCGCACGCGGCGTTCGGCAGCGGCGTCGTCGTGACGTCGGCGATCGGCCTCGTGGCCGTGCTCGTCGCGGCCGGGATCGCGCTGACCATGCTGCGCGACGTGCGGTCCTAACCCGGGTCGGCCCCGAGCGGCGTCGCCCGAAGGTGGCGCCGCCCGGCGCGTTCCGCCAGGGTGGGGGGCGATGACCGCGCACCACCCTGAGCACCCCGACCGGCCCGCCACCGAGCCCGCGACCGACCCCGCCGTCGACCCCGGCGCCGGGCAGCCGGGCGGGACGCCGGCCCGCGGGCGCCGGACCCCGCCGCGCTGGGTGCGCTGGACGCTGGCGGGCGTGGCCGCCGGGCTGGCCTGCCTCGCGTTCGGGGTCACGAGCGCCACCGCGGAGCTCGGCTTCGGCCCGCACGAGGCGACCTACGACGTCGACACCGACGGCCTCGTCGTCGTCGACCTCGGACCGCTGGGCACGCTCGAGATCGACTCGCCCCTGCCGCTGGGGCTCGGCGTGGACGTCACGGTGAAGGAGATCCCCGCCGACCTGTCCGCGGTGACGGCGGCCAGCACGCTCGACGCGCTCGGCGCCGACCTCGAGAGCTACCTGCAGTTCTTCTCGAGCCCGGACGTCGCGGTGCGCAGCGTCGCGTGGGCGCTCGCGGTGGACGCGCTGCGGCGCACGCTGCTCGCCATGGCGGCGCTCGCTGTGGTCGGGCTCGCCGTCCGCGTGCTGCTCGGCGCGACCCGACGGCGCGAGCTCGCCGCCGTCCTCGGCCCCCGCACGTGGGAGATCACGGCGGGCGTCGCGGTGGTGGGGCTCGTCATGACCACCGTCGCCTCCGGCGGCGTCGTCCCGGCGTCGCAGGGCGTGCCGGCGTCGCCCGTGTTCGCCGGCACGGCCCTCGAGGGCGCGCGGATCACCGGCCGGCTCGCCGGCGTCATCGACACGTACGGCGGGCAGCTCATCGGGCTGTACGAGGAGAACCAGGCGTTCTACGCGGCCGCCGACGCGAGCCTCGTGGACTCGTGGAACGCGTTTGAGATCGGGCAGGCCGTGCGCGACGGCACGCCCGCGGAGGCCGACCAGGCGGGGCCGGCGGACGGCAACCCTGGCACGCCGCCCGCCCCGCCGTCGAGGACCCCGTCGGCCGAGCCCGAGGAGTCGGTGACGATGCTGGTGGTCTCCGACCTGCACTGCAACACGGGGATGGCGCCGCTGATCCGCACCGTCGCGGAACGGTCGGGCGCCGAGATCGTCCTCAACGCCGGCGACACGACGACAAACGGCACGTCGGTCGAGAAGGCGTGCGTCGACGCGTTCGCGGCGGCCGTGCCGCGCGGCGCCCGGATGGTCGTGGCGGACGGCAACCACGACTCGCAGGTGACCTCGGCCCAGGAGGCCGCCCACGGTCAGGTGATCCTCGACGGTGAGGTGGTGGAGGTCGCCGGGGTGCGGATCCTCGGGGACCGCGACGCGCTCGAGACCCGGGTCGGGTCGGGCACCGCCGTCGCCCGCGAGCAGACGCCGGAAGAGCAGGGCGCGGCCCTCGCTGCCGCCGCGTGCGAGGACGGCGCCGTCGACCTGCTCCTGATCCACACGCCACCCGTGGGCCTGGACGCCATGGAGTCCGGCTGCGTGCCGTTCCAGGTGTCCGGGCACACCCACCGGCGCTCCGGGCCGGAGCAGGTGGGCCAGGGCATCCGGTACGTCAGCTCGTCGACCGCGGGGGCGGCGCCGAACCAGCCGACGGTGGGGCCGCTGCGGGGGACGGCGGAGATGACGCTCCTGCGCTTCGACCCGCAGAACCGGCGGGTCGTCGACACCCAGCTCGTCGAGGTCGAGCCGTCGGGCCACGCCACCGTGCACTACCGGCAGCCCGTGCCGGAGGTGGAGCCGCCGGCCGAGGACGTGCTCTCGTCCTCGGGGGTCGCGCCCCGCGACGACGAGGACGGGCCCGACGCGTCGCCCGCACCGTAGGCTCGACGCGTGCCCGCCGAGACCCCGCCCTCCGAGCCCACGCCGGACGCCGCGCCGTCCGCGCTCGTGGACCCCGCCGAGCTCACCCCGGTCGCCCAGGACTACCTCAAGGCGGTCTGGTCCGCCCGCGAGTGGTCCGACGAGAAGGTCACGACGGGGCTGCTCGCCGACCGCCTCGGCGTCGGGCCGTCGACCGTCTCGGAGACGGTGCGGCGCCTCACCGCCCAGGGGCTGCTGGGCCACGAGCCCTACGGCGGGGTGTGGCTCACCGACCTGGGCCGGCGGTACGCGCTGGTGATGGTGCGCCGGCACCGGTTGCTCGAGACCTGGTTGGTGCGCGACCTCGGCTACGCGTGGGACGAGGTGCACGACGAGGCCGAGGTGCTGGAGCACGCGGTCTCCGACCGGCTCGTCGAGCGGATCTCCGCGCGGCTCGGGAACCCGGACCGCGACCCGCACGGCGATCCCATCCCGCGGCCGGACGGGCGGGTCGTGCGCCCGGCCGCCGTGCCGCTGGTGGAACTCGACGCCGGCGGCCGCGGCGTCGTCGCGCGCATCTCGGACGCCGACCCGGAGGCGCTGCGCTACCTCGCCGGCCTGGGCCTGGCGCTCGACCTGCCGCTCGCCGTCACCGAGCGCCGGGAGTTCGCCGGCACCGTCGGCGTGACCTGGGAGCGCGACGGGGTGCCCGTCGCCGTCGACCTCGGGCTGCTGGCCGCGTCGCGCATCTGGGTGGTCCCCGCGTAGGCTTCCCCTCGTTCCCCGACGGCGTGCGCACGGTTCTCGTGCCGCGCCGTCGAATCGTTTCGAGAGGCTGCGCGTGCGACGACCCCACCCCGTGACCCTGGCGCTGCTCGCCCTCGCGCTCGGCGGGTTCACCATCGGCACCACCGAGTTCGCGACGATGGGGCTGCTGCCGCAGATCGGCGCGGACCTGGGCGTGAGCGACCCCGTCGCCGGGCACGCGATCACCGCGTACGCGGTCGGCGGCGTCGTGGGCGCGCCGCTGCTCACCGTGGCCGCCGCGCGGATGTCGCGGCGCCGGCTGCTGCTGTGGCTCATGGGCGCCTACACCGTCGCGAACGTGCTGTCCGCGGCGGCGCCCTCGATCGAGACCCTGGTCGCGGGCCGGTTCCTCGCCGGGCTGCCGCACGGCGCGTTCTTCGGCGTCGGGGCCGCCGTCGGCGCGGTCGTGGCCGGGCCGGGGCGTCGCGGGCACGCCGTGTCGATGATGATGACCGGGCTGACGGTCGCGAACGTCGTGGGCGTGCCCCTGTCGACGGCGGTGGGTCAGGCGCTGGGGTGGCGGGTCGCGTTCGTGGTGATCGGGCTGCTGGGCGCCGTGACGCTGCTCGGCGTCTGGAGGTTCGTGCCCGAGCACGGCCCCGTGGACTCCAGCGTGCGCCGGGAGCTGGGCACGCTGCGCAACGGCCCGCTGTGGATCTCCTTCGCGGCCGGGGCGATCGGCTTCGGCGGGCTCTTCGCCGTCTACACCTACGTGGCGCCGACCGTCACGACGGTGACGGGGATGCCCGAGAGCGCGGTGCCGTGGGTGCTCGCCGTGTTCGGCGTCGGCATGACCGTGGGCACGCTGCTCGGCGGGCGGCTCGTCGACCGCAACGTGCTGCGCACCGTGATCGGAGGCTTCGTCGCGACGGCGGTCTCGCTCGTGGTGTTCGCGCTCGTGGGGACGATGCCCGTGCCCGCCGTCGTGGCGCTCTTCGCCCTGGGCGTGACGTCGCAGGTGCTGGGGCTGGCGATGCAGACCCGGCTCATGGACCTGTCGCCGCGGGCGCAGTCGCTCGGCGCCGCGCTGTGCCACTCGGCGCTCAACCTCGGCAACGCGAGCGGGGCGTTCTTCGGCGGGCTCGTCATCGCGGCCGGGTGGGGCTACCTGGCGCCCGCGTGGGTCGGTCTCGCGCTGACGCTCGTCGGCCTGGCGATGGTGCTGGCGTTCGGCCGGCAGCGGGCAGCGGTGCCGCAGACTCCTGCGGCGGCCGGCGATGACCGGGCTGAGGCGGAGGCGTGCGGTACCGTCGCGCCGTGAGCCCCACGGTGCGCGACAAGACGACCCCCGACGACGACGCCCTGGCGGCCGGCCCCCGCGGGCTGTCCGCGCGCACGTTCGGCGTGCTGCTGACCGTGCTGGGCGCGATCGGATTCGCCGGCTCCTTCTGGCTCTCCTACGAGAAGATCGAGAGCTTCCTCGACCCCGACCGGGTCGCGAGCTGCACGATCAACATCTTCCTGTCCTGCAGCGTCGCGATGGACTCGTGGCAGGGGTCGCTGCTCGGGTTCCCGAACCCGTTCCTCGGCCTGGCGGCGTTCCCCGTGGTGATCACCACGGGTGTCGTGGTGCTCACGGGCGCCCGGCTCCCGCGGTGGTACTGGCTGAGCCTGCTTGCGGGGTCGGTCCTCGGCCAGCTCCTGGTGTTCTTCCTCATGTGGACGAGCTTCTACGTGCTGGTCAAGCTCTGCCCCGCCTGCATGGTCGTGTGGACCATCATGTGGCCGCTGCTGTGGTTCCAGGTCGTGCGCGCCGTGCAGGAGGGGCACCTGCGGGTGTCGGACGGGCTGCGGCGCGCCGTCGTGGGCAACCGGGGCCTCGTGCTGATCATCGGGTACGTCGTCGCCGTGGGGTGGCTGCTGCTGGCCGTGGGCGGCCCGCTGTTCCGCTCCTTCGGCGTCTGAGCGACCCCCGAAAACCTGCCGGGGCCTCGGGCGACGGCCGGTAGACTCGCGCGGGTGAGCACGCCCGAGAACTCCGCCCCCTCCGCCGCCGGCAGCCCGGTCCAGAACGAGCCGGCACACCGCTACACGCCCGCCCTCGCGCAGCAGATCGAGGAGCGCTGGCAGGACCGGTGGGAGGAGCGGGGCACGTTCTGGGCCGCGAACCCGAAGGGTGCGCTCACGGACGGCGACGGCGAGAACGCCGGCGCCGGCCGGCCGTTCTTCATCATGGACATGTTCCCGTACCCCTCGGGGGCGGGCCTGCACGTCGGGCACCCCCTGGGCTACATCGCCACCGACGTCGTCGGCCGCTTCCGCTCGATGTGCGGCGACAACGTGCTGCACGCCCTGGGCTACGACGCCTTCGGCCTGCCGGCCGAGCAGTACGCCGTGCAGACGGGGCAGCACCCGCGCACCACGACCGAGCAGAACATCGTCACCATGAAGCGCCAGCTGCGGCGCATGGGACTGGCGCACGACTCGCGGCGCACGTTCGCCACGATCGACCCCGAGTACGTGCGCTGGACGCAGTGGATCTTCCTGCAGATCTTCGACTCCTGGTACGACGCGGGTGCGAACAAGGCCCGGCGGATCAGCGAGCTCGAGGCCGAGTACGCCGCCGGCACGCGGGAGGTGCCGGGCGGCGTCGCGTGGGCCGACCTGGACGCCGGCGCCCGCCGTGACGTCGTCGACGCGCAGCGCCTGGCCTACGTCGACGAGTCGCCGGTGAACTGGTGCCCCGGGCTGGGCACCGTGCTGGCCAACGAGGAGGTCACGGCCGACGGGCGCTCCGAGCGCGGCAACTTCCCCGTCTTCACCCGCAACCTGCGGCAGTGGAAGATGCGCATCACCGCGTACGCGGACCGCCTGACCGACGACCTGGAGCTCATCGACTGGCCCGAGAAGGTCAAGTCCATGCAGCGCAACTGGATCGGCCGCTCGACGGGCGCGAACGTGCGCTTCGACGTCGTCGGCACCGCCGAGTACGACGCCGCCGGAGCGGGGGAGCAGGTCGAGGTCTTCACCACCCGGCCCGACACGCTGTTCGGCGCCACGTTCATGGTCGTCGCGCCGGAGCACCCGCTGCTCGACGAGGTGCCGGCGGCGTGGCCGGAGGGCACCCGCGTGCCCTGGACCGGCGGGCACGCGAGCCCCGTCGAGGCCGTCGCCGCCTACCGGCGCGAGGCCGCCGCGAAGACGTCCGTCGAGCGCCAGGCCGACGCCGGCAAGAAGACGGGCGTCTTCACCGGGCACCTGGCCGTCAACCCCGTGAACGGCCAGGCGGTCCCGGTATTCACGGCCGACTACGTGCTCATGGGGTACGGCACCGGCGCGATCATGGCCGTGCCCGGCGGGGACCAGCGCGACTTCGACTTCGCCGAGGCCCTGGACCTGCCGGTGGTCTACACGGTCGAGCCGGCCGACGGCTTCCCCGAGGGGTTCACCGGGGCCTTCGGCGGCGAGGGCCGGGCGATCAACTCCGCCAACGACGAGATCAGCCTCGACGGGCTGGGCGTGGCCGACGCCAAGGCCAAGATCGTCGACTGGCTCGAGTCCAAGGGTGCCGGCGAGGGCACCACCACCTACCGGCTGCGCGACTGGCTGTTCAGCCGCCAGCGGTACTGGGGCGAGCCGTTCCCGATCGTGTGGGACGCCGACGACCGCCCGGTCGCCGTCCCCGCCGCGATGCTGCCCGTCGACCTGCCGGACGTGCCCGACTACGCGCCGCGCACCTTCGAGCCCGACGACAAGGACTCCTCCCCGGAGGCGCCGCTGGGTCGCAACGACGACTGGGTGAACGTCACGCTCGACCTGGGCGACGGGCCGAAGACCTACCGCCGCGACACCAACACCATGCCCAACTGGGCCGGGTCGTGCTGGTACTACCTGCGCTACCTCGACCCGACCGACTCCACGGACGGCCCGGCAGCGGGCACGGCCGTCGTCGACCCGGAGCTCGAGTCGTACTGGATGGGCCCGCGGCACAACGCCACGTCGGGCCCGGCGGGCGGCGTCGACCTGTACGTAGGCGGCGTCGAGCACGCCGTGCTGCACCTGCTGTACGCGCGGTTCTGGCACAAGGTGCTGCTCGACCTGGGCCACGTGACGTCGCTGGAGCCGTTCGGCACGCTCTTCAACCAGGGCTACATCCAGGCGTACGCGTACACCGACGACCGAGGCGCGTACGTCCCGGCGGCCGACGTCGAGGGCGACGAGCAGACCGGGTTCACGTACCAGGGCAAGGCGGTGAACCGCGAGTACGGCAAGATGGGCAAGTCCCTGCGGAACGTCGTCACGCCCGACGAGATGTACGAGCAGTACGGCGCGGACACCTTCCGGGTCTACGAGATGTCGATGGGCCCGCTGGACCTGTCGCGGCCGTGGGAGACCCGCGCCGTGGTCGGCTCGCAGCGCTTCCTGCAGCGGCTGTGGCGCAACGTCGTCGACGAGGAGACCGGAGCCGTCACGGCGACGGACGAGGAGCCGGACGTCGCGACCCTGCGCGCGCTGCACCGCGCCGTCGCCGACGTGCGCGTCGAGATGGAGCACATGCGGCCCAACACGGCGATCGCCAAGCTCATCACCTACAACAACCACCTCACCGGCCTGGACCGGGTGCCGCGTGCCGCCGTCGAGCCGCTGGTGCTGATGGTCGCGCCGATCGCTCCGCACATCGCGGAGGAGCTGTGGGAGCGGCTCGGGCACGGGAGCTCCCTGGCGCGCGAGCCGTTCCCGACGGCCGACGAGCAGTACCTCGTCGAGGACACGGTGACCTGCGTGGTGCAGGTCAAGGGCAAGGTGCGCGGTCGGCTCGAGGTGCCGCCGTCCATCTCGGACGACGACCTGCAGGCCGCCGCGCTCGCCGAGCCGAACGTGGTCCGGGCGATCGACGGCGCGGCCGTGCGCAAGGTGATCGTGCGCGCGCCCAAGCTCGTGAACATCGTCGTCTGAGCTTGTCGACCCCGTTGTCGCGACCCCGGGTGGCGGCCTCCCGCCTCGAGGGCGCCCTGGCGCGCAGCCAGGGCGCCTTCGGCACGCCCGCGCTCGCGCTCCTGCACCGCAAGGAGGGGCCGCTCGTCGTCGCGCTGCTGTCGCTGATCTTCTCGCCGGGCCGGGCCACGGTGCCCACGGAGCAGATGCACGTGGAGGTCGACGACCTGCTCGCCGAGGCGCGGGCCGCAGGTCATGACGACGTGCCCGACGACGCCGCCCGGGCGCTGTGCTCGCGCTGGGTGGCGGGCCGGTGGTTGGTGCGGGCGCTCGACGACGACGGCGCGGAGCAGTACCAGGTGAGCTCGCACGCCGCCGAGGCGCTGGCGTTCGTGGACCGGACGCAGGGTGCGCGCGCGCTCGTGAGCGAGTCGCGCATCCGCACGCTGCTGGTGGCCCTGGAGGGGCTGGCGCGCGACGCCCGCCCCGACCGCGAGTCCCAGCAGCGCGCGCTGCGGGAGCAGGTCGCCCGGGCCCACGACGAGATCGCCGCGGCCCAGGCCGAGCTGGCGCGGCTGGAGGCCGGCGGCCCGGTGGTCCAGGCGCCGGCGGAGCGGCTCGTCGAGCAGTTCGACAACGTCGCCGCGCTGGTGCGCGAGCTGCCGGCCGACTTCGCGCGCGTGGCGGAGTCGATCGCCGAGCTGCAGCGCAGCATCGTCACCAGCCTCCGGCAGGACGAGCGCCCGACGGGCGAGGTGCTCGGCGCCTACCTCGACGCCTCCGACACGCTGATGCAGCGGACCCCCGAGGGCCGCGCGTTCGCCGGGGCGATGGAGCTGCTGCGCGACCCGCGGCTGCTCGGACAGGTCGACGAGCGGGTGCGCGCCGTGCTCGCCCACCCGTTCGCCCACGACCTCCCGGCCGAGCGGCGCGAGTCCGTGCGCGCCCTGTACGCCCAGCTCCTGGCCGCGGTCGACGGGGTGCTCGACGCCCAGGCGCGTGCCTCGCGGACCATCACCCAGCAGCTCACGGTGCACAACCCGCTGCGCGACCGCGAGCTCGACGCGGCACTGCGGGAGGCGACCGCCGCGATGGCCGACTGGTTCCCGACGTCCGGACGGGCGGCCCGCGTGGAGCCGCTGCGCTGGCTGGAGCGCGCCCGCCTGGGGCGGTTCCGCGCCCACCTGCACGACCTGGAGCCCGACACGCTGCCCGACGCCCTCGCCGACCTCGACCCCGCGGACCATGACCCCGGCGCCGACCCGGGAACGCTCCTCGGCGGGCTGCTGGGCATGGGCGGCCCGCGCTACGCCGAGACGACCGCTCATGCGGCGCGCGTGCTGCGCGAGCGCGGCGGCGCCACCGTCGACGAGGTGTTCGCCGCCGCGCCGCCGGAGCTGCGGCGGCCGGTGGAGCTGCTCGGCTACCTCGAGCTCGCGGCCCCCGAGGGGCTCGAGGCCGTGCTCGCCGACGGCGACGTGCCGCCCGCGCGGCTGCGGCGCATCACCGCCGTCCGCGCCGACGGCAGCACCCGCGAGCTGGTGCTGCCGGCCGTGGCGATCGAGATGCCGGGCAGCGACGGACCCACCGACGAGCCCGCTGACGAGCCCTCTGACGGGCCCACCGACGAGAGGGAGACCCCCGCATGACCGAGGTCGCGCCCGGAGGCACGTTCGTCGAGCCGGCCGGCATGGAGGACGACGTCGCGGCACTGTTCGCCGGCGACCTGGGCGTGCTGCCGTACGACGCGCGCCGGGCGCTGGCGCTGGTGCTCCAGCGGCGGTACCTGTCGGCCGCGGCTCACCCCGCGGAATGGCGGGCGCTGCTCGCGCACCAGAACGTGCTCGCGTCGCGCTGCCACGACATGTTCGTCGAGCTGGTCGTGGACCGCGACTACGAGATCGCGTACAAGCGGCAGGTGCGGGAGGCGGGGCTGAGCATCCCCGTGCTGCTCAAGGACGAGCCGTACAAGCGCGTCGAGACGCTGCTCATGCTGTTCGCGCGCAACCGGTTCCGGCAGGAGCAGGGCGCGGGGGAGCGGGCCGCCCACGTGGACGCCGAGGAGCTGGTGGACTACGCCCTCGGCTTCCTGGCCGCGGGCGAGACCAACCTCGCGGCGCGGCGCCGCGAGATCGACAACGCCATCGGCGCGCTGGTGCGCGAGCACGTGCTCGACGAGGTCGCCGACGGCCGGTTCCGGGTGCAGCCCGTCGTCGAGATCCTGCTGCCGGTCGAGCGGCTGCGGGCGCTGACGGCATGGCTCCGGAACCCGTCGGTCGCGCCGGTCGGGACCACGGACGACGAGCCGGACGACGAGACGGACGACGCCTCCGACGCGGTCGACGAGGACGAGGAGGCCCCGGCATGACGATCACGAGCGACCCGGCGGAGCAGGTCGCCGCACCGCGCATGCAGCAGTCGCTGTTCGGGCTCATCCCGACGGCGTCGGACGGGCGGCAGTGGACGGCCCGGTCGATGCAGCTGGTGAGCTGGGGCGGGTACCACGGGTACCACGAGGTGCGGTTCGCGGGCACGACGACGCTGCTCACGGGGGCGTCCGGCTCCGGCAAGTCGACCCTGCTGGACGCGTACATCGCGCTCATGATGAGCCACACCACGCCCTTCAACGGCGCCTCGAACACGGCGACGAGCGGTCGGGCGCGGGGGCAGGAGCAGCGCAACGTCGTCTCGTACGCGCGAGGCAAGCTCGACGAGCAGCGCACAGCCGGGGCGGCGACGGCGAAGGACCGCGTCCTGCGGGGGGAGACGTCGGACACCTGGTCGGCGATCGCGATGACGTGGTCGTCGCAGGCCGGCGAGCGGTTCACCGCGCTTCGCGCCTGGTACGTGCCGCGGGGCGTCCACCGCACCGACGAGACGGTGGCGGTGCGCGCCGTCGCCGACCGCGACGTGTCCCTGCGCGAGCTCGAGCCGCTGGTGGCCCAGCGCTTCGCCAGGTCCGGCCTCACCGCGGCGGGCCTGACGGCGTTCGACACGGACAAGGCGTTCGCGACCCGACTGCACGCGGCGCTCGGCATCGGCGCGGCGGGCGACGGCGAGAAGGCGATGCAGCTGCTGGGCCGCATCCAGGCCGGCCAGCAGATCACCACCGTCGACTCCCTGTACAAGGCGATGGTGCTGGAGGAGCCGGAGACGATCCGGGTGGCCGAGCGCGCCGTCGAGCACTTCGACGAGCTCAGCGAGGTGCGCGCCGAGATGGACACGGCGCAGCGCCAGGTCGACGTGCTGCGCCCCATGCTGACCCACCGGGCGGCGATCGACTCGGCCGCGGCCGCGCGGCGGCGGGTCGACGAGCTCGGCCCGGAGGGCGCGCCCGACGGCGGCGTCACGCCGTTCACGGCCTGGCGCGACCGCACGCAGCTCGACCTGCTGCGTGCCGCCGAGGGCGAGAACCGGGCGCAGCACAAGGCCGCGGCCGAGCGCGTCGCCGTCGCCGAGGAGCGGCTCGCCGCGGCGGACGCCGAGCTGGAGCAGGTGCGGGCCGACCAGCGGCGCAACGGCGGCGACGCGATCGAGGCGGCGGAGCGGGAGGTGCGCACCGCCGAGCAGCGTCTCGCCGAGGTGCGGCGGGCTCGCGCGGAGCTCGAGGGGCACCTGGCGCCCCTCGAGCGTGAGGTCGCCTCCCGGCGCGAGCTGGAGCGGCTGCACGCCGACGCGAAGGCGTACCGCGAGGAGCGGGACCGGCACACGGACGCGCTGTCCGAGGCCGTCGTCGAGGCCGCCGCCCGCGAGCGGGAGGCGGGCCTTGCACTGGCAGACCTGGAGCGTGAGGAGGCCTCGCTGAAGGCGCGCCGGGGCAACGTGCCGCGCGAGCTGCACGAGGCGCGCGAGGCGCTCGCCCGGGCCGCGGGCCTGCGGGTCGAGGACGTGCCGTTCGTCGGCGAGCTGCTGGAGGTGCGCGGGGAGTACGAGCCCTGGCGGGACGCGATCGGCCTCGCGCTGGGCGGGTTCGCCGTCACGCTGCTCGTCGACGAGACCCGGCTGGAGGCGTTCCGCGCCGCCGTCGACGGCGTCCGCTCGCCCGTGCGGGTGCACTACGAGGGCGTGACCACCGGCCTGCCGCTGCACGAGGAGGCGGACCGGTCGTTGCTGCCCGGGCGCCTGGAGGTCAAGGCCGGTCCGTTCGGCGGCTGGCTCGCCGGGCGGCTCGCCGAGCGGTTCGCCTACGTCTGCGTCGACGACCCGGCGGAGCTGGCCGGGCACGACCTGGCGCTCACCCGCGCCGGGCAGACGGCACAGGGCCGGCGCGGCGCCCACGGCGGGCAGGGCCGCGCGTCGGCGCTCGGGTTCAGCAACCACCGACGCCTGGAGCAGCTCGCCGAGCAGATCGGCGTGGCCCACCAGGAGCTGCGCCGGTCCGCCGAGGCGCTCGCCGGGGCGCGGCTGCGGCAGAAGGGGGAGGCCGACCACTTCGTCGCCTACAGCCAGGCGCTGCGCGCCGAGTGGGACGACCTCGACGTGCGCGGCGCGGAGGCGCGGCTCGCCGAGCGGCGTGAGCGGCTCGGGACGCTCGTCGCCGGTTCCGACGTCCTGCGCGCGCTCAAGGCGGACGAGGACGGGCTGCGGGCGCGCGTCGACGAGCTGTACCGCGAGCGCGCCGCGGCGCAGCACCGCGTGACCGAGCTCGGCGCGTCGTGGGAGCAGATCGGCGACCAGGTGGACCAGGTGGCCGACGCCGTCGAGCAGGCCGACGCCGAGGGGATCGAACCGACGGCGGAGCAGGAGCGGCGCCTGACCGAGCTGATGACGCAGGTCGGATGGTCGGGCGTGGCCGGCACGCCGGGTAGCGGGCTCGCGGACCTCACGACCGCCGTGGCCGCCGTCGTGCGCGAGCTGAGCCACGAGCTCCAGGCCGCCGAAGAGGCGGAGCGCGCGGCCCGCGCGGCCCTGGCGACGCTCTTCGAGCGCTTCGACGACAGCTGGCCCGACCCGAACCGCAGCGCCGATCCCGACGCCGCGTACGCCGACTTCCTGCGGATCTACGAGGAGCTGGAGTACCAGCAGCTCTACCGGCTGCGGGACAAGTGGTCCGTGCACCTGCGGCAGATGTCCGGCGACCAGCTCACCCGGCTCAACAACGGCATCGCCCAGGCGGTCGCCGAGATCCGCGACCGGATGGAGCCCGTCAACGCGATCCTGGCCACGCTGCCGTTCCGCGACGACGTCCACCGGCTGCGCATCACCGCCACCCCCCTCGAGGGGAACGACGTCGCGTCGTTCCGCCGGCTGCTGCGCGAGCTCGCGACCACGCCGGCGGGCGACGTGCCCCTCGCCGAGCACGAGCGGCGGTACGCCCGGATGGTCCGGCTCATCGACCGGATCCGCCCGGACAGCCCCGAGCGGCGCCGGCTCGTCGACGTGCGCGACCACGTGCGCATCAGCGCCGAGTGCGTGGACCTCGACGGCAACCACGTGAGCGTCTACGACCACATCGCCGGCAAGTCCGGCGGCGAGTCGCAGGAGCTCGTCGCGTTCATCGTGGGCGCCGCCCTGCGCTACCAGCTCGGCGACGCCGGTGCCGAGCGTCCCCGGTACGCGCCGGTCTTCCTCGACGAGGCGTTCATCAAGGCCGACGCCCGGTTCGCCGGCCGCGCCGTCGGGGCCTGGCGTGGGCTCGGCTTCCAGCTGGTCGTCGGCGCGCCGCTGGACAAGGTGAGCGCGCTGGAGCCGCACGCCGACGTCGTGCTGCAGGCCATCAAGGACGCGAGCGGCAGGTCGCGGCTGGTGACGCTCGTCGGACGGTGAGGGCTGGCGGGCTGAGCCGGGGGCGCGTGTGTACTGTCGTGACGTGACCGAGACCACGCCTCTGATCACCAGCCCGGAGCACTCCGTCGAGGGGTTCGTGCGCGAGTACCTGCGCGAGCTGAACTTCAGCCAGGGCACGGTCCTGGAGCGGGCCACGGTGAACGACACCTACCTGGCACTGGCCCGCACGGTGCGGCACTACCTCATGGCGCGGTGGATGCAGACCACGGTCGACCACATCGTCACCCAGCCCAAGGCCGTGGCGTACCTGTCGGCGGAGTACCTGCTGGGCCGCCAGCTCGACAACGCGCTCATCGCCTCGGACCTGGTGGAGATCGCGACGGAGGGCCTGGCCAGCCTCGGCCTCGACCTGGCGGAGCTCCGGGAGGCGGAGGTCGAGCCCGGCCTCGGCAACGGCGGTCTCGGGCGCCTGGCCGCATGCTTCGTCGACTCGCTGGCGACGATGAGCGTCCCGGCGATCGGGTACGGCATCCGGTACGAGTACGGCATCTTCCGGCAGACGTTCACGGACGGTCGGCAGGTCGAGGAGGCCGACACGTGGCTGGCCGGGGGAGCGCCCTGGGAGTTCGCGCACCCCGAGCACGCGGTGACTGTGGGCTTCGGCGGGCACACCGAGAAGTACACCGGCGACGACGGGCGCGAGCGCATGCGGTGGGTGCCTGGCTGGCAGGTGCTCGGCGTCCCGTACAACTACATGGTGCCGGGCTACCAGAACGGCCGGGTCAACACGCTGCGGCTGTGGAGCTCACGGGCCACGCACGCCTTCGACCTCAAGATCTTCAACTACGGCGACTACGCCGAGGCGGTCCGCGCCCAGACGTTCGCCGAGAACATCTCGAAGGTGCTCTACCCGGAGGACTCGACGCCGCAGGGCAAGGAGCTGCGCCTGCAGCAGCAGTACTTCTTCGTCGCGTGCTCGATCCGCGACTTCATCGACCAGCTGCTGCCGGCAGGCTTCGACCTGCACCGCCTGCCCGAGCGGATCGTCTTCCAGCTCAACGACACCCACCCGGTCATCGCGATCCCGGAGCTGATGCGCGTCCTCGTGGACGAGCACGACTTCGAGTGGGCCGAGGCGTGGGACGTGACCCGCCGGTGCTTCGCCTACACCTGCCACACGCTGCTGCCGGAGGCGCTGGAGGTCTGGCCGGTCGAGCTCGTCGGGCGGCTGCTGCCGCGGCACCTCGAGATCATCTACCGGATCAACGAGGAGTTCCTCGCCGAGGTGCGCGAGAGCTCCGGCGGGGACGAGCTGCTGGTGCGGCGCATGTCGATCATCGCGGAGCACCCCGAGCGTGCGGTGCGCATGGCGTACCTCGCCACGGTGGGCGGCACCAAGGTCAACGGGGTCGCCGAGCTGCACTCGCAGCTGCTGCGCGACAAGGTGCTGGCGGACTTCGCGGCGCTCTGGCCCGAGAAGTTCACCAACGTGACCAACGGCGTGACGCCGCGACGCTTCGTCAAGCTCGCCAACCCGGGCCTGTCGGCGCTGATCACCGAGGCCATCGGGGACGGGTGGGTCACCGACCTGGACCGGCTCCGTGAGCTGGAGCCCCTCGCGGACGACGCGGAGTTCCGGCGCCGCTTCCGGGAGGTGAAGGCGGCGAACAAGGACCGCCTGGTGGCGATGCTGGCCCGGCGCGACGGCATCGAGGTCGACCCCGGCACGATGCTCGACGTCATGGTCAAGCGGCTGCACGAGTACAAGCGCCAGCTGCTCAAGCTGCTGCACGTCGTCACGCTCTACGACCGGATCACCTCCGGCGAGCTGAGCGCCGACCTCGTCACCCCGCGCACCGTCGTCTTCGGCGCGAAGGCGGCCCCGGGGTACGTGATGGCCAAGCAGATCATCGCGCTGATCAACCACGTGGGCGCCGTGGTCGACGCCGACCCGCAGGTCTCCCGGGTGCTGCGGGTGGCGTTCCCCGCGAACTACAACGTCACCGTGGCCGAGACGCTCGTCCCGGCGGCCGACCTGTCCGAGCAGATCTCGCTGGCGGGCAAGGAGGCGTCGGGCACGGGCAACATGAAGTTCGCACTCAACGGCGCGCTGACGATCGGCACCGACGACGGTGCGAACGTCGAGATCCGCCGGCTGGTGGGCGACGAGAACTTCTTCCTCTTCGGCCTCACCGAGCCCGAGGCGAGCGCCGTCGCGGAGGCGGGCTACCGGCCGTCGTCGTACTACGAGGAGAGCCCGTCCCTGCGCCGGGCCCTCGACCTCGTCGCGTCGGGGGCGTTCTCGGGCGGCGACGCCACGGTGTTCGAGCCGGTGGTGTCGAACCTCCTGGCCGAGGACCGCTTCATGGTGCTGGCCGACTACCAGTCGTACCTCGACGCGCAGGAGCGCGTCGAGGCCGCGTACGCCGACCCCGAGGCCTGGAGCCGCTCGGCGGTGCTCAACGTCGCCCGCTCCGGGTTCTTCTCCTCGGACCGGTCGATGCGCGACTACCTCGACCGCATCTGGCACGCCGCGCCCATGGACGGGTGACGGACGCCGAGAGGCGGCACCTCGCCCGAGGCCCTGAGGCCGGTGCACCCCTGCGGTGCGCCGGCCTTCGTCGTGCGCGCCGCGCGGAGAGGCCGTGGCGATCGGTTGAGAACCGTTCTCACATCTGCTTCACTGGTCGCACAGACGGGAATGATTCTCATTCGCCGTTCTGGCCCCAGACGCCGCGGCCTGCCGGCCGCCACGACGCCGGAAGCGACCCATGCCCTCCTTGAACCGCAGCCGCCGACGGCTGCCCGCCCTCGTCCTCGCCCTCGCCGTCCCGGCCGTGCTCGCCGCGTGCGCCTCCGGCACCGCCGCGAGCGGCGGCTCGCCGTCGTCTAAGGCATCGCCGACGACAGCGCCCGCCGAGACCCCCGCGCCGACCGAGGCGGCCGGGCCGACCGCCCGCCTGGCGCTCACGTACGACGGCGGGATCGTCGTCCTCGACGCCCAGACGCTCGACCAGGTCGCCGACCTTCCCGTCGACGGGTTCACCCGCCTCAACCCCGCCGGTGACGGCCGGCACCTGCTCGCCTCCACCACCGGTGGGTTCCGGGTGCTCGACGCCGGCGCGTGGGGCGAGCCGCACGGCAACCACCGCCACTACTGGACGGCCGAGCCGCGGCTCACGGACGTCACCTACCCGGCCGAGCACCCCGGCCACGTCGTGGTCCACGAGGGCCGTACGGCGCTCTTCGACGACGCGACGGGCCTGGTGCGCGTCCTCGACTCCGCGCGCGTGGCCGAGGCCGGCGCGACCGCCCGCGAGGTCGCCACCCCGAGCCCGCACCACGGCGTCGCCGTCGAGCTGACGGACCACGCGCTCGTGGTGTCGGAGGGCACCGAGGACGAGCGCACCGGCGTCCGCGTGCTCGACGGCGACGGGAACGAGGTCGCCGCGAGCGACGAGTGCCCTGGCGTGCACGGCGAGGCCGTGGCAGCCGGCGAGGCCGTCGTCGTCGGCTGCGAGGACGGCGCGCTGGTCTACCGCGACGGGGCGATCACCAAGGTCCAGGCCCCCGACCCCTACGGGCGCATCGGCAACCAGGCGGGCTCCGACGCGTCCCCGGTGGTGCTCGGGGACTACAAGGTCGACCCGGACGCCGAGCTGGAGGAGCCCACGCGCGTGTCCCTGATCGACACCCGCACGGGCGAGCTCCGCCTGGTGGACCTGCCCTCGAGCTACACCTTCCGCTCGCTGGCCCGCGGCGCCGACGGCGAGGCGCTCGTGCTCGGCACGGACGGGAAGCTGCACGTCGTCGACCCGGAGAGCGGGAGGCTCGAGCGCTCGATCCGGGTGCTCGACCCGTGGACCGAGCCGGTGGACTGGCAGCAGCCGCGGCCGGCGGTGCTCGCGCTGGACGGATCGGTCTACGTGACGGACCCCGCAGGGAGATCGGTGCACGCGGTCGACGTCACCTCCGGCGAGGTGTGGCGATCGGCCGCGCTGGACGTCGTGCCCAACGAGCTCGCCGGCGTCTCCGGCGACGTGGCGGGCCACGAGGACGGCCACGATCCAGGCCACGATCACGGCCACGACCGCTGAGCACTAGACTCCTGGGCCCATGCCCACCCACGCTCCCGCGGTGCGCGTCGTGACCGACTCGACCGCCTGCCTGCCCGACGGGGCCGCCGACGCCGGCGGCCCCGTCGTCGTGCCGCTGCGGGTGCTGGCGGGCGATCGCGCGTGGCGCGAGGGCGTGGACATCACACCCGAGGAGGTGGCGGCGCGCATCGGCGCGGGGGAGCGCCTCACCACCTCCCAGCCGCCCGGGGAGGACTTCGCCGCGGTCTTCCGCGACCTGGCGGCCGACGGCGCCCGCGCCGTCGTGGCGGTGCACCTGTCCGGCGTCCTGTCGGGCACGGTGGAGGTGGCGGCGAGGGCTGGCCAGCGCGCCATGCTGCCCGTGCGGGCGGTCGACTCGAGGACGGTCGCGATGGCGCTCGGCTTCGCGGCGACCGAGGCCGCGCGGTGCGCCGCCGCGGGGCACGACGCCGGGCAGGTCGCGGAACGGGCGGCCCAGGTCGCGGCGTCGAGCGAGACGGTGTTCCTCGTGGAGTCCCTGGACCACCTGCGCCGGGGCGGGCGGCTGTCCGGCCCGGCGGCGGCGCTCGGCACGGCCCTCGGGGTGCGCCCGATCCTCGCGGTGCGCGACGGCGGGATCGAGCTCGCCCAGCGGGTGCGCACGCGACGTGCTGCCACGGACCGGCTGGTCGAGCTCGCGGTGCGTCGGGCCGAGGGCTGCGAGTCGCCGGGCGTGGCGGTGCACCACCTGGGGGCGCCGGAGCGCGCCGCCGAGGTGGCGGCGCGGCTGGCCGAGCGCACCGGGGCGACGCCGGTCGTGACGCCCGTGAGCGCCGTGCTCGGCGCCCACGCGGGGCCGGGCGCGCTCGCCGTCGCGGTCGTCGACCTCGGCGGTCACACGCACGACCAGCCCTGGTAACCGCGCCGACGGGTACCGACCCTGTCCCCAGGGACGTGCCGTCCCCAGGACGGGCCGGGTGCGGACCTCGGCGACGACAGCGGCCCTAGCGTCGCGGCGTGACCTCGAACGTGTCCCCCTTCCCGGCGCCCGACGGCGCTGCCGGTGGCCCGCCCGGCGACCTGGCTGACGACCCGGACGACGGCCCGGCCGCAGACGACCTCGCCGCCGCCGCGTCACGGTTTCGGGCGTGGCACGCCACGGCCGCCGGGCCCGCGCTCGACGACGTCGCGCCCGACGGGCCCGGCGTCGCCACGGACGGCGTCGTCGGGGCCCGGGACCCGGACGGCACGGACGATCTCGCGGGACGGCTGCGGGCGCGCCGGGAAGCCGGGCGCACGGCCCGGCACGTCGCCGCGGCGTACTCGGCCGCGCACGGCCACCCCCTCGCCGCGGACGACGGCGCGGACGGACGCCGCCGCTGGAGCCTGCGCCTGCGGACGGCGATCGTCGCAGCGGCTGCCGTGCTCCTGGTCGCGGTCGGCGCTTCGGTGGTCGCCCTCCTGCGGCCGGACGACGTGATCACCCTCGCGGGCACCGACGCCGGGTCGGACGTCGGCGCCGTGGGTTCGCCCGGCCCGAGCGCCGCCGGTGCGCCCGTGGACGCCGCGGCCTCCGGGTCGTCGGTCGCTGAGGCCGAGGGCGACGACCCCGAGGCCGGGTCGGCGGTCGCCGCCTCGCCGGGGCAGGCGGTGGTGCACGTGGTCGGCGAGGTGCGCGAGCCCGGGCTGGTGACGGTGCCGGCGGACGCGCGCGTCGCCGACGCGGTCGAGGCCGCCGGCGGGCCCACCCGCCAGGCGGACACGGCGGCGCTCAACCTGGCACGGGCGGTCGTCGACGGGGAGCAGATCGTGGTGCCCGAACCCGGCGAGGCGGTGCCCGGCGGCGGCGCGTCGTCCTCGGGCGACGCGGACGCGGACGGGGTGGGCGCGAGCGGTACGGCCGGAGCGGCCGGGGGCGTGCTGGACCTCAACACGGCCCAGGCTCCCGACCTCGACGCCCTGCCCGGCATCGGCCCGGTGCTCGCCGAGCGCATCGTCGCCTGGCGGGACGACAACGGGTCGTTCACCAGCGTGGACGAGCTGGAGGAGGTGTCCGGCATCGGGCCGTCCGTGCTCGAGCAGGTGCGCGACCTGGTCCGCGTGTGACGGGGGACGGCCCGGTCGCCACGGCCATGGCAACGGCCGCGGCCCCGGTTCCGGTCGGCGCCCGGCCGGGCGCCGACCTGCGGCTCGTGCCGGCGCTGCTGGCGACGCTGGGCGTCGCCTGGCTGGTGACGGGGCCGGCGGGGGAAGCGTCGCCCGTCGTCGTCGCCGCCGGGACGGGCGCCCTCGCCGTGCTGGGCGTGGTCCGGACGGTCCTCCGGGGGCGAGCCTCCGAGCGCCGCGGCCTCCGCGGCCTTCGCGGCCATCGCGGCCGCCTGGCCCGCGTGGCCGGGCCCGCCGACGTCGACCGTGCGGGCGCGAACCGTGCGGGCGCGAACCGTGCGGGCGTGAACCGTGCGGGCGTGAACCGGGCGGGCGGCACCGCGACGCACGTCGCTCTGGTGATCGCGTGCGTCGTGGCGGTGTGTGCCGGCGCGGCGGTGCAGACCGCGCAGCAGGAGCCTCTGTCCGGGGCGGCGGACGAGGGGGCGCTCGCGCGCCTGTCCGGCCGGGTCGCCTCCGAGCCGCGCCCGGCGGTCTTCGGCGAGGGCGAACGCTGGGTGCTCGCCGTGCGGGCCGTGTCGGCCCGCGGCGTCACGACCCGCACCGCGGGGCAGGTCGAGGTCACGGCGCCGGGCCCGCCGCCGCGCTTCGGGGCGGCGGTGGACGTCACGGGGGTGCTGCAGGCGACTCCTCCGGGCGACGGCGTGCTCGCCCGTGCCACGGCAGCGGCGCCGGTGCCCGAGCGCGAACCGCCGGGCGCGGTGCTGCGCGCGACCCACACCCTGCGCGCGGCGCTGCTGGACGTCACCGAGCCCCTGTCGCCGCAGGCCCGCGGGCTCGTGCCCGGCGTCGCCGTCGGCGACACCTCGCGCCTGCCGGCCGAGCTGGCCGACGCCATGCGCACCACGAGCCTCACGCACGTCACGGCCGTCTCCGGCGGGCACTTCGCGATCGTCGTCGCGACGCTCACCGCGCTGTGCGCCGCGTTCCGGCTGCCGCGCGCCGTGCGGATCGCGGCGGTGGCCCTGGTCTCGCTCGGCTTCGTGGCGCTCGTGCGCCCCGAGCCGAGCGTGCTGCGCGCGGCCTGGACGTGCGCGGTCGCGCTGCTGGGCCTGGCGCTCGGCCGTCGCTCCGCCGGGTTCCCGGCGCTGGCGGCGGCGGCGACGGCGCTGCTGGTCGTCGACCCGTGGCTCGCCCGGTCGTACGGTTTCGTGCTGTCGTGCGCCGCGACGGCGGGGCTGGTGCTGCTCGCGGGTCCGCTGGCCCGCCGTCTCGCGCCGTGGACGGGCCGGCCGCTGGCCTTCGCGCTCGCGGTGCCGTGGGCGGCGCAGGCGGCGTGCGGGCCCGTGCTGGTGCTGCTCGACCCTCGGGTGGCGCTCGTGTCCGTGCCTGCCAACCTGCTCGCGGGTCCGGCACTGGTCCCCGCGACCGTCCTCGGGCTCGTCGCGACCGTGCTCGCACCCTGGGCGCCGGGCCTCGCCCAGGCGGTCGCCTGGCTCGCCGGGCTGGCGACGGCGTGGATCGCGGCGGTGGCGGGCTGGTTCGCGGACCTGCCCGGCGCGGGGCTGCCGTGGCCGGGCGGGCCCGGCGGGGCGATCGCGCTCGGGCTGGTCACGGCGGCGGGCCTGGCCGTGGTGCTGCGCCGGCCGCCCGGCGACGGGTGGCCCCGCAGCTGGCGCGACACCGGGACGCGAGCCGCACGGCGGGCGCGAGCCTCGGTGCGACGGCGGGCGGGGTCACGGCACCGTGGCCGCACGACGCGGGCGCACAGCCTGCTCGTGGGGCTCGGTGCCGGCGCCCTGGCGCTGGTCGTCGCGGTCCTCGTGTCGCGGTGGGCCGGTCTGCCCGGCGCGGGCGGTGGTGCGGTGCCGCGGGACTGGGAGGTGGTGGCCTGCGACGTGGGGCAGGGCGACGCCCTGGTGGTGCGCAGCGGCCCGGCGTCCGCGGTGGTCGTCGACGTCGGGCCGGCGGGCGACCTGGCGGGGAGGTGCCTCGAGCGCCTGGGCGTGGACCGCGTCGACCTGCTCGTGCTGAGCCACTTCCACGCCGACCACGTCGGCGGGCTGGACACCGTGCTGGAGGGACGCGCCGTCACCGCGGCGCTCGTCTCGCCGCTCGACGAGCCTGTCGACCAGGCGGCGCGGGCGCGGGCGGCGCTCGCGGCGGCGGGGGTGCCCGTACGGACCGCCGCCAGGGGAGACGCCGGCGTCGCCGGGGGCGCGAGCTGGCAGGTGCTCGGGGCGGACGCGGGCGGCGCCGGAGGCGGCAGCGCCGAGGGCGACGGCGCGAACGACGCGAGCGTCGCGCTGCACCTGCGCACCGCGGGCGGGCTCGACGTCGTCGCGCTCGGCGACCTCGAGGAGCCGGGGCAGGAGGCGCTGCTGGGCGCGCTGGGGGCTTCCGGAGACGCGACCGACGTCGACGTGGTGAAGATGGCGCACCACGGGTCCCGCTCGCAGTCGGCGGGGCTCGCCGCGCGGCTGTCGCCGCGGGTGACGCTGGTGAGCGTGGGCGCCGACAACACCTACGGGCACCCCACGGACGCCGCCGTCGACCTCTACGAGGGCACGGGCTCCGCCCTGGTGCGCACGGACGAGTGCGGCACGGCCGCGCTCGTCGTGCGGTCCGGTGAGATCGGCCTCGCGTGCTCGTGACCGGGCCCGTCATCCCGCCGGCAAGCCCCGGGGCCGTCGCCGGTGCAGCGTCCGGTGTCCGTCGCTCGTGGCAGGCTGGCCCCGTGCCACCCGCCTCCTCCACCCAGCGCAGCTCCCGCCCCACCCGTCGCGGGGCCAGGCCCGCCGCGAACAGCCGGCCCTGGGACGACCCGACGCTCGCGCCCGTGGTCCTGGTGCGCGGACCGGAGGGGCTGCTCGCGGAGCGGGCGGTGGACGGCGTGCTGCGCCTGGCGCGCGAGCGGGACGCCGAGGTGGAGAAGGCCGAGCTCGACGGCGGCACGTACGCGGGCGGCCAGCTCGCCGTCGCCGCGAGCCCCTCGCTGTTCGGCGAGTCGTCCCTCGTCGTGGTGCGCGGGGCCGAGGGCGCCACCGAGGACCTGGTCGCCGACGTCGTCGGCTACGTCGCCGCCCCCGACCCCGAGACGGTGGTCGTCGTGGTGCACGGCGGCGGGCAGCGCGGCAAGAAGATGCTCGACGCCATCCTGGCGAGCGGGGCCCCGGTGCTGGAGTGCGACGCCATCGCCAAGGACGCGGACAAGGTCCAGTTCGTCTCCGCGGAGTTCCGGGCAGCCAGACGGCGCGCCGACGCGGCCGCCGTCCGGGCCCTCGTCGACGCGCTCGGCAACGACCTGCGGGAGCTCGCCTCGGCGTGCGCGCAGCTGGTCGCGGACACGGCGGGCACGATCACCGAGGGGGTCGTCGACCGCTACTACGGCGGACGCGTGGAGGCGACCGGGTTCAAGGTGGCCGACGCGGCCGTGGCCGGCGACGCCGGGGGAGCCGTCGCGCTGCTGCGGCACGCGCTGGCCACCGGCGCCGACCCGGTGCCGATCGTCGCGGCGCTGGCGCTGCGCCTGCGTACCTTGGCGCGGGTCGCGGCGATCCGCGGCGGCGCGGTCACAGCGCGCGAGCTCGGGCTCCAGGACTGGCAGGTCCGCAACGCCCAGCGCGACCTGTCGCGGTGGACGCCGGAGGGGCTGGCGGCCGCGATCGGCGCGGTCGCGCAGGCCGACGCCGACGTCAAGGGCGGCGGTCGCGACCCGGTCTACGCCGTCGAGACGGCCGTGCTCGCCATCGCCCGCTCCCGGCGCTGACCCGGCGCTGAGCCAGGCGGTGACGCGGGCGCGGACTGCGCTCGGGGTATGCCGGCCGGAACGCGAGAACGCCCCTCCGCCGCAGGGCGGGGAGGGGCGTTCGACCTCGGCAGAGCGTGCTCTACCTCGGCGGGTGCATCAGAGCGCGTCGACCGACTTCGCGATCGCCGACTTGCGGTTCGCGGCCTGGTTGGCGTGGATGACGCCCTTCGAGACGGCCTTGTCGAGCTTGCGCGAGGCGGCCTGCAGCGCGGTGGTCGCGGCCTCCTTGTCGCCCGCGGCGACGGCCTTGCGGACGTTGCGCACGTAGGTCTTCAGCTCAGACTTGACGGCCTTGTTGCGCAGGCGCGCCTTCTCGTTCGTCTTGATGCGCTTGATCTGGGACTTGATGTTTGCCACGTGTGGACTTCCTGGTGTGTTCGCCTGCCGGCGAGCGGATAGGTCGTAGAGGGCGGCCGCAGCTCCGGGACTGGGGTGGGGAACCCGTGGAGAGGATCTGCGGCTGTGCCCGCCGACCTGGGCGGACACGCAAGGGCCAACGATACCAGCGGCCTCGCCACTGACGAAACCCGTGCCGCAGGTGACGACGCTCTCAGCGGCGTGCGCGCGCCATCTCGTGCACGACGGCGTCGAAGGTGCGCCGGTCCATGACCGCGCCCTCGCGGCGCACCGCGCGGGGGTCGACCCGGACCACGCGGTTGAGCCGCACCTCGCTGGGCCGGCCGCGGGCGTCCCAGGTGCCGCTTCCGACGTCCATCCAGCGGCGCCCGTAGCGGGCCTCCTGCGCGGCGTCGCGGTCGTGGTCCTTGCTGGTGAGCTGCAGCGCGAGCAGCCACGGGCCGTCGCGGCCGACGAGCAGCACGGGCCGGTCCTTGCCCTGGGCGTGGTCCTCCTCGTAGGGCACCCAGGTCCACACGACCTCGCCCGGGTCCGGGTCGCCGTCCAGGCGCGGCGCGTAGACGGCCTTCACCCTGCCCGTGAAGTCCCCCGGATAGCGGGCGGCGGTCGGCGCGCTCCCGCGCGCGGTCCCGCCCGGACGGCGCGAGGGAGCGGAGCGCCGGGACGCGCCCGTCGCGGAGCGCAGCACGTCGACCAGCAGGTGGAGCCATCGGTTCGCCACGGCCGTCAGCCTAGTGGGCCCGCACCGGCACGAAGCGGTCGCGCGGGCGCCGCTTGCTCCGCCGCTCGGGGGCTCAGCCGCGCACGAAGCGAGCCAGCCGCGCCGCCATCGACTCCGGCTCCCACGAGTGGCCGGCGCCGGCCACCGTCTCCGCGGCGCCGTCGGGGACGGTCGCGGCCAGACGGCGTGCGGCCTCGGGCATGCCGGGGAACGTCTGCTCGCCGGTCATGGCGAGCACGGGGACGTCGATGTCGCGCAGGCCGCCGTCCTCGAGGGCGCGTGTGGCCCACGTCAGCGCCTGGGCGTCCGCGCGCTGCGACACGACGGAGGCGGCGATGGCGGGCCAGTCCGGGGACGCCTTGGCGCCTGCCAGCCACTCGGGCGGCATGTCCTTCATGAAGTGCTCGGTCGCGCCCTCGAGGTCGCCGGCGTCCATCCTCCGCTCGATCTCCGCCGCCCAGGCGGCCGTCTCGTCGGCGCTCGTCTCGAGGGGCGCCTCGAACAGCGCGAGGCCGGCGACCGGAAGTCCCTCCGCCGCCGCTCGGAGCGAGATGGCGCAGCCCGAGGAGTGCCCGCACAGCACGGCGGACCCGCCCGCCACGTCGAGGGCCGCGGCGAGGGCGTCCAGCTCGCGGCCGAGGTCGAGGCGGCCCGAGGCGGGCGAGTCGCCGCGTCCGAGCCGGTCGTAGACGACGGTGGTCAGACCGAGCGCCGCCGCGCGCTCGGCCGTCTCGGTGGTGACCGGGTCCGTGGCGCGAGAAGGACCGGCGCCGGCGACGAAGACCACGGCAGGGCCGGAGCCGCGCAGGTCGTACGCGACGCGGTCGCCCCGCGTGCTGGAGGCCGTCGCGGTCGTCGTGGTGGAGCGTGCGGTGGGGTACGTGTCGTCAGCCATGCCAGGTGGACCGGGCCGGTCGCGGTGACTCATCGGCGCCGGCACGATCGCGCGTCAGGGCACGATCGGGTGTCAGGGCACGATCGCGGCGGCGAGGGCGTCGTCGAGGGCCGACGCGTCGCCGTCGACCCGCACGCCCGCCTCGGCGGGGGTGAGCCGACGCCAGAGCAGGAGCGCCAGCTCCCGGGCGGGGGCGGTCGCCGTCGCCGCGGTCGCGGTGCCCGCCGGGGTCCCGAGCACCCACGAGCCGCCCGCGTCCGATGCCTCGAGCCGCACGGGACGCGCGAGCGGCGCCATCCGACCCAGCCGCACCTGGCGCGGCTGGAACGTCGTGACGACCTCGTCGACCGTGTCCGCCCAGACGCCGGGCGCGACGTCGATCGGGCGGCCCGCGACGACGGCGGGTCCGGAGCCGAGCGCGGCGGCCCGCAGGTCGTGCAGGTGCACGAGCGTCTCGTGCACCTGTCGCCGGTGCCAGAACGAGGCGGGGCCGGCGCCGACCAGCGTGCGGACCGAGGCGTCGGGCGGCGTGGCGGCGAGGGTCGCGCGGAGCTCCCGCGCGGAGTCGGCGTAGACGTCCGCGAGATCCCGCCCGGCCGGGTCGACGACGTCGCTCACCCGTTCGCCGCGCACCATCCCGGCGGCCCAGCGGTGCACGCCGGCGAGGTGCAGCACCAGCTCGCGGACCGTCCACGCGCCGCACGCAGGGACGAGGGCGCCGGGCGCGGCGTCGCCGACGCCGGCGAGGAAGTCGTCCTGCAGGCGCGCCAGCAGCGGCAGGTAGTCCTGGTGCGGGAGGGTCACGGAGGCATGCTAGCCACCGCGACGCCGCCGGCCGCTCAGCCCGCGAGAGTGGCGTCGACCTGCTCGAGGAAGTCGTCCAGGTCGTCGGGCTTGCGCGACGTCACGAGCGGGAAGCCCGCGCCGTCGTCGAGCACCACCGGCCGGTCCACCCACGTCCCGCCGGCGTTGCGCACGTCCGTCGCGAGCGAGGGCCACGACGTCAGGGTCGCGCCGTCGACGCGGCCCGCCTCCACGAGCGCCCACGGGCCGTGGCAGATGGCGGCGACCGGCCGGCCTGCGGCGGCGAACGCGTCGACGAGGCGCACCGCGGCCGGCTGCAGGCGCAGGGTGTCGGCGTTGATCGTCCCGCCGGGCACGAGCAGCAGGTCGAAGCCCGCGGCGTCGACGGCGTCGAGCGTGGTGTCGGCCGGAACCTCGCGGCCGGGGTCCTTGTCGCCGACGAGGGTCTGCACCGCCCCCGGCTCGGTCGACGCCACCACCACCTCGGCGCCCGCGGAGCGCAGGTGCTCCACGGGCACGACGAGCTCGTCCTGCTCCACCCCGTAGCTCGTCACGATGGCGAGCACGCGCTTGCCGGTCAGGTCGGCCATGATCCGCTCCTCTCGTCGGCGTTCGACGACCATAGGCAGCGGCGTGCCGTGCTCGCAGCGGCGCCACGGCACGCGGGTCGCACGCGCGTGCCGTGGGACAATGGCCGGGCCCTTGGCCTTCAGCCCCCCGCACACCGACGGAGCGAGATCGCGTTGCCCATCCCCGGACCCGCGCTCAGCGCGCGCATCCAGCCGAACTCCACGGCGCCCGAGCTGATCCGCAACTTCTGCATCATCGCGCACATCGACCACGGCAAGTCCACGCTGGCCGACCGCATGCTGCAGCTCACGGGCGTCGTCGAGGCGCGGGCGATGCGCGCGCAGTACCTCGACCGGATGGACATCGAGCGCGAGCGCGGCATCACGATCAAGTCGCAGGCCGTGCGGATGCCGTGGCAGGTGGGCGACGACGCGTTCGCCCTGAACATGATCGACACCCCGGGCCACGTGGACTTCACGTACGAGGTGTCGCGCTCGCTCGCCGCGTGCGAGGGCGCCGTCCTGCTGGTCGACGCCGCGCAGGGCATCGAGGCGCAGACCCTCGCCAACCTGTACCTGGCGATGGAGAACGAGCTCGAGATCATCCCGGTGCTCAACAAGATCGACCTGCCCGCCGCGCAGCCCGAGAAGTACGCCGAGGAGATCGGCCACCTGGTCGGCGTCGACCCGGCCGACGTGCTCAAGGTCAGCGGCAAGACGGGCGAGGGCGTCGAGGCCCTCCTCGACCGCATCGTCGGGACGATCCCCGCGCCGGTGGGCGACGCCGCCGCCCCGGCCCGCGCGATGATCTTCGACTCCGTGTACGACACGTACCGGGGCGTCGTGACGTACGTGCGCGTCGTGGACGGCGACCTCAACCCGCGCGAGCGGATCGCCATGATGTCCACCCGCGCCACGCACGAGCTGCTCGAGATCGGCGTCATCTCGCCCGAGCCGCACCCCACCAAGGGCCTCGGCGTCGGCGAGGTCGGCTACCTCATCACCGGCGTGAAGGACGTGCGCCAGTCCAAGGTGGGCGACACCGTCACCAACGCGGCCAAGCCCGCGTCCGAGGCGCTCGGCGGGTACAGCGAGCCCAAGCCGATGGTGTTCTCCGGGCTGTACCCGATCGACGGCTCGGACTACCCGGTGCTGCGCGACGCCCTGGACAAGCTCAAGCTCAACGACGCCGCGCTCAACTACGAGCCCGAGACGTCCGTCGCGCTCGGCTTCGGCTTCCGCGTCGGCTTCCTCGGCCTGCTGCACCTGGAGATCGTGCGCGAGCGCCTGGAGCGCGAGTTCGACCTCGACCTCATCTCCACCGCCCCCAACGTCGTCTACGACGTGACGCTGGAGGACCGCACCGAGGTCAAGGTGACCAACCCGAGCGAGTTCCCGGTCGGCAAGATCAAGGAGGTGCGGGAGCCGGTCGTCAAGGCCACGATCCTCACCCCGAGCGAGTTCGTGGGCACCGTCATGGGGCTGTGCAACGACCGCCGCGGCACCATGCAGGGGATGGACTACCTGTCCGAGGACCGGGTCGAGCTGCGCTACACGCTGCCGCTGGCCGAGATCGTCTTCGACTTCTTCGACCAGCTCAAGTCCCGCACCCGCGGATACGCGTCGCTCGACTACGAGACCGCGGGCGACCAGGCGGCCGACCTCGTCAAGGTCGACATCCTGCTGCAGGGCGACCAGGTGGACGCGTTCTCCGCCATCGTGCACCGCGAGAAGGCGTACGACTACGGCGTGCTGATGACCGCCAAGCTCAAGGAGATCATCCCGCGCCAGCAGTTCGAGGTGCCGATCCAGGCCGCCGTCGGAGCCCGCGTCATCGCGCGCGAGACGGTGCGCGCCATGCGCAAGGACGTGCTCGCCAAGTGCTACGGCGGCGACATCAGCCGTAAGCGCAAGCTGCTCGAGAAGCAGAAGGAGGGCAAGAAGCGCATGAAGAACATCGGTTCCGTCGAGGTGCCGAAGGACGCGTTCATCGCCGCGCTCTCCTCCGACGCGGGCGGTGCCAAGGACGCCAAGGACAAGAAGAAGTAGTGCCCGCGCTCCCCGACGGCGTCCCGGTGCCGGACGACGGCGCGCTGCCGTTCACGGCGGTCGAGCCTGTCGAGACCCGGGTCTCGACAGGCTCGACCAGCGAGACCCGGGCCTTCGGCGTCTACGTCCACGTGCCGTTCTGCTCCGTCCGCTGCGGCTACTGCGACTTCAACACCTACACCGCGTCCGAGCTGGGCGGCGGCGCCTCCCAGGCGCAGTACGCGACGACGGCGCTGCGCGAGGTCGGCCTCGCCGCGCGGGTGCTCGACGACGCGGGCCTCGGCGGACGCCCCGTCTCGACGGTGTTCTTCGGCGGCGGCACGCCGACGATGCTGCCGGCCGCCGACCTGGTGCGGATCCTCGGCGGCGTCCGCGACGCCTGGGGGCTGGCGCGCGGCGCCGAGGTGACCACCGAGGCCAACCCCGACTCGGTCACGCCCGAGTCGCTGCGGCTGCTTGCCGACGCCGGCTTCACGCGCGTGTCGTTCGGCATGCAGTCGGCGGTGCCCCACGTGCTGGCCACGCTGGAGCGCACGCACGACCCGCGCCGCATCCCCGACGTCGTGGGCTGGGCGCGCGACGCCGGCCTCGACGTGTCGCTCGACCTCATCTACGGCACGCCGGGGGAGTCCCTCGACGACTGGCGCGCGTCCGTCGAGACGGCGCTGGCCACCGGCGTGGACCACGTGTCGGCGTACGCGCTGGTCGTGGAGCCGGGCACCAAGATGCACGCGCAGGTGCGGCGCGGGCAGCTCACCCTGCCCGACGAGGACGACCAGGCCGCGAAGTACGAGCTCGCCGACGACCTCCTCACCGCGGCCGGCCTCGGCTGGTACGAGGTGAGCAACTGGGCGCGCGGCCCCGAGCACGCCTGCCGGCACAACCTCGCGTACTGGCGCGGCGACGACTGGTGGGGCATCGGCCCGGGCGCGCACTCGTACGTGGCGGCCGCCGCGGGGTCGACGGTCGAGCCTGCCGTGGCCACCGGTGGCGTCGAGGCCTCCGCCGGCGTGCGCTGGTGGAACGTCAAGCACCCGCGTCGCTACGCCGCGATGCTCGAGGCGGGCACGTCTCCGGGCGCGGGGCGCGAGCTGCTGACCGCCGCCGAGGCGCACCTCGAGCGGGTGATGCTCGGTGTCCGGCTGGCGGAGGGCCTCGACCTCGCCGTGCTCGACGGCGCCGGCCGTCGCGCGGTCGCGGGCCTGGTCGCGCGTGGCCTGCTCGACGGCGTGTCGGCCGTCCGCGGCCGGGCCGTGCTCACCCGGCGCGGCCGGCTGCTCGCCGACGCCGTGGTGCGCGAACTCACCGACTGACCGCGCGGCCCGATCGCGCGGGTGGCGGCCGCGGGTCCCGCCGTCACCGCATGAGCCTGCCCGCGGCGTCGCGGGGCTGGCCGGCCAGCAGGACTGTCCCGTCGACGACGGCCCAAGAGTGGGCCGCACTCGTGCAGTCGGTGGACCCCTACGAGATCACGCGGATGTTGATCGGGTACCGGTACGGCTCGAAGCGGTTCACCGCGACCGCGGCGAGGATGCCGAAGACGATGGAGATCACCCACGCCGCGGCCAGGATGACGGCGCCCACGATCACGATGAGCAGGATCCACCCCACCGCGTAAGCGATGAGCAGGGTGATCTGGAAGTTGAGCGACTCCTTGGCCTGGTCGGCCACGAACGCGCTGCGGTCGCGGAAGACGAGCCAGACGACCAGGGGAGTGAGGAAGGCGAGGACGCCGAAGGTCAGCAGCGCCAGCACCGGCGGCCCCAGGTGCGCGACGATCGCCCAGGTCCGCTCGTCCTGAGGCGTCAGCGGCCGCGGGCCGTACCCGGGCGGCGGATAGGGCGGCTGCCCGCCGTGGGGCGGCTGCCCGCCGTGGGGCGGCTGCCCGCCGTGGGGCGGCTGCCCGCCGTACGGCGGCTGGCCCGGCGGCCCGTACGGCGGCTGCCCGGGCGGCGGTCCCTGCGGAGGCTGGCTCATACCCCCATGATCGCGCAAATGCCGTGGTCACGGGATGCGGCGTGTGCGCTGGCGCTGGCACGCCCCTACCACGACAGTGGATAGCGCGTGCGCGTGACCTGCGACGACGAGACGAGGGACCGATGAGCGACAACACCGGCGGACGTCCGCCGCACGACCCCGACGAGCAGGATCCCGGACAGACCGGTCAGCCCGGACCTGCTCTGCCGCCGCCGTACGGTCAGCCGCCGTACGGTCAGCCGCCCGCGAACCCGCCGGGCGGGCCACAGCCCCCGACCGGCCCCCCCTCGTACGGGGCGTACGCCCAGGGCGGCTTCCCGCCCCCGCCGTCGGGCCCGTCCGGTCCGGGGGGACCGACGGGACCCGGCGGCGCCCCGTCGTTCCGGGTGGGGGAGGCGGTGTCGTACGGCTGGCGGAAGGTCACGTCGAACTTCGGCGCGTGGCTGCTCGTGGCGCTGGTCTTCCTCGGCGTGAACGTGCTCTACACGTGGCTCACCGGGGGTTTCGAGCGGTACCAGGAGATGTACGACGTCAACGGCGCGACCGTCGCCATGCCGCAGATGGGCGGCGACGCGGCCGTCGCGGCCCTCGTGTCGCTCGTCGGCTCGATCATCAGCTATCTGATCACGGCGTTCCTCACGCGCGGCGCCCTCGACGAGACCACCGGCCGCAAGCCCGGCGTCGGGGACTTCTTCCGGATCAGCAACGGGTTCCAGGTCGTGCTGGCCGCGTTCGTCGTGACCATCCTCACGACGATCGGCCTGATCCTGTGCATCCTGCCGGGGCTGGTCGTCATCATCTTCTCGGCGTTCGTCTACTACTTCGCGCTCGAGCGCCGGGAGGGCGCCTTCACCGCCATCTCGTCGAGCTTCTCGCTCGTGGGCAAGAGCTTCGGGTCGGTCTTCCTGCTCCTGCTCACGTTGCTGGGCGTCAACATCCTCGGCGCCATCCCGTTCGGGCTGGGGCTGTTCCTGACCATCCCGCTGAGCTACGTCGCCGTCGGCTTCGCGTTCCGGCGGCTGATCGGGCAGCAGCCCGCCTGACCTGTCACCGACCGGTCCACCGTCACGACCAGGAGGAACGATGAGCGAGAACCCGCAGGAACCGCAGCCGCCGCAGGCAGGCGAGCCGCACCGGCCGCCGTACCCCCAGCAGCCGTACCCCCAGCAGCCGTACGGTCAGCAGCCGGGCCAGCAGCCTTACGGACAGCAGTCCTACGAGCCGCAGCCGTACGGTCAGCAGCCCGGCCAGCCGCCGATCCAGCCGCCCCCGGACCCGGGGCTCTACCCGGGCAACGAGTACCCGCCGGACCGGTCCGCGCGGCCCGCGCCAGGCGCGGGCAGCTTCCTCGGTGCCCTCTTCGACTACTCGTTCACCCGGTACATCACGCCGACCATCGTCAAGGTCGTGTACGTGATCGTGACGATCCTGGTCGCGCTGGCGTGGCTGTTCGGGATCGTCGCGGCGTTCCAGGTGAGCGTGGGCGTGGGGATCGGCTACCTGCTCCTGGCCTGGATCGTCGCGCTCGTCTATCTCGCGCTCGCGAGGATCACCCTCGAGTTCTTCGTCGCGGTGATCAACGTGTCCGAGAAGGTCAACCGCTACGCCGAGCGCGACGGCGTCTCCTGATCCTCGTGCGGCCGGTCCTCAGGCCGTCACGAAGTCGATGAGCTCCTCGACCCGGCCCAGCAGGGCCGGGTCGAGGTCGCGGTAGTCGCGGACGGTGCCCAGGATCCGCTGCCAGGCGCGACCCACGTCCTGCGTGGACGACGAGGGCCAGCCGAGCTCGCGCAGGATGCCGCGCTTCCACTCGGTGCCGCGCTCGATCGTCGGCCAGGCGGTCAGGCCCACGCGCTCGGCCCTCACGGCCTGCCAGACGTCGACGTACGGGTGGCCGAGCACCAGCACCGTGCCGGCGGGAACGGTGCGCAGCGCCGCGTCGGCGAGCCGCCGCTCCTTGGCGCCGTGCACCAGGTGGTCCACCAGCACCCCGACGCGCCGGTCGGGCGTCGGGCCGAAGTCGGCGAGCGCGTCGGCGAGGTTGTCGACGCCGTCGAGCAGCTCCACGACGACCCCCTCCACCCGCAGGTCGTCCCCCCACACCTTCTCGACCAGCTCCGCGTCGTGCTTGCCCTCGACCCAGATGCGGCTCCCGCGCGCCACCCGGGCCCGCTGCCCGTGCACCGCCACGGAGCCCGACGCCGTCCGCGTGGGGACGACCGGCGCCCGCGACGTGACCGGTGCCGTGAGCTCGACCGGCTTCCCGTCCACCCAGAACCCGGGGCCGAGCGGGAACGCGCGCAGCTTGCCGCGGCGGTCCTCCAGCACCACGAGGTGTACACCGCCGGACTTCTCCACGCGCACGACGGCGCCGACCCAGCCCGAGGTCACCTCCTCGACGACCAGGCCGGGCTCGGCCGCGCGCGGGACCGATGTCGGCCGGCGGCGGTGGTGCGCCGAGCCGTCGGGCGCACCGGGGCGGCGGTCGGAGGCGGGGGCGAGGATGTCGGAGCCGTAACGGTCGTGCACGACGGCGAGCCTAGGGTCGCCGTCGTGCACGGGCTCGGCCCGACACGCGCCGGGCCGCAGAACGTTCGGCACGAGGTCGGTCGTGGGGCTCAGACGTGGCCGTCGTGCGCCGGCCGGAGCCCACCGAACGCCGGGCGCCGGAGCGGCTCGGGCTCGGCCGCGCCGGCGGTGTGCCGCAGGGCGCGGCGTGCGGCGCGGAGCTCGTGCGCCAGGCGACGCAGAGCGGCCTCGCGCTCGAGCTCGGCCTGCCGGTGCTCGAAGAGCATGTCGTACACGTGGGCGTCCATGGTGTCCTCCTGACGGGGCCGCCGCGTCGGCGGCGGTTCGGCGGGCCGACGGCCCTGCCGTGCGCACCCCCCGCGCTGCCCGCGGGGAAGGTGTCTCGTCAAGGGGGAGGCGGCGCCGCGCCGGTCCGTACACGCCTGCTCGGGGCATGGGTCCGTGCGCGGGACGACGCCGGGTCAGCCGCCGTGGGCGCGCGCCAGCACGGCGGCCTCGGTACGGCTCGCCACCTGCAGCTTGCGCAGGATGGCGGACACGTGCACCGACGCCGTCTTGCGGCTGATGAACAGACGCTCCGCGATCTGCCCGTTCGTCAGGCCGTCGGCCACGAGCTCGAGCACCTGCCGCTCGCGGTCGGTGAGGGCCCGGTCGATCGCGGACGACCTCTCCCGCCCCGCGCCGTCGGGCCCGGCGGCGTGCCGGGCGAGGCCCGCGCCCGCGAGCAGCTCGCGCGCCTGGTCGGCGACCAGCCCGCACCCGATCTCCTCGGCGGCCGCCACGGCGTCCTCCAGCCGCGCCCGCGCGGCCGGTCGGTCGCCGGCGGCCAGGAGCGACCGGCCGTCCCGGAACAGCGCGTACGGGCGCAGGTGGGCCGGGCCGTCGGCCTCGGCCACCGCCTCCCACGACCCGTCGCCGAGCTCGGCGGCGAACAGCGCCGCCCAGACCGGATAGGTGGGCCACCCCGTGCACCCGGCCAGGGACGCGCGATAGGGGGTGTCGTCCACGTCGCGCCCGTCGGCGCGGGCGCGCCCGATCGCGCGGGCCGCGACGCCGAGCAGCGGGAGACGGTAGCTCGGCGTGAGCGCGCCGGGGTCCGCCGCGACCGCGACGAGGCCGAGGGCGTCGTCGAGGTCGTCCCGCAGCAGCGCCAGCTCGCCGAGCGTCGCGGCGGTGCGCGCGCGGATCTGCATCTCCAGGCGGGCGTACCGCTCCCACGTGGGGCGCAGCCTCCGGGCCTGCTCCTGCGCCGTGTCGAGGCGGCCCCGCCACATGGCGAGCCAGGTGGCCCGCTCCTGCTGGTAGACGGCGTAGTCGCTGGGGTCGATGAGTGGCACGGACTGCTCGTACCACGCCTCGGCCTCGGCCCACTGCCCGAGGCCCAGGCGGGACTCGGCCACGTTGCCCTCGAGCATCGACCGGGACGCCCAGCCCGCGCCCAGGGCCCGGGCCCGTGCCGCGCCGGTCTCGGCGAGCTCCGCGGCCCGGCGGAAGTCGCCGAGCTTGATGCGCGCGTCCGAGGCGTTGGTGTAGTAGTGGCTCAGCGGGAACCAGTCGTCGCCCGCGAGCTCGCGCGCGCGGTCGAGCTCGGCGAGGGCGTCGAGGTCGCCCAGGTCGATGCGGCTCGTGGCACTGAGGTTGACGCACATGGAGGCGTTCCGCGTGTCCCCGACGGACATGGCGGCCTCGTAACCGGCGGCGGCCGACTCGATCGCCTCGTCGTACCGGCCGTCGATCATCGCGTTGCGGGCCCGCAGGCGCAGCAGCGGGGCCCGGCCGGCCGCGTCGTCGGCGGGCAGCAGGTCGAGGGCGCGGGCGATGAGCGGGTCGGACTCCGGGCTGCCCGCCTTGGCGACGATGTGCGCCAGCGTCGCGAGCGCCCCGGCCTGCCCGGCGGGGTCGTCCGCCGGCCAGGTGTCGACCGCCTCCCGGGCGATCGCCTCGGCGCGGTCGAGCCTGGCCGCCAGGCGCAGCGATGCCGCGACGTGCTGCAGCAGCTCGGGCCGCGTCACCCCGGCGACCGTCTCCGCGTCCGGCACGAGGTCCCACAGCTCGAGCGCGCGCTCGCCGATCGCGATGGCGGTGGACGACGCGGCGTCGGCCTCGGCGGCCGCCGCGACCCGGACGGCCGAGGCGAGCGCGCGGTCCACCACCCGGGCGCGCCACCAGTGGTCCGCGGCAGCGGCCTGGGTCGCCAGCGTGTCCGGCCCCGCCTCGAGCGCGCGGGCGAACGCGGAGTGCAGCCGACGGGACTCGCCCGGCAGGAGCTCCTCGGCGACCGCCTCCTGCATGAGGGCGTGCCGGAAGCGGTAGCCCCCGGTGTCGGCGCGCAGCACGTGCGCGTCGACCGCCTCCCGGGCCGCGCCCTCCGCGGCGGCGAGCGCGTCGTCGCCGAGTGCCGACGCGAGGAGGTCGTAGGAGGCGTGCTGGCCGGCGGCCGCCACCGTCCGGCACAGGGTCTGGGCCGCGTCGCTCAGGGTGGAGTACCGCAGCAGCAGCACGTCGCGCAGGGAGTCGGGCACGGCCGTGCCGGCGAACTCGGTGAGCTCCTCGACGTAGAACGGGACGCCCTCGCTGCGCTCCACGACGTCGCGCAGCAGGTCGCGGTCGATCGTGGCCGTGCCCGCCTCGTCGGCGAGGTGCCCGGGCCGCGGCCGGTCGTCCACCAGCGCGGCGGCGAGCTGGGCGACCTCGCCGGCGTCGAGCCGGGGCACCTCGACCCGCAGCACCCGCCGGGACCGCTCCAGCTCCGCAAGCGTGGTGCGCAGCGGGTGCCGGCGGCCGACGTCGTCGCTGCGGTAGCTGCCGACCACGAGCATCCGGTGGCAGCCGGCGCGGCGGGCGAGCCGGGCGAGGACGGTGCGCGTGATGCCGTCCGACCAGTGCAGGTCCTCGACGACGACCACGACCGGACGGTCGTCGGCCAGGGTCGACGCCAGGTCGGCCAGCACCTCGGGGAGGCGCCCGGTGTCGACGTCGCGGCGCACGTCGACCAGCCCGGGGGCGAGGACGCCCAGGGCGTCGGCCGCCGGCCCGGCGGCCTCGAGGGTGGCCTCCGGGCCGAGCGCGTCGACGACGTCCGCGAGCAGGCCCGTCAGCGCGGCGTACGGGATCGGGCCCGACCCGGAGTCGGCGCACTGCCCGTGCAGGACCAGCACGTCCGACGCGGCGTCGTCGGCGCGGGCCCGCGCTCCGGCGAGCGTGGCGAGGAACTCCTCGACCAGCCGGGTCTTGCCGATGCCGGCCTCGCCGCCGACGACGACGGCCCCGCCGGCGCCGTCCCGGGCGGCCGCGTACGCGTCGCGCAGGACGGCGAGCTCGGCCGTGCGCCCCACCATGGGTGCGCGGGACCCGGACGGGGCGGAAGGTTCGAGGCTGTGGACGGGCACCTCGCCATCGTGCCAGGTCGTCGGGGTGGTCACCGCCGCGCGGGTGGGACCGGGAGCGGCCGGCGCGGCCGGCGCCGAGCTCACGCGGCGCGATGCCAGGCGGAGGCCAGACGCGGTGCGCGCCGGGCCGGCCGCGGCGAGGTGAAGGGCCGCGCCGCGCGCTCCCGCGCCGCGTCATCCCGCCGCCGCTGCTCGGCCGCGCGGACCAGCTCGGCCTCGCGCTCGCGGTGCTGCTCGAAGAACAGGAACTCGTTCATCGTCGTCCTCCCTCGCCGCGGGGCCGGGTGCCCGGCGGTGGTTCCACCCTCGGCTCCTGAGGTACGCCGGCGGATCGGTCAGCCGCCGCATCTTCGGCCCCCGGCATGCCTCGGACGCGGGTGAGGTACCTCAGACGTGGTGCGCGGCACGCCGGCCGCTCGGCGGACCGGGCGCGGCGCCGCGTAGGATGGCACTCGGGACTTCAGAGTGCTAAGTGACCGCGGCCCCGGGCGGGCGGCGGCACGGCACTCAGGACCGGCGGCACGCAGAACCGACGGCACGAGGGGAGCACGCGTGAGCGAGGAGCGTCGTCTGGCGGTGCTGCGCGCGATCGTCGAGGACTACGTCCACACCCGCGAGCCCGTGGGCTCCCGGGTGCTCACCGAGCGGCACGGCCTCGGGGTCTCGCCCGCGACCATCCGGAACGACATGGCCGCCCTCGAGGAGGCCGGGTACATCGCGCAGCCGCACACGTCGGCGGGCCGCGTGCCCACCGACAAGGGGTACCGGCTCTTCGTCGACCGCCTCGCCGAGGTGCGCCCGCTGACGGCCCCCCAGCGGCGGGCGATCGAGACGTTCTTGTCCGAGGCCGTCGACCTGGACGACATCCTCGGCCGCGCCGGGCGCCTCATCGCCCAGCTCACCGGCCAGGTCGCGGTGGTGCAGTACCCGTCCCTGCGGCTGTCCGGCCTGCGGCACCTGGAGCTGGTGCCGGTCGGCGGCGTGCGGCTGCTCGTCGTCGTCATCACGGACACCGGGCGGGTCGAGCAGCGCTACCTGGACGTCACCGGCGCCGCCGACGCCGAGCCGACGGTCGCGTCGGTCGAGTCGCCCGCCCCCGACGTCGCGGCCGACCACCCCGGCATCCCGGACGAGGGCTCGCTCGGCGAGCTGCGGGCACGGCTCAACGCGGCGGCCGCCGGCAAGCGGCTCTCGGAGCTGCCCGAGGCCTTCGGTCGGGTCGTCGCCGGGGTCGCGCCGGACCTCGTCCCGCTCGCGCGGGGGATCGCGGACCTCGTCGTCGACACGCTCGGCACCCAGAGCGAGGAGCGCATCGTCCTGGCCGGGACGGCGAACCTCGCGCGCGCCGACATGCGGTTCGAGCACGCGCTCAGCCCCGTCCTGGAGGCGCTCGAGGAGCAGGTCGTCCTGCTCGGCCTGCTCACCGAGATGGCGACGGACCCGCCGGGCGGGGCCGGCGTCGGCGTCCGCATCGGGCACGAGAACCGCCTGGACGGGCTGACGGAAGCCTCCGTCGTCGCGTCCGGGTACGGCACCGACGGCGACACCGTCGCCATCCTGGGCTCCATCGGCCCCACCCGGATGGACTACCCCGGCACGATCGCGTCCGTGCGCGCGGTGGCCCGCTATCTGTCCCGCGTGCTGCCGAACTGACCTCTACCGACCACCTGACCAAGAGAGACCTGTGACCGACTACTACGAGACCCTCGGCGTCCCGCGCGACGCCTCGGCCGAGCAGATCAAGAAGGCGTACCGCAAGCTCGCCCGCGAGCTGCACCCCGACGTCGCCGGCGAGGCCGGCGAGGAGAGGTTCAAGGACGTCGCCCGCGCCTACGAGGTGCTGTCCCACCCGGACAAGCGCCAGCAGTACGACATGGGAGTGGACCCCACCGCGCCCGGCGGCGGCGCCGGCGGCGGGTTCGGCAACGGCTTCGGCTTCCAAGACATCTTCGAGACGTTCTTCGGCGGCGGGGGCGCGCCCAGCGGGCCCGTGCCGCGCGCGCGACGCGGCCAGGACGCCCTGGTGCGCATGGACGTCGACCTCGCCGAGGCCACGTTCGGCGCCAAGCGCGAGCTCCAGGTCGACACGGCCGTGGTCTGCGGCACCTGCGCCGGCGACGGCTGCCGCCCGGGCACCTCGCCCAAGACCTGCGAGGTCTGCCAGGGTCGCGGCAACGTGCAGCGCGTCGCCCGGTCGTTCCTCGGCCAGGTCATGACGACGGCCCCCTGCGCGGCGTGCCAGGGCTTCGGCACCGTCATCCCGGAGCCGTGCCCCGACTGCTCGGGCGAGGGCCGCGTCCGCTCCCGCCGGACGCTGACCGTCAACGTCCCCGCGGGCGTCGACACCGGCACGCGCATCAAGCTCACCGCGCAGGGCGAGGTCGGCCCCGGCGGGGGCCCCGCGGGCGATCTGTACGTCGAGATCCGCGAGAAGCCGCACGAGGTGTTCGTGCGGCGCGGCGACGACCTGCACTGCACGCTGCCCGTCCCGATGACGGCCGCCGCGCTCGGCACGGTGCTCGACCTGGAGACGCTCGACGGCCCGCAGGAGATCGACCTGCGGCCCGGCACCCAGCCGGGGCAGGTCGTGACGCTGAAGGGGCTCGGCGTCGGGCACCTGCACGCGGGCGGCCGCGGCGACCTCAACGTGCACGTCGACGTCCAGGTCCCGACGGCCCTGGACGAGGAGCAGACCGAGCTGCTGCGCTCGCTCGCCACCCTGCGCGGCGAGGAGCGGCCAGAGCCGCGCCTGGCGTCGGCGCACCCGGGCGTGTTCACGCGGCTGCGGGACAAGCTGAGCGGCCGGTGAGCTCCGGCGGGTCGACGCTCCCCGGGGCGACGCGATGAGCGCCCCCGTCTTCCTCGCGGAGGGCGGCGACCTGGGCGCGCTCGCGCCCGGAGCACGCTACGTGCTCGACGGCGCGGAGGGTCGGCACGCCGGGGTGGTCCAGCGGCGCGCCCCGGGGGAGCGGATCGACGTCGTGGACGGGGCCGGCCTGCGGCTGTGCTGCGTCGTCGAGTCGGTCGTGGGCTCCGAGGTGCACCTGCGCGTCGACGAGGTGGTCGTCGAGCCCGCGCCGGCCGTCGTGCTCACGCTGGTCCAGGCGCTCGCCAAGGGCGACCGTGACGAGCTCGCGGTCGAGGCCGCCGTCGAGGTGGGGGTCGACGCCGTCGTGCCGTGGCAGGCGGAGCGGTCGGTGGTGATCTGGCGGGGGCAGCGCGCGGCGAAGTCGCGCGCGAAATGGGTGGCCACGGTCCGCTCCGCCGTCAAGCAGGCGCGGCGCGCGTGCCTGCCGCCCGTCGCCGAACCGCTCACCAGCCGGCAGCTCACCGACCGCACGCGCGCGGTGGTCGCGGGCGGCGGCGCCGTCGTCGTGCTGCACGAGGACGCGACGACTCCGCTCGCGGACGTCGCGCTGCCCGCTTCGCCGGTCGAGCCCGCCGGGACCTCCGGGCCCGCCGCGGCACCCGAGCTGCTCGTCGTCGTCGGGCCCGAGGGCGGGATCTCCGACGCGGAGGTCGCCGCCCTCGCCGGGGCGGGGGCCGTCCCGGCTCGACTGGGCCCGCACGTGCTGCGCACGTCGACCGCCGGGCCCGTGGCGATCGCGCTGCTCAGCCAGCGCCTCGGCCGCTGGGGCTGAACCCGGCCACCCGGGGCGGTACGGTGCCTGCATGACCAGCCCCGGGAACGACGCCGCCGCCGACTGCCTGTTCTGCAAGATCGTGGCGGGCGACGTCCCCGCCGACGTCGTCGCCAGCACCGAGCGGATCATCGCCTTCCGGGACATCGACCCCAAGGCGCCCGTGCACGTGCTGGTCGTGCCGAGGGAGCACCACGGCGACGTCTCCGTCCTGGCGGCCGCGGACCCGGAGCTCCTCGCGGAGGTCGTCGAGGTGGCCGACCGCGTGGCGCAGGACCTCGCCGACGGCCAGTACCGGTTCATCTTCAACTCCGGCCCCCGCGCCGGGCAGAGCGTCTTCCACGTGCACGGGCACGTCCTCGCGGGGACGCAATTGGGGTGGAGCCCCGCCTGAGGCCGTCGATAGACTGGGCACCGGGCGATCGAGCGCCCGCGAGACCCACCACCTGCCCGAGAAGGAGTGCCGAGGCGCGAGCCGGCTCATGACATCCACACCGCACGCCTCGCCCCCTCCGGAGCACAGCAGCGCACAGCCCAGCGAGCGTTCCAGCGAGCATCGCATCGTGGTGCCGGCGCACGTGCCGATGGTGGCGCTGCTCGGCAGCGGGGACTCGGTGCTCAGGGCCGTCGAGGGAGGGTTCCCCGGGGTCGACGTGCACGCCCGTGGTAACGAGATCGCGGTGCGCGGCCCGGCGGGCGAGGTCGCGCTCGTCGCGCGGCTGCTCGACGAGCTGGTCGAGGTCGTCGAGGCGGGCACGCCGCTCACGCCGGACGTCGTCACCCGCTCGGTGCGCATGCTCACGGCGGCGACGGCGCAGCGCCCGGCCGAGGTGCTGACGTTCAACATCCTGTCGAGCCGCGGCCGCACGATCCGCCCCAAGACGCTCGGCCAGAAGCGCTACGTCGAGGCGATCGACGCGAACACCATCACGTTCGGCATCGGCCCGGCCGGCACCGGCAAGACGTACCTGGCGATGGCCAAGGCCGTGCAGGCGCTGCAGGCGAAGCGGGTCAACCGGATCATCCTCACGCGGCCCGCGGTGGAGGCGGGGGAACGGCTCGGGTATCTGCCCGGCACGCTGACGGAGAAGATCGACCCGTACCTGCGGCCGCTGTACGACGCGCTGCACGACATGATGGACCCCGACGCGATCCCCAAGCTCGTCGAGGCCGGGACGATCGAGGTGGCGCCGCTGGCGTTCATGCGGGGAAGAAGTTTGAACGATTCTTTTATTATTCTTGACGAGGCGCAGAACACCTCCGCCGAGCAGATGAAGATGTTCCTCACGCGCCTAGGATTCGGCTCCACGATGGTCATCACCGGCGACGCGACGCAGGTCGACCTGCCCGGCGGGACGACGTCCGGCCTGCGCGTCGTCGAGGACATCCTCACCGGCGTCGACGACGTCGAGTTCTGCCGGCTCACGTCAGCCGACGTCGTGCGGCACCGCCTGGTCAGCGACATCATCGACGCCTACGGCCGCTGGGACGTCGCCACCGCCCGGCCGGAGCAGCGCCGGCAGGGCCGCGGGCAGCACGAGCGAGGAGGACGTCGGTGATCGCCGAATGAGCATCGAGATTGCGAACGAGTCGGGGGTGGAGGTCGACGAGGCGGAGTTCGCCGCGCTCGGCCGCTACGTGCTCGACGCGATGCACGTGCACCCGCAGAGCGAGCTGTCCATCCTGTTCGTGGACACGACGGTGATGTCCGAGCTGCACGTGCAGTGGATGGACGAGCCCGGTCCGACGGACGTGCTGTCGTTCCCGATGGACGAGCTGCGGCCCGGCCGCGAGGGCGACGAGACCCCGGCCGGCACGCTCGGCGACATCGTGCTCTGCCCCGAGGTGGCCGCCGAGCAGGCCGTCGTGGCGGGCCACTCCACCGTGGAGGAGCTGTTGCTCCTGACCACCCACGGGATCCTGCACCTGCTGGGGTACGACCATGCGGAGCCGGAGGAGGAGAAGGAGATGTTCGCGCTGCAGCGCCGCCTCCTGCTCACGTTCCTCGCCGGCCGTTGAGCGGCGTCATGGACGCCCCGGACCTGCTCCTCACCGTCGTCGGCCTCGTCGCGCTGGCGCTGGCGGGCATGCTCTCGGCCGGCGAGGCGGCCGCGCTGCGCGTCACGCGGTCGGCCGTCGCGGACGCGCTCGCCGACGCGGAGACGTCGCCCGGCCTCACCGACACCGCCCGGCGCACGCGCCTGGCACGGCTGCGGTCCGTGCAGGCGCTCGTCGAGGACCCGCCCGCCGCCGTCGCGACGTTCGCCCTGGTGCGGGTCGTCGCGGAGACGGTGGCCCTCGCGTCGGTGACGCTGCTGCTCGTCGACTGGCTCGACGCGTGGTGGCAGGTGCTGCTCGGCGCGGGCGTGGCGGGGCTCGCGGCCGGCGTCGTCTTCGTGCGGCTCAGCCCGCGCGCGCTCGGGCTGCGACGGCCGCTGGCGGTGCTGGTGTCGCTCGCCGGGCCGCTGACGGTCGTGCACCGCGGCTCCGCCTGGCTCACCGTGCGTACCGGTGACCGCGAGGCGGAGCAGCCGCCCGGCGAGGACGCGCTGCGCGAGGTAGCGGAGCGCGTCCGGGACAACGCCGCGATCGAGGACGCCGAGCGGGAGCTCATCCGCTCCGTCGTCGAGCTCGGCGGCACGCTGACCCGCGAGGTCATGGTGCCGCGCACCGACATGGTCACGGTCGCCGCCGCCACGCCGCTGCGCAAGGCGATGCGGCTCTTCCTGCGCTCGGGGTACTCGCGGGTGCCCGTCGTGGGCGACGACGTCGACGACCTGGTGGGCGTCGCCTACCTCAAGGACGTCGCCCGCGTCCTGGAGGCCGACCCCGGCGCCGTCGGCCGGCCGGTGGCCGAGGTGGCGCGCGACGCCGTGTTCGTCCCCGAGTCGAAGCCCGCCGACGACCTGCTGCGCGACATGCAGGCGTCCCGGTCGCACATCGCCGTCGTCGTGGACGAGTACGGCGGCATCGCGGGCCTGGTGACCGTCGAGGACGTCATCGAGGAGCTCGTCGGCGAGCTCACCGACGAGCACGACACCGCCCGTGAGGACGAGCCCGAGGACCTCGGCGACGGCACGTTCCGCGTGCCGGCACGCCTGCCCGTCGACGAGCTGGGCGACCTCTTCGACCTGCGGCTCGACGACGACGACGTGGACACTGCGGGCGGACTGCTCGCCAAGGCGCTCGGCAAGGTGCCGCTCACCGGCTCGGCGGCCGACGTCGGCGGGCTGCACCTCGAGGCCGAGCACGTGGAGGGCCGCCGCAAGAAGCTCGCGACCCTCCTGGCGCGCCGGATCGCCCCGGCGACCGCCGACCACCCAGCAGCGGGCGACGCCGTCGTCCCGCCAGACCAGAAGGAAGCACACGCATGACCCCCACCTCCTCGGGACCCGCCACCTCCGGCCCCGCGCCCGAGCACCGCTCCGGCTTCGCCTGCCTCGTCGGCCGGCCGAACGTCGGCAAGTCGACGCTCACCAACGCGCTCGTGGGCGAGAAGGTCGCCATCATGTCGGCGCGCCCGCAGACCACGCGGCACACGATCCGCGGCATCGTGCACCGCGACGACGCCCAGCTCGTGCTGGTGGACACGCCGGGTCTGCACCGGCCGCGGACGCTGCTCGGGCAGCGGCTGAACGACCTCGTCGCCGAGACCCTGAGCGAGGTGGACGTGGTCGCGTTCTGCCTGCCCGCCGACCAGAAGATCGGGCCGGGCGACAAGTTCATCGCCGACCGGCTCGCCCCGCTGATGTCGGGGCGCCGCGCGGTGCCCGTCGTCGCGGTCGTCACCAAGGCCGACCTGGTCGACCGCGGCCGGCTCGCGGAGCACCTGATCGCCGTCGACCAGCTGGCCCGGTCCCTGGACCGCGAGTGGACGGCGATCGTGCCCGTGTCCGCGAAGGACGGGTACCAGGTGGGCGAGCTCACCGACGTCCTCGTCTCGCACCTGCCCGAGGGGCCCGAGCTCTACCCCGGGGGCGAGCTCACCGACGAGCCCGAGCAGGTCATGGTCGCCGAGCTCGTGCGCGAGGCGGCGCTCGAGGGCGTGCGCGACGAGCTGCCGCACTCGCTCGCGGTCGTCGTCGACGAGATCGTCGAGCGCGAGGGCTCCGGCGACGAGGCGAAGGGCCGCCCGCCGCTGCTGGACGTGCGCGTCAACCTGTTCGTCGAGCGCGAGAGCCAGAAGGCGATCGTCATCGGCAAGGGCGGCTCGCGCCTGCGCGAGGTCGGCACGACGGCGCGTCGCGGGATCGAGAAGCTGCTCGGGACGCGGGTCTACCTCGACCTGCACGTGAAGGTGGCCAAGGACTGGCAGCGCGACCCCAAGCAGCTGCAGCGACTGGGGTTCTGACCGGCCCTGACGACCCTGCGCCGGCGCGGTGCGGAGGCGTTCCCCCGGGTGACGCGGGGGAACGCCCCGGCGCCGGCGTCCGTGGGCCCGAGTAGCATCGCTCTTCGTGGTGTTCCGGACGATTGCGACGACTGCGGCGATTCTCGTGGGGCTGGCGCTGACCGGCGCCGTGGCCGGCCCGCAGTGGGACCCGGTCCCGGTGTCCGACCATCTGGTGCCCGCGACCGCCGACACGTCGATCCACGGCGTCGACCCCGCGGTGGCCGACCAGATCGGCGATGTCGGGCAGTACGAGGTGCGCGAGACGCCGGTCACGGTCCCGCTCGACGGGACCCAGGTCGGCGGGCTGCTGCGCCAGCCGGTCGACGCCCGCGGCGAGATCCTGGCCGACCGGCCCGGCGTCGTCTACGTGCACGGCGCGGGGACCGGCAAGTCGACCCAGGCCTTCAGGGAGTCGGCCACCGCGCTGGCCAGTGCCGGCGTCGTCACCCTGGTGCCCGACAAGCGCCTGGACACCTACACGACGCGCGACCGTGACTACGTCGCGATGGCCGGCGACTACGGGCGTTCGGTCGACCTGCTGCGCACGATCGACGGCGTGGACCCGCAGCACGTCGGGGTGTACGGCGAGTCCGAGGGCACCTGGATCGTCCCCGTGATGCAGGCCCAGGACCCGGGCATCGCGTTCACGATCCTCGTCTCGGCGCCGGTGGTCCCGCCGCGCCAGCAGGCGGCGTTCGCCGTCGACAGCTACCTGCGCAACACCGGCGTGCCCGAGCAGGTCTTCCGCGCCATCCCGCGCGCGGTCGGGATGCAGCTTCCGGGCGGCGGCTTCGAGTACGCGGACTTCGACGTCCGGCCCTGGCTCGAGCAGCAGACCGCGCCGGTGCTCGTCGTGTACGGCACCGCGGACCCGTCGATGCCCGTCGAGCAGGGGGCGCGCGAGATCATCGCCGACACCGCCGTCGGCGGCGACCAGGCGCCGACGACCGTGCGCTTCTACGCGGGAGCCAACCACGGCATCAACGTGCCGACGCCCGTCGCCGACGGCGGGACCGAGTACCACCTGCACCCCGACTTCGCCCGCGACGCCGCGACCTGGGTGCAGGGCATGCCCGGCACAGCGGACGCGGACCCGCGGGTCGCCGGCGACCGGCCGAACCAGCTGTACCTCGCCTCCGCCGTGCCGCAGCCGCGGTGGTGGGGCAACGGCGACATCGTCGTGGGCGCGGTGCTCGCCGGCCTGGGGCTGCTCGTGCTCGGGCCGCTGGTGTGGGCGGTGCACGCGGTGGTGCGGCGGCTGGTGCGCCCGCGCTCGCTCGCGCCGGCCCCACGGCTCGCCCGCGGCCTGGGCCCGGCGCTGGCGGGGCTCGGCGTGGGCTCCGTCGCCACCATGGTCGCCCTCGTCGCCTACCTCCTCGCGGTCGCACGGCTCGCGCTCGACTACGAGCGCGACGACCTCGTCGTCCAGGGCGGCTGGGTCGGGGTGCGGCTCCTCGGGGTCGCGACGGCGGTGGCGGGTGCGCTCGTCGTGCGCCGGATCGCGGACGCGCGGTCGGCCCGCCAGGCCGAGGCAGCCACCGCGGGCGGTGCCGCCGGAGCCGGCGCCCAGGAGGTCACGGGGGTCGTCGTCGCGCGCGGCTGGCCCGCGCACCTCACGTTCTGGTGCGTCGTCGCCGGGTCGCTCGCCCTCCTGCTCACGCTCGCCTACTGGGGCGTGTACCAGCTCGGGATCTGACCCGGTCGATGCCCGGGTCGACGTCCCGTGCGACGCCGATCCCGCGCGGTGTGACCGACGTGCGCGCGCCCCGCGTGTCGTGCGGGGGTCGCGTCGGGTAGAAACGATGCGGGCGCACCCGAGCCCACCGTCCCGAGCCGAGGAGACCCCACGCATGACTGACGACGCCACCCCCGACGCACCGCGCTCGCCGTTCGCCGGCGCGGCGACCCGGGAGGTCGTGCGCGACGTGGTGGCCGCGCTCGCCCTGCTGGTGGCGCTGCCGATGCCGTGGGACCTCACCCACCGTGGCAGCGACCGGATCGAGGTCGTCCTCGCGACCGTGCTGACCCTGCTGGTCCTCGCCGTGCCCTACCTGCGTCGTGCCGGGCTCGGCGCGCCGTCCTGGGACGCGCTGACGACGCCGCGGGGGCGGACGATCGGCTGTGTCCCCTACCTCCTGGTGGCGCTCGCCTACCTCGTGCTCGACGCCGTGCGCCCCGACGCCGGCGAGGGTCAGGTCGGGGCCGGCGTGGTGCTCGGTCTCGCCGGCGCGACGCTCGCCCTGGCGCCGACGTGGCGCCCGACCTTGCCCGTCGTCGCCGCCCTGGTGGGGCTGGGTGCGCTGGCGACACCCGTCATGGCCCTGGCCACCGGCGACGCGTGGCCGGCGGTCGTGGTCGGGGCGCTCAACGCCGTCCTGGTGATCGGCGTGCTGTGGCTGACCGCCGCGTCGTACCTGCGCGGCGACCTGGTCGCCGGCGTGGTGCTGCTCGCGGTGGGCGCGGCCGTGTCCGTCGAGCTCGTGCTCTTCGCCGGCGGCGAGGAGTCCCCGTGGTTCGAGAGCGTGCACGGGCAGCGGCTCGGCCTCCTCCTCCTGCCCGTCGTCGCCGCGTGCGGCGCGCGCCGGGTGCTGGACGACCTCGCGGCGGTCGCGGACGATCCGCAGGACGTGCGCGCCGCGCGCTGGGTGTCCGTCGCCGTGCGCTGCCTCGACCTCGTGATGCTCGTGGCGGCGTTCGTGGCGCTCGTCGCCATGGTGCGGCTCGCCTCGGGCAGCTTCGGGGTCAGCCTCGTGCTGCGCCTCATCGTCGGCGTGCTGATGGTCGTGGTCGCGCTCGTGGCGCGCCGGGCTCTGGTCCGCGACCCGCGCAGCGGGCACACCACCGCGGTCGGTGCGGCGTGCGTCCTGGTGGTCCTGGGCCTGGTGATCGTCGTCGCCCGGGCCGGGCGGGGGTGGGAGGCGAACGTCGAGGAGCTGCTCGTGACGTTCGCCCTGCCGGGTGTCGCCCTCGGCGCGCTGCTCGTGCCCGCGTCGGTGCGCGAGCTGGTCGCGAGCGAGCCGGAGGCGCCCGACGAGCCCGACGAGCCCGCCGAGGTCGAGGAGACGCCGACCGGCGCGCTCGCCCAGGTCGACCAGCCCTGGACGGTCTCCGCGCCGTACGAGCAGACCTCGCCGCAGCAGACCTCGCCGCAGCAGACGCCGTACGCGACCGCCGCGCCGATGGATGCGACCCAGCGGATCGAGCCGGTGCGCGACGCCTCGTGGGGCGCGGTGCCCGGCGGTCGGTCGGGCGGCGACTCGACGCAGGTGCTGCCGCCGGTGGCGGACGTCCCCGGCTCGCCGTGGTCCGCGGCGCAGGCGCTCGACCCGACGACCCCGCTGGCCGACCTGGCGCGGATCGTCCAGGAGTCGCCGCACCTGCGGCCGCACGTGGCGTCCAACCCGTCGACGTACCCCGCCCTGCTGGACTGGCTCGGGGCGCTCGGCGACCCGGCCGTCGACGCCGCGCTGCGCGCCCGGCGCTGACGAGCCGCGGGACCGTCCGCGGCCCGCCGAACCGGCCCGCTTGTGCGCGCGCGCCGCATCCCGGACGCCGGGTGTCGCCCCGGCCCGAAGGTGTACGGTGACAGCGTGCATCGCGCGGTGAGCCTTCTCCTTCGGTGCCGCGGCGGGGCTCTCTAGAGGCCGGTCACCCCGCCGCGGAGGCTTTGGTGTGCCGGCCGACAGGTCACGACCGTCGGACCGATCCGGGACGCGGTCACCGAGCCCCACCGAAGGACGCATCACCATGCAGACCTCCCCGCACCCCCACGGCATCGCCGGCGCCAACCCGCAGCGCCCCTCCGGGATGCCTTACACCCGCTACGCCCCGTTCCATGAGCAGATCCAGGTCTCCGTCCCCGACCGGACGTGGCCGGACAAGCGGATCACGAAGGCCCCGCGCTGGTGCGCCGTCGACCTGCGCGACGGCAACCAGGCGCTGATCGAGCCGATGGACGCCGAGCGCAAGCTGCGCATGTTCGACCTGCTCGTACGCATGGGCTACAAGGAGATCGAGGTCGGCTTCCCGTCGGCGTCGCAGACCGACTACGACTTCGTGCGGATGCTCATCGAGACGAACCGCATCCCCGACGACGTCGTCATCCAGGTGCTGACCCAGTGCCGCGACCACCTCATCGAGCGCACCTACGACGCGATCCGCGGCGCCAAGCAGGCGATCGTGCACCTCTACAACTCGACGTCGATCCTGCAGCGCGAGGTCGTGTTCCGCACCGACATGGACGGCATCGTCGACATCGCCCTGCAGGGCGCTCGGCTGTGCCGCAAGCTCGAGGAGACGATCCCCGAGACGACGGTCTACTACGAGTACTCGCCGGAGTCGTACACCGGCACGGAGCTCGAGTTCGCGGTCCGCATCTGCAACGAGGTGCTGGACGTCATGGAGCCGACGCCCGAGCGCCCGGTGATCGTCAACCTGCCGGCCACGGTCGAGATGGCCACGCCCAACGTGTACGCCGACTCGATCGAGTGGATGAACCGGCACCTGAAGCACCGCGAGAACGTGGTGCTCTCGCTGCACCCGCACAACGACCGGGGCACGGCGGTCGCCGCGGCCGAGCTGGGCTACCAGGCCGGCGCCGACCGCATCGAGGGCTGCCTGTTCGGCAACGGCGAGCGCACCGGCAACGTCGACCTGGTGACCCTGGGCATGAACCTGTTCAGCCAGGGCGTCGACCCGCAGATCGACTTCAGCGACATCGACGCGATCCGCCGCACCGTGGAGCACTGCAACCAGCTGCCGGTGCACGAGCGGCACCCGTACGTCGGCGACCTGGTGTTCACGGCGTTCTCGGGGTCGCACCAGGACGCGATCAAGAAGGGCTTCGAGCACCTGGCTGCGCGCGCGGAGGCCGAGGGCAAGCCCGTCGACGCCCTGACCTGGGGCGTGCCCTACCTGCCGATCGACCCGAAGGACGTCGGCCGCTCGTACGAGGCCGTGATCCGGGTCAACTCCCAGTCCGGCAAGGGCGGGATCGCCTACCTGCTGTCCACGGAGCACTCGCTGGACCTGCCGCGGCGGCTGCAGATCGAGTTCTCCGGCGTCGTGCAGCGGCACACCGACGCCGAGGGCAGCGAGGTCACGGGCGCCGACATCTGGCGGATGTTCAGCGACGAGTACCTGCCCGTGGCCCCCGGGGACGCCCGCGGGCTGGAGCACTGGGGGCGCTTCACGCTCCGCGAGACGCGCACGACGGCGTCCGAGGGCGGCGCGACCACGCTGTCCGTCGACGTCGTGGACCGCGGCTCCGAGGTGACCCTCGAGGGCACGGGCAACGGCCCGCTCGCGGCCTTCGTCGACGCTATCGGCAAGGACGGCGTCGACGTGCGGGTGCTGGACTATGCCGAGCACGCCCTGTCCGAGGGCGGCGACGCCTCCGCCGCGGCCTACGTCGAGTGCCAGGTGGGCGACGACGTGCTGTGGGGCGTGGGCATCGACTCGTCGATCACCACCGCGTCCCTCAAGGCGATCGTCTCCGCGGTGAACCGCGCCGCGCGCGCCTGACGGCAGCGGACCGACGACGAGAGCCCCCCGGGGAGGTCCCCGGGGGCTCTCGTCGTCATCGGGTGGCGACGCTCCTGAACCCGCGCAGCCGCAGGCTGTTGCCGACGACGAAGACGCTGGAGAACGCCATCGCCGCGCCGGCGAGCATGGGGTTGAGCATGCCGAGCGCGGCGACCGGGATCGCCGCCGTGTTGTAGGCGAAGGCCCAGAACAGGTTGGTCTTGATCGTGCTCAGGGTCTTGCGTGACAGGCGGATCGCGTCGACGGCACTGCGTAGGTCGCCCCGGACCAGGGTGATGTCGGACGCCTCGATGGCGACGTCGGTCCCGGTCCCCATCGCCAGGCCGAGGTCGGCCTGGGCGAGGGCCGGGGCGTCGTTGACGCCGTCTCCGACCATCGCCACGACCCTGCCCTGGTCCTGCAGCCGCCGGACGACGTCGGACTTGTCCCGGGGCATCACCTCGGCGATGACCTCGTCGATGCCGACCTCGGCGGCGATCTGCCGTGCGACGGCCTCGTTGTCACCGGTCAGCAGCACCGGCGTCAGCCCGAGCTCCTTGAGCTCGGCGACCGCCTGTGCGCTGGTGGGCTTGACGGTGTCGGCGACCACGAGGATGCCGCGAGCACGGCCGTCCCACCCGGCGGCCACGACCGTCTTGCCCTCGCTCTCGGCGCGGGCCTTCGCCCGGGCCAGGTCGTCGCTGAGGTGCTGCGACCACTCGGCCAGCAGCGACTCGCGGCCCACCAGCACGCCGTGCCCGTCGACGACGCCCTGGACTCCCTGGCCCTCGATGTTGGCGAAGTCCTCGGGAGCCGGCAGGGCGCCGGTCTCCTGCGTGGCGCCCTTGGCGATCGCCTGCGCGATCGGGTGCTCGGAGGCGTCCTCCAGCGCGCCGGCCAGCCGCAACAGCTCGGCCCGGTCCGTGCCCGGTTCGGTGACCACGTCGACCAGCGTCATCCTGCCGGTCGTGACGGTGCCGGTCTTGTCCAGCACGACGGTGTCGACCTTGCGGGTCGACTCCAGGACCTCGGGCCCCTTGATCAGGATGCCCATCTGGGCGCCGCGACCCGTGCCGACCAGCAGTGCGGTCGGGGTCGCCAGGCCCAGGGCGCAGGGGCACGCGATGACGAGGACGGCGACCGCGGCCGTGAACGCCGCCGTCGCGGAGAATCCCGCCCCCAGCCAGGCGCCGAGCGTGACGACGGCGACCGCGATGACGATCGGGACGAAGATGCCGGAGATCCTGTCGGCCAGGCGCTGCACCTCGGCCTTGCCGGTCTGCGCGTCCTCGACGAGCCTGGCCATCTGGGCCAGCTGCGTGTCGGACCCGATCCGCGTGGCGCGGACCACGAGCCGGCCGCCGGCGTTGACCGTGGCGCCCGTGACGGCGTCACCCTCGGCGACCTCGACCGGCACCGACTCGCCGGTCAGCATCGAGGCGTCGACGGCGGACGTGCCGGAGACGACCACGCCGTCGGTCGCGATCTTCTCGCCCGGGCGCACGACGAACTCGTCGCCGACCTGCAGGTCGTCGACCGCGATCTTCGTCTCGACGCCGCCGCGCAGCACCGCGACCTCCTTGGCGCCGAGCTCGAGGAGCGCGCGCAGCGCCGCCCCGGCCTGACGCTTGGACCGCTTCTCGAAGTAGCGCCCGGCCAGGATGAACATCGTGACGCCCGCGCCGACCTCGAGGTAGAGGTTCGCTGCACCGTCCGAGGGCGCGATCGTGAGCTCGAAGGGGTGGGTCATGCCGGGCGTGCCGGCCGTGCCGAGGAACAGCGCGTACAGCGACCACAGGAACGCGGCGGACGTCCCCATCGAGATGAGCGTGTCCATCGTCGCGGTGCCGTGCTTGAGGTTGGTCCACGCGGCCTTGTGGAACGGCCACGCGGCCCACACGACGACCGGCGCGGCGAGCGCGAGCGAGAGCCACTGCCAGTACGTGAACTGCAGCGCCGGGATCATGGCCATCGCGATCACCGGGAGGGTGAGCACGACCGAGCCGACGAGGCGCTGACGGAGCGAGGTGAGCTCGGCGTCGGCCTCTGGGTCGTCCCCGGATCCCCGCGACTCCTTCCCGGTCCGCGTGGGCTGCGGCAGGGCCGCGGTGTACCCGGTCTTCTCGACCTCGGCGATCAGCAGCGACGGGTCGTACCCGTCGGGCACGGTGACCTTCGCCTTCTCGGTGGCGTAGTTGACCGTGGCGGAGACGCCCTCGAGCTTGTTGAGCTTCTTCTCGATCCGCATCGCGCAGGAGGCGCAGGTCATCCCGCCGATGTTCAGCTCGACGCTGGGTCCCCCGACCGGGGGTGCGGATGTCCTCATTCGAGTCTTCCTTCTCTCTGCGTGCCCGGCGTCGGCGCACTCGGGGTCGTGCTGTCGTCGCGCCGTGGCAGCGGGGTCAGTGACCGGAGTGGCCGGTGGCGTCGAGTGCGGCGCGGCCGCGACCGGCGTCCAGCACGAGCTGGGCGGTGTGGACCTGGCCCTCGACCTGGAAGTCGAGGTACAGGAGGTATCGGCCGGCTGTGGGTGCCTCGGCCGCGAACGCAATCTCCGGGCCGGCGGTGTCGCCCTCGGCCGGGTCGGCACCGGCGGCGTGGACGTGCAGGTAGGCCAGGTCGCCCTCGCGCAGGGCGACGAGGTGCCCGAACGCCCCGAGGTAGGGCTCCAAGGTCGTCACGGGCTCACCGTCGCGGCTCACGGAGAGGGTGAGGTCGCTGGTCGTGCCCGCCGCGAGGTCCCCCGCGAGCTCGACCGTGAAGCCGTCGACCTCGTCGGTCGCGGTGGGCTCGGGCGTCACGGGCGAGAAGTCGCCCGCGACCTGGACCGTGCGGGTCAGCGTGACGCTCTGGCCGTCGTCGCCCGCGGCGGGGACGAAGTCGACGTACGCCCGGTAGGTGCCGGCCTCGGCCCACTCCCAGGGGATGCTCCACGTGCCCGTTGCCGCATCGAGGTCGGGGTGCACGTGGCGGAACTCGCTGCCGTCCGAGCGGACGACGATCAGGTGCAGGTCCTTGTCGTGGGCCGTCCGGAAGCGGGTTACCGGATCGCCGGTCGCGTCCAGGACCTGGAAGCGCAGGTCGCCGGCCTCGTCGACGGACCCGGGGGCGTGCACGGGCGACAGCTGGAACCCGTCCTGGGCGATCGCCGTTCCGTGCGGGCTCTCGGTGCTCGGGCTCTGCCCTGCCTGGTCCTCGCTCATGGCCTCGTGATCCTCCATCTGCTCTCCTCCGACCTCCTGCTGTGGCTGGGCCGCCTGCTGTGGCTGGGCCGCCTGCTGTGGCTGGGCCGCGCCGTCGGGGACGACGGCCCCCGCGGCGACGAACGCCCCCGCGAACGCCACGGCGAGGCCCGCCCCGTAGGCGGTCAGTCGTCCTGCGGCGTTCATCCGACTCGCACCGCCGAATAGCCGGCCTCGTCCACGGCCGCCAGGACCTTGGACACCTCGACGGTCTCCGACCCGGAGACGACGAGCCTGCCGGTCTGGGCGCTGACCTCGATCTCCTCGACGCCGGGGACCTGGCCGACCTCCTCGCGGACGGACAGCTCGCAGTGGCCGCACGTCATGCCGGTGACCTGGAACTCGCTCGTGCTCATCGTGATCTCCTCGTCGCTCGAATACCCCCTGGGGGTAACTGGTTCCGTCAACCTATACCCCCGCTAGGTATTCCGACAACCCCTCCGGCGGCGACATCCCCGAGCCGTGTCGCGCCGAAGCCCGCCCTGTCGGCGGGATGGCCGATAATGGACCCGTGCCCCTGTACCGAGACGACGCGATCGTGCTGCGCACCCACAAGCTGGGCGAGGCCGACCGCATCGTCACGTTCCTCACGCGCGAGCACGGCAAGGTGCGCGCCGTCGGGCGGGGGGTGCGGCGCACGTCGTCGCGGTTCGGCGCGCGGCTCGAGCCGTTCATGGTGGTCGACGTCCAGCTGCACACCGGGCGGTCCCTGGACACGGTGACGCAGGTCGAGACGGTGGGCCCGTACGCGCGCGCGATCTGCGAGGACTACGCCCTGTACACCTCGGGTGCCGCGATGCTCGAGGCCGCCGACCGGCTGGTCGCGGCCGAGCACGAGCCCGCGGTGCAGCAGTACTGGCTGCTCGCGGGTGCGCTGCGGGCGCTGTCCGAGCGCGCGCACGCGCCGGGCCTGGTGCTCGACTCCTACCTGTTGCGGGCCCTGGCGGTCGCCGGCTGGGCGGCGTCGTTCACCGAGTGCGCCCGCTGCGGAGAGCCGGGGCCGCACCACGCGTTCTCCGTCGGCACGGGGGGCGCGGTGTGCTCCCGGTGCCGCCCGCCCGGGTCGACCGCGCCGGCCCCCGAGACGTTCGCCCTGCTGGGGGCGCTGCTCGGCGGCGACTGGACCACCGCCGACGCGTCGGAGCCCCGCCACCGCACGGAGGCGTCCGGCCTCGTGGCGGCCTATTCGCAGTACTACCTGGAGCGCACGCTGCGCTCCCTGCGCATGATCGAGAGAGAGGCCTGATGCCCCCGCGTCCGTCGCGGCAGTACGCCGAGCCCTACCCGCACCCCTCGGGGGCCACGCCGCCGGCGATCCCGGCGCAGTTCGTGCCGAACCACGTGGCGATCGTCATGGACGGCAACGGCCGCTGGGCCAACGCGCGCGGCCTGCCGCGCGTGGAGGGGCACAAGCAGGGGGAGAAGTCCCTGCTCGACGTCGTGGCGGGCGCCGTGCAGATCGGCGTGAAGCACGTCTCGGCGTACGCGTTCAGCACGGAGAACTGGAAGCGGTCGCCCGACGAGGTGAAGTTCCTCATGAACTTCAACCGCGACGTCATCCGGCGACGCCGCGACGAGATGTCGTCCTGGGGCGTGCGGATCCGCTGGGCGGGCCGCACGCCGCGCCTGTGGGGGTCGGTGATCAAGGAGCTGCAGGTCGCCGAGGAGATGACCAGGGGCAACGACCGCTGCACCCTGACGATGTGCGTCAACTACGGCGGCCGGGCCGAGATCGCCGACGCCGCCGCGGCGATCGCCCGGGAGGCGGCGGCCGGCCGGATCAACCCGGCGCGCGTCACGGAGAAGACGGTGCAGAAGTACCTCGACGAGCCCGACCTGCCCGACGTCGACCTTTTCCTGCGCTCGTCGGGGGAGCAGCGCACGTCCAACTTCATGATCTGGCAGGCGGCCTACGCGGAGATGGTCTTCCTGCCCGAGCCGTGGCCCGACGTCGACCGGCGGCACCTGTGGCGCGCGGTGGAGGAGTTCGCGCGCCGCGACCGGCGGTACGGTGGCGCCGTGGACGCCGTACCCGAGCCGGAGCCGCGACAGGACGCATGACCGCTTTCGACGACCCCCCGCGGGACGGCGGACCGGCGACGCCGCCGCCCCGGCCCGCGCCCGTGCCTCGCACGACCAGCCCGACGATCGAGGCGCTCGCCGCCGACCCCACGACCGAGCGGCGCGCGGCCCTGTGGCGCCGGGTCGCCCAGGAGGGCACGCCCCTGGTGGAGGAGGTGCCGGGCAGCCGGCACGAGCGGATCTACACCTTCCTGCACCGGGGCGACGGCGACGGCGTGCGCCGCGCGCTCGTGGACGTCACCGGGCTCGCCGACGCGACGACGTACCGGGACGCGCTCATGACCCGGGTCCCGGGCACGATGCTGTGGTCGCTGAGCCTGCGCCTGCCCGCGGGCTGGCGGGCGACCTACGGCATCGCGGTCGACGACGGAGGCGGCCCCACCGCCGACGCGCGGACGGCCGCTCAGATCGAGGTCCGGCGGGCGCGCGCCAAGGCGGCCGCCGACCCCACCGACCACGACGACCTGGACGACTGGTTCGACCTGCTGCTGCGCAGCGAGCCCGACCCGCTGGCGCGCGAGCACGCGCTGCTCGGCTCCTCGACCGTGGCCTCCGGGCCCGACGCGCCGGGCCTGCCGCCGGGCGTCGGGAGCGTCGTCGTGGGCGAGCAGCTCGAGGCCGGGCCGCGGGGCCGCACCGTGCCGGTGGCCGGCTTCGGCGAGCCGGGCGCCGGGCCAGCGGGGCGGCGCGCGTGGTGGCATGTGCCGCCGGTCGAGCCTGGCCCGGACGGCTGGGACGTGCTGGTGCTGCTCGACGGCGACCGGTGGTTCGGGCCCGGGCTCCGCGCCCTCGACCAGGCGTTCGCCTCCGGCGCGCTGCGCCCGGCTGCCGTGCTGCTGGTGGGCTGCGGCGACCGGGACCACCGGCGCGCGGACCTCACCTGCTCGCACGAGTACGTGGCCCGCCTGGGGCGGTTGCTCGACGAGGCGGACCCGGCAGAACTCGGGGCGCCGGTCTCCCGGGACCCGGCCCGGACGACGATCGCCGGGCAGGGCCTCGGCGGGCTGACCGCGCTGTGGGCGCAGTGCGTGGCGCCGCAGCGGTTCGGCGCGTCCGTGTGCCAGTCCGGGTCGTGGTGGTGGCCCACGGACGACGGTGCGGAGGACGAAGGCGGACCGCAGCCCGGCGAGTGGCTGACGCGAGCCGTCGAGCGGGCGGCGGACGACCCGGGCTGGCGGCTCGGGCGGGTCCACCTGGAGGTCGGTGCCTCCGAACGGGCGCTGCTCGACCCGACCCGACGCCTGCGCGACGCCCTCGACGGGAGCTGCGAGCGGCTCACCTACGCCGAGCACGCCGGCGGGCACGACGCCGCCTGCTGGGCGGTGCAGCTGTTCGGCGCCCTCGCCGGTTGAGCGCGACACCGCCGGCCGAGCCTGTCGCACCGCCGGTCGAGCC
>NZ_BAAAPM010000009.1:146040-157524 GCF_039531145.1 Isoptericola hypogeus
TCGACAAGCTCGACCGGCGGTGTGGACGGCTCGACCGGCGGTTGGGACGGCTCGACCGGCGGTCGCGACGGGGCTCAGTTCGCGACGGCCTTCGCCATCTCCTCGACCAGCGCGGGGAAGCCGTCCTCCCAGTAGACCGACAGCGCGGTGGGCGGCGACACCGACGACGTGGCGACGTTGCCGACGACCTGCGCGACCTTTCCGGCCTTGACCGCGGGGATTGCCTGGAGCTCCTTCTTGGTCAGGAAGTCCTCCGCGTCCTCGGGCGTGTACGCGTAGTCGACGATGAAGTCGGACTCCAGCTTGTCGAGCTCCTCGTACGACAGGGCGTAGAAGAATCCGCCGTCCGAGGTGTCGAGCTCCTCGACGGACGGCGCGACCTCGGCGCCAAGGCCCTCGAGGAAGCCGGCCCGCGGGTCGAGCTCCGGGTACACGTAGACCTGGCCCTCGGTCGGGGAGTCGACGATCGCGGCGAACGTCTGGCCCTCGAGCTCGGGGTGCTCGTCGGCCTTCTGGGCGACGAAGTCGTCGATGTCGGCCAGGACCTGCTCGCCCTCGGCCGAGCGGCCGAGCGCCTGGGCGGTGAGCGTGATCGTCTCCTCCCACGGCGTGGTCCAGGCGGCGTCGGGGTAGGCGACGACGGGCGCGATGTCGCTCAGCACGTCGTACTGCTCCTGGGTGAGGCCGGAGTACGGCGCCACGATCAGGTCGGGCGCGGCCTCGACGAACTCCTCGTAGGGCACGGTGGCGCCCTGCTCCGGGTCGGTGAGGATGACCGGCTTCTCCTCGCCGGCCTCGTCGTAGGCGTCCTCCACCCACGGCAGCAGCGCGTCCTCGCCGACGGTCCACACCTGCTCGGCGACGGCGACGGGGTAGACGCCCACGGCGATGGCCGCCTCGGTCGAGCCCCAGCCCCAGGTGGCGACGCGCTCGGGCTCCGACTCGACGACTGTCTCGCCGAGGGCGTGCTCGATGGTGATGGGGAACTCGTCGGTGGCGCCGTCCGCGGGGGCGGCGGACCCGCCGTCGGCCGGGTCGGTTCCCTCGGACCCGGGGTCGGACGAGCCGCAGCCGGCGAGGGCCAGGGTGGCCGTCGCGGTGAGGCCGACGACGACGGTGAGAGGACGGCGAAGGCGCACGATTTCTCCTCGGTGGTCCCGCGCACGTGCACGGGAGATGACGGAACAGTGAGGGAAGCCTAACCTCATGCATGCCCAGCGGGAAACCGTCTCAGCCTGTGACGCGGTGCCGCCCCACGGGCACGACGAGCGGCGTCCCGGAGACCGGGTCGGGCACGACCCGCGCCTCCAGGCCGAAGGCGTCCCGCACGGACTCCTCCGTGAGGACGGCGGACGGCTCGCCCTGCCCGACGACCTTCCCCGCGCTCATCACCACGAGGTGGTCGGCGTACCGGGCGGCGAGGTTGAGCTCGTGCAGCACCATGACGACGGTGGTGCCGCGGGTGTGGTTGAGCTCGGCGAGCAGGTCGAGCAGCTCCACCTGGTGCGCCACGTCGAGGTAGGTCGTGGGCTCGTCGAGCAGCACGATGTCGGTCTCCTGGGCGAGCACCATCGCGATCCAGACCCGCTGGCGCTGCCCGCCGGACAGCTCGGCGACCGGGCGGTCGGCGAGGTCGGCGGTGCCCGTGGACTCCAGGGCGCGCAGCACGACGGCGTCGTCGTCGCTGCGGTGCCGCCCGAACCAGCCTTGGTGGGGGTAGCGCCCGCGGCCGACCAGCTCGGCGACGCGGACGCCGTCGGGCGCCACCGACGACTGCGGCAGCACCCCGACGGAGCGCGCGAGCTCCCGGCGGGACAGCCCGGACACGTCCTGCGTGCCGAGGGTGACGCGCCCGCCGTCCAGCGGGTGCAACCGCGCCAGGCCGCGCAGCAGCGTCGACTTGCCGCACGCGTTCGGGCCGACGATCGCCGTCACGCGGCCCGCGGGCAGCTCGAGGTCGAGGTCCTCGATCACGCGCCGCCCGTCGTAGCCGAGGCTCACGCCGTGGGCGGCCAGGGTCGTGGCGGCGGGATCGCCGCTCACCGGGCCCGCCGCCGGCCCGTCCGCGCCGGCGGCGGGCGCGGTGCGAGGGGGTCGCACGTCGGTCATGCGAGGGACTTCCTTCCGTCGGTGGCGAGCAGCCACAGCAGGTACGGGGCGCCGACGATGCCGGTCACGATGCCGGTGGGCGCCTCGACGCCGAAGAGCAGGTGCTGGCCCACGACGTCGGCCGTGAGCACGAGCAGCGCACCCACGCCGGCCGATGCCAGCAGCGCGGGGCCGCCGTCGTCCACGAGCCGGCGCGCGATCGACGGCGAGACGAGCGCGACGAACGCGAGTGGCCCGACGAACGCCGTCGCGACGGCCACGAGCCCGACGGCGAGCAGCAGCGAGCCGACGCGCGCGGCGTCCACCGGCACGCCGAGGCCGCGCGCGTGGTCGTCGCCGAGGGCGAGCGGCCCCTGCCAGCGCGCGATCCCCGAGACGGCCGCCGCCAGGACGACGACGCCGACGGCGAGGGTCGCGAGCTCGGCGCCGCGCACGTCGGCGACGCTCCCGACCGTCCAGAGCAGGGCGGACTGGGCCTCGCGCACGTCGGCGCTCGCCAGCAGCCAGGCCAGCAGCGACGAGCACAGGTAGGCGAAGCCGACGCCGACCAGCACGAAGCGGATCGAGTGCAGCCCGCGCCGCCAGGCGAAGACCCAGATGAGCAGCGCGACCCCGAGCGCGCCGGCGAACGCGGCGCCGGCGACGGCGAGGCCGGTGAGCCCGGCGACCAGCAGCGCCCAGACCGCGCCGAGGCTCGCGCCGCTGGCGATGCCGAGGATGTCGGGGCTGGCGAGGGGGTTGCGCAAGGTCGACTGGAACAGGGCGCCGGCCAGGCCGAACGCCACCCCGGCGAGCAGCGCCGTCTCGATGCGTGGCAGGCGCAGGCGGTGCACGACGAACACGTCGCCGTCGTCGCCGACGCCGAACAGGGCGGCGAGGGCGCGCCCGGCAGGCAGCGAGGCCTCGCCGAGGGTCAGGGCGAGGGTGGCGACGACGACGAGCGCGGCCGCGACGGCGCCGAGGACGAGCGCCAGGCGCCGGCGCCGGCGGTGGCGGAGCGCGGTGACGGTCGACGCGGTGGCGGAGCCGTCGGCGGGTGCGCCGGGGGCGGGCGGGATCAGCGTCGTCACGCTCACACCCCCGCCACGGTCCGGCCGCGCGCGACGGCGATGAGCACGGGCGCGCCGATCGCCGCCGCCACGACGCCGGCCTCGAGCTCGGAGTGCGGCAGGACCAGGCGGCCGATGACGTCCGCCCCGAGCAGCATGATCGGCCCGAGCAGGGCCGTCATCGGCACGATCCAGCGGTAGTCGGTGCCGACGAGCCGCCGCGCGGCGTGCGCCACGGCGAGACCGACGAGCGCGATCGGCCCGGCGAGCGCCGTCGCGGTCCCGGCGAGCAGCACGATCGCGGCGGCGGTCAGGCCCCGCGTCACGCCGACGCTCTGGCCGAGGGCGCGGGCGACGTCGTCGCCGAGCGAGAGCATCGTCAGCCGCCGCGCGAGCGCGAACGCGAGCACGACGCCCACCACGACGAAGGGCCACAGCCGCTCGAGCGTCTCCATCCCGCGCCCGGTGAGGGAGCCGACCGCCCAGAACCGGTAGAGGTTGAAGGCGGTCGGGTCGCGCAGCAGCACCAGGGTGATCATCGGCGTGATGAGCGCCGTGACCGTGGCGCCCACGAGGGCCAGCTTGACCGGCTGCCCGGCGCCGATCGAGAAGACGACCAGGGCGGCGGCCGCGGCGCCCGCGAACGCGAACCACACGAACCCGAGCGGGGAGGTGATGCCGAGCAGAGAGACGGCGATCACGACGGCGAGCGACGCGCCGGAGTTGAGTCCCAGGAGGCCGGGGTCGGCGATCGGGTTGCGCGTCACGCCCTGGATGAGGGTGCCCGCGACGCCGAGCGCGGCACCGGCGGCGAGCCCGATGAGGGTGCGCGGCACCCGCTGGTCGCGGACGACGTCGTGGTCGACGTCGCCGGGCACGGGGGACGTCAGCGCCTGCCAGACGGTGCCCAGGTCGAGGTCGCGCACGCCGAGCGTGAGGCTGGCGACGACGATCAGCGCCAGGGCGACGAGAGCGAGCGCGAGCAGGACGAGGCGGCCGCGGGCGCGTCGCGCGACGAGCGCCGCGGCGGGCCGGGGCGCCGGGGCGAGGGTGGCGGCCGCGGTCACGAGGCGGCGCCCGTCCGGCCGGCGGCGCCGGGAGCGCCGGGGCCGCCGGACGCGCGCCGGGCGCCCGGCAGTGAGGTAAGCATTGCCTCAGTTTGGCATGCCGACGGCGGTGTGCGGGAGTCCGCCCACGGCCGTCAGACGTCGGAGGGGGCGTCCGCGCGGCGGGTGAGGCGGTACGCGACCCAAGCGACGAGCGCGACGGCGCCCGCCCCGACGGCGACGAGCGTCACCGGGTGCCGCAGCCCGACGGCGATGGCGCCGTTGACGGCGGCGGTGCCGACCGTCGTCCAGATCCCGGCCCAGACGGCGCAGCCGGCCAGCAGCGCGACGAGGTAGCGACCGAACGGCATGCGCAGGTAGCCGGCCGAGAGGTTGACGAGCGTCTGCACGCCCACCGTGAAGAAGGACAGCGTGACGGCCGGCGGCCCCCACCGGTTCACCCGGTCGATGACGGCGACGGCCCGAGGCCGGGACAGGGCGTCGGTCACCCGTCCGCTGCGGGCCGTGCCCCGCGCCACCCCGCGACCCGCCCAGTAGGTGGCCTGGGCGCGCACGAGCACGATGCCGAACGCGGCGAGGTACACCGCCCAGAACGGCACGCCCGCGATGGTGAAGACGCCCGCGGGCTCCGCGCCCTCGGGCGCGTCGGCGAGCGCAGGGGTGAGCGCCAGGGCGAGCGCAGGAGCGGTGAGCACGGGCCCATTGTGCCCTGCTGAGGTTTGCCTGTCCTACATCGATCGGTCGTGGGCGGTACGGCTCAGCGACGGCACTCGGCGCAGGTGCCCCACAGCTCGACGGTGTGCTCGATGTCGGCGAAGCCGTGCGCCGCGCCGACGCTCGCGGCCCACGCCTCGACGGTGGGGCCGTCGATCTCGACCGCGCGCCCGCACACCCGGCACACCAGGTGGTGGTGGTGCTCGCGGCGCTCGCAGCGGCGGTACAGGCTCTCGCCGTCCTCGCCGCGCAGGACATCGACCTCGCCGACGTCGGCCATGGTCTGCAGCGTGCGGTAGACGGTCGCGAGCCCGACGGCGTCGCCGCGCGAGCGGACCAGCTCGTGCAGCTGCTGGGCGCTGCGGAACTCGTCGGTGTCGCCGAGCGCGTCGGCGACGGCGGCCCGCTGCCGCGTCATGCGCGGAGGCGTCCGCTGCGCGGCGGGGGAGGACGGGGGGCGGGAGTCGTTCACGGCGTGCACTCCTCCTCCTTCCTGCCCCGGCCGGCGGACACCGGTGCGACGGCGACGTCGTCGGGGATGTCGGGGTGGGGGTCGGCGGCCGGGCGGCGGCGCGTCAGCAGCGGGTGCAGGGCCGCGACGACGGCGTACACGCCGATGGCGAGGACGACGATCAGGGCGCCGGGGGAGACGTTGTGCCAGTACGTGATCGACAGGCCCGTCACGCACACCACGACCCCGACGACGCAGCCCACGAGCATCGTGCGGCGGAAGGAGTGCGTGACGAGCTGGCCGATCGCGACGGGCACGATCATCAGCGCCGAGACGAGCAGGAGACCCACGACCCGCATCGCGACCGTGACGGTCAGCGCGGCGAGCACGGCCACCGCCATGTTGAGCGCCCAGACCGGAAGCCCGGACGCGATGGCGAACTCCTCGTCGTGGCTCACGGAGAACAGCACCGGGCGCAGCCCGATCCCGACGAGCAGGATGAGGCCGCAGAGGATCACGGTGACCCACACGTCGGACATCGTCACGGTGGAGATGGAGCCGAAGAGGTAGGCCATGAGGCTGCCCGACGAGCCACCGGCGAGGCCGATGAGCAGCACGCCGCCGGCGATGCCGCCGTAGAACAGGATGGCCAGCGCCAGGTCGCCGGACGTGCGCCCGCGCCGTCGCACCACCTCGATGAGCACGGAGCCCGCGACGGCGGCGACGACCGCGCCGGGCACCGCGAGGACGTCGTCGGGCACCAGGCCCATCGCCGCGCCGACCAGCCAGCCGAGCGCGACGCCGGTCAGGGCGACGTGCCCGATGCCGTCGCCCAGCAGGGCGAGCCGGCGCTGCACCAGGTAGGTGCCGACGACGGGCGCGCTCACGCCGACCAGCAGCGCGGCGACGAGCGCCCGCTGCATGAACGGGTCGGTGACCATCTCCCACAGGCCGCTCACGGTCGGGTCTCCTCGTCGGTCGTCTCGAAGGGGCCGTCGGCGAGCCCCACGGTGCCGTCACCGCGCTGCGTGCGGGTGTGGGCGTGCGGGTGCACGTGGTCGTGGTCGTGGTCGCCGTGCCCGGCCTGAGGTTTCGGTGGCGCGCCGTCGTGCACCACGAGGCCGTGCCGCAGCACGACGGCCCGCTGTACCAGCGGCGCGAGCTCGCCGAGCTCGTGCAGCACGACGAGCACCGTCATGCCGTCGCCGACGAGGCGGGTCATGGTGGCGGCGAAGGTCTCCTGGCTGGGCCGGTCGACGCCCGCGACGGGCTCGTCGAGCACCAGGACCTCGGGCTTGCGCACGAGCGCCCGCGCGATGAGGACGCGTTGCTGCTGGCCGCCGGAGAGCTGGTGGGTGGCGCGGTGGGCGCGGTCCGCGAGGCCGACCTGGTCGAGCGCGGCGCGCACGTCGGCCCGCCAGCCGCGGGGCAGCCGCACGCGGCGCCCGTGCAGCAGCCCGGAGGCGACGACCTCCTCGGCCGTCGACGGCACGCCCGACGCGGCGCTGACGCGCTGCGGCACGTAGCCGACGCGGCCCCAGGGCACGTCGTCGCCGAGCGGGTGGCCGAGCAGTCGCACGTCGCCGGCGGTGGTCGGCAGCACGCCCACGAGGGTGCGCACCAGGGTGGACTTGCCGGAGCCGTTCGCGCCGAGCAGCGCGACGACCTCGCCGCGGCGCACGGTGAGGTCGACGCCGCGCAGTACGGGGCTGGAACCGAGGCGCACGTGCACGCCGCGGGCCTCGATCACGGGTTCGGGCGGGGCGTCGGCGGCGGACGCCGGGCCGCCCGCGGAGCCGGGGGCGAGCGTGGTCATGAGCAGCGGAGCCCTTCGGTGAGCGCGGCCAGGTTGTCCTGCATCACGGAGACGTAGTCGCCGCCGGCCGCCTCGGCGTCGTCGGAGAGGCCCTCGAGCGGGTCGAGGACGGCGGTGTCCACGCCGATGTCCTGCGCGAGGGTATCGGCCACCTTGGGGCTGGTGAGCGTCTCGGTGAAGATCGTGCTGACGTCGTTCTCCTCGACGATGGCACCGACCTCGCGCAGCCGCGCGGGGGAGGGCTCCGCCTCCGGGTCGAGGCCGACGATGCCGACCTGGGTGAGGTCGTAGCGCTCGGCGAGGTACCCGAACGCCTCGTGCGACGTGACGAGCGTGCGGGCCTCGCACGTCTCCAGGCCGGCGGAGAACTCGCCGTCCAGGTCCATGAGCTGCTGCTCGAGCGCCCGCGCGTTCTCGGCGTACGCGGCCGCGTGCTCCGGGTCGGCGTCCGCGAGCGCCGCGGCGACGGCGTTCGCGACCGGGACCAGTCGCGTCGGGTCGAGCCAGAAGTGCGGGTCGAGGCTGCCGTGGTCGTGGCCGTCGTCGTCGGCGTGCTCCTCCTCGGCGGCCGCGGTGGACTCCGCCTCCGAGGTGCCGGGGTGCGCCTCCAGCTCGGCGAACTCCGCCGCGTCCACGACGTGCTCGGGCGCCTGGGCCTCGACCGCCTCGTCGACGGCCTCCTGGAAGCCCGACTGGTAGACGACGAGGCCGGCCTCGCCGATCTCGCGCACCTGCGCGGGCGAGAGCTCCAGGTCGTGCGGCTCCGCGGCCGGGGGCGTGAGGTTGGAGACCGACACGAGGTCGCCGCCCACCTGCTGCGCCACGTACTGCAGCGGGTAGAACGACGCGAGCACCTCGAGCGTGCCGTCGTCCGCGGCGTCGTCGGTGGAGCAGCCGGCGAGGACGGCGGGCAGGGCGAGCACGGGCAGGGCGGCGAGGGCCGCGCGTCGGCGAAGCATGAGAACGATTCTCAGTTAGATGAGAACGGTTGTCAACTGATCGCGTCGGCGCGGCGCTCGCCCAGGTGGTCGCGCTGCGCGGGGTCGTGGGTGAGGGCGATCGCCTTGTCGTAGGCGCCCGCGGCGTCCGCCGCGCGGCCGAGGCGGGCGAGCAGGTCGGCGCGCACGGCCCAGGCGGGCTGGTAGCGCGCGGCGTCGTCGGCGATGCCGTCGAGCACGGCGAGGCCCGCCGCCGGGCCGTCGGTCTCGGCGACGACGGCGGCGAGCGCCACCGTCCCGCCGAGCGACGGCGCGACGCGGTGCAGCGCCTCGTGCAGGCCGCGCAGGGTGGCCCAGTCGGTGGGCCCACCGTCGACCCGCGCGCAGTGCACGGCCTGGATGGCGGCCTCCAGTTGGAACCGCCCCAGCGCGCCCTGCGCGTGGGCCGCCCGCAGGTGATCGTGCGCCCGCGCGATGCGCACGGTGTCCCACCGGGCCGGGTCCTGCTCGGCGAGCGGCACGAACCGGCCGGCGTGGTCGCTGCGCGCCTCGGCCCGCGCGGACGACAGCAGGACGAGCGCCGCGAGGCCGTGGGCCTCGGGGTCGTGCGGCGCGAGGCGGGCGAGGATCTCGGCGAGCCGCAGCGCCTCGGGCGGCAGGCGCCGCGGCTCGGGCGCCGCCGTCGTCCACTCGATGACGTACGCGCCGTAGACGGCCTCGAGGACGTCGGCCATGCGGGCGGGCAGGTGGGAGCGGTCGGGGAGCTCGAACGGCACCCGCAGCTCCTTGATCCGTCGCTTGGCCCGCACGAGCCGGGTGGCCATCGTCGCGGTGGGCACGGTGAAGGCACCCGCGACCTGTGCGGCGGTGAAGCCCAGCACGGCGTCGAGCATGAGGGGCGTGCGGGCGGCGGGCGCGACGGCGGGGTGCGCGCACACCAGCATCAGCTCGAGCCGGCGGTCGCCGACGGCGTCCGGGTCGACGTCGTCGAGGTGCACCGGCGCGTGCCGCTCGACGACGAGGGGCGCGGTCCGGCGCGCCTCCGCGGACCGCCAGGCGTCGCGCCGACGGTTGCGCGCGACGGTGAGCAGCCACCCCTCCGGGTTGCCCGGCACGCCCGTGTCGGGCCAGGTGCGCAGCGCGCGCTCGAGGGCGTCGCCGAGCGCGTCCTGCGCGGCCTGAAGGTCGCCGTCGGCGGCCGCGAGCAGCGCGACGAGGCGGCCGTAGCCGTCTCGTGCGGCCGCGGCCGCCGCGTCGTACGCGGGGCTGGTCATCGCGTCGAGCGCCGGCGAGCGGGGCCTACTCGGCCGGGCCGGGCGCGGTCCACGCGCCGTCGACGATCGACGTCGCGACGGGCCGGACCTCGACGGACCCGTAGGAGGCGCCCGGGCACTTCTCCGCCCAGGCGATGGCGGCGTCGGCGTCGGGCACGTCGACGACGAAGATGCCAGCGAGCGCCTCCTTCGTCTCGGCGAACGGCCCGTCCTGGACCTGGGTGGCGCCCGTGCGCCGGGTGACCGTGGTGGTCGCGTCGGAGAACTGCAGGACCTCGGCCGCGACGAGGACACCGGCGCTCACCAGCGCGTCCCCGTACTCGGCGAAGAGCCGTTCCATGTCCGCGATGCCCTCGGCGGGCAGCTCGCCCGGGGCGGGCTCACGGTTGTGCAGCAGCAGTGCGTAGCGCATGGTCGTCCCCTTCGTCGTCTCCAGTGTGGCCGCCCGAGCGCCGGGCGACACCTGGATGACGATCGAGCGTGGTCGAGATCGTCACGGGCGGGCGTCTGCCGGTACAGACCGCCCCGGTAGGCTTGTCGCACCGCAGTCGATCGCCGTCGTCCGACGTGCGCACCCTCCCGGTGCGTCGATCGCTGCGCCGTTCCCCGCACCGGCCCCACGAGCCACGTGGTGGCCCGACACCCAGGAGTGATCCGTGGCAGCACCGTCCGCCCAGCTCGACGCCGTCGTCTCCCTCGCCAAGCGGCGAGGTTTCGTCTTCCAGTCCGGCGAGATCTACGGCGGGACCCGCTCCGCGTGGGACTACGGCCCCCTCGGCGTGGAGCTGAAGGAGAACATCAAGCAGCAGTGGTGGCGCGCGATGACGCGCCGCGACGACGTCGTGGGCCTCGACTCCGCCGTCATCCTGCCCACCCCCGTATGGCACGCGTCGGGCCACCTCGGTGCGTTCAACGACCCGCTGACCGAGTGCCTGTCGTGCCACAAGCGGTTCCGCGAGGACCACATGATCGAGGAGTTCGAGGAGAAGAAGGGCCGCGCCCCCGAGGGCGGCCTCGCCGAGATCGCCTGCCCGAACTGCGGCACCCGCGGCCAGTGGACCGAGCCCCGCGACTTCAACATGATGCTCAAGACGTACCTCGGCCCGGTCGAGGACGAGTCCGGCGTGCACTACCTGCGGCCCGAGACGGCGCAGGGCATCTTCGTCAACTACGCGAACGTGGCGGCGGCGTCGCGGCGCAAGCCCCCGTTCGGCATCGCGCAGATCGGCAAGTCGTTCCGCAACGAGATCACGCCGGGCAACTTCATCTTCCGCACCCGCGAGTTCGAGCAGATGGAGATGGAGTTCTTCGTCGAGCCGGGCACGGACGCCGACTGGCACCAGTACTGGATCGACACCCGCATGGCCTGGTACACCGACCTCGGCATCGACCCCGAGAATCTGCGGCTGTACGAGCACCCGGCGGACAAGCTGTCGCACTACTCGACCCGCACGGTGGACATCGAGTACCGCTTCGGCTTCACCGGCAGCGAGTGGGGCGAGCTCGAGGGCATCGCCAACCGCACCGACTTCGACCTCAAGACGCACTCGGAGCACTCGGGCAAGGACCTGTCGTTCTTCGACCAGGAGAAGAACGAGCGCTGGATCCCCTATGTCATCGAGCCGGCCGCGGGCCTCACCCGGTCGCTGATGGCGTTCCTCGTCGAGGCCTACGCCGAGGACGAGGCGCCCAACACCAAGGGCGGCGTCGACAAGCGCACCGTGCTGCGCCTCGACCCGCGCCTCGCGCCGATCAAGGCCGCCGTCCTGCCGCTGAGCCGCAACGAGCGGCTCTCGCCCAAGGCGCGCGACCTCGCCGCGGAGCTCCGCAAGAGCTGGAACGTCGACTTCGACGACGCCGGCGCCATCGGCCGCCGCTACCGCCGCCAGGACGAGATCGGCACGCCGTTCTGCATCACGGTCGACTTCGACACGCTCGACGACGACGCCGTGACGATCCGGCACCGCGACTCGATGACGCAGGAGCGCGTCGCGCTCGACAAGGTCACCGGCTACCTGGGGCAGCACCTCGTGGGCGCCTGACACGACGTACGAGGGGCCCGGTCC
>NZ_BAAAPM010000009.1:157564-198691 GCF_039531145.1 Isoptericola hypogeus
CCGGGCCCCTCGTACGTCGCGGCTCGGGCGCCGCGGAGGAAGGTCAGGTACGACTGCGCCGCATCAGCCCGAGCACGAGGCTCACGACGAGCACGATCACGCCGATCCAGATGAGGAACTGGCCGATCTCGGTGGCGAGCCCGAGGATCACGAGCACGACGCCGACGAGGATGAGGATGAGCCATGCGGGCATGGTGACCTCCCGTTTCCATGCGGCGCCCGTGCGGCGCCGCCGTGTATCGAACCTCCCACAACGGTGTGATCCACGCGAATCCGCTCCCCGGGCTCAGGGGGTGACGTGGGTGGTGTGCACGACGTCCTCGATGACGCGCGCGACGGCGTCCAGCGCCGGTCGGCGCGGGGTGGCTGCCGGCTCCAGCAGCACGATCTCCCGCTCGACGACGTCGCGCAGCGTGCTCGTGAACACGTCGGTGCCAGGACGCAGCCCGCGCATGACCGGGGTCGCGAGGGCCACGCCCAGGCCCTGGGCGACGAGGGCGAGGGTCGTCGAGGTGTCGTTCACCTCGTGCGCGGGCCGGGGCTCGAAGCCGGCGGCCCTGCAGGCCCCGCGCACCGCCGCGCCGTAGTGCGTCGGCATGGGCGGCAGGATCCACGGCAGGTGGGCGACGTCGGCCAGGTGCAGCCGGTCCGGCAGGTCCCACGCCGGCGAGGACACGAGGGCGAACCGCTCGGTGCGCAGCGGGCGCAGGGTCGTGCCCGGCAGGCGGGGGATCGGCGCGCGCGGGTAGTCGAGGCCGAGCCCCAGGTCGACGTCCCCGCGCCGCACGCTGGCGGCCACGTCGTCGACGGTGAGCTCGAAGCCCTCGAGCACGACCTGCGGGTGCGCGGCGCCGACCTCCGCGACGATGCGGGGCAGCAGGCTCGCGGCGACGGTCGCGAAGGCGCCGAGCCGCACCGTCCCCGCCGCGTGACCGGTCGCGGCCCGCGCGGCGCCGACCGCCTCGCGCTGCGCAGCCAGCAGGTCCTCCGCCCGGCCCGCCAGTGCCGTGCCCGCCTCGGTGAGCACGACGCCGCGCCCCTGCGGGCGCACCACGTCGGTGCCGAGCGCCCGCCCGAGGGCCGCGAGCTGGTGCGACACCGCCCCGGTGGTGTAGCCGAGGGCCGTGGCCGCCGCCGTCATCGTGCGGTGCTCCGCGAGCGCGCACAGCGCCCGCAGGCCCGACCACGGCAGGTCACGGGCGGGCAGGTCGCGCGCGGCCTCCGATCCCGCGGGTGCGCCGTCGCCGGACCGTGCGTCGGTGCGTGGGTCGGACGAGAGGATTCCCATCCCGCCAGGCTACAACCGTTCAGGAGACCTGAACGGTTTCGGCGACAAATCTTCGATGGTGCTGGACACTCGAGCGCGCCACGATGACGACGACGGCGGAACCGCCGGTCGACAGCACGGGCGAGCTGCGCGGACGAGGAGGTCGGGTGGCGGCAGGGCTGGGCGTCCCGCGACATGGCGCCCCCCGGCATCGCGCGCCACAGCGCGGGGCGCGGGGCACGCTGCCGCTGCCCGCGCGGGCCGACGTGGTCGTCGTCGGCGGCGGGGTGATGGGTGCGTCGGTGGCGTTCCACCTCGCCGAGGACGGTGCCGACGTGCTGCTCGTCGAGGCCGGCGAGCTGGCCGGCGGCAGCTCCGGCAAGCCGATCGGGGGAGTCCGGGCGCAGTTCTCGCAGGCCGCGAACGTCGCGCTGGGCCACCGCAGCCTCGAGCTGTTCGAGGACTTCCGGCGACGGCCCGGCGCCGACATCGGGCTCCGGCAGCCGGGCTACCTCTTCGTGCTCCCGACCGACGACGACGTCGAGCTCTTCGCGGCGTCCGCGGCGATGCAGCGCGGGCTCGGCGTCGACGCGCGCCTTCTCACGCTCGCCGAGGCGCGCGGCCTCAACCCGTACCTCGCGGCCGAGGGGTACGCCGGCGCCGCGTACGCACCGCGCGACGGCTGGGCGCATCCCGGCGCCGTCGTCGCCGGGTACGCGGACGGCGCCGAGCGGCACGGGGCGCGGGTGCGCACCCGTGCGGCCGTGACCGGGATCGAGCCGGACGCCGAGCCCGGCGGCCCCGGCGGCACCGACGGGCTCGTCGTGACGACGTCGCGCGGCCGGGTGCGGGCGCGCACCGTGGTGCTGTGCGCCGGCGCGTGGTCGCGCCCGCTGGGGGCGATGGCGGGCCTCGACCTGCCCGTCGACCCGGTGCGGCGGCAGATCGCGTTCACCACGCGGCTCGAGCGCCCGGCCGGCGTCCCGGCTGCGGGGCTGCCGTTTACCATCGACTTCGGCACGACGTTCTACCTGCACGACGGCCGCGAGCCCGGGGAGCTGCTGCTCGGCATGTCGGAGCCTGGTACGCCCGTCGGGTTCGACACCGCCTACGATCCCGCGTGGGAGCCGACCCTGCGCGCGGCCGCGGCCCGGTGCACGCCGGCCATCGCCGCCGCCCCGCTCACCGGCGGGTGGGCCGGGCTGTACGAGATGACGCCCGACCACGACGCCCTGATCGGCGAGGCCACCGCCCCGTCCGGTCGCGTCCTGTACGCGTGCGGCTTCTCGGGGCACGGCTTCCTGCAGGCCCCGGCCGTGGGCGAGGCCGTGCGCGACCTGTACGCCGGGCGCGCCGGCCCGGCGTCGGCCGCCGTCGACGTGTCCGCCTTCACCGCCGACCGCTTCGCCGTCGTCGGGGCCGGCGGGGAGGGGCACGCCGAGGCCAACATCATCTGACCCGCGACCAGGACCGACCCGACCCAGCGACTCGACGGAGAGACCGTGAACGACCAGCCACCGGACCTCGACACACCGGACCTCGACACACCGGACCTCGACACACCGGACCTCGACGCGCCGGACTTCTACGCGCCGTGGCAGCTGCGCGCCGCGTTCGCGCGCTCCCTGTCCGACATGTACGGCCACGAGGTGCCGGCCTACACGACGCTGCTGGAGGTGTCGCACGAGGTCAACGCGGACGTCGTGCGCGCCCGCGGCGCCGACGCCGAGCGGCTCGGCTCCATCGACCGCGTCACCGCCGAGCGGCACGGCGCCATCCGCGTCGGCACGCCGGCCGAGATCGCGCAGGTGGCACGGGTCTTCGGCGCGATGGGCATGCACCCCGTGGGCTTCTACGACCTGCGCGACGCCTCGTCGTCGTCCGTGCCGGTGATCTCCACGGCGTTCCGGCCGATCGACCGCGCCGAGCTGGCGCGCAACCCGTTCCGCGTCTTCACCTCCATGCTGGTGCCGGGCGACCGGCGGTTCTTCAGCGCGGACCTGCAGGCGCGGCTCGAGAACTTCCTCGGCGCGCGCACGCTGTTCCGGCCCGAGCTGCTGGCGCTCGCCGACCGCGCCGAGGCCGACGGCGGGCTGCCGACCGCCGAGGCGCGGGAGTTCCTGCGCCTGGCCACCGGGGCGTTCGAGCTCGGCCGGGAGCCCGTCGACCAGGCGTGGTACCGCGAGCTGGAGGCCGTCTCCGCCGTCGCGGCCGACATCGGCGGCGTGCCGTCCACGCACATCAACCACCTCACCCCGCGTGTGCTCGACATCGACGACCTGTACGCCCGCATGGAGGCGCGCGGCATCACGATGATCGACGCCATCCAGGGGCCGCCGCTGTGGGAGGGGCCCGACGTCCTGCTCCGTCAGACGTCGTTCCGCGCCCTCGCGGAGCCGCGCACGTTCCGCACGCCGACCGGCGAGGTCGTGCGGGACTCGCTGCGCGTGCGGTTCGGCGAGGTCGAGGCGCGGGGCATCGCGCTCACCCGCACCGGGCGGGCGCGGTACGACGCCGCCATCGCGCAGGGTGCGACACCCGGCGTCTGGCGGGAGACGTTCCCCGACACCGAGGCCGGGCTGGTGGAGCAGGGCCTGGGCTGGTTCACCTACGAGGTCGCGTCGTCGGTCGAGCCTGTCGAGACCACGACGGGTCTGTCCACCATGGTGCGCCGGGAGCCCGTCGTCTACGAGGACTTCCTGCCGCGCTCGGCGGCGGGCATCTTCCAGTCCAACCTCACCGACGAGGGGTCCAAGGACGCCAGCCAGGCCGGCGCGGAACGCGACGCGGACTGGATGTCCGGCGCCCTCGGGCGCGAGCTGCACGACCCCTTCGACCTGTACGCCGCCCAGGTGGCGGCGTCGCGCGACGCCGCGGCCACCCGCCTCGGCGTCGACCCCGAGACCCTCGACACCACCCCCGTCAGCAAGGGAGCCCAGGCATGACCGGCACCGACACGTCCACCACGCCCCGCACCACCCCGCTCACCGCCGAGCTGCGCGACGCCGCGTCGGCGGCGCTGGGACGCCTCGGCGTCACGCTCCCGCTGGTTGAGCCTGTCGAAACCACCCCAGGGATCTCGACAAGCTCGACCCTCGAGGTCGTCTCGCCGCTGTCCGGGGAGGCGATCACGACGCTCCCCGAGGCGGGGGCGACCGACGTCGACGCCGCCGTCGCGGCAGCGGCAGAGGCGTTCCGCGCGTGGCGCTCGGTGCCCGGCCCGGCCCGCGGCGCGGTGGTCAAGCGCCTCGGCGAGCTCCTGGTCGAGCACAAGGCGGACCTGGCGGAGCTCGTGACGATCGAGGCCGGGAAGATCACCTCCGAGGCGCTCGGCGAGGTGCAGGAGATGATCGACGTCTGCGACCTGGCCGTGGGCCTGTCGCGGACGCTCGGCGGGCGGACGATGCCGTCGGAGCGGCCCGGCCACCGGCTGATGGAGCAATGGCACCCGCTGGGCGTCGTGGGCGTGATCAGCGCGTTCAACTTCCCCGTCGCGGTGTGGTCGTGGAACACGGCGATCGCCCTGGTCTGCGGCGACACGGTGGTGTGGAAGCCGAGCGAGAAGACGCCGCTGAGCGCGCTCGCGTCGAACGCGCTGCTGCGTCGCGCGCTGACCGAGGCCGGGCACCCGGCGGCCGTGAGCACCGTCGTGGTGGGCGGGCGCGAGGCGGGGGAGGCGCTCGTCGCCGACCGTCGGGTGGCGCTCCTGTCCGCCACCGGGTCCGAGCGCATGGGGCAGCAGGTCGCGCCCGTGGTCGCTGCCCGCGGCGGGCGCTACCTGCTGGAGCTCGGCGGCAACAACGCGGCCGTCGTCGCGCCGTCGGCGGACCTCGACCTGGCCGTGCGCGGCATCGTCTTCGCCGCGGCCGGGACGGCCGGGCAGCGGTGCACGTCGCTGCGCCGCCTGATCGTGCACTCCTCGGTCGTGGACGACGTCGTCGCGCGCCTCGAGCGGGCGTACGCCGGGCTGCCGGTCGGCGACCCGCGCGCGGACGGCACGCTCGTCGGGCCGCTCACCGACGCCGGCGCGCGAGAGCGCATGGCGGCCGCGCTGGACGAGGCGCGGGCCGACGGCGGCACGGTCGTGGTGGGCGGTGACGCGGTGGCCGTGGACGGGGCGCCCGGCGCGGCGTACGTGTCGCCCGCGGTCGTGCGGATGCCCGCGCAGACGGGCGTCGTGCGGCGCGAGACGTTCGCCCCGGTCCTCTACGTCATGGCCTACGACACGCTCGACGAGGCGATCGCGTTGCACAACGACGTCCCGCAGGGGCTGAGCAGCGCGATCTTCACCCTCGACGGCCGCGAGGCCGAGGTCTTCCTGTCCGAGGCGGGCTCCGACTGCGGCATCGTCAACGTCAACATCGGCACCTCCGGGGCAGAGATCGGCGGCGCGTTCGGCGGCGAGAAGTCCACCGGCGGCGGGCGCGAGTCCGGCTCCGACTCGTGGAAGCAGTACATGCGGCGCGTCACGAACACCGTGAACTACTCGACCGACCTGCCCCTCGCCCAGGGGGTCAACTTCGGCTGACCGAGGGTCGCCCGTCGAGCCTGTCGAGACCGCCGCACCGGACCGCGGTCCCGGCAGGCTCGATCGAGGGGTGCCAGGCCCGGGACCGGCACGGCACGACGGCCACGGCGATGCCGCGGCGGGGCGTGACGAACCTGACCCCGGGGGGACCCCGCCGGTTTGCGACAATGGGGGACGTGACTTCCACCCTCGATCCCGTCAGCACGACGCCGCGGCCCGACCGCGCACCCGGCGTGCCGCCGTCCGAGACCCGGGTGCTGCCGCCGCTGCAGATCGGGCCGATCACCGTCGACACCCCCGTGGTGCTGGCGCCGATGGCCGGCGTGACCAACCGGGCGTTCCGCACCCTGTGCCGCGAGGCGGGGGCGTCGCAGGGCTTCGACCCGGGGCTGTACGTGGCCGAGATGGTCACGAGCCGGGCGCTGGTGGAGCGCAACGTCGAGTCGCTGCGCATCGTGACGTTCGGTGACGACGAGACCCCGCGCTCCGCGCAGGTGTACGGCGTCGACCCGGCGACCGTGGGCGCCGCGGTGAAGATCATCGCGGGCGAGGACCGCGCCGACCACGTCGACCTCAACTTCGGGTGCCCGGTGCCCAAGGTGACGCGCAAGGGCGGCGGTGCCGCGCTGCCCTGGAAGCGTCAGCTCTTCACCGACATCGTGCGCGCCGCCGTCGAGGCCGCCGAGCCGCACGGCGTGCCGGTGACGGTGAAGATGCGCAAGGGCATCGACGACGACCACCTGACGTACCTCGAGGCCGGCCGCATCGCGGAGTCTTTGGGCGCGGCAGCCGTCGCCCTGCACGCCCGCACCGCGGCCGAGCACTACTCCGGCACCGCCGACTGGACCGCGATCGCGCGGCTCAAGGAGGCCGTGACGACCGTCCCCGTGCTCGGCAACGGCGACATCTGGTCGGCCGAGGACGCCGTGCGGATGGTCCGCGAGACCGGCGCCGACGGCGTCGTCGTCGGGCGCGGCTGCCAGGGCCGCCCGTGGCTGTTCGCCGACCTCGCGGCGGCGTTCCACGGCGCCGAGACCCGCGTGCGCCCCGGCCTGCGCGAGGTGGCCGACACCATCTACCGCCACGGCGAGCTGATGATCGACTACTTCGACGGCGACGAGGGCAAGGGCATGCGCGACCTGCGCAAGCACATGGCCTGGTACCTCAAGGGGTACGCGGTCGGGGGAGAGACCCGGCACGCGCTGGCGATGGTGTCCACGCTCGCCGAGCTGCGCGAGCGCCTCGACGCCCTGGACCTCACGCTCGGCTACCCCGGCGAGGACGCCGAGGGCCCGCGCGGGCGCGCCGGGTCGCCCAAGCAGCCGCACCTGCCGTACGGCTGGCTGGACTCGCGCGACCTCGACGCGGAGTTCGAGGCGAGGCTGCGCGAGGCCGAGCTGAGCGTCAGCGGCGGCTGACCGGACCTTGTCGGTCGAGCTTGTCGAGACTCCGTTCGTGGGTCTCGACAAGCTCGACCGACGAACGGGTCAGGCGCGGAGCCAGACCGTCGTGTCGGCGGGGACGCGCGCCTGCGGGACGGCGGACCGGTCGGAGAGTACGGGCCCGGAGGCGAGCAGCACCTCGGCGCCGGCCGGAAGGACCACGGGCTCGGTGCCCAGGTTGGCGATCACGGCGACGCCGCGGTTGCGGTAGGCGACGACGTCCGGCGACGAGGCCCAGGCGTCCAGCCAGGCGAGGCCGCCGTGGCCGAGCCCCTCGGCGCGCCGGGTCGCGAGCGCGGCCCGGTAGGTCTCGAAGGTCGAGCCCTCGACGCCGTACTGCGCGTCGGCCGCGTACCGCGCGAACGACTCGGGCTGCGGCAGCCAGGTCTCGGCCGTCGCCCCGAAGCCGTAGCCCGGCGCGGCCGCCGACCAGGGCAGCGGCACGCGGCAGCCGTCGCGTCCGGCCTCGGCGCCCTCGGTGCGGAAGAACGCCGGGTCCTGGCGCACCTCGGCGGGGAGCGACGTGTGCTCGGGCAGGCCGAGCTCCTCGCCCTGGTACAGGTACGCGGAGCCGGGCATGCCCAGCATCAGCAGCGTCGCGGCCCGGGCGCGGCGCAGGCCGAGCTCCTCGTCGGGCTGCGGGTCGGTGGCGAAGATGCCGTTCGGCCGCACCGACGGGTCGGCGGCGCCGAGGCGCGACGGGTGCCGCACGACGTCGTGGTTCGACAGCACCCAGGTGGTGGGGGCGCCGACCTCGTCGTTCGCCCGGTAGGACGCCGCGACGACGGTGCGCAGCGCGGGCGCGTCCCAGCCGGTGGTGAGGAACGAGAAGTTGAACGCCTGGTGCATCTCGTCCGGGCGCACGTACCGCGCGAGCCGCGAGAGCGGCTCGACCCACGCCTCCGCCACGAGGCAGCGGTCGCCGTCGTACTCGGCGAGGACCTGGTGCCACGCGCGGTAGACGTCGTGCACGCCGTCCTGGTCGAACATCGGCCCCGCGTTGCCGGCGCCGGTGGAGCCGTCCTCCGGCGCGCCGGGCTCGACGTCCTTCTCGAACGAGGCGGGGGCGCCGCCCTCGCTCGAGCCGGCGACCATCTCGACGTGCCCGTCCCAGTCGGGCAGCCCCTCGGCCTTGATCAGGCCGTGGGCCACGTCGACGCGGAAGCCGTCGACGCCACGGTCGAGCCAGAACCGCAGCACCTCCTCGAACTCCGCGCGCACCTCGGGGTGCGTCCAGTCCAGGTCGGGCTGGGAGGAGTCGAACAGGTGCAGGTACCACTGCGGCCCCAGGGGGCCGTCGTCGTCCCGCGGAGCGAGGCGCGTCCAGGCCGGGCCGCCGAAGATCGACTGCCAGTTGTTCGGCGGCTCGTCGCCGGCGGGCCCGCGGCCGTCGCGGAAGACGTACCGGGCGCGCTCGGGGGAGCGGGGCGCGGCGGCGAGCGCCGCGGCGAACCATACGTGCTGGTCGGACGTGTGGTTCGGCACCAGGTCGACGACGACGCGCATGTCGCGGGCGTGGGCGCCGGCGAGCATCTCGTCGAAGTCGGCGAGCGTGCCGAACAGCGGGTCGACGTCGCGGTAGTCGGCGACGTCGTAGCCCGCGTCCTTCTGCGGGGAGCGGTAGAACGGCGAGAGCCAGACGGCGTCCACGCCGAGCGTGGCGAGGTGGTCGAGCTTGGACGTCACGCCGGGGATGTCGCCGATGCCGTCGCCGTTCCCGTCGGCGAACGACCGCGGGTAGACCTGGTAGATGACGGCGTCGCGCCACCACTGGCCTGCGGCGTCGCTCCCGGCGTGCACGACGGCGCCGGCGCGCGTCGGGTCGAGGGTGGGGGTGGTCGGCTGGGTGGAGGTCATCGGCGGCTTCCTCACCTGGTCGGGCGGTGTCCTGGTACGACCGACGAGTGTAAGCCTTGCAGCAACCGTTGCAGAACGTCTCAGTCCCTGGGCGCTGCGCCTGTCGACCCGCGCACGACCAGCTCGGGGGTGAAGAGCAGCTCGGTGCGCGGCGCCCGCTCGCCGTGGATCTCCGTGAGCAGCGCGCTCACGGCCGCCCGGGCCATGGCCTCCACCGGCTGCCGCACGGTGGTCAGGGGCGGGTCGGTGAAGGCGATCAGCGGCGCGTCGTCGTACCCGACGACGGACACGTCGTCCGGCACCGTCAGGCCGCGCGAGCGCGCGGCGCGCATCGCGCCGAGGGCCATGAGGTCGGACGCGCAGACGACGGCGGTGTGGCCCGCGTCGAGGAGCTCCGCCGCGGCGGCCTGGCCGCCCTCCAGCGTGTAGAGGGTCGAGCGGACGTGCTCCCGCGCGGCGGCCTCGTCGTCGGCCAGCCCGTGGCGCACGAGGGCGGCGAGGAAGGCGGCGAGCTTGCGCTGCGCCGGCACGTACCGCTCCGGGCCGATCGCGAGGCCGATCCGCGAGTGACCCAGCGAGACCAGGTGCTGGACGGCGACGTCCACGCTCTCGGCGTCGTCGGGGGAGACGAACGGGGCGTCGATCCCGGCCGCGTAGCCGCCCACCAGCACGATCGGCACGCCCTGGCTGCGCAGCAGCTCGTAGCGCGTGTGGTCGGCGCGGCTGTCGGCGTGCAGCCCCGAGACGAAGACGATCCCGTCGACGCTGTGGTCGACGAGCGTGCTCACGTACTCGTCCTCGGTGGTGCCGCCGGGCGCCTGGGTGCACAGCAGCGGCGTGTACCCGCGCTGGGCGAGGAACGACTCGATGGCCTGGGCGAACGCCGGGAACACGGGGTTGGTGAGCTCGGGGACGATCAGCCCCACGAGGCCGGCCGAGCGGCCCCGGAGCGCCGACGGGCGTTCGTAGCCGAGCACGTCCAGCGCCGTGAGCACGGCCTGGCGCGTCGAGCTCGCCACGCCGGGCTTGCCGTTGAGCACGCGCGAGACCGTCGCGGTGGAGACGCCGGCCTGCTCGGCCAGGTCGCTCAGTCGGGTGCGCACCCGAGTGATCGTATGGGACACCGGACCTCCTCGTCCTGGATGATCGACGCCGCGCGGACGGGCGCGTCGTCGTGGGTGCCGGCGATGCTGCAAGCACGTTGCTGAAAAGTTATCGCAAGATCTTGCAATCCGTGCAGCCGGTCCGTACGTTGTGGCCAGCAGGGCCCGGCGGCAAGCGTCGCCGGCGGGCCGTCCACCGATGACAGCTGGGAGTACTCACGATGCGACGGAGCATCCTTCTCGCCACCGCCCTGGCCAGCACGCTGGCCCTCACGGCGTGCGGCAGCGGCGACACGGGCGGCAACGCCACCGAGGAGCCCACGGGCGAGGCGTCGAGCGCGGCGCCCGAGGCGACCGGCTCGCTCACCGTCTGGGTCGACGAGACTCGCGAGGCGGCCGTCCAGGCGGCCGCGGAGGCGTACGAGGAAGAGTCCGGCGTCGACGTCGAGCTCGTCCAGAAGAACTACGAGGACATCCGCGCCGACTTCCTCGCGCAGGTCCCCACCGGCGAGGGCCCCGACATCACCGTCGGTGCGCACGACTGGCTGGGCGAGTTCACCACCAACGGCGTCGTCGCGCCGATCGAGCTGGGCGACAAGGCCGCCGAGTTCGAGGAGGTCTCGGTCCAGGCCTTCACGCAGGACGGCCAGGTCTACGGCCTGCCGTACGCGATCGAGAACATCGCGCTCATCCGCAACACGGAGCTGGCGCCCGAGGCGCCCGCCACCTACGACGACATGGTCGCCGCGGGCGAGAAGGCGGGCACCAAGTTCCCGTTCCTCATCCAGTCCGACGGCGGCAACGGCGACCCGTACACGTTCTACCCGTTCCAGACGTCCTTCGGGGCGCCGGTCTTCGCGCAGAACGACGACGGCTCCTACCGTCCCGAGCTCATGCTCGGAGGCGAGAACGGCGAGGCCTTCGCGACCTGGCTCGCCGAGGAGGGCGACGCGGGCCACTTCAGCGTCGACATCACCTACGACATCGCGGTCAACGCGTTCGCGAACGGCAAGTCGCCGTTCATCATCGGCGGACCGTGGATGCTCGAGAAGTTCGCCGACCTGGACCTCGCCATCGACCCGGTCCCCGCGCCCGGCGACCAGCCCGCGCAGCCGTTCGTCGGCGTGCAGGGCTTCTACGTCAGCGCGCAGAGCGAGAACGCCCTGCTGGCCAACGACTTCCTCGTGAACTACCTCGCCACCGAGGAGGCCCAGACCGCGCTGTTCGAGGCAGGCGGCCGCCCGCCGGCGCTCACCGCGGCCGCGGACGCCGCGTCGTCCGACCCGATCGTCGCGGGCTTCCGTGAGGTCGGCGCCAGCGCCGTGCCGATGCCGTCGATCCCGGAGATGGGCTCGGTCTGGTCCTTCTGGGGCGTGACCGAGGCGAACATCTTCTCGGGCAAGGCCAAGGACCCGGTGGCGGCGTGGGACAAGATGGTCTCCGACATCGAGGGCGCGCTCGGCTGATGTCCCGTCCCCGCTACAGGGGCGCCGAGGCCGGCTCCGGGAGCTTCTCCGGAGCCGGCTTCGCCGTCAAGCTCGTGCTCATCGCCCTCGTGGACGCCCTCGGCGTCTTCGGCGTCCTCGCCGCCTGGAAGGCCGGGTCGTGGGGGATCCTCGCGGCCATGGTCGCGCTGCTCGTCGCGGCGAACTGGGTCTACTTCACCAAGCGCGCGCTGCCGCTGAAGTACATCCTGCCCGGCCTGGCGTTCCTGCTCGTCTACCAGGTCTACGTGATCGGCTACACCGGCTACGTCGCGTTCACCAACTACGGCGACGGCCACAACTCCACCAAGGAGCAGGCGATCGAGGCGCTGCTCGTGCAGAACGAGCGCCGCGTCGAGGGCTCGCCCTCCGCGCCGCTCACGGTGGTGGCCTCCGACGGCGGGGACCTCGGGTTCGCCGTCACGGACGAGGCCGGCGAGGCCGAGGTCGGCACGGCCGACGAGCCGCTCGCCGAGGCGCCCGACGCCACCGTGTCCGACGGCGTCGTCACCGCGCTGCCCGGCTGGACGGTGCTGGACCGTCAGCAGGTGCTGGAGCGCCAGGACGAGGTCACCGCGCTGCGCGTGCCCGTCTCGGACGACCCCGCCGACGGCTCGGTGCGCACGCAGGACGCCCGCACGGGGTACGTGTTCCAGTCGGTGCTGGAGTACGACGCCGGCGCCGACACGATGACCGACACGTCGACCGGGGTGGTCTACACCCCGAACGACGACGGGCAGTTCGAGGCCGCGGACGGCACGACGCTCCCCGTGGGCTGGCGCGTCACGGTCGGGTTCGAGAACTTCGCGACCGCGTTCGGCGACCCGCGCTACGCGGAGCCGTTCGTCAAGATCCTCGCGTGGACGTTCGTGTTCGCGGCCCTGTCGGTCGCGACGACGTTCGCCCTCGGGATGTTCCTCGCGATGGTGTTCAACGACCCGCGCCTGCGCGGCCGGAAGATCTACCGGACGCTGACGATCCTGCCGTACGCGATGCCGGGGTTCCTCGCGGCACTGCTGTGGGCCGGCATGCTCAACGAGAGCTTCGGGGTGGTGAACCAGGTGCTGCTGGGCGGCGTGAGCATCCCGTGGCTCACCGACCCGTGGCTCGCCAAGGTGTCGGTGCTGCTGGTCAACCTGTGGCTGGGCTTCCCCTACATGTTCCTCATCTGCACGGGCGCCCTGCAGTCCCTGCCGGGCGACGTGTACGAGGCGGCGAAGATCGACGGCGCGGGCCGATGGCGCACCTGGCGGTCCCTCACGATGCCGCTGCTGCTGGTGGCCACGGCGCCGCTGCTCATCTCGAGCTTCGCCTTCAACTTCAACAACTTCACCCTGATCAAGATGCTGACGGGCGGCGGGCCGCGGTTCGAGGACGCGTCCGTGCCGCTCGGGCACACCGACATCCTCATCTCGATGGTCTACAACGTGTCGGGGCTGGACGGCTCGGCGCCCCGGGACTACGGGCTCGCCAGCGCGCTGTCCATCGTGATCTTCGTGGTGGTCGGGGCGATCTCGGCGATCGCGTTCCGCCAGACCCGCAAGCTCGAGGAGCTGAGCTGAGATGACGACGCACACGCAGGCCCCGGCGCTGCCGGGTCACGGTCAGGGGCAGAGCCAGCAGCTGCGCACGCGCATGCGCCCGGGCCGCTGGGCGCGGGAGCTGGGCTGGCGGCACGTGGTCGGCGTCCTCGCCGTGGCGTTCGCCGTCTTCCCGCTCGTGTACGTGCTCTCGGCGTCGCTGTCGCCCACGGGCACGCTCACGGGGTCCAACGAGCTGTTCGCCGAGGTGAGCGGCACCAACTACGCGGCCCTCGGCGACACGAGGTTCTGGACCTGGATGGGCAACACGCTGGTCATCGGCGTCGCCACCTCCGTGGGCACGGTGCTCATGGGCGCGGCGGCGGCGTACGCGTTCTCGCGCTTCCGGTTCACGGGCCGGCGGCTGGGGCTCACGTCGCTGCTGATCATCCAGATGTTCCCGCAGATGCTCGCGTTCGTCGCGATCTTCCTGCTGCTCATCTCGCTGGGCCAGGTGGTGCCCGCCCTGGGTCTGAACTCGAGGCTCGCGCTGATCTGCGTCTACCTCGGCGGGGCGCTCGGGGTGAACACGTTCCTCATGTACGGGTTCTTCAACACGATCCCGCGGGAGCTCGACGAGGCGGCCAAGATCGACGGCGCCTCGCACGCCCAGGTGTACTGGACGATCATCCTGCGGCTGGTGACGCCGATCCTCGCCGTCGTGGCGCTGCTGAGCTTCATCAGCACGTTCGGCGAGTTCATCATCGCCCGGGTGGTGCTGCAGTCGGAGTCGAACTGGACCCTGGCCGTGGGCCTGTACGGATGGGTGTCGTCGCTGCTCGAGGCCAACTGGGGGCTGTTCGCCGCCGGGGCCGTGCTGTCCGCGCTCCCGGTGCTGGCGCTGTTCCTCTTCCTGCAGCGGTACATCGTGGGCGGGCTCACCGCGGGCTCCGTCAAGGGCTGACGCCCGCGCCCTGGTCCGAGCCCCGGTCCGTTGCCACGGACCGGGGCGCGCCGCCGGGGCGCCGACACGCCGGGGGCGGCGCGCCGAGGTGACCGCCGTCCTTGTGGCGGCGGTCACAGCCGGGTCCTAGCCTGAGCGTCATGACCGACGACACGCGCACCTACGCCCCGGACCTCGCGCGGCTCTCCGACGCCGCCGACGACTCGTTCTCCGTGCGCCGTGCGTACGGCGAGCCCTATGAGCACCAAGGCCAGCTCGTCATCCCCGTCGCCAAGGTGTGGGGTGGGATCGGCACCGGCTCCGGAGGGGGCGCGGGCACCGGCACCGGCCACGGGGCCGGCACCGGCGCCGGCAGCGGGACGGGCAGCGGCACCGCCGGCGGGTCCGGCCGGGGGACCGGCCAGGGCGCCGCCGGCGGATGGAGCCGCTCCTTCCGGTTCGGCTCCGGCGATGCGGCGCTCTCGGCGCCCGCGGAGGGCGCCGAGGCCGCGGCCCCGGACGACGCGGGGTCTCCCGCCGCCGGGGCGCCGCAGGGCTCCGCGCACGGTGACGCCTCGGGCGACGCCAAGGGCGAGGCGAAGGGCGAGGCGAAGGGCGAGGCCAACGCCGAGCTCCACGGCGAGGGGCAGGGCGAGGGCGGCGGCGGGGGCGGCGGCTACGGCCTGCGCGTCAAGCCGCTGGGTGTCGTCGTCGTCTCCGCCGAGGGCACCCGCTTCCAGCCCGTGCTGGATCTCAACAGAGTGATCCTCGGCGGACAGGCCGTCGGGATCGCGATCGCGCTCGCCCTCGGGTGGGCGATCGGGCGCCGCCGCCGCTAGGGACGCCGTCAGGTCGTCGGTCCGGCGGGTGGGCGCCGGACGAGAGGACGACATGACGACGCACGACCACCTGCTCGACCAGCCGCACCACGACGGGTCAGAGGTCTTCGTGACGCCCGGCACGCCGGCGCTCGGCGACCCCGTTCCCGTGCGCGTGCGGGTGCCGAAGGGCTCCGGCGCGCGCGGCGTCTGGCTGCGCACCGTCCGCGACGGCGAGCCGCGGATGGCCGCCGCCCGGCCGGACGGCGGCGACGCGCACGAGGACTGGTTCGCCGCCGACGTCGTCGTGCACCACCCGGTCACCTCCTACCGGTTTTTCCTCGACGTGCCCGGCGGGTACCGCTGGCTCGACGGGCGCGGGGTCCACGACCGCGAGGTGCCCGACGCCGCGAGCTTCCGCCTCACCACGCACGCCCCGGCGCCCGGCTGGCTCACCGAGGGGCTCGCGTACCAGGTCTTCCCGGACCGGTTCGCGCGCTCGGCCGCCGCCGACGCGCGCGAGCTCCCGTCGTGGGCCGTGCCCGCCGCGTGGGACGACGAGCCCGCCGGCTCGGGCCCGCTGGCCGGCACGCAGTATTACGGCGGTGACCTCGCCGGGATCCGCGAGCGGCTGGACCACCTCGAGGCGCTCGGCGTGCGCACCCTGTACCTCACGCCCGTCTTCCCGGGCCGGTCCAACCACCGGTACGACGCCGCGACCTTCGACGCCGTCGACCCGCTGCTCGGCGGGGACGCCGCCCTCGGGGCCCTGTCCCGGGCGGTGCACGCGCGCGGCATGCGGCTCATGGGCGACATCACGACGAACCACACCGGCGACGGGCACGAGTGGTTCGCCCGCGCGCTCGCCGACCCGGCGTCGCCGGAGCACGAGATGTACGTGTGGGCCGACGCCGGACCGGACGTCGTGCACAGGGCTGACGGCGTGCCGCCGTACGTCGGGTGGCTCGGGCACGGGTCGCTGCCGAAGCTGGACTGGGCCACCCGGGAGACGTGGCGGCGCATGGTCACGGGGGACGACGCCGTCGTCGCCCGGTACCTGCGCGAGCCGTTCGGTCTGGACGGTTGGCGCGTCGACGTCGCGAACATGACCGGCCGGCGGGGGAGTGCCGACCGCGCGCTCGACGTCGCGCGGGCCGTGCGCGCGCGGATCGTGGCCGAGCGGCCGGACGGCGCGCTGGTCGCCGAGCACTTCCACGACGCCTCCGCCGACCTGGCGGGCGACGGCTGGCACGCCAACATGAACTACGCGGGGTTCACCCGGCCGGCCTGGTCGTGGCTGGTCCCCGCGGCGTCCACGGTGCCGTCCCTCGACCTCCCGGTGCCCGTGCCGCGGCGGCCGGCGTCCGCGATGGTCGCCACGATGCGCGAGTTCGCCGCGGCCGTGCCGTGGCAGGTCACGGCCGCGCAGTGGAACATGCTCGGCTCGCACGACACCCCGCGGCTGCGCAGCCTCGTCGGCTCCCGCGACCTGGTGGAGGTGGCGGCGGCGCTCCTGTTCACCTACCCCGGAACGCCGGTCGTCCTCGCGGGCGACGAGGTCGGCGCGACCGGCACGAACGGCGAGCACGGCCGGGTCACGATGGCATGGGACCAGGCGTCCCGCGGCGGCGGCCCGCGCTGGGACGCCGCCACCCTCGGCGTCTACCGGCGGCTGTCGGCGCTGCGTTCGTCGTCGGGCGCCCTGCGCGCGGGCGGCCTGCGCTGGGCGCTCGTGCACGACGACGCCGTGGCCTACCTGCGCGAGACGCCCGGCGAGCGCGTGCTCGTCGTCCTCGCCCGCGCGCCGTGGCCGGGCACCCGGCTGCCGCGGCACCTGCTCGCGCCGGGCGCGCACCCGGAGGTCCTGTACGGCGACGTCGCGCTGACGGTCACGGGCTCGGGGCTCGAGGTCGCCGGTGACGGCCCGGGCGTGGGCGTCTTCCGCCTCGCCTGACGACCGGCCGCCCTCCTGAGCGCCGTCCACCCCGGTCGCCGTCCACCCCGGTCGCCGAACACGGGGTTCGGGTCGGAAAGCGGGCGGAAAGCGATCCCGATCCCGTGTTCGGCATGGCAGCATCGGGCCCGTGAGCCGCGACCTGGGACGCATCGCCGTCATCTCCGACGTCCACGGCAACCTCGGCGCGCTCGAGGCCGTGCTCGCGGACGTCGCCGCCCGGGGGATCGCCCGGGTGATCAACCTCGGCGACGACGCCGGCAAGGGCCCGCGCGGGAGCGCCGTCGTCGACCGCCTGCGCGAGGTGTGCGACGTCGACGTCCGCGGCAACTGGGACGACTTCCTCCCTGCGATCCCAGACGACGGGGACGGCGGGCTGGTGTGGTGGCGCGACGAGCTGCGCGCGGACCAGCGCGCGTGGCTCGCGTCGAAGCCGCTGAGCCACGACCTGCTGCTGTCCGGCCGGCGCATCCGGCTGTTCCACGCCTCGGCGACGGACGTGCACACGCGGGTACGCCGGTATCACTCGCGCGAGGAGTTCCACGGGATGTTCGCGACGACGGAGCTCACCGGCCCCGGCCCGGAGCCGGTGGTGGTGGGGTACGGCGACATCCACCAGGCGTTCGCGGACGTCTACCGGGGCCGGACGCTGTTCAACACCGGCAGCGTCGGCAACCCGATCGACGAACCCGTGCCGTCCTACGTGATTCTCGAGGGCGTGCTCGACTCGCCCGACCCGGGGCCGTTCGCCCTGCAGCACGTGCGTGTGCCGTACGACGTCGAGGCGGAGCTCGCCGTCGCGCGCGAGGCCGACATGCCGCAGTACGGACCCTGGGAGCGGGAGCTCCGCACGGGCCTGTACCGGGGGCTCCAGCCGGCCGGGTCGTGAGCCCGGGCGTCGGCGGCGGTCGCTAGGCTCAAGGCGTGCAGACCTTCGAGCAGGGCGCGTTCGACCCGACCGTGATCGGGCAGATGGCGCGCCCCGGCGAGGAGTGGCTCGGGTCGTACACCGACGCCGACACCGCGCGGTGGTTCCCCGAGCCGCCCAAGTCCAAGCACCGCACGGCGTTCGAGCGCGACCGCGCCCGGGTGGTGCACTCCTCCGGCCTGCGACGCCTGGGCGCCAAGACGCAGGTGCTCGGTCCCGGCAGCGACGACTTCGTCCGCACCCGGCTGACCCACTCGCTCGAGGTCGCGCAGGTGGGCCGGGAGATGGGGCGGGCGCTGGGCTGCGACCCCGACCTCGTGGACACCGCGTGCCTCACCCACGACCTCGGGCACCCGCCGTTCGGGCACAACGGCGAGCGCGCGCTGGCCGAGATCGCCGAGCCGATCGGCGGGTTCGAGGGCAACGCGCAGACCCTGCGGCTGCTCACCCGCCTGGAGCCCAAGATCTTCGCCGCCGACGGCACCCCGCGCGGGCTCAACCTCACGCGCGCCAGCCTGGACGCGAGCGTCAAGTACCCGTGGGCCTACCGGCGCGGCCCCGCGCGCCCGGACGGGGCGGCCACGCACAAGTTCGGCGTGTACCCCGACGACGCCCCCGTCTTCGCGTGGCTGCGCCGGGGCGCGCCCGCCGGGCCCTTGCGGTGCATGGAGGCGCAGGTCATGGACCTCGCCGACGACATCAGCTACTCCGTGCACGACGTCGAGGACGCCGTCGTGGGCGGCCGGCTCGACCTGCGGGTGCTCGACGACGCCGAGGAGCGGGCCCGCGTCGCCGAGCACGTGCGGGCCTGGTACGGCGACTGGCACGACCCGGATGCGCTGGACGACGCCCTCGTCCGGCTGCGCGACACGGGCTACCTCGTCACGGACTTCGACGGTTCCCGGCGCGCGCTCGCCCGGCTCAAGGACGCGACGAGCCAGCTCATCGGCCGCTTCAGCGGCGCGGCCCAGGACGCCACGCGCGAGGTCTTCGGCGATGGTCCCCTCACCCGGTACGCCGCGCAGCTGGTGGTGCCGCACGAGACGGCGGAGGAGATCCTCGCGCTCAAGGGAGTCGCCGTGACCTACGTGATGGCGCCGCGGGAGTCCGAGCCGCTGTACTCCGCGCAGCGCGAGATCATCGCGGACCTCGTCGACGTGCTCGCCGACCGCGCGCCGGTCGCGCTCGAGCCGGCCTTCGCCGCCGACTGGCGCGAGGCGGCCGACGACGGCGCGCGGCTGCGCGTCGTCGTCGACCAGGTCGCGTCGCTGACGGACGTGTCGGCCACGCAGCTGCATTCACGCCTCGTGCGCCGGCGCGCATGACCCTTCCCGTGCATGCGCGCCTCGTGCGCCGGCCGTGACCCCTCAGGCCTGAGCCGCCACCCAGGCGTCGCTGGCGCGCTGGACGTCGTCGGCGGTGACGTGCTCGGCGACCTGCGCGAAGAACCACCGGTGCCCTGCCGGGCAGCGCACGGCCGCCTGCCGGAAGCCGGGGAACCAGTCGCCCGGCTCCTGGGTGCTGGTCGCCCCCGCGGCGACGGCGCGGGCGTGCGCGGCGTCGGCGTCGTCGACGTTCAGGGTGAACGAGCCCGTGGTCGCGCCGTCGGGCTCCGGGGCCGCCGCGCCCTCGGCAGGGAATGCGGCCGCCACCGTGAAGGTGGACGACCCCGCCGGCGTGGTGATCCGCAGGTCGGAGTGGATGATCGCGTCGCCCGCGGTGATCTCGTCGATCACCTCGGCCCCGAGGCCGGCCACGTAGAAGTCGATCGCGGCGCGTGGGTCGGCGACGGTCAGGTTCGGGTGCAGCGGTGACAGGTCCATGAGGTCCCTCCGGGGTCGTCCTGGCGTTGGTGGTGGACACCCACCATGCTCGTGTCGGTGGGCGGTGCCAGTCTTGGAGGAATGCGACACGTGTTCGAACCGGAGTCTGGGCCGGCGCCCACCGCGTCGACGCGCGGGCTCGTCGACCCGGGCGCGGCGCGCAGCGGGTTCGAGCTGGTGCGCCTGCCGCCGGCGCCCGACCTCGCCGACCTCGTCGAGTGGCACTGGGTGGTCCGCTGGGACCTGCCGCCCGGGGCCGAGTTCACGCAGGTCGTCATCCCGCACCCGAACGCGAACATCGTGGCGGAGGCGGGCGGGTTCGCCGTCCACGGCATCCCGGCCGGGCTCTTCTCACGCACGCTGCGCGGCTCCGGCGCGGTGCTGGGCACCAAGCTGCGGCCCGGTGCGCTGCGCCTGCTGCTCGGGCACCCGGAGGCCGTGCGGCCGGGCCTGGTCGTGCCCGCGGCGGAGTCGTTCGCGGGGACGGCGGCCGGCGGCGCGGGCGAGGTGGAGGACGCCGGGCGGCTGGCGGTGGCCGCGGCCCGGGCGGGCGACGACGGCGGCGCGGTCGCGGCAGTGACGCCGCTCCTGCGCGCGGTGGCCGAGCGTCGCCGCACGCGCCGGTCGGCCGACGCGCTGGCGCGCGTGGCGCGGGCTCTCGCCGCGGTCGTCTCCGGCGAGCTCGGCCCCGACGCAGGGGTCGCCGAGCTCGCAACGGTCGCGGGCACGTCGACGCGCTCGCTGCAGCGGCTGTTCGCCGGCTGGGTCGGCGTGAGCCCCAAGTGGGTGCTGCAGCGCCATCGCGTGCACCTGGCCGCCGACCTCCTCGCCGCCGACCCGGCACACGACCTCGCGGCGCTGGCGGCCGCCGTCGGCTACTACGACCAGGCGCACCTGAGCACCGACTTCGCGCGGGCCCTCGGCTCCACGCCAGCCGCCTACGCCCGGCGGTGCGCAGCGTCCCGCGAGGCGCTCGTCGGTGCAGCGTCCGCGGGCCCCGCTCGCGGCGTCCTGCCGGCCGGCGGGCGGGCATAGACTCCGACCCGTGGCGGGGTTGATCAAGCGCGAGGACGTGGAGGCGGTGCGCGACCGCGCACGGATCGACGAGATCGTCTCGGCGCACGTCACGCTCAAGCCCGCCGGGGTCGGCTCGCTCAAGGGGCTGTGCCCCTTCCACGACGAGCGCTCGCCGTCGTTCCACGTGCGCCCCGGCGTCGGCCGCTGGCACTGCTTCGGCTGCGGCGAGGGCGGCGACGTCATCTCGTTCGTGCAGAAGATCGACGGCATGGGCTTCGCCGAGGCCGTCGAGTACCTCGCCGACCGGGTGGGCGTCCAGCTGCGGTACGAGGACTCCCGCACGGGCGCGGCGTCCGCCCCGGGCCGCCGCGAGGAGCCCGGCAAGCGGCAGCGGCTGCTCGAGGCGCACCGCGTCGCCGCCGAGTTCTACTCCGAGCAGCTGTTCGGCTCCGGCGCGCAGGCCGGGCGCGCCTTCCTCGCCGAGCGCAGCTTCGACCGCGCCGACGCGGAGAAGTTCGGCGTCGGCTACGCGCCCACCGGGTGGGACGCCCTGCTGCGGCACCTGCAGGGCCGCGGCTTCACGCAGGCGGAGCTCGTGGCGTCGGGGCTGGTCAGCCAGGGGCAGCGCGGCATCTACGACCGGTTCCGCGGCCGCCTCGTCTGGCCGATCCGCGACGTCACCGGCGCCGTCATCGGCTTCGGCGCGCGCCGCCTGTACGACGAGGACCAGGGCCCCAAGTACCTCAACACCCCCGAGACCACGCTCTACAAGAAGTCGCAGGTCCTGTACGGGATCGACCTCGCCAAGCGCGCCATCGCGCAGTCCAAGCGCGTGGTGATCGTCGAGGGGTACACGGACGTCATGGCGGCGCACCTGTCGGGCGTCGAGACGGCGGTCGCGACCTGCGGCACCGCGTTCGGCGGCGACCACGCGAAGGTGGTGCGGCGGCTGCTCGGCGACACGACGGCGGGCGGCGGGCTGCAGCTCGCGTCCGGGACGTCGCTCGGCGGCGAGGTCGTGTTCACGTTCGACGGCGACGCGGCCGGCCAGAAGGCCGCCGTACGGGCGTTCGGTGAGGACCAGCGCTTCCACGCGCAGACGTTCGTCGCGGTCGAGCCGAGCGGGATGGACCCCTGCGACCTGCGGATGGCGCGCGGACCCGAGGGGGTGCGTGCCCTCGTGGACGGCCGGGTGCCGCTGTTCGAGTTCGTCATCCGCACCACGCTGGACCAGTTCGACCTGGAGACCGTGGAGGGGCGCGTCGGCGCGCTGCGCTCGGCCGCGCCCCTGGTCGCGGGGATCCGCGACCGGTCGATGCAGCTCGGGTACGCGCGCAACCTCGCGCGCTGGATCGGCATCGACACCGAGGAGGTGCGGCGCGAGGTCGGGCGCGCGGCGTCGACGCCGTCCCGGGCGGCGGGGCCGGACCGGCGCTCGGAGCGGCGGCCCGGCGAGGCGTCCGCCCCGGGCGCGGCGGACGGGACGTCGACGGTTCCCGTGCTGGCCGCGCCCGACCCGCGCGACCCGGTCGCGCGGCTGGAGCGCCAGGCGCTGATCGTCGTGCTGCAGTACCCGCAGCACGTCCCGCCGGCGTTCGACGACCTCGGCGAGGACGCGTTCGGGGTGCCCGCGTGGCGCGCCGTGCACGCCGCGGTGCGGGCCGCCGGCGGCGCCGCGACGGGCCGCGAGCTGGGCGGCGGCCGCTGGGTCGAGGAGGTCGTGGAGCAGGCGCCGGAGGCGGTGCTGCCCCTGGTCACCGAGCTCGCCGTGGCGCCGGTGCCCGAGGACCGGGAGAACGTCATCGGGGCCTACGTCGCGGACGTCGTGCGGGCGCTGGTCGACCTCGGTCTGACGCGGCGCGTGGCCGACGCCAAGAGCCGCCTGCAGCGGCTGGACCCCGCGGCCGACCCCGACGCCTACCGGCTGGCGTTCGAGCAGCTGCTGGCGGTCGAGCAGCAGCGCCGGACGCTGCGCGACAGCGCCTGACGGCGGTCGGCGGGCTCAGGCGCCGTCGACGCCGCGAAACCGGGCGTGCAGGGCGCGGACCTCGTCCGCCAGCTCGGGGGCCGGGCCACGCACCGCGACGCCGGGCGCGACGGCCGGCACGGGCAGCGGCGCGACCGCCCCGGGGGCGACACCCCACTCCCGCAGCCAGCCGGTGAGCTGCTCGGTGCTCACGGCGTACACGATCGGGCCGAGCCAGACCCAGGCGTGGGCGGCGCTGCACATCGGGCAGTGCTCCCCCGAGGTGTAGACGGTGGCTCCGCGGCGCTCGTCCGGCGTGAGGTGAGCGGCCGCCCAGCGAGCGATCTCGAGCTCGGGGTGCCGGGTGGCGTCGCCGTCGGCCACCCGGTTGCGGTCGGCGAACCGCACCACCCCGCGCCCGTCGACCAGGACGGAGCCGAACGGCTCGTCGCCGGCGTCGAGCGCCTCGCGTGCCAGCTCGACGCAGCGGCGCAGGTGGACGAGGTCCTCCTCGGTGACGGTGGTCTCACGGTGCTCCATGGTCATCCTCTCTCGGGGGTGTCGCGAGCGAGCCGTGCACGATCGCGCGCGCCAGGCGTCGTGTCGTGGCGTCGTCGACGGGCACGGAGCCGGTGACGAGGGTCAGCAGCGCCCCGCCGTACAGGACGACCAGGGTCGGCACGGCCGCCGGGTCGACGTCGAGCCCGTTGTCGGCGTGCATGAGGGCCGTGAGGTCGGAGGCCTGGGTGGCCAGGCCCGCCATCGTCGCCGCGAGGGCCGGGCGGCGCCGCGCCTCGAGCTGGAGCTCGGCGATCGCCAGGTAGCGCTCGCGCTGCCGGGTGGCCGCGTCGAGCAGCGATGCGGCGAGCAGGTCGGTCATGAGGTCCAGGGTCGTGGCGCCCGGCGTGGCGGCGCCCGGCGTGGCGGCGCTCCGGGCCGGGGCGACGGACGCCTCCGTCGCCGCGCGGGCGTCGGCGAGGTGCCGCTCGACGATCCGTTCCGCGGCGGCGACGAGCAGCTCCTCGCGGCTGCTGAAGTAGTTGGCGGCCGTCCCCGCCGGGAGCTCGGCCGCGCGCTCGACCGACCGGTGCGTGAGCCCGTGGACGCCCGCCTCGGCGAGCAGCGCGATCGCGGCGTCGGTCAGGGCGCGGCGTCGTTCGGGGTTGGTCCGGGGCACGCGGTCAGTATGACAAGATGAATAGCACAACGCACGTAGTGGTATCGATCCCCTCGGAGGCACGGCATGACACCCACGGCGGTCGTGGTCGGCGGAGGCATCGCAGGGCTGGCGTCCGCGATCTCGCTCGCGTCGGCCGGCTGGCGCACCACGACGCTCGAGCGGGCGCGCGAGCTCGGCGAGGTCGGCGCCGGCGTCGCGCTCACGCCGAACGCGGTGGCGGCCCTCGGCGCCCTGGGCCTCGACGGCGACGACGTCGCCGGGCTCGGGCCGCAGACCTGGGCGACCGGCACCTGGGAGTGGAACGGGCGCCCCATCCTGCGGCTCCCGGACGACCCGGGCGTGCGTGCCGCGACGACGCTGCGCGGTGTGCACCGCGGGCGGCTGCACGCCGCGCTGCTGGAGCGCGCCCGCGACCTCGGGGTCGAGGTCGTCACGAGCGCGCGCGTGACCTCCGTCGACCCGGGCGCGCCGGGCGGCGCCCCGGCCGTCGTCCGGCACACCGTCCGCGGGACCGGGGGAGGCGGGGCGGGGGAGGACGAGCGCGCGGCCGACCTCGTCGTCGGGGCGGACGGCGTGCGCAGCGCCGTGCGCGCCGCGCTCTTCCCGGGGGCCCGCACCGCCTACTCCGGCTACTCCAGCTGGCGCGCCGTCCTGCCCGTCGCGGCCGCGGATCCCGGCCTGCTGCAGTTCTGGGGTCCGCACGCCGAGTTCGGGATCATGCCCGTGGGCGAGGCGGCGACCTACTGGTACGGGTACGTGCGGATGCCGGAGGGGACGGTCCTCGGCGGTGCCGACGCGGAGCTGGCCGCGGCGCGGGAGCGGTTCGCCGGCTGGGCCCCGCCGGTGCTCCGGGTGCTCGCCGCGACCCCGCCCGAGGCGGTGATGCGCCACGACGTGCACCACCTGCCCGGCGGGCTGCCCGGGTACGCCCGCGGGCGGGTCGTCATGGTCGGGGACGCCGCGCACGCCACCCTGCCCACGATGGGGCAGGGCGCCGCGACGGCGCTGGAGGACGGCGCGTGCGTCGGGCGGATCCTGGCGGCCCGGACGGGCGCCGGCGCTCCGCTGGCCGAGGCGCTCGCGGCCTTCGACGCCGCCCGGCGGCCTCGGTGCCGCGCGCTCGCCCGGGCGTCGGTGACGTCGGGCCGGTTCGGGTCGCACCTCGGGCCCCGGTGGCAGGGGCTGCGCAACGCGCTGATGCGGCGCATGCCGGCGGCCGCCGTCACCCGGGGCGCGGGCGCCGTGATGGGCTGGCGCCCGCCCCCGCTGCCCTGAGCCGTGCCTGGCGTCAGGCCGCCGCGGCCTGCGTCGCGGCGGTCTCGGCCCGGCGCTGCCTGGCCGCCTGGCGGTCGGCGGGCATGAGCGCGGCCAGCGCGACGAGCGCTACGGCCACGGCGGCGAGGAGCCAGAACACCAGGTGGACGGCCGACATCAGGCCGGGCCCGGCAGGCGTCCCGTCCGGCCCCAGCGTGGTACGGGCGTTGACGATCGCGCCGCACACGGCGACACCCACCGCGGACCCGAGCGAGCGCGCGAACATGTTCGTGCCCGTCACGGCGCCGCGCTCGCTGAACGACGCCTGCGACTGCGCGGCGATGAGCGTCGGGACCGCGGTGAGGCCCATACCCGCGCCGATCACGAAGCACGCCGCGGCCACGGCCAGCACGGACGACGACGCGCCCAGCAGCAGCGTGAGCGCCGTCCCGACGACGACGAGGCACGTGCCGACGACGGCGGTCAGCCGGAAGCCCATCCGCAGGTACAGCCGGCCGGCGTTCGACGCCGACAGCGGCCAGCCGATCGTCATCGCGGCGAGCGCGAAGCCGGCCACCAGCGGCCCGGTGCCCAGCACGCCCTGCGCGTAGATCGGGACGTAGGTGGACAGGCCGAGCACCACCACGCCCACGAGCAGCGAGATCGCGGTGGAGACGCCGACGACGCGGCGGCGAAGGATCGACACGTCCACGATCGGGTGCCGCGTGCGGCGCCCGTGCAGGGCGAACGTCGCGAGCAGCAGCAGGCCGGCGGCGAAGATCGCGACGGACGCGGGCGAGACCCAGGCCCACCGGGTGCCGCCCTCGAGCAGGCCCAGCAGCAGCAGGGTGCTGCCGCCCGCGAGGAGGCCCGCCCCGATGTAGTCGATCGGCTCGCGGGAGCCCTCGCGCGCGGGCTCGTGGTACCGGCGCGCCAGCATCCACGCCGCCAGCGCGCACAGGGGGACGTTGACGAGGAAGATCCAGCGCCAGCTCGTGAACTCGGAGAAGACGCCGCCCAGGGTCGGCCCGACCACGGCGGAGATCGCCCACACGGACGCGAGGTAGCCCTGGGTCTTCGCCCGCTCCTCCAGGGTGTAGATGTCGGCGGCGATCGTCATCGACACGGGCATCACCGCGCCCGCGCCCAGGCCCTGCAGCACCCGGCCGGCGATGAGGAGCTCCATCGTCGGCGCCGCGCCGCACAGCACCGACCCGAGGAAGAACAGGCCGACCCCGGCGAGCATGAGGCGCTTGCGCCCCAGCACGTCGGCGAGCCGCCCGAAGACGGGGGTGCTGACCGCCTGGGCGAGCAGATAGGTCGAGAACAGCCAGGGGAGCTGCTCGAAGCCGCCGAGCTCGCGCGCGATGGTCGCGGACGCGGTGGCGATGATCGTCGCGTCGAGCGCGACGAGCGCCGTCGCGAGCATGAGGGACAGCAGGATCGGACCGCGCTCGGAGCGCAGGCCGACAGAGACGGCGACGTTGCGGGGCACACAGGGACAAGCCGCGAGCAACCGTCGGGTATTCCCGGACGGGGCGCCCCACCGTCCCCGTGACCGACCCTGCGCAGGTTCAGCCCGTGACGGACTGCATCACGCGCAGGTGCCCGGCCCGCGGCGGCACGACGACCTTCGCCAGGTACAGCGGTTGGTGGCCGTGCTTGCCCACCTGCGTCAGGATCAGCACGGGATCGGACGGGTCGACGTCGAGGTGCCCGGCGCGAGTGTCACCGGGCACGCCCGCGACGAACTCGCACTCGCCGGCGCTGAGCACGGGTCCGAGGATCGCGACCAGGTTGGCGAGCAGCGTGCCCGGGCCGTCGACGGCACGGGGGAGGGCGTCGGCGACGTCGTGGCTGACGTCGGAGAGGTAGCGGCCGGCGGGCAGGTGCTCCTGCACGAGGGCGACGGGCTCGCCGTCGCGCACCAGGACGTGCTCGGCGAACCAGGTGTTGGCGTCGGCGTCGAGGCCGAGGGCCCCGGTGACGAAGTCGGTGGTCGGCTGGGAGCGCACGCCGACCCGCCGCACCTCGACGTCGCCGCGGGCGTCAGCGAACACCTCCTCGTAGGGTCGTACCTGCTCGAGGCCGACGCGGGGGAGCGAGGTGGCGACGAACCGCCCGATGCCCCGTCGGGTCCGTACGAGGCCGTCCTCCTCGAGGAGGATGAGCGCCTCGCGGACCACGGTGCGAGAGACGCCGAGGGCGGTTCCGAGCTCCGTCTCGTTGGGCAGCACGGACCCGAGCGGGAAGACCTCGCGGCGGATGCCGTCCGCGAGCCGCGAGTAGACCGCGACGCGCATCGGCTGGCCGGCCGGCGCGGCGACGCGGCGGCTGAGGAGCTCGGCGACGGGCTGGTCCACGCAGGCCTCCGGCGGTGGTCGGTGTGCTCGGTCGGCTCATTCAAGCACGTCGGAACGTTGCGCTAGGACGTCATACAAGGTCGTATGATGTCGCACTGATGGCCCGCAGGGCTGCGGTCCCCGACGAAGGAGTCTCCGTGGAAGCAACCACCTCACGAGCCGAGGCCGGCGCGACGACGCCCGCTGCCTCGCCCGCGTCCGACGCCGCGACCGGCCCCGCGACCGGCCTGGTCGGCCGGCAGGCCGCCGCCCTCGTCGGCTCGCTGCTCGTCGCCGTCATCGCGTTCCAGCTCGGCGCCAGCATGGTCACCCCCGCGCTGCCCGCGATGGCGGACACGCTCGGCGTCGGCGCCGACGACGTCGCCGCCGTGTCGTCCTACTTCTTCCTCGCCGGGGCCGTGGCGGGCGTGGTCCTGAGCCGGTGGAGCGACTACGTCGGGCGCCGTCGCGTCATGCTGCTCACGCTGGCGATCATGCTGACGGGCACGCTCGTGTGCCTCCTCGCGCCGAGCCTGCCCCTCCTGCTCGCCGGTCGCGTCATGCAGGGCACCTCCAGCGCGCTCTTCCAGCTCTCGTACATCATCCTCAGCGAGCGCCTCGCCGCCCGGGCGTTCGGCACGGCGCTGGGGGTCGTGACCGCGATCAACGGCGGCGTCGGCGGGGTAGACGGATACCTCGGCGGGCTGCTCACCGACAGGTTCGGCTACCGGTCGGTCTTCTTGGTGATCCTCCTCGTCGGCGCTGTCGCACTCGTGTGCGTGGTGCGGGTCGTGCCCCGGACCCTGCGGCCGGCCGACGCCGGCTCGATGGACTGGTGGGGCGCCGCGGCGCTGTCGATCACGCTGGTGTGCCTCACCCTCGCGGTCGACGCCGGGCCGAGCCGGGGGTGGGCCGCCCCGGGCACGCTCGGGCTCGTCGCCGGGGCCGTCGCCGGCGCGGCATGCTTCTGGGCCGTCGAGCGCCGTCGTGCCTCGCCGCTGTTCCCGTTGCAGCACCTGCGCTCGCGGGAGGTGTGGCCGCTGGTCCTCACGACGCTCCTCACGCTGTCGGGCGTCTTCGCCGTCATCAACTTCACCGTCGTCATGCTCAGCCAGGACGAGACCGTCGGGTTCGGGATGTCGGCGTCGGTGTCGGCCCTCGCCTTCCTCGCCCCGCCCGCCCTCATCGGGCTGTTCGCCGCGCCGCTGTCCGGGTGGCTCGCCGGGCGGCGCGGTTGGGTCGTCGTCCTGCGGTGGGGACTCGCGCTGTGCCTCGCGCTGCTCGTCGTCGTGGCCCTCGTCCCGACCGACCCGTGGGTGGTGCTCGCGATGATCGCCTGCCTCGGCGTGACGTACAACGGGCTCTTCCTGACGACGGCCAACGGCCTCGGCGTGCTCCAGTCCCCGTCCGACGCCCCGGGCGCGCTGCCGGGACTGAACAGCTCGGCGTTCGGCATCGGAGCAGGCCTCGGCATCGGCATGGTCGCGCCCTTCGTCGCCCAGGGGACCCTGGGCGGCTACACCACCGCGCTGTGGATCTCCGTGGCGATCACCGGCCTCGCGCTGCTGGTCAGCCTGCTGCTCGTCGCCCGGCCGGCCGCGGCGACCGGCGGCGAGGCCGGAGGCCGGGCGTGAGCACGCCCATGCACCACACTGAACCCGCACCCCACGAACTGCGAAGGACCACCGTGACGCTCTCCACCCCCACCGCTCCCGCACCCCGGCCGCTGTACCTCGACTGCGACACCGGTATCGACGACTCCCTCGCGCTGGGCTACCTGCTCGCCTCGCCCGAGGTCGACCTCGTCGGCATCGGCTCGGTGAGCGGGAACATCGACGCCGCGCAAGGCGCGGTGAACACCCTCGACCTCCTCGCGCTCGCGGGCCGGGACGACGTCCCCGTCGCCGTCGGCGCTGCGGCACCGCTCGTGGGCCCGTTCCACGGGGGCGCGCCGCACGTCCACGGGCGCAACGGCGTGGGCGACGTCGTGCTACCGCCGTCGGGCCGCACTCCCGCGCCGGAGACGGCCCCTGAGCTGCTGCTGCGGCTGTCGCACGAGCACGCGGGCGAGCTGCGGGTGGTCGCCGTGGGCCCGCTCACGAACCTGGCGCTCGCGCTGCGCGCCGACCCGACGCTGCCGTCCCGCGTCCGGGACGTGACGATCATGGGCGGCGCCGGGCTGCACCCCGGCAACGTGTCGCCCGTGGCCGAGGCCAACATCGCGGGCGACCCCGAGGCCGCGGCCGCCGTGCTCGGCGCCGACTGGGACGTGACGCTCGTGCCGCTCGACGTGACGATGGTGAACGTGCTCGAGGAGTCCGACCGCAAGACGCTGCTCGAGTCGGGCACCGCGCTGGCGCCCTGGCTCGGCGAGCTGCTCGACCTGTACTTCGCGTTCTACGTGACCACGTTCGGCCGCCGCTGCTCGGCCCTGCACGACCCGCTCGCCGCGGCGATCGCCGTCGGCGGCGTGACGCCGACCGTCGCGCCGCGGGTGCACGTCGAGGTCGACGTCTCCCAGGGGCCGGGCCGCGGGCAGACCCTGTGCGACCTGCGCGGCCTGTACGCCGGGCACCCCGACCAGGCCGGCGCCCGCTGCCGGGTCGTGCTGGCGACCGACCGGCCGCTGGCGCCGCACCTGGTCGAGAGGCTGCTGCGGCTCTGAGCCCCCGCCCGGCGGCGGGCGGTGCCCGCCGGCAGCCGACCACCCGAGACCGACCCGAACCCGGAGGCACCATGCCCATCCCGTCCGTCCCCGGCGACCCCGCCGGCACGTCAGAGGCGGGTCAGGCGCGGCCCGCGACGATCGTCGTCGTGGGCTCGGCCAACGCCGACCTGCTCGCCCGCGCCGACGTGCACCCCGCGCCGGGGGAGACCGTGCTGGGCCGCGACCTCGCCGTCCTGCCAGGCGGCAAGGGCGCCAACCAGGCGGTGGCCGCCGCGCGCCTCGGGGCCGCGGTGGCGTTCGTCGGGGCCGTCGGGGACGACGAGTTCGCCGACGCCGCGACCTCCGGGCTGCGGGACGCCGGCGTCGGCCTGGAGGCGCTCTCGAGCGCGGGGGGCAGCACCGGTATCGCCGTGGTCACCGTCGCCGCCGACGGCGAGAACTCGATCGTCGTCATCCCCGGCGCGAACGCGACGGTGGACGCGGCGCTCGTGCGCCGGCACGCCGGGCTCGTCGGCGGGGCGGCGGTCGTCGTCGTGCAGGGTGAGATCCCGCGCGACGGGATCGAGGAGGCCGCCCGGCTGGCCGCCGGCCGGCTCGTGGTCAACCTCGCGCCCGTGATCCCCGTCGACCTCACCGTGCTGCGTCGCGCCGACCCGCTCGTCGTCAACGAGCACGAGGCGCTCGCGGCCTGGGGACTGCTCGACCGCGATGTCGACGGCGATGTCGACGGCGAAGTCGACGGCGAGAGCGGCGCTCGTGCCGGAGCCGCCGGCGCGCCCGAGGCTGAGATCGTCGTCCGGCTGCGTGCCCTGGGTGTGCCGTCCGTGGTGCTCACGCTCGGCGCGCGGGGCGCGCTGGTGGGCCTGGGGGACGACGTCGTTCACGTGCCGTCACCGCGCGTCGAGGCCGTGGACACGACGGGGGCGGGGGACGCGTTCGTCGGGGCGCTCGCGTGCGCGCTCGCCGGTGGCGCCGGCCTTGTGGACGCGGCGCGGTTCGCGGCGCGCGTCGGTGCGTTCGCGGTGCGTGGGTCCGGGGCTCAGCCGTCGTACCCGTGGGAGGTCGACGACCTGCCGTGAGCGGGCTCGGCCGGACGGTGCGCCGCCGCGCCCGCTCCGGTCGTCCGGTGCCTGGGCTCGCGGAAGTGGCGCGACGTCCTCTGCACGGCGAAGGCGGCCCCGCTGAAGACCGCGGCGAGGACGCCCCCGGCGACGCCGTCGGCCGGGTCGATCTGGCCCCGCCACGACGCGACGATCGTGAGCAGGTAGAACGCCGCGATCGCGTACAGGGTGAGCGCGATGCCGAGCAGGAGAGGCCTCATCGCCACGGATTCCTTCCGTCACAGAGAGGGACGGCTCCGGGCAACGATCGTGACGCGCCTTGGGCGGGTGAGGTGCGCGCCGACGGCGCGTCGTGGCACGCCGAAGGCCCCCGCCCTGCGCACTCGCAGGTCAGGGGCCTTCGCTCTGTGGCTCCCGCGGTTGGACTTGAACCAACGACCGTCCGATTAACAGTCGGATGCTCTGCCAGCTGAGCTACGCGGGATCGCGCGGTCACCAGGCGCTGGGCCTTGGACCGGGAAGAACAATACCAGGCTCACAGGGGTAGTCCGGACGCCCCCCGCACCCTGGACTCGGCGGCGTCCACCACCCGGGCGACGTCCGGGCGGGCGAGGTCGACGCCGGGCCCGGCGACGGCCTGGGAGAACGTCGCGCCGGCGCCGGTGCGACGCACCGCGACCCGCACCTCGCCCCCGCCGGGGACGGCGACGGTCTCGGAGATCACGACGGACCACTGCACCCGCTCGCGCAGCGTCTGCGGGAACACCGTCCGCTCCGCGTCGACCAGGTGCAGGCTCGTGTCGGCGGCCGCGTCCACCCACTCGACGGTCAGCTCCGCGCGCTCGGGGTCGAACGCGGCCCGGTCGACGTCCGCCCACGGGCGGCGCAGCCGGACGTCGGCGCCCGCTCCCTGCCCGGTGGGGACGACGGCGAGGTCGGACGTCGTCGCGACCGCCCACGAGCCGTCGCCGAGCTCCGCCGACGCGAGCACCCGCTCGCCGCGTGCGAGCGGCAGGGCCTGGCGGACGTCATCGGGCAGCGGGGAGCGGCGGAACCACATGGCCACACCGTATCGGTGCAGGGCGGAGCGCCAGCAGACCCCGGACCGGGGGAGCGGAACGGTGACGGTGCCCCGTGCAGGACTTGAACCCGCGACCGAGAGATTATGAGTCTCCTGCTCTGACCAGCTGAGCTAACGGGGCGCGCGGCGAGCATACCGGCCGCCGCCCGCGCGCAGCGGGTGCGCGCCCGCGGCGCGCGCGGTGTCATGGACTGATGTCGGTCGACGTCAAGCGCGTCTACGAGGAGCCCGGCCCCGACGACGGCACACGCGTGCTGGTGGACCGGCTGTGGCCGCGAGGTCTGACGAAGCAGGACGCGCAGGTCGACCAGTGGCGCAAGGACGTCGCGCCGTCGTCCGACCTGCGCAGGTGGTTCGGTCACGAGCCCGGCCGCTTCGAGGAGTTCGCGCGCCGCTACGTCGCGGAGCTCGAGGGCAACCCTGCCGTCTCGGAGGTGGCCGCCCTGGGGGTCGACGGTTCCCGGCTGACGCTGTTGTACGCGGCCCGTGACACCGAGCACAACCACGCCCTCGTGCTGCGCGACGTACTGCGGGGCTACCTGGACGACACGGCGTCCGGTTCGGGCGCCTGAGCGGGCCGGACGCCCTGCGGCGACCGTCCGACCGCACGGGTGGTGCGTTCCAGGTCGCGCGCGACGGCGCGGCGCAGGCGCGGGCCGAGCGGCCGCTCGACGAACCGGTGCGCGAGATAGGCGGCCGCGAGCATGACGGCCGTGACGACGGCGAACGTGGCCGCGGGGGGCAGGTGGGGGTGGGTCTGCCCGATGAGCCACTGCCCCCACGACGAGTGCAGCAGGTACAGGGGGTAGGTGAGCGCGCCGGCGACCGTGAGCCAGCGCCACGACGGCCGGCCGACGGGCGTGAGCACCACGACGGCGACGAGCGCAAAGCACACGGCGATCGCGGCCCAGTAGGTCACCGGCCCGACGACGAGCGTCGTGCTGTTCTCGATGCGCAGGGACTGGCTGTGGCCGGACACGACGCCGGCGAGCGCGACGTTCAGCCCGAGCACGAGCCACAGCGTCGGCGAGCGCCGCTCGCGCACCAGGAGGTACAGCACCATGCCGCCGGCGAACAGCGGGGCGTCAGACCCGACGAGCAGGGTCGACCACAGCTCGTTGCCCGACCGGACGGCGACGGCGGCCGCCACCGGCCACACGGCGGCGAAGGCGACCAGCCGGTTGCGCGTCATCCCCACCGCGAGCAGCACGCCGATCAGGAGGTAGAACCGCAGCTCGGCCCACAGCGTCCAGTACACCGGCTCGAGGTCCTGCACCCCGAAGGCCCGCTGCACCATCGTGAGGTTGGCCGCGGTCTCGGGCAGTCCGACGTCCTTGCTGCCGGGCGCCACCACGAGCAGCAGGACGAGCACCAGGGCGATCGACAGCCAGTACGCGGGAAACAACCGCCCGACGCGGGAGGCGACGAAGGACCGCACGTCCTTGCCCCACGCCGACAGCAGGATGACGAAGCCGCTGACCACGAAGAAGAGCTGGACCCCGAACGAGCCGAACACGGCCACCGGCTGCAGGTTGGGGAACTCCTCCACGGTCCGCCCGCCCCACGCCTCGTGGTTGACCGCCACGTAGTGGTAGGCCAGCACGCTCATGGCGGCGAGGAACCGGAGGCCGTCGAGGACGGCGAGGCGGGGCCGAGCCGCCGTCGGGGCGCCGCCACCCAGGGCTTGGGCGGGCGTCAGGGCAGGTGGCGTCGTCCGGGAGGGCATCGCCGGGCACGTTACCAAACCGTGATGTGCGGCGGTCGACACGGTCACCGACGTGGGAGAATGCCGCCCATGGCGATGCGAGAGATCCGGGTGCTGCCCGACCCCGTGCTGCGCACCCCTTGCGACGAGATCACCACGGTCGACGACCGTGTCCGCGCCCTGGTCGACGACCTCGTCGACACTGTGGACGCGGACGGTCGCGCAGGGCTGGCGGCGAACCAGATCGGCGTGAACCTGCGGGCGTTCTCGTGGAACGTCGACGACGAGATCGGGTACGTGCTCAACCCGCGCATCGTGGACCTCTCGGAGGAGACGCAGGACGGCGACGAGGGCTGCCTGTCCGTCCCCGGCCTGTGGTACCCGACCACGCGCGCCTGGTACGCGCGGGTGGAGGGCACGGACCTCGACGGCAACGAGGTCGTCGTCGAGGGCACGGAGCTCATGGCGCGCTGCCTGCAGCACGAGTGCGACCACCTCGACGGGAAGCTCTACCTCGACCGCCTGGAGCGCTCGGCGCGCAAGAAGGCGATGCGCGAGCTGCGCGAGAGGCTCTGATCTGGCTCAACTCGCGCGTTTCCTCTCGCGCCCGCCGAGCGGGTCGGGCAGGATATGACGAGAACACAACGCGACACGCCGCAGGAACGCCAAAGACCATGTGACGCCTGGTGCTCGAGGACGTAGGGGAAGACGGACCTCGGAACCAGGGAGGACAACATGGCTGGTGCGATCACCCGCGGTGTGCTGTTCGTGCACTCGGCACCCCGTGCGCTGTGCCCCCACCTCGAGTGGGCGGCGGGCAACGTGCTCGGCGGCCGCGTGGCGCCGGACTGGACACCCCAGCCGGCGGCGCGCGGACTGTTCCGTGCCGAGTACTCGTGGCAGGGCGCCCAGGGCACGGGTGCCCAGCTCGCCTCTGCCCTGCGCGGCTGGGATCACCTGCGCTACGAGGTCACCGAGGAGGCGAGCCACGGCGCCGACGGCGCCCGCTGGTCGCACACGCCCGACCTCGGCATCTTCCACGCCATGACCGACGTGCACGGCAACGTCGTGGTGCCCGAGGACCGGGTGCGGACGGCGCTGGAGTCGGCCCACGACCCCCGTGCCGTGCGCGACGCGCTCGACCTGGCGCTGGGCACGGCGTGGGACGACGAGCTGGAGCCCTTCCGCTACGCCGGCGCCGGCGCGCCGGTGCGCTGGCTGCACCGCGTCGGCTGAGCCCGAGCAGGAGCCCGAACGCCGGTTGAGCCCGCCGATACCCCGCACACAGGGTCTCGACAGGCTCAACCGGCGTCTCGGGCTCCGGGCCCGGGGGTCAGGCGTTCGTGACCACCAGGGCCACGTTGTGCCCGCCGAAGCCGAAGGAGTTGTTGATCGCGACCACGTCGCCGTCCGGCAGCTTCTCGGGCGTGGCGCGCACGAGCGGCACCTGCAGGTCCGGGTCGGGGTTGTCGACGTTGATGGTCGGCGGGGCGAGGCGCTCCGCGACGGCCTTGACCGTGAACAGCGTCTCCAGCGCGCCGGCGCCGCCCAGCAGGTGACCCGTCATCGACTTGGTCGCCGACAGCCGCACGTGGTCGGCCTCGCCGCCCATGAGGGTGCGGATCGACGCGGTCTCCGTGAGGTCGCCGACCTTCGTCGAGGTGGCGTGCGCGTTGACGTGCACGACGTCCCGCGACGTCACGCCGGCGTCCTGCAGCGCCCGGCGCATGGCCGAGACCTGCCCGGTGCCCTCGGGGTCGGGGGAGGTGATGTGGTAGGCATCGGCGGACAGGCCGAGACCGGCGATCTTCGCGTAGACCCGGGCGCCGCGGGCCGCGGCGTGCTCCGCGCTCTCGAGCACCACGATCGCGGCGCCCTCCCCGATGACGAAGCCGTCGCGGTCGACGTCGTACGGACGCGACGCGCGCTGCGGGTCGTCGTTGCGCAGCGACAGCGTGCGCGAGGCCGCGAACGCCGCGATCGGCATCGGGTGGATCGTCGCCTCCGTGCCGCCGCACACGACGACGTCGGCGCGGCCGGCGCGGATCATGTCGAGGCCGTAGCCGATCGCCTCGGCGCCCGACGCGCACGCGGAGACGAGGGCGTGCGCCCCGGCCTTCGCGCCGAGCTCCAGCGACACGTACGCCGCCGGGGAGTTCGGCATGAGCATCGGCACCGTCATCGGGAGCATGCGGCGCGCGCCGCGCTCCTTGAGCGTGTCCCAGCCGTCCAGCGTCGTCCAAATGCCGCCGATGCCGGAGGAGACCACGGCGCCGAGGCGCTCGCCGTCGACCTCGGGGGCGCCGGCGTCCTGCCAGGCCTCCCGGGCGGCGACCATCGCGTACTGCGTGGACGGGTCCATGCGCTTGGTCTCGGGCCGCGACAGGACCTGGTCGGGCGTGACCTTGATGGTCGCGGCGAACGTGACCGGGATCCCGTACTTCTCGGCCCAGTCGTTGTCGAGGGTCCGGGCCCCCGACTCGCCCGCCAGGGCCGCCGCCCACGTGCTGGGGGCGTCGCCGCCCAGCGGCGTGGTGGCGCCGAGTCCGGTGACGACGACGTCGCGCGAGGCGGGTGCGGCACTCATGATGGGTGACTCCTGTGGGTCGAATGGTGGGACGGGGTGCGCGGACGGGCCGGGGTCGCCGACCCGCCCGCGCGGCGGGCAGCACGCTGCCCCGCGAGGTCAGGCAGCCTGCGCACCCTCGATGTAGGTGACGGCGTCGCCGACCGTCGTGAGGTTCTTGACCTCGTCGTCCGGGATGCGCACGCCGAACTTGTCCTCGGCGTGGGTCACGATCGTCATCATCGACAGCGAGTCGATGTCGAGGTCGTCGGTGAAGGACTTCTCGGTGACGACGGCGTCCGTCGGCAGACCGGTCTCCTCGGCGACGATCTCGGCGAGGCCCTCGAGGATCTCCTGGGAGGTGTAAGCCATGGGGTGCGTTTCTCCTTGAACGGGGTACCGGCCGGCCGGCACCGATGGGGTGTTGCGGTGCGATTCTCCCGCACCGCGAGGGTCGCCCGCCACGACCGGCCCGGGGGGGCCCGGTCCGGGGCGGTGGATCAGGGCAGCACGACGACCTGCGCCGCGTAGACGAGCCCGGCGCCGAAGCCGATCTGCAGCGCCAGGTCGCCGGACGACGCCCGGCCCTCGGCGAGGAGCCGTTCCGTGGCCAGCGGGATCGACGCGGCGGAGGTGTTGCCGGTGTCCGCGATGTCCCGGGCGACGACGACGGACTCGGGCAGGCCGAGCTGCTTGACCATCTGGTCGATGATCCGCATGTTGGCCTGGTGGGGCACGAAGACCTGGATGTCGCCGGGCTCCACGCCCGCCTCGGCCATGGCCTTCGCCGCGACGGGGGCCATCTGGAACGCGGCCCACTTGAACACCGACTGGCCGTCCTGGCGCAGGGTCGGCCAGCCGGCGGACGGGTCGTCGCGCAGGTCCGACCAGGCGTGCGTCTGGCGGATGGCGGGCGCCTTGGCGCCGTCGGAGCCCCAGACGGTGGGGCCGATGCCGGGCTCGTCGGACGGGCCCACGATCGCGGCGCCCGCGCCGTCGCCCAGCAGGAACGAGATGGAGCGGTCGGTCGGGTCGACGAAGTCCGACATCTTCTCGGCCCCGACGACGAGCACGTGCCGCGCGGCTCCGGCCCGCACGAGGGCGTCGGCCTGGCCGATCCCGTAGGCGTAGCCGGCGCAGGCGGCCGAGATGTCGTAGGCCGCGGCCGGCGTGGCGCCGATCCGGTCGGCGAGCACGGCCGCGCCGGCGGGGGTCTGGTGGAAGTACGTGACGGTCGACAGGATCACCGCATCGACGTCCGCGCCGGCGAGGCCGGCCGCGTCGAGAGCCTTGCGGGCCGCCGCCTCCGCGAGGTCGAGCACGTCCGTGCCGGCGTCCGCGCGCCGGCGCGTGACGATGCCGGTGCGCTGGCGGATCCATTCGTCCGAGGAGTCGATCGGGCCGGCGATGTCGTCGTTCGTCACCACGTTCGCGCCGCGCTCGCCCGCGATCGCGACGATGCGGGAGTGGCGGACCGGCTCGGCCTGCCGCAGCGCCTTGCGTGCGCTCACGCGGACGCCTCGCCGGCGCCCCGCGCGGCGTCCGAGTGGCGGGCGATCAGGTCCCGCGCGGCCTCGATGTCGTCGGGCGACTTCACGGCGACCGACTCGACGCCCTTGAGCGCGCGCTTGGCCAGCCCGGTCAGGACGCCGCCCGGCGCGAGCTCGAGGACGGCGGTGACGCCGCGCTCCGCGAGGGTCGCCTGGCACAGGTCCCAGCGCACGGGGGCCGTCACCTGCGCCGCGAGGCGGGTCAGCACGTCGGCGGCGGAGCCGTGGCCGTGCGAGCCGGGGGCCAGCGAGTCGTAGGACGCGCCGTCCGCGTTCGACAGCAGCGGCAGGCGGGGGTCGGTGGCGAGCCAGCCCTGGGCGACCTGGGCGAAGGCGGCGCGGGCCGGCTCCATGTACGGGGTGTGGAACGCGCCGGCCACCTGCAGCGGGATGACGCGGGCCCGCGCCGGCGGCTGCTCGGCCAGGGCCTTCAGCTCCTCCAGCCCGCCGGCGGCGACGACCTGGCCGCCGCCGTTGACGTTGGCGGGGTACAGCCCGGCGGCCTCGATCGAGGCGAGGACCTCCTCGGGGTCGCCCCCGACGACGGCGCTCATGCCCGACGCCGCGGCCGCGGCCGCCTCCGCCATGGCCCGCGCGCGGTGCGAGACCAGGCCGACGGCGCCGGCGTCGTCGAGCGCCCCGGCCACGGCGGCCGCGCTGAGCTCGCCGACGGAGTGCCCCGCGGTGACGTCCACGACGTCCGACACCTCGCGGCCGTCGAGGATCGCGCGCAGCGCGAGCAGCGACGTCGAGACGATGAGCGGCTGGGCGACCGCGGTGTCACGGATCGTCTCCGCGTCCGACGTCGTCCCGTGCTGCACCAGGTCGGTACCGGCGGCGGCGGAGAACGCGTCGAGCAGGTCGGGGATGCCGGACAGCTCGAGCCAAGGGGCGAGCATTCCGGGGGTCTGAGAGCCCTGTCCAGGGCAGACGACGGCGAGCACGGACCCACGGTGTCATCCCGGCGGGTGGGCGGCGCGTCGTGACCCGCACCAACCTGCCGTGGGTCGATTGTGGGAATCCTCTAATCGCTCAGGGCGCCGGGTCTCCGCCGTCGAGCTGACCGAGGGCGAGCGCGACCTGCAGGACGAACGACTCGCGCGCGTCGAGGGGGTCCCAGCCGGTGATCTCGGAGACCTTGCGCAGCCGGTAGCGCACGGTGTTGGGGTGCACGTAGAGGCGGCGCGCCGCCGCCTCGAGCGACCGTCCGGTGCCCAGGTAGGCCGACAGCGTCTCGAGCACCGACCCGGACGCCTCCTGCAGCGGGCGGTACGCCTGCGCGACGAGGGTTCGCCGCGCCGTGACGTCGCCGGTGAGCACGCGCTCGGGGAGCAGGTCGTCGGCGAGCACCGGCCGCGGCGCGTGCGGCCAGGCGGGCGCCGCCGCGAGGCCGGCCAGCGCGGCCCGGGCGGAGGTGGCCGCGGCCGAGACGTCCGGCACGATCGCGCCGATCACCACGGGTCCGGGGCCGAAGCGGTCGAGCAGCGACGTCGCCGCGGACACGAGGTCACCCTCGCCGCCGAGCACGAGCACGAGCCGGTCGCCGTGGATGCCGACGAGCGCGTCCCCCGCCGCGCGCCGGGCCTGACGCCGCAGGTCCGCCGTCCGGACGTCGTCGAGCCGGGAGGCGGCCTCGCCCACCACGACGAGGGCCTGCCCGCGACCGCTCCAGCCGAGCGCAGACACGCGCGAGCGCAGCGAGTCGTCGCCGTCGCCGCGGACCAGGGCGTCGACGACCAGGGCCTCCAGGCGCGCGTCCCACGCGCCGCGGACCTCGGCGGCCCGCGCGTAGATCTCGGCGGCCGAGAACGCGATCTCCCGGGAGTAGCGCAGCACCGCCTCGCGCAGCTCGCGCTCATAGCCCGGCGCGGCGATCTCGTCGGAGTGCTCCTCGACCACGTCGACCATGAGGCGCACGAGCTGGAGCGTGTGCTGCAGCGAGATGGAGCGTGTCAGCTCCGGCGGGGCGGCGGCGAACATCTCGCCCACGCCGTGCGGCGTGGTCGTCGGCTCGGCGAACCAGCTCACGAACGCGTTGATGCCGGACTGCGCGACGAGGGCCACGTACGAGCGGTCCTCGGCCGGCAGCTGGCGGTACCAGGGCACCTCCTCGTCGAGGCGCCGCATCGCGGCGGCGGTGAGCATCCCCAGGCCCTCCCGGACGCGCTGCACGTTCTCCCCGCGCGAGACCGGCTCGGCCCCTCGTGCGCCCGAGGACGTGCCCCGGGAGCGCGCCGCGGCCGGGCTGGATGAGGTTGCCATGCCCCGAGGATACGGCCCGGGTTGTCGAGAGTGCACAAAGGGCGTCGCGCCGACACCGGCGACGAGGTCGTTGGATAGGGTCGAGGTCATGGCACTCATGCCGCGACTCCGCCAGCTGTTGCGCCGACCGTTCTCGGCGTCGACGGTCGGCGCGCGGCGGCCCTCGACGGCTCGGCGCCAGGGGGACACCGTGCACGAGGACGCGCTGCGCGCGATGCTCTCCGACGACCCGAACGACGAGCGCGCCTTCCACGCGCTGGCGGAGATCGTGCGGCGGCGCGCGGCCGAGTCGCCGCACGCCGACGACCCGCTGACCGCGCCCGTCGACGACGTCGCCAAGCAGCGTGCCGCCGACCTGGCGGTCTGGTCGCTGGCCGAGGAGCTCGCCGGCCACCCGCGCGGGTGGCGGCCGCTGCTCGAGCTCGGCCGCCTGTCGCTCTCCGACGACCCCGAGGGCGCGGTGCGGCGGCTGGCCACCGCGGCGGAGCGGGACCCCGACGGCGTGGCGCTCGCCGACGGGCTGCAGATCCTGCGCGACGCCGGCATGCCGACCGAGGCGCTGGGGCTGGGCATCGGGCACTGGCGTGCGCGGGAGCACACCCCCGAGGTCGGGCGGCAGCTCGTGCTCGCGGCGCTCGACGCGGGGCGGGTGCACGAGGCGCGCCAGCACCTGGCGTCGCTCGAGCTGCACCCCGGCACGGAGGCCATGCGCGCCGAGCTGGCCGCGACCGTCGCCGCCGCCGAGCAGGCCACGCCCACATAGCCAGAAGGCCCCGCTCGCCGGTTGAGCCTGTCGAAACCGTCGGAC
>NZ_BAAAPM010000009.1:198720-245440 GCF_039531145.1 Isoptericola hypogeus
GGCTCAACCGGCGCGCGGGGCCCTTCGGCGCGCTACGAAGGCGTCAGCTGTCGCCGCCGACGGCGCCGGACGTGCCGGCGTTGACGTCGAGGAGGCGGTACTTCTCGACCGCCTTCGCGACGACGTCCGCGGGGACCTCGCCGCGGCGGGCGAGCTGCTGAAGCGTCCGGACCACCATCGACGGGCCGTCGATGAGGAAGAAACGGCGCGCCGCGGCGCGGGTGTCGGAGAAGCCGAAGCCGTCCGCACCGAGCACCGCGTAGTCGCCCGGCACCCAGGCGCGGATCTGGTCCGGCACCAGGTGGTCGTAGTCGCTCGTGGCGACGAACGGACCCTGGGCGCCCGACAGCTTCTGCGTCACGTACGGCGTGCGCGGCTCGGACGTCGGGTCGACGAGGGCGTCGTGCTCGGCGGCGAGGGCGTCGCGACGCAGCTCGTTCCAGCTGGTCACGGACCACACGTCGGCCGACACGCCCCAGTCCTCGGCGAGGAGCTGCTGGGCCTCGAGCGCCCACGGCACGCCGACGCCGGAGGCGAGGAGCTGGGCCTTGGGGCCGTCGCCCGAGCCGGTCGCGATGCGGTGGATGCCGCGCAGGATGCCCTCGACGTCGACGTCCTCCGGCTCGGCCGGCTGGGTCATCGGCTCGTTGTACACCGTGAGGTAGTACATGACGTTCTGGTCGCGGCCGTCGGATCCGTCGCCGAACATGCGCTGGACGCCGTCGCGGACGATGTGCCGGATCTCGTACCCGTAGGCCGGGTCGTACTGCACCATCGCCGTGTTGGTGCCGGCGATGAGCGGCGAGTGGCCGTCGGCGTGCTGCAGGCCCTCGCCGGTCAGGGTGGTGCGGCCGGCGGTGGCGCCGATGATGAAGCCGCGCGCGAGCTGGTCGCCCGCCGCCCAGAACTGGTCGCCCGTGCGCTGGAAGCCGAACATCGAGTAGAAGATGTAGACCGGCACCATGGTCTCGCCGTGCGTCGCGTACGACGTGCCGACGGACTGGAAGGCGGCGGCGGAACCCGCCTCGTTGATGCCGGTGTGCATGATCTGCCCGGCCTCGGACTCCTTGTAGCTCAGCATGAGCTCGCGGTCCACGGCGAGGTAGTTCTGCCCCTGGGTGTTGAAGATCTTCGCGCTCGGGAAGATCGAGTCCAGGCCGAACGTGCGGGCCTCGTCGGGGATGATCGGCACGATGCGCTTGCCGAACTCCTTGTCCTTGATGAGGTCCTTGAGCAGTCGCACAAACGCCATGGTGGTGGCGACCTGCTGCTGGCCGGAGCCCTTCTTGAGGATCTCGTAGGCCTTGTCGCCGGGCAGCGTGAGCTGCTTGGGCGACGACCGGCGCTCGGGCACGAAGCCGCCGAGCTGGCGGCGACGCTCGAGCATGTACTGGATGCCCTCGTCGTCCATGCCCGGGTGGAAGTACGGGGGCAGGTACGGGTCGGCGTCGATCTGCTCGTCGGTCAGCGGGATCCGCAGGTTGTCGCGCAGCGCCTTGAGGTCCTCGTTCTTGACCTTCTTCATCTGGTGCGTGGCGTTGCGGCCGGCGAAGCTCGAGCCGAGGGCGTAGCCCTTGACCGTCTGCGCGAGGATGACGGTCGGCTGGCCCGTGTGGGAGCGCGCCGCCGTGTACGCGGCGAAGATCTTGCGGTAGTCGTGCCCGCCGCGCTTGAGGTTCCAGATGTCGTCGTCGGTCATGTTCTCGACGAGCGCCTTGGTGCGCGGGTCGCGCCCGAAGAAGTGCTCGCGGATGAACGCGCCCGACTCGGCGCGGTAGGTCTGGTAGTCGCCGTCCGGGGTGGCGTTCATCAGGTTCACCAGGGCGCGGTCCTTGTCCGCGTTGAGCAGGGCGTCCCACTCGCGGCCCCAGACCACCTTGATGACGTTCCAGCCGGCGCCCTTGAACTGGGCCTCCAGCTCCTGGATGATCTTGCCGTTCCCGCGCACGGGGCCGTCGAGGCGCTGCAGGTTGCAGTTCACGACGAAGGTCAGGTTGTCCAGGCCCTGGTGCGCCGCGAGCTGCAGCATGCCGCGCGACTCCGGCTCGTCCATCTCGCCGTCGCCGAGGAACGCCCAGACGTCCTGCTGGCTGGTGTCCTTGATGCCGCGGTTGTGCAGGTACCTGTTGGTCCACGCCTGGTAGATCGCCGACGCCGGGCCGAGGCCCATCGAGACGGTCGGGTACTCCCAGAAGTCCGGCAGCATGCGCGGGTGCGGGTACGACGGCAGACCTCCGCCGGCGTGCGACTTCTCCTGGCGGAAGCCGTCGAGCTGGTCCGCGCTGAGGCGGCCCTCGAGGAACCCGCGGGCGTACTGGCCGGGCGAGGAGTGGCCCTGGAAGTACACCTGGTCGCCGCCGCCCGGGTGGTCCTTGCCGCGGAAGAAGTGGTTGAGGCCGACCTCGTACAGCGTCGCCACGGACGCGTACGAGGAGATGTGCCCGCCGACGGAGACGTCGGGGCGCTGCGCGCGCGTCACCATGACGGCGGCGTTCCAGCGGATCCAGGAGCGGTACTTGCGCTCCATGGCCTCGTCGCCGGGGAAGTACGGCTCGTCGTGCACCGCGATGGTGTTGACGTAGGGCGTCGCCATCGACGCGGGGATGTGCACGCTGCGCTCGCGCGCGCGGCGCAGCAGGTTGAGCATCACGTAGCGGGCGCGCGGTCCGCCCTTGTCGTCGATCAGGCCGTCGAACGACTCGACCCACTCCGAAGTCTCGGCAGGGTCGATGTCCGGGACGGCGCTGAGCAGGCCGTTGATCAACGGGCCGGTCTCGTCGTACGAAGCCACCAGCAACCTCTCTCTTCTTCAGGCGGTGGCGGAGCATGGTCGCCGTCACTGCCCGTGTCAGGCGGGACCCGTCGCGGGTCGCCGCATCGTCAGGTCGCGACGGTGCGGGTCCACGGACAGGTGGTCACTACTCATTGTGTCCCCCGAAAGGGGCGTGAGCCCACCATCGGGCGGTCAAGACTCCGTGATCTACGTCATGCCTGGCCACAGCGCTGGGATCCGGGCGCGCCCACGACTCCGGACGTCCACCTGGTGGGACACGATGTGCGGGGGCGGGAGTTGCCGGGCGTGGCTCAGTGCGGTGGACTACGTTGACGGGCACGGACCGCACCATGCTTGGCAGCGGCCCGCACAGCGTCGTGAAGATGTCGTCGGGACTCGTCGACTTTCGTACAGAGAGAGGAACCAAGGACCACGTGGTTAAGCAGGCGGAATCCCCGGCGGCACGCCTCGGCTTCGAGCAGGGCCAGGTGGTGCAGGAGTTCGGATGGGGTGACGACGTCGACGACGCGCTGCGCTCGGATCTCGAGAGCATCGTCGGCAGCGAGCTGGTGGACGAGGACTACGACGACGTCACGGACGGCGTCGTGGTCTGGTGGCGGGACGACGACGGCGACCTGACCGACATGCTGGTCGACGCGCTGACCGTCCTCGAGCCCGGCGGGCTCATCTGGCTGCTCACACGCAAGCCGGGTCGTTCGGGCCACGTGGGGCACGACGAGATCCAGGAGGCCGCGACCACCGCGGGGCTGCACGCGACGAGCACGTTCGCCGTCGCGTCCGACTGGTCTGCCACGAAGCTCGCCAACCGCGGCCGCGGCCGCTGACGAGGATGACGGGCTCGTCGACCCCCGGGGGAGCCCTGGAGCCTGGCGACCCCGCCCCCGACCTCACGCTGCCGGACACGCACGGCACCCCGGTGCACCTTGCCGACCTGCGCGGCGAAGCGGTGCTGCTCGTCTTCTTCCCGTTCGCCTTCTCGGGGATCTGCACGGGTGAGCTGTGCGAGCTGCGCGACAACATCGAGGACTTCGAGGCTGCCGGCGTGCGCCTCCTCGCGGTCTCGACCGATCCCGTCTTCGCGCTCAAGGCGTGGCACGAGCAGGAGGGCTTCGGCTTCGACCTGCTCAGCGACTTCTGGCCGCACGGTGCCGCCGCCCGGGCCTACGGCGTGTTCGACGCCGACAGCGGGCACGCGCTGCGCGGGTCGTTCCTCGTCGACGCCGACGGGATCGTGCGCTGGGCCGTGGTCAATCCGCGCGGCCAGCGCCGCGACCTGGAGGCGTACCGCGCCGCGCTCGCCGAGATCTGACGCGCGACGGCGCAGGTCACGCGCGGGAGCGCGGGCCCGGTATCCTTGCCTGCGCTGCCAGGGCCTGTAGCTCAGCTGGTCAGAGCGCCACGCTTACACCGTGGATGTCGGGGGTTCGAGTCCCTCCGGGCCCACCACCAGGGATTTTGCGCCCCTGACCTGCATCTTCGTCGCCCGACGTCGTGGACCGTCCAGCACTGAGATGGACTCTCGCGGGACTCTAGAGTCCCGCCACGGTCCCGCCAGAGTCCCGCGGGCCACCCCGCACACCTACCGCCATGAAGGCGGTGGTGACCATGCCTAGGGGCGGCTTCGGGGTCGTCGAGTCCCGACGGAGCAAGACCAGCAACCGGATCGTCAGCGCGAGGGCGCGTTACTGGGGTCCGGACGGCAAGCGCTACTCCCAGACGTTCGGCGACAAACTCTCGGCGCAGATGTGGCTCGTCGAGGAGCGCAAGCTGATCGACCGGGGGGAGTGGCGCCCGCCGGACCGGCGCGACGTCGTGCGCCGGCTGACGGTGGCCGAGTGGGCGACCGAGTATGTCGAGTCCCGGTCGCTGGCGCCGTCGACGTACCGCAACTACACGCGGATGGTCCGCGTGTACGTCGAGCCGACGCTCGGGCGCCAGTACCTGCACGACGTCACGATCACGGACGTCGCCGCCTGGCACGCGCAGCTCAAGGCGGACCTGCGCAAGCGGGCGAAGGTCAAGGGCCGCACCAACGGGGACGGCGCGGGGGAGGCCGCACAGGTCTACAAGTTCGTCTCCGGGGTGTTCCGCGCCGCCGTCAGCGCGGGCCTGATCGACGCCTCGCCGGTGCGGATCACCGGCGCCGGCCGGTACCGCCGCCACCGCACCCCCGTGGTGTTGACGCCTGACGAGATCGAGGCGCTGGCCCGCGCGCTGCCGGAGAAGTATCTCGCCCTGGCCGACGTCATGGCCTGGACCGGGCTTCGCGTCGGGGAGGTACGCGCGCTGCGCCGGCGCGACGTCGACGTGCGCGACCCGGACGGCGCCGCGATCACCGTGGCGCAGAACGTCTCCCAGGGCGGTAGGGGAGTCGGGGCCGTCGTCGGGAGGCCGAAGACGGAGGCGGGCTCGCGCACGATCGCGATCCCGCGCGTCGTCGCCGAATCGCTGGCCGAGCACCTGAGGACGTTCGCCCAGCCGGGGCGTGACGGACTCGTCTTCCCCTCGCGCACCGGCACCGTCCTGTCTGAGGCCACCTGGCGGTACGCGTGGATCACGGCGCGGGAGAAGGCCGGTCTGCCGGACGTCAAGACCCACGACCTGCGGCACACGAGCCTGACGATGGCGGCCCGGGCCGGTGCGACGACCGCCGAGCTCATGCACCGCGGCGGCCACACCGAGGCGCGCATCGCGATGATCTACCAGCACGCCACGGCCGAGCGTGACCGCATGATCACCAAGCGCATGGTCGAGCTGCGGCGCGGCGACGAGCTCGCCGCACGCCGGGCGTGGAAGGGCGGCGAGCCGGAAGGCGACGACAGCCGTGAGCAGCACTGAGCGGGTCCTCGCGTTCCTCACGAGGACCCGCTCGCACACCTCACCAGTGACCGTCACCGATCCGAACGACCAGGAGGTCGACATGGCCACGCAAGGACGACAGCCCACCCGACCGCCCACCGGCCGGCTCGTCCCGCTCGTCGAGGCCGCGCAGGAGTTCAGCGTGTGCGCCAAGACGATCCGTCGCCGCATTGCCAGCGGCAACATCACCGGCTACAAGGTCGGGCGTGTGATCCGTGTCGACCTCGACGAGCTGCGCCGCGCGCTCGTCGTCCAGATGCCGTCGGCGCGGTGAGCGACTCGGCCAGGGCGGCCGTCATCGACATGCCGTCCGCCATGGCCGCTCACACCGGACGAAGGAAGCCGACGGTGGAGAACACGGAGCGTCGAGAGGTCGTCACCGGCGTGTGTCCGCGCTGCGGGAACCCCGTGCCACGTCGGAAGACTGGCCGACCGGCGACCTGGTGCTCCCAGGCCTGCCGGCGTGCCGCGTACGAAGAGCGCCGCGCCGCACGCTCAGGAGCCGTGGCGCTGGAGTTCGTCGACCGGGTACGCATCGAGGGGACCCAGCACGCCCGGGACGACTGCATCGCGACGGTGCTCACCTCGCCGGTGGCGACCACGAGGCTCCTCGAGGCGCTGCTGCGGAAGCTCGCTCTCGACGGGGAGCTGTGGGAGCCGCGCTGGGAGCGGACCTGCGACGCGCTGTCGAGGTGCGGGTGGGTCATCGAGCGCGCACGCGGCGCCCGACGACGACCTTCATGACCGGCCGACCGCGAGATCAGCGGTGGTCCCGAATCGGGACCAACGCTTTCGCGCCAATTGTCCGAACTGGCATCCACGCCGGGACGAACGGGGTGGCCCGGCGTTGAGCCCGAATCGGGCGCAACACCTTCGTCCTGTTTGCCCGGTTCAAGCCCGAGTCCGTGCCGATGTCCATACGCCCGTCGCGCAGTGTCGACCTGGACGTCCGGCCCAGTCTCGTTGTGCAGCTCCGGCGTTCTGCCGGTGGCGCCTCCCACGGGCCGCACGGCCTCCCGGAATCAGGGAGGCCGTAATCGTCCGCGATGTCCGCCCTCTGCCGAGGGCCACCGGTTGACGCGCGTCGCCGCGCAACCGTGCAGCCAGGTGGGTGTCCATGGCCGCCACGCTGGCAGGCGTGCGTCCCATTTTCCGTATCCCCTGGATGCGTATCCCCTCAGGGATGTGGCCGTATGGCCAGGTCAGCGGCGTCTCCCCGTAGTTCTCTACTGGAATGTGTGACCTGCAGTCGCCTCGACCTGACGACCGACTGCACAGTGGACGCTTCAGAAACCACCGATTCTGACGTCGCTCAGAATCGGGTTCTGGATGTTTCGAAACCTCGCCCTTCTCCCGTCGGCCACGCTCGGCGTCTGCTAGTCGCCGTCGTCGGGCCCGAGCCGGTTGACGATCCAGTCGGCGTTCTCCGGCTCCGCCTCCGTGGTGAGCGCCTGCGCGGACGTCGGGTCCTGCCCGTCGCCCGCGTGGTCTTCCCAGAAGATGCTCTGCTCTGCCGGGAGCCCGGCGAGCTCGGGGATCACGCGCGGCTCCGCGTCGAGCGACTGCTCGAGCTGGTCCATCTCCGCCGCGGTCAGCCGCAGCGAGTCATCGGAGTCCGTCATGTACACCATGATGCTCCTGCGCGCTCATGTGTGACAGCGTCACGCCCCGCGCGGGCGGCGCTCGACCTCGCTGAGGACCAGTCGGCTGAACTCGACCAGGTCCATGCCCGACCGCTGCGATCGCCGCCATGGCCTCCTAACCGAGCCGCGAAGTGAGGCCGAGACCACCCCATTCCAGAACCGACCGATTCTGAGGCGCGTCAGAAACGGGTTCTGGAGGTTTCAAAACCTCCAGGTGTGCGGACTACGCGTTGACCTGCGTTGCGGCAGACAGGGATCCGATGAGTGCGGCGAGGGCGCCGGGTGCGAGGGAGAAGTAGGCCCAGCGGCCGCGCTGTTCGCGCTCGAGCAGACCTGCCTCGACGAGGATCTTGAGGTGGTGGCTGACGGTGGGCTGCGAGAGGCCGACAGGCTCGGTGAGGTCGCAGACGCACGCCTCGGCGCCGGGCTGGTTGGCGACGATCGCGAGCAGTTGGACGCGGGCGGGGTCGGCCAGGGCCTTGAATGACCGGGCGAGCTCCTGGGCGACCTCAGGCTCGACCGCTTGGGTCAGCGCGGGTGCGCAGCAGCCGCCGTCCGCGGGTGCGGCGAGAGGCAGGGGTGCTGGCGCGGTCGTGGTCATGGCTCCATCTTCGCATAGATTGACAACCGTCGATAGGTGGTCCAGGATCGCCGTATCGATGGTTCTCGATGTGAGGAGTGGTGATGAGCGAGGTTGCTCGGAACGAGCTGCCGGTGGTCGTGATCGGCGCGGGCCCGGTGGGTCTGGCGGCAGCGGCGCACCTGCTGGAGCGTGGGCTGGAGCCGCTGGTGCTGGAGGCTGGCGAGCAGCCCGGTGCGACGATCTCGGCCTGGGGCCACGTCCGGCTGTTCTCGCCGTGGCGGTACGACATCGACGCCGCGGCTCGCCGTCTGCTGGAGCCCACGGGCTGGTCCGAGCCGGACCTGGACTCGCTCCCCACGGGCGCCGAACTCGTGGAGGGGTACGTCGCGCCGCTGGCGGCGACGCCCCAGATCGCCTCGCGTCTGCGCACTGGCACGCGGGTGCTCGCGGTGGCGCGGGACGGTGCGGACAAGTCGCGGTCTCTCGGTCGTGAGCGACGCGGTTACCGGGTGCGCACGGTGGGCGCCGACGGCCGGGTGACCGACGTGCTCGCCCGCGCGGTGGTCGACGCCTCCGGCACGTTCTCGACGTCGAACCCCCTCGGTGTGAGCGGCCTGCCCGCCGCGGGCGAGGCCGACGCGGCGCCGTTCGTCACCGGCCCCCTGCCCGACGTCCTGGGCGCCGACCGCGACCGCTTCGCCGGACGGCACACCCTCGTGGTCGGCATGGGCCACTCGGCCGCGAACACCCTGCTGAGCCTGGTCGAGCTGTCGGAGGCCACCCCGGGCACCACGATCACGTGGGCGATCCGCGGCGGCTCGGCCCGCCGGCTGTTCGGCGGCGGCACGGACGACGAGCTGCCTGCCCGCGGGCTGCTGGGCACCCGCCTCAAGGGCGCCGTCGACGCCGGCCGCCTGCGCCTGCTGACCCGGGTCTCGATCGAGCAGCTCGTCCCCGGTGCGGAGTCTGTGCAGGTGCTCGGCACCGCCAAGGACGAGCCGCTCGCCCTCGACGTGCACGCGATCGTCAATGCGACCGGTTTCCGCCCCGACCTGGACATGCTGCGCGAGGTCCGGCTCGACCTCGACCCCGTCGTCGAGGCCCCGAGCGCGCTCGCCCCGCTCATCGACCCCAACCAGCACTCCTGCGGCACGGTGCCGCCGCACGGCGAGCAGGTGCTGTCCCACCCGGACGACGGCTTCTACCTGGTGGGGATGAAGTCCTACGGCCGCGCCCCGACGTTCCTGCTGGCCACCGGCTACGAGCAGGTGCGCTCCGTCGCCGCCGCCCTCGCCGGCGACCGCGCGGCCGCGGACGCCGTCGAGCTGAACCTGCCCGCGACCGGCGTCTGCTCCAGCGACCTCGCGCTCGAGGCCGACGGCGAGTCCGCGGCCGGGTCGTGCTGCGGGAGCGCTCCGGCCGAGCCGCAGCTCGTCACGATCGGCGTGGGCGCGCCCGCCGTCGTCGGGTTCGCGTCGGGCATCGTGCATGGCCGTTCGGGCGACGGCGACGACGCGTGAGGCGCGCCTGAGCCGATCAGGCGCCGTACAGATCTTGAGCTACTGACGAAGGAGGGACCGATGATGCACCCCGAGCTGTTCGACGTGACCTACCGGCAGCGTGAACGCGAGCTGGAGCAACAGCGCGAGTTCCGGCGCGTGGCGTTGGAGCGGGCGGCGACCGACAGCGGGCACGGGCGAGCGAGAGCAGTATGGCCTGCGCTGCGTTCGTGGTGGTCGGCTCGAGCGTGGTCCAAGCCGACCGTGCCGCAGCCGGCGGCCTGCTGCGCCGGAGCCGCTGCCTGACCCTGACCCCACAACCATGACGGGCCGCAACCTCCTCCGGTTGCGGCCCGTCGTGCGTCGGTGTGATCGGTGCGAGTCAGGCCACCGGCTCGACCTCGAGCGAGGCGAGCAGCCCGCGCACGCGCCGCGCGATCTCGTCACGGATCGGGCGCACGGCGTCGAGGCCCTGGCCGGCGGGGTCGTCGAGCTGCCAGTCCTCGTACCGCTTGCCGGGGAAGATCGGGCAGGCGTCGCCGCAGCCCATGGTGATCACGACGTCGGACGCCTGCACGGCGTCGGTGGTGAGCACCTTGGGCTGCTCGGCGGTGATGTCGACGCCCACCTCGGCCATCGCCTCGACGGCCACGGGGTTGATCAGGTCGGCGGGCATCGAGCCGGCGGACCGGACCGCGACGGCGCCGCCCGACAGCGCGCGCAGGAAGCCGGCGGCCATCTGGGAGCGGCCGGCGTTGTGCACGCAGACGAACAGGGCGGACGGCTTCGTGGTGGTGGGGGTATCGGTCACGGTGGTCTCCGAGGGTCGGTCGTTCATGGGGTGGGCAGGTCGAGGTCGGGCAGCAGGTCGGCCAGGAGGGCGCGCACGCGGGTGTCGAGCTCGTCGCGGATGGCGGCGACGCCGGCGGGCGAGGCCAGCGCGGGGTCGCCGACGAGCCAGTCCTCGTACCGCTTGCCGGGCAGGACCGGGCACACGTCGCCGCAGCCCATGGTGACCACGACGTCGGCGGCGCGGACGGCGTCGTCGGTGAGCGGCTTGGGGAACGGCTCGTCGGTGCCCAGGGCGGCGAGCTCGGGGCGGACGGCGGGGTGCACGTCGGCGGCCGGCGTGGACCCGGCGGAGCGGACGACAACGCGGTCGCCGGCGTAGTGCCGCACGAGTGCGGCGGCGAGCTGGGAGCGGCCGGCGTTCGCGACGCACACGAACAACACCTGCGGTGCGGCCACAGCAACAACGTCGGCGTTCCTGGATTCCTCGCGGGTCAGGTCGGCCAGGCGCTGGCGGGCGAACCGGTCGGTGAGGGTGAGCAGGTGCGCCGAGACCTTCGCCGAGCGGGCCAGCGCCGTGTACGACTCGCGCACGGTGCGCAGGACGACATCGGGGCCCAGGTCGGGGTGCGCGGCCGCGAGGTCGGCGGCGAGACGGTCCAGCGCGGCGTCGGCGTCCTCGAGCCCCGTCAGGTGCGGGTGCTCGCCCAGGGCGTCCAGGGCCGCCGGCGCGAACGACTCGAGCAGTGTGCTGATCGCGGACTTGTAGCCGGGGGTGATGCGGTACCAGACCCAGGTGCCGCGCCGCTCGGAGGCGAGCACCCCGACGTCGCGCAGCACCTTGAGGTGGTGGCTCACCGTCGGCTGGGACACGTCGGTCAGCTCGGCCAGGTCGCACACGCACGCCTCCCCGGCCGGCGCGGTGGCGATAAAGGACAGCATCCGCAGCCGCAGCGGCTCGGCCAGGGCCTTGAGCGTGGCGGCGACGACGCCCGCGGCCTCGGTGCCGATCGCGTGCGACTCGATCCGCGGCCCGCAGTCCGGGTCGCGCACGGTCAGCGGCACGCGTTCCTCGGTCGTGTCGGTGGTGCTCATGACCTCACCTCGTCCAGCTCTCGAGCGGGGGTTTCGATGGCGTAGGGGTCGACGGCGAACCAGCGCCGGGCGACCCAGAGGGACACGTAGACCAGGCCCACCAGCACGGGGACCTCGATGAGCGGCCCGACGACGCCGGCCAGCGCCTCGCCGGAGGTGGCGCCGAAGGTGCCGATGGCGACGGCGATGGCGAGCTCGAAGTTGTTGCCCGCCGCGGTGAACGCCAGCGTGGTGGTGCGTGCATAGCCCAGACCCAGCAGCTTGCCCAGCACCATCCCCAGGCCCCACATGACCGCGAAGTACACCAGCAGGGGCAGCGCGATGCGCACCACGTCGAGCGGGTTCGACATCACGGCATCGCCCTGCAGGGCGAACAGCAGCACGATCGTGAACAGCAGCCCGTACAGGGCCCACGGCCCGATCCGCGGCACGAACCGCTCTTCGTACCAGTCGCGGCCCTTGGTCCGCTCGCCGATCCAGCGCGAGGCGAAGCCGGCCACGAGCGGGATGCCGAGGAAGACCAGCACGTTGAGGGCGATCTGCCCGATCGAGACGTCCAGTCCCTGGGTGTCGAGGCCGAGCCAGCCGGGCAGCACGGTGAGGTAGAACCAGCCGAGCAGCGAGAACGCCACGACCTGGAACACGGAGTTGACCGCCACCAGCACGGCGGCGGCCTCCCGGTCCCCGCACGCGAGGTCGTTCCAGATCACGACCATCGCGATGCAGCGGGCCAGGCCGACGATGATCAGGCCGGTGCGGTACTCGGGCAGGTCGGGCAGGAACGTCCAGGCCAGGGCGAACATCAGCGCTGGGCCGACGATCCAGTTCAGCAGCAGCGAGCTGACCAGCAGCTTCTTGTCCCCGGTGACCGAGGCGACCTTGTCGTAGCGGACCTTGGCCAGCACCGGGTACATCATCACCAGCAGGCCGAGCGCGATCGGGATCGAGATGCCGCCGACCTCCATCGAGGCCAGGACGTCCGACAGGCCCGGGATGAACCGGCCCACCAGCAGGCCGCCGATCATGGCCAGGCCGATCCAGGCCGGAAGCCAGCGGTCCAGGGTGGACAGGCGCCGGACGGCGTCGGTCTGCGGGGTCGCTGCGTCGCTCACCGAGCCACCTCCCGCGCGTCGGCGTCAGCGAGGGCGGCAGGAAGCCCGTCCGGGTTGGGCGCCGCCGGGGTGCCGGCTAGGGCCTTCTCGCCCTCGGCGTCGGCGACCTCGGTGAGGTACGACTGCGCGTCGAGCGCGGCGGCGCAGCCCGAGCCGGCGGCGGTGATCGCCTGGCGGTACGTGTGGTCGACGGCGTCGCCGCAGGCGAAGACGCCGGGCAGGTTGGTCCGGGTCGAGCGACCCTCGACGAGGATGTAGCCCTCGTCGTCCAGGTCGATCTGCCCCTTGACGAGGTCGGTGCGCGGGTCGTGACCGATGGCGACGAACAGCCCGGTGGTGTCGAGCTCGCGCTCGGCGCCGGTGACGGTGTCGCGCAGCGTGATCCCGGTGACCTTGTTCTCGCCCGAGATCCCGGCGACCTCGCTGTTCCAGGCGAACTCGATCTTCGGGTCGGCCTGGGCCCGGTCGGCCATGATCTTCGAGGCGCGCAGCGAGTCGCGGCGGTGCACGATCGTCACCTTCGACGCGAAACGCGTGAGGAAGGTGGCCTCCTCCATCGCGGAGTCCCCGCCGCCGACGACGGCGATGTGCTGGTCGCGGAAGAAGAACCCGTCGCAGGTGGCGCACCAGGAGACACCGCGGCCGGAGAGCTGCTTCTCCTCGGGCAGGCCGAGCTCGCGATACGCGGAGCCGGTCGCGAGGATCACGGCACGGGCCTTGAACGTCTCGCCGCCGCCAGTGACGACGGTCTTGATGTCGCCGGTGAGCTCGACCTGCTCCGCGTCGTCCCACAGCACGCGGGCGCCGAACTTCTCGGCCTGCTCACGCATGGCCTCCATGAGGTCCGGGCCCTGGATGCCGGTGGGGAAGCCGGGGAAGTTCTCCACCTCGGTGGTGTTCATGAGCGCGCCGCCCGCGGTGACGGAGCCCGCGACGACGACGGGCGCCAGGCCGGCACGCGCGGCGTACACGGCCGCGGTGTAGCCCGCCGGGCCGGACCCGACGATGACGATCTCGTGAACCTCTTGCATCGACATGCTTCTATATTGAGCCATGTCGATGCCCCTGTCGAATCCTCAGGTCAGCGACGTCGGGCGTAGTCGTCGCGCCGGACTCCGGTTCGAAGTAGCAAGCGCGGTCACGGCCCCGGCCCCGGCGACGCACGCCAGGAGCACGAACGTCGCGGGATAGGAGCCGGTCGCTTCTTCGAGGGCGGCGGCCGCCCACGGAGCGAGCGCCATGGCGAGCGTCGCGGGCGCGTTGAGGATGCCGAACAGGATGCCGAAGCCGGCAACGCCCCAGCGGTCGCTGATCGCGGTCGACTGCAGCAGCGTGTACGCGCCGCGGCCCACGCCGAGAACTATCGCGACCACGACGAGCGCGACAGGTGGTCCGCTCAGGAGCCCGACACCCGCGATGGCGAGGCCGACGGTCGCCAGAATGATGCTCGCCCGCGCGGCAGGCGCGGTGCGGGCGGCGATCGGGCCATAGGCCAAGCGGCCGAGCAGCTGGCCTGCTCCCGACAGGCCGAGCGCCCAGGCTGCGGCCGTGGCACCTACGCCGCGCCAGGTCAGCATCGGGACCAGGTGGATCGTGGCCGCATACATGGCGAAGGCTCCCAGCGAGGTCGCGATGGTCAGGCAGACGAACGGCCGGGACAGGGCAACGGGGCGCCACTCATGGCCGGAACGAGTCTCGGCGGGTTCGAGTGTCGGCCATGGCGCGCGCAGCCCGATCGCATGGGCGGGGACCGTGGTGACGGCGAGTACGCCGGCAAGGATGAGATAGGCATGCCGCCAGCCGGCGTACTCGACGAGGGCCGCCGTCACGGGGGCGAACACGGTGCTGGCGAGTCCGCCGACCAACGTCAGCACCAGAAGTGCGCGGGCTCGACCGTTGCCGTACCAGCGAGTGATCGCAGTGAACGCGGGTGCGTACAGCACCATCGACTGGGCGATGCCGGCCAGGATCCACGCGGCGACGAACCAGCCCAGGGCCGGGGCGAGCGCGACTCCGAGCATGGAGAGGGCCGCGAGCACGGATCCCAGGGTCATCACCGCGCGGGGGCCATGCTTGTCGATGCGGCGTCCGACGAGGATCCCGGAGGCGGCGGCTGCTATGAGTGCCGCGGAGAACGCGGCCATCGTGTTCGTGCGCGTCCAACCTGTCTCCGCGGTGATGGCCGGCAGTGCCACGGGGAAGGCGTAGTAGAGCACGCCCCAGCTGACGACCTGTGTGAGGCAGAGCGTTGCAAGTGGGCCGCGGGCCGGCTGACTGGCCCGGGTCACAAGAGTCGTCGTCGGTGTGGCCACCTCGACAACCTATCGATACTTGTCAATGCATGTAGCCCGGCTTCGGTTCAGGGCCCGCCTGGTCGGTCTGCAGCTAAGTTCCGGCGCTCGATTCGCCGGAAGTCTGTCGCGTCCACACCTCTGGCACCCGAGGCGGGTCGAGCTCCACACCTGTCAGGTGTGACGGTCTCCCTGCGAGTGATCTCCGCTGGGCAGGGGTACGCCTACCTGCTGCGCTCGGTCGTGACCGGCGACGGGAGCGAGCCCCGGGCGTCGGCGTTCACGCGGTACTTCACGCAGGCGGGTACGCCGCCCGGCGTGTGATGGGCCGAGGCGTCGAGCACCTCGGCGACGGCGCACTGCAGCAGGGGATGACGGTCACGCCGGCGCAGTGCAGGCGCTACTCGGGCACGGCGTGGACCCGGTCACCGTTCATCGGACACTCCCCGGCCTGCCCGCGGTTGTCGAGCCCGATGGCGCGGCGCATGGCGCCCGCGTCGAGGTGCTGGCCGAAGACCGGACCTTCGGGCTCGAGCGGCCCGCTGTCGGCGAGCGCGCCGGCGGGGACGGGGTCGAAGCCGAGGTCGTGGAGGATGCGGGAGACGGTGGTGACGGCGTTGGGGTCGTCCCGGCGATGGCGAGCGCGGCCCGGTCGGGGTCGGCGGGCGGCCTCGGCAGGTCCTCCATCTGGTGGTAGCCGAGGTGGTTGAGCGTCTTGACGAGCCGGGCGGTCGAGGGCAGCGCGTCGCGCACGACGGTGCTGGAGGGGCGTCCGGCGTCGGCGAACTCGGGCAGGAGGCCATCGATCGGCGGCCAGTGGTTCATGACGTCGATGACGATGTGGCCGGCTAGTCCGTGGAGGGGGAGCTCGCGGAAGCGTCGCAGCGGGACGGCGAGGACGAGGACGTCGGCCAGGGCGGGCAGGTCGCGGGTGTCGACCGCCTCGGCGCCGGGCGCGACGAAGCGCAGGAGCTGGTCGGTGTCGTCGGCGTTGCCGGAGGAGGCGATGCGGACGGTGTAGCCGGCGTCGAGGGCGAGGCGGGCGATCGCGACGCCGGACTTGCCGGCGCCGAAGATGCCGATGACGGGTCGGCGGGTGGTGCTCATCGCGGTTCTCCTGCGGGGAGGGCGGGCGGTCAGTGGGGAGGGAGGAGGGGCCCGGAGGGGCGGTGGGCCCCTCCTCCCGGCTCGTGGCGCGGATCAGACCCAGGTGCGCATGGTGACCTCGAGCGGCTCGGTCGGGTGACCGATGAGGCGGGCGAGGTCGCCGTGCGTGGGTGCGAGGGCGTTGTCGCGCATGTTGCCGTTGAGCGCGACCATGAAACCGGCCATGCCCTCGTCGAGGCCGAACGCCTGGAGCTGCTCGAGCTCCTGGGCGGGGGTGAGCGCCTCGTAGCGCACGGGAGTGCCGAGCACCTCCTGGGCGGTGGCGGCGAAGTCGGCGTAGCTCCACGCGACGTCGCCGGACAGCTCGTAGGCGCGGGTCTCGTGGCCGGGCGTCGTGAGCACGACGGCGGCGGCCTCGGCGAAGTCCCTGCGCGGAGCGTTCGCGAGGCGACCGTCGCCCACGCTGTTGGCGATGACGCCGCGCTCGCGCGCGCCGGCGAATTCCTGCTGGTGGTTCTCGGTGTACCAGCCGTTGCGCAGGAAGGTCGCGGGGATGCCGGAGGCGGTGACGAGTTCCTCGGTGGCCTTGTGCTCCGCGGCCAGCCCCAGGATCGTCGTGGGCGCCTCGAGCGCGGAGGTGTAGACCAGGTGCTTCACGCCGGCCTTGCGGGCCGCGTCGATCGCGGTGCCGCGCGGGGCGAGGGCCTGGCCCGGCATACCGACGGAGATGAGCAGCAGCTTCTCGACGCCGTCGAGCTGGGCGGCGGTGGCGTCGACCGCGTCGGGGACGTCGAGGTCCAGGATGGCGGTGCGCAGGCCGCGCTCGGCGAGGGCGGCAAGGCGCTCGGCGTTGCGGCCCAGAGCGAGCAGGTCGCCGGCGGGAACGCCGCGGTCGAGCAGGGCGTCGATCGTGAGGCCGCCGAGCTGGCCGGTGGCGCCGATGATCGCGATGGTCATGGGAGTTTCTCCTTCTGTTCCGAGCAGTCAGATGGTCACTGTCAGGCGGTGACGATGCGCAGCACGAGGGTCGCGACGGACAGCACGAGCGGGACGAGCGGCATCGTCAGGCCCTTGGTGTCGCCGGCGCGGAGGTGGCCGATGATCGCGCCGACGAAGTAGGCGGTCAGGCCGGCCGCGGCGGCGATGCCCAGGGGCTCGATCCACAGGCCGATGACGATGCCGAGCGCGCCGGCGATCTCGAGGGTGGCCAGGACGGGGAAGTAGCGCTCCGGGACGCCGACGGTGCCGCCGATGGTGGTGACGACCTGCTCGTTCTTGCGGAGCTTCATCACGGCGGAGTTGAGGGCCATGAGGGCGAGCAGGGCGGTGACGATGACGAGGGCGATGAACATGACGTCCTTCTGTGTGGTCGCGAGCCGAGTGGTCGCGGGGATCAGTTGCTGATGGCGGGGGCGCGGCCGACGTAGGTGCGGTCGTCGACCTGCGCGGCGGTGAACGCGGCGATGTCGGCGCGGCTGACGGCGAACCCGAGCTTGTCCGTGCCGCCGTAGAACCCGGCGCGCGCGGTGCCCTTCTTGGGGCCGTTCGTCGGACGGATGAACCGCACGATCGTCCAGTCCAGGTCGGAGGCATGGACGGGGTCGGTCATGCCACGGATCTCGTCGTAAGCGCGGCGCATGAACGTGCGCGGCATGAACGCGATGAGGCGGGTGACGAACGTCGGCGTCTCACGCGGGTCGAGCACCGCCGGGGTCGCCTGCCCGATGTACCGGGTGACGCCGTGGCGCTGCATGGCGTCGAGGATGTGCCGGGTGCCCTCGACCAGCGGGGTGCCGGTGGCCTTGCGGTCCATGCTCGGACCGAGCGCGCTCACGACGGGCGTCGGCCCCGGCGACGGCCGAGTCGATCGCGTCGGCGTCGGACATCTCGCCGACGACGACGCGCACCTGGTCGCCCCACGACGCCGGCACCTTCTGCGGGTTGCGGGCGTAGGCGGTGACGGTGTGGCCGCGCTCGAGGAGCTCGGCGACGGTCAGGGAGCCGATGGCGCCGGTGGCGCCGAAGACGGTGACGTTCATGCGGGGTCCTTGTCCGTGGCGTGGCCGGCCGGGGTGGGCGCCAGCACGTGGCGCACGGCGGGGGCGACGACGTCGCCGAAGCGTCGGATGGAGTCGCGGACCATCTGCGGCGGCATGCCGCCGAGGTCGACCTATCCGAGGAACCGGTCGACGCCGAGCTCGCTGCCCAGGTCGAGGATCTTGGCGGCGACCTCGCGCGGTCCGCCGACCATGAGGGCGCCGCGTCGGTCGGCCATGGCGTCCATCTGGGCGCGCTCGACGTCCCAGCCGCGTCCGCCGTTGGTCTCGGGCGACAGGTACCGGTGGTAGTAGGGGTAGAGCTCCTCGAGGGCCTGCTCCTGCGTTTCCCCGACGTAGAAGTGGCTGGTGATGCCGACCTTCAGCTGCTCGTCGGGGTGACCGGCCTCCCGGCCCGCGGACCGGTACAGGTCGATCAGGCGCTTGGCGTGGTCGATGGAACCGCCGATGAGGCCGAGGGCCATCGGCACGCCGAGCCGTCCGGCGCGCAGCGCGCTGGAGGGGGTGCCGCCGACGGCGACCCACACGGGCAGGTCCCCGTGGGTGGGCGGGTTGACCTCGGCCTCGTGCAGGGCGGGGCGGAAGCGTCCCTCCCACGTGACGGGCTTCTGCTCGCGCAACCGCAGCAGCAGGTCGAGCTTCTCGGCGAACAGGTCGTCCAGCTGGGAGATGTCCTCGCCGAACAGCGCGAACGGCTCGGCGAAGGCGCTGCGCCCGGCGATGATCTCCGCACGGCCGTGGCTGACCTGGTCGAGGGTGGCGAAGTCCTGGTAGACCCGCACCGGGTCGAGCACGCTCAGCACGCTCGCGGTAGTGGTGAGCGTGATGCGCTGGGTGGCACGGGCGATGGCGGCGTGCACCACGGCGGGCGAGGAGACGGCGAACTGGCGGGTGTGGTGCTCGCCGATGCCGTACGCGTCCAGCCCGTGCCGCTCGGCCAGGATGCCGTACTCGACGATGTCGTCGATCCGGCTGGCGGCCGTGTCGGGGGAGTCGGGGAAGATGTCGCTCAGGGAGAAGGCACCGAGTTCCATGGGAGTCCTTCCGGGCGTCGCGCGGCCACCCCGGATCGAGGAGGCCGCGCGGCGGTGCCAGGTGGTCAGGCGATCGAGATGACGAGCTTGCCGAGGGTGCCCTCGGCGAAACGGGCGAAGGCCGCGTCGACGTCGTCCAGGCCGAACGTCTCCTGGACCGTGACGGCGGTACGCCCCTCGGCCTGGTGGGAGGCGACGCGCTCGAGCGTCTCGGGCGCGGGGTGGGCGTAGACGGAGGTGACGCGCAACGTCTCGGAGGGGACGTCCGCCGGGCTGCGCAGCATCGTCGAGGCGAACGCCGCGTCCGGCTTGGCGGCCGCCACCAGGGGCTCGGGCGAGCCGGCGAAGTGGAGCACCGCGTCGACACCGTCGGGCACGATGCCGCGCACCTGGGCGGCGACGTCCTGGGTGTGGTCCACGGTGTGCGCGGCGCCGAGGCTCGTGACGACCTCGTTCTCCGCGTCGGTGTGCGCGGTGGCGATGACCGTCGCGCCGGCGTTCTTGGCGAGCTGCAGCGCCTGCTGCCCGACGCCGCCCGTGGCGCCGACCACGAGCACCGTGTCGCCCTCGCGCACACCCGCGCCGTCGAAGGCCATCACGGCGGCCGTGCCGGCCAGGCCGAGGCCGGCGGCCTCGGTGAAGCCGATCGCCTCCGGCAACTTCGCAATGCCCACCGCGGTGGGGACGACGACGTACTCGCCGAACGACCCGTCGCCCAGGAAGTCCTTGGTCACGACGCCGAACACGCGGTCGCCGACCGCGTAGTCCTCCACGCCCTCGCCGACCTCGTCGACGACGCCGGCGAAGTCCTTGCCGAGCACCACCGGGAAGCGGTGCTCCATCATGCCCTGCAGCATCCCCTTGGCGACCGACAGGTCGAAGCCGTTCACCGACGCGGCGTGCACGCGCACGCGCACCTCGCCGGCGCCCGGCTGCGGCACCTCCACCTCGGTGACCTCGGGCTGGGAGTCGAACGCGCGCAGTGCCACGACCTTCATGTCTGACTTCCTTCTGATCCGGGGCTCAAGCGGAGCAAACGCTCCGCTTCTGTGCTCCAGTGAACCACAGAAGTGGAGCAGGTATTCCGGATATGGGAGGATGGGCGGCATGAGCACCGAGAAGCGGCCCCTGCGGGCGGACGCCGAGCGCAACCGACAGGCGATCATCTGCGCCGCGGGGTCGGTGCTCGCCCAGGAGGGCAGGGACGTCACGCTCGAGCACATCGCCGACGTCGCCGGCGTCGGGGTCGGCACGATCTACCGGCGGTTCTCCTCCCTCGACGAGCTGCTCGGCGTCGTCCTCGAGGAGAAGATGCGGCGCTACGCCGAGCGCACGGAGCAGTTCGCGGGGCAGGCCGAGAGCGAGCCGTGGGAGGCGTTCCGTGAGTACGTGATGTTCATCCTCGAGCTCCAGGCCACGGACGCCGCGTTCAACGACGTCCTCCTCTCCGCCCGCAGGGGGAGCGAGCTGTTCCGCGACGAGCTGTCGCGGGCGTTCCGGGCCTCGGTGCGCCTCGTGGAGCACGCCCGTTCCGCAGGCGCCATCCGCGCCGACTTCCACCACAGCGACCTGCTGATGCTGCAGCACGCCGCCCGCGGGCTGCTGCGCGGCACCCAGAAGGCCGCACCCCTCGCCTGGAAGCGGTTCGGCGAGTACATGCTGCAGGCCTTCCGCGAGCCAGGCGACGAGCCGCTCACCGCGCCGTCGAAGATCTGGGCCCGGACCCTGGCCGCCGGTCGCGGAGGTCGATGACACGAGAAAGTGCCCGCCCCGGGCGAAGGCTCGGGGCGGGCACCGGCAGCGGTCCGGACGAGCTCACGGAGGTCGTCGCCGGCCTGCCTCGGGCCGTCACACCCACGTGGGCAGGTGCTCCGGGGTGTACCGGTCGCCGACGGCCCCGTGGGGGAGGATCGAGTCGATCCGCTCCAGGTCGGCCTGCGTGAGATCGACGTCGGCGGCGGCGAGATTCTCCTCGAGCCGTGCGCGGCTCCGGGTCCCCGGGATCGGAACGATGTCGTGGCCCTGTGCGAGCAGCCACGCGAGCGCGAGCTGCGCGGCGGTCACGCCCTTGGCGGACGCGAGCTCGTGGAGCTGGTCGACGGCGCGCTTGTTCGCCGTGTAGCTGTCGCCCTGCCAGCGCGCGTCGTACCGCCGGAAGTCGCCCTCCTCGTACTCCTCGGCGGGCTTCACGGCAGAGGTCAGGAATCCTCTGCCGAGCGGCGAGTAGGGCACGAACCCGATCCCGAGCTCCCGCGCGACCGGGAGCACGTCGGACTCGACGCCGCGCTCGAAGAGCGAGTACTCGGTCTGCAGCACCGACACGGGGTGCACGGCGTCGGCGCGGCGCAGCGTCTCCGGTCCGACCTCGCTGAGTCCGAAGTAGCGGACCTTGCCCTCCTCGATCAGCTCCTTGACGGTGCCCGCGACCTCCTCCACGGGGACGGCGGGATCCTGTCGGTGCTGATAGAGCACGTCGATGACGTCCGTGCCCAGGTAGCGCAGGCTGTTCTCGGTGACCCGGCGGATGTTCGCCGGGCTGGAGTCGTGGCCGTCGGAGCTGCCCTCCTGGTCGAACGTGAAGCCGAACTTCGTGGCGATCTGGATCTCGTCCCGGAACGGCGCGACGGCCTCGCCCAGGAGGGTCTCGTTGGCCCCGGTGCCCTGGTTGTACAGCTCGGCGGTGTCGAACATCGTGACGCCGAGCTCGTGGGCGCGCCGGATGACGGCGACGTGCTCGTCACGATCGTCGTCGGTCCCGTAGAACGCGGTCATGCCCATCGTCCCGAGGCCGAGCTCGGCGACGGTCAGGCCCTGCCGGCCCAGTGTGCGCTGCTTCATGTGCGGTCCTCTCTTCCGGGCGCTGCCCGGACATCAGTTCGTGGCGGTATGCAGCGTGGAGATGTCGATGACGAAGCGGTAGCGCACGTCGGACGTGAGCACCCGCTCGTACGCCTCGTTGATGGACGACGCGTCGATGAGCTCGGTCTCGGGCACGATGCCGTGCTCGGCGCAGAAGTCGAGCATCTCCTGGGTGACCGGTATACCGCCGTTGGCCGACCCGGCGATGCTGCGTCGGAACGCGATCAGCGACATGGCGTCCACCGTGACCGGCTCGGTGGGGGCACCGAGAATCACCAAGGTGCCGTCGACCGCGAGAAGGTCGACGTACTGGCTGTAGTCCAGGCCCGCCGACACCGTGTTGAGGATCAGGTCGAAGCGTCCGGCGAGGTTCTCGAAGGTGGCCGGGTCGCTGGTGGCGTAGTAGTGGTCCGCGCCCATCGCGAGACCGTCGTCCTGCTTCGCGAGCGTGCGCGAGAGCACAGTCACCTCGGCACCGAGGGAGTGGGCCAGCTTCACGCCGACGTGCCCGAGGCCGCCCATCCCGATGACGGCGACCCTGCTGCCCGGACCCGCGTTCCAGTGCTTGAGCGGCGAGAACAGTGTGACCCCGGCGCACAGCAGGGGTGCGACCTTGTCCAGTGGCAGCGAGTCGGGGATCTTCAGCACGAAGTCCTCGTGCACGACGATCGCCTGCGAGTAGCCGCCCTGGGTGACGGAGCCGTCCGTGTCGAGGCCGTTGTAGGTCTGGACGTTGCCGTTGAGGCAGTACACCTCCTCGCCCTTGCGGCACTGCTCGCACTCACCGCACGAGCCGGACTCGCAGCCCACCCCGACGCGATCGCCGACCTGGTGCTTGGTGACTGCCGACCCGACATCGGCGACGTGCCCGACGATCTCGTGCCCCACGACCTGCGGGTACGTGATGGGACCCCAGTCGCCGCGGACGGTGTGGATGTCGGAGTGGCAGATCCCGGCGTAGGCGATGTCGATGAGGACGTCGTGCGGCCCCAGGTCGCGGCGCTGGATCGTGGTGGGGACCAGCGGGTCGGTCGGGGACGTGGCGGCGTAGGCGTTGACGGTGAGCATCTCTCTCCTTGCAGACGGCGGTGGGTGGGGTTGCGCCGTTCCACCCGGCTCCACCCTGGCCCAGCCGGCGGCCGGCGTGGGAGGACCTGACAGGGCTCCCCAGGCGTGGGTTCGCCATCACGAGGGCATGGAGATGCCCGTGTGGGTTCAGAGGGCGGTGCACGTACATTGGCTGGGGTGGGTACCAAGGACGACGTGCGAGAGTTCCTGATCTCGCGCCGCGCGCACGTGACGCCGCAGGAGGTCGGACTTCCGACCTACGGCGAGGACCGACGTGTCCCCGGCCTGCGCCGCGAGGAGGTCGCCGAGCTCGCCGGGGTCAGCCTCGACTACTACATCCGCCTCGAGCGCGGCACGGTTCGTGGTGCCTCCGACAGCGTCCTGAACGCCATCGCCCGGGCGTTGCGGCTCAACGACCTCGAGCGCGACCATCTGTTCCGCCTGGTCCAGGGCGGTCCGGCAGCGCCGATCACCCGGCCCGGCGACCCCGCGCCCACCGCCGTGCGCTCGTCGGTGCGGCGTGTGCTGGACAACATGGCGGTGCCGGCCGTCGTGTACGACGCGGCGCACGACATCGTCGCCGCGAACGAGATGGGCCGCGCGCTCTACCACTTCCACTTCGACACCGACGGGCAGCCCAACATCGCGCGGTTCATCTTCCTCGACCCTCGCGCCCGCGCCTTCTACGGCGACTGGTCCGAGGCCTGCCGGATGACCGCAGCCATGCTGCGGCTCGAAGCCGGCCGGGACCCCCTCAACGAGGAGCTCACGGCGATCATCGGCGAGCTGTCGACCCGCAGCCCGCAGTTCCGCCAGGACTGGGCCAGGCATGAGGTGTATGAGCACCGCAGCGGGGAGAAGACCTTCAACCACCCGGACCTCGGCCCCATCCATGTGACCTTCGACGGCTTCGCGATGCCCGGCGAGGACGGCCTGTCCATCGTCACCTACAGCGCGGAGCCGGGCACCCCCGACGCCGACCGCCTCGCCCTCCTGCCCGCATGGGCCGCAGCCCAAGCGGGCGCGTCCGGGCCGGTCGCTCCATGAACGGCGGACGACGTACCCGCAACGAGGGCCGCTCCGGCCGGCGTTCAGCCCGATCATCGACAAGTCCCGCTCGATTCGGCTCGGTGGACGTCTGGCCGCTCCGGGACGACGCGTCGGCGTCGTGGAGCCGCTGACAGCCGGCCCTCCGGATCGCTCGCGTCGCGACTCACGCGGGCCCGTCGGGGACGATGGCGGGCGGCGTCCACGCCCCGCTGCGGACCTCCGGCCGCGGGAGGTAGGTGCGCAGGATGGCGGTGAACCGCTCGCCGTCGGGAGGCAGCGGGAGCCAGTTCTCCTCGGCCACGTCTGACGGCCGCCTGGTGGCGAAGACGAGGGTGAACCCGCCGTCGTCGTCCAGCGCGAGCCTGCTGCGGTAGCTGACCTCGTACCGCCCGGCGGGGTTGGGCACGAGCATCATCGACGGGTACGCGTAGACGGTGAGCGACCAGTACCCGTCGACGTGGTCGCCGGGGCCGTCGCCCGGTGCGAAGCGCTGGCGGTAGACGGTTCCGCCCGTCGGCTCGACGCCGGCGGCGTCGGTCTGAAGGGGCATGTAGATCGCCTCGGAGGCGGCGTTCCACCAGATCCCGGCGAAGTTCGCGGCGGTGCGGAAGCCGACGTCGTCCCCGAAGCTGTCGCGGTCGCCGGTGGAGGTCCATCCGTGGTGCGCCTCGCTGAGGTGCGTCATGAGGTACAGGAAGCCTGGGAACGACGTCGTGCGGACGAAGGCGTCGAGCGCGGCGGCGTGGGCCGGGTCGGCCGCGACGTACGACGAGAGGGCGTCGAGCAGCGGGAGCATGTCCGGCAGGCGACCGCTGCGGTCGGGGGCGGCCAGGGCCTGGTCGAGTCGCGGTCGCTCGAACAGCGCGGACGCGGCCGGTTCCGCGTTCGTGAACATCGGGACGTCGACGGCCGGCTCGATCTGCGGGTGCCCGGTGGAGCGCACCGTGAAGCGGTGCTGGAGGTCGACGGCCTTCGCGACGTCGTCGACGATCTGCACGCGGGTGAGCACCTTCGCCTTGGCGGAGGGCAGGTCGATCCGGTAGGCGCCGTCGGGGATCTGGGGGCTGCTGCCGGCGAGACACAGGGCGTAGGTGCCGTGTGGGTGCTCCGGCAGGGTCCGCTCGTTGACGTTCTGCACGATCTCGGCCCACTCGTCGACGATCTGGGCGGTGTAGTAGGTGCCGGCCGGCACGTCGGGGACCTCGAGCAGGGCGGGGGTGCGCTCGTCGACGGCGACCCAGGCCTCGGAGTAGACGACGTCCAGGTTCGGGTTGACGAACGTCGGCGCGGCGCCCGCGCCGGTGCCCGCGAGCACGGGCGGGTTGTGCTTGAGGACGTTGTACCCGACGCCCGGCTCGGCCAGGTCGACATGCTCCTGCCGCAAGACCAGATAGCGGCCCAGCACGTACACCCAGGCTTCGGTGATCTGCTCGTCGGTGAGGTCGAGGCCGTCCAGGGGTGTCGTCACGGGGTCTCCTTCGTGCTGCGCGGGCGCCAGGTTCGGCCGCTCCTGTATATGGCCTGGTGTCGGGCGCCGCCACCGCGCCGCCGCCAGCGCTCGCGGCGGGCCGGGCGCGGACGTAGCGTCGTCGAGCCACCGTTGGTCTCGTCCTGAGGAGAAGACGCGTGACGTATTCCGAGCTGCCCGGGCGGCTGTCCCAAGTCCGCACCGACGGCGACCTGCCGCGACGCGAGGACGTGCGCCTCGTGTTCGACGAGCTCGACCACCAGCTCGCCACGCAGGTGTATCTCTGGGCGCTGCCCCTGGTGTCGTTCGCGCAGTGGAAGCAGCAGCACGAGCAGGTGTTCGGCGCGACGAGCAGCGACCTCGTGCACTACGTGACGTACCGCGACCGGCTGGGCCTGATCACTGCGAACGCGACGACGCCGTACATCCTCAACTTCTTCGACCTCGCGGAGACGGGCCCGCTCGTCATCGAGCTCCCGGCCGGGCCGACGGCCGGCGGGGTGAGCGACTTCTGGCAGCGCGAGATCGGCGTCATGGGGGAGCTGGGCCCGGACGCGGGTCGCGGCGGGAAGCACCTCGTGCTGCCGCCCGGCGCGCAGTCTCCCGTGCCCGACGACTCCGGCTACTACGTGCTGCCGTCCACCGGGATGAACGTCATGTTCGGCTTCCGCACGCTCGACCCCGACCCGGCCCGGGCGCAGTCGCTGGTCGAGGCCGTGCGCATCTATCCCTACGCACGCCGGGAGAACCCGCCGGCCACCCGCATCCTCTCCCCGGACGGCCGCCCGTGGACCGGCGACCAGCCTCGGGGCCTCGAGTACTTCCGGCGCCTGCACGAGATCTACCAGTCGGAGGTCGTCGACGAGCGCGACCGCTTCTACCTGGCGATGCTGCGCCAGCTCGGCATCGAGAAGGGCAAGCCGTTCGCGCCGGACGACCGCCTCACGCGGATACTCGAGCAGGGGGCCGCGGCCGGTGAGCTCATGGCGCAGGCGAACACCTTCGCCAAGCGGTTCGAGGGCTCGCGCTACTGGCCCGACCGGCAGTGGGACCTCGCGATCGTGCTCGACAGCTCGTCCCAGCGCGGCGACGGGCACGACGAGCTGTTCGAGCGCGCGTCGTGGTTCTACGAGGCGGTCACCTTCTCCACAGCAATGAAGAGCACCACGCCCGGCGCTGGGCAGGCCTACCTCGGCGCGTACACCGACGCCGACGGCGACTGGCTGGACGGCGGCCGCGACTACGCGCTGCACGTCCCGGCCGGCGTCCCCGCGAAGCTCTTCTGGTCCGCGACCGTGTACGACGTCACGACCCGGTGCCTGATCGACAACGACCATCAGCGCGGCGACCGGGGCTCGCGCGACGCGGACCTCGTGACGAACGCCGACGGCTCGGTCGACCTGTACTTCGGCCCCAACCCGCCCGAGGCCGGGGAGTCGAACTGGGTGCAGACCATCCCCGGCAAGCACTGGTTCTCCTACTTCCGGTTCTACGGTCCGCTGGAGCCGTACTTCGACCGGTCCTGGAAGCTGGACGACATCACGGCCCGCTGAGCGTCCTTGCGGCCGGAGGGGCCGCCGGGGGCCTACCGCTCCGGGCTCGCCCATGGGTCGAGGACGACCTTGATGCAGCCGTCCTCCTTGCGCTGGAAGGCGCGGTACGCCCGCGGCGCGTCCTCGAGGGCCAGGCGATGGGTCCGCAGATCGAGCACCCCGAGCGGGTCGGCCGGGTCCTGGACGAGCGGCAGGAGCGAGTCCGTCCATCGGCGCACGTTCGCCTGCCCCATCCGTAGGGTGAGCTGTTTGTCGAAGAGCTGCATCATCGGCAGCGGGTCCTTCGCCCCGCCGTAGACGCCGGAGATCGACACGGTGCCACCGCGCCGCACGAGCGTGATCGCCGCCAGGAGGGCCGCGAGGCGGTCGGACCCGCCGCGTTCGGTGAGCGGGGTGGCGACGGCGTCGGGCAGCAGGCCGACCAGCCTCTGGGTCGTCTGGGCGAGCGGAGAGCCGTGGGCCTCCATGCCGACGGCGTCGATGACGGAGTCCGGGCCGCGTCCGTCCGTGAGGTCCAGCACCGCCTCGCGGACGTCCTCCTCGCCCGGGTCGAGCGCGATGACGTGGTGCCGCTGGATCATGAAGCGACGCTCGACGACCGGGTCGACGGCGATCACCGTCTCGGCGCCGCGGTGCCGGGCGATCCGGGCGCACATCTGGCCGATCGGCCCGAGCCCGAGCACGACGACGCTGCCGCCGTCGGGGACGTCGGCGTACTCGACGGCCTGCCATGCGGTGGGCAGCACGTCGGAGAGGTAGAGGAAGCGCTCGTCGGGGGTCCCGTCGTCGGGCACGACCACGGGTCCGTACTGCGCCTGCGGCACGCGCAGGTACTGCGCCTGGCCGCCGGGGACCTGGCCGTACAGTCGCGTGTAGCCGAACAGCGCGGCGCCCTTGTCCTGGCTGCGCACCTGCGTCGTCTCGCACTGGGTCTGCAACCCACGCGTGCACATCCAGCACCGTCCGCACGAGATGTTGAACGGGACGACGACCCGGTCGCCGACGGCGAGGTCCCCGGCGGCGCTCCCGACCTCCTCGACGACGCCCATGGCCTCGTGCCCGAGCACGTCACCGGCGTCCAGGAACATCCCCAGGACGCCGTACAGGTGCAGGTCCGACCCGCAGATCGCCGTCGAGGTCACGCGGATCACGGCGTCGGTCGGCTCTTGGACGTGGGGGTCGGGAACGTCCTCGACGGAGACGTTCTCCCGTCCCTGCCAGGTCACTGCTCGCATGGTGCTATCCCTTCGTCCCGGTGGTCGTGATGCCCTGCACGAAATGCCGCTGGCCGACGAAGAAGAGCACGATCATCGGGACGGTGGTGAGCACGCTGGCGGTCACCACCACCTCCCACTGCGACTCGCCGGCCGGTCCGAACTGGTCCACCAGGGCCTTGAGGCCGCGGGGGATGGTGAACGTGTCGGAGTCCTGCAGGTAGATGAGGGGCCGCATGAGGTCGGTCCACGCGGCCTGCGCCTCGAACAGCAGCGTGAGCACGAGCGCCGGGCGGCACAGGGGGACGGCGAGCCGCCAGAACATCACCCAGTTGTTCGCGCCGTCGAGCCGCGCCGCCTCGAACGGCTCCCGCGGCAGCCCGAGAAAGAACTGGCGCAGCAGAAAGATGTAGAACGCGCTGCCGAAGAGGTTGCCGGCCCACAGCGGCACGTTCGTCCCGACCAGGCCGAGCTGGTTCCAGATGAGGAACGTCGGGATCAGGGTGACGGCGCCCGGCAGCATCATCGTGGCGAGCACGAGCCCGAACAGCGGTCCCCGCAGCCGGAACCGGAAGAAGGCGAACCCCCACGCCACGAGCGCGCTCGACACGGTCACGGTCACCGCCGCGAGCACGGTGACGACCACCGTGTTCACCAGCCACAGGCCGATCGGCGCGGCGTCCCAGACGGTGAGGTAGTTCTCGACCGTGAACGTCCGCGGCACCAGCCGGTTGTCGAAGACGTCGGCCCGCGGCTTGAACGACGCCGACAGCAGCCACAGCAGCGGGTAGACGAACACGACGGTGGCCGCCGCCAGGGCGAGGAGGACGACCGCCCGCACGAGGCGGCGCGGGCGCCGTCTGCGCTCGGCGACGGGCGGCGCGACGACGTCCCCGGGCTCGACCGGGTCCGCGACGTCCGGCCGGGCGGCGCTCTCGGGCCGCGGCAGGGTGCTCATCGGCGGTCCCCCTCGTAGTACACGAGTCGCCGCGAGACGAGGAGCTGCACCACGGTGACGAGCATGATGACCACGAAGAGGAGCCAGGCGAGCGCGGAGGCGTAGCCCATGTGGAGGAACTCGAAGCCCTGCTGGAACAGGTAGATCACGTAGAACAGCGCGGCGTCGTTGCGGTACGTCGAGCTCCCGGCCCCGAAATACGCGGTGTACGCCTCGGTGAACAGCTGGAACGCGGCGATCGTGTTCACCACGACGACGAAGAACAGCGGCCCGCTGATCATCGGGACCGTCACCGTGCGCGTCCGCCGCCAGAACCCGGCCCCGTCGACGCGCGCCGCGTCGTACAGCTCGGTCGGCACCCCCCGGAGGGCCGCGAGCAGGATGATCACCGAGGACCCGACGCTCCACAGCGAGATCAGGACGAGGCCCGGCTTGATCCAGTCGGGATCGGTGGTCCACGCGGGCCCGTCGACGCCGAACCAGCCGAGCACCTGGTTCACCACGCCGTACTCGCCGTTGAAGAGCAGCAGGAGGAGCACGCCCACGGCTACGGGCGGCGTCATCTTGGGCACGAAGAACGCGGTGCGGAAGAAGCCGGCGGACCGCCCCGCGCGGTCGAGCAGCAGCGCGAGCCCGAGCGCGAGGAGCACGTACACCGGCACCTGCACCACCGTGTAGACGAGCGTGTTCCACAGGGCCAGGGCCACCTTCGGGTCGGTGGCCAGCTGGCGGTAGTTGTCCAGCCCGACGAACGTGGGGTCGTTGATGACGTCGTAGTCGGTGAGCGACAGGTAGGCGCTGTAGAGGATGGGCCACGCCGTGAAGACCACGAACCCGACGATCCACGGGCTGATGAACCGCAACGCGGCGTTGCGCTCGCGCCGGGCGCTTGCCGTGGGCCGCCGGCGCCGGGGGTTCGCCGGGGCCCGCGACGCGGTCGTCGTGGAGGTCACCGCTGCGACGCCCCCTCGCCCTCGTCCCACGCCGCCCACGCCTCGTCGAGAGCCTGCTGCGCCTCCTGCTGCGCCTGCTCGAGAGCGGCGCGCGGCTCCTGCTGCCCGTTGAGCACGCGGTTGACGGCGTCCTGCCAAGCCGTCTCGAAGGCGGCGTCCGCCGGGTTCGCGGGAAGCGTGAAGGTGTGCTCGCTGGCGGTGTAGCTGGCGTCGATCGCGGCGTCCCACGGGGCAGGCGCGTCCTGCGGATCGACCAGCTCGGTGCGGATGCGCTGGTCGGCCTCGGTGTTCGCGGTCAGGATGCCGGTGAAGACCTGCCCGCTCTCGGCCCGCGCGTCGGCGCGCTCCTGCGCGGCCGCGACCCAGGAGTCGGTGGCGGTCATCGTCGCGGCGTACCGGCAGGCGGCCTGCGGGTTCTCGGCGCCGCTGGGGATGGCCCACGCCGAGCCCGTCGCGTACGCGAGCGGCTCGCCCTGCCGGTCCTTCACCGGCCCGAACGCCAGCGGCGCGTCGGGCGAGCTCTCGTTGAGCACGTTGACGTACCAGGTCTCCATCGGCATCGCGCCCAGCACGCCGGTCGCGAACTGGTTGCCCGCGCCGAAGAAGTCGGCGGAGTCGCGGTAGGTCTTGACGGTGGCGAAGCCGCCCTGCTCGTCGTAGATCCCGAGGGCGAACTCGAGCGCCTCGAGCACCCGGGGGTCGTCGAGCTGCGCGGTCCGCCCGTCTGCGGAGAGCAGGTCGGCGCCGTTGGCCCGCGCCCACAGCGGGAGGAACTCCGGCAGCTTCGAGTCGACGCCGATGACGGACAGCTTGCCGCCCTCGGACCGGGTCAGCGCCTGCGAGGCGGCGGCCATCGCGTCCCAGTCCGAGCCGTCGACGTCCGCCATCGACAGGCCGGCGTCCGCGAGGAGATCCCCGTTCGCCATGGCGATCTGCACGGTGTCGAACTCGGGCAGCCCGTAGACCGCCCCGTCGAACGTCACCTGGGAGAGCGCCTCCTTGTCGAACACGCCCGTGTCGACCTGCTCCGCCTCGAGGCAGTCGTCGATGGGGACGACGGCACCGCGGGACGCGAACGTGCCGATCTGGTCGCGGGTGGCGACGACGAGGTCGGGCGGGTTGCCGCTCGCGACGGCGGACAGGAAGGCCTGGACGTCCAGCTCACCCTCGGAGAGGGAGACGTCCGGCCCGTCGAGCGCCTCCACGGCCAGGTCGTGCCGCACCTGTGCGATCTCGTCGCCGAGCCCGAACCCCATCACCGACAGCTCGCCCGTGAGCTGCTCGTCGCCGGAGAAGTCGGCCGTGTCGTCGTCGCCGGTGCCCTGCGCACAGCCCGCCGTCGCCGCGGCGAGCCCGAGGGCGAGCGCCGCCACGCCCCGTCGCCCGGTCCGAGCCCGGCCCCCGTTCGACCCGCCCTGGTGGTGCCCTCGTCGTCGCATCGCCTGTCGCCTCCGCGCCTGGCCGGTCGGCCCTCGAGGGACCCCGGCGCGTCGTCGGCGGGCTGCTTCACCGGACGCCGACAGTGAAGCACCTTTCCTCGCCGTTCACCCGGTGGTTCTCGACCCGGCGCGTCGCGGGCCGGCGGCCGGGCACCGTCGCCCCGTCCGACCGGTGGGGGAGCCGCCGCCGCGCTACGGTGGCACGGGTCCAGGATCGGCCCGCCCGCCCTCTGGGGAGGTAGGTCATGAAGGCCCTGTTCGTCAGCTGCACCCTCAAGCGGTCGCCCGAACGCTCGAACACCGAGCTGCTCGCCCAGGTCGTCGCGGAGGCGCTCGAGACGCTCGGCGTGACCGTCGGTCACGTCCGTCTGGCCGACCACGACGTCCCGCCGGGCGTCGTGACGGACCTCGGCGACGGCGACGAGTGGCCACCGATCCACGCGCGCCTCCTCGACGCCGAGATCCTCGTGGTGGTCACCCCCACCTGGCTCGGCCGGCCGTCGTCGTTCGCGCAGCGGATGCTCGAGCGGATGGACGCGATGCTGTCCGAGACGACGCCCGAGGGCACACCCGTCGCCTACAACCGCGTCGCCGGCGTCGTGGTCACCGGCAACGAGGACGGCGCGCACCACGTCATCTCGGAGGTCAGCGGCGCTCTCGCCGACCTCGGCTACACCATCCCGGGCCAGGCGTGGACCTACTGGAACCAGGGCCCCGGGCCCGGGGACGAGTACCCCGACACGGAGCACGGCCACGAGTGGTCCCACCGGACCGGGCGCCTGATGGCCCACAACCTGTACGCCGTCGCGTCCGCGCTGGCCGCGCGCCCGGTCCCGCCGCCGCCCGGCGGCTGAGCGACCCGTGCGTCAGTCCACGCGGTGGACCGTCTCGTGGTCGGTGGTCTCGTGGTCGGTGGTCTCGGTGCGGACCCGTCCGGTCGCGTCCTCGAGGGCGTCCAGCAGCGGGGCGAGCCGCTCGTGCGGCAACGACGTGCCGCGGGCGTGCTCCACCAGCCGCGCGGCGAGCTCGCGGACCGGGATGTTCGTGATGTTGGAGTAGTGCCGCAGCACCTCGAACGCCTCCTCGTCGCCGACATCCAGCGCCATCCTGATGACGCCCTTCGCCTGCTCGATGTCCCGACGGCTCGCCGCAGCCGCGCGGATGGAGACGTTCGCCCGCTCGGCGGCGAGGTCCTTGACCCCCGCGGTCAGGTCGAGCACGTAGCCCTCGAGCTCGACCACCTGGCCCGCGTCGTCGCGCCGGCCCTGCCCGACGATCGACACGACGTGCTCGTTCCCGTCGGCGTCGACGATGCGGTGCACGGTGGCGAAGGGAGCCCCGTCGCGGCGCGCCTCGTCCAGCACGCGGCGCACGCGGTCGCGGTCGTGCGGATGCTTGTGCGCGAGGACCACGGCCGTGGTGGGCACCACCTCGCCGGGCTCGAAGCCGTGGATGCGGTACGTCTCGTCGGACCACCACCATCGCCCGGTCGCGAGGTCGACCCGGTACTGACCCACCGGTGTCTGGTCACCGGTCACCGAGGCCTGAGGGTGAGCTGTCGAGACTTGTGAGTGGGGAGCATCGTGGTGCGGTGGGGTCATCGTGGCCTCCGACGATGAGCTGTAGCCGGCCGCTCCTTGACCGTCGCTTCACACGTTAGCCGGGTGAAAATGGAGCCGCCAAACGTCCGGGCACGGTACCGCCGGTCGCCCTGCGCGTTGCGACCCGGCGTCGTCGACCTGACGCTGGGAACGGGTCCAGCAGCGGGCCGTGCGACAGACCGAGCCGCCACGGGGCGCGCCCGGCACCGGCCACGGAGGACGACATGGCGACCTGCGACTCGTGCGGGAACGACTACCCGCACACGTTCACGATCACGAAGGACGACGGCACGAGCGGGGTCTTCGACTCGTTCGAGTGCGCCGCGCACGCGATGGCGCCGCGGTGCGCGCACTGCGGCGTCGCCGTGCTGGGTCACGGCGTCGAGGTCGACGACCAGACGTTCTGCTGCAGCCACTGCGCACGGACGACGACCGGCGCCGACCTCACCGACAGCGCCGGGTCCTGACGGCGTGCGAGCAGCACGCCGGCGGGGCACGGTGGCCGGGTCGGTGAAGCAGACCGCCGTCATCCTTCGCAGGGAGGAGGCCGGGATGGTTGCCAGAACCGTCGCCGACTGCATGACTCCAGCGCCGACCACGGTCGACGCCTCCGACACGCTGCGCACGGCCGCCCAGGCGATGGCCGCCGAGGACATCGGGGCGCTCGTCGTGGGCTCCGGCGTGCAGACCGTCGGGATCGTGACCGACCGTGACCTGGTGGTCCGCGGGCTCGCCGAGGGCCTCGACGGCGACGCGCGCGTCCAGGACGTCACCAGCGGGCGGCTGGTCGCCGTGGGCCCGGGAGACCCGGTGGAGGTCGCCGTCCAGGTGATGCGCGACGCCGCCGTGCGCCGCGTCCCCGTGCTGGACGGCGACGTCGTGGTGGGCATCGTCTCGATCGGCGACCTGGCCGTCGAGCGCGACCCGAGCTCGGCGCTCGCCGACATCTCTGACGCGCCGCCGAACGGTTGACGCGCCGGGACATGGGCGACGGGCGCCGGGGAGCGGTCCGGGCGGGGCCGGCATGACCTCCGCGCCGCCTGTCGCCCGCGCGCCCGTCGACCTGACCCCGGCCGAGGCCGCGCGCGTCGTCCGGTCGGTCCTGGCGCCCCTCGTCGCCCAGGGCGCTGTCGTGCGCCGCCCGCGGATGACGGCGTGGGCGGAGCGCCGCCAGAGCGACCGGACCGCACGCACGATCCTCGCGGGCCTGCGGGAGCGGTACGACGGAGCGCCGCTCGTCCTGCGCGTCGGCACGCGCCGCCTGGTCGTCGTCACGCATCCGGACGACGTGCGTCGCCTGCTCGCGGGCACGCCCGACCCGTTCACCCCGGCGTCCGAGGAGAAGCGTGGCGCGCTCGCGCACTTCCAGCCCGACGGCGTCCTGATCTCCCCGCCCGAGGACCGCTCGGAGCGGCGCCCGTTCAACGAGGCGGTGCTCCAGGCCGACCGGCCCGTGCACGACGACGGTGCGGCGTTCGTGGACGCCGTGGCCCGCGCCACGGGGCGGCTCGCCGAGACCGCGCGGGCGACGGGCCGGCTCGACGCGTCGTCCTTCGCGGACGCGTGGTGGTCGGTGGTGCTCGAGGTCGTGCTCGGGCCGGGCGCCCGGGACGACCGCCGCCTGGTCGACGTGCTGGGCGCGCTGCGCCGCGACGGCAACTGGTCGTGGCTGCGGCCGCGGCGCCCGTGGCTGCGCCGCGAGCTGGACCGGCGCGTCGAGAGCTACCTGCACGAGCCGGCGCCGGGGTCCCTGGCGGACGGGGTGGTCGCCCTCGGCGGGCCCGCGGCCGCCGGGCAGGTCCCGCACTGGCTCTTCGCGTTCGACGCCGCCGGCGCGGCGACGCTGCGGGCGCTCGCCGTCGCGTCCGCCCGTCCTGCGGTGCGCGATCGCCTGCGGGACGAGTGGGCCCGCGCCGGGGCCGGGCCGGCGCTCCTGCCGTACGCCCGGGCGTGCGTCCTGGAGTCGGTCCGGCTGTGGCCGACGACGCTCGCGATCTTGCGGGAGTCCTCCCGGCCGACCCGCTGGGACGACCGCACGCTCCCCGCGGGCAGCGGATTCGTCGTCGTGAGCTCCTTCTTCCACCGCGACACCGAGCGCCTCCCGGACGCCGACTCCTTCGTGCCCGAGGGCTGGCTCGACGGGCGGCACGACGCCGACTGGGGTCTCGTCCCGTTCAGCGGGGGACCGGCGTCCTGCCCGGGCCGCAACCTTGTGCTGCTGGTCGCGTCGCACGGTCTCGCGCGGCTGGCTGAGCTCGATCTGCACGTCGCCCGCGGCCGCTACCTGGAGCGCGACCCCCTGCCGTGCACCATGGACCACCTGGGGCTGAGGTTCGGTCTGCGCCCGGGCCGGGTGGCTGGTCCGGCGCGGCGGCGCTAGCGTGAGTGGTCGGAGTCAGGAAGCGGCTTCGGACCTCGTGAGCGACTGACGGAGGCCGAACCATGAGCGGACGACCGACCACTCCGACCCCTGCCGCCCCTGCTGCCCCTGCCGAGCCTGCTGGGCCTGGTGTGCCTCTGGCTGCTGATGATCTCGCGGCGTCGCTCGCCGTGGGGACGCATGTGCTGGTGGGCCAGTACCGCGTCGACCTCGGTTCGGGTCGTTGGTGGTGGTCGGACGAGGTGTTCCTCGTGCATGGCTACGAGCCGGGGGGCGTCGAGCCGGGTCTCGAGGTGATGCGGGCCCGGCAGCATCCGGACGACCGGGACCGGGTCGTGCGGGAGGCGATGGCCTCGTTGCGCACGGGGCGTCCGTTCGCGTGTGCGCACCGGGTGGTGGACGCGCGGGGGCGCACCCGCGAGCTGTTGGTCACGGGCCAGGTGCGGCGGGGCCGCGACGGGCGTGCGGCGGAGGTGGTGGGGTATGTGGTGGACGCGACCCCGCTGCAGCGGGAGGCCGTGGACCGGGAGGTCCGTAGGGCGATCGATTCCGCGTTCGTCTCGGCGGCGTCGATCGAGCAGGCGAAGGGTGTGTTGATGGCGACCCGTGGCCTGGACGCGGCCGCCGCCGAGCGGGTGCTCGCCGAGGCGGCGGGCGCGGCCGGCTGCGGGTTGCGGGAGGCGGCGGCGCAGCTCATGGCGGGGTTGTCGCGCGGCTCGGGTTTCGGGGAGGTCGCGGATCGGCGGGTGCAGGACGTGCTGGCCGGGGTGCGGCCGAGCAAGCGTCCGCACGTGCACGAGCCGCAGCTCGCGCGCCGACGCACGGCGGCATGACCGCATGACTGCATGACCGGCGAGCGTCACCGCGACGAGGACCACGTCAACCCTGACCAGAGGAGGACGACCATGACGAGCAGCGACGACCAGCAGGGCTTCCCCGCGCAGCAGCAGGAGCCGCCGGGCCTCACCGGGGCGATGGACCCCGTGCCGGACCACGGGGAGCGGTCGTACCGCGGCAGCGGCCGGATGGACGGGCTGCGCGCCCTGGTGACGGGCGGGGACTCGGGTATCGGGCGCGCGGTCGCGATCGCGTTCGCGCGCGAGGGCGCGGACGTCGCGCTCGGGTATCTGCCCGAGGAACAGGAGGACGCGGAGGAGACGGCGCGCTGGGTGCGCGAGGCGGGCCGCAAGGCGGTTCTCCTGCCCGGGGACATCACCGACGAGGACACCGCGCGGGCCCTGCCCGGCCGTGCCGCCGACGAGCTCGGCGGCCTCGACGTCGTCGTGAACAACGCGGGCTTCCAGATGGCCCGGCGGGAGGGCTTCGAGGACGTCACGACCGACGAGATCGACCGGGTGCTCAAGACGAACCTGTACGCGCTGCTGTGGATCACGCAGGCGGCGTTGCCGTACCTGGGTGAGGGGTCGGCGGTGGTCAACAACTCCTCGATCCAGGCGTTCCAGCCGTCGACGTCGCTGGTGGACTACGCGTCCACGAAGGCGGCGATCAACAACCTCACGGTGAACCTGGCGGCGGAGCTCGGGCCGCGGGGGATCCGGGTCAACGCCGTCGCGCCGGGCCCGATCTGGACGCCGCTGCAGCCGGCCACGCAGCCGCCGGAGAAGGTGGAGAAGTTCGGGGCCGACACGCCGCTCGGGCGGGCGGGGCAGCCGGCGGAGGTCGCGCCGGCGTTCGTGTTCCTCGCCTCGCCGTCGGACGCGAGCTACGTGTCGGGCACCGTCCTGGGCGTGACCGGCGGCAAGCCCGTGTTCTGACGGGACGAGGGGGGCGACCGTGGAGGCGCAGGACGCGGCGGAGGCAGTGGTCCCGGGCGTGCCGCGTCTGCGCTCCCTCGCCGAGGTGGCGGAGCTGGTCACCCTCGTGTCCCCGCTCTACGTGCGCTTCAGCGCCGGCCCGGCGGCGGACGCCGCGGCGGGGAGCCGTGACCACGAGAGCGGGTGCGTGCTGCCGGGCCTCAGCGTCAACCCCCTCGCCCCGGAGGCGTGGTGGGACCGGCCCCTCGAGCACTGGCTGGCGCGGCAGCTGTGCCAGTACGCCCACCTCATGACCCCGCACCGGTTCCCCTGGGTGCTCACGGGCCAGGTCGCCGGGCGCGGCCCCGACTGCGAGCCGCTGCTCGTCGGGACCACTCCCGTCGCGTCGATCGACCGGTCGGTGGTCGACGAGGCGGAGGCCACGTACCGGCGCGAGTTCCGCCCGGGCGACGACGGGCGCTGACCCCGCGGTCGGCCGTGGACCGACCGCGGGCGGGCCCGGTCACAGGCCTGCCAGCGCCTCCAGACGGGCCCAGGCCCGGTGCATGCCGAGGTCGTGCCGCAGGACGCGCGCGGCGTCGTCGGACCCGGCGTCCAGGACATGCACGCCGGGCGCCTCGGTCGCCACGCCGGCGGCCCGCAGCACCTCGGTCCCGTCCCCGACGGCGGCGATCGCCTTGCCGTGGCGGTACGCCTCCTGGAGGAGCACGTGCGTGCGGCCGTCCGCCGCGAGCGGGGTGCCGGCCGTGCCGTCGGCGATCACGACGGCGTCGTACTCGACCGAGCGCGTCGTCAGCAGGGTCCGGTCCACCGGCTCGCTCGCGTCGCCCGACGCCACCTCGCCGCCGTGCGGTGCGACGACCCGCACCACCACGCCCTCCTCGCCGAGCGCGGAGCGCAGCGCCGCGACCGCGCCGAGGTCGGCGCCGTCGGCCACCAGCACGCCCACGACGCGGCCCTCGACGCGCCCGGGCTCCGTCGGCACCTGGGACAGGGCGGGGGACGGCTCGACGCCCTCGGGCACGTCGCCCGCGGGCACGGGCAGACCGAGCCCGGTCGCGACGCGCGACGCAAGGTCGGCGTCCACCCGCGCCAGGCTGGCCAGCATGTTCTCCTGGACCCGGGGCGAGGCGCACTTGCCGAGCTCGAAGGCGTACGCCTGGGCGACGTGCGCCTGCTCGACGGGCGTCATCGACAGCCAGAACAACCGAGCCTGCCTGAAGTGGTCGGTGAACGACACGGGGTGGTGGCGCCCCTTGGTGCCCTCGACCGGCGTCGCCACGGTGACGAAACCGTCGTCGGGCGAGGCCGTGGGCCGGTCGTCGTCGAGCGCGTTCGGCTTGTACGCCACGATGCCGTCGTGCACGGCGGTCTGGTGCATGCCGTCGCGCAGCATGTCGTTCACGGGCGCGTGCGGCCGGTTGATCGGCAGCTGGGCGAAGTTGGGCCCGCCGAGCCGGGAGAGCTGGGTGTCGAGGTAGGAGAACAGCCGGCCCTGCATGAGCGGGTCGTTGGTCACGTGGATACCGGGGACCAGGTGATCGACGTGGAAGGCCACCTGCTCGGTCTCGGCGAAGTAGTTCTCCGGGTTGGCGTGCAGGGTCATGATGCCGACCCGCTGCACCGGGCACAGCTCCTCCGGCACGATCTTCGTCGGGTCGAGCAGGTCGATGCCCTCGAACGTCTCGTCCGGGGTGTCGGGCATGACCTGCAGCCCGAGCTCCCACTGCGGGAACGCCCCCGCGTCGATGGCGTCCGCGAGGTCGCGGCGGTGGAAGTCCGCGTCAGCGCCCTGCGCGATCTGCGCCTCCTCCCAGACGAGGGAGTGCACCCCGAGCGCGGGCTTCCAGTGGAACTTCACCAGCGACGTCGTACCGTCGGCCGCCTCGAGGCGGAAGGTGTGGACCCCGAACCCCTCCATGGTGCGGTAGCTGCGTGGGATCCCGCGGTCCGACATGGCCCACATCGCCATGTGCGTGGACTCGGTGTGCGAGGAGATGAAGTCCCAGAACGTGTCGTGCGCGCTCTGCGCCTGCGGGATCTCCCGGTCGGGGTGCGGCTTGCCCGCGTGGATGATGTCGGGAAACTTCACGGCGTCCTGGATGAAGAACACCGGGAAGTTGTTGCCGACCAGGTCGAAGGTGCCCTGCGAGGTGTAGAACTTCGTCGCGAAGCCGCGCACGTCCCGCACGGTGTCCGCCGATCCGCGAGAGCCCAGCACCGTGGAGAACCGGACGAAGACGTCGGTCTCGGCCTCCGCCTCGGCGAGGAACGCAGCCTTGGTCACGCTCGCGGCGTTCCCGTAGGCGCGGAACGTCCCGTGCGCGCCCGCGCCGCGCGCATGCACGACACGCTCCGGGATCCGCTCGTGGTCGAAGTGCGTGATCTTCTCGCGCAGATGGTGGTCCTCGAGCAGGACCGGCCCGCGAGGGCCCGCGGTGAGGGAGTGGTCCGTGTCGTCGACGCGCAGCCCCTGGGCCGTGGTGAGGCGCTCCCCGCTCTGGCGACGGGCGTCCGGGGCTGTCGGCGGCTCCGGCACGCCGGTCGGGCTCCGCGGGTCAGGTGGTGCGGTACGCGGCAACGGCGCCGCGGCGGGCTCGGACGATTCACGGTGCGTGTCGGGCTGATCCGTCATCGGTGACCTCCCGTGGACGAACGACCGTGCCCCGTTCTCGAGCACCCGTCCACCGTCGGCCCTGATCGCCCTCGTCGCCACCGGGTCGGCCAGGACGTCGCTTGCGAGCAGGTCCGAACCTGGCACGGTGGAGGTCGGTCCAGCAGTGGGCCGACCACGCCGACGGGTGCGCCCCGCCGGCACAGGCCGGCGTTCTCCGGCATGAGGAGGCTGAACCATGGCAACGGGAGAAACTGGGTTCGACGACGTCACGTACGACCTCATCTCGGTCCAGTACCACTCGCTCAAGGCGGGGCACGACTACGGGCAGTACGTGCGCGACGCCCGGAACGCCGGCAAGGACGAGATCGCGAGCTTCTTCGAGCAGGTGATGGCGGAGGACTCGGCGCGCGCCCAGCAGTGCCATCGGTTCCTCGCAGAGCTCGCACCCCACGGGACGTCCGCGACGTCGCCCCAGGGCGCGAACGAGGGGTGACGCGAGGTTCGCGGAGCAGACGTGCGGGGCGGTGAGGCGGACGTCCGCAGGGAGGGGAGCGATGCTCACCGGCGATGACGAGGACACCCAGGTCGTCCGCGTGGGGAACCACGACGTGCGGCTGACGCACCTGTCGAAGGTCCTGTACCCGGAGACGGGGACGACCAAGCGCGACGTCGTCGAATACTACGCGGCGGTGGCGGACGCCATGCTGCCGCACGTGCGGGACCGGCCGGCGACCCGCAAGCGATGGCCGGACGGTGTGGGGGCGGACCCGTTCTTCCACAAGGACCTGGGTCGAGGAACGCCCGACTGGGTGGTGCGGCGCAGCCTCGAGCACCGCACCGGCACGTCGACGTACCCGCTGGTCCAGGACGCGGCGACCCTCGTCTGGCTCGCGCAGATGGCCGCGCTGGAGATCCACGTCCCGCAGTGGAGGTTCGCCCGCCCGGCCGGCAAGGACGGGTCGCCCCGCGACCCCGATCGGCTGGTGCTGGATCTCGACCCGGGGGAGGGCGCGGGACTGCCGGAGTGCGTCGAGGTGGCCCGGCTCGCGCGCGCGATCCTGCGCGACACGGGGCTCGAGCCCGTGCCGGTGACGAGCGGGAGCAAGGGGATCCACCTCTACGCACGCCTGGACGGGCGGGCGTCGGCCGAGCAGGTCACCGAGGTCGCGCACGAGCTCGCGCGTGCGCTCGAGGCCGACCACGGCGACCTCGTGGTGAGCGACATGAAGAAGACGCTGCGGCGCGGAAAGGTGCTCGTCGACTGGTCGCAGAACAACGGCAGCAAGACGACCGTCGCCCCGTACTCGCTGCGCGGCAGGTCCTGGCCCTGGGTCGCCGTCCCCAGGACCTGGCGGGAGCTGGGTTCGCCGCACCTGCGACAGCTCGATCTCAAGGAGGTCCTGAGCCGCATCGGTCGTCGCCCCGACCCGCTCGCCGGGGCAGGAGCCGGCCGCGTCAAGGCCGGTGGAGGTGACCGGGGCGCCGAGGCGGGCGACGACGCCGACGGCGATCGCGTTCGCCGTCGACGCGACGCGCTGAGCACCTACCGGGAGAAGCGCGACCGCGCCCGGACGGACGAGCCGGTGCCGGACTCCGCCCCCGAGCCTCGCCCCGACGGGAGCTCGTTCGTGATCCAGGAGCACCACGCGAGCCGCCTGCACTGGGACTTCCGGCTGGAGCGCGACGGCGTCCTCGTGAGCTGGGCGCTGCCGAAGGGCGAGCCCGACGACCCGGCCCGCAACCACCTCGCCGTGCAGACCGAGGACCATCCGTTGGAGTACGGAGGGTTCGCGGGGACCATCGCGAAGGGGGAGTACGGGGCCGGCACCGTGACGATCTGGGACGCGGGCTCCTACGACCTGGAGAAGTGGCACGACGACGAGGTGGTCGTCGTCCTGCACGGGTCAGAGCACGGCGACCGGAGGCTCGCGCTGATCCGCACCAAGGAGGGCGAGGGTGCGGGCGAGCACGGGGCGCCCGGCTCGCAGTGGCTCATCCATCGGACCAAGTCCCAGGACGGGGTCGGCGCACGCTCGGCAGCGGCGCCGACCGGTGGCGGCGCGTCGTCCGCCGAGGTCGCGTCGGGCCGGCGCACCTACGAGGCCATGCTCACCACGCTCGGGCAGCGCGACGACGTCGTCGGCGGGGGCGATCCGGGCAGCTGGGCGTTCGAGATGAAGTGGGACGGGATCCGCACCCTGGCTCGCGTCGAGGAGCAGGAAGGGCGGAGCGCGGTCGCGCTCCGGAGCCGCAACCAGAAGGACCAGGGCCCCGGCTATCCCGAGATCGTCGACGGGCTCGGGCGCGCCGTCCGCGGTGAGGCGGTGCTCGACGGCGAGATCGTGGCGCTCGACGAGCAGGGCAGGCCGAGCTTCGCACGGCTCCAGCAGCGCATGAACCTCGCCGATCCGCGGGGGATCGGAGCGGCGGCGAAGCGCGTCCCGGTGCAGGTGTTCCTGTTCGACGTCCTGGAGCAGGACGGCGAACCGCTCCTCGACCTTCCCTACACGGACCGGCGCGAGCGCCTCGAGGCCCTCGTGACCGAGAACGATGCCGTCAAGGTTCCGCCCGCGTTCGACGGCGACTTCGACGCGGCCTGGGAGAGCAGCGAGCGGCTCGGCCTCGAAGGGGTGCTGGCGAAGCGCCGCGACTCGCCGTACGCCGCCGGACGCCGGACCCGGTCGTGGATCAAGATCAAGCACGCCCGCACGCAGGAGGTGGTGGTCGTCGGCTGGCGGCCGGGGAACGGGCGTCGCGCCGGGACGGTCGGGTCGCTCCTCCTCGGGGTCGGCGACGACGACGGTCGGCTCCGTTACGCGGGCCGGGTCGGGACCGGGTTCTCCGACCGTGACCTGGACGACCTGCGCGACCGACTGGGCCGGGACGCGCGCAAGACGTCGCCCCTGGACGACGTGCCCCGGGCGGACGCCCGGGACGCGCGCTGGGTCACGCCGCGCCTCGTCGGAGAGGTCGAGTTCGCCGAGTGGACCGACGACGGGCGGCTCCGGCAGCCGCGGTGGCGAGGATGGCGCGAGGACAAGGCCCCGTCGCAGGTACGCCGCGAGTGACGGTGCCGGCTCAGCGTGACCGGAGCGCCTTGCCGCAATCCGACCTGGCCGAGACGGCTCCCACGCGAGGCTGGTCGTCACCGTTCCCTCGCTCTGGGTGAGCCGGCTCCCCTCGATCACCGGCGCCAGCTCCTGTGGCTCTCGACAAGGTCCCTCGATCGGCTGCTCAGTTCGTCGGTGCGGGACGTCGCCGGCGGCTGGACGATCGGTGCCTGGCTTCATCCGTTTGAGGCAGCGGTCCCGCCCGCTCGCGTTAAGACGACCTCGAGATGGACGGCCAACCGACGCAGAACCGAGCGCTCAGCGGGAGTCTTGAGGGAGGCGGCGAAGCCTTGCCAGCGGATCCTCAGGATCTTGATTTCCGGAACAATCTCACAGGCTTCGACGCGCTCAATCGGAATCCTTACGACGTTGTTGGTGGGCTGCGCAGACGCGGGAAAGGTGTTCCAAGACTCGTGCCACCTCTTGGAATCGGCCGGTCCGCATAGGTAGAGACACCGATCCGTGACGACCAAAGCGATGTCCGAAGCCCAGCCGCCCGGAACGCCGACAGCACCAAGCGGTACCTCGGCGACAGCGAGCAGATCGCCGATCTCTTCCAGGGCCACCTGGGAGGGCCTAGGGTTCCACCAGGCGAGTTCCCGTGCTCTCGCCCTGAGTAGTTCGAGGTTCTTCTTGTTGTTGGCGTCCGCCGAAGCGGCCGAGTCTGTTCCTTTGCGCGCGGCGCCATGCGTGGCAGTGGTGCTCCCCGCGCTGGTCGCGGTGCCCTTGACGTCGTCAGCATGACTGCCCTCGTCGCTGCGATTCCTCTTCAAAGGATGCTCCGTGGGCTCCCGTTGCATGACGTTGTCCAGCGCTTCGGCTTCGTGACCGGCTCGGGGGGTCTGGTCGACCGAAAAGAGCTGCGAGGTGAGCCCGCGAAGGTAGAGCACGGGGGTGACCCATTCGAGCGTCTCCCTGCCGGATCCGAGTATCGCGACGCGCCCGCTCCCCATGGCTTCGTCGATACCGCGACCATAGGCTATAGCGTTGTAGAAGCCTCGACAGAACTCGATCGCAGCATGGTCCGTGATCTCGAACTGCATCGCCGCGACGGCACTGACACCGCCCCGCACGAGCGCCGCCGCGGTCCCGGAGAAGAGGTTCTCGGAGTTCGACGTCGCCGAAGAGCACGCGTTGAGAACGACCAACCGCGGCATGGGGCGAGACTGGCGGAGCAGGTCTACGATTCGCCGGGCTTCCACTCGGTTTGGTCGACCATCCGTGCCGACCAACACGAGGATTCCCTCCTCGCATTCAAAGTCGAAATCGCCGTGTCCGATAAAGTGGACGACGTGCCATTCCTGACTGAGGAGCAAGTCCTGGAGTGTTCGCCAGGTCGCGTCGGGCGCCCATCGAAGGTCGACCAGCCCGCGTTCGATAGGTCGGGCGAGTGCCGAGGTCAGATTCTCCTTCTCTCTTTCCACGTCGAGCATTTCCATGCCGCGCGGTGACGAGACGATGCCGAGGATCCGCAAGGCACCCTGGACGCGCAGCGGCGAAGGGGCGTTGGCCACGGGAATGTGTCGAACGAGCGGCTGGCGACGGCACACGTATGCGTCCGCGTCAGTGTCGTACATGACCTCCCACGGCAGCGCGGCAAGTTCCGCGCTGCCGGTTCGAAGCACGACCCGGAGATCCTCATGATTTGCGTCGGCCAACGCGCGACTGGCGGCGTAGAGGCTGGAGATCGAAGCCGGCCCGAACAGTACGTCGAACAAGGTTCGACCGACAGCCCGCACGACTCCCTCGTGGGACGAAGATACTGTGCTGCGGCTGCTCACCGACGACAGCAGGACAGCCTCTTGAAGTTTCTGGCGCCGATCGAGGAGTTCGCCGCTGTCGAGTGTGACTTCCGCAGATGCCTCGCCGGCCGGGGAGCGAAGAACTTGGACGGTGTAGGCATGGCGATCGGTGCCGCGGCTGATCTCCAGTTCGAGGATCTGAACCACCGCTACCCCCTCGCCGTCGTGCTTCTGCTATGGGATTCCGCGAGCCACGGGCAGACGCTGGCACGTGGGTTCGAAACTCGATCACTGACGCTCGACCGGCGTATCAGTTCGGTGAAGTGTCGACGTTGCTGAAGAAGTCGGGTCCGGGTCCGGGTCGGCGGGTAGTTCTTGATCATGCCGTCAGCGGGGTTGGGTTCGCCACCCGCTGCGGAACGTCGATGGGCGTTTCACCCGAGGGTCTGGTGAAGCAGTACCAGCTCACCGCAGGTCGACGACCGGCCCAGAAGGGCCTGCCCGGTCAGGGTGCAGTGCCGGCCCCGCCCCCGGTCGCGTCGCCCGGGGGCGTCGGCGCGGTCGACGGGGCCGGTTCGCCGGTGGGCGTCGGTTCGGAGGTCGGCTCGTCGGTGGGTTCGTCGGTCGGCGTCGGCTCGGAGGTCGGCTCGTCGGTGGGTTCGTCGGTGGGTTCGTCGGTCGGCGTCGGCTCCGGCGACGTCGGGTCGCTGGACGGCGTGGGCGTCGACGTCCGCGTGGGGGTCGGCGTGGGGGTTGGCGTGGCCGTGGGTGTCGAGGTGGGCGTCGGCGTGGGCGTCGAGGTCGACGTCGGGCGGGAGGTCGGCGCGGTGGTGGGCCGCTCCGTCGGCTCGGTCGTCGGCTCGGTCGTCGGCGTCGCCGTGGGGGACGGCGACGGGCTGTGCGTGACCGGGGCGACCGGCGTCCCGCCTTCGGTGTCGCGCAGGGACCACCATGCGACACCACCCACGGCGGCGGCCGCCAGGACCAGCGCGAGCGCGACGATCACCCCACGCCGGCCGAGGAACCTGCGCCACCGGGACTGCTCGGCGGCCGCCCCCTCGGGCGACTCCGTCGGCGGACCGGGTGCGGCGTCGGGCGGCGGCGCTGCTGCGTCGGCGAGCTCGTGGGTCGCGTCGACGGCTCCGAGCTGCCGCGTGCGCTGGATCTCGGCCTCGTCCGCCGCCGCCGCCGCAGCGGCGGCGGCCCCGGCCACAGCCGCGCCCGCCACCCCGACGACCGCCGTCCGGTGGGGATCGTCCGCCGCGATCTGGCCCAGCGTCATCGTCTGGTCGGGATCCGGCCCGTCCGACGTGCCACCCTCGCTCGCCGTCGTACCCGTGCCGAGCAGCGCCGCCACGGCCGCGCTCATCGCGCCCGCGGTCGCGAACCGTCGGGCCGGGTTCTTGGCCATCGCCCGTGCCACGAACCGGTCGACGGCTGCCGGGACCGTGGCCCGCCGCGCCGACGGCGCCGGCACGGGCGCCCCGACGTGGGCGAGCAGGACGTCGGCGGGCCGGGCCCGTTCGTACGGCGCGTGCCCGGTGAGGGCGAAGTACGCCAGCGCCCCGACCGAGTACAGGTCGCTGCGCGCGTCGAGCGGCCTGCCCTGGGCCTGCTCGGGCGACATGCACACCGCCGAGCCGGCCACTCGCTCCCCGTCGCCGTCGCCTCCCCCGGGGGCGGCAAGACCGAGATCGAGCAGCCCGACCGTCATCGTGCCGTCGTCGCGCCGGTCGACCACGACGTTGCGCGGCCCCACGTCGCGGTGCACCAGGCCGGCGGCGTGCACGGCCGCGAGATCCTCGAGCAGCCCGGCCACCAGGGCGAGCGCGTCGGGCCACGGGAGGCCGGCGCCAGCTGTCAGCTCCTCGGAGAGGGGGACGCCGGGAAGCCGGCGGGTCAGGACCCAGGGAACGGTCGCGCCCGCGACCTCGTCCTCCCCGGTGTCGAGGACCTTCACCACGCCCGGATGGTCCACCTTGGCCGACGCCGCGATCTCGCGAGCCAGGGCGGCGCGCGTCGTCTCGTCGTCGACCAGGTGCGGATGGAGGACCTTGACGAGGAGCGGCT
>NZ_BAAAPM010000009.1:245474-316701 GCF_039531145.1 Isoptericola hypogeus
CCTGGCCGGCGCCGTCCGGGCCGGCGTCTTCCGACCCGGCCGCTGCCGCACGCACCCGCGAGGCCTCGTAGACGGTGTACGTGCCCCCGGTGCCGAGGATGTCGCCCAGGACGTACTTGCCGCCGAGCACGACGTGTCCGCCCGCCGACCCGTCGGCCTGCTCCTCCGGCGTCATGCCATGCACCGCTGGAGCGGCGCAGCGTCGAGGTGAATGCCCGCGGGCGAGGGCGTCGGTGCGGCGAACTCGGTCATTTCAGTCATGAGCGATCACAGGATAAGCGGTGGGGACACCTGCCGCCGGGTGGGGCTCAGGCCCCTCCGACGCGCGCGAGCGTCTCGTCGTCGAGCTCCCGGTCGGCGAACACGAGGCGGACGGCGTCGGGGTCGGCGTTGCCGGCGTCCGGGCCGCGCCACACGAGCCGGAGGCCGAGCTTCTCGGCCGTGGCCCGCGAGGCGGCGTTGTGCTCCAGGAGGAACGCCGTGACGGGGACGCCGGGGAGCACCCCGGCCGCGGCGTCGACCGCCGCACGCCCGAGCTCGGTCGCGAACCCCTGCCCCTGCTGCTCGGCGGCGATGCGGTAGTAGAGGTTGAGCACCCCTTCCCGGCGCAGCTTGACGCCGCCGACGCCCACGAGCGCGCCGTCGTCGCGGCGGCGGGCAGCCCAGTAGCCGAGGCCGTCGCGCGCCCAGTCGGCGGCGAAGTCGGCGACCTGCCGGGCGGTCTGCTCCGGGTCCGTGTGCCGCCCCTGCGGGAAGTGCGTCCAGACGCGGGGGTCGGAGTTCAGGGCGTACAGGTCGTCGGCGTCGGCGGGGCCCGCCGCCGTCAGGACGAGACGGTCGGTGACCGTGCGCGCCGGGGGTGCGGTCGTGCTGTGCTGGCTCACCCGGGCAGCGTAGGCGCTGCCGCCGACACGGCGGCCGATCGCGCCGCGGATACCGCCGCGGACACCGCTGCCGACCGCGAAGGCGGAACCGTCATCCGTCCGCCAGGTCGGCGAGGGCCGTCTCGATCGCGCGGTGGAAGGTCGGGTAGGCGTAGATCATGTGCTGCAGCTCGGTGACGGGCACCCGGGCCTGCACGGCGAGCGTGAGGACGGCGAGGATCTCGCCGCCGGCGGGTCCGGCCGCCGTCGCCCCTACGAGCACGCCGGCGTCGGCGTCCTCGACGAGCTTGATCAGCCCCTCGTTCCCGGGGCCGTGCACGAACCCGCGCGACGACGACGCCAGGTCGGTGGTCCCCGTGCGCACCGACAGGCCCGCGTCGCGGGCCGCGGCCTCCGTGAGCCCGACCGCGCCCACCTCCGGGTCGGTGAAGGTCACGTGCGGGACGGCACGGTAGTCGGCGCGCTCGTCGCCGGTGCCGAGGATGTCCGCGACGGCGATCCGCGCCTGGTACATCGAGACGTGCGTGAAGGCGCCGTGGCCGGTGGCGTCGCCCACGGCCCAGACGCCGTCGGCGGCGCGCAGGCGGTCGTCGACGGTGATGGTGCGGGCGCCTGCGTCGAGGCCGACCGACGCGACGCCGAGCGACGCCAGGTCCGTGCGTCGCCCGGCCGCGACGAGGAGGCGCTCGGAGACGAGCTGCGTGCCGTCCGCCAGGTGCACGGTGAAGCCGGACCCGTCGTGGGTGACCTGCTGCGCCCGCGCGCCGGTGCGGACGCCGATCCCCTCGGCGGCGAAGCGCGCGGCCACGAGGTCGCTCGCCTCGGGCTCGTCGGCGAGCAGCAGGCGGTCGGCAGCCTCGACCACCTCGACCGCCGTGCCGAACCGGGCGAACACCTGGGCGAGCTCGCAGCCGATCGCGCCGCCGCCCAGGACGGTCAGCGAGGCGGGGGCCGCGACCGCCTCGACGGCCTCGCGGTTGGTCCAGAACGGGGTGCCCGCCAGGCCGTCGATCGGCGGCACCGCCGGCTCCGTGCCGGGATTGAGCACGACGGCGCGCGAGGCCCGCAGCCGGCGCGCGCCGTCAGCCGTCTCCACCACGACCTCTCCCGGGCCGACGAGCCTGCCCCGGCCGCGCACAAGGCGGCCGCCGGCCGCCTCGAGGCGCTCGACCGCGGCCGTGTCGTCCCAGCCGGTCGTCGCCTCGTCGCGGATCCGCCGTGCCACCGGCGCCCAGTCCGGCTCGACGTCGGCCCGGCCGGCGAGCGCCGGCACGCGTCGCGCCTCCGCCAGCGCGTCGGACGCGCGGACCATCATCTTCGTCGGGATGCAGCCGTAGTAGGGGCACTCGCCGCCGACGAGGCGGGCCTCGACCGCAACCACGTCCAGCCCGGCGCGGGCGAGCCGCGCGGCCGCGTCCTCGCCCCCCGGTCCCGTGCCGATCACCACGACGTCCACGGTCTCGTCCGGCGCGGTCGGTGCCTCGGTCGTCATCGGTCCTCCGTCGCAGGTGGGATGTCCGGTCGCCCGGCGGCGACCACGGCCAGCGCACCACATCGGCCGAGACGTCGCGCGTCGAACGCGGACCGGGCCGACCGGTCGGCGGCGGGCGCGGCCAGGAGCGTCGGTGGCGGGCGGCAGGATGGTGCCGTGCACGTCGTCCTCGCCCATGACCCCTCCGGCTCGGTGCGCGTGCACGACGTCCCGGGCGCCGCGACGGGCGAGGCGCGCACCGTCCCGCCCGCTGCGCTGCCCGCCGTCGTGCGGGAGGCGGAGCCGGGCGGCCCCGGCGGCACGGGACCCGCGCCGCGCTGGACGTGGGACGACACGTCGGCCTGGTACGCCGGGCTGCTCGCCGCGGGAGTGCGCGTGGAGCGCGCGCACGACCTGCGCCTGTGCCACCGGATCCTGCGGCACTCCTCGCTGGCGGCCTCCTCGGCGCTCGCGTCCGCGCCCGCCGGGCCGTGGGACGAGGCGCCCCTGACGGTGGCCGCGCCGGTGGGGATGGACCGGGCCCCCCAGCCCGACGCGCTGTTCGACCTGGCCGCCGGCGCGGGCCCCCGGTCGGCGGGCCGCCCCGGGACGCGGCGGCAGGCCTCCGCGGTGGACGGCGCCGAGGGCCCTGTCGCCGAGCTGCGCGCCCAGGAGGCGGCGGTGGCGGACTCCCCGGCACCTGGGCGGCTGCGCCTCCTGCTCGCGGCGGAGTCGGCGGGCGCGCTCGTCGCGGCGGAGATGCGGCACGCGGGTCTGCCCTGGCGCGCGGACGTGCACGACGCGATCCTCACCGAGGCGCTGGGGCCGCGCCCGCCGGAGGGCCGACGCCCGGCACGGCTGGAGGAGCTCGCCGGCCGCATCCGCGACGCGCTCGACGCCCCGCCGACGCTCAACCCCGACTCGCACCCCGACCTGCTCAAGGCGATGCAGTACGCGGGGGTCGGGGCGCGCAGCCTGCGCAAGTGGGAGCTCTCGACGATCGACCATCCCGTCGTCGCGCCGCTGCTGGAGTACAAGAACCTGTACCGGTTGCTCACCGCGAACGGCTGGCACTGGTTGGACACGTGGGTGACGGGCGGGAGGTTCCGGCCCGAGTACGTGGTGGGCGGCGTCGTCACCGGCCGGTGGGCGTCCAGCGGCGGGGGAGCGCTGCAGCTGCCGAAGGGCGTGCGCCGCGCCGTCGTCGCGGACCCGGGCTGGCGCCTCGTGGTCGCCGACGCCGCGCAGCTCGAGCCGCGCGTGCTCGCCGGGATGGCGGGCGACGAGGCGATGGCGAGCGCCGGGCGCGACGGCGACCTGTACGCGGGCATCGTGGCCTCGGGCGCGGTCGACACCCGCGAGCTGGCCAAGGTGGGCATGCTCGGCGCGCTCTACGGCGGCACGACCGGCGCCAGCGCTCAGGTGCTGCCGCGCCTCGCCCGGACGTTCCCGCGCGCGATCGCCCTGGTGGAGGAGGCGGCGCGCGCCGGCGAGCGCGGGGGCGTCGTCACGACGCGGCTCGGGCGCAGCTCCCCGCCGCCCGGCAGCGACTGGGACGCGGCGCAGGCCGGGGCGTTCGACGACGAGGCCGGCGCGGACGCCGCCGCGCGGGCGCGGTCGTACACCCGGTCGTGGGGGCGGTTCACGCGCAACTTCGTGGTCCAGGGCACGGCCGCCGAGTGGGCGCTGTGCTGGCTCGCGTCGATCCGGCGGCGGCTGTGGGCGATGGGCGTCGTGCCCGAGGGCGGGGGCGCGCAGGGCCTGGCGCCGGCCCCGTTCGCCGACCGGCCGCACCTGGTGTTCTTCCTGCACGACGAGGTGGTGGTGCACGCCCCGGCGGCGATGGCCGACGACGTGGCGGACGCCGTGCGCGCTGCGGCCGACGAGGCCGGGCGGCTGCTCTTCGGCGGTTTCCCGGTGGACTTCCCCCTCACCGTCGCCACCGTGGACAGCTACGCCGACGCGAAGTGACGAGCACCCGCCGGACAGTAGTGTCGGGCGCATGGATGCCGCAGCCGCCAGCGCCCCGACGCTCGCCGACGTCGTCGCCGTCCTCGACGACCTGTACCCGCCGTCGACGGCGGAGGGCTGGGACGCCGTCGGGCTGGTGGCCGGCGACCCGGCCGCCGAGGTGCGCAAGGTCCTGTTCGCGGTCGACCCGGTCGCCGAGGTCGTGGACGAGGCCCTCGCGTGGGGCGCGGACCTCGTCGTGGCCCACCACCCGCTGTTCCTGCGCGGCGTGCACTCCGTGGCGGCCACGACGTTCAAGGGCGCGGTCGTGCACCGGCTGCTGGCGGCGGGCTGCGCGCTGCACGTGGCGCACACCAACGCCGACGCCGCCCCGCGCGGGGTGGCGGACGCGCTCGCGGACCTGGTCGGCGTCGTCGACCGCCGCCCGCTGGTGGCGCGCGAGGCCGACGCGGACGACGCCGAGCGCGGCATCGGGCGGGTCGGGCGCCTCGCGGAGCCCGTGACGCTGCGCGCGTTCGCCGAGCGCGTCGCGGCGGCGCTGCCGGCCACCGCGCAGGGGGTGCGCGTCGCGGGCGACCTGGACGCCCTTGTGACCACGGCCGCGGTCGTCGGAGGCTCCGGCGACTCGCTGTTCGACGCGGTCCGGGCGGCCGTCGCCGACGTGTACGTCACCGCCGACCTGCGCCACCACCCCGCCTCGGAGCTGCGCGAGCGTGCCGCGTTCGAGGCACGGACCGCCGGGCCCGCCGGCTCTCCGACGGGCCGGGCCGCGGGCACGCCCTTCCTCGTGGACGTGGCCCACTTCGCCAGCGAGTGGCCCTGGCTCGCCTACGCCGCCGAGGACCTCGCCGACCGGCTCCGGGCGCACGCGGGGGAGGGTACGGTGACCACGAGGGTGAGCACGCTGGCCACCGACCCCTGGACCGCTCGGGTCGCGAGCCCCGGCCGCTGATCGCCCGACCTATCTGAACACACGTGAGAGGACCCGCCCGTGGCTACCGCACCGCCCGAGGACCAGCGCCGACTGCTCGAGGTCCAGGCCCTCGACACGCGGCTGCAGCAGCTCACGCACCAGCGCCGCACCCACCCGTCGCTCGCCGCGCTCGCGGAGCTCGAGAAGCGCATCGCCGACCTGCACGGGTCCCTGGTCGACTCCCGCACGGCCGTGGGTGACCTCGAGCGTGAGCTCGCCAAGTCGGAGGCCGACGTCGCGCAGGTGCGCGCCCGCGCCGAGCGGGACCAGCACAAGCTCGACTCGGGCGCGCTGTCGGCCAAGGACTCCCAGGCACTCGTGAGCGAGCTCGAGTCCCTCGGGCGGCGTCAGTCCGTGCTGGAGGACGCCGAGCTCGAGGTGATGGAGCGGCTCGAGGCGCACCAGGAGTCCCTCGCGAAGGTCGAGGCCGCGCACGCCGATCTCGTCGCCGGCAAGGAGAAGGCCACGGCCGAGCGGGACGCGGCCTGGGCGGAGATCGACACGACGGGCCGCCGAGTGGCGGGCGAGCGGGCCGCGGCCGTCGCCGGCCTCGACGCCGGGCTCGTCACGCTGTACGACCGGCTGCGGGGACAGCTCGGCGGGCAGGGCGCCGCAGCGCTGCGCGGCGGGCGCTGCGAGGGCTGCCGCCTCGAGCTCAACGCGGGCGACCTGGCGGCGGTGCGCTCGGCCGCACCGGACCAGGTCGTGCGCTGCGAGGAGTGCGGCCGGATTCTCGTGCGGGTCGTCGACGACGCCGCGGCTGCCTGATGGCCCGCCCCTCCGGGGCGAGCCCGCTGGCGGACGGCGAGGTGCGGACCGTCGTCCTGGTACGGCACGGCGTGACCCCGCTGACCGAGGTGCGCGTCTACTCGGGCGGAGGTGTGCCCGGGCCGTCGCTGACCACCCGGGGGCGCACCCAGGCCGCGCGGGCGGCGGACGCCGTGTTCCGGATCGGCAAGGACCTGTGGCCCGACCTGCCTCGCGCCGGCGTGCTCGTGGCGTCGCCGATGGTGCGCACGCTGGAGACTGCGGCGGCCGTCGGCCGGCGCATCGGCTCGCACGTGCAGCTCGACGAGCGCTTCGCCGAGTGCGTCTTCGGCGACTGGGAGGGGCTGACCCCCGACCGCATCGCCGACGGCTGGCCCGAGGAGTTCACGGCCTGGGCCACCACGGGCACGCAGCCCGCCCCGGGCGGGGAGTCGTACGCCGACGTCGGCGAGCGGGCGTGGGCCGGGCTCCGCGACGTCGTCGCGAGCAGCCCTGGGGCGAGCTCGACCGTCGTCGTCGCGCACACCGTGACCATCCGCTCCCTGGTGGGCCGCGCGCTGGGGGCGCCCCCGGCGTCGTGGCCGCGGCTGCGCGTGCCGCCCTGCTCGCTCACGGTGCTGCGGCTGGGCCTCGGCGCCGACGACGGCGAGCCGGCCCTCGCGGAGGCCACCGTCGTGGGCTACCCGACCGACCGCTGAGGGCTACGGGCTCCTCGGCTTCTTGGGGGGCTTCGGCGGCGTCGCCAGGGCGAGCTCGACGCCGCGGCCGACCCAGGCGTGCAGCGCGTCGTCGTCGGCCGTGACCTGGGGCGGCACCGCCACCATGCCGCGCATGGTGCGCTCGCCCATCCGCATCTCGTGGGCGCCGTCCGCGATCGCGGTCGCGTGGCCGTCCGTGCCGACGTGCACCATCAGCTCGTCCCCGCCGACGCCGACCGCCATGTGCGTGTGCACCATGAACGCGACACCGCCGAACATCTTCTGCTCGGTGAACGGGGCGCGCTCGCTCACGGCGTCGCGGACGCGCGCGGCGAGCTCCTCGTCGTAGGCCATGCGGCCAGTGTGGCGGCGGTGCCGCCCGCCGGCACGACGGACCTGCCGTCAGGAGATGACGACCTCGAGGGTGCGCGGCCCACGGCGGGTCGACGGCTCGTGCAGGGCGGCCTCGACCATGCGGTAGCTCAGTCCCGAGCCGATCTCGGTGCCGATCACCTTGCCGTCGAGCTCGCGGGTCGCGGCGAGCAGCTCGGCCGCCGTCGACGGCGGGCTCCCGGCCCGGCGCAGCAGGTGGCCCGCGAGCACGCCGCGCGTGTGCTTGGCGTTGTGCGACACGACCGTGCGCCGTCCGTCGGTCTCGCGGACGACGCGCACGGCGACCCAGTCGGCGGACGAGGTGTCGGGCTTCCACGCCGCCAGATAGGCCGCGGAGCGGCAGTCGACGACGACGTCCCCGGCCGCGCGCGCGTCGAGCGCCGCGGCGAGGTGCGGGCGCCAGGCGGCGGCGAGCTTCCCGACACCGGGCAGGTCGACCCCCATGGACAGGCGGTAGGCGGGGATGCGGTCGTCGGGCGCGACGACGCCCCACAGGCCGGAGAAGACCCGCACGTCCCCGGCCGCACGCTGGGCGGCGTCGCCCGTCAGGCCGGCCAGGCCCGCGGCGGCGTACAGCACACCCGTGTAGACCCGGGCCGCGGGCGCCGCCGTGGCGGACTTCAGGTCGACGTTGCGGGCGACCTCCTCGGCGAGGGACTGCCCGACCCCGAGGACGGCGGCTGCATCCGGACGGCTGCTGACCGCGGCCAGGGCCTCCCCGACGGCGCGCCGCTGGTCGGTCAACTCCGCCGCCCCGGTGAGCGCCGCGAGGTCGACAGGGTCGGCGCCGTCGGGCGCGGGCGTCTTGCCCTCGGAGGGCGGCAGGCAGATCAGCACCAGAGCACCCTACGTCCCGCCGAACACGGGGTTGCGCTCGCTTTCCGACCGTTTTCCGAGGTCGAGCCCGTGTTCGGCAGCCGGACGGGCCGGTGACAGTGGCGTCCGTCACGGCTAACGTCGTCGGGCATGGTCCAGGTGAAGGTCTACGGCAACCGGCGGGTCTGGGGCGAGCGGCGCGGGGTGGTCTCCGACGCGCTGCACGAGGCGCTGGTCGGCGCCTGGCGGATCCCGGAGGACAAGCGGTTCCACCGGTTCCTGCTCCTGGACGACGGCGACCTCGTCGCCCCGCGGTCCGAGGCCTACCTGATGATCGAGGTCGTGGCCTTCGCGGGGCGCTCGCGGGAGGCGAAGCGCGAGCTCATCCGTCGCGTGTACGACGACGTCGCCCCCGCGTTGGGGCTCGAGGTCGACGACGTCGAGCTCGTCGTCCTCGAGTCGCCCCCCGAGAGCTGGGGCATCCGAGGCCGGTCGGGCGACGAACTGGCGCTGACCTACGCGGTCGACGTCTGAGCGAGCTCTGTCGGCGGTGCGGGACATCGGGGCAGTGCTGTCGCCGGGGCAACCAGGTCCGGCGGTCGAGCGGGTGCTCGCGGCGCTGGAGCGGCTAGCCGGTGCACCGGCGTCGGGCGCATAGACTGTGCGACGCGGACGAGTCGGTCGGACGGTCGCGTCGGCGGTGCCCTCGGGCGTCGTCGCCGAGGAACGTCCGGGCTCCGAAGGGCAAGGTGGTGGCTAACGGCCACCCGGGGTGACCCGCGGGACAGTGCCACAGAGATCAGACCGCCGTCGCCGGGAGACCGGCGGCGGTAAGGGTGAAACGGTGGTGTAAGAGACCACCAGCGCGCCCGGTGACGGGCGTGGCTAGGTAAACCCCACCTGGAGCAAGGTCAGACAGACTGTGTTTGAGGGCGGCCCGCCCGATTCTCTGATGAGAAGCACAGTCGGGTAGACCGCTCGAGCCCTGCGGCAACGCAGGGCCTAGATGGATGGCCGTCACCCGTGCCGGGGCGACCAGGCGCGGGGACAGAACCCGGCGTACAGACCGGCTCGTCCGCATCACACGGTCTGACCTGCGGGTGCACATGGCCGGAGCGACCCCCGTCCGCAGAGGGGACGCCGCTCGGAACGTCGTCCGACCTCAGTCGAGCTCGGCAGCGAACGTCCGGAACTCGCCGCGGTCGCGGTGCATGGCCCAGATCCGCGCGGCCAGGGCCGCGGGCTCGTGCGACGGCTCCCCGGCGCCGATGCCGCGCGGGATGATCAGCTGGCCGACGTGGATGCCCTCGGGGGCGAGCGCGTCGTGCAGCAGCTGGCCATAGGCGCTCTCCGCGGCGAACGCGACCGACGTGCCCGCGACGTTCGGTCCCGGTCGGACGGCGCTGCCGCCGTTCACGAGCACGATGGTGCCGCGGCCGGTCGAGCGCATGCCGGGGAGCACCTGCTGCACCGCCGTGACCGGGCCGTAGACGGACTGCTCGACCGGCGCCACGAGGTCGTCGGCGGTGGTCTCGAGCACCGGCTTCATGAAGTCGCGCTGCGGCACCGGGCTGTACTGGAGCACCTCGATGGTGCCCAGCTGTGTGGCAGCAGAGTCGAGGGCGGCCGCGAGCTGGTGCGGGTCTCGGGCGTCGGCGGCGAACCCGCGGGCGTCGACGCCGACGGTGCGGACGTCGGCTGCCAGGGCGTCGACGTGTCCCTGGGTGCGCGAGATCAGCGCGACGTCGTACCCGTGCGTGGCGAACTCGTGGGCGACGGCGGCGCCGAGGCCGCGGCCGGCGCCCACGATGGCGATGGTCGGCATGGTGGTGTCCCTTCGTCTGCGATTCAGAGGTTGATGAGGACCTTGAGGCTCGTGCGCTCGTCCATGTCCCGGTAGCCGGCGGGGGCGCCGTCGAGATTCGTGGTGGCGTCGAAGACCTTTCCGGGCTCGATCTCGCCGGACAGGATGTGGGGCATGAGCTCGTCGATGTAGGCGCGCACGGGTGCGGGGCCGCCGGCGAGGCGGACGTTGCGGCCGAACAGGCTGGCGAAGCCGATGGGTGCGTCCGCGTACTGTGGCACTCCGACGCGGCTGATGACGCCACCGGGGCGCACGACGCCGACTGCCTGTTCGTAGGCGGGCATGTGCCCGACGGCCTCGAGCACGACGTGCGAGCCGTGCCCGCCGGTCAGGTCGCGCACCTCGGCGATGCCTTCCTCGCCGCGCTCGGCCACGACGTCGGTCGCGCCGAGCTCGCGTCCGAGGTCGGTGCGGTCCTGGTGGCGGCCCATGAGGACGATCTGCTCGGCGCCGAGGAGCTTGGCGGACTGCACGGCGAGCAGGCCGACGGCGCCGTCTCCGATCACGGTCACGCGGCTGCCGGGGGTGACGCCGCCGATCTTGGCGGCGTGGTACCCGGTGCCGAGCACGTCGGCGAGGGTCAGCAGGGACGGCATGAGGGCGGAGTCGGGGGCGACCGGCAGCTTGACGAGGGTGCCGTCGGCGAGGGGCACGCGGATGGCCTCGGCCTGGGCGCCCTCGTCCGCGATCCCGTCCCAGAAGGTGGCCTCGTGGTGGGTGCAGGAGGTCTGCAGGTTCTCGCGGCAGAACTCGCAGGTGTTGTCGGAGATCGCGAACGGGGAGACGACCAGGTCGCCCTTGGCCAGGGTGCTGACCGCCGAGCCGACCTCCTCGACGATGCCGATGAACTCGTGGCCCATGCGGGCCGGTCCGTCGGCCGCGGTCATCGAGTGGAAAGGGTGCAGGTCGCTGCCGCAGATGCAGGACGCCGTGATCCGCACCAGCGCGTCCGTCGGGTTCTTGATCGTGGAGTCGGGCACGTCCTCGACGCGGACGTCGCCGGCGGAGTACATCAGGGTTGCGCGCATGGGGGTTCTCTTTCGACTGGTTCGTGGAGGGGTCTGAATCAATGCTGTACGGGCCCGTCGGTCGTCGCCTCGCGGCGGTTGACGACGGCGAGCGAGACGGTGGGGATCAGGGTGAGTGCGACGACGACCGTGCCCACGATCGGGGGGCCGGTGAGCCCGAGCGAGGTGGTCAGCAGGGCCCCGGCGACCGCGGTGCCGATGGCGGTGCCGGCGTTGAACGACGCGACGGCGAGGGCCGAGCCGAGGGTCGCCGCCTTCCCGGCGTAGCGCACGGCGAGGTGGATGAGCACGCTGTTGGCGCTGAGCCCGAACAGTCCCAGCAGCACGACCAGCACGATCATCAGCCAGGTCGAGTCCGCGAACAGGGCGATGCCGAGCAGGACGATCGTGGTCACCGCGGGCGTGGTGATCGTGACCAGGTGGGGTCGGGAGTCTCCGAGGCGCCCGCCGACGAGGGTGCCGACGAACGAGCCGATGCCGAAGCCTGTGAGCACCACCGGCACCAGGGACTCCGGGACGCCGGTCTGCTCGGTGAGGATCGGGGCGATGAACGAGTAGGTGGCGAGCACCCCGCCGCTCGTCGTGACGCAGGCCGCCAGGACGAGCCACAGTCGCATCGAGCGCAGGCCCGCCAGCTCGGAGCCGAGCGAGGACACCTGGTGCGCGGACGAGTCGGCCGGGACGAGCCGGGCGACGAGCACGACGGCTACCGCGGCGGCGACCGCGAGGGCCCAGAAGGTGCCGCGCCAGCCGACGTGATGGGCGAGGAATGCGCCCAGCGGCACCCCGAGGACCGTGGCGAGCGAACCGCCGGCGCCCACGACGCCCACGGCCCGCGAACCCAGCGACGGGCCCGCGGCGCGCGAGGCGACGACGGCGGACACCGCCCAGAACGCGCCAGTCGCCAGCGCGGTGACGAACCGAGCACCGAGCAGGAGCGTGAAGTCCGACCCGAGCGCGACCACGATGTGACCGGCGACGAAGACGACGAGCGCGAGCATCAAGGTCAGTCGCTTGGACAGTCGCCTCGTGAGCATGGTCATCAGAGGGGCGCCGACGATCATCCCGATCGCGAAGACGGTAATGAACGACCCCGCCTGCGCGAGTGTGACCTGCAGGTCGGTGGCGATCTCCGGCAGGATGCCCGCGACGACGAACTCGCTGGTGAGCATCAGGAACGTGCCCAACGCCAGGACGTAGACCACGAGCGGCAGTCGGGCCGGTCGGCCGGCGTCGGGCGTGGGACGAGCCTGCTGTGATGCCTCGTCGGGAGAAGCCGTGGGGGCTTCGGCGCGCATGGTGAACCTCGGATCGGTCGGGTTGGTGCGGTCGGTGACTGCATCGAGTTCACGCCTGATCTCGCGGGCGGAGAAGGTTGCGTTGGTGGGGGCAGAACCTCAACCCCCATGGGGCGGCGGCTGCTGCGTACCGTGGAAGGCATGGACAACCGCGCGGACATCAGGGACTTCCTCGTCAGCCGGCGCGCCAGGCTCACCCCCGACCAGGTGGGGCTGCCCACGAGCGCCCGCCGTCGGGTCACGGGGCTCCGGCGCGAGGAGGTCGCCGTCCTGGCCGGGGTGAGCACCGAGTGGTACACCCGGCTCGAGAAGGGCCACATCGCCGGGGTGTCCGAGGAGGTGCTCGACGCGGTTGCCCACGCGCTCAAGCTCGACGACGAGGAACGCACCTACCTGTTCGACCTCGCCCGCGCCGCACGGCCCGCCCACCGCAGGGCCACCCGTCGACGCGACGTCGTGCTCGCGCCCCCGGTGCAGTGGATGCTGGACTCCATCACCATGTCCGCGGCGTTCGTGCGCAACGGGCGCCTCGACGTCGTCGCCACGAACAGCCTCGCCCGGGCTCTGCACGCGCCGATGTTCGCCAGCGGCACGACGACGGAGCACGGCCGGGCGAACTTCGCCCGCTACCACTTCCTCGACCCCACCTCCCGCGACTTCTTCGTCGACTGGGAGTCGGGCGCCGCGGCCACCGCCGCACTGCTGCGGGCGGAGGCCGGCCGCGAGCCCCACGACAGGGCGTTGCGCGAGCTCGTCGGCGAGCTCTCCACCCTGAGCAGCGAGTTTCGCGAGCTGTGGGCCTCCCACGACATCCGCATCCATCACCACGGGACCAAGCGGCTCCAGCACCCCGAGGTCGGCATCCTCGAGCTCACGTACCAGTCCGTCGACCTGCCGTCCGCGGGCCGGGCCGTGCACGACCTCTCGCTCTACACCGCCGAGCCGGGCACCCCGCACGAGGAACGGCTCACGCTGCTGGCGAGCTGGGCCGCGACGAATGACACCACGCACGAGTCCCGGACGGCGGAGTACCAGGACCGGCCCCACCCGACCGGACGGACGTCGGGCGCACGAGCGGCGGACGATCTCTGACACGCCCGCGATCCCGGAATCTTGACGGTCGGGCGACCGTCGGCGCCGTCAGGCGCCGATCAGGCGTCGGCCGCGGCTCGCCGCACGGGCACGAGCACCGCGACCACGGCGCAGACGGCGGACGGGGCGAAGAACATCCCGATGCTGAACGTCCCGAGAACCGTGCCCGCCAGGAGCACCGCCGCGGCGGCGATCGGTCCGCGCGGCACCCGACGGCGGTCGAGGTCCGGGCTCCGGCACGGTGATCACCTTCACGAGGGGCCGTGTGTGTGAACAGGCGGTAAAGAAACCCTATGGTCAGGTTCCGCTGCGCCTCTTCCCGGGTGTACGGTGACAGGCGTCGCGACGACGAGGTCGCGAGTCCGTTTTCGCAGCGCTCGAGACCGCGGCGCGCAGGACGCCAGGACGTGGGACGAAGGTGTGGCAGTGACTCTCACCAATGAGGCACAGACCGGGGGGATCGCTCTCGTGGAGCGGCCCGACGTCAGCGTGGTGGACATGTGGGGCGAGATCGACATCGCCCTGCGCAACGAGGCGGGCGCGGCGCTCGCACGCGCTTTCGAGCGGGACCTGCCGGTCGTCGTCGACACGGCGCGGGTGACCTTCATCGACTCCGCGGGCGTGGCGTTCCTGGTCCAGCTGTGCCGCATCGGGCGCGACGAGGGCCTGCGGGTCACGATTCACGACGCACCCGCCCCGGTGCGCGAGGTCCTGCACATGCTCGACCTCGACCTGGACGACACGGTGCTCGGCGGGCGGGCGGAGCTCCAGGACACCGCGCACTGAGTCCGGACTGAGTCCGCGCCGAGCCGCGCCGGTCCCGGGCTACCCGCCGGTCCCGGGCTACCCCGGCCCCGGCCCTCGTCTCGACGGTCAGTGGACGCGGGGATCTGCGGCCAACGCCGCCGCGCCGACGATGCCCGCCTTGTTGCGCAGCGTCGCGGGGATGATCGGCGCCCGCAGGTCCAGCAGCGGCAGGAACTTCTCGTGCTGCTTGCTCACGCCTCCGCCGACGACGATCAGCTCGGGGGAGAGCAGCATCTCGACGGTCTCGAAGTAGCGCTGCAGTCGCTCCGCCCACTTCTCCCATGACAGGTCGTGCCGCTCGCGCGCCGACTCGGCGGCGCGGTGCTCGGCGTCGTGCCCGTCGATCTCCAGGTGGCCGAGCTCCGTGTTGGGCACGAGCACGCCGTCCACCAGCAGGGCCGAGCCGATGCCCGTGCCGAGGGTGACCATGAGCACCACGCCGTCGCGCCCCCGCGCCGCGCCGAACCGCTGCTCGCCCACGCCCGCGGCGTCGGCGTCGTTGACGGCCGTGACCTCCCGGCCCGTCGCGTCGTGCACGAGGGCGGGCAGGTCCACGCCCTTCCACGACTTGTCGAGGTTGGCGATGAAGCGCACCACGCCGTGGTCCATCGGCGCGGGGAAGGCGACGCCGACGGGCGCGTCGCCCGGCAGGTCGAACGAGTCGACGAGCTCGGCGAGGACGTCCGCGACGGCGCGGGGCGTCGACCTGTGGGGCGTCGGGATGCGACGGCGCTCGGCCGCGAACGCGCCCGAGGTCAGGTCGACCGGTGCTCCCTTGATCCCCGAGCCGCCGATGTCGATCCCCAGCGCCACGGCATGCTGCGGCTCCCTGGCCGTCCCCGCGCTCGATCCCGCATCCGACGTCATGACCGGCTCCGATGCCTCCACCATGCGCCCATCTTGATGCAGGATCGTCGTATGAGCGACAAGAGCGGCGACGGCGGCGTGCAGTACTGGTTCAACACCCGGACCGGCGAGGTCGAGGAGAGCAGCACGCGGTCGAGCTGGACCCACCGGATGGGCCCCTACCCGACGCGCGAGGCGGCCGAGCGCGCCCTCGACCAGGCCAAGCAGCGCAACGACACCTGGGAGGACGAGGACGCCGACTGGCGCGGCGGGAAGTCCTGACGCGCCGCCCGGGCGACCCTCGACGCTCGGGCGGCTCTCAGCGCTCGAACGAGTGCGCGGCGTCCGGGAACGTGCCGGCCCGCACCTCGGACGCGTACTCCTGCGCGGCCTCGCGCAGCGCGGCGCCCAGCTCGGCGAAGCGCCGGGCGAACCGCGGCGTCCACTCGGTCATGCCGGCCATGTCCGTCCAGACGAGCACCTGGCCGTCGGTGCGCGGGCCCGCGCCGATGCCGATGGTGGGGATCCGCAGGGTCTCGGTCGCCCGGGCGGCGACGTCGACCGGGACCATCTCGAGCACGACGGCCACGGCTCCGGCCTCCTGCACGGCGAGCGCGTCCGCCCACAGCGCCTCGGCGGCCTCGTCCCCACGGCCCTGGACGCGGTGCCCGCCGAGGGCGTGCTCGGACTGGGGCGTGAAACCGAGGTGCCCGACGACGGGGATGCCGGCGTCGGTGATCGCCCGGATCTGCGCGGCGCAGCGCCGCCCGCCCTCGAGCTTGACCGCGGCGGCGCCGGTCTCCTTCATGAAGCGCACCGCGGTGCCCAGCGCCTGCTCGGGCCCGGCCTCGTACGAGCCGAACGGCAGGTCGACGACGACGAGCGAGTGCGGCGCCGCACCGGCGACGGCCCGCGCCGCTGGGATCATGTCGTCGACCGTGACCGGCAGCGTCGTCGTGTGCCCGTGCATGGTGTTGCCGATGGAGTCGCCCACCAGCAGCAGGTCGATCCCGGCGGCGTCGAAGATCGCGGCGCTCATCGCGTCGTACGCGGTGAGCATCGTGATCCGCTCGCCCGACTCTTTCGCGCGGGCCAGGTGGTGGACGCGGTACCGCCTCCGGCGGGTCTCGGCGGGAGCGTCGTGAGCAGCGCCGTCGCCGGATGTCGGGGTGGAAGTCGCCATGGCGGTCAGCGTATCGGCCGCATGTCATCCACGGTTAACACAACTCGTGCAGGATGGACTCATGGACAGGCAGCAGGAGTTCGTGCTCCGCACGGTCGAGGAGCGCGACATCCGCTTCATCCGGCTCTGGTTCACCGACGTGCTCGGGGTTCTCAAGTCGGTGGCGGTCGCCCCGGCCGAGCTCGAGCAGGCGTTCGCGGAGGGCATCGGGTTCGACGGCAGCTCGATCGAGGGCCTCACCCGCGTGTACGAGGCCGACATGATCGCCAAGCCGGACCCGACGACGTTCCAGGTGCTCCCGTGGCGGGGCGAGCGGCACGGCACGGGCCGCATGTTCTGCGACATCCTCACGCCCGAGGGCGAGCCGTCGCTCGCGGACTCGCGCAACGTGCTCAAGCGGACGCTCGCCAAGGCCAGCGACCGCGGCTTCACCTTCTACACCCACCCCGAGGTCGAGTTCTACCTGTTCAACCAGCTCGCCTCCCCGGACGCCCCGCTGGTCCCGGTCGACAACGGCGGCTACTTCGACCACCTGGCCCGCGGCAGCACGCACGACTTCCGCCGCGCGGCGATCACGATGCTCGAGTCGATGGGCATCTCGGTGGAGTTCTCCCACCACGAGGCCGGCCCCGGGCAGAACGAGATCGACCTGCGCTACGCCGACGCCCTCACCACCGCGGACAACCTCATGACGTTCCGCACCGTGGTCAAGGAGGTCGCGCTCGAGCAGGGCGTGTTCGCGTCGTTCATGCCCAAGCCGATGGCGGACCAGCCGGGGTCCGGGATGCACACGCACCTGTCGCTGTTCGAGGGCGACCGCAACGCGTTCCACGAGCCCGGCGCGCAGTTCGAGCTGTCCAAGACGGCGCGCCAGTTCATCGCCGGCCTGCTCGTGCATGCCGCGGAGATCACGGCGATCACCAACCAGTACGTGAACTCGTACAAGCGGTTGTGGGGCGGCGCCGAGGCGCCCAGCTACATCTGCTGGGGCCACAACAACCGCTCCGCCCTCGTGCGCGTTCCCATGTACAAGCCGGGCAAGGGCAACTCGGCGCGGGTCGAGTACCGCGCGCTGGACTCGGCCACCAACCCGTACCTGGCGTTCGCGGTCCTGCTCGCCGCCGGGCTCAAGGGCATCGAGGACGGCTACGACCTGCCCGAGGCGACCGGCGACGACGTGTGGGAGCTGACCGACCGCGAGCGCCGGTCCCTCGGCATCGCGCCGCTGCCGCAGTCGCTCGACGAGGCCGTCGACCTCATGGAGTCCTCGGAGCTCGTGGCGGAGACGCTCGGCGAGCACGTCTTCGACTACGTGCTGCGCAACAAGCGCCAGGAGTGGGACGCGTACCGGGCCCAGGTCACGCCGTACGAGCTGCACCGCTTCCTGCAGTTCCTCTGAGAGGCGGGGCGTGAGCACTCCCGCGGGATCGGGGACGGGCCGGCGCTCGACCCTCACGAGCCGGCTGCTGCACGCCGGCTTCGCCGACCTCACCCGGTCGGCGTCGCTGTGGGCCGACGACGGCCTGCAGGCGGTGCTGCCCGGGGACGACGGCGTGGCGGTGCTCGCGTCGCTGGGTGCCTGCGCCGACCCGGACCTCGCGCTGCTGCAGCTCGTGCGGCTCGCGGGATCCCCGGACGGGCAGCGTCGGGTCGCCGCGGTGCTCGCGGCAGACCCGGAGGTCCTCGACGGGCTCGCGAGGACGCGCCTGCTCGCCGTGCTCGGCGCGTCGTCGGCGCTCGGCGACGAGCTGGTACGCCGGCCTGACCTGCTCGACGCGCTCCGCGCGGACGGCGACGACCCGCTGTCGACGCCGGGCGAGGCCGTGCGGGCCGAGCTCCTGCGCGCCGTCGGGGCAGACCCGCACGCGGACGTCCCGGTGGCCGCGGACCCCGGCGGCGAGCCGGGAGCGGGTTGGCCGGACGCCGGCGCCGCCACGACGACCGACGCGCTGCGCCGCGCCTACCGCGCCCGGCTGCTGCAGATCGCGGCGAGCGACCTCACCGCCGCCGACCCTCTGTCGCGGCTGTCGGCCGTCGCCGCGGCGCTCGCCGACCTGGCCGCCGCCGCGCTGGAGGGCGCCCTCGCGGTGGCGCGGGCGGAGGTGGGCGATGCCGCCGACGGCGTGCGCCTCGCCGTCATCGGTATGGGCAAGACGGGCGGCCACGAGCTCAACTACGTCTCCGACGTCGACGTCGTCTACGTCTGCGAGCCGGGCGAGCGCGCCGACGGCGCCGCGGTCGCCGAGGACGACGCGATGGCCCTCGGCGCCCGGCTGGCCACCGCGCTGCAGCGGGCGTGCTCCGGCGCCTCCGACGAGCCGGCGCTGTGGCCCGTCGACGCCGCGCTGCGGCCCGAGGGGAAGAACGGCCCGCTCGTGCGCACCCTGGCCAGCCACGTCGCGTACTACGAGCGCTGGGCCTCCACGTGGGAGTTCCAGGCCCTGCTCAAGGCCCGGCCCGTGGCGGGGGACGTCGCGCTCGGCCGCGCCTACCGCGACGCCGTCGAGGTGTTCGTGTGGTCGGCCGCGCACCGGGAGAACTTCGTCGAGGACGCCCGCGCGATGCGCCGCCGCGTCGAGGACCACGTGCCGCCCGCCGAGTCGGAGCGGCAGATCAAGCTCGGCAAGGGCGGGCTGCGGGACGTCGAGTTCACCGTGCAGCTGCTGCAGCTGGTGCACGGGCGCACCGACCCGCAGATCCGCTCCCCGCACACGCTCTCGGCCCTGGCGGCGCTGGCCGCGGGCGGGTTCGTCGGCCGCGAGCACGCCGCGCGGATGGGGGTCTGCTACCGGTTCCTGCGCGCGCTGGAGCACCGGGTGCAGCTCTTCCGGCTGCGCCGCACGCACCTGCTGCCGACCGCGGAGGACGACCTGCGGCGCCTCGCCCGGTCGTTGGGGATGCGCGCCGAGGGGGCCGACGGGCTGCTGAAGCGGTGGCGCGCCACCCGGCGCGAGGTGCGCTCGCTGCACGAGGAGGTCTTCTACCGGCCGCTGCTGCCCGCCTCCGCCCAGCTCTCGGAGGACGAGCTCTCGCTCGCGCCCGAGGTGGCGCGCGAGCGGTTCGCCGCGATCGGGTACCGCGACCCCGACGGTGCGATGCGGCACGTGGTCGCGCTCACGGCGGGCACGTCGCGGCGGGCCGCCCTGCAGCGCCAGCTCCTGCCGGTGCTGCTCGGCTGGTTCGCCGAGGGCGCCGACCCGGACGGCGGCCTGCTCGCGTTCCGCAAGCTGTCCGACGACCTGGGCGCCACCCCCTGGTACCTGCGGCTGCTGCGCGACTCCGAGAACGCGGCCTACCGGCTCGCGGTGCTGCTTTCCTCCTCCACCTACCTCGCCGACGCGCTCGCCCGGTCGCCCGAGTCGGTGCAGTGGCTCGCCGACGCCGCCGGCCTGGAGCCGCGCGGGGCGCCGCGGCTCGCGGCCGAGGCGGACGCGCTGCTCACCCGCGCGGAGGAGGTCGAGCCCGCGGTGACTCGCCTGCGGGCGGTGCGGCGCCGCGAGCTGGCCCGCACCGGTGCTGCCGAGGTGTTGGGCTTCCTCGACCCGGTCGGCGCGGCCGCGGCGCTCTCCGACGCCGCCGACGTCGTGCTCGTCGGGGGGCTGCGGGCGGCGGAGCACGCCGCGCGCACGGAGCTGAGGCTCGGCGCGTCGCCCGAGGCGAACCCCACGCGGATGCTCGTCGTCGCGATGGGCCGCCTCGGCGGCCGCGAGATGGGGTACGGCTCCGACGCCGACGTGCTCTTCGTGCACGACCCGGTGCCCGGCGCGGAGGCGCAGCTCGCGCAGGACTTCGCCCTGCGCACCGCCCGCCACCTGCAGCGGCTGCTGTCCGCCGTCGGGCCGGAGCCGGCACTGCCCGTCGACGCCGACCTGCGCCCCGAGGGCCGCCAGGGCCCGCTCGTACGCACGCTCGCCTCGTACGGGGAGTACTACGCGCGGTGGTCCAGCGTGTGGGAGGCGCAGGCGCTGCTGCGGGCGCGGCCCGTCGCCGGCGACCTCGGTCCGGGCGCCCTGGGGGAGCGGTTCGCGGCGCTCGCGGACCCGCTGCGCTACCGCGACGGCGGGCTCGCCGAGGCCGACCTGCGCGAGGTGCGCCGCATCAAGGCGCGGGTCGAGGCGGAGCGGCTGCCGCGGGGCGCGGACCCGGCCCGCCACCTGAAGCTGGGGCGCGGGGGCGTCTCGGACGTGGAGTGGACGGCACAGCTCCTGCAGCTGCAGCACGCGGGGGAGGTGCCGTCCCTGCGCACGACGGGCACGGTCGCCGCGCTCGACGCCGCCGCGTCCGCGCGACTGCTGGACGAGGACGACGCCGCGCAGCTGCGGGACGCGTGGATCCTCGCGTCCCGGCTGCGGTCGGCCGTCGTGCTGTGGTCCGGGCGGACCACCGGCCCGCAGGCCGACGTGCTCCCGCACGACGCCCGCTCGCTCACCGGCGTCGCCGGGCTGCTGCGCGACGTCGGGACGGGCGGCGAGCTCGAGGAGCTGTACCTGCGCACCGCGCGTCGCGCCCGCGCCGTCGTCGAGCGCGTGCTCTACGGCGAGGACTGATCCCGGCCCGGCGTCGGCGCGGGTCGCGCGAGGACCGTCACCACCGCGGCGAGCATCGCACCGCCGGCCATGACGCCGACGGTGACGGCCAGGCCCCACACCTCCTGAAGGACGGGGAAGCAGAGGGTCACCAGGACCGCGCCGGCCTTGCCCGCGGCCGCGCCGAAGCCGGCTCCGCTCGCGCGCACCTCCGTGGGAAAGACCATCGCGGGCAGCACGAACGTGGTGGAGTTCGGTCCGAGGTTCTGGAAGAAGTTGGTCAGCGCGAAGCCGGCGAACGCCAGCCAGTAGTAGGCCCCCGAGTCGCCGGGGAGCCCGGCGGACAGGGCGAGCAGGGTCAGGCCCACGGACACCAGGGCGAACCCGGCCGACTGCAGCCGGACGACCCCGGCCCGGTTGATCACCACGATCGCGGCGGCGAAGCCGAGGACGAGGAAGACGTTGGTCACGGCGGTCTGGCGCAGGCTCGTGATCGCCTCGTCGACGAAGCCGCCCGAGTCCTCGACCGCGGCTCCCGCCAGGACGGTCGGGGTGAACACGCCCACGCCGTACACCACGACGTCCAGCAGGAACCACGGCACGCTGGTCAGCGTCGTGAGCCGGCGCAGCCCGGTACCGAACAGCGCGCGCCACGGGACGGGCTCGGCGTCGGACACCTCGACCTGCGCGGGGAGCACGGGCTGGCGCACCAGGCGGGAGACGACGGCGGCGGCCTCCTCGCGCCGCCCCCGCGCGGCCAGCCAGCGGGGGCTCTCGGGCACCCCGATCCGCGCCACCACGACCACGACGGCGAGCAGCGCGCCGGAACCGAGGATCCAGCGCCACGAGCCGGCCGAGGGGTCGAGGCGGAGGATCACCAGCCCGGTCAGGACCCCGAGCAGCGACCCCACCGCCTGGAAGCTGATGACCCCGACCAGCAGCCGCCGGCGCAGCCGCCCGGGCGCGATCTCCGCGGCGTAGCTGGAGCTCAGCGGGTAGTCGGCGCCGATCGCGATGCCGAGCACGAACCGGAAGACGATCAGGGGCCACACGCCCCACGCCAGCGCGCAGGCGAGTGCCGCGACGACGAACAGGGCGAGGTCGGCCTGGAAGACCCGCCGTCGGCCGATCCGGTCGGCGAGCGGGCCGCCGGCGAGCGAGCCGACCACCGACCCGACGACGGCCGACGACGCGATGAGACCGGTCTCGATCGGCGAGGGGTCGAGGTCCGCCGTGATGAGCGGGAGGCAGACGCCGATGAGGAAGAAGTCGAAGCCGTCCAGCATGAGCCCGAGCGCGGCGACGAGCCAGATGCGCCGGTGCAGCGGCGTCATGCGGGAACGGTCGAGAAGCTCCTCCGCCGTCGCCGTGTCCGCCTCGCTTCTCACCGCCCCGAGGCTAGGCGGCGGTGAGGGTTCGTGCCACGGGAGCCGTCAGGGCGCCCCGGGCGGCTCCCGGACGGGCGCCGGTGCGGCACGATAGGGGCATGCGCATGCCACCGTCGCCCGCTCCCGCGGGCGCCCCGTCCGTCCGTCGTCCCGGCCACCGAGGCGTGACCGCATGAGCGCCGGGCTCCTCGGGCTGCTGGACGACGTCGCGGCCATCGCGAAGCTGGCCGCGGCCTCGCTCGACGACGTCGGCGCAGCGGCCGCGAAGGCGACCGCGAAGGCGGCCGGGGTGGTCGTCGACGACACCGCCGTGACGCCGCAGTACGTGCACGGTGTGGCCGCCGACCGTGAGATCCCGATCATCAAGAAGATCGCGTGGGGCTCGATCCGGAACAAGGTGCTCTTCATCCTTCCGGCCGCCCTGATCCTGAGCCAGTGGGCGCCGTGGCTGCTCACGCCGATCCTCATGCTCGGCGGCACCTACCTTGCGTTCGAGGGTGCCGAGAAGATCTGGGGCCGCCTGCGCGGGCACAGCGGCCACGACGCCCCCGCCGCGGCGGTCGGGCCGGAGGCGGAGAAGACGCTCGTCGCCGGCGCGATCCGGACCGACCTCATCCTCTCGGCCGAGATCATGGTCATCGCGCTCAACGAGGTCGCGTCCGAGCCCTTCTTCTCCCGGCTCGCCATCCTGCTCGTCGTGGCCCTGGCCATCACCGTGATCGTCTACGGGGTGGTGGCCGTGATCGTGAAGATGGACGACGTCGGCCTGTCGCTGGCGGGGCGCCCCTCGGCGGCCAGCCAGCGGCTGGGGCGCTCGCTCGTGTCCGGCATGCCCAAGGTGCTCGCCGTGATCTCCGTCGTGGGTACCGTCGCGATGCTGTGGGTCGGCGGGCACATCCTGCTGACCGGCGTCGACGAGCTCGGCTGGCACGCGCCGTACGACGTCGTGCACCACCTCGAGGAGGCCGTCGCGCACGCGGTGCCCGGGATCGGTGGCTTTCTCGCGTGGCTCGTCAACACGCTGTGCTCCGCGGTCGTCGGCGTGGTCGTCGGCGCGATCGTCGTCGCCGTGATGCACGTGCTGCCGTTCGGGAAGAAGCACGCCGCCGGTCACGACGCCGCCGGTCACGACGCCGCTGGTCACGCTGCCGCCGGTCACAATTCTGAGGCGGCGGCCCCGGCGGACGAGCGGCCCCCGCACGCCGGTCCCTGAGGGTTCGGTACGGGGCCGCCGGCCCCGTACCGTTCAGTCCTCGCCGGTGAGGGTGAGCACGCGCAGGCGGGCGCCGGCGTACCAGGTCGCGGCGGCGAAGCCGCCGACGATGAGGGCGCACGCGAGCCCCAGCCCGACGTTCGCCGTGACCAGCCCGTCCGGCGCGAGGGACTCGGTCACCGACAGGGCCCACTGCTGCACGCTGAGGTTGCGCGCGCCCGGCACGAAGCTGCCGACCAGGCTCTCCCAGAGCAGCGCGTAGACGAGCCCGATGATCACGGCGTGCCGGGTGAGGATCGACAGCAGCAGGAACAGCACGCTGTACACGGCACCGGCGGCCAGCGCGCCCACGCCGAAGGCGAGCACGGCGCCGGGGCCCAGGCCGAGGACGGCGGCGGCCAGGACGGTCGGCAGCACGGCGAAGGCGATCGTCGCACCGAGCGCCACCGCGAGCTTGCTCTGCACGATCGTGTGCCGCGAGACCGGCTTGGCCAGCAGGTGCACGATCGACCCGTCGTCGATCTCCGGGGCGATGGCGCCCGTCCCGACGATCAACCCGAACAGCGGCAGGAAGGTCGCGAACGCGATGCCCTGCAGCAGCGTGGCCGCCTCGGTGTCGCTGACGGGGACCAGTACGCGGGCGAGCACCGCGATGCCGACGAGGAGCACGGCGAGCGCGCCGAGCAGCCACACCCGCCTGCCGCCGAGCATCCCGCGGGCGGTCAGGCGGACGACGGTCCCGTTCACGAGCGCTCCCTGGTGGCCGGTGACGCGGTGGCCCGCGCCGGGGTTCTGGACGACGTCCTCGACGACGCTCTCGACGAGCTCTCGACGAGGTACGAGAACACGCTCTCCAGGGACTCGTCGGACGGGGTGACCTGCAGCAGCCGCACGTCGGCGTCGCGCGCGACGCGGGGCAGGAGCGCGGCGAAGCGCAGGAACTCGCTGGCCTGCACCCGCAGGACGTCGCCGTCGATGCTGACGCCCGCCGTCGAGCCGTCCGCGACCAGGGCCGACGCGAGCGACCGGTTGTCGCTCGACGTGATCGTGTACCGGTGCGGCCGGTCGATCATCAGCCGACGGATCTCGCGGTAGTCGCCCGACGCGGCGTGGCGGCCCGAGACGACGACCTCGATCTGGTGCGCCAGCAGCTCCACCTCCTCGAGGATGTGCGAGCTGAACAGGACGGTCCGGCCTTCGGCCCCCATGTCGCGCAGCAGCTCGATGAGGTGCAGGCGCTGCCGCGGGTCCATGCCGTTGAACGGCTCGTCCAGGAGCAGCACCGCCGGGTCGTGCACGAGGGCCGAGGCCATCTTGACGCGCTGCTTCATGCCCTTGGAGTACTCACCGACCTTGCGGTCCTGGGCGTCGGTCATCGCGACCGTCTCCAGTGCGCGGTGCGCCGCCGCTCCCGGGTCCGCCAGGCCGTGCAGCTCCGCGCTCGCCCGGACGAACTGCTTGCCCGTGAGGAAGTCGTAGGTCGCCTCGCGCTCGGTGACGATGCCGATCGTGCGGTAGACCTCCTGGTTCTTCCAGATGGTCGCCCCGTCCAACGTGACGGTCCCGGCAGACGGGGGCAGGAAGCCGCCGAGCATGTGGATCAGGGTCGACTTGCCCGCCCCGTTGGGGCCGAGCAGCCCGGTGATGCCCGGGCCCACCGTCATCGTGACGTCGTTGACGGCGACCACGTTGCCGAACCAGCGGGAACAGGCGTCGATCTGCAGCGTGGCCATCAGAGCCGCACCCTCCGGTATCGCATGGACAGGGCCCAGTAGCACAGCGTGATGACGGCGAGCGTGACGACGAGGAACGCGACCCCGGCCGCGTCCGTGGGCGGGCCGGCGGGCGCCGAGGACTCGACGTCGAACGCCCAGACCTGCACGCCGTCCACGAGCGTCATCGGGGAGAACAGACCGATCCAGCCGGCGGTCTCCGGATCGTCCGCGTCGAAGGCCACGAGGCCCTGCAGGCTGGAGACCACCGCGTAGCTGAGGGCGAGGACCGTGACGATGGCCGCGACCCCGAACCCGCGGCGGGATGTCAGCGACGCGATCAGCGCCGCGATCCCCGACAGGATCGCCGCGAACAGAGCCGCGCCCACCAGCGCCTGGAGGAAGTCGACGGTCTGCGTGCCGGCGTCGAACCTCGCGGCGAGGGCGCCCAGGTACATGACCAGCAGCGGCACCGCGATCAGGAGGAACACCGCGGTGGCGAGCGCCGCCAGCTTGGCCCGCGCGTAGTCCACCCGCTCCAGGGGCCGCGAGAGGTAGAGCGGCAGGGTGTGGAACCGGAGGTCGAGCGAGACCGCCTGCGGCGCCGCGACCGCGAGGAAGATCGCGATGGCCGCCTGCGTCACCATCGCGTAGCGCGTGTAAGGCAGGACCGGCTCGGTGATCATGCCCTGCCCGGCCATGACGACCGAGACCACGGCGAGCACGACCGCAGGCAGGAGCATCACCACGAACATGCCGAACGGCACGACCTTCGACCGCGGCGCGCGGCCGAGACCGAAGACGCCGCGCAAGGTGTGCGTGTACAGGCCGTAGGCGATCCCGCGCCGGGTGAGCCGCTCGCCGTCGTAGCCGCGGTACCCGATGTCGTGGATGACGCCCGACGGCGACTCAGACTGCGACATCGTCGACCTCCTGCTCGAAGACCTCGGCGATGTGGTGGCGGCGCGGTTCGAGCCGGACCAGGCCATAGCCCTGGTCGGCGACGACGTCCCGCACGACGTCGAAGGTGGAGTCGCCCTCGAGGTCGACGAGCAGGAGCGGGCCGTCGCGGGAGACGCGCAGCCCTGCGGCCGCCAGCCCGGCCGCGGCCGCGTCGGGGTCGGCGGCCACCTCGACGGCGAGCTTCGCGCTCGCCCGGGTGAAGTCGGCGACCGTGGATGAGCGCAGGAGCACGCCGGCGTCGACGACCACGACGGTGTCGCAGATGCGCTCGAGCTCGCCGAGCAGGTGCGACGTCACCAGGACGGAGATGCCGAAGTCGTCGTAGATGCGCCGGACCAGCTCGAGCATCTCGTCCCGGCCGGCGGGGTCGAGGCCGTTGGTGGGCTCGTCGAGGAAGACGACGTCCGGGTCGTGCACCAGGGCCTGCGCGAGCTTGACGCGTTGCTTCATGCCGGTGGAGTACCCGCCGATGGGCCGGTAGCGCTCCTCGTAGAGCCCGACGTGTCGCAGGGTGTCGGCCGCACGCTCGCGTGCCGCGTCGGTGGGCAGACCGGACATGCGCGCGAGGTGGACCACCAGCTCTGTGGCCGACACGTCGCCGGGCAGGCAGTCGTGCTCGGGCATGTAGCCGACGCGGCCGCGCAGCTGGGCGCCGTCGTCGCGGATGTCGTGCCCCAGCACGGTGGCGCTGCCGGACGTCGGGTCGGCGAGGCCCAGCAGGATCTTGATCAGTGTCGACTTGCCGGCGCCGTTCGCGCCGACCAGGCCGGTGACGCCGGCGCCGACCTCCACGGTGAGGCGGTCGAGCGCGGTGACCCGGGGGTACCGCATGGTGAGCTGATCCGTCGCGATGACTGGCACGAGCCGACCGTAGCCCCGCACGTCAGCGGCGGGAACCCCTCCCGCGGGTGTTCAGGGAGATCTCAGGGTGAACCCTCGGTCGTCGTCGCCCGGGCGACGAGTCGCGGGCGGCTTCGGAACCGGGCTGGAGCCCGGACCCGAACCCCTCGCCCCCTCAGGTTCAGATGCTGTTGCCGCCCGGGACACCGGTGGGTCATCCGCGGCCGCTTCGATGGGTCGGAACCCGCCGTCGCTCCGCCCGCTCGGGCGTGGGCCGGCGCGCGTTCGGCCGATTCCTCGAGAGGGAGAACATGACCAAGACAGCCAGACGACGGGGCCGCAGGGCCGCCGTCGGCGCGGCGCTCGCGGGCGTCGTCGCCGCCGGCGCGCTCGCGACGCCGCCGCCCGCGACGGCGGCGACCGAGGTTTCGAGCGCGCCGGTCGTGGACGCGTCCACGACCTGGCGCTACCTCGACGACGGCACCGACCCGGCGCGCGGCGACGCGAATGTGCGGGCCTGGACCGCGCCCGGTTACGACGACTCCGCGTGGAAGCAGGCGGCCGGCAGCTTCGGTGCGAAGCGAGGCGAGCTCGCCGCCGTCGGTCCCCGTGTGCCGAAGACCCTGCTGAACCAGTACCTCGACGGCCAGGCGGCGCCGAACGTGCCGACCTTCTTCTTCCGCACGAGCTTCGAGCTCGCGCCAGGCGTCGCCGACGAGGTCGGCGAGGTCGTGGGCGACCTCGTCTACGACGACGGCGCGGTCGTCTGGATCAACGGCGAGAAGGTCGCGGGCTTCGCCGACGACCGGGTCACCGAGGACGCGAACGTGCAGTACGCCGGCTCCGGGGCGTCCGACCCCGCCGCCGGGTCGTTCGAGGTCGACGGCGACGTGCTCGTCGACGGCCCGAACACCGTCGCCGTCGCGCTCTACCAGGACCGCGAGACCAGCAGCGACATCTACCTCGATGTGCCGTCGATCCGCCTCGTCGAGGCGACCGACCCGGGCGAGGTCGTGGCGACGCCGCCGTCGCGCGTCATCCTCACGCCGACCGAGTCGCCCGAGACGAGCCAGTCCTTCTCGTGGCTCGCCGGCGACGAGTCGCACGCCTCGGGCCAGGTGCAGATCCGCCCGGCCGCGGGCGGCGACGTCCGCACGGTGGACGCCTACGCCGCGGGCGCCGTCAACGGCAACCCGCTGCAGCACTACTCGGCGACCGTCGACGCCCTGCAGCCCGGCACGGCGTACAAGTACCGCGTGGGCCTCGAGGGCGCGTGGAGCGAATGGTTCGAGTTCACGACGGCCGACCCGGACGACACGGACTTCCAGTTCGTGTACTACGGCGACGCGCAGATCGGCCTCGACTCGACGTGGCCGAAGGTCGTCGCCCAGGCCGAGGCCTCCGCGCCCGACTCGATCGGTTCGGTGCACGCGGGCGACCTCATCAACACCGGCAGCAACGAGACCGAGTGGCGCAACTGGTTCACGGGCATGCAGACCTCGGCCGCGACGACCAACGTGATGGCCGCGCCCGGCAACCACGAGTACTCGGGTGACAAGCTGCTGACGGCGTGGAAGGCGAACTTCGAGTACCCGCACAACAACCCGACGACAGAGAGCATCGGCGACCTCGCCGACCTCGCCGTCGGCGACACCGACGTGGCGAAGCAGTACGCCGCCTACTTCGAGCACTGGACGCAGTTCGCGACCGAGACGGTGTACTTCACCGACTACCAGGGCGTTCGGTTCATCACGATCAACGCGACGCGCGACACCACGTTCCTCACGCCGGACACCCTGCCCGCCTGCGCTGCGGCCGACTGCCCGTCGACGAAGGTCGCCGCGCTGTGGACCCAGTTCCAGGCGGCGTGGCTCGACCACGTGCTCGAGCAGAGCCCGTCGAAGTGGAACGTCGTGACCTTCCACCAGCCCGTGTACTCGACGTCGGCCGGCCGCAACGAACCGACGCTGCGCCAGTACTGGGTGCCGGTCTTCCAGAAGCACGACATCGACCTCGTGATGATGGGCCACGACCACACCTACGCGCGCGGCTACAACAACGAGGACGTCACCGAGACGCCGGGCATCACCGACGGCCCGGTCTACGTCGTCTCCAACTCGGGCGCGAAGCACTACGAGCTCGAGACCGACGCGAACAACGTCTGGACCAACAACGGCGCCACCCAGGTGCTGCGCGGCGCCGGCGTGACGACATACCAGGTCATCGACGTCTCCGAGGGCAGCCTGCACTACCGGTCGTACCTCGCCGAGAAGACCGCGGACGCCACGACCGACCTGCCGGTCGGCGCGGTCTACGACGAATTCACCGTGACGAAGAACGACGAGGGCCAGAAGTGGGTCACCGAGGCCGGCGTCGAGCCGCCGGTGGAGGAGCCCGACACGACGCGTCCCGAGGTCTCCCTCGTGTCGCCGGCCGCCGCGGGCCCGTTCCGCGAGCTGTCGGTGCGGGTGGACGCCACCGACGACCGCGGCCTGCAGCGCATCGTCGCGAACGTGTACTCCGGCTCCACGCTCGTCAAGAGCACGCAGTCGACGGTGGCCGACGGCGCAGCCGCCGGTTCGCACGCGGCGACGGTGTCGCTGCCGTCGGGCGAGTACACGGTCCGGTACAACGCGCAAGACCTCGCCGGGAACATCTCCCGGACGAGCACGCTCGCGGTCACGATCGACGCGACCAGGCCCACGGCGACCGTGAAGGACGGCGCCGCGTTCACGGCGAAGGACGGCGCGACCTACAGCAGGGTCAGCTTCAAGCTGCACGACGCCGGCAAGGTCGACAAGGTCGAGATCAACGGCGTGGTGAAGGACCTCTCGAACCACGCCTGGTCCGACGTCAACTTCGTGAAGCCCGGAGTGTTCGGGGCCGTCGCGGGTGCCAACACCCTGGTCGTCCACGACGTCGCCGGGAACACGACGACGCACGAGTTCACGCTCCGCTGAGAAGCGTCACCCAGCCCGTCAGCGCGCCCCGTCGAAGCGACGACGGGGCGCGCTGACGTATGACGGCAGCTCGGTGCCGCCGTGAAGGTGACGCATCTCGGCGGTCGTCTTGCGGAACCGTCTGCGGCCATGTTCACTGTCGAACAATTCGACCGTACGGTAGCGATTCGCTGCGGGTGATCCTGGCCGCCCGGTCGTGCACCATCGACAAAGGAGTCCGATGTCCGCACAGATCAGTCGTCGCACAGTTCTCGCCGCCGGAGGGGCAGTAGCCGCCGGGGTAGTTCTTCCTGCAGGGACCGCGGCCGCCGGAGGCCGTCCGCCTACGACGGTACCGTTCCGCCTCGGCGCCCGGACCCTCGACGGCGGCGAGCAGGTCACCTCGCTCACCCTCGACACCTCGCGTCTCGGTCCGATCGACCCGGCCAGTCTGACGACGGGCACGTTCGTCGTCCACGCCAGGGCGACGAGCCCGATACCTCTCGAGGAGGGCGAGGTCGACCTCAGCACGTACGACGTCGACCGTTCGGTCACGGCGGCCCGGCTCGACCGGCGCGGGAACGTGGTGCTCGACCTCGAGTCCGTCGAGGGCCAGGTGGGTGGCGGAACCCTCGGCTACATCCTGAGCAGAGGACGGAACGTCCGCCTCGACCTCGCCTACACAGTGACCCAGCAACGGCCGGTCATGCGGCGCGACCGCCGCCCGGTCTCGATCGGCGAGCTCGTCCAGGGCGAGCTGACCAACCCGGAGGTTGACGCGTTCACTCATGGCGTCTCGAGCTCGGGGATGAAGTATCGGCTCTACTCGCCGCCGCGCCGTGGACGCGGGGGAGGCCGGGGCAAGCGGCCCTTGGTCGTGTGGCTGCACGGGGGCGGCGAGGGTGCCTCGCTGGCGGACGGGTACTACGACAACGAGACGACGCTGCGTGCCAACCGTGGCGCCCTCGGCTTCGCCACCGAGGAGGCGCAGCGGATCTTCGGCGGTGCCCACGTGGTGGCGCCGCAGAGCACGTCGTTCTGGATGGAGGACGGCGACCGGTTCGCCCCGATGATCCGGGAGATCGTCGAGGACGTCGTGCGGGAGCACGACGTCGACCGCGACCGGGTCTATCTCGTCGGCTGCAGCAACGGCGGCTACATGACGATGAAGATGACGGCCGAGTACCCCGAGCTCTTCGCGGCGGCGGTGCCGATCTGCGGCGTCGTCCAGCCGTTCGGGGAGGCCACCACGCCGCTGATCCCGGACGACCGGCTGGCGGCGATCACGACCCCGACCTGGTTGGTCGCCTCCAGGGACGACGGGACGGTGCCGCCGCTGGCCAACACGGCGCACGCGCACGAGCTGATCCGCGACTCCCTCATGACGCTCTACGACACCGTGACCTGGGACGGCCATCGGTTCGACGGGCACTGGTCGTGGATCTACGTCGCGCGAAACGACCCGCAGCATCGCGGGACGCCCATCTGGCAGTGGATGGCCTCGCAGCGCCGCTGAGGATCGGGATCAGGCCGAGACTCTCCGCTACGCCGACGGCGGCCGACCCGCACGCTGCAGGTCAGCCGCCGTCCAGGCGACATCAGAGGCCCTCGACGGGCCGCCTGTCAGATGTCGTAGGACTGCTCGAGAATCAGGCGCTGATCTGCGACGACACTTCTGATGGGGCCAGGGTTCCCACAGATTTCCCACGGAACACCGCGTCGATGGCGCGACGGGTGCGTTCGTCGCTGCTCGGCATGAGGTGCGTGTAGACGCGCAGCGTGAAGCCGGCGTCGGAGTGGCCGAGGTACTCGCTGAGCGCCTTGATCGACTCGCCGGCGTCGAGGAGCACGCTTGCGTAGTGGTGTCGTAGCGCGTGCATCCCGTTCTCCCGCACGGGCTGGATGGGCACGGAGTCCGGGATCGTCTCGTCGGGATGGGTCGCCGAGAACCGTGCGACGACGGTTCCGCTGGCGGCGGCCAGCGCCCGCTTCCAGACATGGCTGTTGAAGTAGTTGCGGTTGAGCGCCTTGCGTTCGCGGCTTGTGACGATGAGCCGTGCCGACGCGGGTTCGCCGGACACGACCTTCCAGGGGAGCGTCACCTTCGCCGCGGGATACCGGGCGAGGTGCGCGGCGAGATCGTCGCGGATCGACTCGGGGAGCGGGACCTCGCGGATCTTCTCGTTCTTGGGCAGCGCGAACACCCGACGGTTGCCGTGGAAGAGCTTCACCTGGCGACGCACGGTGACGCGGCCGGCTAGGAAGTCGACGTCGTCGACGGCGAGCCCGAAGATCTCGCCCTGGCGTATGCCCAGGCCGGCGCCGAGGCTCACCACGATGCGGTAGCGCTCGGGCAGCGCGTCGCGCACGGCGAACACGCGCTCGGCGGTCCAGGGCACGACCTTGCGTCGGCGGCCCTTCGGGCGGCTCACGGAGGGGGCCTTGCACGGGTTCTTGCGGATCAGCTCGTCGTCGACGGCAGCCGAGAAGACGGCCGACACGTTCGCGAAGATGACCTGCCGGGTCGTGACGGCCAGGTGTCCGAGGTGCCGGAGCCATGCCTGGACCGTCGAGGGCTTGATCGCGGCGAGGGTGTGGTCGCCGAGGGTGGGGAAGGCGTGGACCCGGAGCCGCAGCTCGACGGCGTCGTGCGTCGACGCGTCGAAGGTCTGGGCGGCGAGCCACGTGCTGGCGTAGGCCCGGAAGGTCACCTGGCCGGCCGTGGGGTCGACGTACTCCCCGCGAAGCAGTTCCGCGTCGACCTCGCGCCGCTTGCGTTCGGCATCGGTCTTCCGGGCGAACGAGCGCATTCGTTGGCGCCCGTCCGGGTCGCGCCAGCGGGTCACCCAGGTGACGACCGCCTTGCCGTCGCGGCCAAGCCTGGTGCGCTTCTCGACGCTGGCCATGACCGGTCCGTCCGGCCGGGTCCTCGGTCAGGCGCGGCCGCGCCGGCTCGGGATCGTGCCCTCGGGTGGGTCGAGGGAGCGGAGCCACTTCTGGACGTCCTCCATGCGGTAGCGGATGTACCGCCCGACGCGCACGCCTCTTGGGCCCTTGCCCTGCTCGCAGCGCCACCGGTACAGCGTGGTCACCGGGACCTGGAGGTAGTCGGCGACCTCGTTGATCGTGAGCATCCGGTTGGTGTCCATGACGGCGTCCCCTTCGACTCGTGCGTGACGGTCCAACCCCGTTGCTAACACCGTACGCCGGTAGCACCTGATTGCGCAAGACCTACGCATCACCACCGTCGCCGATTGCATCTTGCGCGATCCCGGTGCGATGTCGCTACCCTGACGGCATGTCGAACGACTGGTCCGACGGGTGGACGGCCCGGATCGGCCTGCGGATCCGCGAGGAACGACTCAATCAGGGGCTGTCGACCCAGGATCTGGCCGATCGCACGGCCGAGCTCGGGTATCCGATGGCACGCGCTTCCGTCGGCAACTTCGAGACGCGGCCGCGTAGCAAGATCTACCTGCAGGACGTTGTGATCCTCGCCGCGGCGCTCGGGGTTCCGCCCGTCGAGCTGCTCTACCCGCTCGAGCCGCTGGTCATCTGGACGGCCGGTCCCGGCCTCGACGACGCGGGTGCGTACGCCACCCTGCGGAACGTCAGCGTGCCGATGCTGCCCGGTGAGGTGGAGCCCGCCCACCGCGCGGCAGGATGGTTCACCGGCGGTTTCGGCAGAAGCATCGAGGCGCGGGTCGCGGCGATGGGTGCCGTCGCGAGATTCGTCGAGCGGCAGAGGCTGCTGGCAATGCTCGAGGGTGAGGACGAGGCCGGCGAGCTGCGTGAGCGCGCGGAAGCCGCCGGCGCACCGCCGCCCGAGGAATTCCTCCCGGTGCTTCGCATGGAGGTCTACGACCTGGCGGTGGCGGCCGACGCCGCATGTCGGACCCACGACGCGGTCGCCGAACGGGCGCGCGACCGGCGGGCAGCCGTTCCGGCCGAGGACCGGCGGTCGGTCGAGGAGTACGCGGCGCAACAGCCCGATCCGTTCATCGCGGAGCCCGCGCGACGTCCCGACGTGCACTACGTCTTCGGTATAGGACCCCAACCCGCGCTCCGCTCCGTCGGGCAAGACCAGCGCCCGCACGTGCGTCTCGACCGCGAACGGATGCGGCCGTCGTCGTACTACGAGACCGATCTTTCGGGCCGCGGCACCGGGTTCGCGTAGTGACTGCCGCCGGCTCGATGCAGAATGCTTGAGGTATATACCTTTGGAGGTCTACGATGCCCCAAGGGGCGCAGCATCAAGGTGGCTGGCACGTCGACGTCACGCTCGTCGAGGAATGGCTCACTGGCCTCGACGAGGCGACCTACGTGCAGGCCATCGCGGCCGCCACGCTCCTGAGCGAACGTGGTCCTTCACTGGGTCGCCCGCTCGTGGACACCGTCACGGCGTCACGGCACAAGAACATGAAGGAGCTGCGGCCAGGATCCGCGGGGCGAAGCGAGATCCGCATCCTGTTCGCGTTCGATCCCGAACGGCGGGCCATCCTGCTGCTCGGCGGCGACAAGCAGGGGAGGTGGCAGAAGTGGTACCGCGTCAACATCCCGATCGCGGACAATCTGTTCGACCAACACCTGGCGCAGCTCCGAGAGCGCGGGAAGGAGAAGGGGAGATGACCAGCCTCGAGGAGATGCTCGCCAAGCGCCCCGTCGACCCGGAGCAGCTCGAGGAGCACCGCCGCCGGATGCTCGCCGAGGTGCGGGCGTACCGGCTGCGCGAGATCCGCGAGCAGTACCAGCTGACCCAGGTCCAGGTCGCCGAGCAGCTCGCCGTCAGCCAGAAACGCGTCTCGCGGATCGAGAGCGGTGACGTCGAGCGGACCCAGGTCGACACGCTGCGTCGGTACGTTGAGGCCATCGGCGGCAAGCTGACGGTCGAAGTTGAGGTCGGCGACCAGACGTTCAAGATCGCGTGATCGCCGCCGGCCGTGGTCCTCGCTCGCCTGCTTCCCGTGATCAGTCGCTGCCATCCCGCTCCGCCTGGCAGTCTTAGCCCGTGGATCTGAACGCACGGATTACGGCGAAGCTTGACGCGGGCATTGACGCCCACGTGTTCGAGCGGTGTGCCGTGGCATTGATGGCAAACCACTATGAAACCGTGGTTCCTATCGAGGGCGGGAGCGACGGGGGCCGCGACGGCGACATCATCGCGCCCATCGCTGATACCCCTGACTCTCGTGGGCGGATCCTCGTGACCACCGGAGACGCCCTCGATAACCTCAAGAGCAGCCACAGGACATGGAAGAAGTTCTGGGCTGCAGGCGAGACGTTCCGGATTGACCAGCTCGTCATGGTAACTTCCAAGAGTCTCTCCGACGCCAAGCGCCGCAATATCGAAACCTACTGCAGAACTCACGATCTCCCCGTGCCGCACATCTACTCAAGGCAGTGGCTGGTCGACTCTCTTCGGCGCCACTCCGATCTTCGCGTTGAGTTGACCGGAGTCGAGGGGCGACTCGAAGCGCTGACGACGAAACCGCCCGAGTTAGTGCCGTCCACTGGTCTGTTTGGCAGAGACGAGGACGTCGAGCGCTTGCGGGGCGCGGTTGCCTCAGCGACCGACGTCTCGTTGTCGGGTGTGCCTGGCGTCGGCAAGAGCCGTTTGCTCATGGAGCTCGAAGGCAGCGTGCACTTCGTCGACCGCCTTGGCCGCGACCACCTCGCCGACGATCTCATCACAATGGATCCATCGATCGTTGTACTGGACGATGCCCATATTCATCTTGAACTTCTAGAGCAAGTGGTCAGTATTCGCAGCAAGGAAAGGCTCAGTTTCACAATTGTCGCCGCTACGTGGCCCGGCAGCGAGGCGCAGGTCGAGGAACTGTTGAACGATCCGGTGCGGGTCGTGGTCGACCGACTTGCTCGAGCGGCTCTTGATGAAATCATTCAGGCGCTCGGAGTTTATGGTTTCCGAGTGCGTGTGACGGTGCTTGAACAGTCCGACGGACGACCGGGCTGGGCGGTGGCGCTCTCGCGTCTCGTCGTTGACGGTGCGGGCGAGGAGTTTGCGGCGGGCCAGTCACTCCTTGACCAAGTCGCCGTCCTCACCAGAGCCATCGCTGGTAACGCTGTCCTCAACGAAGCGCTGGCGTGGATCGCCGCGCTCGGTGCAGCGAACCTCGAGGACATTGAAGTAGTCGCGAGCCACGCTGGGGTGCCATACGCCGATTTGATCGCCTGGCTAGAAGCCACTGCCCAGGGAGGTCTTGTCGAGCGGACAGGCGACGCGTGGTCTGTGCTCGCTCCACTTCGCCCGCTGATTGTCGCAGCGACGTTCTTCGGCGCGCGGAAGACGAGGACTTGGGCGTCCATTGCCGCGAAGTTCCCTGGTGATGCGCGCATGGACCGTGCAGTCCTTGATGTGGCGAGTCGCGTACCGGACGCCACGGTGCAGGCGCTGGCAAATGCTTGGTTCGCCAGGATCTCGACGATGGAAGTCGACGAGCTTCCACTTGACTTGGCTGAGGTCTACAGCGGTATCAACGAGGCCTCGGCTGACCGAGCCGCCGTGCTAGCCCGTGCTGTGCTGGGCGCCCCTCGTGAGACTCAGCTCCTGTTCGGCAACGTGACATACGATCCTGTCGGCAATGCTGCACAGGGGATCCTTCGCATGGCCTTCCGGCGTAGTTGCTGCCGTGAGGCAGCCCGCGGATTGTTTGACCTAGCTTTGGAGGACCATCGGCCCCGACACCAGCACCCCGAGCATCCGATGCGGGTCATTCAGGACATGGCGCATTACCTCGATCCTGACCATGGGCCCCTGGACGATCTGCGTGAGCGCATTCTGGAGTACGCGCTGGAGTGGTTCGAGGAGCGCCCGGACGAGGCCCGGTGGGAGGTGTTCTCGGAGGTCGCGCGTTACGTTTTCGACCCGAGCGTTGAGGGCAACTGGAGCGATCCAGGCAGCCACCTGACCTTAACTATGTCGCGTGGAGTTATGGCGCCGGAGTCAATGTCCTCTCTGATCGCGCTCTGGAGCAAGGTCGATTCAAGAGTGCGGGGGCATCTGGCCGTCCGTATCACCCATCGCGCCGCGGCGCAACTTTGTGAAGTCTTCGACGCATGGTCCCGGCTTGCGGCGGGAGTCTCCAATGCCGGGTCCACGACCGCCGAGCATGGGGTAGTCGCCCTAGAGGGAGCCGCGCTTGTGCTCGACACGCTTAGGGTGCTAGCGGAACGCTTCCGAGCGCTACCCATCCGGGTTAACAGGCAACTCGCACTTGCATCGATGCGGAACGGAGGGTCTATATCGCTAGAGGTGCTGCCGATCGATGACGATCGTCTTGCACGCTTTGCAGGTGTGCGAGAACCCGAAGACGACATCGACGCCTGGATGGCCGAGCGGCGCGATCAGCACACGTCGCTGGCCCGTGAGTTCAACGAGTTGACCGCGGTTGAAGGCGTCGCCGAGTTTCGGAGGCTGGTGTCTGAGTGCTCTATGCTCGAGGGCAACCACGAGGGGGACCAGTTCGCGGGCCTACTTTCTGTCAACCTGAGCGACCCGTACTCATGGTTGGAAGCGGCCATCGAGGCACACGTCCCCGCGCTCGTGGGTCCCTTCATCGCGAGGGCGCGCGCGGACGGTACGGAGGTCGATGATCTAGTCAGGTTAGCTCTTGAGATCCCGGAACTGCGGCCCATTGTCGTCCGCGCAGTAATCCAGGAGGACGGAGAGCTGGATGACTTGGCGCACTCCGTCATCGAAAGCCTGACCGACGATGACGTGCCGATGATCGCCGACCTGTGGATCCGCGAGTCGGTGACGCCGACGCTGCGTAAACTGCTCGTGCATCCGCGCGCAGCTGTGCGGGCCGTTGCTGCCGTCTCCTTCGGATTCGGTGCCCGAGGTCACGGACCGGCATTGCCCGACGAGCTCAGGCCCGCCTGGCGTGCCGCGCTCGTCGAGGCCGTTCCCGGTCAGTTGCCACAGCACTCCCAGTGGCGCTTAGGCCAGATGCTGAAACTTGCTATCGCTACCGACCCTCAACTGTGCGCCGACTGGTTCATCATGAGTTCCCGAACGACTGGACTCTCATTGGGCAGTACTCGCCCAGTGGAGTCGCTCGCTGAAGTGCTACGAGCTCTCCCGCAGGATCAGAAGAGGCGGATAGTTGCGACCCTTGGGACTGAGGCACTGGTCTCGAGCGGCTTCGCCTCTGAAGTGCTCGGAAGCGATGCGGAACTCGCCAAGGACCTCCTTGCCGAGGGACACGTTGACGGACCGACTCTACTGAGATCGATGTCGGGAGAGCGCGACCACACCGTCGACGTACTCGGTCCAGCGCTCGTGGCCGCACAGGTGCCCGCACGCCAGATCGTTGCCGCTGCGCTGAGCAGCCGCAGTTGGAGCGGCACCGAATCGGCCGCGATCCTGAAGGACCTCGACTTCTTCGGGACGTTGAGTGGACGACGGCCCGAACTTGCCGAGGTGTGTGCTCTAGCAGCCGAATTGCTGAGTAGAGAACTTGAAGTGGCTAGGTCGCGTGAGGAACAGGACAGGCGGCGCGGCTGGTAGGGGCGTCACCGGTCAACCCGTTGGGAATGGTGTAGCGCGTCGTGATCAGTCGTTGGTCCGGCTCACAGTCAGATGCCAATACCGGGACCGGCCTCGGGGCAGGAGAGGGAAGGGCTCTCCGGCTCCGGCTTCGGACGGCGTGGTGGCGTCGGTCGTGGCAGGCCGTGGCGATGTCCGGCGAGTAGCCGCGCCCGTGAGGCCAGGGTCTCGCGAGTCGCGGGCGTGGCCGCCGGATCGTTGGTGCCGCGCCGCGTCGGCTGCCGCAGGCCGAGCGCTGCCAGTTCGCGGACCGTCTTGAAGGCCTCGATCGTGATGCCGTCGTCGGCGTCGTCGGCCAGGACTTCGGCCCAGACTTGACGTGCCTCGGCCGCGTCGCTCGCGGTGAGGTATATGAAATTCGCCTCACGTCCACGGGTCGCGCCGACGTAGGCAACGGCGCCCGAGGCGTCATCGGCTAGGACTCGCGCGACCTCGACGGTGAGCCCCTGGGCGCCGTACCCCGTGACGGCGTACGCGAGGTGGGTGCTGCGGTGCACGTAGGTCGCGGGGAGGGAGCGCCGTTGGCCGTCCTTTCCGCGCACGCGGAGCGCACCATCGGGGCCGTGCCCGGTGACCGTCCAGGTCTGCCGGTTCAGCACCTCGATGTCGCCGTCGTTCGCCCGCGTGGTGATGCGGTCACCGATTCCGGCGGTGAGTCCGTCCCGGCCGGGTATCGCCCGATGCGCATCGGGGCGAACGCGCCCGGCAGCGACAAGCGCGGCCTGGACGCGGGTGTTCGTCACGGCGGCCTGCTCATTCGTCGCCACGATTCCGAGTGCGTCGCTGCCGCCCAGCAGGTCGGTCACGAGGTCGTGCGCGAACCGGGTAGCGGTCACCTCCTGGTCCCGGCCGGCGACGAAAGCTCCCGCGCGGAGCAGGTGGTCGAACGAGCGTGGGTCGCGGTCGCGGATTAGCAGCGTGAGGGCGTTCCACCACGGTTGGCGGAAGCGATGCACGTCCTTCAGGTCGGTGACAGGCACGACGTCGGCCGCCATCGCCAGCACCCCGCCCTTGCCGACCGGGCGCAGCTGTGCCCTGTCGCCGACGAGCCGGATCCGGACCGCAGGCGTTTCGTCGGCAATGGTCAGGACCGCGCGCATCGTGTCCTGGTCGGCCATCCCCGCCTCGTCGACGATGACGACGTCCCCGGGCCGGAGCCAGAGTGGGGAGTCCGGCGCCGGAATGGGTCGCTGCTCCGGTGGCAGGCGGCGCAACGGTTCGGTCTCCGACCACACGTACCCATGCGCCCGCAGGAACCTGTGCAGCGTCGACGCGGTCGTGCGGGTCTCCTCACCTGCGACCTTCGCAGCGGTGGCCGACGGCGCGAGCACGAGCGCGCGGGATCCGGTCGCATGGATCGTGCGGACGGCGGTGTCGAGCATCGTCGTTTTGCCCGTACCGGCAGCGCCCTCGACGACGACGAGGCTCTCAGCGCCGGCAATGCGCGCTGCCGCGACCAGCTGGCCTATGCCGAGTCTGGCCCGTGAGCATGCCGCTACGGCCTCGATCCACGGCAGTTCGATGGCGGCGTCCGCGTGGGCACGCGAGGCGAGCCGTGCGCGGAGTTCCTGCTCCTGCCGGACGACCTCGGTGGAGGTCCAGGCGCGCACCCGTGCTCGGCGTGCCTGATCCATGTGTGCTGGGTCGTGCAGGATCGGCAGGCAGTACTCCGCGATGACGAGATCGGTGATTCTCATGCCGAGCTTCCGCAGGTCTGCCGGGTCCCGGACGACGAGGTCCGCACGCGAGAGCTCGTCGAAGACCTTCGCCTGGATATCGCCCTCGTGCCAGCGCGACCGTTCGGCGCCGAGGCGGTCGATGGCGCGGTGCGCGATTTCGTGCAGGTCGATCTGGAACCCGAGGCGAAACGGCGTGTAGCCGTTTGCTCCTGCGCCCGTCCATCCGAGGCGATGAGCGCGAGCGCGCCACTCGGCCCGCAGTGTCGCGAGCGTCCTGGTGTCGTCCTTCGCGGCGCGGGTCTGCTTCTGTGCGCGCTCGCGCCAGGCGGCGACGACGGCGGCCGCCGGAGTCTGGCCGGGGTGCGACGCCCGCCAGTCGGCCGCGAGGTCGGACACCGCGGCGTCGATCTGTGCGTGCCTTCGGGAGAACTCGGCGACCACCCGCTCGTCCACGCCGACGACCTTGCCAGCCTGGATGCTCGCCCGGCGTTCCAGCAGCGCGCGGCGAAGCCGCGGGTTGCTCGTCAAGGCGGCGTCGAAGATCCGGTTCAGCCGCCGCTGGTCTCGGAACAGGGGAGTGGTCCACAGTCCCGCCCACCGCTCCTCGCCGTCGACCTTCACGAGCACACGGGTTGGGATCACCGTGTGCGCGTGCCAGTGCGGGTCACCCGCACGGGACGTGCGGTGCATCGCGATTGCGGCCTCCAGCCATGTCACCGGGACGAGTTCTTGTTCGCCAGCGGGCCCCACGCGAGACACGGACTCGGCGGCCAGCGCCTCCACGGTGACGCTGACGGCCTCGTGCATCGCGTCCTCGAGAACATCGGCGAACGTCTCGTCCAGACCGGCGAGGATCGACAGTTCCTTGGTCACGTTGAACGTCTTGTCCAGTGCCAGGACCGAGTTCGACCGCGGGACGCCATGCTCGCCGGTGCCGTCGACTCCCTGCCACGACAGCATGGCCTCGAGTTGGCCGGGCGTGATCTGTCGGCGCATGGTCGCGCTGCCCAGCGCGACGGCGAGGTGCCGGACGGTCGCGGCACCCTCAGCCGCGTATCCCGCGTACGCACCCGCAGTTCCCTGGGCGTCGGCCGCACCGTTCACGGATTCGATCCTGATGCTCTCGCAGTCCGTGGTGAGATAGCGAGCGAAATCGCGGGCGGCGGAATGCATTCCGCCATTCCCGTGGCCGATCTTCTCGATGCCGCCGTGGCTCACGATCGCCACGCTACGCCCTACGGCGCAGCCGTAGTATGGGTGCCTGAGCTAAGACCACGGAGAACTGCGCAAGGTCACGGATTATTTGGCAGCGACATCGAAGCGCAGGTCACGGGACGTGAACGACCGCGTCGAACGTGGCGGTGCTTGAAGGGAACCCTGGGCTTCGGTGCCCACGGTTCTGACGGTCACTGTTCGATGTGTACTCGTCGAGTGTCAACTTCTTCCCGCGGGGAAGAGGATGACCTTTGATGACGAAAGCGCAACTTCAACTCGTAACGCACCTTCGGGCGGTGATCCGGTAACTTCGACAAGAGTGATCGCGTGCCGGACCGCAGGATCAGCAGGTCGTGGTCTGCAGTGTCCTCGGCGATGCCGTGGAGCCACGCTCGGCGGGTCGGATCGGGGCGGCGCGACCGACGACGATGTCGTCCCACGAACCATCGGGGCGAATCTAGCGGCGGCCAGGTGTGTCGGTGCGACAGAATGTGCGCATGGCTCGCGACCGTTCGCCCAGACAGCGCTTCTACGACACGGCGACCACGTGGGCGGCAGATCGCGGAGCAGACAACGCGAAGCTCATCGACGCCGCCGTGACCGCCCTACTCGCGGGGTTGGATTCGCCGACGCTGCGCGAGATCGCGGCAAGCCAGCCGGGAGACGATACCGATGACCTCCAGACTCTCCTCGACGCCACCGCCTCGGAGCTCCTCTTGCCGCGGCTCGGGTCGCTTGCACTCACCGATGTCATCGCCGACGACGGGACGATCGGGCCGCGCGTCGCCGTCGAGAACCTGCAGCTGAAGGTCGTTCACGCTGACACATTCGACGACTTCGAGGTGCAGGTCTTCATCGATGGAGTCGAAATGACGTCCCGAGCGGCCGGCGCCGGAATGGGGCCGTTCACGCTGTTCGTACCGGAGAACCGACTCGTCGCGACGACTGAACCGCACGTCGCCCCGATTGCCCGATGCCAGTGCGGCGAGTACGGCTGCGGCGTCACCGACGTTCGCATCGTGCGACACGATGGCGTCGTGCACTGGGACTGGCTCGCCGAAGTTCCGATGCCGCACGGCGTGACCTTCGACGCAGCGGAATACGACGCCGAGATCAGCCGAGCAGCTTCCGACCGATCCTGGGAGCGCCCAGAGGACTTCGTGCGCCGCGAGATCGTCGTGCGTTCCGACGCGCACGCGCTTTGGCAGGTCGGTCTCGCGCTGCGCTCGGCCTGGCGCGAGCGGGACCAACCCGACCGGATCCGCTTGTCACTCGACACGATCGACAGGAACTACCAGGTGTTCTTCCTCCTCGATTTCGACGAGAGACGGCCAACCAGCACCGTCGACGAGGCACTCCGCGTCCTCGCTCGTCCACCTGCGGTTTGGGCTGCCGAGTTCCACGCGATTCGACCGGACGTGACTGCTAGGCCCGCGATGGCGGGGGCGTCGTGGACGCGGTTTGAGTTCCCGCGACGGGCCGCACGATGAGCTTTTTCAGTAGCTGGGAGCCGGTGCACAACCCTATCTCCGTCCTCGGATGGCTTGAAGATCAGGAGGATCCGCTCACGGGGTACTGGGCGCCGTCGGTGTTCGAAGACTCGACGTGGATCCTCCACGCGATGTACCAGGACGAGTCGCTCCTCGGCCTCGGCACGCACGACGACGTCGAAAAGGAGTCGATCCGCCGCGGTCTTCGGGGTGCCGACGTCGTCGGTGGTATCGACCTTTCCGCGGCAACCGTCGACTCGGGCACGCCGCTCGGCTGGGCCGAGAGACCGGATGGTCCATGGAAGCGTCTGCGCTGGCGCGAGCACTTCGGACCGGCGATGGATGCCACGCTCGATCGACGGCCGTGGCCTCCGAACGATGCGGCGCTACGTTCCGGTCAGTCCTGGTCGGCGTCGATCTCGGCGCCGCCCGAGGGCTCCCTGGACGAGGCATCCCTCGACGCGCTCGTCGATGTTCTGGCGGGCGTCGGCGGCGCGGCGGCGCCGATCCTGGCGTTCTACGGTCAGGTACCTGCCAACAACTACGAATCGCCGACGTTGCTTGTCGGCGGTCTGGACTCGATCGGAGAACTTGTCGACCAGTTCGGCTCTACGCCTTCGAACCTGTGGCCGGCGGACCGGTCATGGTTCGTCATGACGGACTGGGACATCACGTCGACTTGCCTCTGGGGCCCGACGGCGCTCGTCCATGGGGTGAGGCAGCACGACGACCTCGAAACCGTCGACTGGGCGCCGCCGCAACATGTCTCGGGAGCGCATGAATGATGGGGCCAGGCTACCGAGCGGTTGCACTCCGACTCGCGGGGCGGCGCTTTTTGGCCGTCACCTACTTCGTCCTCGCCTGGAATAGCGACGCGGATGGTCACACGCTGGAGGACTGGGAGTATGGGTCCGTCCACACGCCGACCATGGGGGTCGCGCTTCGCGCAGACGACGGAGGTGAGTTCTTTGCTACTTGGGAGCAGGCCGAGTGGGACTTTGGCATGAGGATCTGGGAGGGGCCGCCGCGGCTCGCCGATCATGCACTCGGCAACTTCATCGACGTCACGGAACACCGACTATGGAAGCCGCTGTTGGGGCGTCCGCTCGAAGTGATTCTTGGACCCGACTGCGATGGCGGTGGTCGGGCGCTGGCGTGGATCGAGCTGCGGACGGGTGTCCACGTGGCACGACTTCAAGCCGGCGAACTTGACGACTCCGACCGTCGAACGCCACACAAGACGCTAGGGCTGGAGGGGGTGCTCGTGGAGTTCGACACGGCGCCCTGACCGGGTTCGCGACGCAATCCGATGAGTGACGTACTGGCGCGATGGCCGATCGAACGACACCCCGTTCTCATCGAGCGCGTTGTAGACGGCCAACTGCCCGTCGTCGAAGCACAGATGCACAGCGACCATTCCGTCGGCCATGTCGCCGCCTTGCCATTCCAGCAGTGTGATGTCCCGAAGGTGTTGGCCTTCAAGCCTCGCCAAGTCGGGGACGGCGCCCGTGCGCCATACCAGGTCGAATTCCGGATAGGCGACGGAGGCGAACGGGTCGACCGTGCTCCACGTCAGTGACAGGTCGTCGAACTTCTGGTGCTGGATCTCAAGCTGCTCGCCGTCGAGGTCGAGAAGGACGGGCGCGTCGGCGAACCATTCGTCATTCTCGCGGTCCCAGAGGAGCCAGGCATGCGTCAAGCGCCGGCCGACGAGCGAGGCGAGGCGGCGCCCGTGCCTGGCCTGGATCGATCTGAGTCCCCGTTGCCAGGCCGGCTTGTAGCCCTCGATTCCGAAATACGGGTCCGACCTCACGGTGCCCAAGTTACGGTGCCCAAGTTACGGCGCCCCAGGCAGCCAATCACACACTGATCACACACGAGAACGAGAAACGGCGTCTGACGCTGCCAAACGCTGCCAAGCGTTCGTGCAGGTCAGACGCCGTTTCGGTCCTCCTCACGGAGGTCGCTCAACCCCGACTGTCAGATGTCGTAGTAGAGCTCGAACTGTCGGGGGGTGTCGCCTGACCTGCGAAAGTATCGCTGACCTGCCCGTTTGACAGCTGGTGAGCGACTGTGCTTGATGGTGAGTCGTGCCGGGATATGTCCACCCGCATGTCCATCTGAGGGTGGCAACTGGCGGGAATCGGACATAGGCAGCTCTGTCGCACAGAGACGGGGGAGCGAGCTGCATACAGAGCTCGTACCCCCCTCGTCGTCGGGGCTCGCGGTCCAGGCGTAGGGGGCACGTTGTCGGGCCACATTCGCGCCAGTCGGGGTGCCCCGTAATCACTCGGGCAGGTTGATGTACCGCTCCACGATGAGCGGGCGCTTCCAACGGTTCTTGAACACCACTCGCGCCAGCAGCAGCAGGGGGCCGTGCAGGTCCGTCTCGTATCGGAAATCATCCTGGGGGCTCTGGACCTTGACGGGGCCCTCGGTGAAGTTTCGGCCGAACGAGTATTCGACCTCCTTGACCGTGCCGGCGCTGAGTGGGCCGTCGCGGTGCTGAACCAGCTGGACGCTGACCGTCCACCATGGACGGCCGTCGTCCCCGTCGGGTGAGGTCGTGGGCTCGGCGCCGTGGGTAAGGAAGATTCCCTGCCGTCGGCGGTACTCGTTCTCGCGCAGCAGGTGCCATTGGTCGGTGCTCCATGCATGGGCGTCGAACCGGAACAGCCGCACCTCGTCGCAGATGACGACGACGGCGGCGAGCCCGGTCAGGCCGCCGGCGATCCACCAGAAAGCAGGCTGGACCGGGCTCGTGGAGAGGGCCAGGGCGAGAATGCTGCTGAGCCCGGCTGCGCCGACGACCTCGGCAATGCGGCGCGGGGCGGTGTCGCGGGTCGGCGCGAGGGCGCTGGGGTAGCGGTCCATCGTCGGATGCTATGGGCGTCCAGCCCTCCCGTCCCGAGGTGGGTCCGACAATCACCCGACCCTTCACCTCGTCGGGGTCGGCGCACTGGCCTGTGGGGGTGCAGTGAGCGAGGCGCGCCACGCCCGGCCCGTCCCAAGGCCAACGGCCCGACGAGTCGCTAGCCTCGCGCGCATGCGATCCGAGGATTCAGCCGCGCTGATCAGGGAAGCGTTCGATGCATGGGCCGTGCGGATCACCGACCCCGAACGGTTCGGTGCGGTTCTGCCGGGAAGTGTTCTCGCCGCCCAGCAGGCGCCTGACCTGCCAGGCGAGCGTGACCTCCCTAAGATGGCGTGGCGCTCGATGGCCAACGCGGGCGAGCACGTGGCCGCTGCTAACCATGTGATCGCCACTGGCAGTGTTCTCGTGAAGCCGTTCCTGACGCTCGCCCGAACCACGATGATCGGCGCAGCGAGAACCCTCTACCTGCTGGAGCCGGACGAGCCGGACCAGCGGTGCATCCATGCCCTACGGCTTCTGCGGACCGAGAGCAAGGACGTGGACCGCCTCATTGGCGTCTGGGAGGCCGAGGTGGGGCGGCCGGCCAACCCGGACCTGCGAAAGCTCGCCGACGATCTGAGAACTGAGACCGAGAACGCGTTGATACAGATGGGGGAGAACCCCCGCAGCGAGATGGCCGACGCCGCCCTGCTGTCCCACGCGGCTAAGCGACTGTCCCACCTTCCCGGTGACCCGCTCGCACGGCTGATGGAACTCTGGAACTTCAGTTCCGGCAACGCCCACGCCCGGACGTGGACATGGGACATGGGCCTGGAGCGCGGCAAGGACTACGCGGGGCAGTTCGCCCGCGTGTGGTCGCTGCCCATGTACTTGATGGACGAGGCATGGGAACTCTGGAACGAGCGTCGAGGCGCGACCCGGACGTGATTTGTCCCACCCTGCCCCGATCCGTGGGCCATCGGTCGGCAGCGGCCCTCATCGGCGCCAGTCGTTGAACCTTCGACCTTTGCAGAGGGAATAAAAGACTGGCACGGGGTTGGCCGGGGGTCTCGGCTCAAAAAGCACCCGGTGGTTCCGGCGACGTGGCGTGCTTTGGCGCGCGAGCATGGAGCGATGGAGCCCAGAGACATCGACGCCTTGCCCAACTTCCTACGCGCCAATGCTGACACGCTGCCCGATCCCGAGGCAGCGCGCCTGGTGCTCGCGGCTTACGAGGATGACCTGGCCGAGTTCCGCGAGCACCCGAACTACGGCAACCCGCTGGTCGCAGAGACCCCAGTTCTGGACGGACCGCCGACCCTTGAACGCATCTCGGGGCGCCTCGACGGGCTCTTCTATGCGCTGAAGGTCTTGGCCGTGCCCTTGGCCGGTCAGCCCGGCTACAGCGCCGAATGGCGGGCCGAATGACGGGTGTCTCGCATGGGGGGTACCTCGGCCGGGAGTGGGGGTGCCTGCCTGGCCGGGCAGGGGTACCCCGGCTCACGAGGTAGGGGGTAGCACGACGGCCCCGCCGCCCGCCCCCGCCATGGGGTGTGTGCGCGGCGAGGCCGTCGTGGTCTAGGGGTGGGGCTACCGGACAGTGATCTTGGCGCCGGGGAACGTCCGCACCTGCTGCCTGCCCGCCGCACGGCCGGACGGGGCTGCCCCGACCTCCAGGGCGCGCAGGTTCAGTTCGTCGCTGCGCTCGCGCCGCAGGGCCTCGGCGGCGAACCGGGGCACGTCGGCCACGCGCTTCACGGCGGTGTCGGCGAGGCCGAACGCCGGCCGGTCAGTCAGGCTCACCTCGCCGAGCCGCATGCCTTCCGCCCGGCGTGCTCGGCTGCCGCTGCCCGCTTCCGGCCCCATGCGGGCCTTGAAGCCCGCACTGAGACCGACCCGGCCGAGGTCTACCAAGGCCAACATCCGGCCCTCCAGTTCGCCGGCGCGCAGCTCCAGCCAGACCTGCAACCCCTCAGCTCGGCGTTCGATGCCGACCAGGGCGCCGCAGCGCACACCCGTGACGTGGCCCCAGTGCACCGCCACGTCGTTGACGTCCAGGCTCACCACGTCCATCTGACCCGTATGGGTCACGATGTGACCAGGGTGGTGGCTCACGGCGTAGGCGGGCATCGCGATGCCGGTCACGACCCGAGAGGCCGGGTCGTACTTCTCGAGAATCCCGCGCGGTTCCTCTCGCCGGGCGCGGGCCGCCACGACGGCATCGAAGCCTGAGCGCGTCGTGGTCCACGGCAGGCCGCCCGGGTCGTTCGGCGACGTCCAGCGCGCCAGCGCGTCCACGACGTCGTTGGGGCTGTAGGTGTTCGGCAGCCCGGCGGCGAGGCGCTCCAGGTCGTCCGCACGCAGTTGCACGCGGCGATCCTCGGGCAGATGGGCGTGCACGTCTCGTGCGAGTAGCGCGCGCTCGTCGGGGGTGGTCGGGTAGCCGTTCGTCGTCATCGTGCCGTCTCCTTGCCTGCCCTCAGGTGGTCCCACTGTCGGCCTCGGGCCATCAAGGCCTCGGACTCGGCGAGGATGGCGCGGCGTCGTTCGGCCAGGGCTTCCTCGTCGGGCTCGGGCTCGTGTGCGTCGTCATCGGCGCCTGCATCGACCTCGGCGGCGGGGTGCACGCGGTCGTCGTCCGCGCGGTCGTCGCTGTCGTGGTGGTCGCGGTGGTCGCCGTGGTTGTCGGTGGGCGCGGGGGTGGCTTCCACGTCCTCGTCGCCGTCCAGTTCATTCACCTGCTGCACGGCCACCTCCAGGCCGGCCTCGGCCGCCAGCGCTCGCGCGGCGGCCCTCACGTCATCGTCGTCCAGGTACGGGGCGAGCGCCGTCAGCGCGCGCCGTCGTGCTGACCATCGTGTTGAGCTCATCGCGCGCCCTCCCATGCGAATCGCAGCTGCGTCGTGACGGTGCCCGCCGCGCGCCCCAGGCAGTCAGGGCCGGTGCAGCTCGTGCCGAGGTTGAACACCACGGGCACCCAGCGCGACTCGGCGTGCTGGCGGTCCACGGGGCTCAGGTTCATCCAGGCTTCCCTGGGGCCGACGTAGACCGCGCCGCCGTCCAGCCCGGCCCGCAGGACGTGCACGTGGGCGCGGCCGTCGGCGATCAGGTCGTTGAGCGCGTCGCGGATGCCGTCGGGGTCGTAGCCCTCACGGCGGGCGGAGCTCTCCAAGTCCCAGAGCGACCAGTCGCCGGGCATCTCGTACATCCAGGTGAGCAGGCGGTCGGTCAGGGCGGTCAGGTTGGTCAGGGGCGCGGTTGCCATCGTGGTGCTCCATTCGAGTAGTGGGGTTGAGGGGGGTGTGAGCTGAGAACCGCCTGGCCGTCGTCATGGCGGGTGGCTCGCCGGTGTTTCCGCAGGTCGGACCGTGGCCAGATGTGTCGCTTTGGTGTGCGGGTGAAAACAGGGCGCCCGAGCGGCGAATGGCTCCACCGGGGGCGTGTCCGACACCTCTGGCCACGGTGTGACCTGCACCTTCATCGCCGGGTCACCGCCTCGGCAGCGGCTTGGAACGCCTCGCCCACGCGGTAGATGCCGTTGGTGGGGAACCGCCCGTCAGCACGGCGGGGCTCGTCGCTCAGGGTGTCCTCGATGAACTCCACGACGCCGAGCAGGTGCAGCTCGCGCAGCGCGCGCTCGGCCGACTTGTACGACGTGCCGATCCCACGGCGGACGGCAGTCACCGACGCCGGACCCCGTGCCGACAGGTACCGCAGCACCTCGCACCGCGCCGGCGGCATGGAGTCGTGCGCGAGCCGCAGCGCGAGCCGCAGCGCGTCGTCGCGGGACATGCCGACGGCGACGCCGCCGCGCAGTATCTGGCCGAGCTGCTTGAGGAACCGCGTGGGCGCCTCGGGCTGGTCGGCGGACATCGGTGTGCCGTCGCGCTGGTCGCGCTCCACGTTGGTCCGCACCAGGGTCACGAGGTCGGCGGCGTCCAGCAGCAGCTCCACCTCGTGGTCGCCCAGGTCGGGCACGGCGTCGCCCATGCCGGCGATGACGCCGCCGAACGCCGCGCGTAGCTCGGTGCGCATGCGGACCTCGTGACCGATGTTCGCCAGCGCCTGCCGGCCGGCGGCCCGGCGGCCCGTGCGCGAGTCGATCCGGACCACCAGGAACCGGTCGCCCATCGTGGCGATCACCGCATGGTGGTTGTCCCACGCGGACGTCACCGCGCCCAGGACGACGATGCGCCCCTGCCAGGTGTGCAGGGTGCCGCCGTCGGCTCCGACCTCTCGGGTCCAGCGACCGTCAGCGACCTCCCGGAACGCTGCCAGCACCTCGGTCCGGGCCTCGCGGTGCATCGAGAGGATCGACGTCACGTCCTTGATGACCAGCACGCCCCGGCTGCCGAGGCGTCGCAGCAGACCACCCGTGGAGGCCGCGCCGCGATCCCGTTTCGGCGACGCCGACAGTAGAGCTGCCTGCCCCGAGACGGATGACGTCACCAGCGCCGCCGCGCCCTCGGCCGCCATGACCGTCTCGGTCTTGGCGTTCCCCGACCCAGACAGCACCAAGACCCAGGGCGGGTCGCCGTCGAGTCGTTCGGCGGCCACGGCGGCGAGCGACGCCCGCAGCGCGTCCAGGTCGTAGTCCGGTCCGAGCCAGCGCCGGAACACCGCCTCGGCCTCGGCGAGCGTCGCCGGCTCGGGGGCGTGGTCCGCGCGCTCACCTTCCTGGTCGGCGTCGAGCTTGCCGGCCGAGGGGTCAGCAACGCCGAGGTCGACCAGCAGATCGTCGTCGGTACCGCCGTAGCCGGCTGCCCGCAGCGCCGACGCGGCGGGGCGAAAGTCGCCGCCGTGCTCGTAGTGCGCATAGACCGCGTACCGGTCCAGCGTGCCCTCGGTGGGCAGCTCGGCCACCGAGGTGCTGAACACCTTCAGCCGATCCGTCTCGGCGTTCACGATGGCGGAGTGCCCCTCGGTCGGCCGCTTGCCCGGCCGCGTCCACAGCTCCCCACCCGGCGTCTGCTCGCCCGCCTGCCAGCCGTAGGGCTCCAGCACGTCGGCCCAGGACGTGCGGGCGTTGAAGTCGTCGCCGGGGCGGTCCGAGGCTGAGCTTCCCGAGGACGCCGGCGGCGGACCGCCGCGCGCCGGTCGGGGCTGGCGCGGCACCGTCTCGTTCAGCACCTCGCGCACGACCCGGTGCAGCCCGGCCCGCTCGGCGGCCGTCACGGTGGCGATGGTGTCGGGTCCGCCGGCGAGCCGGTCCCACGACCCGCCGGACGGGTGGCACGTCCCGTTCGACGGCCAGGCGACCGCGTACCCGCCCTCTCCGCGCGTCTCGGCGAGCACCTTGGGCACGTCGTGGACGGTCAGCGTCTCCACGTGCGCGAGCGCCCGCCGGGTCTTGTCGCCGTCCCAGCCGGCGCGTCCGATCCGGTCGCGTTCCTGGGCGACGTGCTCGGCCAGCTCGGCCGGCGTCGCCGGGCGTTGCGCGATGCGGTAGTTCGGCGCCACGTCACCGTCCGCGATGCGGTAGCGCAGGTGCATCCCGCCGGACGGGGACCGCTCGGCCCAGCCGGTCACGATCCGCTCCCACACCTCGCCCAGCTCGGCGTCGTGCATCGCGTCTACGACGTCAGAGAGCCGGTCTATGACACGCCCCTCGAACTCCAGCAGCTCGCACCCCGACACGGCCCCGCAGACGATGCCCAGCCCGCGCGCCGGGTGGTCCTCGTGGTCGGCGCGCACCTGGGCCTCGGTCGGCAGATGGAGCTGGCGTTTGATCCATGGCACGGCCGGCGCCTTGGAGCCGTCCGGGCGGATGGGGACGGTGGAGTAGCCGGCAGCGTTCAGCGCCAGGGCGACGTCCAAGACGGATGGGCGCTGAGCCGTGGCATCGTCGGCCGACCTCGCGGCCGTGGTCGGCGTGCAGCTCTTGTGCCGCCCGACCCTCAGCGTGAAGGGATTGACCGGCTCGCCGCAGACGGTGCAGACGGTCGTGGTGGTCGTCGTCATGTCCGGCCACCTCCCCCGAGCAAATCGCCCAGGCGCTCGTCAGGGACGAATCCGAACACCGTCGAGTAGTGCACGCGCACGACGTGCCGGGCCGAACGCGCGTGCGACGCGGCGCCGCCGGTGTTGTCGATCTTGTAGCCGCAGCCGAGGCAGACCGCGCGCACGTCGCGCGCCCAGGTGATTCGCCGCATCTCGCCGGCGCGCGGACCGTCGATGCCGTCGGGGTCGTGCTGGTCGGACTTCGGGGCCGTCGTCATCGTGCTGCACCCCCTCGCGGTGGCAGTGGTGCGTGGGCGTCGCCGCCTCGGTGCGCGGCCGTGCAGCGCGGCTCGTGCCGGTAGACGCCGAGCACGGGGACGACGACGCCGGCACGGGCGGCCAGCCGGCGAGCGGCGCGGCTCGGGGGCTCAGGCCTCGCCCCGCAGAACGGGCACGGGCTGCCGCCGCCGGGGCGCGCCAGGTCTGTGCGTCCCTCGGTCACCTCGGTAGCCTGGACAGCACGACTGGTCCGGTTGCCTCGGCGGGTATCGCGCTGGTCTGCGGCCCCCGGCGTTCGCGCGCCGGGGGCTTCCTTGCGCGTCACCGCCGTCCGCCGTCGCGCTGAGCCTTGATCCAGCGGGCGACGTCGGCACGGTCGTAGGCCACGCGGCGGCCAATCAGGAAAGACCGAGGGCCACCGGCGCCGAGCCGGCGCCAGTGGCGCAGCGTCGCCAGGGGGATACCGAGCTCAGCTGACAGTTCCTCGATCCAGTAGTAGGTGCGCACCGGGGTCGCGGTCGTGGTGCTCATTACGCCTCCAGGTTGTGAGGGTGATGGCTGCCGGTTGTCGGCTGCGACCATCGTTGACAACCTGCGAGTGTTGCGTCAACACCCTGTGAGGATTCATACTTTGGCATGTGACTACCAACGACGATGAAGAACGACAGACGATGAAGACGCGCCCGCCCGAGGTGGTAGCCCTGGGTCGGCGCGTTCGGCAGGCGCGCGAGGCGCAGGGGTACAGCCAGCGGTTCGTCGCCCGACACTTGGCCGAGCGGCTGGGGCAGCCGTTCGCCCAGCAACAGCTGCACCGGGTGGAGACGGGTGCGCGTGAGCTGGCCGTGCGGGAGCTTGTGCATCTAGCCGAGGTGCTTCAGGTCGAGGTCGGCCAACTGCTGGCGCCAGCGGGTGATGCTGGCCTGTTCTACGACGTCCAGGGCGCAGACCGTGACGTGATTGTGTACATGGGCAGGATCAGCGATGACGTCAAGCACCTTGGCGAGGCCGAGGGGCGCCTATCTGGGGCGCTGGACCGGTACGCCGAGGCCGACCCCGATATGAATTTGTCGGTGCAGCGCACGAGGGCGCAGGCCGCACGGTCAATCGCCGACACGGTGGCCGCCGCACTGAAGGACGAATGGGCTGCGATGGCGAAGGCGGAGCGAGCATGAGCGCGGGCAGCCTCCCACCCGGCATCTCCGACGTCGGGGGTGGCCGCTACCGAGTGCGGGTGTACAGCCCTGCGACGCGCACCTACATCCAGCGCCGCGTCGTCGGTCTACGTGAGGCGCGCCGCGTGCAGGCCGAGCTGCGTGCCGACGCCGCCAAAGCTGACAACGGCCAGCGGCGAGGGAGAGCTCCGACCGTTGAGGCGTTCGGCGAGTCCTGGCGCGTGGAGTCGCGCCACGGGCCGCTCACGGCCGCCGACGTCGCCGCGACGCTGCGGCGGCATGTCTACCCAGGGCTCGGGCACCTGCGGGTGGACGAGGTGACGCACCGCGACGCCATGGGCTTCATGCGCCGCCTGGAGCAGAGCGACATGGCCCCGAGCACCCAGGGCAAGGTCGATTCCCAGGTGCGTGCGCTGTTCGCCGGCGTCGTCGCCGACGGGTGGCGGGACATGAGCCCGTTTGCCCGCGTGGGGCGGATACGCCTGACCCGTGCCCAGACGCGCCGGCAGAACGAGCATGTGCCGACGGTGGCTGAGGCGCTACGCATGGCGGACCTCGCCCGAGCGGAGGGGCGCGTGGACGTCTGGGCGTTCGTCCGCCTGGCCGTCGGCACTGGGCTACGTGGTGGGGAGCTCGTCGGGCTATCGGTCGATGAGCTCGATTACCCCCAACCCACGCGGCTGGAGGTGGTCCACCAGCTCCAGCGGCGGAGCGGGGGAGGGTTCTACCTCTGCCCGCCCAAGACTGACGCCGGGGTGCGGACGGTGCCGCTCGCGCCGGCCGTGGCCGACACTCTCGCGGTCCTCTCGGCGCACCGTGCGCCGCACGAGGTGAACCTGCCATGGGTGGAGCGCGGCGCTGAACGGGGACAGCGCACCGTGGAGCTGTTGTTCTCCGGGGCGTACGGCCCGGCGCCGGTGCACGAGTCCGTCCTGGCGCGCGCGGTGCGGGCGCTCGGCGAGCGCACCGAGCTGCCGGGGAGGGTCACGCCGCACAGTCTGCGAAAGACCTACACCACGACCCTCGGGGACGCCGGCGTGCCGTTGAAGGCGATCGACGCCGTAACCGGGCACGAGTCCTCAGGCCTCACGCTCGGGGTCTACACCAGCGTGACGGCCGAGGGCGTCGAGCGTGCCCGCCAGGCAGTGCAGAACGCCCTCACGACGGCCGATTCCGAGAATTCGGTTCGGGCGTCGTGAGGGTGTTCGCCAGGGCGGATATGTCCACCTGCATGTCCACCTGCGGCCAGAAATCTTTCTGACCTGCAGCTATGGCTCAGATGTCGTAGTAGAGCTCGAACTCGTGGGGGTGCGGGCGCAGCCGGATCGGGTCGATCTCGGCGCTGCGCTTGTACTCGATCCAGGTGGCGATGAGGTCCTCCGAGAAGACGTCGCCCTGGGTCAGGAACTCGTGGTCGCGCTCGAGGTTGTCGAGGGCCTCACCGAGGGAGGCGGGCACCTGGGCGATCTGCGCGTGCTCCTCGGGGGGCAGCTCGTACAGGTCCTTGTCGATCGGCGCCGGCGGCTCGATGCGGTTCTTGATTCCGTCGATGCCCGCGAGGAGCTGGGCGGCAAACGCGAGGTAGGGGTTGGCCGACGGGTCCGGCACGCGGAACTCGACACGCTTGGCCTTCGGCGACGAGCCGGTGACCGGGATGCGGATGCACGCGGAGCGGTTGCGGGCCGAGTAGACCAGGTTGACCGGAGCCTCGTAGCCCGGAACCAGGCGGTGGTAGGAGTTCACCGACGGGTTGGTGAACGCCAGCAGCGACGGCGCGTGCTTGAGCAGGCCGCCGATGTACCAGCGGGCCATGTCGGACAGACCGCCGTAGCCCTTCTCGTCGTAGAAGAGGGGCTCGCCGTTCAGCCACAGCGACTGGTGCGAGTGCATGCCCGAGCCGTTGTCGCCGAAGATCGGCTTCGGCATGAAGGTGACCGACTTACCGGCCTGCCACGCGACGTTCTTGATGACGTACTTGAACTTCATCAGGTCGTCGGCGGAGTGCAGCAGCGTGTTGAACCGGTAGTTGATCTCCTGCTGGCCGGCGGTGCCCACCTCGTGGTGCGCGCGCTCGACGTCGAGGCCGACCTCGGCCAGCGCGGCGCACATCTCGTCCCGCAGGTCCGCGAACTGGTCGTTGGGGGAGACGGGGAAGTAGCCGCCCTTGTAGCGGGTCTTGTACCCGAGGTTGCCACCCTCCTCCTCGCGGCCGGTGTTCCACGCGGCTTCGACGGAGTCGATGTGGTAGTAGCCCTCGTTCGACGAGGTCTTGAAGCGCACGTCGTCGAAGATGTAGAACTCCGCCTCCGGGGCGAAGAACGCGGTGTCGGCGATGCCGGTCGACTTCAGGTACGCCTCGGCCTTGGCGGCGATCGTGCGCGGGTCACGGGAGTACGGCTCGTCCGTGAACGGGTCCACGATCGAGAAGTTCATGATGAGCGTCTTGCGCTTGCGGAACGGGTCCAGGTACGCCGTCGTGACGTCGGGGACCAGCTTCATGTCGGACTCGTGGATCGCCTGGAAGCCGCGGATCGACGAGCCGTCGAACATGAGGCCCTCGGTGAAGGAGTCCTCCGAGAACTGCTCGGTGGGGATGTTGAAGTGCTGCATCACCCCCGGCAGGTCGATGAACCGGACGTCGATGAACTCCACCCCCTCACGACGGGTGAAGGCGATGGCCTCGTCGGCGTTGGTGAACATGCATGCGCTCCTTGGTCGGACAGACCGCTCGGACGTACCGCGGTGAGGGGCCGATGGTCGGCGTCCACGACGTTAGGGGTGGGGCGTTTCTCTGGCGTGGCGCCGGTGTTTCCGACACGTTACGCGCATCCCCCGGCCGGCCACCGGGCAGGTCCGGGCGTCGGACACGGCCTCGTGACCGGCACGTAGGCTTGATCCCATGGCATCGCGCGAGGACATGGGATCGTGGCTCGAGGGCGGGACGTCCGGTCACCAGGGCCCCTCGGCGGCCGCCCGGCTCGGGCTCCCGGAGTCCGGCCCGGGGTCGCCCGCACCCGTCGGACGGCGGCTCGTGGCGCTCGTCGTCGACTGGGCGGTCGCCACCCTCATCGCCTACCTCGTGACGAGCCCCGGCTCCTTCGCCGAGCTGAACCCGATGGTCACGCTCGGGGTCTTCGCCCTCGAGAACGTGCTGCTGGTGAGCACGGCCGGGTTCACGATCGGGCACCGGCTGCTGCGCCTGCAGGTCCGAGCGCTCGGCGGCCCCGCGGGGACGGCCGTCGGCTTCGCCCGCGGCGCGGTCCGCACCCTGCTGCTGTGCCTGGTCATCCCGGCCGTGGTGTGGGGCCCTGACGGCCGCGGGCTGCACGACCGCGGGGCGGGCACCGTCATCGTCCGCCGCTGACGCCGCGGAACCGGCGCCGCCGCCCCGCGCCGCTGCCCCGTGCCCCCGGCCCGGGGCCAGCGCAGGCCCGGAGACGCACACGAGCCCCCGGCGCCTCGTGGCACCGGGGGCTCGTGCGTGAGCCGGCAGCGGTCAGCGGCCGCGCAGGCCCTTGCGGTCGGGGCGGGCGCGCATCGGGTCGACGCCCTTGGGGATGGGCAGCCGCGCGCCGCCGAGCGCCTTGAGCCGCTTGCTGACCTGGTCGGCCTCGGGCCGGGTCAGCGTGCGCTTGAGCTTCTGCACCTTGCGGGCGATCTTGGGCAGCGGGACCTGCCCCTCCTCGTCGCCGCACTGGATCAGCGTGATCGGCACGTTCGGCAGCACGCGGGCCACCTTGCGGCGCTCGTCCTCCAGCATCCGGGTCACGCGGTGCGACGGGCCCTCGCTGACCAGGGCCACCCCCGGGCGTCCGACGCCGCGGAAGATGAAGTCCTGGGTGCGGGGGTTGACCGCGACGGGCTCGTCGTCGAACGTCCAGCCGCCGCGCACCGTGCCGAGGGCCGCGCGCGCCGCGCCGGGCTGCCCGGCGATCTGCGTGTACGCCGCCTTCTCCGCCTTGCGCGTCAGGGTGAACATCGCGCCGAGCAGCGCGAACGGCAGGCCGACGATCAGCGCGTAGACGGGGGCGTCGAAGATCAGGCCGACGGCGAACGCGAGCAGCAGGACGCCGACGAACACGCCGAGGAGCACCCACGTGACCGTGGGGTCCTGCTTGCGGGTCATCTGGTACGCGGCCCACACCTGGTGGTACCAGCGCTGCTTCTTGGGCTTCTTCTGCTTGCCGGTGGCGTCGGGCGCGCCGGCGTCGGACTTCGTGCGGGCCATGGTCGTCAAGTCTAGTGGTCCGCGCGGGCCAGCAGGCTCGCGGCCTCCTGGCGGGACGTCGTCGGCTCGGCGAGGTGGGCGAGCGACGCCGGGATCGGCAGGCCACGGCGCGTCATCGCCTGGCCCCACAGCCGCCCGGCGCGGTACGACGAGCGCACCAGCGGGCCGGCCATGACGCCCAGGAATCCGATCTCCTCGGCTGCCTGCGACAGCTCGACGAACTCCTCGGGCCGCACCCAGCGGTCCACCGGGTGGTGGCGCAGGGACGGGCGCAGGTACTGGGTGATGGTGATGAGGTCGCAGCCGGCGTCGTGCAGGTCCTGCAGCGCGACCTTGCACTCCTCGATCGTCTCGCCCATGCCGAGGATGAGGTTCGACTTGGTGACGAGACCCGCCTCGCGGGCGCGCGTCAGCACGGACAGCGAGCGGTCGTACCGGAAGCCCGGGCGGATCTGCTTGAAGATGCGGGGCACGGTCTCGACGTTGTGCGCCATGACCTCGGGCCGCGACCCGTTGACCTCGTCGAGGAGCTCGGGGATCGCGTTGAAGTCCGGGATGAGTAGCTCGACGCCGGTGCCCGGGTTGAGGGCGTGGATCTGGCGCACGGTCTCGGCGTAGAGCCAGGCGCCGCCGTCGGCCAGGTCGTCGCGCGCGACGCCCGTGATCGTCGAGTACTTCAGGCCCATGGTGCGGACCGACTCGGCCACGCGGCGCGGCTCGTCGGCGTCGAAGTCGGCCGGCTTGCCCGTGTCGATCTGGCAGAAGTCGCAGCGGCGCGTGCACTGGTCGCCGCCGATGAGGAACGTGGCCTCCCGGTCCTCCCAGCACTCGAAGATGTTGGGACAGCCCGCCTCCTCGCACACCGTGTGCAGGCCCTCGCCCTTGACCAGGCCCTTGAGCTCCCGGTACTCGGGACCCATCACGGCCTTCGTCTTGATCCACTCGGGCTTCTTCTCGATGGGGGTGGCGGCGTTGCGGGCCTCGACGCGCAGCATGCGGCGGCCCTCGGGTGCGATCGTCACGGGTGTCTCCCGGTCGTCGTCGAGCAGGTGGACGCCGGGCGGCGTCGGGGCTGTGAGCCCCCTGGTACCGCGCCGGACCTCGCCAGACTACGGGAGCCGCCGCGCCGCGACGACGGCGACTCTCAGAGGGTGGACGTGACCTCGGCAACATCCCGCCGGGCGGCCGCGAGGGCGACGTCGGGGTGCACGCGCAGCGGGTCCAGGCAGTCTTCGAGCGCATCGACCAGGGGCCGGGCGACGTCGCCGGGCGCGACCCGGCGGCCGGTCTCGATCGTCAGCGACGTCACGTCGGCGTCCGTGATGCCGCACGGCACGATGCGCTCGAAGCGGCTCAGGTCGGGGCAGCAGTTCAGCGCGAGGCCGTGCATCGTGACGCCCTTCGCCGTGCGCACGCCGATCGCGCAGACCTTGCGCTCGCGCAGGTCGTCGTCCGCGGCGAACCACACGCCGGTGCGACCGTCGACGCGGATCGTGGCGAGGCCGAAGCCCGCGCACACCCGCATGACCGCCTCCTCGAGGGCCCGGACGTACGCGACGACGTCCACCGGCTCGGCCAGCCGCAGGATCGGGTAGACGACCTGCTGGCCGGGGCCGTGCCAGGTGATCTTGCCGCCGCGGTCGACGTCGACCACGGGGGTGCCGTCGTCGGGGCGCTCGTCGCGGCGGGTGCGCCGCCCGGCCGTGTAGACGTCGGGGTGCTCGACGACGATCAACGTGTCCGGGCGCTCGCCCGCGACGACCTGGGCGTGGACGCGGCGCTGCAGCTCCCACGCCTCGTGGTAGTCGGTCAGGCCGGGCAGCGTCATCACGTCCACGCCGAGCAGGCTAACCCTCCGGCCGGTCGGGTGCGGCGGGCGTCTCGCGCGCACCCTGCTGCGCGCGCACCAGGGTGACGAGGATCTCGCGCAGCGCGGCGACCTGGGCGGCGTCCAGGCCCCGGGTGGTGAGGTCCTCGGCGGGCTGCACCCGAGCGGCCTCGGCGGCGGCCAGGCGCCCGGCGTCGGTGACGGCGACCGCCCGTCGCCGCCGGTCGCGCGGGTCGTCGTCGCGGGTGACGTGGCCGGCGCGTTCCAGCCGTGCCACGACCCGGCTCATGGTCTGTTCGGTGACGCCGTTGAGCCGGGCGAGCTCGCGCTGCGTGCGGGGGCCGGCCAGGAGGTGCAGCAGCACGGGGAAGCCCGCGTGGTTGAGGTCCCAGCCCGCGAGGTGCGCGTTCCAGTCGTGCTCGATGCGGCGCACGACGGTGAACAGCAGCCGGCCGGTGGGCCACTCGGCCGGGTCCGCGCTGGTGGGGTCGGCCCCGATCGGCCCGGGGCCGCCGGGGGACGCCGGCTGCGGCGGTGCGTCGTCGGGCACTTGCTGCTCACCTCCCTCCGAGGCAGAATACTCAGCATGCTGAGTAATAGGTGGTCGGGCGTCGTCCGCGGTCTCGCCATTCTGGCAGCGATCGGGGTGTGGCTCGCCGTCGGCGCGCTCGGCGGGCAGGCGCAGGGCAACCTGAGCAGCGTCCAGACGAACGACAACGCGGCGTTCCTGCCCGAGAGCGCCGAGTCCACGCAGGCGGCCGAGCTCGGCAGCGAGTTCACCGACTCGGAGACGCTCCCGGCGCTCGTCGTCGCCGAGACCTCCGACGGGTCGGCGCTGACGCGCGCGCAGCTCGCCGACGTGCAGGCCTATGCCGACGCGATCCCGGACGCGCCGCTCGAGGGGACCTCGGGGGACGAGCCCCGCACCGTCGGGGACGCCAGCATCGCCGACCCCGTCGTCGTGCCGTCCGAGGACGGGCAGGCTGCCCTGGTCGTGGTCTCGCTCGACGCCGACCTGGCGTCCGAGGACGTCGGGGCCGAGGAGTCGAGCGTCTCGGAGCTCGCGATCGGGGCGCTGCGTGACCTGGTCGCCGCGGACGCCTCCGACGACGGTCTCGCCGGGACCGGCCTGGACGCCTGGGTCACCGGGCCTGCCGGGTTCGTGGCCGACCTCGTCACCGCCTTCGGCGCGATCGACACCGTGCTGCTGCTGGTGGCCCTCGGCGCGGTCCTCGTCATCCTGGCGCTGGTCTACCGCTCACCGGTGCTGCCGTTCGTGGTCATCTTCACGGCTGTGCTCGCGCTCAGCCTCGCCGGCCTGGTGGTCTACCAGCTCGCCGCGAACGACGTTCTCACGCTGAACGGGCAGTCGCAGGGCATCCTGTCGATCCTCGTGGTGGGCGCGTCGGTGGACTACGCCCTGCTCCTCGTCGCGCGCTATCGCGAGGAGCTGACCGTCACCGTGTCGCCGTACACCGCGCTGCGGCGCGCGGTGCGTGCCTCGATCGAGCCCATCGCCGCGAGCGCCGGCACGGTCATCGCGGGCCTGCTGTGCCTGCTCCTGTCCGACCTGGCGTCCAACCGCAGCCTCGGGCCGGTCGCGGCGATCGGCATCGTCGCCGCGTTCTTGTCCGCGCTCACCCTCCTGCCGGCGCTGCTCCTCGTCGGCGGCCAGCGGGCGCGGTGGGTGTTCTGGCCCCGGATCCCGCACGCGCTGGGCCGGCACTCCGACGCCCCCGGAGCGCCGGACGCGACCGACCCGGCCGGCGGCACCCCGGGGCACTGTGGGGCGGCCGGAGCCGTCGACGACGCCGACGACGACCGGGTGGACGTCGCCGCGCACGGGATCTGGTCGCGGGTGGCGAGCTTCGTCGGCCGGCACGACCGCCCGGTGTGGGTCGTGACCGCCCTCGTGCTCGCCGCCGGGGCGGCGTTCGTCCCGACGCTCGACGCGAGCGGCACCGGGGACTCCGAGGTCTTCCTCACCCAGGTCGACTCCGTCGACGGGGAGGAGGCGCTGACCCGTCACTTCGAGGGCGTGTCCGCCCAGCCCGCGATCGTCGTCGCGCCCGAGGACGACGCCGACGCCGTGGTCGCCGCGGCCGAGGGCACCGGCGGCGTCACCGCCGCGACCGTCGTCACGGACCAGCCCGCCGCCGCGCCGGGACAGCCGGCCCAGGGCGACCCGCTGGTCGTCGACGGGCAGGTGCGGGTGGACGTCACGACCGCGGCGCCGTCGGACAGCCAGGAGGCGGTCGACACGGTGGCCGACCTGCGCACCTCCGTGCACGACGTCTCGCCGGACGCGGTCGTGGGCGGCGCTGCCGCCGAGCGCCTCGACACGCAGGTGGCCGGGCAGCGCGACCTGCGCGTCATCGTGCCCGTGGTGCTCGCGGTGGTCTTCGTGATCCTGGTGCTGCTGCTGCGCTCCGTCCTCGCGGCGGCGCTGCTCATGGCCGCCAACGTGCTGTCCTTCGGGTTCGCGCTGGGGGTGGCGGCCCTCGTGTTCGACCACGTCCTCGGCTTCCCCGGCGCCGACCCGGCCGTCCCGCTCTATGCCTTCTGCTTCCTGGTCGCGCTCGGGGTGGACTACTCGATCTTCCTCATGACGCGCGTGCGCGAGGAGAGCCTGCAGGTCGGCACCCGTCGTGGAGTGCTGCGCGGGCTGGCCGTCACGGGCTCGGTCATCACGTCCGCGGGCGTCGTGCTCGCGGCGACGTTCGCCGCGCTCGGCGTGGTCCCGCTGCTCTTCCTCGCCCAGATCGCGTTCATCGTGGCGTTCGGCGTCCTGGTGGACACGCTCGTGGTCCGCAGCCTGCTCGTGCCTGCACTCGTACACGACGTCGGCGACCGGACGTGGTGGCCCTCGCGGCTGGGACGCGGGGTCACCCCGTCGAGTCGATGAGCTCCAGCAGCGCCTTGGCGGCGTCCCGGATGTCGTCGTGGTCGTACTGCCCCGCGCGGCTCTCCAGCGAGATCACCGCGCAGCGGTGGACCTTCGTGAGGTCGCCGTAGGGGAAGCTGACCGCCTGCTTCGTCTCGGGGTTCTCGTCGTCGTCGACGCCGAGGTGCCAGTGCCGGAACTCCGTCCACCCCTGGGCGTCGACGAACCGGTTCTCGTCGTCGGCGCTCGGGGCGTGCTCGCTCCAGTCGTCGCGCTCGTCGCGCACGACCTTCCCGTCGCGCACCAGCGCGCGTGCCTGATCGAGCGCCGTCTTGTTCAGCCGTGTCGCCATCGTCTGCTCCGTCCAGGTGGGCTCCGTGAGCGTCGTGCGTCCTCCAAGGTCTACGGGAGGTGGGAGAAGCAGGCAAGCGGGGGGCCGGCGTCCGGGTAACTGGTCTGTAACTCCCGCTCCCTAGCGTGACGGCAACCGTCCCGCGCCGGGCCCTGGCCCGGCGGAACAAGGAGATCCCCTCGTGTCCTCACCCCGCACCCTGAGGCGCCGCGTCGCCTGGGCGGTCGCCACGACGCTCGCGCTCAGCGCGACCGTCGCGCCCGCCGCCACCGCGGCGTCCACCGACCCGCAGCCCGACGGCGACGCCAAGGTCGAAGCGTCCGTCGCGCGCGCCCTGACCGCGGAGAAGGAATCGACCTTCTACGTCGTCATGGACGACCAGGCCGACCTGTCCGCCGCCGAGCGGCGCAAGAGCCACACCGCGAAGGCCGAGGCCACCGTCGAGGCCCTGCAGGACACGGCGACCACCACCCAGGAGCCCGTGCGCGCGCTGCTCGACGCGGAGGGCGTCGGCTACGAGCCGTTCTGGATCGCCAACGTCCTGCGCGTGACCACCGACGACCCTGCGGTCGTCGAGCAGCTCACCGCGCGCGACGACGTCGCCGAGATCGTCGGCGAGCAGCACTACGAGCTGCAGGACTCCGAGGCGTCGCCGGCCGCGCTGGCGTCGGCGGTCGAGTCCGCGACGGAGGCGGACGGGACGGCGGACGAGACGGGCACGACCGCGGACGACGCGGTCACGCCCGAGTGGGGCGTCGCGGACATCAAGGCCGACCAGGTCTGGTCCACGTACGACGACCGCGGCGAGGGCATCGTCATCGCCAACATCGACTCCGGGGTCCAGTACGACCACCCGGCGCTCGTGGACTCCTACCGAGGCAACCTCGGTGACGGGACGTTCGACCACGACTACAACTTCTACGACCCGACCGGCACCTGCGGCGACACCCCCTGCGACAACAACGGCCACGGCACCCACACGATGGGCACCATGGTCGGTGCGGACGGCATCGGCGTCGCGCCCGGCGCCACGTGGATCGCCGCCAAGGGCTGCGAGGCGCGCAGCTGCTCCGACGCGTCGCTGCTGGCCGCGGGCCAGTGGATCCTCGCGCCGACCGACGCCAACGGGCAGAACCCGCGCCCGGACCTGGCGCCCAACGTCGTGAACAACTCGTGGGGCGGCGGGCAGACCTCGTTCTACGGCGAGACCGTCGCCGCGTGGAACGCGGCCGGCATCTTCGACGCCTTCGCCGCCGGCAACGACGGCGACGGACGTACCTGCTCCACGGCGACGTCGCCGGGCGCCCAGCAGGCCGTGTACGCGGTCGGCGCCTACGACGCGGCCGGCAAGATCGCGTCGTTCTCCGGCTACGGCCCGTCGGCGCTCGACGGCTCGGCGACGCCGAGCCTGTCCGCGCCGGGCGTGAACGTGCGCTCGACGTACCCCGGCTCCACGTACACGGCGCTCAACGGCACCTCGATGGCCACCCCGCACGTCGCGGGCGCCGTCGCGCTGCTGTGGGCGCAGGCGCCGTCCCTCATCGGCAACATCGAGGGCACGCGGACCCTGCTCGACGACACGGCTCGCGACGTCGAGGACGTCCGCTGCGGCGGCGACGCCGACGACAACAACGTCTGGGGCGAGGGCAAGCTCGACGTGCTCGCCGCCGTGGACGCGGCCCCCCACACCGCCGCGACGGTCACCGGCACGGTGACGGACACCGACGGTGCGCCGGCCTCGAACGTCACGGTGAAGGCCAGCGGCACCGGGGTGTCCCGGACCGTCACGACCAAGGCCGACGGGTCGTACCGCATGACCCTGGCCGCGGGCACCTACACGCTGGACGTCGCCGGATACGGCTACGCCCCGCAGTCCCTCGAGGGCGTGGAGCTCGCCGCCGGCGAGGACGTCGCGCAGGACTTCTCCCTCGCCGCCGTGCCCTCGCACGCGGTGACCGGCACGGTGCACGACGCGAACGGCGACGTGCTCGCCCGCGCGACCGTGGCCGTCTCGGGCACGCCGCTCGACGCCGTGACCACCGACGCGCGGGGCCGCTTTTCGGTCCCCGCCGTCGCCGAGGGGGACTACACCCTCGTCACGCGGCCCGCCGCGCCGGTGCTGTGCAACGGCGTCGGCAGCGACCCGCTCACCGTCGACGGCGCCGAGACGGTCACCGTCGACCTGCCGGCGCGCACCGACGTGCTCGGGAACTCGTGCACCGAGGTGCGTTCGTCCTGGGTCTCGGGCCGCGACCGGGTCGCCCTCACCGGCGACGAGGACGCGACGACGCTCGCGCTGCCGTTCCCGGTGAGCTTCTACGGCGTCTCGTACTCCAACGTCAACGTCACCACGAACGGGCTCGTGAACTTCCTGCAGCCCCGCCTCGGCGACTACGCCAACACCGCGCTGCCGGCCGAGGCCGCGCCGAACGGGATCGTCGCGGCGTACTGGGACGACCTCGTGCTCGACCGCCTCTCGAAGGTCTCGACGACGACCACCGGCAAGGCAGGCGCCCGCACCTTCGCGATCGTCTGGGAGAACGCGAGGCTCGACTCCGACCCGAGCAGGCGGGTCTCGTTCGAGGTCCTCTTCGACGAGGCGACGAGCGACATCACGCTGCAGTACCGCGGCCTGAAGGGCGACGTCGAGAAGGGCTCGTCCGCGACGGTGGGCATCGAGAACCAGGCCGGCACCGTGGCCCTGGACTACGCCGTGGACGCCGCGCTGCTGGCCGACGACACCGCGATCACCTTCACCCCGTCCGAGGTGGCGGACCCCGCCGCCGGTGACGGCGCTGGGTCGAAGGCCATGAAGCTGACGCAGAAGCAGGCGGACATCCTCGCGGGTCGCCTGAACCTCGACCCGTACGGGGACGACGTCGCGGACACGGAGGACGCCGACGAGGCGACCGCCGCAGATGACGCCGCCGCGAACGAAGAGGCTGCCACGGCCGACGAGGACGCCGCGCTGACGGTGACGAAGCGGTCCGCGATCGAGTCCGTCGACGGCATGTCCGTGACCGGGTCCCTCGACGGCACCGACGGCGGCTACGTCGTGCTCAGCGCGCTGGGCACGGTCCAGCGCCGCACCGCCGACGGCGACGTCGTCTGGACGCGGGGCAACGACGACTACTACGGCCAGTGGCAGGTCAAGAACGTCCGGCCGTGGCAGTCCGTGCCGTTCCGGGTCCGCACCGTGATGGGCTTCAACGCGGTGGGCGTCGGCACGCCGTCCTCCGACCAGGGGTGGGCCACCGGTGACCTCTCGGGCGACGGCGTCGACGACGTCGTCTTCTCCGCGAGCGCCGGCGTCACGCCGTACCGCCCGTTCACGTCGCCGGGGTCGTCGCTGCCCAACGGCACGTTCGTCTCCGTGCTCGACGGCGCGACCGGCGACATGCTGTGGCACAAGCTGTACGCGGGGGCCCACGCGATCTCCCTCGTCGGGGACACTCTGCTGGTCGCCGACTCGCCGACGAACAACCTCAACGCCCCGGCGGGCGCCACGGCGACGCTGACCGCGCTCGAGCTCACGCCCGACGGCGAGGGCCTCACGGCCGAGGAGCTGTGGTCGTACGACACGGGGGCCGGGGCGGCCGCCGTCTGGTCGACGATCGAGCCGCTCGGCGACGGACGGGTGGCCGTCGGCTGGAACCAGCGCAAGACGAGCCTCGACGCCGTCCCGAGCGGTCACACGCTCGTGCTCGACGTCGCGGACGGCTCCACGGTGTGGTCGCAGACGGACCGGCGCTACTCGCGTCAGCTCCACCTGGACGCCACCCACGACCGGCTGCTCGCCCTGGAGCAGTCGGACACCATGGACGCCGTCGACTACGCCGTGGTGGCGTACTCCCTCGCCGGCGGCGAGCGGTCGGTCCTCGAGACCCGGGTCAACGCGCTGCCGATCGACCTCGTCGTCGGCGACCTCGACCTCGGCAAGGGCGACGCCTTCGCGGTGAGCGAGGCCACGTTCGACTCGAACCTGGTGGTCAACGCCAGCACCGTGCGGGCGTTCGACGGCCGCGAGGGCGGGCTGATGTGGTCGCGGACGGTGAAGCGGGACAAGGCCAACATCGACAACGGCGCCATCGCCTGGGGTCTGCAGGCCGTCGATGGCCGGCTCGTCGTCTCCTACCAGGACGACGCCGGGAACGAGGGCGCGGCGAACCGCGGCGCCCTCCGGGCTGCGCGGCTCGCTGTCCTGCTCGGCCCCACCGGCACCGTCCTGTGGGAGAAGCGCGGCCTCGCCGTGGCGTCGCAGACCGCGGCTGAGCCCGTCCGCGGGCTCGGGTGGAACCTTCGCACGGTCGACCCCGACCAGAACGTCCACACCTACACGCTGCTGACCGGCCGCGAGCGCGACGTCCTGCCGATGCAGGCGGAGCTGTCGTCGGCCGTGACGACGCGGGTCGACGGCGACGAGCACCTCGACGTGGTCGTCGGCGGCGAGTCGCGCGGGGTGTGGGCCTACTCGGGCCCGTCGCTCGTCGGCGGCGAGCCGCGGGAGCTGTGGCACACCACCGTTCCCGGCCAGATCCACGCGATGGTGACGGCCGACGTGGACGGCGACGGCAAGGACGAGGTCCTCGTCGCGGCCGACTCCGCGACCGTGGTCCTCGACGCCCGTACGGGCAAGGTGCTGCGCACCATCGACGGCGGCGCCCAGTTCGTGCGCACCGTCGCTGCCAGCGACCTGGACGGGGACGGCGACGAGGAGATCGTCGTCGCGACCGACGCGGTGCGGGCCTACGACGGCCGCGGCCGCCAGGTCTGGTCGTACGCGCCGAAGGACGCGGGCGAGGTCGTCTTCGCCGACGTGTCGTTCGGCGACGGCCAGGTCTACGCCCAGTACGTGAGCCAGAAGGGGCTCGACCTGGACGAGACCGCCGCCGGCGGGGTCGCCCTGGCCGCGGCCGACGGCTCGGTGGCCTGGACCGTCGACCCGAACCCGGCGGGGAGCACCAACGGCGTCGTCCGTGCGGTGCCGCTGCGCCACGGGACGTTCGCCTCGCCGGAGATCCCGTACGCGGACGGCCACGCCGTGGTCTACACCTGGTACGCGGATGCGACGGAGCCGTTCAAGAACACGTACAATTTCGTGGAGATCCGCGACGGCCGCACCGGCGAGCTGCTGCACACCACGGCCACCGGCGGGCTGTGGACGCACGGCAACTTCATCACCACGCCCGACGGGCTGGTGCAGGCGGGCAGCGCGAGCCTGCGCACGTGGACGCCGGACGGCGTCGACCACCAGACCCTGACCGTGCCGCTGATCTCGACGGCTGACCTGGCCACGGGCCCCGGCGGCCGGTCGCTGATCGTCGCCGCGGGCGCGGGCGGCTTCTCCGTCTACGACCCCGCCGTCCTCACCGCCGGGCGTCAGTATCCGCCCTCGCTGGCGAGCGGGCTCACGCCCGGCGGGCGTGAGGCCCTCGTGGCCGACCTCGACTCCGACGGGGTCGACGAGGTGCTGATGCTCAACTTCGACGAGGTGGGCACCGACCGGGCCGCCGAGCTGCTCGGCGGTGGGTACCGGATCTCGGAGAACGGGATCCGCCACCTGACGACGTTCGGCATCGACGCGTCCTGACCGGCGCGCGGGGCGCCCGGCCCGCCGCCGCTCGACGAGCCCCCGGCCACCAGGCCGGGGGCTCGTCCCGTCTTCCGGACGACCGACGACGGCCATCGCCCGGGGTGCCGGGGACGTGTGCCGCTGACACCCGTGACACGAGACGCGATCCCGAGGTCTATCGTGTCGCCCCGTGAGCGGCACCGGGATCGAGGACCAGACGGCGCCCGAGCGCCAGGTCCCGCGGCTGCGGGTCCGGCTGCTCGGGGGGTTCGGCGTCGACCGGGCGGGCGCTCACGCACCCGAGGCCCGCTGGCCCCGGGCCGCCGCCCGCGACCTCGTCAAGCTCCTGGCCGTGAGCCCCGGGCACCAGCTGCACCGCGAGCAGGTGATGGCGGTGTGCTGGCCCGACGCCGGGCCGGAGGCGGCGCAGCGGAACCTGCGGGTGACGCTGCACGCGGCGCGGCGCGCCCTGGAGCCGGACCTCGCCCCGCGGGCCGCGTCGTCGTACCTCGTGACCGACGGCGTACTGCTGCGTCTCACGGCGCTCGTGGACGTCGACGCCGACGACGCCGAGCGCGGCGCGGCCGACGCCCTGCGCGCCGGGGAAGCGGTCGCGCTCGCCTCCGCCCTGGCGCGGTTCACGGGCGAGCTCCTGCCCGAGGACCGGTACGCCGACTGGGCGCGCGCGCGCCGCGAGCACCTGGCCGACCTGCGCCGGCGGCTGCGGGTCGCGCACGGCGAGGCGCTGCTCGCGGACGGGTCGGCGGAGGAGGCGGTCGAGGCGGCGCAGGACCTGCTCGACGCCGACCCGGCCGACGAGCGGGCGCACCGCCTGGCGATGGAGGCGTACCTGGCCAAGGGGCTGCGGCGGCAGGCCCTGCGGCAGTACCACCGCTGCCGCCAGGCGCTCGCGGCCGAGCTCGGTGTGCGCCCGGACGCCGCGACCGAGCGGCTGCACCGCCGTGCGCTGGGCGCGGGGACCGAACCCGTGCGCGCCGCCACCCATCGCTACGTGCCCGCCCCGCTGCGCGACGCGCCGCCCGGCCGGACGGTCGGGCACGGGTCGGTGGTGGACGGCGTCCTGGGGGACGACCCCGCTCCGGTCGCGCTGGTGGGCGGCGAGGCCGGCCTGGGCAAGACGCGGTGGGTGACGGAGACCGCGCGTCGCGCCGTCGACGCCGGGTGGACCGTGCTGTGGGGAGCGGGGCACGAGGCGGAGGGGAGCACGCCGTACGGGCTGGTCGTGGAGGCGCTCGACGCGTGGCTCTCCGACGCCCCGGTGGCGCGCCGGGCGGACGTCGCGGTGGAGCACCCCGACCTCGCCGCGGTGCTGCCGTCCCTCGGCCTCGCGGAGACCGCCTCGTCCCGCAGCCCTGAGGAGGAGCGGCTCAGGCTCTTCCGCGCCGTCGGCGCACTCCTCGACGAGTTGGCGGCCACCGCGCCGGTGCTCGTGGTCTTCGACGACGTGCACGCGGGAGACCTCGGGTCGCTGCAGCTCGTGGGGCACCTGGCGCGCCGGGCGGCCCAGGAGCGCAGCGCCGTCCGGTTCGTCGTGACGTTCCGCGACGACGAGCTGGACGAGGACGACCCGCGGCGTGGCGTGCTGACCGGGCTCGGGCGCGCCGGGCTCGCGCGGGTGGTCGACCTGGGGCGGCTGTCCCGTGCCGACGTCGACGTTCTCGTGACCGACACCCTCGGGCGCGACCCCGGCGAACGGGTGCGCGAACGGGTCTGGGAGCTCTCGCTCGGCAACCCGCTGTTCGCGGTGGAGCTCGCCCGCGAGGTGGAGCGCCGGGAGCACGAGGACGACCGCGGCCCGGCGGGCACGGGAGACGACCCGGCCGACATCGCGGCGCCGCGGGGCGTGCGGCAGCTCGTCGCGGAGCGGTTGTCGCGCCTCGAGCCCGCGGCGCGCCGGGTGGCGGAGGTCGTGGCGGTGGCGGGCGACGGCGTCTCCCTGTCCGAGGCCGTCGAGGTGGCCGCCGAGGGACTGCACCCCGGCATGTCCGCCGCCCGGGCGTCGTCCGGGGCGGAGGGAGCCGTGCTCGCGTCCGTGCTGGTCGAGCGCGAGGTCGCGGTCGACGGCCGGACGGTGCCGGGGCTCGCCTTCCGGCACCCGCTCGTGCGGGTCACGTGCTACGAGCGGCTGTCGTCGGCGCGGCGCCGGCAGATCCACGCGGCGTACTCGGACGCGGTGCTGCGCCGGCGGCCCGACGCCGTGGACACGCTCGCCGGGCACCTCGCCCGCGCGGACGACCCTCGCGCCGTGGACTATCTGCGGCGGGCCGCCGAGCGTGCCGCCGCACTGGGGGCCAACGACACCGCGGACCGGTACTACCTGCAGCTCACCGAACGCCTCGACCGTGCGGTGGCGGACGCCGCCCGCGCGCGCGTCGACCGCAGCGCGGTGCTGCAGCGCATGGGCCGGTACCCGGAGGCGGTCCGGATCCTGCGCGAGGCCGTCGACGACCTCGCGCGGAGGGAGGAGCCGGACCTGCTGGCGGAGGCCGCCGGACGGCTCGCGGAGTCGCTGGCGCGGGCCCGGGACGCGGACACCGCCCTCGTCGTGCTGGAGACGTACGCCCTCGGCGACGACGTCGGGCCCCACGCCGTCGCGATCCACCGCCTCGGGTCGGCGCTGGCGTACCTCGTGGTCGGGCGCTACGCGGACGCCGTCGTCGCGGCCACCGCGGGGCGCGCGGCCGCCGGCCGGGTGCTCGGCCCGGACCGCCGGGGCCTCCTCGCCCGCGCGTCGTCGCTCCTGGCCAGCGCGTACGCCCTGGACGGCCGGTTCGTCGAGGCGGGCCGGGCGGCGGACCAGGCGCTGCCGCACGCCGAGGCCTTCGGCGACCAGCACATCCTGGGTTCCGTGCTCTCCGTGCAGCGCGAGCAGGCGCGGCGCTCGGGGCGGCTCGGCGACGCGCTCGCCGCCGGCGCACGGGCGCTCGAGCTCGCAGAGCGGACGGGCAACGCCGCCGACGTCTCGTTCGAGCTGGCGAACGTCGCCGAGCTGCACCTGCTGCGCGACGACGTCGCGCAGGCGGCCGCCGCCGTGGACCGGGCCCTCGTCGAGCTGGCGGGCCTGGAGGCGTGGTCCGTCCCGTACGTGCTCGTGGCCGGGGCGCGGGTCGGCATGCGCACCGGGAGCCCCGACGTGGGGGAGAGGGCGGCCGCCGCGCGCGCCGCCGCCGACGCGCGCGGTGACCGGCAGGCCGTGGACGAGGCGCTCGTCGTCGAGGTGGAGCACCGGCTCGAGTCGGGCGACACGGACGGGGCCGTGCCCCTCCTCGACGAGGTGCGGTCGCTGCCGACGGAGCACCTGCGGGCCCGGCTGGACCTCGCGGCAGGGCGGGCCGACGTCGCCGTGGCGCGGAGCGCGGCCGAGCTGGCGCGCACCCGCGGGGCGGGGGAGCGCGTGCTCGAGGCGGTCGTGGGCGGCGTGCACGCGGCCGCGCTGCGGGCTGCCGGCGACCCGGGCGCCGCCGCGGCGGC
>NZ_BAAAPM010000009.1:316795-325298 GCF_039531145.1 Isoptericola hypogeus
GCGGCGCACGGGGAGCGATCCCCGTGCGCCGCCGTCGTGCCCGGTTCGCCCGGCTACTCGCCGCGCAGGCGCCCGTCGGCCGCGAACGCCGGCCGGAGCCGGGAGAGCTGCGTCGAGCTCACCTCGGCGGCCGGCCCGCCGTAGACGGCGTTGTACAGGAGGGTGAACGACGACCGCGGCAGAGACCGGAACGTCACCTCGCTGCCGTACGTGACGACCTTCCCCTTGCCGATGTCGAACGACACGACGTTGGCCGTGCCGGCGACGTGCTCCTCGCCGCGCAGGTAGCCGCTGGCGAGCACGTCCTGGGTCGGGTAGGTGGACACGACGTCGGCGCCGGCCCCGGTCGGGGTCCACGCCTGCGTGTTGTACAGCCACACCGGCCACTGCTCCGGCAGGCCCCACGCGACCATGTCCGACGTGTCGAACTCGTGGTTGAGCAGGCTCCCGCCGGTCGCGAACTCGTCGGAGTCCTCGGGCAGCGCCGGCTCGATCGGCAGGTCGAGCAGCTCGTCGGCCGTCTCGACGGTGTCGCCGATCGCCAGGAGCGTGCCGCCCTGGCGCACGAACTGGCGCAGCTTGCGCCACCCGCGCTCGCCGACCCCGTACGCCCAGGCGAACTCCTCGTCGTACTCCGCGGGGTCGAGGCCCTCGACGATGTCGTCCTTCGAGATGCCCTGCGGCAGCACGATCGTGTCGTAGACGTCGGTCAGGCGGCCGGACTGGAAGTCCTGCGCGCCCACGACCTCGTAGTTCACGCCGTACCGGTCCATGACGTACATGTCCCAGCCGCCCGGCATGTTGTTGGCCCCGCGCAGCAGCCCGACGCGGGTGCGCGGCTTGAGCTGGATGCCCTCGACCGCGGGAGCCTGCGCCGTCGCCGCCACGGGCACGCCGACGTCGGCGCTCGAGGTCGCCAGCACCCGTCGCGCCTGCGGCGTGGCCGGGACCACGTACGTGCCCGCCGGGTAGTCCGTGCCGTCGGCGGTGAACTCCGCGCCGGCCCGGAAGGTGGTGATGTTCGCCTTCTGCAGGGCGGCGACCATCGGGATGGTCCCGTACGACTCCGGCCGGACGAGGTACGCCCCGGACGCCCCCGGCGCGGCCGGCATCTCGACCTCGGGGACCTCGACCTGCTCGACCCGCTCGAGGTCGGCCTCGACCGGCTCGTCGACCGCGGCCACGTCGACGCCGAGCTGCAGCGGCAGGCTCGTCGTCGCCTCGGCGTACGGCAGGTCCTCGACCGGGTACTCGTCGGTGCCGAGCAGCTGGTCGGCCCAGTTGCCGAGCGGCTGGTGCGTGGCGACCACCCATGAGCCCGCGGGGTACCGCTCGCCGCCGGCCGTGAACGGCGCCGTCGCGCGGTCGATCTCGACCCCGGTCCACTCGAGCCGCTCGAGCATCTCGTACGTGGCGTACGGGTCGCGCTGGTCCGCGTCGACCACGTAGGCCTGCACGCCCGACGCCACGCCGTTCTCGGTGAACTCCAGCGGCGCGGCGTAGAGGTTGTCGTACAGCAGGGCCTCGCCGTTGGCGGCGACGTACTCCATGCCCGCGTACGTCGCGGTCTCGGCGTACTCGACGATGTCCTTCAGCGTCCACGTGTCGTCGTCGTAAGGCTGGATGAGGTCCTGGGTCGGCGTCTGCGGGCCGAGCGGGCCGCCGTCGCGCGACCGCTGCGGGTACGCCAGGTCGGTCACGGACGCGATCTCCGTGAGGTACACGCCGGTGCCCGTGAACGGGAAGAAGCCGACCGGCTGCTCCAGCGTCCAGTAGATGTGGTAGTCGTCGGTGCCGACGCCCTTCTTGCCCTCGGCGGTGAGGGCCCGCATCGCGTGCTGCCCGACGGCGGACGCCGACGCGTTGGAGTTCCCGGGCACGTTCGGGCTGGTCACGCCCCCGTACGGCGGGACGAAGATCCGCTCCCCGCTGTTGCCCTGCTGGTGCATGATGTGCGTCATCACCGGCCGGTACTCCCTGGTGAGACCGAGCCGGTATCGCGCCTCGACCTGCGTGAACATCGTCCAGTCGCGGTTGTCGTCGTGCCCGGTGTACTTCTGGTAGAGGTCCGGGTAGACGCGCGCCAGGTCGGTGCCGGCCGTGCGGTCGAAGTGGTCGACGACCTTCACCTGGCCGTCCGGGTTCTGCGACGGGACGAGCATGATGACCGAGTCCGTGAGCACCTGCTCGGTGAAGTCCGACGTCTCCGTGGCGAGCCGGTGCACGATGTCGTTGATCGCCTGCCCGTTGCCGACCTCCGTGGAGTGGATGGTCGCCTCCAGGTGGTAGATCGGCACGCTCTCACGTGCCAGTGCGCGAGCCTCCTCGGGCGACGTCGACCGGGGGTCCGACAGGCGCTGGTTGAGCTCGACGATCTCGTCGAGGCGCTCCAGGTTCTCGGGCGAGCTGATGAACACGGTGGCGTACTCGTTGCCCTCGGTCGTCTCCCCGACGGTCTCGTAGTCGACGCGGTCGGAGCTCTCGGCGATCGACCTCATGTAGTCCAGGACGTCCGGGTAGGCGGCGAGCCGCCCCTCGGTGCCCATCTCGAACCCGAAGAAATCCTCCGGGGTGGGGATGTCGGCCGTGGCGGCCGGCAGCGTGGTGCCTGTGGGTGCCCCCGCCGTGGCGGTGGAGGCGCCGGACGACGTCGCGACCAGCGACGTACCGACGAGTGCGGCCGACGCGACGGCCGCGGTGACGATGGTGGAGCGTCTGTCTCGCATGTGCTGCCCCTTTCACATGCCTCGCCGCCCTCTGCGGTGAGGACGCCGCACACGCTATTGCCTCGCGCTACGGTCTGCCCGTCGGGGCGACCCGGGGCGTCGCGTCCGCGGGGCGCTGCCGGTCTCGCGGGCGCGCGTCGGGCACCATGGACGTCATGACTGAGCAGCCCGAGGCGACGACGGACGGCACGACGGAACCGGCCGGGGGCGGCGGGGCGCCCCCGCGCCTCGCGATCGTGGGCTACGGGGGAGCGGGCCGCGAGATCCACGCCCGCCTGGCCGCGGAGGCCGGCCTGTCGGTGACGGCGGTCGTGACGCGCGACCCGGGGCGGCGCAACCAGGCGGCGGGCGACTGGCCGGGCGCGCGGTTGCACGCCGACCTCGACTCGCTGATGGCCGCGCGGGCCACGTACGACCTCGTCGTCGTGGCGAGCCCGACCGCGCTGCACGCCCAGCAGGCGGCGCAGCTCGCCCGCGGGGGCATCCCCTTCGTGCTGGACAAGCCCATCGGGCTCGACGGGCACCAGGCCCGCGCCGTCGTGGAGGAGGCGCGCACCACCGGCACGCCCTTCACCGTCTTCCAGAACCGCCGCTGGGACCCGGAGCAGCTCACGCTGGCGGCCCTGCTCGAGCGCGGCGAGCTGGGGGAGGTGCACACCTTCGAGCGCCGCTGGGAGCGGTGGCGCCCGGTGCCCCGCCAGCGGTGGAAGGAGAACGACCCGACCGGCGGGGGGCTGCTCCTCGACCTCGGGCCGCACCTGGTCGACTCGGCCACGCAGCTCTTCGGGCGGGTCGAGTCGGTGTGGGCGCAGACGCGCGCGCTCACCACCCCGACGGAGGACGACGTCTTCCTCGTCCTGCAGCACGGGGCCGGCGGCGGGCTCGCCGCGAGCCCGCGCGGCGTGGTGTCGCGGCTGTGGGCCGGGTCGGTCGTCGGCGCCCCGGGCCCCCGCACGCGCGTGCTGGGGACGGCCGGGGCGTACCTGGTGACGTCGTTCGAGCAGGACGCCTCGCCGTTCGAGGTCATGGACTCAGGAGCGCCCGACGGGACGCTCGGGTGGCTCACGCGGGCGCGCGAGCGGCAGGCGGTCCCCTTCGCCCCGGGCGGGCACGCGGACTTCTACCGGGCCCTGGGGCCGTGGCTGCACGGCGAGGCGCCCGCGCCGGTCGACCCGGCCGACGCCGTGCGCACCGCCGAGGTGCTCGACGCCGCGCGCGTCTCCGCGCGCGAGGGGCGCCGCGTCGACGTGTGACCCGCGGCCGTCTCCCGTGCCCGCGTCGGTGCGTCCGTCGGCCGGGCCGCGGCCTGTGGATGACGCGCACGCGCGGTGGCCGGCGCGGTGTTCGATGGTGCGGTGCCGCACGACATCCTGATCCCCATCCCCGCCGACGCCGCCGCCCGCGACGAGCTGGTCCGCCGGGTGCGGGCGCTGACCGCGCTGGACCATCCGCGGGTCGAGCCGGTCGCCGGCGCCCAGCTCCGGGCCGACGACCGGCTCGCCGTGCGTCGCGGACCGGGTGCCGTGGCCGACCTGCCCGCGGTGCTCGAGGTCCGGGGGCGGCTGTCGGCCGCGGAGGCGGCCGGGCTGCTCGTCGCCGTCGCCCAGGGCCTGGCGGCGCTGCACAGCGCGGGGCTCGACCAGGGCGGGCTCACGGTTCGCGACGTCGTGCTCGACGCCGACGGCGTCGGGATGCTGCGGCCGCGGCTCGAGCCCGCGGACGGCGCCGTGCCGGTGGCGGGGGCGGCCGCCTCCTCTGTCGTGGGGCCGGGAAGAGGCGGGACGGGGGACGACGCCGCCGCGCGCGACGTGCACGCGCTGGCGACCCTCGTGGCCGGGCTCGTCGGCGACCGCTCGGACGACGACGTCGTCGCGCTGGGCGCGGTGCTGGCGCCGGCGCTGGCCCCCGACCCGCGAGTCCGGCCCGAGGCGGGGACGCTCGCGGCGCACGCCGACGCCGCCCTCGACGCCGAGCCCGTGCACCTGCCGGAACGCGCCCGGCTCGCGGCCGCGGCGCTCGGCGCGGGCGCACGCGACCGGGCGCGACACGGTGACGCAGAACCTGACGCCGACGGGACCGCGGCGTCCGCGGGCGGTGCCGGTCCCCGCTCGGGCGGCGTGCCGGCCACGCGGCGCGCGGTGCGCCGGCCGGCTCGGGAGCCGGGGCGCGACCCGGGCGGCGCGCACCCTGCGCGTGGTGTCGCCCGGCGGCGCCGGCGTAGGGGTGCCGGGCCCGTCGGAACGCCCACCGGTCAGCCGGGCGGCCTGGCCGATGGTCCGCCGGGAGGGCGCGGGAGCCGCCGGGGCGACGCGGGCATCGTCCGGCGTCGGCGTCGGCGCGGTGTCCGGCGCCGGCTGCCCGGCGTCGTGGGGGCGATGGGGGTCGCGGTCGTGGTGGCGGGCCTCGTCGCCGTGGGGCTCGAGGTGCGCCAGCCGGACGAGGGCGCGGGCGTCGCGGCGCCCGGGTCCGCCGTGGCCGAGGTGGCGGCCGTCCCGGCCTCGTCCGTCGCCGGCGGGGATCCGGCTGCCGACGCCCCGGCGTCCGACGCGTTCGCCGACGTCCGCGCGGTGCGCGACCGGCACGCCCCGGCGGCAGCGGCCGCCGCGCTCACCCGGTCGCGGGTCGCCCTGCTGTCCGGCGGCCCCGGTTCGGTCGACGGGGTCGACCGGCGCGGCTCCGCGGCGCACGACGCGGACTCCCGGCTCCTGGCCCGGGTCGAGAGCTCGGGCACCACCGTCCGCGGCGCCCAGGTCGAGGTGCACGGCGCCAGCACGCGCGAGAGCGCAGGCGACACGGCGCTGGTGGACGTCAGGTACGAGATCGACGCCCACGTCCAGGAGGCGGCCGACGGCTCGACGGCGCAGGTGCCGGCGTCGGGCGTACGCCGTGCGTCGCTGGGGCTGGCGTGGACCGACGACGGGTGGCGCGTGACGACGGTCGGGTGAGGCAGACGTGCGGCGCAGGGTGGGGCCGAGGAACGAGGAACGAGGAACGAGGAACGAGGAACGAGGAACTTGGCTCGCAGCGGAACCGCAGGCGCGGCCGACGGACGGCTCGGGTGACCGCTCCGACGACGGCGCCGCGGGCGACGGGGCGACGGCGCGACGGGGCGAACGTACGACGGGGCGAACGTACGACGGGGCGAACGTACGACGGGGCGAGCGTACGACGGGGCGAATTCACGACGGGGCGACCGCGCGACGGGCTGCGGCACCAGAGGCGGCCCCACGACGCGAGGGCGCCCCCGGCCGGAGCCGGGGACGCCCTCGCGGTGCTCGAGACGAGCGGTCAGGCCCGGGTCAGAGACCGACCTCGGACTCGAACGCGCCCTCCTCGATGCGGGCCTTGACCGCCGTGAGGAAGCGGGCGGCGTCCGCACCGTCGACCAGGCGGTGGTCGTAAGAGAGGAACAGGTACGCGAACTGGCGGATCGCGATGGTCTCCTCGCCGTCGGGCCCGGTCACGACCGCCGGCTTCTTGGTGATCGTGCCGGTGCCGAGGATCGCGACCTGGCCGCCCGGGACGATCGGCGTGTCGATGAGCGCGCCGCCCGAGCCTGTGTTCGTGATCGTGAAGGTCGCGCCGGACAGCTCGTCCGGGCCCACCTTGTTCGCCCGGGTGCGGGCACCGAGGTCGCCGATCTGGCGGGCGACGCCGGCGAGGTTGAGGTCGCCGGCGTTCTTGATGACCGGGACCACGAGGCCACGCTCGGTGTCGACGGCGATGCCGACGTTCTCCGACGGGTGGTAGGTGATCTCGCCCTTCTCGGGGTCGATCGACGCGTTGATCTTCGGGAACGCCTTGAGCGCCTCGACCGCGGCGAGCGTGTAGAAGGGCAGGAAGGTGAGGTTCGCACCCTCGCGCGCCTTGAACGACTCCTTGGCCTTGGCCCGCAGCTTGGCGACCCGGGTGACGTCGACCTCGACCACGGTGGTGAGCTGGGCCTGCGTGTGCAGGGACTCGACCATCCGCTCGGCCACGATCTTGCGCAGGCGCGACATCTTCTCGGTCGTGCCGCGCAGCGGGGAGACCGGCGGGACCGCCGGCGCCTTCGAGGCCGCCGGGGCGGCAGGCGCGGCCGCGGGGGAGGCGGCGGGTGCGGCGGCCTTCTCGGCGGCGGCGAGCACGTCCTCCTTGCGGATCCGACCGCCGACGCCCGTGCCCTGGATCGCGGCGACGTCGACGCCCTTCTCGGCGGCGAGCTTGCGCACCAGCGGCGTCAGGTACGAGCCCTTGCCGGCGGCCGGAGCGACCGCGGCGGGGGCGGCCGGCGCGGCCGGTGCGGGCGTCGGGGTCGCGGGCTTCTCCGCCGGCTTCTCGGCCTCGCGCTGCTCGGCCGGCTTCTCCGGTGCCGGCGCGGGCTTCTCGGCCTCCGGCTCCGGCGCGGCCGGTGCCTCGGCCTTCTCCGGTGCGCCGACGGGCTCGGGGGCCTTCGCGGGCTCCTTGTCGGCGGGGGCGGCGGGCGCGGCGCCCGAGCCCACGAGCGCGAGCACGGCGCCGACCTCGACGGTCTCGTCCTCGTCCACGAGGATCTTCTGCAGGGTCCCGGCGACGGGCGACGGGATCTCGGTGTCGACCTTGTCGGTGGAGACCTCGAGCAGCGCCTCGTCGACCTCGACGGTGTCGCCCACGGCCTTGAGCCAGCGGGTGACGGTGCCCTCGGTGACGGACTCGCCCAGGGCGGGGAGGGTCACCTCGGTGCCCTCGCCGGAACCGGCGTCGGACGACTCGGCCGCGGGCGCCTCGGCCTCGGCCGTCGGCTGCTGGGCCTCGACCGCGGGCTCCTCTGCGGGCTTCTCCTCGGCGGGCTGCTCGGCCTCGGCCGGTGCCTCCTCGGTCTTCTCCTCGGCGGCCGGGGCGGCGTCGCCGGAGCCCCCGCCGGAGCCGTCGCCGACGACGGCGAGCGTGGCGCCGACCTCGACGGTCTCGTCCTCCTCGACGAGGATCTGCTCGAGGACACCGGCGACGGGCGACGGGATCTCGGTGTCGACCTTGTCGGTGGAGACCTCGAGCAGGGGCTCGTCGACCTCGACGGTGTCGCCGACGGCCTTGAGCCAGCGGGTGACGGTGCCCTCGGTGACGGACTCGCCGAGTGCCGGCAGCTGCACGTTCTCAGACATGACCTGTGGAGTCTCCTTCGATCAGTGGGTCAGGCGACGTGCCGAGGCGGGCCGGTCCGTGCCGGCCCACAACCGCTCCGGTTGCCGCGTTCTGGTCACTGCCCGCCATCTTGTCACCTCCGGCGGTCGGTCCCCAATCGATCCGGGCCGGGGGACGGTGTGACGCTGGGAACATCCGCGGCTGCCGGACGCCCCGCGAGGACCCGCCCGGGGTCACGTCGCGGTCACGCGCCGGTGCCGGGCGGTGCCCGGCGGTAGTCTCACGACCATGTCGCTCAGGACCGCGCTGAACCGGCTGCTGGGTCGTCCCGCCGCGCCGTCGCACCCCTCGGCGCCGTCGTCCGGATCGAAGGACGCGACGGTCGCGCACCTGCAGGAGTTCGTGCGCACCCGCGTGGGGGTCGAGGCGTACGTCGAGCCTCCCAACGCCCAGACGCCGACCACCGTGCTGCTTGTCGCGACCACGGGCGAGTGGACGCGCCGCCGGGTCCCCGACGAGCGCACCGGCTTCGAGGTGGCGCGGTCGCTCGGCGTCCCTGTCTACAACGTCCGGTTCACCGGCTACCCGCAGCGCATGCGGGACTGGAACACCGCGCAACGGGCCAAGCACCACCGGCACTGAGGGCCTCGACCCCGGGTCGACGACGACGGCGGCGC
>NZ_BAAAPM010000009.1:325337-373063 GCF_039531145.1 Isoptericola hypogeus
AGCGCCGCCGTCGTGTCCTGCGTGTGATCGTCAGCCCTGCGCGCGGGACTCGAGGAACGCCAGCAGCGTGCGCACGCCGACGCCGGTGCCGCCGGCGGGCGTGTAGCCGAACGGCGACTTCTCGTTGTACGCCGGGCCGGCGATGTCGAGGTGCGCCCACGGGACGTCGCCCACGAACTCGGCGAGGAAGTGGCCGGCGAAGAGCATCCCGCCCCAGCGCTCGGGGGAGGAGTTCACCATGTCCGCGACGGTCGACTTCAGGCCCGCCTTGAGCTCCTCCGGCAGCGGCATCGGCCAGAAGGCCTCGCCGGCGGTGTCCGCGGCGACCTTCACCTCGTCGCGCACGTCGTCGGAGCCCATGACCCCCGACGTGCGGTTGCCGAGCGCCACCATCTGCGCACCCGTCAGGGTGGCGATGTCCAGGACGACGTCGTGGCCGTCCTCGACCGCGGACACGAGACCGTCCGCCATGACGAGGCGACCCTCGGCGTCGGTGTTGGTGACCTCGACGGTCTTGCCGCCGCGGATCGTGACGACGTCCGCCGGGCGCTGCGCGTTGCCGCCCGGCATGTTCTCGGCCAGGCACAGGTAGCCGGTGACGGCCACGGGCAGCCCGAGGCGCGCGGCGGCGAGGACGGTGTGCAGCACTGCCGCGGCGCCCGCCATGTCGGACTTCATCGCCGGCATGCCCGCCGGCGGCTTGAGCGAGATGCCGCCGGTGTCGAAGGTGATGCCCTTGCCGACGACGGCGACCTTCTGCTTCGCCTTCGCGGGCGCGTACGCGAGCTTGACCATGCGCGGGCCGCGGGCGGAGCCCTGGCCGACGCCGACGAGGCCGCCGTAGCCGCCCGCCGCGAGCTGCTTGTCGTCCAGCACCGTGACCTTGACGCCCTTGGCGCCGAGCTCCTTCACGGCCGCCTTGGCCGCGTCGGCGAACGCCCCCGGGAACAGGTCGTTCGGCGGCGCGTTCACCAGGTCGCGCGCGCCGTGCACGGCCGCGGCGAGCACCTCGGCCCGCCCGACGGCGGCCTTGGCGCGGGCCGAGCGGGCGAAGGAGGTGACCACCTCGAGGCTGCCGACCGGCGCCCGCTTGGCCGCGACGTCCGCACCGCGGTAGCGGGTGTAGGAGTACGCGCCGAGCAGGGCGCCCTCCACGACCGCGGCGAGCTCCTCCTCGTCCACGGCGGGCAGTGCGAGCGCCACGTGCGCGGTGCCGGCGAGGTCGCGCACGGCGGCACCGGCGGCGCGTCGGAGGCTCTCGTGGGAGAACGTGCCGTCGGCGTCGCGCTCGCCCAGGCCGGTCAGCACGAGGACGTCGGCCTTGACGCCGTCGCCGGCCGGGAGCTTGCGCACCTCGTCGGCGGCGCCGGTGACGCCGAGCCGCGGGGCGAGGTTCTCGATCTGCCGCACGAGGTCGGTGGGCAGCTGGTCCGCGACGACGGCGACGCCGTCAGACGTGGAGCAGGTCCCGACGACGAGCGCGTCGGCCTTGAGGGTGGTTGGATTCTTGGCGGTGAGGGTGAGGTCTGCCACCCGCCGATGCTATCGCCGCCCCCGGGCCCGGTCGCACCGGGGCGGCCCGGTAGTCTGCGGGCGTGGTCCTTCCCCTGCTGATCCTCGTCGTCGTGGCGTGCGCGGCGCTCGCCGGGTGGGCGCTGTGGTTCGTCGCCCGGGACCGGGCCGTGATCCTGCGGCAGCTCTTCGGCGCCGCGGTCGTCGAGGCGCTGCTCGTGGTGCAGGCGGTGCTCGCCGGAGTCCTGATGGCGACCCGCGACCACGCCGTCGACGGCCCGCTGTTCTGGGGTTACGTCGCCACCGCGCTCGTGATCCTGCCCGTCGCCGCGGTCTGGGCGTTCGCCGAGCGCACCAAGTGGTCGTCGGTCGTGCTCGCGGTCGCCGCCCTGACGGTGGCGTTCCTCGACTGGCGGCTGTGGCAGATCTGGGGGGCCGGCGCATGACCCGCGCCGACGCGACGCCGGCCGACCCGGGCGCGACGCCCGCCCGCCGCACGGGTTCCGGGTTCGGCCGCCTGCTCGTGACCGTCTACGGCGTTCTCGCCTTCGCCGCGCTCGGCCGGTCGTCGTACGAGCTGGCGACGAAGTTCACCGAGGCCCCCGTCGCCTACTCCCTGTCGACGCTGTCGGCCGTCGTCTACGTGATCGCCACGCTGGCGCTCGCCAAGGGCGGGCCGCGCTGGCGGGTCGTCGCCTGGGTGACGGTGGCCTTCGAGGCGGTCGGGGTGGTCGCGGTCGGGACGGCGTCCGTCGTCGCGCCCGACGTCTTCGGCGAGACCACGGTGTGGTCCGGCTTGGGCCAGGGCTACGGGTACATCCCGCTCGTCCTGCCGTTCGTCGGGCTCTGGTGGCTCTGGCACACTCGGCCGAGCCGGCCGCACGCCGTCCCCCGGCCCGGCCGCACGCACGACTCCTCGACCACCCCGCACCCGGAGGCCTGATGAGCCCGTACACCCTGCTGTTCAACGGCGTCTTCCGCCGGATGGACCCCGAGCGTGCGCACGAGCTCGCGTTCCGCGCGATCGCGTGCGCCGGGCGGGTCCCCGTGCTGCGCGACGTCGTGCAGGGCGCGCTCGCGCCGTACCTGGGCCGCGGGCTCGGCGGGCCGGGGAGCATCGACGTGCTGGGTCGTACGGTGCCCGCGCCGTTCGGCCTGGCGGGCGGGTTCGACAAGAACGCCCGGGCGATCCGCGGCCTGACGATGCTCGGCTTCGGCTTCGTCGAGATCGGCACCGTCACGCCGCGCCCGCAGCCGGGCAACGAGCGCCCGCGCATGTGGCGCGAGCTCGACGTGCGGGGCGTCCGCAACCGGATGGGCTTCAACAACGACGGCGCCGCGGCGGCCGCCGCCCGGCTGCGCGACCTGCGCGCCACCCCCGCGGGCCGCGCCGTCGTCGTCGGCGCCAACATCGGCAAGAACAAGACGACGCCCGCCGAGCGGGCCGCCGACGACTACGCCGCGTGCGCGCGCGAGCTGGCCCCGTGGTCGGACTACCTGGTCGTCAACGTCTCGTCCCCCAACACGCCGGGCCTGCGCGACCTGCAGACCACCGCCGAGCTGCGCCCGATCCTGACCGCCACCCGCGAGGCGGCGGACGAGGCGACCGCCGCCGCGGGGGCGCGCCGTGTCCCGCTGCTCGTGAAGATCGCCCCCGACCTGGCGGACGAGGACGTCGACGCGGTCGCGGACCTCGTCGACGAGCTCGGGCTCGACGGCGTCGTCGCAGTGAACACGACGATCGGCCACGGCCGCGGCCCGGGCGGGCTGTCCGGCCCCCCGCTGCTCGAGCGCGGCCTGCAGGTCGTCTCCCGGCTGCGCGCGCGCCTCGGCGCCGGCCCGGTGATCATCGGCGTCGGCGGGGTGACGGGCGCCGACGACGTGCGCGCCTACCTGCGCGCGGGGGCTGATCTCACCCAGGGGTACACGTCGTTCGTCTACTCCGGCCCGCTGTGGCCGTCGCGGGTCAACCGGGCGCTGACACGCACGCGGGGATCGCTGGCCGCCGGAAGCATCGCCGGCGCGGCGTCCGGGGACACCTCCGGGAGCGCCGCGTGATCCGGCCCCGCTGGGAGTGGGCGGTCGACGACGCCACGGGCGGCGCGGTGCCCGACGTGACGAGCCCGGTCTTCACCACCCAGTACGACGCCGAGCAGTGGCTCGGCGAGCACTGGCGCGAGCTCGCGGCCGCCGGCGCGACGGTCGCCCGGCTGCTGCACGACGGCGCCCAGGCGACGCCGGGCGTCGAGCTGCGCACGCCCTGAGCGGCGCCCGGACGGCGGAGAGCGGCCGGTGGACGCGCCCGGGCGTCCCTCCGCGCCTCTCGTGATCTCGGCCGAGGCGGGCTCGGGTCACGTGACCTGAGCCCAGGCGCGGGCGAGCCGGTCCGCGGCGTCCCGCAGCTGCTCGGGCTCGCGCGTGAACGTGAGGCGCACCCGGTCGCGGGCGGAGCCGTCGGGGGTGAACACCGGGCCCGGCGTGACCAGGAGGCCGTGCGCCACCGCCGCCGCCGCGAGCCCCTGGGCCGTGGGCCGCCCGAGGTCGACCCACAGACACAGCCCGCCCGCCGGCACCGGCACCCGCCAGTCGGGGACCGCCTCGCGGACCAGGTCGACGAGGAGGTCGCGCCGCGCCCGGAGCCCGTCGAGCCGCTCCGGCAGGATCTCCTCGCGCCGGGCGAGCAGCTCGACCACGGCGAGCTGCTCGAGCACGGGGGTCGCGATGTCGGCGGACTGGCGTACCCGGGCCAGCCGCCGCACGACCTGCGCGTCGGCCCGCACCCAGCCGACGCGCACCCCGCCCCAGAACGACTTGGACGCCGACCCGATCGTGACGACGTGCGGCGACGCGCCGTCCCCGGCGAACGGCTCCGGCACCTCGGCCCCCGGGTCCAGCGCGAGGTCGGTGAGGGTCTCGTCGCCGACCACCGGCACGCCGTACCGGTCGGCGACGTCGCGTGCGGCCGCGCGTGCCTCGGCGGACAGGGTGGCGCCGGTGGGGTTGTGGAAGTCCGGGACGAGGTACACGAGCCGGGGGCGGGTGCGTCGAACTGCCGTGGCGAGCGTCTCGACGTCTCCCACGGGCACGCCGACCACGCGACCGCCTGCGTGTCGGAGGGGCTCGAGCGCGTGGTAGTACGTGGGCGACTCGACCACGGCGGTCTCCCGGGGACCGACGAACGTCTGGGCGAGCAGCGCGATCGCCTGCTGGGCGCCTGTCGTCACGAGGATCTGGTCCGCCGTCGTGGGCACGCCACGGGCCGTGTACCGGGCGGCGATCGCCTCCCGGAGCGGCGTGATGCCGAAGTGCGCGTAGCCGCCCGTGCCGAGGTAGCCGGGCAGGTCCTCCAGCGCACGGGCGTACGCGTCGTGCAGGGCGGGGGTGGCCGACGGCGTCGCCTGGGCGAGGTCGATCGCCGCTCCGCCCGGCGCGTCCGGCATGCCCGGCCGCCTGGCGCCGCGCCCGTCGGGGCGCCGCGCCCGCGGGTCGGCCGCGGGGGCGTCGCCCGCGCGCAGCGGGGCGCCGTCCAGGCCGGCGGCGGCGCGGCGGGGCAGCGTCGTCACGGTGCCGGACCCGACCCGGCTGGTGAGGAACCCGAGGTCGCGCAGGCGGGAGTACGCGCCCGAGGTCGTGGTCCGCGAGACGCCCAGGGCCGCGGCGAGCTCGCGCTCGCTCGGCAGCCGGGTGAGGGGCGCGAGCGTCCCCGCGAGGACGGCGGCGCGCAGCGCGTCGGCGAGCGCGACGTAGGCGGGGCCGCCCGCGCGCCAACCGCCCAGCAGCCGGGCGACCGCGGCGGGGGAGACCTGGCGCACGGCGCGGGGCGCCGCCGTGGGGCGGGTCGCGGACCTCGGGTCCGGGCGGACGGTGCTCGCGTGCTGCAGGGAGGTGACGGTCACGGTGCCACTGTCCCCCCATTGGCTATGGATCACAAGGCCATTCGGCAGCCAGGGTGGAGGCATGAGCCGTACCACCGTGGATCGCCCGACCGTGCCGACCGGTGCGACGAGCCCGACGAGCGCGACCAGCGCGACCAGCCAGGCCGGTGCGACGAGCCCGACGAGCCCGACGAGCGCGACGAGCGCGACCAGCCAGACCAGTGCGACCAGCCCGACCGGTGCGACCAGCCCGACCAGTGCGACGAGCGCGACGAGCTTGTCGAGCGTGACGATGGCGCCGACGCGGCGCGGCGCGCAGCTGGTCCTCGGGCTGGGTGCCTACACATGGTCGATGGCGATGCTCCTGCACGCCGGGCTGGGCGGCACGCCGTGGGACGTGCTCCACCAGGGCGTGGTGCGGTCGACCGGCCTCGGGTTCGGCGCCGTCGTCGCGCTCACGTCGGTGCTCGTGCTGCTCGCCTGGGTGCCGCTGCGGCAGCGGCCCGGCATCGGGACGGTGGCGAACGTCGTCGTCATCTCGGTGGCGATCGGGCCGTCCCTGGCCGCCGTCGGCTGGCTCGTCCCCGACCCCGGCACGGCGGCGCGTGTCGGCCTCGCCGCCGGCGGCATCGTGCTGAACGGCGTGGCCACCGCCGCCTATATCGGTGTCCGGCTCGGCCCCGGCCCGCGTGACGGCCTCATGACGGGTCTCGTGACGCGCACCGGCTGGTCGGTCAGGCTGGTCAAGACGGGCATCGAGGTGACGGTCGTGGTGGTCGGCGTGCTGCTTGGCGGCACGTTCGGCTGGGCGACGATCGCCTACGCGTTCGGCGTCGGCCCTGTGGTCCAGGCGGCCGCCCGGTGGCGCTGGCTGGTCCCCGCGGGCCTCACGGCCGCCGGACCCTCGCGGACGGCGCGCGCGGCCGGCGACGAGCCCGCCGAGGGGCCCGGCGACGCAACGACGCGCCGGGCTCGCCAGATCTCCCGCGCCCTCGACGTGATCCGCAGCGAGCACGGTCGCTGACCGCGCGGGCGGGTGCGGCGTCGACGCTCGGCCATCACAGGGCTGGCTGCGGGCTTCACGGGGCCGGGCATCAGCTTGCGGCAGAAGGTCGCGGACCGTCGCATCCGAGGGTCCGGTAGACGGCCCGGCGGCCCGGCGCGCCGCGAGCGACGCGCAGGCGGCGCCGCGCCTGCCGACGTAGCGCCCGGTGATGATTCCCTGCGCGGAACCGTCACCGGGCGCTACGTCGGCACGGGGGTCAGGCCACGCGGGCCTGCGGGGCGTTCTTCGCGGTGAGGCCCGGGTCGCGCTCGACGACGTCGCCCAGCACGTCGTCGATGCGCGCCATGAGCTCGGCGGGGATGGTCACGCCGGAGGCCTTGACGTTCTCCGCCACCTGCTCGGGCCGGGAGGCGCCGACGAGCGCGGCGGCGACGTTGTCGTTCTGCAGCACCCAGGCGACGGCGAGCTGCGCCATCGACAGGCCGAGCTCGTCGGCCACGGGCCGCAGGCCCTGCACCCGGGCGAGCACGTCGTCGTTCATGAAGCGCGAGATCATCTTCGCCCCGCCCTTGTCGTCCGTGGCGCGCGAGCCGGCGGGCAGCGGCTGCCCGGGCACGTACTTGCCGGACAGGACGCCCTGCGCCATCGGCGACCAGACGATCTGCGAGAGACCGGCCTCCTTCGAGGCGGGCACGACCTCGTCCTCGATGACCCGCCACAGCATCGAGTACTGCGGCTGGGAGGAGATGAGCTGGAAGCCGAGCTCCTTCGCGAGCGCGGCGCCGGCGCGGATCTGGTCCGCCGTCCACTCGGAGACACCGATGTACAGCGCCTTGCCCTGCCGGACGACGTCGGCGAACGCCTGCATCGTCTCGACGAGCGGCGTCTCGGTGTCGTACCGGTGCGCCTGGTAGAGGTCGACGTAGTCGGTGCCCAGGCGCTTCAGCGAGCCGTCGATCGACTCCATGATGTGCTTGCGCGACAGGCCGGTGTCGTTGGGGCCGCCGGGGCCGGTGGGCCAGTACACCTTGGTGAAGATCTCGAGCGACTCGCGCCGCTCGCCCGCGAGGGCGTTGCCGAGCACCTGCTCGGCCTTGGTGTTCGCGTAGACGTCGGCGGTGTCGAACGTCGTGATGCCGGCGTCGAGCGCGGCGCGCACGCATTGCGTCGCGACGTCGTTCTCCACCTGGGAGCCGTGGGTGAGCCAGTTGCCGTAAGTGATCTCGGAGATCTTCAGACCGCTGTTGCCGAGGTACCGGTAGTTGACCATGTCGGTCACCCTACGGCCGGACGCGGACGGTCCGGCACGGACGGTTCAGGGACGGACGGTCACTCCGGCCAGACGCCGTGCTTCTTGGACTGCGGCTTGGGCAGGCGCGAGCGGCGGATCTGGAAGGCGCGCATCACGGCGTACATCATCGTGCCCTTGGGCACGTCGCCGAACTTGGCGAGCAGGCGCTTCTTCAGCCCGCGCCACAGCAGGAACGCGTCGGCGATCGTCAGCAGCACGACCGCGTACAGCAGCACGAGGACGAGGCTCGCCATGGTCACGTTCTGCATGAAGACCAGGTTGAGCACGATGAAGCCGAACGCGACGGGCAGGAAGAACTCGCCCAGGTTCCAGCGCGCGTCGACGTAGTCGCGCACGTACCGCTTGAGCGGGCCCTTGTCGCGCGGCGGCAGGTGGCGCTCGTCGCCGGTCTGCATCGCCTTGTACTCGAGGTTGCGCTGCTCGCGGGCCTTCTCGCGCGCGGCCTTCGTGGCGGCCTTGCGGTCGTTCGGCACGAGCGGGCGCTTGTTGGCGGCCTGCGCGACGTTGCGCTTGGGCGTGGGCCGGCCCTTGCCTGCCGGGGCGCCGGCCTGCTCGATCTCGGCCGCGGCGTCGACCGGGTCGGGGGTCTCGGGGGTGGACGACGGCGCGCCTGACTTGTTGCGGGAGAACACGCCCCCAGGGTAGTCGAGCCCGGCGCCGGTCGGGGTCACGGTTCACCGCCGGCAGACGGGGCGCGTCCGGGCCGGACGGCGCGGGATGCGCGGGTAGCGTGGGCCCGTGACTGACACGACGACCCCTGCCGCCGGTGCGGCGAGCGACCCGGACCAGGTCCGGGCCCTGCGCGCGCACGTCGACGCACTCTTCCCCGCCCTGCAGACCGACCTCGAGGCGCTGGTGCGGATCCCGAGCGTCTCCGCGGCCGCCTTCGACCAGGCGCACGTCGCGGCGAGCGCCGAGGCCGTCGCGGCCCTGCTGCGCGGCGTCGGGCTGCCCGATGTCCACATCCTGCGCTCCGCCCGACCGGACGGCGCGCCGGGCGCCCCTGCCGTCGTCGCCCGCCGCCCGGCGCCCGAGGGCGCGCCGACGGTGCTGCTGTACGCGCACCACGACGTGCAGCCGCCGGGCGACGCCGCCACGTGGGACACCGACCCGTTCGAGCCGGTGCAGGTCGGGGAGCGGCTGTTCGGCCGCGGCGCGGCCGACGACAAGGCTGGCGTGATGGCGCACGTCGGCGCGCTGCGAGCCCTGTCCGCGCTCGGCGGGGAGCTCGCGGTCGGGGTGACCGTCTTCGTCGAGGGCGAGGAGGAGTCCGGGTCGCCGAGCTTCCACCGGTTCCTGACCGAGCACCGCGACCTGCTGGCCGCCGACGTCATCGTCGTCGCGGACTCCACCAACTGGAAGGTGGGCGTGCCTGCCCTCACCACGTCGCTGCGCGGTCTGGTCGACGGCGTCATCGAGGTCGAGGTGCTCGGCCACGCCGTGCACTCGGGCATGTTCGGCGGCCCGGTGCTCGACGCCAACACGCTGCTCGCCCGGCTGGTCGCCACCCTGCACGACGACGCGGGCGAGGTCGCCGTCGCGGGCCTCGTCGTCGCGCCGGAGCCCGAGGTCGACTACGACGAGGCCGCGTTCCGCGCCGACGCGTCCGTGCTCGACGGCGTCGCCCTCGCGGGCACCGGCAGCATCGCCGGCCGGCTGTGGACCAAGCCGGCCCTGTCCGTCATCGGCATCGACGCCACCAGCGTGGCCCACGCCTCCAACACCATCGCGCCGCGGGCGGCGGCGAAGCTTTCGCTGCGCATCCCGCCCGGTCAGGACCCGCAGGCGGCCGAGGACGCGCTGCGCGCCCACCTGGAGGCGCACGCCCCGTTCGGCGCGCGCGTGACCTGGCGGCCGGGGGAGCAGGGCAAGGCGTTCCACGCCGCGGAAGACTCCCCGGCGATGCGGGCCGCCCGTGCCGCGTTCGCCGCCGCGTGGGGCACCGACCCGGTGGACATCGGCGTCGGGGGATCCATCCCGTTCATCGCCGACCTACTCGAGCAGTTCCCCGCCGCCGCGATCCTCGTCACTGGCGTCGAGGACCCGGACTCGCGCGCGCACGGTGCCAACGAGTCGGTGCACCTGGGCGAGCTCCGCAAGGTCGTGCTCGCCGAGGCGCTGCTGCTGCGCCAGGTGGCCGGGCTGACCGGGGCCCCGGCGTGACCGGCGGGCCCACGACGGCCGCGTTCGAGGAAGCGGCCGCGCGGACCCGGATGATCGCGCTGCTGCCGTGCGGCGACGTCGACGAGATGGCCACCTTCTGGACGGCGCTCGGCCTGGAGCTCACCTACCGCCAGCTCCGGCCTTATCCGGTCGTCGCGCTCGCCCGAGGCGGGATCGCGCTGCAGTACTACGGGATGCCGGACTGGGACCCGGACGCGAGCCACTCCACGTGCGTGCTCGTCGTGCCGGACACGGAGCCGGTCTACGACGCGTTCGCCGCGGGCCTGCGCGCCCTGCACGGCCGCCTGCCGGTGTCGGGTGCCCCGCGGGTGACGCGCCCGCGCAAGCGCGCCAACAACGCGGGGCTCAGCGGCTTCAGCGTGGTCGACCCGGCGGGCAACTGGGTGCGCGTCTCCCGCGCGCCCGACGACGCCACGCAGTTCACCGTGGGCGAGGGCGGGACCATGACGTGGGAGTCGGGCGGCGGCGGCCCGCTGGCTCGGGCCACCGAGAACGCCGTCGTGGTCGCCGACTCCAAGGGCGACGTGCCGCAGGCGCGCAAGCTCCTGTCCGGCGCCGTGCGCCGGGCGCGCGCCGGTGCGACGGTGCCGCCCTCGGTCGAGCTGGCCCCGGCGCTCGCGTACCTCGTCGAGCTGTGCGTGCGCGACGGCGACCGCGCGGCCGCCGACGCGGCGTGCGCGGAGCTCGAGGAGCTCGCGGGCACTACGACGCGCGCCGACGAGCGCGACGCGGTCGAGGCGGCGCTCACCGAGGCGCGGGCCACCCTGCGCGACACCTGAGCCGAGCCCGAGCACGTGGGGACGAGCCGGCTGGAACCCGGTGTCGAGTTCCAGGCGGGTCCGAGTCCGAGCGCTGCGGGGTCAGGCCGGGCTGGCGTCGCGGTGCGCGACGTCGAGCGCCCGCGCCCAGGCGGCGACGTCGTCGGGCAGCTCCGGGCTGGTGGCGGGGGCGTCCGGGCCCATGAGCGCGACGACGTCGGGCGCGGGGACGCGCAGGCCGCCCGGGCCGAGGAAGCGGCCGGCCACGTACCCCTTCGCGGCGACCCGACCCCCGCACGTGAACACCTGCTCGATGTACACGACGCGCTCGTCCCAGCCGAGCACGCGGGTGGTGATCTCGACCCGGTCCCACAGCTGGAGCGAGCGCTTGTAGGTCATGGTCGACGCGGCGACGACCGGGTACCACTTGCGGTCTCCGATCTTGCGGAAGCCGTCGATGTCGGCGATGTAGTTGGACCGCGCCACGTCCATCATCTGCAGGTACGCGCCGTTGTTCACGTGCAGGTAGAGGTCGAGGTCGCCCGGGTGCACGCGCAGCCGCGTCACGGACGGGTCCAGCAAGCCCCGGCCGGGGACCGGCTTGCGCGGCCTCAGGGACGCCCACGTGAGCTGGATCATTCGAGTCACGCGAGCAGGATATGTCTCCGACCGCGAGTATCAGGTAACGGACGGCGGACCGCGTCAGACCGGGGGAGCGGGGTCGTACTGGATCGCCCGCCGCACGGCGCGGGCGACGTCGACGGACTCGAGCCGGGCCACGAGGTGCAGCGCCATGTCGATGCCGGCCGAGACGCCGGCCGCGGTCACGACGTCGCCGTCGTCCACGAACCGGGCCTCGGTGTCCACGACGACGCTCGGGTCGAGCGCCGCCAGGTCGTCGTAGTGGTCGCGGTGCGTCGTCGCCGGACGGCCCGAGAGCAGCCCGGCCGCGGCGAGCACCAGCGCGCCGGTGCACACGCTGGCGAGGATCGGCGTCTGCGCGCGCACGAGCCGCAGCCATTCCAGGTGCGTCCGGTCGGCGAGCATCGCACGCGTGCCCCAGCCGCCCGGGTAGACCAGCACGTGCAGCGGCCCGACGTCGTCGGCCGACCGGGACGGCACGAGCCGCATGCCCTTGGCCAGCCGTACGCCGTCGCCGTCGCGGGAGAACGTGCTCACGTGCGGCTTGATCGCGGAATGCTGCTCCCAGGCGGCGAGGACCTCGAACGGCCCGACGACGTCGAGCTCCTCCGCGTCGTCGAAGACGAGGATGCCGACGTGCAGACCGCCGTCCGTGCTCATCGTGGTGCCTTCCTGCCCGGCCGCGCCGGGCGCCCCGCCGGGGTCAGATCCCCGGGAGCGCGAGCATCTGGTCGAGCGCCACGCGCGCCCAGTGCGCGTCGTCGGCGTCGACGACGATGCGGTTGACGACGCGCCCGGCGACCAGCGACTCCATCGCCCACACGAGGTGCGGCAGGTCGATCCGGTTCATCGTGGAGCAGAAGCACACCGTCGAGTCGAGGTAGTGCACCTGCTTGTCCGGGTGCGCCTTGGCCAGGCGGCGCACCAGGTTGAGCTCCGTGCCGATCGCCCACGAGCTGCCCGGCTCCGCGGCGTCCAGCGCCTTGATGATGAACTCGGTCGACCCGACGAGGTCGGCCGCGGACACCACCTCGTTCTTGCACTCCGGGTGCACCATCACCGTGACGCCTGGCACCGCGGCGCGGACGTCGGCGACGTTGCGCTCGGAGAACCGCCCGTGCACGGAGCAGTGGCCGCGCCACAGGATCATCCGGGCGTCGCGCAGCTGCTGGGTGGTGAGCCCGCCCATCGGCTTGCGCGGGTCGAACACCACGCAGTCGTCCAGGCTCATGCCGAGCTGCCGGACGGCGGTGTTGCGGCCCAGGTGCTGGTCCGGCATGAACAGCACCTTGCCGTTGCCGTCGACACCGCCCACCCGGTCGAAGGCCCAGCGGAGCGCGACCTGCGCGTTGGAGGAGGTGCACACGGTGCCGCCGTGGCGGCCGGTGAACGCCTTGATCGCGGCGGAGGAGTTCATGTACGTCACGGGGACGACCTCGTCGGCGATCCCGGCGTCCTGCAGCACCGCCCAGGCCTCCTCGACCTGGCCGATCTCGGCCATGTCCGCCATCGAACACCCGGCGGCGAGGTCGGGGAGCACGACCTGCTGGGCGTCCGAGGTGAGGATGTCCGCGCTCTCGGCCATGAAGTGCACGCCGCAGAAGATCACGAACTCCGCCTCGGGCCGGGCCGCAGCCTCGCGCGCGAGCTTGAAGGAGTCGCCGGTGACGTCGGCGAAGTCGATGACCTCGTCGCGCTGGTAGTGGTGGCCGAGCACGAACGCCCGGTCGCCCAGGGCGGCGCGCGCGGCGCGCGCCCGTTCCACGAGGTCCGGGTCGGACGGCGCCGGCAGGGCGCCGGTGCACTCCACCCCGCGCTCGGAGGCCAGGTCGCGGCCCTGCCCGAGCAGCAGGAGCGCGGAGGGTGCGGGCTCGACGAAGCCGGTCTGCGTACCGGTGGTGCCCGTCGGTTCGTTCAGCAGCGTGCTCACCCGCCACATGTTTCCACAGTGCCGGGCGCACGTGGCCGCGGGGACGACGGCCGGACGCCCGCCCGGCGCGCCGGGTGTGCCACGATCGCCGCATGCACGTGCTGCTGTGCGTCGAGGCCGACGCCGTCACACCGAGGGACGGGGCCGGCGGCGCGGACGACGCCGGTGCCGACGACGTGGGTGCCGGCCGGGGCGGCGCGGCGCGGGCAGCGGCGCTCGCCGCGGCGTGGCGCGGGGCGGCTCCCCGGTGCACGGTGGAGCCGCTGGTGCTGCCGGCCGCGGCCCCCGGTCCGTCGCACCGGCCGGACGGCGGCACCGTGCCCGTCGGCGTCTTCGTCCCGGTCACGTCGCTCGGGCTGGCGAACGTCTCCGAGCGCGTCCCGGCCGCGACCGCGCTGCTGCGCGAGCGGGTCGCCGAGGCCGACCTCGTCGTCGTGCACGTCCCGGTGCTCGACGGCGAGACGCTGCACGGCGGCCCGGTCGCGGCCGCCGCAGAGGCCGCGGCGCCGCACGCGGTGCCGGTCGTGCTGCTCGCCGGGCGCTGCGAGGTCTCCCGCCGGGAGTGGTCCGGGGCGGGCCTCAGCGGGGTCCACGAGGTGGTCGGCGAGGAGGCGGTGGCGCGGGTCGCCCGGACGTGGGCACCGGGCTGGGCCTGAGGCCGGAGCCGCGACGTCGCGCCACGCGGGACGTGATGTGAGCCGCGTCATCGCGCCCGGAGGATTCGCGCGTAGGATCGGGAACAGCCCGACCTGCCCCGCTTGTTGGAGGAAGCATGACCGACACCACCGAGATCGCCACCCACGGCGTGGACATGACCGATTTCGCCGCGACCAAGGTCCGCAGCCTCCTGGAGCAGGAGGGGCGCGACGACCTTCGTCTGCGCGTCGCCGTGCAGCCGGGTGGCTGTTCCGGCCTGATCTACCAGCTGTACTTCGACGAGCGGCTGCTCGACGGCGACGCGCTGCGTGACTTCGACGGCGTCGAGGTCGTCGTGGACCGCATGAGCGTGCCGTACCTCGAGGGCGCGAAGATCGACTTCGCCGACACCATCGAGAAGCAGGGCTTCACGATCGACAACCCGAACGCGGGCAGCTCCTGCGCCTGCGGCGGCTCGTTCGCCTGATCCGCCCGACGCACGGCCCGGTCGCCTCTCGGCGGCCGGGCCGTCGTCATGCCCGGCCGGTGCTACGACGCGGGTCCGAGGCGGACCGTGAGCCGCCAGCACGGCACGTCGGCGTCCTCGTCCTGCTGCTCCTCGCCCACCGGCTCCTCGCCCACGACGGCATGGCCGCGCATCCGGGCCCACGCCGGCACGTCGTGCCGAGCCGCGGGGTCGGACGTCAGCACGGAGAGGAGCGCGCCCGGCGGGAGGTCCCGAGCGCGGGCGGCGAGCCGGATCACCGGCAGCGGGCAGCGCAGGCCGCGCGCGTCGACGACGACCTCCGCTCCTCCCGGGATTCCTTCGGTCACAGCCCGTCCACCCCGAGCAGCTCGCGCACGCGCGCCACCGCTCCCGGGAGCACCGCGAGGAGCAGGTCGACGTCGTCCCCGGTGGTCGAGCGGTCGAGCGCGATCCGCACGTTGCCGTGGGTGAGCACCCCCATCGCGGCGAGCACGTGCGACGGCTCGAGCGTGGCCGCGGTGCACGCGGAACCGGAGCCCACCGCGACGCCGGCGCGGTCGAGCTCGGTCACGAGCGCCTCGCCGTCCACGTAGAGGAACGAGAACGTCGCGACGTGCGGGAGGCGGTCGTCGGGGTCGCCCACGACCTCGACGTCCGGGATCTGCGACACCGTGTGCCGCACCCGGTCCACGAGGGCCCTTCTCCGGGCGTCCTGCTCGGCCCGGTCCGCGGCGACCGCCTGCAGCGCGACCGCCGCCGCGAACGCGGCGGGCACGCTGACGCCCCCCGGGGCCCACGGGTCGGCGTCCTCCGGCCACGGAGCCGTGAGGCGGACCCGCTGGCGGGCGGCCAGCACGCCGACGCCGGCGGGTGCGCCCCAGTCGGCGGGGTCGGCGGCCAGCAGGTCCCACGCGTCCGGGACCGCGTCGTGCCCGATCCCGGCGCCCGCGTCGACGAGCAGCGGCACGCCCGCCGCGCGCGCCGCCTCGTGGGCCGCGGTGACGGGCTGGCGCGTGCCCACCTCCCCGTTGGCGTGCTGGAGCGCGGCGAGCGCGACCCCCGGCTGGGCGACGGCGCGGGCGAACGCCTCGACGTCGACCCGCCCGGACCGGTCCACCGGCACGACCCGCCGCGTGCCGGAGTGCAGCGCGGCCGCGTCCGACGCCGCGTGCAGGACGGCCGCCCGCTCCACGGCGCCGACCACGACGTCGCCGCCCACCCGCCGGCGCGCCGCCGTGGCGCCGAGCACGGCGGCGTGCAGCGCGGTGGTGTGGCTGGCGGTGAACCGCACCTCCTCGGTCCGGGCGCCGAGCGCGGCCGCCACCGCCTCGCGCGCGCCGTCGAGCAGGCGGGCGGCCCGGCGTCCCTCGGTGTGCAGCCGGCGCGGGTCGGCCCAGCCGTCGTCGACCGCCTGGAGGAAGGCCTGGCGGGCGAGCGGGTGCCACGGCGCCCGCCCGCCGCTGTCGAGGAACGCGCGCCGCGGCGATGCGGTGTGGTCCGGCGCAGGGCCGGCAGGTCCGGAGGCGGTGGGGGAGTCGGTGGTGTGCGTCACACGGGGCCTTCGAAGGGTCGGGAGGGTCGCCGGGGCGCCCCGGAGCGAGGTCGGCGGTCACCGCCGTCCGCCACGATCGTGCCACCAGTGCCGGGTGGGGTGCGGAGTTCCGGGCGCCGGGACGGTTTCGGCGCCCTCGGCCCCGCGTCGCGACCGCCCGGTGCCCCTGGGTGCGCGAACCGGACGATCTGACACGCCGGGGCAACGATCTGACACCGCCATCGCGTGTGTACGCAACGAGGCGGATGTGGACGTCGCGTGCGGAAATCGTCACGTCCGGACGGGGGCTTTGCGGCGTCGAAGCGGCGCTCGGCGCGCTAGGCTGCTTCCCATCGAGGACGAAGGTCCTGTCCGCGTGCCCGGTGACCAGGTGGTCCGTGGCGTTCGGGTTCAGGACGTGACGTGAAAGGCCTCCCTTGCACTCGAAGAGCCCCACCCGCACCCGGCGGGTCATCCTGCGCGCGACGGCCATCGCCGGCGCCGTCGCGGTGTTGGCCTCCGGCTGTGCCAGCGACTCCGTCAAGCGCGGATACCTGCCCGGCTACAGCGACGGGGAGGTGACCAACCAGACCGAGCGTCTGACCAACCTCTGGGTCGGCTCCTGGATCGCGGCGCTCGTCGTCGGTGTGATCACGTGGGGCCTGATGCTCTGGTGCGTCGCCGCCTACCGCAAGCGCCGCGACGACCACCAGCTGCCGGTGCAGACCCGGTACCACATGCCGCTCGAGATCATGTACACGGCCGTGCCGACGATCATGATCCTCGTCCTGTTCTTCTACACGGACCGGGACATGAGCGCGGTGCAGGACACGAGCGAAGAGCCGGACGTCAGCATCCAGGTCATCGGCAAGCAGTGGAGCTGGGACTTCAACTACACGACCGACGGCGTCTATGACACCGGGCAGCACCTGCTCGACGTCGGCGGCCAGACCGCCGAGGACGAGCTGGACTCCACGCCCGGCACCTCGCAGGAGCTGCCGACGCTCTACCTGCCCGTCGACGAGACCGTCGAGTTCACGCTCGACTCGCGCGACGTCATCCACTCCTTCTGGATCCCGGCGTTCCTCTACAAGCAGGACATGATCCCGGGCCGCACCAACACCTTCCAGGTCACGCCGACCCGAGAGGGCACCTACGCCGGTAAGTGCGCCGAGCTCTGCGGTGAGTTCCACTCCGGCATGCTCTTCAACGTCAAGGTCGTCGACCGGGCCGAGTACGACGCCCACATGGACGACCTGCGTGACGCGGGTCAGACCGGCGAGCTCGGCCTCGACCTCAACCGCCAGCAGCACCCGTCGTCGGGTGAGACCGAGCCCACCGAGGAGGCCGCAGGCTGATGGCCGCCATCACCGACACCACGCACGGCGTCGAGGTCATTCCAGGCCTCGCCCCGAAGCGTCAGACGCTCGGCCGCACCGTGATCAAGTGGATCACCTCCACCGATCACAAGACGATCGGGTACCTGTACCTCATCACGTCGTTCATCTGGTTCGCCGTGGGCGGCATCCTCGCCCTGCTCATCCGGGCCGAGCTCTTCATGCCCGGCATCCAGGTGGTGCAGAGCAAGGAGCAGTACAACCAGCTCTTCACGATGCACGGCACGATCATGCTGCTGCTGTTCGCGACACCGCTGTTCGCGGGCTTCGCGAACGTCATCATGCCGCTGCAGATCGGCGCGCCGGACGTCGCGTTCCCTCGACTGAACATGTTCGCGTACTGGCTGTTCCTGTTCGGCGGCCTCATCGCCGCCGCCGGCTTCTTCACCCCGCAGGGCGCTGCGTCGTTCGGCTGGTTCGCCTACGCGCCGTTGTCCAACACGACATTCAGTCCAGGGCTCGGGGGAGACCTCTGGGTGTTCGGCCTCGCCCTGGCCGGGTTCGGCACCATCCTCGGTGCGGTCAACTTCATCACCACGATCATCACGATGCGCGCCCCGGGCATGACGATGTTCCGGATGCCGATCTTCACCTGGAACACGCTCGTCACGAGCCTCCTCGTGCTGATGGCGTTCCCGCCGCTGGCCTCGGCGCTCTTCGCTCTCGGCGCCGACCGACGGCTCGGCGCGCAGGTCTTCAACCCGGACAACGGCGGCGCCGTCCTGTGGCAGCACCTGTTCTGGTTCTTCGGCCACCCCGAGGTGTACATCATCGCGCTGCCGTTCTTCGGCATCGTGTCGGAGATCTTCCCGGTCTTCAGCCGCAAGCCGATCTTCGGCTACAAGACGCTGATCTACGCGACGATCGCGATCGCCGCGCTGTCCGTCACCGTGTGGGCGCACCACATGTACGTGACCGGTGCCGTGCTCCTGCCGTTCTTCGCCTTCATGACGATGCTCATCGCCATCCCGACCGGTGTGAAGTTCTTCAACTGGATCGGCACGATGTGGCGCGGCAAGCTCACGTTCGAGACGCCGATGCTGTGGTCGATCGGCTTCCTCGTCACGTTCCTCTTCGGTGGTCTGACGGGCATCATCCTGTCCAGCCCGGCGCTCGACTTCCACCTGTCCGACTCGTACTTCGTGGTGGCCCACTTCCACTACGTCGTCTTCGGCACCGTGGTGTTCGCGATGTTCGCCGGCTTCTACTTCTGGTGGCCCAAGTTCACGGGGCGCATGCTCGACGAGCGCCTGGGCAAGATCCACTTCTGGCTGCTGTTCATCGGGTTCCACATGACCTTCCTCATCCAGCACTGGCTGGGCGTCGAGGGCATGCCCCGCCGGTACGCGGACTACATGCCGGAGGAGGGCTTCACCTGGGAGAACCAGGTGTCCACGATCGGCGCCTTCATCCTGGCCGCGTCGACGCTGCCGTTCCTCTGGAACGTGTACACGACCTGGCGCAACGCGCCGAAGGTCACCGTGGACGACCCGTGGGGCTACGGCCGCTCCCTCGAGTGGGCCACCTCCTGCCCGCCGCCGCGGCACAACTTCACCTCGCTGCCGCGCATCCGCTCCGAGTCCCCGGCGTTCGACCTGCACCACCCCGAGGTCGCGGCGATGGAGCAGGCGCACGTGCGCCAGACCCCGCTCGACCACGTCTACGGTGACGGCGACCGTCACGGGCAGCGCGAGCTGGTGCAGGAACGTCGGGACAGCGAGCTCCGGGAGTCCGGGCAGTCGAGCTCGAGCACGACCGTGATCGACGACCAGCGCCCGGACGAGGAGGAGAACCGCAAGTGAAGATCGAGATCAAGCTGTTCCTGTTCCTCGCGCCGTTCTTCGTCGTCGTCGGCGTCCTGTACGGGCTGTTCACCGACTTCGAGGAGCCGGTGGGTTACCTCGGGATCCCGCTCGTGGGCGCGCTGATGGCCATGGTCGGCGCCTACCTGGCCCTGACCGCGCGTCGTATCGACCCCCGGCCGGAGGACGACGAGGACGGCGAGATCGAGCAGGGCGCCGGCGACCAGGGCGTGTACGCGCCGTGGAGCTGGTGGCCGCTCGCGATCGCCTCGGCCGCCGCGATCGCCTTCCTGGGGCTGGCGGTGGGCTGGTGGGTGCTGTACGTCGGCTTCGTGCTCGGCGTCATCGGCCTCGTCGGCTGGGTCTTCGAGTTCAGCCGGGGCCAGCACGCCCACTGACGGCACCACGTTCGTCCCTCGAGCCCCCGCTCTCTGCCGAGAGCGGGGGCTCGGTCGCTCCCGCGCGCCCACGGGGCCTGGCCCGTCAGCCAGGGCTCGGACGTCACGACGTGGTCACGAGTGCGTGCCTGGGGCGCCGGGGCGTTCCGGTACGCCGCCGGCCCGTGGTGAGATGGTGGTCCCACGACGATCGACGAGGAGTACGCGTGCGCGTCACGAAGAAGTCCACGGTCATGCTCGCCGCTGTGGCGGTCGCCGGCAGCCTGAGCGCCTGCGCGGGAGGCGAGAAGCCCGACGCGCCCTCGGGCGCCGCCGAGGAGGCGGCCGTCGTCCGGCCCGCGAGCCTCACCGAGCTGGCGGGGCAGATGCAGGAGGCCCAGGCCGAGGCCACGTCAGCCCATTTCGAGATGACCTACGGCGGGGAGCTCGCCGAGTCCACCGGGATGACGGGGACGGCCACGTCGGGCGACTTCGCCATGGGCGAGTCCGCCGCGCCCGAGGACATGGAGATGCAGATGACGACCAGCGCCATGGGCATGGACATGGACCTGCGGCTGGTCGACGGCACCATGTACATCGGCATGGGCAGCCTGACCGAGGGCAAGTTCCTCACGGCCACGTTCGAGGAGCTGGCAGACGACCCGAACATGGCGGGCACCCTCGACTCCATGACGTCCATGGACGCCGGCGCACAGGCGGAGGCCATGGCTGACGCGGTGACCTCGTTCGAGCACGTCGGGACCGAGGACATCGACGGCGTCGAGGCTGACGTGTACACGATGGTCGTGGATCCCACCAAGGTCGAGGGCGCTGCGGGCCTCGACGAGTCCACGGCGGGCCAGGTGGGGGAGATGACGATGACCTACAAGGTCGGCCCCGACGGCCTGCCGCTGGAGGCCGACGTCGTCATGGACATGGCGGGCCAGGAGCTCACCATGGACATGGCGTTCAGCAACTGGGGCGAGCCCGTCGAGGTCAAGGTGCCCGCGAAGAAGAACACCGTGCCGTACTCGGAGTTCGCTCCGGCCGGCTGACGCCAGGACGCCGTCGTCCCGAGGGGCGACGCCCGGTGGATCGAGAGACCCGAAGGGCCCTGCACGCTGCGTGCAGGGCCCTTCGATGATTTGGTGCCACGCGGCGCCCGGTGCCGTCGCCGTGGCGACGACCGGAGGCGCCGAGCAGGCGGCTCAGGCGGGGACGATGAGGCCCGCCGTCTGGGTGCGGGCCCGGTCGAGGCGGGCGGCCACGTCCTGCCAGTTCGCGATGTTCCAGAACGCCTTGACGTAGTCCGCCTTGACGTTGAGGTAGTCGAGGTAGAACGCGTGCTCCCACATGTCGAGCATGAGCAGCGGCGTGATGCCCACCGGGACGTTGGCCTGCTGGTCGAACAGCTGGAAGATCGCGAGGCGGCCCCCGATCGCGTCCCAGCCGAGCACGGCCCAGCCCGAGCCCTGAATGCCCGTCGCCGTCGCCGTGAAGTGCGCCTGGAAGGCCGCGAAGGAGCCGAACTGGTCCTTGATCGCCTCGGCAAGCTCGCCCTCGGGCTCGCCGCCGCCCTCGGGCGACAGGTTGTGCCAGAACACCGTGTGGTTGGTGTGGCCACCGAGGTTGAACGCGAGGTTCTTCTCGTGCAGGTTGACCGCGGCGAGGTCGCCTGACTCCCGTGCCTCCGCCAGCTTGTCCAGCGCGGTGTTCGCGCCGGCGACGTAGGTCGCGTGGTGCTTGTCGTGGTGCAGCTGCATGATCTTGCCGCTGATGTGCGGCTCGAGCGCGGAGTAGTCGTAGGGCAGGTCAGGGAGCGTGTAGACAGCCATGCTGAGTTACCTCCAGGATCAGGCCGCGGGCCGTGGCCGGCACGCGGCAGGGTCGTCGTCGAGCCTTGGGACCGGTCCTGCTCACCGGCCGGAGACGACGGTGACCCGCGCGCCACGCCCACGTGAGTGGGATCGGGGTGCGCGGGTCACCGTTCCAGCCTGCAGGAGACTCAGTGCTCCCGCTCGACGTTTCCAGACCCCGAGACCAGCTCGGGGGCGGTGTGGGCGGCCTCGAGCTCGTCGTGCTCGCCGTGCGAGTGCGCGGCGGCCAGCTCGGCCGGCGTGACCGGCTCCACCCGGTCCTCGAAGAAGAACCGCGACAGCTTCTGCCAGCGCTTGTCCATCGTGTACCCGGGCCGGCGCACGCCACGCGCGTCGGTGGCGGGCTCGATCTCGAGCGGCCGGCCGGGCTCGTAGTTCACGCGCAGCCAGCGCTCCTGCTCGTCGAGGGGACGGTGCACCTCGATGTACTCGCCGTTGGCGAACCGGACGATGCGGCCCGTCTCGTGCCCGTGCAGGACCAGCTCGCGGTCCTTGCGCTGCAGCCCCAGGCAGATCCGCTTGGTCACCCAGAAGGCGAAGACCGGGCCGACGAAGAACAGGACGCGGAAGACCCAGGTGATCGTGTTGATCGAGAGGCTGAAGTGCGTCGCGATGAGGTCGTTCGACCCGGCGAGCGCCAGGATGATGAACGCCGTGAGGAACGCGACGCCCAGGCCGGTCCGGGTGGGCACGTTGCGCGGACGGTCGAGGACGTGGTGCTCACGGTGGTCGCCCGTCACCTTCGCCTCGACGAAGGGATAGACGAACAGGAACGTGAACAGCAGGCCCGGGATGACCACGGCAGGGATCAGGATGTTGAGCGACAACGTGAAGTCGCCCCACGTGACGATCTCCGTCTGCCCCGGCATGAGACGGAGCGATCCCTCGAGGAACAGCATGTACCAGTCCGGCTGGGCTCCCGCGGACACCGGGGACGGGTCGTAGGGACCGTAGTTCCAGACGTTGTTGATCGCCATCGTGCCGCCCATGAGGGCGAGCACGCCGAAGATGATGAAGAAGTTGCCGCCCATCTTCGTGGCGAACGCGGGCACCGCGGGGGAGCCGACGACGTTCTGGTGGGTGCGCCCGCCGCCCGGGTACTGGGTGTGCTTGTTGAGCACCATGAGGAACAGGTGCACGCCGACCAGCGCCAGCAGGAGTGCGGGGACGACCAGGATGTGCAGCGTGAACAGGCGCGGGATGATGTGCTCGCCCGGGAACTCGCCGCCGAAGACGAAGTACGACAGGTACGAACCGATGATCGGGATCGACTTGATGACGCCGTCGGTGATGCGCAGGCCGTTGCCGGAGAGCACGTCGTCGGGCAGCGAGTAGCCGGTGAACCCGGCCAGCAGGCCGAGGATCATCATCGTCACGCCGACGAGCCAGTTCAGCTCGCGCGGCTTGCGGAACGCGCCGGTGAAGAACACGCGCATCATGTGGACCACGATGCCGGCGAGGAAGATGAGCGCCGACCAGTGGTGGATCTGCCGCATGAGCAGGCCGCCGCGCACCTCGAACGACATGTTGAGCGTGGACGAGAAGGCCGTGGACATGAGCTGCCCGTCCATGGTGGCCGGCGGTCCGTGGTGGTGGACCAGCGCCATCGACGGGTCGAAGAACATGGTCAGGAAGAAGCCGGACAGGATCAGCACCACGAAGGAGAAGAGCGCGATCTCGCCGAGCATGAAGGACCAGTGGTCCGGGAAGACCTTGCGGACGAGCTGCTTGGTGAGGACGCCGAGCTTGGTCCGCTGGTCGAGGTAGTCGGCGGCCTTGCCGACCGGGGTGGTCGGTTCCGCCACGGAGGAGGGGGTCGTGGTACTCACTTCAGGCGCTCCCAGTAGCTCGGGCCGACAGGCTCGTTGAAGTCGTCCTCCGCCACGAGGTAACCCTCGTCGTCCACCGTGATCGGCAGCTGAGGCAGCGGGCGCTTGGCCGGGCCGAAGACCACCTTCGAGCCGTCCGCGATGTCGAACGTCGACTGGTGGCAGGGGCACAGCAGGTGGTGCGTCTGCTGCTCGTACAGGGCGACCGGGCAGCCGACGTGGGTGCAGATCTTGGAGTAGGCGACGATGCCGTCGTACGAGGCGCCCTCGCGGTGGTCACGCTTGAGGTCGCGCGGGTCGAGGCGGACCAGCAGCACGACGGCCTTGGCCTTCTCGGTGATCCACTCGTGCGACTCGCGCTCCTCCTCCGACACGTCGGGGATGACGTGCGCGACGGATCCCACGGTGAGGTCGGACGCCTTGATGAGGCGACCCGACGGGTCGTAGGCGAGACGGACGCCCTTCTTCCAGATCGTGTGGCGGAACTTGCCGACGTTCCAGTCGCCGCCGACGCTCGAGACGAGCGGCACCGCGATCGAGAGCGGGAACAGGGCGAGCGCGAGGCCCACCGACCCGAGGAGCACCGGGCGCCGGGCGAGGCCCGAGTCCTTGTACCCGTCCTGGAACTGGGTCGCGACGGCCGAGCGCACCTCGTCCGAGCTGCTGCTCGAGTGCCGCTCCTCGGTGTACTCCTTGCTGGACATCAGGGTCTTGGCCCAGTGCACGGCGGCGATGCCGATCCCGAGCAGGGACACGGCCATGGCCACGCCCAGCAGCATGGTCGAGGTGCGGACCCCGGCGGTGGTGCCGTCGGGCCGCACTGCGAAGTAGGCGACCAGCGAGCCGATGGTCCCGATGCAGGAGATGACGAAGATCAGCGCGATCAGGCGCTCGTTGCGCTTGGCCGCCTTCGGGTCGGTGTCCGCCAGGCGGTGCTTGTGCTCGGGCACCCCGGGGTCGTCGAACCGGTCGACCTGGGCCAGCGTCCCGTCGCCGCCGTGGGGCGTGACGTCGCCCGAGGGCTGGGGGTTCTGGTTCTCGCTCACGAGGACTTTGCTCCGATCCACACTGCGGCACCGATGATCAGACCCAGGCCCACGATCCAGGCCCACAGGCCTTCGGAGACCGGGCCGAGCGACCCGAGGGCCAGGCCGCCGGCGGAGCCCTCGCGCTGCTCGTCGAGGAACGCGATGATGTCGCGCTTCTCGTCAGGGGTGATGTTGGCGTCGTTGAACACCGGCATCGACTGCGGGCCGGTGAGCATCGCCTGGTAGATGTTGCGCTCCGACGTCTCGAAGAGCGACGGGGCGAACTTGCCCTCGGACAGGGCGCCACCGGCGCCGACGGCGTTGTGGCACATCGCGCAGTTGGTGCGGAACAGCGCCATGCCGTTCGCAGCGTCACCCTGGCTGCCGTCGATCTGCTCGTCGGTCGGGATCGCGGGACCGGCGCCGAGCGAGGCGACGTACGCCGCGAGTGCCGCCGTCTGCTCCTCGTCCATCTGCGGGGGCTTGGCCTCGGCCTGCGGGCCGTTCATCTGCATGGGCATCCGGCCGGTGGAGACCTGGAAGTCGACCGCCGCAGCGCCCACGCCCACGAGCGACGGCGCCTGCGTGGTGCCCTCCGCGTTGGGGCCGTGGCACGTGGCGCAGTTGGCCTGGAAGAGCTTCTTCCCGGTCTCGATGTCCGCGGTGCTGGCGGTGTCTGCCTGGGCCGGGCTAGGTGCCAGGGCGGCGTAGACACCGCCGGTGACCAGCAGCGCCAGCAGCAGCAGCACGACCGGGGCGAACCGGTGGTGCCTGCGGGCGGCGAGTGCCTTCACGAAATGATCCTCGTCTCGCAGATGGGGTTCAGGGCTGGGGGTGGGCCGGCGTCGACGCCGGCCGGAATCACTTGAGGACGTAGATGACCATGAACAGCGCGATCCACACCACGTCGACGAAGTGCCAGTAGTAGGACGTGACGATGGCCGTGGTCGCCTCGTGGTGGCCGAACCTGCGCGCGGCGAACGAGCGGCCGAGCAGGAACAGGAAGGCGATGAGGCCGCCGATCACGTGGAGGCCGTGGAAGCCGGTGGTCAGGTAGAAGACCGAGCCGTACGCGCTGGACGAGATGGTCAGGCCCTCGTGCACGAGCTCCGTGTACTCGAAGATCTGACCGCCGATGAAGAACGCGCCCATGAGGTAGGTGAGCGTCATCCACTCGTTCATGCCCCAGCGGTTCACCGCCAGGATCGAGCCCGTGCGCACCGGCTGGAACCGCTCGGCGGCCCAGACGCCCATCTGGCAGGTCACCGACGACAGCACCAGCACCGTGGTGTTGATGGTCGAGAACGTGATGTTGAGCTTGTCCGCCTGCGCGGCCCACTCCGCCTCGGGCATCACCGAGCGCACGGTGAAGTACATCGCGAAGAGGCCCGCGAAGAACATCAGCTCGCTGGCGAGCCAGACGATCGTCCCGACCGACACGGGGTTCGGACGGTTGACGCTCACGTGCTGGTGGGCATGGGGGGCTGCAGCCGTTGCGGTCGACACGTCAGCCATTATGGCCGACATACGCCCGGTTCGAGCCACCCGAAGGGGTGCTTCGTGGAGATCGGGTCCACAGAATCTGCGAGATCTCGCCACTCGGCCCGCACGATCTGACGCTTGTTCGGACAATGCCAGGAAAACACCACGTTGGGCGGCTGACCGAGGTGACACGGTTGTGCCACGATGCCAGCAAACACCGGCGGTGCGAGGGGTGCGACGCGGGCGGCGCAGCGCCGCCCGTCCCGGACCCGCCCGGTGCCGGCCGCAGCGCCCGATGCCGTGCTCATCTGCGAAGGGAAGTCCCGATGACCCACCAGCCGACGGACCCGAGGAGCGGTCCCCGCATCCTGCTCTACAGCGACGACCGCACAGTGCGCGAACAGGTGCGGCTCGCGGTGGGCCCGCGGCTGCGCGCGCACGCGCCGGAGATCGCGTGGACCGAGGTGGCGACGCCGGCCGCCGTCGTCGCGCACGCCGAACGCGGGCGGTGGGACCTCCTCGTCCTCGACGGCGAGGCCGACAAGGCCGGGGGCATGGGGCTGTGCCGGCAGCTGAAGAACGAGGTGTACCGCTGCCCGCCCGTCGTGGTCCTCACCGGCAGGCCCGACGACGGATGGCTAGCATCGTGGTCGCTCGCCGACGCCGTGGTGCCGCGGCCGCTCGACGCCATCGAGCTGCAGCGCACCCTGGCCGGCTTCCTGACCGCCGCCGCCTGACGCGTCGCGGGGCACGTCGCCCCGGCCGCGAGCGGGCACCCGAACCGAAGGGACCATCGTGGCCACGACCGAACCGGACGACCTCACCTGGCCCGGCATCCTCACCGAGCTGGTCGCAGGCCGCGACCTCACGGCCCGGGAGACCGCGTGGGCGATGGACCAGGTCATGTCCGGGGACGTCCCGCCCACCCGGCTGGCGGGCTTCCTGGTAGGTCTGCGCGCCAAGGGGGAGACGGCCGCGGAGCTGACCGGCCTGGCGGACGCGATGCTCGCCCACGCGACGCGCATCGAGGTGCCCGGCCCGGCCGTCGACATCGTCGGCACGGGCGGAGACCGCCACCACACCGTGAACGTGTCGACGATGGCCGCCGTGGTGATCGCCGGCACCGGGGTGCGGGTCGTCAAGCACGGCAACCGCGCCGCGTCGTCGTCCTCCGGGTCCGCCGACGTGCTCGAGGCGCTCGGCGTCCGGCTGGACCAGCCGCCCGCGAAGGTCGCCGCGCTCGCGCAGGATGCGGGCATCACGTTCTGCTTCGCGGGCCTCTTCCACCCCTCCATGCGGCACGCGGCGGTCGCGCGCCGCGACCTCGGCGTCGCGACCGCCTTCAACTTCCTCGGGCCGCTGACCAACCCCGCGCAGCCGCGCGCGACGGCCGTGGGCTGCGCCGACGCGCGGATGGCCCCTCTCATGGCCGGCGTCTTCGCGTCGCGCGGCACCAGGGCGCTGGTGTTCCGTGGCGACGACGGCCTGGACGAGCTCGCCGCGACCGGCGGAGCCACCGTCTGGGAGGTGCGCGACGGTGCCGTGCGCGAGCAGCGGCTCGACGCGGCGGCCGAGCTCGGCCTGCGGCGCATCGAGATCACCGACCTGCGCGGGGCCGACGCCGCCCACAACGCCGGCGTGGCCCGCCGGGTGCTCGACGGCAGCGAGCGGGGGGCGGTGCGCGAGACCGTGCTGCTCAACGCCGCCGCGGCCCTGGTCGCTGACGGCAGCCTGCCCGGGACCGGGGCGGGGACGCTCGTCGAACGGCTGGCGGCCGGGCTGGAACGCGCTGCCCGCAGCGTCGACGAGGGTGCCGCGGCGCAGGTCCTCGAGCGCTGGGTGGCGGCGACCCAGGCCTGACGGGCTCCGGCCGCGGGCCGATCCTGTCGGAACCGGGGTCTCGTCAGGCTCGACCGCCGGGTCGCGTCCACCGCCTCAGCGTGCCGTTGGACGCCTGAGCCTGCGGTTCCGCTACGGGCGAGTGCCTCGTTCCTCGGCCCCCACCCTGCGCTGCACCTCCTCAGGCGGTGCTGGTTGCGCCTGAGCCTGCGTTTCCGCCGCCTCAGTCGTCGAGGCCGAGGGCGAAGGCCTGCTCGAGGTCCACGTGCGAGTACGTGCGGAACGCGATGAGCGTCTCCGTGCGCACGACGCCGGGCACCTTGCTGATGCCGTCGGCGATGACGTCGGCCAGCTCCTCGTGCTCGCGGACGCGGACCATGGCGACAAGGTCGGCCTTGCCGGTGACGGAGTAGACCTCGCTGACGCCCTTGAGGTCGGTGACCTGGGTGGCGACCTCCGGGATCTGGTCGGCCTCGGTGTCGATGAGCACGATCGCGGTCAGCATGCGGCCATCGTATCGGCGTGGCGGCCGACCTGGCCGCCTTCCCCGCCGGCGCCGTCGCCGGGTTGGCCGCTGGGTTCGGCGCCGACCTCGGCCCGGACGCGGGCGAGGTCGACGTGGGCGGCGGCGGACCGCACCGGCCAGGACCAGGGGTCGCTCACGTGGACGAGGCGCACCCCCGGCTGCTCCAGCCAGTCCAGCACGAGGTCGGCCTCCTCAGGGTGGCAGGCCGGGGCAGGCGCGACGGGCGGGGCGACGGCCTCGGCCGTGGCGCGCAGGGCGTCCACCACCGGGAGCGGGTCCTCGTGCGGACCCGTCACGGCGGTGCCCGCGAGGCGCCCGTGCTTGACCACGACGAGCTCCCACCCGCCCGCTCCCGTCGGCCGCGCGGCCACCAGCTCCGCGCACCGGGAGACCGGCTGGAGCCGCTGCGCGCGGGCCGCGGCGCGGAGGAACGCGCGCAGCCGCTCGGTCACGCGGCCTGCCTCCTCGAACCGCTCCTGGGACGCGAGCAGGCCGACCCGGGCGGCCAGCGGCTCCACGACCCGCCGGGGGTCGCCGGTCAGCGCGACGCGTGCCGCACGGGCGACGTCGTCGTACGCCTCGTCGGGCGCGGCCGTGACCGTGCAGGGGGCCGAGCAACGCCCCATTCCCGCCAGGGCGCAGGGGCTGCCCGCCACCTTGGAGACGCGGGCGAGGCGCGCGGTGCACTGCCTGAGGGCGAACGCGTCGTGCAGGGCCTCGACTGCGGCCAGGGCGGTCCGTCGCGAGGTGAACGGGCCGATGTGCTCGGCCCCGTGCCGGACGTCGCGCACGACCGACAGCCGCGGGTACGGCTCGTCGGTCAGCCGGACCCAGGTGGCCCGCTCGGGGTGCTTGGAGCGCCGGTTGTACCGGGGCGCGTGCTCGGTGATGAGCCTCAGCTCGCGGACCTGCGCCTCGAGCGCTGTGGCGCAGACGACGGGCGTGACGGCGTGCGCGATGCGGAGCATCTCCGTGATGCGCGCGCGCTTCTCGGAGGCGGTGAAGTAGGAACGTACCCTCCTGCGGATGTTCGTCGAGGTGCCGACGTACAGCACCTCGTCCCCCGGGCCCCGGAACAGGTACACGCCGGGCGCCTCCGGGAGGCCGTCGGCCAGGGTGCGTTTGCGGCGCACGTCGGCCGGCACGGGGTCTGCGGCCGTGGCGAGGTCCTCGAGGTGCGTCACGCCGAGCGGCGCGAGCCGCTCGAGCAGGGCGTGCAGCACGTCCACCGTGGCCCGGGCGTCGGCGAGCGCGCGGTGCTCGGGCGTGACGCGGGCGCGGAACAGCGCCGCGAGCGTGGACAGCTTGTGGTTCGGGGCTTCGTCGCGCGTCACGACCCGGCGGGCGAGCGGCACCGTGTCCACCACGCGGTACCCGGGCCAGTCGTAGCCGAGGCGCTCGCACGCGTCCCGCAGGAAGCCGACGTCGAACGGGGCGTTGTGCGCGACCAGCACGGCGTCCCGGGCGAACTCGAGGAAGCTCGGCAGCACCAGCTCGAGCGGGGGAGCGGTGGCGACCATCGCGGTGGTGATGCCGGTGAGCCGGGCGACGAACGCCGGGACGGGCCGGCCGGGGTTGACCAGCGACTGCAGCTCGCCGAGCACCTCGCCGCCGCGCACCTTGACGGCGCCGATCTCCGTGATCCAGCTGTCGGCGACGCGACCGCCGGTCGTCTCCAGGTCCACGACGACGAACGTGACGTCGCGGAGCGGGGTGCCGAGCTCCTCGAAGGACGGTTGGACGGCGGTGTCGCTCGGCATGCCCGGGACGGTAGCCGGGGCCACCGACATGGCCCGCGAAGACGGGTCGAGCCCGCCGAGACCGGGTCTCGACGGGCTCGAACGGCGCCCTCTGGCGGCGGGTCAGCCCGCCGACGTCTGCCGGGTGTCGACGTACAGGTCGTCGATCTCGGCCGCGAAATCCTTGACGAAGACGTGGCGTCGCACGCTCTGCTTCGGCGTCAGGTAGCCGTTCTCGACCGTGAGGTCGCCGGGCAGCACCGCGAACTTGCGGATCGACTCCGCCTTCGACACGGCCTGGTTCGCCCGCGTGACGGCGGCGTCGATCGCGGCGAGCACGTCGGGGTCGGTCGAGGCCTGCTCGGGCGTCATCGCGGGCTTGTCGTGCATCTTGAGCCAGCCGGGCAGGCCCTCGGCGTCGAGCGTGACGAGCGCACCGATGAAGGGGCGGTTGTCCCCGACGACGACGCACTGGCTGACGAGCGCGTGCGCCCGGATGCGGTCCTCGAGGAGGGCCGGGGCGACGTTCTTGCCCCCGGCGGTCACGATGATCTCCTTCTTGCGCCCCGTGATGGTGAGGAAGCCGTCCTCGTCGAGGGCGCCGAGGTCACCGGTGCGGAACCAGCCCTGGTCGAAGGCCTCCGCCGTCGCCTCGGGGTTGCCGTGGTAGCCGCGGAAGACCTGGATGCCGCGCAGCAGGATCTCCCCGTCGGGGGCGATCTTGACGCCGCAGCCGGGGAGCTGCGGGCCGACCGAGCCGATCTTGGTCGCGCTGGGCCGGTTCACGCTGGTCGGTGCCGTGGTCTCGGTGAGCCCGTAGCCCTCGAGAACCGACAGCCCGAGGCCACGGTAGAAGTGCCCGAGCCGCTCGCCGAGCGGGCCGCCGCCTGAGACGGCGTATCGCGCCTGCCCGCCGAGCACCGCGCGCAGCTTGCCGTACACGAGGGCGTCGGCGAGCTTGTGCTGCAGCCGCAGCCACGCCGACGGGCCCTTCGGGTCGTCGAGGGCGCGGGAGTACGCGATCGCCGTCGCCGACGCCCAGTGGAAGATCTTGAGCTTGCCGCCGGCCGCGGCCTTCTGCTCCGCCGAGTTGTAGACCTTCTCGAACACCCGCGGCACCGCGAGGATGTACGTGGGCCGGAACGTGCCGAGCCCCTCGGTCACGGTCTTGAGGTTCGCCCAGTGGCCCAGCACCGTCCCGCTGGCGACGGCCAGGATCTCGACGTACCGCGCGAAGACGTGCGCCAGGGGCAGGAACAGCAGGGTGCGCCCGCCGTCCTTGAAGACCTCGGGCACGGCGGCCACGGCGTTGACCGCGAGCAGGCTGAGGTTGCCGTGCGTGATCTCGGCGCCCTTGGGGCGGCCCGTCGTCCCGGAGGTGTAGATGATGGTCGCGACGTCCTCGAGGTTCGCGATCGCGCGGCGCCGGGCGATCTCCTCGTCCGGCACGTCGGCTCCGGCGGCGGTGAGGTCCGCGATCGCGCCGTCGTCGATCGTCAGCACCTCACGCAGCGCGGGCGCGTTCGCGGCGACCTCGCCGACGGTCGCGGCGAGCTCGGCGTTCTCGACCACCAGCAGCGTGATGCCCGAGTCGGTGAGGATCCACTCGACCTGTTCCGCCGAGGAGGTCTCGTAGATGGGGGTGGGCACCGCCCCTGCCGCCCAGGCCGCGAAGTCGAGCAGCGTCCACTCGTACCGCGTGTGAGCCATGATGCCGACCGGCTCGCCCGGCTGGACCCCGTGCGCGACGAGCCCCTTGGCCACGGCCACGACCTGCGCGTCGAACTGCGCTCCCGAGACGGTCTCCCAGCCGTCGCCGGCGGGGCGTTCCGCGAGGGGCGCGGCGGGATCCTTGGCGACCCGCGTCGCGAGCAGGTCGTTGAGGTTCGAGGTGGCAGGCAGCTCGACTGCCTGCGGGAGGGTGATCTCGTCCATGCTGACTCCAGTGGCAGGGCTCGTCCGTGGCGGTCACGATACCGGGTCTCAGGGGGTGCTCCGAGACCCGGGTCACAAGAACCGGACGACCTCGCTACCGGGTCCGGCACATCGCTAGTCTGGACCCTGCGCGCCCGGCGCGTCTTCTCCCGTCGCGCCGCCGCGACGGTCCCGACGAACGAAATCGCGAGGTCTACGCATGCACGCCATCGGAGTCGACATCGGCGGCACCAAGATCGCCGTCGGCGTGGTGGACGAGGCGGGCACGATCCTCGCCAAGGTGCGTCGCGAGACGGTCGCCGACGACGTCGCCGACATCGACCGCGCCATCGCCGACGCCTGCACCGAGCTGGCGAAGGAGCACGAGGTCGGCGCGATCGGGCTCGCCGCCGCCGGCTTCGTCAGCCCCGACCGGCGCTCCGTGCTGTTCGCCCCGAACATCGCGTGGCGCGAGTACCCGCTGGCGGAGCGCATCGAGAACCTGATCGACGACCTCGACGTCCCCGTGGTGGTGGAGAACGACGCCAACGCCGCGGGCTGGGCGGAGTTCCGCTTCGGTGCCGCCCGCGAGGCGACGGACATGCTCATGCTCACGGTCGGCACGGGTCTCGGCGGCGCCGTCGTCGTCGACCGCGAGCTGGTGCGCGGCAAGTGGGGCGTCGCGGCCGAGGTGGGCCACATGCGGGTCGTCCCGGGCGGGCACTACTGCGGCTGCGGGCACGAGGGCTGCTGGGAGCAGTACGCGTCCGGCACGGCGCTGGTGCGCGACGCGCGCCAGGCGTCCGTCGCGCAGCCGGACCGGGCCGGGCGCCTGCTCGAGCTCGCCGGCGGTGACGCCGCGGACATCTCCGGCCCGCACGTGACCCGCGCCGCGCAGGAGGGTGACGAGCTCGCGGTCGAGCTCCTCGCGACGCTCGGCCGGTGGATCGGCGAGGGGTCGGCGTCCGTCGCGGCCCTGCTCGACCCCGAGCTGATCGTCATCGGCGGTGGCGTCGGGGCGGCGGGCGACCTGCTGCTGTCGCCGGTGCGCAAGGCCTACGAGGCGCAGCTCTCCGCGCTCGGGCACCGTCCGGTCGCGCAGATCGAGGTCGCCCAGCACGGCAACGAGGCGGGCATCATCGGCGCGGCGGACCTCGCACGGCGCTGATCGCGCGCGTCCGCCGCCCGGTCGGCCGCCGGCCCGGTCGGACGACGGCCGGTCAGACGACCGCGCCGGTGTCGTCGTCCTCCGGGTCGCGGCGGTGCGGCATCCGCCACAGCAGCACCGCGACCGCGGCGAGGAAGAGGACGCCGCCCGCGGGGCCCAGCCAGCCGGGCAGGTGGAGCGAGGGCAGCAGCGCGCGCACGACGACGAGCACGACCGTGAGGATCGGGACGCCCGCGACCGCGGCCCACGCCATGGTCAGCAACGGGTCGCGCGACAGGACCGGGTCCGGCTCCGGCGGGGTGAAGTGTGACTCGGCGTCCTCGAGCGCCTCGACCTCGGGCGTGAGGGGCCAGTCCCGGGGCCCGGCCGCCCGGGAGAGCGGTGCGGGGTCGGCGGCCGGTGCGGGGGCTTCGGCGGCTGCGCCGTCGTCGTCGCCGCGGCTCGGTGCCGTGCCCGACGGCGCGGCCCCGGCCGGCGCGTCCGGGCGGTCCAGCGCGCCGAGCTGCGCGACGATGTCGGCCCAGCGCGCCTCCACGGCGGCGTCGGGGAGCTCGTCGGGCGTGTCCGGCTCGGCGTCCGGGTTCGGTGCGGCCATGGGTTCACTCTATTGTCGTGGGCGACGCCTTGCGGAAGGCAGGGGTGGACCCCGCCGGCGTGCGACGCCGGTGGGCGGCAGAGGTGACCGCGGGGCACAGGGCGAGGAGGACCGTTGTTCTACTGGATGATGAAGAACGTGCTGGTCGGGCCCTGGCTCCGGCTCGCCTTCCGCCCCTGGACCAGGGGAGTGGAGAACGTGCCGACGTCCGGGCCGGCCATCCTCGCGAGCAACCATCTCGCCGTCATCGACTCGTTCGTGCTCCCCCTCGTGCTCGAGCGACAGGTCCAGTTCCTCGGCAAGTCGGACTATTTCACCGGCGGCGGGGTCCGTGGCCGCGTCGTCGCCGGGTTCATGCGCGGTGTGGGCACCATCCCCGTCGACCGGTCGGGCGGCAAGGCGAGCGAGGCAGCGCTGCGCACGGGCCTGCGGGTGCTCGACGAGGGCGACCTCTTCGGCATCTACCCGGAGGGCACGCGCAGCCCGGACGGCCGCCTCTACCGGGGCAAGACCGGGGTCGCCCGACTCGCTCTCGAGTCCGGCGCCCCGGTGATCCCGGTGGCCATGGTGGGCACCGACGTCGCGCAGCCGCTCGGCCGGGCTCTCCCCAAGCCGATGCCGATCGGCATCGTCATCGGCGAGCCGCTCGACTTCAGCCGCTACCGCGGGATGGAGAACGACCGCTTCGTGCTGCGCTCCGTCACCGACGAGATCATGTACGCGATCCTGCGTCTGTCCGAGCAGGAGTACGTGGACGTCTACGCCGCGACGATGAAGGCGCGCCTCGCGACCGCGGCGCAGCACCCCACACCGCCCGGGGAGCCGGCCACCGGTCCCTGACCCGGTCGCGGGCCCCGGCGTCGGCCTCAGGCGACCGTGAGCCGGAGCCACGCGTCCGCCGGCAGGTCGGGGCGACCGGGCACGGCCCGGTGCTCGAGCGACCAGTCGTCGCCCGCGACGTCGGTCGCGACGCGCGGCCAGAACGCGGCCGCGCCCGCGTTCGCGTGCTGGAACGCCACCTCCCAGGGCCCGGGCACGTCCCGCAGCACCGCGGCGGCGACATCTCGCCCGACGCCCTGCCGGCGGGCGGCCCGCGCCACGAAGAACGCCGACAGCACCCGCACCGGCGCGTCCAGGCTCCGGACCAGCGCGAACGCCACCGGCCGGTCGTCGAAGGACGCGAGGTGCGCCCGCCAGCCCGGCCCGTCGGCGTCGTCGCGGCCGAGGTCGTCGAGCGCCGCGCGCAGGCGCTCGTCGCGGAAGCGGCCGTCGGCGCGGGGCAGCTCGCCCGTGACCTCGGACAGGTCGTGGCGGAAGAGCAGCCACAGCCGCTCGAGGACGTCGCGGTCGGCCGGGGTGGCGCGGCGGACGCGGGGACGGGGCAGGTCGGGGAGGGCGCTCGTCGGCGCCGACGGTGTCGTCATACGCAAGAGCCTCCCGGCGCCGGAAGGCGGGGAGGCTCGGGAACATCATCGCACGGCCGGGCCGTGGGGCACGTGGCGCGCTCGCCCGGCGGACGGGCGGGGCCTCGGTGCGGGCGGTGCTCCTAGGATGGGAGAGCTTCCGTCCCCCACCGAGAGGTACCCCTGTCATGTCGGTTCGTCGCGTGGCTCTCCTGACCGCCGGCGGCTTCGCGCCCTGCCTGTCCTCCGCCGTCGGCGGCCTCATCGAGCGGTACACGGAGCTCGACCCCACGATCGAGATCATCGCCTACCAGTACGGCTACCACGGCCTGCTCACCGGCACGAAGATCGTGATCGACGACGAGGGTCGCAAGCAGGCAGGCATCCTGCACCGCTTCGGCGGCTCGCCCATCGGCAACTCGCGCGTCAAGCTCACCAACGCCGCCGACTGCGTCAAGCGCGGTCTCGTCGAGGAGGGGCAGAACCCGCTCGAGGTCGCGGCCGAGCGGCTCAAGGCCGACGGCGTGGACGTGCTGCACACCATCGGCGGCGACGACACGAACACCACCGCGGCGGACCTCGCGGCCTACCTGCACGAGAACGGCTACGAGCTCACCGTCGTGGGCCTGCCCAAGACGATCGACAACGACGTGGTGCCGATCCGCCAGTCGCTGGGTGCCTGGACCGCGGCCGAGGAGGCCGCGGGCTTCGCCGCCAACGTGATCGGCGAGCACCGCTCCGGCCCGCGCATGCTCATCGTGCACGAGGTCATGGGGCGGCACTGCGGCTGGCTCACGGCGGCCACGGCCAAGGAGTACCGCACGTGGCTCGACGCGCAGGAGTGGGCGCCGGCCCTCGGCCTGACGCGCGAGCGCTGGGACGTGCACGCGGTGTTCCTCCCGGAGCTGGAGATCGACATCGACGCCGAGGCCGACCGCCTCAAGGCCGTCATGGACGAGATCGGGAACGTCAACATCTTCCTGTCCGAGGGCGCGGGCATGAACGAGATCGTCCAGCAGCTCGAGGCCGCCGGCGAGGAGGTCCCGCGCGACCCGTTCGGCCACGTCAAGCTGGACACCATCAACCCCGGTCAGTGGTTCGCCAAGCAGTTCGCCGAGAAGCTGGGCGCCGAGAAGGTCATGGTGCAGAAGTCCGGGTACTACTCGCGCGCCGCGGCCGCCAACGCCGAGGACCTGCGCCTCATCAAGTCGATGACCGACCTGGCCGTCGAGTGCGCGCTGCGCGGGGAGCCCGGCGTCATCGGCCACGACGAGGAGGACGGCGACCGCCTCAAGGCGATCGCGTTCCCGCGCATCGCCGGCGGCAAGGCGTTCGACGTCGCGCAGCCGTGGTTCGGCGAGATCCTCGAGGGCATCGGCCAGCCGCTGGTGCCGGCGAAGGCCGCCGCCCACTGACCCGGCACGGGCCGGCGCCCGCGCGGCGCCGGCCCGGTCCGTCCGAGGCAGTACCGACCCCGCACCGTGCAGGAGCGCAGACTCGCATGACGACCGCCGTCGACACCGTCCCGCCGGGGAGCGATCCCGAGGGGCTCGACCGCTTCCGGTTCCTCGAGGCACGGCAGCAGCCCACGTGGCCCGACGCGGGGGCGCTCGCCGCCGTGGCGGGGCGGCTGGGTGTCGCCGCGCCCCTGGTGGTGCCGGCGGAGTCGGAGCGGCTCACCGCGCGCCTTGCCGCAGCCGGTCGCGGCGAGGCGTTCCTGCTGCAGGGCGGGGACTGCGCCGAGACGTTCGCCGACGCGAGCGCGACGCGCATCCGCAACAAGGTGCGCACCATCCTGCAGATGGCCGTGATCCTCACGCACGGGGCCAGCACCCCGGTGGTGAAGATGGGCCGGCTGGCCGGCCAGTACGCCAAGCCGCGCTCGTCGGACACGGAGACGCGCGACGCTGTGACGCTCCCGGCGTACCGCGGGGACATGGTCAACGGGCACGACTTCACGCCCGCCGACCGCACTCCCGACCCGCGCCGGCTCGAGCAGGCGTACCGGATCTCCGCCGCGACGGCGAACGTGGTGCGGGCGTTCACCAGCGGCGGTTACGCCGACCTGCGCCAGGTGCACGAGTGGAACCGCGGCTTCATGCGCAACCCCGCATACGCGCGCTACGAGCGCACCGCCACCGAGATCGACCGGGCCATCCGGTTCATGGAGGCGTGCGGCGCCGACTTCGACGCGCTGCGCACGGTGGAGTTCTATCTCAGCCACGAGGCTCTCATCCTCGACTACGAGCGGGCGCTGACACGGGTGGACCCGGGGACGGGCCGCGCCTACGACACGTCGGCGCACTTCCTGTGGATCGGGGAGCGCACCCGGCAGCTCGACGGCGCGCACGTCGAGTTCCTCTCCCGCGTCTCGAACCCCGTGGGCGTCAAGCTCGGGCCCACCACGACCCCCGCGGACGCGATCGCGCTCGCCGAGCGGCTCAACCCCGACAACACGCCGGGGCGTCTGACCTTCGTCACCCGGATGGGGGCGGGCAGGGTCCGCGACGTGCTGCCCACGGTGGTGGAGCAGGTGACGGCGGCCGGGGTCGCCGTCACCTGGGTCACCGACCCCATGCACGGCAACACGATCACGTCCGCGAGCGGCTACAAGACCCGGCGCTTCACCGACGTCCTCGACGAGGTCACCGGCTTCTTCGAGGTGCACCGCGGGCTCGGCACGGTCCCGGGCGGGCTGCACATGGAGCTCACCGGCGACGACGTCACCGAGGTGCTCGGCGGCAGCGAGGAGATCTCCGACGACGGGCTCGCGCTGCGCTACGAGACGCTCGTCGACCCGCGCCTGAACCACCAGCAGTCGCTGGAGATGGCGTTCCGCGTCGCGGAGATGCTCACCACACGGTCAGCGTGACCGTGCTGCCCTTCGGCGCCTCGCCTGTGGTGTCCTGGAACCGGACCGTGTCCAGCAGCCCCCCGAGGTAGGCGTTCTCGTCAACCTGGAACCCCGCCTTCTCCAGGGCCTTGCGTGCCTGGTCGCTGCGCATCCCGACGACGTCGGGCACGTCGACCAGCGGCGGGCCCAGCGAGAGGGTCACCGTCACCGTGTCGGTGCGGTGGGCGGTGCTCCCGTGCTCGGGCGACTGCGCCATGACGTGCCCGTCGGGAACCTCCTCGGAGTACTCGGGCTCGGCGAGCTCGACCCGGAGGCCGAGCCCCTCGAGGTCGGCCAGGGCCTCGTCCTTCTCCTTGCCGACCTCCTGGGGCACCTGGACCGGCGCGGGGCCGTCGGACACGGTGAGGCGTACCAGCAGGTCGTGCCGCTGCCGGGAGCCCTCCGGGACCGAGACCCCGAGGACGGTGCCCTCCGCGGCCTCGTCGTCGTGCACCCGTGCCGCGGGGGAGAGGTCGAAGCCGGCCGACTCGAGCGCCGCCATGGCCTTGCCGTGGTCGGCACCGACCAGCTCCCGCGGGACCGCGAGCATCTGGACGCCCCGCGAGACGACGATCTCGACGGTGCCGTCCGTGCGCACGGGCTCGCCCGGCGCGGGCTGGGTCGTGACGACCTCGCCCGCGGGCACCTCGTCGTCGAAGGCGCGGCTGCTGGTGGTCCCCAGGCCGGCCGCCTCCAGCGTCTCCTGTGCGTCGTCCGCGGGGAGGCCCGCGACGTCGGCCGGCACCGTGGTCCACGCGCCGGGCCCGTCGGCGAACCACCACCAGGTGCCGACGCCGCCGCCGCCCAGCAGCAGGAGCGGCACCAGCGTCCACGCGACGACGCGGCCTCGCCGGCGCGGCGGGCCGTCGGCGGCGTCCCAGGCCTCCGTGGGCTGCTCGACGAGGCGGTCGGTGGCGCGGTCCGGCGCCGAGACCTCCTGGAAGAAGCCGGCCGGGATCTCGTCGACGGCGTCGGTCCCCTCGTCGCCCGCCGCAGAGGTGCCCGGAGCCTCGTCGTCGGCCGGGACGGTCCGGGCGTCCGCAGGCCGGGCGGGCGGGTCGGCGCGGAGGTCGAGGACGTCGTCGGCGAGGGTGGACCGCAGCCGCTCGACCGCCTCGAGCACCGCCGCGGCGTCGGCGGGCCGCGCCCCAGGGTTGCGTGCCGTGCACGACGCGACCAGCCGGTCGACGTCGTCGGGCAGCCACGGCACGCGCTCGGACGGGGTGGGGAAGTCCTCGTGGACGTGGTGGAACGCCACCTGGAGCGGTGGCTCGCCGGCGTAGGGGAGGACGCCGGTGAGCATCTCGTAGGCGAGCACGCCCACGGCGTACACGTCCGTCCGGGCGTCGCACGCGCCGCTCGTCACGACCTCGGGCGCGAGGTAGGCGACCGTGCCGAGGATGGTGCCCGTGGCCGTCGACGTGACCTCCGTGACGGCGCGCGCCAGACCGAAGTCCGCGACCTTCACCCGGTCGCGGACGGGCGAGCGGTCGTCCCCGTCCGCGTCGTCGGCGTCCTGGGGCGCGTCGGGGTCGGCCGCGACGAGCACGTTCTCCGGCTTGATGTCGCGGTGCACGAGCTGCTTGCGGTGCGCCGCCGCGAGGGCGGCGAGGACCTGGGCGAGGACGTCGAGCGTGCGCCGTACCGTGAGCGTGCCCTCGGTGTGCAGCTCCCGCCGCAGGTTCGTGCCCGGCACGTACTCCATGACGAGGTAGCTGGTCTCGCCGTCGAGCCCCTGGTCGTAGACGGCGACGACGCCGGGGTGGGTCAGGCGGGCCGCGGCCCGCGCCTCGCGGCGGAAGCGGGAGACGAAAGCGGCGCCGTCGACCCCGTCGGCGAGGTGCGGGTGCATTACCTTGATCGCGACGTCACGGTCGAGGCGGCGGTCCGTGGCGAGGTACACGGTGGCCATGCCGCCGCGCGCGAGGCGCGAGACGATCTCGTACCGCCCGTCGACCAGGCGGCCGAGGAGAGGATCGGTCGTCGTGATGGCCACGCGACCGAGTGTAGGCGCGGGCCGCCGTACGGGGCCGTAGGCTGGCCCGGTGAGTGACGCGTCCCCCGCCCCGGCCCGCCCGACCGACCACGACGGGCCTGCCCCGCTCGACTCCCTCGTCGAGGCATGGCTGACCCTGCCCGACGTCGCCGAGGAGCTCGGCACCGACGTCGGCAAGGTCCGGCGCCTGGTGGCGGAGCGGGAGCTCGTCGGGGTGAAGCGCGGGGAGCGCAAGACGTTCCAGGTCCCGGCGGCGTTCCTCGTGACGACGGACGAGGACGGCACCCAGGTGCTGGCGGCGCTGCGCGGCACCGTGCTGGTCCTTTCCGACGCGGGCCTGCCCGACGTCGAGATCCTGCGCTGGCTGTTCGAGCCGGAGCCGTCGATCGGCACCACCCCGATCGAGGCGCTGCGCGCCGGGCGCAAGCACGAGGTGCGCCGGGTGGCGCAGACGGTCGGCTGACGGCCCGCCCCCCTCCCGGGGGAGCGGACGGTCAGGCCGCCCGCTGCACGGCCGCGTGCGCCAGGTCGACGAGCACCCGCCGGGGTTCGTCGTCCAGGTCGGCCGCGTCGAGGGCGTCCAGCGCGCTGCCGGTGAGCTCGGCGATGAGGTCCTCGACTGCGGCGAGCGCCCCGCTCGAGGTGATGACGTCGCGCAGCCGCGCGACGTCGATCGCGTCCAGTCCGGGGTCGCCCAGGCTCCGGGCGAGGAGGTCCCGGCCGTCGGGCGTGGCTCCGGACATCGTGCGGGCGACGAGGACCGTCCGCTTGCCCTCGCGCAGGTCGTCGCCGGCGGGCTTGCCTGTGACCTCCGGGTCGCCGAACACGCCGAGCTCGTCGTCGCGCAGCTGGAACGCCTCGCCGAGCGGCAGGCCCGCGGCCGACACCGCCGCGACGGCGGCGGGCGTGGCGCCGGCCAGCAGCGCGCCGAGCGCCAGGGGCCGCTCCACCGAGTAGCGCGCCGACTTGGCGCGGATCACGGTGCGCGCCCGCCGCTCGTCGGACGCCGGGTCGAGCCCCCACGGCTCGGCCTGGACGAGCACGTCGAGGTACTGCCCGACGACGACCTCGGTCTGCATGGCGTCGAAGAGCTCGCGCGCGGCGGCGGCGCGCGCGGCGGGCAGGTCCCGGACCGCCGACGCCATCTCGCGCTGGCACGCCACGAGGCACAGGTCGCCGAGGAGGATCGCCGCCGCCGTGCCGAACCGGGCGGGGTCGCCCGACCATCCGGCGTCCGCGTGCCGATGCTCGAAGACCCGGTGCGCCGTCGGGCGCCCGCGCCGCGTGTCCGAGGCGTCCATGACGTCGTCGTGCAGGAGGGCGGCGGCCTGGAACAGCTCGAGGGCGGCGCCGGCTCGCACCGCGGCGTCGTGGCCGGACCCCTCGCCGGCTCCGCCGTGGGCGCGGTAGGACCAGTAGCAGAACGCGGCGCGGAGACGCTTGCCTCCCTGCAGCAGCGCACCCACCTGGGCGGTGAGCGCGGCCGCGTCGGCGCCCACCGCGCCGACCTCCGCGGCCAGGGTCTCCAGGTGCCGTTCGAGCGCCGTGTCCACGTCGTGACGAAGGTTCTCGAGGTCGACGAGGGCGGTGGCGGTGGGCATGGCGACAGCCTATGCCGCGCCCGCTCAGATCAGCAGCGAGCCGCTCACCGTGACCAGGCGCCGGTCTCCCTCGTCGAGGACGCCGAGGAGCACGGTCTCCAGGACGGGCTTCTTGCGCCCCTTCGTGCGCGTGAACGCGGTCTGCGCGGTCAGGCCGGAGAAGGTCGCGGCCTGCGACTCCTCGAAGCCGGCGTCGAGGAGTCGCTCCGCGAGCTGGTCGATCGACTCCTGCGCGCTGCGCCCGGTGGCGAGGTTGAGCGTCACGTCGGTGAGCCGGCCGTCGCCGGGCGTGACCGAGCTGGCGAGCACCGTGGCGTCCTCGGGGGCGCCGAGCAGGTCGCGGGGGAAGTCCGGCGCGTAGCCGCCGACGGTCGTCGCGGGGTCGAAGGTGGGCAGCGCCGCCGGCGCGTCAGGGGTGTCGGAGGCACCGCCCGTCGGCTCGTCCGCGGGTTCGCCCCGCACGCCACGACCGGAGCCGGCGGTTCCCGTCGCCGACACGTTGCTGCCGCCGGTGGGCGGGGCGTCCTCGGCGTCCGCGCCCGGCTGGCAGCCGGCGGCGAGGAGCGCCACGACCGCCGTCGTGACCGCCACCCCACGGAGGGTGGCGGGGGCCGTGCGGGCAGGACGTCGCGGAACGGCGCGTCGGCCGCGGGGGAGCGGGCGGTCGGTCGGCGAGAACACGGCGCCCACCGTAGCGGCAGGCGACGGCGGCAGGCACCGCCCGGGCGGTCATGGCGAGTTCCGGGGCGCGTGACGCTGTCCCCAGGGTGAGCGCCTCCACAAGCTCCCGGCGGGGCCGCGTCGACGACGTCGGGACGCGCTGGGATCGGCGCATGCCACCGACAGTCCTGACCTCGTACGCCGTCCCTCCTCAGCCCCCCGAGCCCGCCGGGGGCTCCGCGGACCTCCCCGCGGTGCGCGTCCGCTCGGCCCGCGACCTCGTGGCGGCGGTACCGCACCTGCTCGGGTACCGGCCACACGAGAGCCTCGTGGTCGTCTGCGTCACCGACGAGTCGGTGCTCGGTCTCGTCGCACGCGTCGGGCTGGACGACCTCGCGCGCGAGGTCGTCGAACCACCGGCCGGGCGGGAGCGCGCGGTGGACCGGCTCGTCGCGGCCGCCCGCCGCGTCGGCACGACCGAGATCGTCGCCGTCGTGCACACCGCCCGCGACCCCCGCAGGATCCGCCGCACCGTCGATCCGGCTCTCGCCGCGCTCGAGCTCGCCGGCGACGTCGAGCCGTGGATCGTGACCCCCGAGGGCTACCGCGGCATCGACTGCTCCGACCCGTCGTGCTGCCCGCCGCGGGGACGGCCGTTGGCCGAGCTGGAGCACCGGGCGGTCAACGCGGCACTGGTGCTGGCCGGCCGTGCGGTCGCACCGTCCGCCGAGGAGGCCTACCGCATCGTGCCGGCGTCCGAGGCGCGGCGGTCCAGGGCCGCGCGGGCCGCGGCCCGCGCCGATCGTGCGCGCGCCGCGGTCGACGCCGCAGCCGGCGCCCTCGGCGGCCGGTCGAGCGGCGCCGCGGGCTCGCCTCCGTCGTCGCCGTCCCCGATGCCCGCCCGGACGCCGAGCTCGATGCCGAGCTCGACGAGGACCGACGCGGCGCGACGCGCCTCGTCGGGGTACGACCTGTGGTGCGACCTGGTGCGGCACGCCGCCCGCGAGCTGCGGACCGCGCCACCGGGCGGCACGGACCTCCCGCCCGCACGCCTGGGGCGACTCGCCGTGGCGCTCGCGGAGGTGCCCGTCCGCGACGCGGTCCTGCTGTCCACGATCCCCGGCGCGGACGAGGTCGCGCGACGCACGGCCCGCGGTGCCGCGGACCTGCCGGGCGAGGCGCACGCCCGTACGCCAGGCGATGCGGGGCCGGGCGATGCGGGGCCGGGCGACGCGGGGCCGGGCGACGAGGCGTTCGACGTGGAGGCGGCTACGGCCCGGGCGATCGCCCGGATCGTCGACCCGCGCGTCGCGGTGCGGCCCGACCCCGGCGCGGTGGCCGCCGCCCGCGTGGTGCTCGAGCAGGTCGTCGCGCACGTCCCACGGCGGTGGCACGCCGCGCCGCTGACGCTGCTGGGCCTGCTCGCCTGGTGGCAGGGGGACGGCGGCCTCGCCGCACACAGGCTCGCGGCGGCGAGAGCGGTCGACCCGGCCTACCGGTTGGCCGCGCTCTTCGGCGGCGTGCTGTCGGCGGCGGTCCCGCCCGGGTGGGTGCGCACCCGGGAGGTCGCCCGGGGTGCGGACGGAGGCGGTCGCGGCCTCGACGCGGCGGACCCGTCGGTCGGGTAGCGTGCCCTCATGTCGATCGTCGTCGGACTCCTGAGCACGGCCGAGGGCCAGGCAGCGCTTACGGCAGCGGTGACCGAGGCGCGCGAGCGCGCCACCGCGATCGCCGTCGTCGTCACCCGTCCCGAGGAGGACCGCGAGGCGCTGGAGTCGGTCGAGGCGCGGCTGCGGGACGCGGGGGTCGAGTCCACGGTGGTCGAGGGCACCGGCGACCTCGCCGACGACCTGGTGCGTACGGCGATCGAGTCCCACGCCGAGCTGATCGTCATCGGGCTGCGACGACGCAGCCCGGTGGGCAAGCTCATCCTCGGTTCGGGGGCTCAGCGGATCCTGCTCGAGGCGCCGTGCCCGGTGCTGGCCGTCAAGCCGTGACCGCGTGACATGACCGAGCGAGCCGGCGTGCGTGGTGTGACGCTCGTGACCACGGGCGTCGGCGGCGGACGGGAGCGTCGGCACGGAGGATTCCCGCGCCGTGCCGGGAATCTTCGTCCCGTCCCGCGCGTTGGAAAAGCACCGACGACTGAGCGACACAGGGTGAACGGGCGGGCACAGGGGCTCGCGATGCCGTGCTGTCGCGGGTGTCGCCGGTACAATATCGATGTCCGCTCGAGCCTCGACCCTCCGAGTCCCAGGCACTGACGGCGGAGCACCGTACCCTCGAATGCCGAAAGGTCGGTTTGTGGCGTCCACTGCGCAGAACCCTGCACTTCCCCGCGAGTTCGAGCACCCTGCCCTGCAGGGCCTGCTCGCTCGAGGTACCGCCGCCGGTCGTGTCGACGCCGAGAGCTTCCGCGCCGCGTGCGAGGAGGCGTCGGTGGGCGACCCGAAGCGCCTGAAGGCGGTGCTCCGGGCGCTCGCCACCGCAGGCGTGGAGATCGGCGTGCCCGCGGCCACCAAGGTCGCTGCCGCTGCCGCGGGCCGGGCCACGACCACCCGCGCGAAGGCCCCGACGTCCCGGTCCGCGAAGGCGTCCCCGGTGACGTCCTCGACGACGGCACCTGCCTCCTCGCCGGACGACGCCGAGGGTGACGAGCCCGGGGCGAAGAAGACGGCGCGCAAGCCGGGCGCCGCGGCGACGCGCTCCACCCGGTCGACGGTCAAGTCCGGCAAGTCGGCGGGCCGGTCCGCCAAGTCCGGCGACGTCGAGCCCGACGACGCGGACGACGTCGCCCCCGACGACGAGCAGGCTGACGCCGACGAGGCCACCGCCACCGGTGCCGGCTCGAAGGGCGCCACGAAGGCCGGCGGCAAGGACGGCAAGCCCGAGGACGAGGCGTCCGGCTTCGTCGTCTCGGACACCGACGACGAGGACCAGCCCGCGCAGCAGGTCGTCACCGCGGGCGCCACGGCCGACCCGGTCAAGGACTACCTCAAGCAGATCGGCAAGGTCGCGCTCCTCAACGCGGAGCAGGAGGTCGAGCTCGCCAAGCGGATCGAGGCCGGCCTGTTCGCCGAGGAGCGGCTGTCCAAGGACTACGCCGACTGGGACAAGACCAAGGCCAACGCCGACGAGCGGCGGATGTACCGCGACCTGCGGTGGATCGCGCACGACGGCAAGCGCGCCAAGAACCACCTGCTCGAGGCGAACCTGCGCCTCGTGGTCTCGCTCGCCAAGCGGTACACGGGTCGCGGCATGCTCTTCCTGGACCTGATCCAGGAGGGCAACCTCGGCCTGATCCGCGCGGTCGAGAAGTTCGACTACACCAAGGGCTACAAGTTCTCGACCTACGCCACCTGGTGGATCCGGCAGGCGATCACTCGCGCGATGGCCGACCAGGCCCGCACCATCCGCATCCCGGTGCACATGGTCGAGGTCATCAACAAGCTCGCCCGTGTGCAGCGGCAGATGCTCCAGGACCTGGGCCGCGAGCCCACGCCGGAGGAGCTCGCCAAGGAGCTGGACATGACCCCCGAGAAGGTGGTCGAGGTCCAGAAGTACGGCCGCGAGCCCATCTCGCTGCACACGCCCCTCGGCGAGGACGGCGACAGCGAGTTCGGCGACCTCATCGAGGACTCCGAGGCCGTCGTCCCGGCCGACGCCGTGTCGTTCACGCTGCTGCAGGAGCAGCTGCACCAGGTGCTCGACACGCTCTCCGAGCGCGAGGCCGGCGTGGTCTCGATGCGGTTCGGCCTGCAGGACGGGCAGCCCAAGACGCTTGACGAGATCGGCAAGGTCTACGGCGTGACGCGCGAGCGGATCCGCCAGATCGAGTCCAAGACGATGTCGAAGCTGCGGCACCCGTCACGCTCGCAGGTGCTGCGCGACTACCTGGACTGAGACGACCTGATCCGACCCGTTCGGACACGCGAGAGCCCGGCACCGGAACACTGGTGCCGGGCTCTCGCGCGTACGGGGATGTCGCAGGCGTGGTGCCTCCGCCCGGCGCGTCAGGCGCCTGAGGCGTCGAGGGCGACGGACCACCGGGCGGAGGGTGCGAGCACACCGCGCGGGTCGAGCCGCTGCCGCAGCGCCACCAGACGGTCGTACGTCGGACCGAACGCCGTGCGCACGAGGGCCGCGGAGACGGCGTCGCGCGGGCCAGCGAAGTTGACCAGCGAACCGCCGGTGCTCCACGGCACCATCGCGTCGCACACCCGCTGGAGCTCGTCGGCGACGTCCGGCGGGCCGAACGGGGCGCCGAGCGCCCCCAGGAACAACGTGAACCCGGCGTCCCGCCCGGCGACCGCGTTCGGGACGGCGGCCGGCCGGGCCACGGCGCCGCCCAGGAGCCGGATCTCGGCGGCCAGCACGGGGGAGTCCGGCGGCACGGCGCCGAGGAACGCGTCGACCGCGTCCTCGGTCAGCGTGCGGAGCAGCCCGCCCCGGTCCACGAAAGGCATCGGTTCGTCCGGATCGGCGTGGACCTCGCCGATCCGCGCGTAGGGCAGGTCACCGACCGTGTCGAGCAGGGGTGCGGCCGACCGCCGGAGCTCGTCGACCAGCGGGTCGGGCTCGGCGAGGTCACCGTGCCGCACGTACCGGACGACGAGCACGGCCCGGCCGCGCAGCGGCTCCGGCACGTCCGGCAGGGGAGGCAGGTTGAGCCGGGCGACCGAGGTCGAGACCGACTCGGGAAGGCCCGGAGTGAGGGACCGCCACCGGTGCAGCACGGCGGGCGCGTCGTCGACGTCGAACCACAGCGTCCCCGCGCGCACGGTCCGCAGCGGGAGCAGGTCGAAGGTCATCGCCACCACGACGCCGAACGCCCCGCCCCCGCCCCGCAGTGCCCAGAACAGCTCCTCGTGCTGAGTCGGGGAGGCGGTGACGAGCTCGCCGGCGGGCGTGACCACGTCGAACGCGCGGACGTGGTCGGCGGCGAAGCCGAACGTGCGTGCCAGCGGGCCGAGGCCCCCGCCGAGCGTGTAACCGACCACCCCGACGAGGGGCGAGGACCCGCACAGTCCGCCGAGCCCGTGCGGCTCACCGGCCGTGAGCACCGCGTGCCAGGTCACGCCGGGTCCGACGGTGGCCGTGCGCTCCGCGGGGTCGATCTCGAGGCGGTCGAGGGCGGACACGTCGAGCAGGACGTCGCCCGGCCCCGTGGGCGCCGCGCTGTGTCCGGTCGAGCGGACTCCGACGCCGAACCCCTGGTCCGCGGCGGCGCGGACCGTGGCGACGACGTCGGAGGGCGACGCCGCGAGCACGACGAGGGCCGGCCGGTGGGCGAGCGCGAGGTTGAAGCCCGCGAGCGCGTCGTCGTACGGCGGCTCGCCGGGAAGATGCGCGACGCCGTCGAGCGTCGGGGCGAGGGCCTGGCGCAGGCCGTGGGCCCGCGTGCGGTCTGTGGTCGAGGGGATGGTACTGGGCATCGTGTTCTCCCTGTGTGTCGGTGTACCGAGGAAGAGGGAGTCGCGGCCGGCGGGCATCGTGACAGCCGTGCGCCCGGTTGCGCCGGGTGAATCCCCGTGCTCGTCCGCGCGGGCAACCGTTCGAGTTGCGGGTCGCGGCCGGACCCGGTGCGGTGGTGACGTCACGACGAAGTGGACCGAGGAGAGGTGACAGCGTTGTCGTACCGCTCGAGATCACGCCATCCCCGCACGAGTTCTCGTCCCGCCCAGGCGCCGCCGGCATCCCGCAGACGCCGCGTGGCGGCCGCGGTCA
>NZ_BAAAPM010000009.1:373080-403548 GCF_039531145.1 Isoptericola hypogeus
GTGCTGGCGGTCGCCGCGCCAGTGCCGGCGTCGTCGGCGCCGGCGCAGGCCACCGACGACGAGGACGGCTGGCCGGTGACCGGCGCCCACCTGCCCACCCCGTGGACCGACGAGGTCACCCCGGACAACGCGCTCCCCGAGTACCCGCGGCCCCAGCTGGAGCGCGACCGCTGGCTCAACCTCAACGGGCTCTGGCAGTTCGCGGGGGCCGCCGAGGGGGAAGCACCGCCGTTCGGCGAGGACCTCGCCGAGGAGATCCTGGTCCCGTACCCGACGGAGTCGGAGCTGTCGGGCATCGACAGGCACGAGGACCACATGTGGTACCGCCGCACGATCGAGGTGCCGAAGTCCTGGCGCACCTCCGGGCAGCGGGTGCTGCTGCACTTTGGCGCGGTGGACTACGAGGCGACCGTCTGGGTCAACGGGCGCGAGGTGGCGCAGCACACCGGGGGCTACGGCCGGTTCTCGGCCGACGTCACCGATGCCCTGAGCCGCCGCGGCCCGCAGGAGGTCATGGTCGGCGTCACCGACCGCACGGACGCCACCTGGCAGCCGGTGGGCAAGCAGCGCAACGTCCCCGACCGCGGCATCTTCTACGAGGGCGCGTCCGGCATCTGGCAGACCGTGTGGGCCGAACCGGTGGCGGCCGCGCACATCGAGCGGCTCGGCATGACTCCCGACATCGACTCGGAGACCTTGTCGCTGACCGTGGACGGCGGGCCCGGGACCGACGGCATGGCGGTGCAGGCCGTGGTCCGCGCCGGGCAGAAGGTCGTGAGCCGCACGACCGGCGTCGTCGGGGAGGCGCTCGAGCTGCCCGTGCCGCGTGCCCGGCTGTGGTCGCCCGACGACCCGTACCTCTACGACCTGCAGGTGCGGCTCCTCGAGGACCGGGGCCCGGGGCAGGGCACGCACGACGGCGAGGGCGGGCGCCACGGCAGACCCGTCGACGTCGTCGACTCGTACTTCGGGATGCGGGAGATCGGGGTGGCGCCGGGCGAGGACGGGAAGAACCGGATCACGCTCAACGGCGAGGTCACGTTCCTGCTGTCCACGCTGGACCAGGGCTACTGGCCGGACGGGATCTACACCGCGCCCACGGACGAGGCGCTCGCGTTCGACCTCCAGCAGCACAAGGAGCTCGGGTTCAACACCGTGCGCAAGCACATCAAGGTGGAGCCGGACCGCTGGTTCTACCACGCCGACCGGCTCGGGCTGTTGGTGTGGCAGGACATGCCGTCCACGCGGACCGGCGGCCGGCCGCCGGCGGACGCCCAGGAGCAGTTCGAGCGCGAGCTGCACGAGATGGTCGACCAGCACTCGAGCTGGACGTCCGTCATCGGCTGGGTGCCGTTCAACGAGGGCTGGGGCGAGTGGTCCAGCGAGGCCACCGGGCGCATCGCCCGAGAGGTCAAGGAGCAGGACCCGTCGCGCCTCGTGAACGCGCACAGCGGCGTGAACTGCTGCGACTCGCTCGGGGACAGCGGGGCGGGCGACGTCGTCGACTGGCACCAGTACGTCGGGCCGGCACAGCCGGTCCCCGACGCGACCCGGGCGTCGATCGACGGCGAGCACGGCGGCTTCGGCCTTGAGGTCGAGGGGCACATGTGGTTCTCCGGCGGGCATGCGTACGAGATGACGCCCGACTCCGCGACGCTCACCCGCCGGTACGTCGAGAACCAGCGCGACGTCATCACCGCCGCGCAGCAGTGCGGGATCGGAGGGTCGATCTACACCCAGATCACCGACGTCGAGCACGAGGTCAACGGGTTCTTCACCTACGACCGGCAGGTCGAGAAGATGGACTTCGGCCAGGTGCGCGCGATCAACGCGGAGATCATCGCGACCGCGGACGGGAGCGGGTCGGCGCCGCCGGACGGCGGCCCTGGCACGCCCGGCCTGACCGGGCTGTCGTCCTGGCCGCTGGACGAGGGCGTCGGTGACGTCTCGGTCGACGCGGCGGGCGACGCGGACCTGGCGCTCCGCCCGGGCGCGACGTGGGGCACCGGCCACGCCGGCGCGGCCCTGCGGCTCGACGGCATGGGGGGCCACGCCGAGACCGAGGGCCCGGTGCTCGACACGTCGGGCAGCTTCACGGTGTCGGCCTGGCTCACGATGGACCGGAACGACGGGTGGCGCACGGCGGTGGGGCAGGACGGCCCGGTGCAGTCGGCGTTCTTCCTGCAGAAGCGCGGCGACAACGACCGGTTCTCGTTCTCCACCGCCGGCGGCCGGGTCGAGTCGACGTTCGTGCCCGAGGTCGGCCGGTGGTACCACCTGACCGGGGTGCGGGACGCGGCCACGCAGACGCACTCGCTGTACGTGGACGGCGTCCTGCAGGACTCGATGACGCAGTGCCTGAACCCGGGGTCCGAGGGTCCGCTCTCCGTGGGTCGCGCGCGGTTCTCCGGCGGTGACGTCGACTTCTGGGCCGGCGCGATCGACGACGTCCGCGTCTGGGACCGCGCCCTGGACGCCCAGGAGGTGGCGCAGCTGGCGCAGCCGTGACCGAGCCGCGTCGCTGACCAGCGACGACGTGCCCCGAGGCCTCGCGGGCTGTGGCAGAGTGTGCGCGTGACTCTCGCCACAGCCCGCGGGCCGCTCCGCGTCCTGGCTGCCGTCGTGTCCCTCGCCCTCGCTCTGGCGGTGCTCGTGGCGACCCCGGCCGAGGCCGCCACGTGGTCCCTGCGCGGTTCGGGCGGAGGCACGACCACCGCGCTCGTCGGCCGGACGCTCTTCGTGCAGTACCTGAAGGACGGGCGGCCCGCGGCCGGCGCGCCCGTCATGCTGCAGCGCAAGGACGGCACGACCTGGGTGACGGAGCGCACGCTCACCACGGGCAGCGCGGGGACCGCGTCGATGCGGGTCCGGCCCACGTCCGACCGGACCTACCGGTTCCGCACCGCGAGCACGACGAGCACCGGCATCGTCGTGCGGGTGGTGCCGGCCCGGTTCGAGATGTCCGGGTCCGGCTTCGGGCACGGCGTCGGCATGGCGCAGTGGGGCGCCTACCAGCTCGCGCGCGAGGGCAGGACGGCGGCGCAGATCCTGGGCTACTACTACCCGGGCACGCGGGTCTCGACGGCGAACGACCCGCGGACCACCCTCGACGTGCAGGTCCTCGGGCCGCCCGCGGACTCCGGCACGAACACGGTGCTGTCGCTCGGCTCCGGCGCATGGCGGCTCAAGGACGGCGCCGGCACGGTGGTCGCCTCCGGAGGGGCGACGCGCCGGGTGACCGTGCACGCGGCCACGGGCGGCGTGACGGCGACCGTCACCGAGAACGGCACGACCCGCGCGACGGTGAGCGTCCGTCCCACCCTCGTCCTCGAGTGGACCGGGACCCGGTACTACGACCCGACCGGGACGAAGGCGGTCGCGACCGTGACGGGCGCCCACGGCACCTACCGCAACGGCCGCCTCGTCGTGACCAACGTGTCGTCGCGCGTCAACGTCGTCAACGAGGTCGTCATCAACACCGAGTACCTGTACGGCATCGACGAGATGCCGTCGGGCTGGGGCGCGGCGACGAACCGCGGCGCGGCGGCGCTGCAGGCGCAGGCCGTCGCGGCGCGGAACTACGCGATCGTCGAGAAGGTCAAGGGCCGCAAGCCCGAGTGCGGCTGCCACGTCTACGACGACACCCGCTCGCAGCACTACGTCGGGTGGAAGAAGGAGGGCGGCAGCTACGGCGCGACGTGGAAGGCCGCCGTCGACGCCACCCTCCAGGACGGCACCGTAACCGTGCTGCGCGACGCCGGCGGCGGGTTCGCGGAGACGCCCTACTTCGCGTCGTCCGGCGCGGTCGGCGGCCGGCAGGGGACCGCGTCGAACGCCGAGGTCTTCGGCACGACGGCGCTGCCGTACCTGAAGCACGTGAGCGACCCCTGGTCGGCGAGCGCGCCGGGCAACCCGTACCTGCGCTGGAGCGACTCGATCTCCCAGCAGCAGGCCCGGGCGATCTTCGGGGCCGACGTCCGCTCCGTCGCCGTCACGGCGCGCTGGTCGAGCGGGCAGGTCCGCACCGTCACGGCGACCACGGCGTCGGGCACGAAGGTGTCGCGCACCAGGACCGCGGACGGGTGGCGCACGACGCTCGGGGTCGCCGGGTCCTGGGTGGTCGGCTTCAGCGGGAGGGTGCGCTGAGCGACCCGGCCGGACCGGGTCGCACGCCCGGGTGACGCACGAGAGCCCCGCACCAGCCGGTGCGGGGCTCTCGTCGGGTCCGGGGGACGAGCGGTGTCAGCCCGCCCCGTGCTCGGCGTGCAGCCGGTCGGTCTCGTCCTGGACGTGCGTCGCGACGCCGGAGTACGCGTCGGCGTGCGCCCGTGCGTGGTGCCCGCAGAAGAGGAGCTCTCCGACGGGCAGGACCACGCGCACGTAAGCCTGGGCGCCGCAGCGGTCGCAGCGGTCGGCAACGGTCAGCGGCTGGCTCGGTTCGATCGTCGTGGTGCTCACGTGACCATCCAACCATCCGACGCGCGACGGGCTTCCCCCGGACGGCCCGGGTTCGCTCCGGGCATAGCGGCGTGGGCCACACGGACACCTGTTCGGTTCGTCTACCCTCGTAGCCGTGACAGCCACCTCCGAGTCCGGGTACACCGCACGCCACCTCTCCGTCCTGGAGGGGCTCGAGGCGGTGCGCAAGCGCCCGGGCATGTACATCGGCTCGACCGACTCGCGCGGCCTCATGCACTGCCTGTGGGAGATCATCGACAACTCGGTGGACGAGGCCCTCGGGGGGCACGCGTCGACGATCCGGGTCGTGCTGCACGCCGACTCGTCCGTGACCGTCGAGGACGACGGCCGCGGTGTCCCCGTCGACGTCGAGCCCAAGACTGGGCTCTCGGGCGTGGAGGTCGTGTACACCAAGCTCCACGCCGGCGGGAAGTTCGGCGGCGGCTCGTACCAGGCGTCGGGCGGGCTGCACGGCGTCGGCGCGTCCGTCGTCAACGCGCTCTCGGCGCGGCTCGACGTGGACGTCGACCGCAGCGGCAAGACGTACCGGATGACGTTCCACCGCGGCGAGCCGGGCGTCTTCACCGACCCGGCGTCCGGCCCGTCGCCCGAGTCGCCGTTCGAGCCGTTCGTCGACCACAGCGAGCTCGCGGTCGTCGGCAAGGTGAAGCGGGGCGTGACCGGCACGCGGGTGCGCTACTGGGCCGACCGGCAAGTGTTTCCCAAGACGGCGGTGTTCAGCTACGACGAGCTCGTCACCCGCGCGCGCCAGACCACGTTCCTCGTGCCGGGCCTGAGGATCACGGTGCGCGACGAGCGCGGCCTGCCCGGCACGCCGGGGGAGAGCGGCCCGTACGAGGAGGTCTTCCAGCACTCGGGCGGCGCCGTCGACTTCGTCGAGTTCCTCGCGCCCGACGCCCCCGTCACCGCGACCTGGAGCCTGCGCGGCCAGGGGCATTTCACCGAGACCGTGCCGGTGCTCGACTCCCGCGGCCACATGTCGCCGCAGGAGGTGCAGCGGGAGTGCGAGGTCGACGTCGCGCTGCGCTGGGGTGGCGGCTACGAGACGGAGGTGCGCACCTTCGTCAACATCATCGCGACGCCCAAGGGCGGCTCGCACCTGTCCGGCTTCGAGCAGGGGCTGCTCAAGACGGTGCGCAAGCAGATCGAGGCGAACGCCCGCCGGCTGAAGGTCTCCACCAAGGACGCGGCGGAGCGCATCGAGAAGGACGACGTGCTCGCCGGCCTCACCGCGGTCGTCACCGTGCGGCTGGCGGAGCCGCAGTTCGAAGGCCAGACCAAGGAGGTCCTCGGCACCGCGCCGGTGCGCGCCATCGTGACGCGCGTCGTCGAGAAGGAGCTCGGCGCGCTGCTCACCTCGACGAAGCGGGACGAGAAGACCCAGGCGGCGCTGCTGCTCGACAAGGTCGTGGCCGAGATGCGCGCCCGCGTCACGGCCCGCAAGCAGAAGGAGATCTCCCGGCGCAAGAACGCCCTCGAGTCGTCGTCCCTGCCGGCCAAGCTCGCCGACTGCCGCAGCGACGACGTGAACCGCTCCGAGCTGTTCATCGTCGAGGGCGACAGCGCCCTCGGCACCGCCAAGCTCGCCCGGTCGTCCGACTTCCAGGCGCTGCTGCCCATCCGCGGCAAGATCCTCAACGTCCAGAAGGCGTCGATCAGCGACATGCTGCGCAACGCGGAGTGCGCGGCGATCATCCAGGTCCTCGGCGCGGGGTCGGGCCGTTCGTTCGAGCTCGAGGCGGCCCGCTACGGCAAGATCGTGCTGATGACGGACGCCGACGTCGACGGCGCGCACATCCGCACGCTGCTGCTGACGCTCTTCTACCGGTACATGCGCCCGATGCTCGAGGCGGGCCGGGTGTTCGCCGCCGTGCCGCCGCTGCACCGCGTCGAGGTGATCGGGTCGGGACGGCGCAAGAACGAGTACCTGTACACGTACTCGGAGGCCGAGCTGACCGCGACCCTCAAGAAGCTCGACCGGGCCGGGCGGCGCTACAAGGAGGACATCCAGCGCTACAAGGGCCTGGGTGAGATGGACGCCGACCAGCTCGCCGAGACGACGATGGACCCGCGCCACCGCACGCTGCGGCGCGTGACCGTCGAGCACGCCGAGGGCGCGGAGCGGGTGTTCGAGCTGCTCATGGGCAGCGACGTCGCGCCCCGCAAGGAGTTCATCGTGGCGGGGGCGCAGACGCTGGACGCCTCCCGCATCGACGCCTGAGCCCGGGTAGCCTCGGGTCGTGACGATCGCATCCCCCTCGACCTTCCGCCGCACGCTCGCCGTGCTCCCCGCGGCCACCCTTGCCCTCGGGCTGCTGGCCGGCTGTTCCGGCTCGGGCGACGGCGCCGCTCCCGAGGCGTCGGCGACCGCGTCGGCATCCGTCGACCCCAGCCAGCACGTCGCGGAGAACCTCACCGAGTTCTCCTACGCGGGCCAGGACGGGAAGACGGCGCTCGAGCTGCTCGTGGAGAACGACCCTGACGCGCAGGTGCAGGGCAAGGGCGAGAACGCCTACGTGACCGGCATCCGCGGCCGCGAGGCCGACGAGGACGCCAAGGAGTTCTGGGCGCTGTACGTCGACGACGAGCAGGCCGAGGTCGGCGCGGGCACGCTGGAGACGAAGGACGGGCAGACCGTCACCTGGAAGCTGGAGACGTTCGAGTGAGCACCACGGACGACAAGCGGTCGCGGCTCCTGGAGCCGCTGACGACGCGCGAGCTGGCGCGCCGCTGGTGGCGGCCGGTCCTGGCGGTGCTGCTCGTCGCGGCCGCGGTCGCGTGGCGGCTCGTGAAGGACGACCTCGGCGCGCCGCCGAACCTCGAGCTGTCGACCGCCGCCGCGTTTGCGGCCGCGGGGCTGCTGCGGCACCGGCTCGCGATGCTCGCGCCGTTGGTGGTGGTCGCGCTGAGCGACGTCCTGCTCGGCAACACCTCGGTCCTGGTCTTCACGTGGACGGCGTGGGCGGTCATCGGGGCGGGGGCGTGGTGGGCCGGCCGCGTGCGCGGTGGTGCGCGGTTCGTCAGCGCGCTCGGGTTCGGCGTCGCCGGCTCGCTGTTCTTCTACCTGTGGACCAACGCCGGCGTGTGGTGGCTCGGTCGGGGCGCCTACTACCCCGACGGTCTCGACGGCCTGCTCGCCAGCTACGTCGCCGGCCTGCCGTTCCTGCGGCCCATGCTGCTGGGCAACCTCGTGCTGCTGCCGCTGGCCGCCGGTCTGGTGGCGCTGACCGAGCGCCTCGAGCGCGCCACGGTGGCAGCGGCCCTGCCGGGCTTGGCGCGGTAGCGGCCTCACCTCGAACGACCCGACGGAACGACCCGACGGAACGACACGACAGGGAGGCGACGACCGATGGTCGCAGACCGGATCCGGCGGATGCCCTTCGCCAGCATCTACCCGCTCTACGTGCAGAAGGTGGAGCGCAAGGGCCGCAGCACGGACGACCTCGACCGCGTCCTCACGTGGCTCACCGGCTACGACGCGGCGGGTCTCGAGAAGGTGATCGCCGACGACGTCGACCTGGAGACGTTCTTCGCCCAGGCGCCCGCGATGAACCCCCACGCGTCGCTCATCACCGGAGTCATCTGCGGCGTCCGCGTCGAGGAGATCGACGACCCGCTGATGCAGCAGATCCGCTGGATGGACAAGCTGGTCGACGAGGTCGCACGGGGCAAGAAGATGACGTCGATCCTGCGCGGCGAGGGCGCCGCGGCCTGATGCCCCCGCGGCCGGACGGCGCTGCCGCCTGACGCCCCCTCCTGACGGGAGCCGGGGTCGGCACGGTCGGGGACCGGCATGATGGGACGATGCCGATCCTGCCCGCGGAGCGCGACCCCCGCCTGATCACCGTCCGGCGGGGAGGCAGCCTGACGGACACCGACCACAGGCTGCTCGCGGAGTGGGCGGTCGTCTGCGCCGCGCACGTGCTGCCGCTCTTCGAGGGCGAGCGGCCCCAGGACCCGCGCCCGCGGGAGGCGCTCGACGTCGCCCGCGCCTGGATCCGGGGCGAGGTCCCCATGAAGGTCGCGCACCGGACGGCGTTCGTCGCGAACGCGGCCGGGCGCGGCCAGGCCGACCCCGTGAAGTTCGCCGCCCTCGCGGCCGGGCAGGCGGTCGCGGTGGCGCACGTCGCGGCCCACGACCTCGGGGCCGCGGCGTACGCGATCCGGGCCGCTACTGCGGCCGCGCCGGCCGGCGATGCCGAGGCGGCCCGGCTGCGGGAACGCGACTGGCAGCGCGAGCTGATACCCGCGGGGCTTCGCGAGCTGGTCCTCGAGGACCAGCTGAACCGGAGCCCGATCTGCTGGAACGCCTTCGACGACTGAGCCCGGAGCGATCTCGGGGATCACACGGAGAAGTACTTCGTTCTCGGGTATCGGGCAGGTGACCTGCGCGGACGTCGTCCGCGAGGCCAGGACGGCTCACCATGCGCACGAATTGCAGGCGCCGCGTCGGACGGCTGGCGCCGCGTGGATGCGGCTCTCTCCCTGTCCGGCAGGTGTGCGGCGCACACCTGCGGGGCATGAAGACGACGACGCACACCACGCACACGACGCCCCAGCACACGGCGCCCCAGCACACGACGCTACCGGCGACGGGGTACTTCACCCCGGAGCAGGCTGCCGAGACGCTCGGGGTCTCGGTACACACCCTGGAGAAGTGGCGACGCGCCGGGTTCGAGGGCATCGGCCCGCGCTACCGGCTCCACGGCAGGCACGTGCTGTACGACCCGCGCGACCTCCTCGCGTGGAGTGAGTCGAGGGTGGTGGCCTGATGGCTCGTGCCCGGCTCGGCCTCGGGGAGGCCGGCGACATCAACACCAAGCGGATCGACGGCACGAACCGGTGGCGCGCACGCGTGCGCTACCGCGACGCGCTCGGGGCATACCACTGGGCCTCCGCCGTCGGGCCCACGAAGACCAAAGCCACCAGCGACCTGCGAGACAAGCTCGACACGCTCACCGGGACCGCGCAGATCGCATCCGTGACGACTGTCGGCGAACTGTGCGAAAGGTGGCTCGACCGAGCGCTCGCCGAGTCGAGCGCGTACTGGACCCGCTCGGACGCGGCCGAGCGCCGGGGAAGCAAGCCCCCGAGACCCCAGTCAATGGTGCACTCGGTGCGCGCGGTGCGGAACATCCGCGCGCGCCCGGGTGGTATCGGCGACCTCAGGCTCAACGAGGCGACGACCCTGGCGCTGGAGACCTGGTTGTTCGAACAGGCGGAGGAGTCCCGCGGGCGCGCCGCCGAGATCCGCATCGTGTTGCGCAAGGCGTTCCACGGTGCCGTCCGGCTCGGGCTCCTGGTCACCGACCCGATGGCGGGAGTCGACTCGATCAACCGCACCGACCCTCGGCCGATCGCGCTCAAGCCCGAGGAACTGCGGGCGATCCGCAGCATCCTCACGACGTCGCCGAACATGCAGGCAGCGCACACGACGGTGCGAAACCTCGACGCTTTGATCGTGATCCTGCTCGGCACCGGGATGCGTGTGGGGGAGGCCGGCGCGCTGCGCTGGAGCGACCTCGACCTTGACGGCCATGACCCGACGGTCACGATCTCCGGCACCCAGGTAGAGCTCAAAGGGAAGGGCGTGCTGCGCCAGGACGTGCCGAAGACCGAGTCAAGCAACCGGACGCTCCTCTTGCCGCCGTCCGTGGTCGACGCGATCGAGGGGATCCGGCCAGCGTGGTGGAAGCCGACGGACTGGGTGTTCCCCACCCGCAACGGCACGCCGTGGAACACCGGCAACGCCGCCAAGGTCCTCGACCGGGTGGTCGAGCTCTCCGGCGGGGCGTTGCAGAAGCACCGTGTGAGCTTCCACAAGCTCCGGTCGACTGCCGCGACGGCGATCGACGAGGAGCACGGGCAAGAGATCGCCGGCCTCGTGCTCGGGCACAAGCTCACCGGCATCACACGGACGCACTACATCGCGCGCGCCCCGATGGCGCCGGACGTGCGACACACTCTCGAGCGCCTCGTCCGGTCCTCCCTCGGCACCGCTCGAGTAGGCGAGCAGGAGACGAGGAAGCCCGCGAAAGGACAGCACCTGCGCGCCGTCTGACCTGATGTCACGGTTCTCGTTGATCGGCGTCGGCGGCAGCCTGCCGACGCCTGGTCATCGATGGGATACCCGACCACGATCAGCGAGCAACCGTGAAGGAGGCCAGCAGATCGAGGCTCATCATTCAGAGGAGAGACGGGCCGCGAGGCGTCGTGCGTCGCGGTCGACGAAGCCGAGCAGCGCAGAGCCGCGGTCGCGTTGCCAGGAGCGCCCGATGGCGTAAAGCCCCGCGACGGGGGTCGTACCGTCGTCGACGATGAGGGCGCCGGCTTCGTCGAGGGCACCAGGGATGGTGATCCAGGTGTCGTCGTTGAGGTATCCGGTGGCCCACACGACGGCGGTGGGCTGGACGGTGTGCCGGTCGACGAACCCGACGGTGTCGCCGGCGACGCCCTCTGCGCGGGGGTGGAAGGTCACGCCCGCGGCACGCAGGGCACGACGCGGAGTGCCGATGACTGGTTCGTTCGCGCGCAGGCGATGCCCGACGCGCGAGGCAACCGGGGCGTCGATGGCGCGGGAGGTGGTCAGCCACCAGAACAGGTCACGGCCGAGCGGTCGTTGTGGCAGCTCGCGCAGCCTCGCACCCTCTGCCAGGTGCACGGGGCGCCTGGTCTGGGCGAGCTCGACCGCGATCTGCCGACCGGAGTTTGCGCCACCGACGACGAGTACCGGGCCCGGCGGGAGCATGTCCGACTGGTAGAGGTGCGTGCTCGTGAGGTGCGAGTTCCTGGGCGCTCGGGCGCTTCGCGACCGACTGAGCCGGCGACCGGTGTTCCCGGCTGAAGGTAGACCTTCACCCAAGCTCGGCGAGGTGCCGACGGGCTGTGGAGACCGACACTCCGAGCGCCCGCGCGACGGACGCAATGGATTGGCCACCCGCGACCGATGCCCGCGCAGTAGCGAGCCGTTCCGGTGACATGACGGTCGGACGTCCGCCGATCCGTCCGCGTGAACGCGCGGCCGCTAGGCCGTCGAGGGTGCGTTCGCGGATCAGATCGGCCTCCATCTGGGCGAGCGCGGCGAGCATGTGCACCATGAACCGGCCGGCCGACGTGCTCGTATCTATCTGCTCGGACAGAGAGCGCAGAGCAACGTCGCGGCGCTCGAGCTCGTCGACCACGCGCACCAGGTGGGACACTCTTCGTCCGGGGCGGTCGAGTTTGGTCACAACGACGGCGTCAGCCATTTCGATGTCGGCCAGGAGAGCGGCCAGGACCGGTCGGTCGTCCCGCCGACCCGACGCCGTCTCGACCCCGCAGGTGCCGGACGTCGACTCCGGCGGCCAGCAGCGCGTCACGTTGCGCGTCGAGTGTCCGCCGCCGAGGACCCGGTATGGGCCTGTTCGGTATCGGCACCTGGGTGCGGGCTGCACGCGAATTTTGAGGTTCGCCGGTGATTCACTTCGCAGCGACTGGCAGGGGGCACCGGTCCCTTGCCAGTCGACAAGCGGCCACGGCGGTCACGGCGAGCACGATAATGGCCGCAACCGTCGTACCAGCCGGTGACGGCAGTTCCTGGTAGAGGACGAATGCGCCCATGAGGAGTACGAAGTAGCCGAATCCCGTGCGAAGAGCGGCCTCGGGGACTCGCGAGGTCAGGCGGGCGCCGAGGAGGGAGCCGACGATCGCGGCGACGGTCACTGCGGCGACTAGGGGCCAGTCCATGCTCACGGTCGTCAGGTAGCCGCCGAGTCCGGCGAAGGACTTCATTGCGATCACGAGCAGTGACGTGCCGACCGCCACGGGCATGGGCAGGCCGCCGAGCAGGGCGAGCGCGGGCACGACAAGGAAGCCTCCGCCTGCCCCGACCAGCCCGGTGACAAGTCCGACCACGAGGCCGTCGAGCAGCACTCGGCCGATTGGGAGCTCCCGGTTGCCGTCGGCGTGGTGGGTGGTGCGGTCCTTGCGGCCGCGGATCATGGCGACGGCGGTGGCGACCATCATGATCGCGAAGGCGATCATCAGCATGGTGCCGGGGATGTGCCCGCCGGCGAGACCTCCCAGGAGGGCGCCGGTCATGCCGGCGACGCCGAAGATGATTCCCGTGCGCCAACGCACGTTCCCTCGGCGGGCGTGCATGACAGTGCTGACGATCGACGTGGTCCCGACCACGAACAGGGAGGCTGCGATGGCTTCCTTGGGGTCCAGTCCCGCGACGTAGGTGAGCAGGGGAACGGTCAGGATTGAGCCGCCCCCGCCGAGGAGCCCGAGGGATACGCCAACGACGACGGCGAGTGCCATGACGATGACAAGGTGGATTTCCATGATTGCCTTTTCCGTCGTTCGTTGGAGCAGCCGAAGGCGGCCGGCGCCGAGCTGGGACGCTGCTGTCGCGGTTCGGTGCCGGCCGTCGACGTCCGGTGCCGTCAGGCCCGGGACGCCTGAGTCGCGCGCGGGATGCTCCGGATCGCGCTGTCCAGGGTCGGGTTCGCGGTCGACTTGTTCCACGGCATCTTCGACAGCAGTGCTGCCATCGCGCAGGAGTTCGTCACTGCCGAGTAGACGAGCCCCGCGCCGATGGCGGCCGAGAGGTATCCGAGCCCGGGGGTGACGAGCTTGCTGCCAACGAAGCCGAGGAGGACCAGGGAGCCGGCGGTCATGCGGACCTGGCGGTCCATGGCCCAGCGCTGCGCGCCGCGGACTACCGCGCCGCCGGCCGCCTCGTAGGCGGAGATTCCACCCGACAGGATGGCGGCGCTGTCCAGGCCCACGGCGGCGAGACGCTGGTGAGCGTCCGCTGCGCGGACGCCTGACTGGCACACCAGTACGACGTGTCCCTTCAGTCGCTCCGCCAGATCGCGCGTGTGCTCTGAGAGCAGCGGCAGGGGGACGTTGTAGGACCCTCGAATGTGGGCCGACTCGAACTCGGCGGCGGACCGCACGTCGACGATCGTGAGGGCATCGTCCCTTGCGACGCGCTCCTTCAGCTCCGAGGCGGCGAGAGTTCCGGTGATCGATTCCAAGACTGGTGTCCTTTCGTAGACGGGTACGCAAGGGTCGGCCCCGGCCATGGCGGCGATCAGGGCTGATTGCCGCCACGGAGGCCGGGGCCTCGCCGTGTGACGGGCTGGATCTACTTCGTGAGGGTGGGAGCGTTCGCGCGGTCCTGGTCCCATGCCTTCCAGCCGGCGTAGCTGCCGTCGAGCTCGACGACGTCGAACCCGCGGCGCCGCAGAGCGCTTGCAGCCACCGAGTTGCGGACTCCGGACTGGCAGTAGGTGACGATGGTGCCGTCGGCGGGCAGCTGGTCGGTGTGCCAGAGCACTCGGCCGGCGCTGAGCTGCTGCGAACCGGGAATGGTCCCGGCGGCGTGCTCGGTCTTGTTGCGCACGTCGAGGAGCAGCACCTTGTCGAACGAATCGAGGTCGGCCGGGGCGAGCGTCGGCGGCGTCACCGTCGGGAGCCCGTCGAGCGTAGTGACATAACCGCTGAAGTGGTCGATGCCGACACGGACCAGGTGGTCACGCAGCTCCTGCGCGACCTGACCGTCCGGGGCCAGCAGGACCAGCGGCGTGCTCTCGGCCTCCGGGTCGTAGGCCCATGCGCCGAAGCTGGCCGCCTTGGCCGGGCCCGGGATGTTCAGCGCGCCGGGAACGGTCTCGCCGTGCACCTCACGGTGCGAGCGGGTGTCCACGAACACCACGTCCTGCGCGTCAAGAGCCTGGGCGACCTGCCCGGGCTGGAGCTCGGCCAGCGGCTCCAGCGCGCCGAGGAGGGTCGGGCCCTCCTTGTTCTGCCGCTTCATCCGGGCGAAGTACGCGTGGGCGTCGGGCTGGCCATCGAGCAGCTCGGCGACGAAGCCCTGCTCGTCGTCGTTCGCCAGGAACGGGGCCCACCAGGCGTACCTGCGCTCGTATCCCACGGTGGTCGAGGGCAGGGCGCCCAGCGCCTTGCCACACGCGCTGCCCGACCCATGGGCCGGGTAGACCTGCACGTGGTCTGGCTGTGCCAGGAAGACGTTCTTCAGGCTGCGGAACAGCTGGCGGGCACCCTCGAAGCGGGTGTCGACACCTCCGGCGGCCTCGTCGAGCAGGTCCGGGCGACCCAGGTCACCCGCGAAGACGAAGTCGCCGGAAAGCATGTAACCAGGCTCGTCGCTGAAGGCGCCGTCGGTCACCAAGAAGGTGAGGTGCTCAGGAGTGTGCCCGGGCGTGTGGCGGGCCCGGACCGTGATGTTGCCGATCGTGATGGCGTCACCGTCGTGCAGCCGGGTCGCCTCAAAGCCGTACTGCCAGTCCTCGCCGCCCTCGCCGGAGACGTAGATCTGGGCATCGACCGCGGCGGCCAGTTCCCGCGTCCCGGAGAGGTAGTCGGCGTGGATGTGTGTCTCGGTTACGGCGACGATGCGCATCCCGTGCCGGCGAGCGAGGTCGAGGTACCCGGCGATGTCGCGACGGGCGTCGACGACGACCGCCTCACCCTTCGCCTGGCAGCCGATGAAGTAGCTGGCCTGCGCGAGGTCCTCGTCGTAAATGCGTTCGAGAAGCATTGCATCTCTCCCAATCGGGGCCGGTGTGCCAGACGAGCGTTACACATACCCCGGGGAGTATCCAAATCGACGCTTCGCCGACGCGGAGGGCCTGCCGGCAGGCGCGAGCAGGTCATGGAGCGTACACCCCCCGGGGTATAGGATGCCCGGCATGTCTCCGCACGACTTGCCGACCGACACGCGCCAGGAAACCGGGCGATGACTCACGTCACCGCAGGCCCGCGGCTAGGCATCCGCGCCAACCTCGGCCAGTTCAGCCTCCTCGTGGCGGTCAACGCCCTGGTCGGTGGGGTGCTCGGGCAGGAGCGCACCGTGTTGCCGCTGCTCGCCGAGCAGACCTTCCACCTGAGCGGCTACACCTTCCTGCTCACGTACGTCCTGGCCTTCGGTGCCACCAAGGCAGCCGCGAACTACTTCGCCGGCACCTGGTCGGACCGGTTCGGCCGCAAGCCCGTCCTACTCGCCGGGTGGCTCGTCGCGATCCCGATCCCGCTGATGCTGATCTGGGCACCGTCATGGGACTGGATCGTCGCCGCGAACGTCCTGCTCGGAATCAACCAGGGACTGACCTGGTCCACGACAGTGATCATGAAGATCGACCTCGCCGGCCCTGGCCGCCGCGGCCTGGCAATGGGGCTGAACGAAGCCGCCGGCTACCTGGCCGTCGCTTTCACCGCGGTGACCACCGGCTACCTCGCCGCCCACTACGGGCTGCGGCCGGCACCGTTCCTGCTCGGGGTGGCCTATGTCGCGCTGGCACTCGGCCTGTCCGGGCTCATGGTCCGCGAGACGCGGGAACACGCTCGCCTGGAAGCCGCCCGACACACGTCCCGCAACGACGGCATGGATCACAACCCGCACGCGGAATTGACCAACCGGCAGGTCTTCGTCCAGACGAGCTTCCGCGAGCCCGCACTGTCGGCGGCAAGCCAGGCCGGGATGGTCAACAACCTCAACGACGGCCTGGCCTGGGGCCTGTTTCCGATCCTGTTCGCCGCCGCGGGGCTCTCGGTAGCGAGAATCGGCGTCCTGGCCGCCGTCTATCCCGCGGTGTGGGGGCTGAGCCAGCTCGTCACGGGTCCGCTCTCGGACCGTTTCGGCCGCAAGCCCTTCATCACCGCGGGCATGCTCGTCCAGGCCATCGCCCTCGCCCTGGTGGGCTCCGCAGACACATTCGCCCTCTGGATGGTGGCCGCCGCCCTGCTCGGCGTCGGGACGGCGATGGTCTATCCGACCCTGCTCGCTGCGATCGGCGACGTCGCCCATCCCGCGTGGCGTGCCCGCGCGGTCGGCGTATACCGGCTATGGCGCGACGGCGGTTTCGCCATTGGCGCCGTCCTCGCCGGCGTCATCGCCGACCTGTGGGGACTCCGCTCGGCAGTCTGGGTCGTCGCCGGCCTGACAGCGGTCTCCGGCCTCGTCGTCGCGCTCAGGATGTACGAGACACACTCCAGAACCAACTGCCCGCCCACCACAAGGACGCGCAAGGAAGGCCCCGGCACTCGGGCCCGCCAAGCGGTCCCCTCGGTTCGCCCGTGATGCGGATCATGCTCGAGTAAACCCCTGGGGGTATATGGTAGTGGCATGGCTACGCGCGAGATCACGCTCGACAACCTCGAGGAGACCATCTCCGGCAACGACATCGTGTTGCTGGACTTCTGGGCCGGGTGGTGCGGCCCGTGCCGGTCATTTGCGCCGGTCTTCGAGGCCGCCTCCGAGAATCATCCTGACATCGTGTTCGGCAAGGTCGACACCGAAGCCCAGCAGCAGTTGGCCGCGGCGTTCAGCATCACGTCTATCCCCACACTGATGGCATTTCGGGAGAGGGTCATCACCTTTGACCAGCCCGGGGCGTTGGCGGCCCCGCAGCTGGAGCAGGTGATCGAGGCCGTCAAGGACCTGGACATGGAGAAGGTCCGCGAGCAGATCGCCGATCAGCAGGCGACGTGAAAGGGCGAGAGCCGCACGAGCCCTGTTTGAGATGCTCACCCTGCTCACCGGCGCTTGACCGCGATACCACCGCTTACCCCATCCCCGAGGAGACTCCGATCCCATGACCACCGACGTCGAAGCACAGCGCAAGATCGTCAACCGGCTGCGCCGCGCACGCGGTCAGCTGGACGCCGTCATCAACGCCGTCGAAGCCGGCGGGAAGTGCCGCGACGTAGTCACGCAGCTGGCTGCCGTGTCCAGCGCACTCGACCGGGCGGGGTTCGCGATCGTCTCCACGGCGATGCGCGACTGCGCCGTCGACCCCGATGGCACCTCCGAGAACGAGGACGGCCTGACCACCGCAGAGCTCGAGAAGCTCTTCCTCATGCTCGCCTGAACACCACCGCACCAGCTAGGAGAACTCCCCGTGTGCCACCCCGCCACCTGCAAAACCTGCGGCAAGACGACTTGGGCCGGATGCGGCCAACACGTCGCCGAGGTCAAGCGCGCCGTCGCCGCCAACAAGTGGTGCCCAGGCCACGAGGACGCAGCACCGCCGGGCGGTTTCCTCAGCAGGCTCGTCGGCCGCTGACAGAGGCAACACGACAGGCCCGGAACTTGCTACGGTTCCACCCCTGCGCGTCCGAGCCACCAAACCGAACCAGGTGCGGCAGGCCCATCCGGGCTGCGCGGTAAGGGCCCAGCAAGGCGCCGGTCACGCTCTCGTGGCCGGCGCCTTGCCGTCTCGGGTTACAGCAGCGAGGCGATGTGGCCCAGGGTGCCGGACTCGATGAGGATGAACACGCCGAGGCCGATGAACACCACGGGCACGAGCCAGTGCTCGACCTTCTCCAGCGCCTCGGTGACCTTCTCGTTCGTCCCGATGGTGCGGGCGAGCAGGCACCACCCGGCGAGCAGGACGAGGAACACCACGATCGTGACCAGGGCGTCCGTGGTGGACATGGTGCGGAACACCGGGGTGTAGATCGCGATGTTGTCGCCGCCGTTGGCGATCGTGATGCCGGCGACGCCGAGCAGCCCGACGGCCTTCAGCGCGGACTCGGCTTCGTCGTCGTCATCGTTGCCGCGCAGGGTGCGCACCAGGCCGAGCACACCGATCGCGAGCGGGATCAGACCAAGCAGCCCGACCCACTCGTCCGGCACGATCGTCAGGCCCAGGGCGGCCAGGAAGCTGACCGCGATCAGGGTGATGAGGCCGAGGTACTGGCCCGCGACGATCTGCCACCCACGCAGCTGCGAGGTACCCCTTGCCGCGACCGCGAACAGGACGGTCAGCACCACGATGTCGTCGAGGTTGGTCGCGACGAACAACCCGGCCGCGGCCGCGATCGTGCTCAGCACGCCGACACCTGCCCGTCGACCCCATACGTCGGGCACAGCGCTACCGCGCTGCCCGTCGCCGCGAGCAGTGTTTCGGCTCCCGCGAGCATGTCCAGCAGCTCGGGGCGGGCCAGGGAATAGAACACCCGTCGCCCCTCCATGCGCCCCTCGACCAGGCCGCAGTCCTTCAAGCACGCGACGTGCGAGGACACCGTCGACTGCGCGAGGCCGAGATCGCGTGTCAGCTCCGCGACCCGCGCCTCCCCGACCGCGAGCCGGCGCACGATGGCCAGCCGCGCAGGGTCGCCCAACGAGCGGAACAACGCGACTGCCGGTTCGACATCGGCCGTGCTGGCAGCACGCACCCCAACATCTATGATCGTCATGGACCGATGATAACCGATCCGTATCGATCATCGGAATCAGGGCTGCGCGGAGCTTTCGTGGTCGGGTTTCCTGGCCCAGGGTGCCGCTCGAGCGCGCGCCAGGTGTGGACGTTGGAGCCGCCCTACTTCTCTGGGGGTCGTCGTAGTGCCGCATCGGCCGAGGGGTCAGATCGGCGTGACGAAGCCCTTCACCCAGGCCTGGACGGTCGTCATCAGCAGCGACCAGGCGCCCGTGACCATCGCGAGACCGACGAGCATGAGGACGACTCCGCCGGCGATATTGATGGTGCGCAGGTGGCGGCGCAGAAAGTCTGTCGAGCGGTGGGCCCACCCGAAGCCCCAGGCGATGAGCCCGAACGGCACGCCGAGCCCCACGCAGTAGGCGAGGCCGAGCAGTGCGCCCCGCGGCGCCGATGCGGCGTCGATGCTCAGTGCTGAGATCGCGACCAGGGTCGGGCCCAGGCAGGGCGCCCAGCCCAGGCCGAAGACCACGCCGAGCATCGGCGCGCCCGCGATGCCGACACGCGGCGTCCAGGACGGGCGCACAACACGTTGCAGCGGTCCGATCTGCCCGACGAACACCAGGCCCATCACGATCACGAACACCCCGAGGATGCGGATCAGCGGGCCCTGGTACTGCAGCAGCCATGCCCCGAGCGCGCCGAACAGCGCGCCGTAGGCGACGAACACCACGGTGAACCCGGCCACGAACAGCCCCACCCCCGTCACCAGGCCCCGCCGGGAGGCCTGCTGACCCATGCCTCCGATGTAGCCGAGATACCCCGGCACGAGCGGCAGGACGCACGGGGAGGCGAAGGACACCAACCCGGCGAGGAGTGCGAGGGGCACCGCCAGCACGAGCCCGCCGGAGAAGACCACCTCCGGGATGCTCATCGGGCCAGCCCCTCGCGGCTGTCGATTTCGTGTGCGCCGGCATCGGGGAGTACCCGATGCGCAGCGACGGAGCGCAAAGCGACGACGGCCCCCGCGCATGCCACCGCGCGCTGCACGAGCGCGCCTTGCAGTCGCCGCCGGGTCACTGCGCGGCCTCCTTCGTGTCGGTGCTGTCGGGGCTGCCGGCAGTGAACAGGCTGGCGACGACCAGTGCGACCGCACCGAGGGTCAAGAAAGCGTCGGCGAGGTTGAAGGTGGGAAACCAGCCGGTGTGCAGGTAGTCGGTGACGACTCCGTCACCGGCGCGGTCGACGAGGTTTGCGACCGCGCCGGCCAACATGGCGGCCAGCGCCAGCCGGACGGGCAGGGTCGCGGTGGGAGCGGTGCGCCAGGCGAACACTGCGAGCCCGGCGACGATCACCCCGGTGACGCCGAGCACAACCCCGCTGGGCAGGGTGTCACCGAGACTGAACGCCACGCCGGGGTTGAACGCCAACCGCAGCTGGATGACCCGCAGATCCACCACCGTGCCGTCAGCTAGGGCCCGGACCGCCCAGGCCTTCAGACCGAGGTCTACGGCCGCCAGCAACACGACGGTGGCGGCCAGGGCGACACGGGCTCGGATCGCCCTCGTACGGGCGGGATTCTGCACATTCATCGGGCCAGCGCCTCCTGCACAACCTGGACGAGTTCCTCCGGGCTGGACACCTCGAGCCGCTTGCCGTCGAGGAAGAAGGTGGGTGTGCCCTGCACGCCGAGCGCCCGGCCGGCGTCGAAGTCGCGCTGGACCCGCGCGGCGACCTCGGGATCGGCAACGTCCGCCTCGTACTGTTCCATGTCCAGGCCCATGTCCTGGGCGAAGCCGCGGAAGACGTGGGCCTGGGAGTCGCGCTGCTCGCCCCACTCGGCCTGGGTCTCGTACATCCGCTGGTACATCGCCTCGAGCTGGCCCTGCCGGGCGGCGGCCTCGACCGCCACCGCGGCGTTCGTCGAGTTCGCGTGCGACGGAATGGGGAAGTACCGGATGGCGAGAGTCAGCTCATCCCCCTGGGTGGCCCGCACCTCCTCGACGGCAGGGTAGAACGCGCGGCAGGCCTCGCACTCGAAGTCGAGGAACTCCACCAGGACGGCCTTCTCGTCCTGCGCCTGGTTCACGATATGGGTCTCGTCGTTCACGACGGCGGGCGCATCAGCCCCGGACGCCCCCGCCACCGGGTCGGCAGAGCTGCGTGAGCCCACGATCCAGACGATGAGGCCGATCACGGCGATGACAGCGATGACAAGTACGGACTGCAGGACACGGCGAGTGGTCATGGGTTCCTCGTCGTTCGAAGGGGTGGCGGCAGCGCACGGCGGAGCCGATCCCGGGGGCTCGAGGGGGCAGGGGTCGACGAACCGGCCTCCTCGTTCGCGGGACGCTGAAAGGCCTCACTGGCGGCGCCCCGAGACGCGGGCGGTCACGCCCGGGCCGTGCGATGTGCGCGGAAGCTCGCACGGCGGCTCGGGACCGCTACGTCCGGCTGACACCCCAGCTGCGCGGGTCCGGCCGAGCGGGCTGCCAGACGTCGGGCGCTCTCCACCGGAGCCCGCCGGGATGCGGCATCTCGGTCGTCCAGCGGCGCAGCGGACTGCGGTGCGCCGTGAGCAGCGTCGTGGCCACGATCAGCGCACACAGGCACAGCAGGGCGAGGCCGCCGTCGTGGTGACCGGCGGCCGATCCGGCTGACGCGTGCTCGACGAGTGCCGCCCCGTGCTCTGCGCCGATCCCGGAGCCTGTGCCGTGCATGGCCGCGATGCTCACGCCGGGGTTCGGCATCGCCGCCGGGCTCGCCGAAGCCGAGTCGGCAACTGTCAGGCCAAGCACGCAGGCGAGCGTGAGCAGCATGATCCCAAGCACGCACCGCGCTGCGGTCGTGGCGGCGGGGTGTCGGGTCGCGGCAACCATGGCGAGAGGGATCCTAAGGCGTGAACCTGACTCGTCGATCACAGTCCGTCAGGGCGCAGGCGTCCGGGTCAGGACTCTTGTGCCGCGACGGCGTCGACGAACTCCCAGTGCCACGGCTCGTACTTCGAGCCGCCTGGACGCGCCCAGTCCGGGTTGTCCCAGCCGGAGGCCTGCGCCTGGTCTGCGAGCCAGTCCCATCGCTCCCCGGCGTAGGTCTCGGCGCACAGATCGACCGCGAGGCCCCAGCCGTGGTTCGACGTGCCCGGTGTGGCGGCGAGGTAGCCCTTTGCCGCCTTGGTCGCGACCTGCTGGTCGTAGGACCGGTAGCCGTCGGAGATGCACATCGACTCGCCGAACCGGGCGACGTAGGCGTCGTTCAGCTCAACCAGCGCCTCGGCGGCGTCCGCGCGCACCTCTTCCGCTCCATCCCAGGGCGAGCACAGCTGGTCGTCCGGGACCTGCCCGTTGGCCGACCCCTCATCGACGGCGACGTCGCAGCCGGGCAGCGCCCCGCCGTTGTCAGTCGCGGCGGCAGCATCCTGTTCCTGGGGTGCGTCCGAGGCCGCCCGCGGTGACGAGGCCGGCTTCGGCTCGGGAGGTGCCGGCTCGATCTTGATCTTCAGTCGCTCTTCGGTCCTGGAGATCTTGGCGGACCGGTCGACGACGATCGGCGGGGCGGCATTGACCGGCTTCGAGGCCTCGCTCGCTCCCCGTGCCTGAATGTCAGCGTTCTGCCCGAGCGTCTCGGCGTGGGCGTGCTGAGGCTCGCCGGTGGTGATCGCAAAGGCTGCCGTCGTGGCGACCATGGCGGCGACGCCGAGGCTGCCGCCCAGGAGGCGGGTGCCGGCTCGCGTACCGGGCCTGCGGCCTTCGGCATGTCGGCCGCGTGCGGCGCGGCTGCGAGGCGGGCGGGCCTGTCGGCCCTTCGGCGGGATGGTGTGGCCGTGCCTCATGCGAGACCGCACAGCTGTCGGCCCGCGGCGGGCGCGAGATGGAATTCGGGCACAGGGCACGGGTGAACGCAAACGCGCATCGATATCTCCTGGCGCCTGCGAGGTTAGCTGTCGGATTCGGGTCGGAGACTGACCCGGCCAGCGAGCGTGCTCGCGTGGCTTCACCCCGAGGGCGCCGACCTGCGGCGCCCGAAATGTGGTTCCCCCGTCCCTGCCGGGAGTTGATCAGCACGCAGCGGCGGCAGGGCTCGGCGCCCGCCCGTGCACCCCGCGATTGCGAGGTGGAGCGAATGTACCCGACGACGACCCGAGAAGTCACAAACAGATAACGCCGCTCGACTCACGCTCATCGGGGCCGGCCAACCCTGGCCATCGATACAGCCCTCCATGTACTGTTCATCGCATGCTGAACACTGTCGACCGCATCGAGGTGATGGGCAGGCTCGGCCGGGCCATGAGCGACCCAACCCGGGCGCGCATCCTGGAACGCCTGCTGGCCGGACCGGCGTATCCCGCCGACCTGGCGGCGAGCCTGGACCTGTCGCGCTCCAACGTGTCCAACCACCTCGCATGCCTGCGCGGATGCGGGCTCGTGCTCACCGAACCCGACGGGCGCCGCACCCGGTACGCCATCGCCGACCCGCACCTGAGCGCCGCGCTCGGAGAGCTCCTGCGGGTCGTCCTCGACGTTCGCGACGGGCGCGAGTGCGCCAACCCGCTGTGCGAGGTGCCCGGCTGCACCGCCTGCGAGGTCGGGGCATGAGCCGCGAGTGCTGCGGCCCCGACGAGCCCGAGGACCGTCCCACGCTCCTCGCTCTGGGCTCCGCGCCTGCCGCGGTGGGGACGACCGGCTCGGTCGAGTCGTCGACTGGCGCTGACGGGTCAGCCCGCGAAAGCCACGACGAGGAGGACGCGCGAGAAGAGCTCACGCCGTGGTGGCGCGACCATGCACTGCTGCTGCCCGCGGTCTCCGGAGTCCTGCTGGCCGCCGGCTACGTCCTGGAGTGGAGCGGCCTCGAGGTGCCCGCCGTCGTCGTCCAGGCCGCGAGCCTGCTCGCTGGCGCCTGGACGTTCGCACCCGGCGCCCTGCGACGCCTGCTGCGCGGGCGCCTCGGCGTCGGGCTGCTCATGACCATTGCCGCCGTCGGCGCCGTGGCGCTCGGTCACGTCGGCGAGGCGGCCGCGCTGGCATTCCTGTTCTCGATCGCGGAGGCCCTCGAGGACCGCGCCATGGACCGCGCACGGCACGGACTGCGCGCGCTCCTGGACCTCATGCCCGAGACGGCTCGTATCTCCCGGCTGTCGGGCGATATCGACATCCCCGCCGACCAGGTGCGCGAGCTCGACCTACTCGTCGTGCGCGCAGGCGAGCGGCTGGCCACCGACGGCGTCGTGACCTCGGGGCGAAGCTCCCTGGATACCTCGACCATCACCGGAGAGTCCATCCCGGTCGAGGTCGGTCCCGGCGACTTCGTCCCCGCCGGCTCCATCAACGGCACTGGAACCCTGCAGGTCGAGGCGACCGCCGACGGGCGCGACAACTCCCTGACCACGATCGTGCGCCTCGTCGAAGAGGCGCAGGCGCGCAAGGGCGAACGCGCACGCCTGGCCGACCGCATCGCCCGGCCGCTGGTCCCCATCGTGCTGGTGGCAGCCGTCCTCGTCGCCGTCTGGGGCTTCGTCATCGGCGACCCCGGGACGTGGGTCCAGCGAGCCCTCGTCGTCCTGGTGGCGGCCTCGCCCTGCGCGCTGGCGATTGCTGTTCCCGTCACCGTGATCTCCGCCATCGGCGCCGCCAGCCGCTTCGGAATGATCATCAAGTCCGGAGCAGCGTTCGAAGAGCTCGGCACGGTTCGAGCCGTCGCCATCGACAAGACCGGCACGCTCACCCTCAACCGGCCCGAGGTCGTCGAGGTCATCACCACCCCCGGAACCACACGTGAGCACGCCCTCACGCTGGCAGCAGCCCTGGAAGCCCGCAGCACCCACCCCCTGGCCGCGGCCATCCTTGCCGCCGCGCCGACAGCCTCCCGCACCGACGACGTTGAAGAGCTCCCCGGCCGCGGCCTGCAAGGCACGGTCGACGGCACACCCGTGCGCGTCGGCACCACACGCTGGATCGATGCCGGAGACCTCGAGCCGCACGCCGCGACCCTCGAAGAGCAGGGCATGACAGTCGTCGCCGTGGAAGTAGGCGATGCTCCCGTCGCACTCATCGGAATCCGCGACGAACTACGCCCCGAGGCCGCCCAAGCCGTCCGCCAGCTGACGGACGACGGCGTCCGAGTGATGATGCTGACCGGGGACAACGAGCGCACCGCGCACGCCCTGGCCCGCGCGGCGGGCATCACCGACGTCCGCGCCGCACAGCTCCCGCAGGACAAGGAACACGCAGTCCGCGAGTCCGCCCAACGAGTTCCGACAGTCATGATCGGCGACGGCGTCAACGACGCCCCCGCGCTAGCCGCCGCCAACGTCGGGATCGCGATGGGCGCCGGCGGCTCGGCCGCAGCAATCGAGTCCGCCGACGTCGCCTTCACCGGCAGCGACCTCCGCCTCGTGCCCCAGGGCCTGGCCCACGCCCGCCGGGGCCGGCGAATCATGACCGGCAACATCCTGCTTGCGCTCGCCATCATCGTCGTGCTGTTCCCGCTCGCCCTGTTCGGCGTGCTCGGGCTGGCCGGCGTCGTCCTCGTCCACGAGATCGCGGAGGTCGTGGTCATCCTCAACGGCCTGCGCGCCGCACGAGGTAAGGCCGCGCTGCCCCCGCTGCTGCATCCCGGGAACGCCGCGCTGTCGCGCAGCACGCGCCACGGTGCAGCTTCCGCGCCCGACCTGCATCGCTGACCCGGCAGCTGCAAAGCGCACGGGCACACAGGAGAGGCTTCGCAACGTCCAAAACCCGATTCTGACGCGTCTCAGAAACGGTCAGTTTTGGAGCGGCGCGCAACCTTGTAGGAATCGGCCAGGTCAGCGGCCACTGTGGTTGACGAGGGCGGCCACCAGCGCTTCATCGTCAGGGACCCCTCGAAGCCCGTCGGCCGTGGAGTAGACGCGGCACGCGACACCAGGCCGTGCCGTGGGCACCGGGAAGACGTCGCGCCCGTCGACGTGGAACGAGGGCGAGCCCACGAAGCCCCGTGCGAGTGCCTGCGCATCGTCAGCAACGACCGTGGTCGAGACGACCGCATGGATGCCCGCGCGGTCCAGCGCGCGGTCCAGCGCGGCCCGGGCTCGGGCCTCGTTCGGGCACTCATCGACGACAAGGAGCTCAACCTTCATAGGTCGATTCTCGCGCGTCGCGACGTTCTCCGGGGCTCCCGTCGGGCCGGCTCATACAAGGCGGGGCGCAGAACCCGGCGCTTGTCGGCGGTGCAGAAGGAGGTTCTGCGGCGCCCGAGAAACGGTCGGCCTTGCGGTTTCGCACAACCTTGGGGGGTGACCAGCGAGGTGGCGACGGTGGGACGCTGGGGAGGGGCTCGAAGTCGGAGGCGACCATGATCGACATCCCGGGGTTGCCGGAGCCGGACGCGGGTCCGGTGTTCGACCTCGCGCTGCTTGTGCATGTCGCCGCGGGGCTGACGGGGGTGCTCGCGGGGTTGGTCGCGATGCTCGCCCGCAAGGGCGGCCGCTGGCACATCACCGCGGGGCGCGTCTTCCTGGGTGGGATCGTCGCCCTCTTCGGGTCGATGGTCGTGATGGTGCTGATCCGCTGGCCCGCAACGGTGCATCTGGCCGTCCTCGGCGGGATCGCGTTGGCCGCCGTCTTGCTCGGGTGGCGCAACCGGCGCCGCGGTGAGAGCGACGGCGTGCATATCGCGTGGATGGGCCTGGCGTATGTCGCGATGCTGACCGCGTTCTACGTCGACAACGGACCGCACCTGCCGGTGTGGGAGCGGCTGCCCGACTGGTCGTTCTGGGTCTTGCCTGCGGCGATCGGGGCACCGCTCACGGCCTGGGCGATACGACGACATCGCCCGCCGTCCATCCCCCCGGGAGCTTGAACCCGCGCCATCGACCGGTGCCGGTTGAACGGGGGCGACGCCGGGTCAGGCCATCGGGATCACCGCGCGGTACTTCCCACCGGTGGTCGGGACTGCTGCACGGATAGGTGACACCTGACCTGTGGTGCCTGCGGGCGCTGCTGGAAGGATGTGTCCCGTGCCCAGACCCCATCCCAAGGAGTTTCGCGACGACGTCGTGGCGATCGCCCGCCAGGGCGAGTCCACGGTCAAGCAGGTCGCGAAGGACTTCGGCATCAGTGAGTCGTGCCTGCGCAACTGGTTGCACCAGGCTGATGTCGAGGACGGCGCGAGGCCCGGCGTGTCCGCGTCGGAGTCCGCCGAGCTGCGCGAGGCAAGGAAGCGTGTGCGGCTGCTGGAGCAGGAGAACGAGGTCCTGCGCCGCGCCGCGGCGTACTTCGCCCAGGCGCACCTGCCGGGAAAATGACCTACCCGCTCGTCCGTGAACTTGCTGCTGACGGTGTCCCCGTCGCGGTGACGTGCCGGGTCCTGGGCCTCGCCCGCCAGCCGTACTACCGGTGGCTCGCCAACCCCGTGAGTCACCGTGAGCTCGAGCAGGCCTACCTCGCGAACGCCCTGTTCGACGCCCACCGAGACGACCCGGAGTTCGGCTACCGGCTGCTCGGCGACGAGGCCCGCTCGGTGGGTCACAAAGCGTGTGACCGCACGATGTGGGCCCGGTGCGCCGAGGGTGGCTGGTGGTCGGTGTTCGGCAAGAAGCGCGGGTCCAAGGGCGGGAAGAAGCCCGGCCCACCCGCGCACGACGACCTCGTGCTCCGGGACTTCACTGCCAGTGAACCCAACGAGCTGTGGCTGACCGACATCACCGAGCACCCCACCGCCGGCGGCAAGGTCTACCTCTGCGCGATCAAGGACGTGTACTCCAACCGGATCGTGGGGTACTCCATCAGCGACCGCATGAAGTCCTCTCTCGCGGTCGACGCCCTGAACTCCGCGGTCGCCCGCCGCGGCATCGACGGCAGTCAGGTGGCCGGCTGCATCGTGCACTCCGACCGCGGATCCCAGTTCAGGTCCAGGAAGTTCCTGGCCGCGCTGCGCCACCATGATCTGGTCGGATCCATGGGCCAGGTCGCCTCCGCGGGCGACAACGCGGCCATGGAGTCCTTCTTCGCCCTGCTGCAGAAGAACGTCCTGGACCGGCGTCGCTGGACCACCCGCGAGGAGCTGCGGATCGCGATCATCACCTGGATCGAACGCACCTACCACCGACGTCGCCGCCAGCAACGTCTTGGACGCTTGACCCCCATCGAGTACGAAGCAATCATCACGACTCAGGTCGCACTCGCCGCCTGACAACCGCTGTCACCTATCCGTGCAGCAGTCCCGACCGCGTCGCCGAGGTCGTAGCGCACGATCGGTTGGGTGCGGTTGGCGAGGTTGGTCAGCAGTGCGGTGTGGGGTGTCGCGCGTCAGACTTAGTGGCAGGACCCGTTGCTTGCGGGTCCGACCTGCGAAGGAGTCTGATCGTTCATGGCAAGACCACCAGCCGTTCCGGCTGAGGAGAAGACCAGGATCGTGTTGTCGGTCCTGGCCGGCGAGGTCACCGTCGCCGAGGCCGCCCGTCGGGCGAAGGTGTCCGAGCAATCGGTGGGGAACTGGAAGCGGGCGTTCCTCGAGGCCGGCAAGACGGGCCTGGCCGCTGGGAAGTCCGGCCCCTCCACGAGGGAGCAGCAGCTCGAGGCCCAGATCGCCGACCTCACCCAGGCGCTCGGCGAGGCACACCTGGAGGCCCGGGTGTGGAAGAAGTCCGCGGAGGGCCGGCTGGGCCCTTCGAGGACCTCGAGGTGATCCGCACCGAGGCGGGCATGCCGACCACGAGGTTCTGTCAGCTGGTCGGCGTGCCCGAGAGGTCGTGGCGGCGCTGGCAGGCGCGCGCCCGGGCCGGTTACCCGGCGAAGGGGCCGTGGCCGCGCCCGGCCCGCGAGAACGTCAAGGACGCCGCGCGGCGGCATGCGCTCGCCCACCCGGCGTGGGGACACCGCAAGGTGTGGGCGATGTGCCGCTATGACGGGCACCGGGTCTCCCAGGCCACCGTGCTGCGGCTGCTGCGCGACGAGGGGCTGATCCTGCCGGCGGCCTACCAGCGTGAACGTCGTCAGCTCGCCCAGCGCAGGAAGGCCGCGTTCGCCGACGAGCCCACGGGGGCGAACCAGGTGTGGCAGCTCGACTTCTCCGAGTTCGAGACCACCACGGGCGGGACCTGGCGGATCGCGGGCTGTCGGGACTACTGGAGCAAGTACGAGCACCCCTGGCACGTGTCCCCGACCGCGAACCAGCACGACGCGATCGCGGCGATCGAGGCCGCCCTCGCAGACTACGAGACGATGTTCGGCCGCCCGCTGGTCGAGGCGTGCACCCGCGACGAGGAGGGGAACGTGATCCCGGCCGTGACCGTCGTGACGGACAACGGCGGCCCGTTCCGCTCCTTCCGGTTCGAGGCGTTCATCACCGCCCACCCCGAACTGCGGCACGTGCGCACCCGGGTCAAGACGCCCGGACAGAACGGGTCACGCGAACGCGGCTTCCAGTCACTGAAGTACGAACGACTGTTCCTCGAAGAGATCGACGACGTCCTGGACCTCGTCGCCCACGCCGACGCCTACCGGACCGAGTACAACACCGTGCGCCCGCACGAGGCCCTCGCCTTCAACCGCCCCCTGGACGTCCACCTCGGCTACGCCGACCCCCTGACCCCCAACTTTCCCGAGACCGAAAATCTGCCAGCAGCTTGACGCGGGACAGCCACGGCCGTCCTCGTCCGTGGTGCTTGCGATGGTTGGGAACGGCCGTCCGGCCGCTCAAGGACTACGACGCGACGCGTCGGGTCCAACCGATCCCTCGCCTCGGCGGAGGCACACCGTGGACCCTGATTCCCCAGTGGTTCCCCGGCAGCCGACGAACTGAAGGAAGCCGCAGGTCAAGAAGGGTTTGTACAGTTCAACGTCTGAATGCGGCTGCAGACTTTCATCTACCCAAACGACGGACCTGCGGCGGTGGTGCAGCTGCTGTCGCCGGAAGGCTAAAAGCTCCAGCCCTGCTCGGTGATGAACTCCACCAGGGTCAGGCAGCGGACGTTCATCGCTTCGCAGACGCTCGGTATCTTCGGCTTCGCGAGGCTGCCCTGGGTCTCCTGAGTGACGACGACCCCGTCGCGAGCAACGGCGAGCCCGATCACAAAAGGGTCGGCCCCGTTCCGCCCCTTGGCGTTCCCGAGGAGCTTCGGGTGCGAGGTGAGGACCCACGACGTCGCGGTCTGGATGTCCTCTTCGAGGTCCACGAAGAGGTCGGCCTGGTCTTTCGCCCACGAGTGCACGGCGTCGCCCTCGCGCTTCGCTAGTTCTCGCTCGACCTCGTCCACAGCTCGGATCGCGCCGTCGGCGATCATGCCCTCCACCCGTTGCCAGACGCTCGGGAAGGTCGCCGGGGGAAGCAGATCCCGGCGCCCGTTGATGAACACGCTCGTGTCGAACGAGTAGAAGGACTCCACGGCCTACACCGCCTCCGCGTTCGAGAGCGTCGCTTCCTGCGCGAGACGGGCCATCTGGCTCGCCTTCACGTCGAGAAAGGTCGTGGCGGTGTAGGTATCGATCGCGCGGCGCTTGTGGGCGTCGGTTACGAGGCGGACGAAGCCCTTCCCTTTGTCTCGGACCGTGTTGCGATACCAGTTGCCCCCTCCGGCGCGCTCCCGAGCGGCATCGGCCTCGTAGGCGCGGAGGAACTCCTCGCGACTCTCGGCGTAGAACCTCTCGGACACGTGCCCCAGGGTGACCAGACGCCGGAGGAACGCCTCCGCGCTCACCCCGAATGGGGCAGCCGCGCGACGAAGGTCTCCGTACGTCCAGGGAGAGCCCTCGGCACGGTGGCTCTGGACGAGTGGCTGCGTGAGGACGGCCTCCCTCGGCATGAGCATGGACGCCGCCAGAGCGTTGCACTGTGCTTCGAGTTG
>NZ_BAAAPM010000009.1:403609-429331 GCF_039531145.1 Isoptericola hypogeus
GAGGTGCGCGTACTCGTGCAAGAGGGAGAAGAGCCGTCCTCGCGGGCTATCCGCCCCGTTGACCACGATCACCGGGATCGAGTCGAAGTAGAGCGAGAAGGCGCGCATCTCATGGATGGGGACGCGCCCGCCAGAAGTTGCCATGACGAGGACGCCGGACGCTTCCAGGGCGGCAACCCACGTGTTGAGGTGATCGTATGGCTTGTCCCCGGTCACGGGGAGCGAGAGCGGACCGACGGCGAGGAGCCGATCCCGGCCCGCGCTCGCGATCGCGTCGTCTGCCTCCGGGATCGGGTTGATCCGCCAATCGGCTGCCGGCTCGACGTCGTCGATCTCGGCGAGCTCGAGGAGCGTCTCCCGCTGTTCGTGCGCGCGACGAAACTCGTCATGCAGGGCAGGGGACCACACGCCCTTGTCGGCTCCGTCGAGCCGCCGGAAGTCGCGGAGTGTGTCGAAGTCGGTCGGCGGCTCCGCGAGGAAGAACACGGCGAGCGGACGCTTGTACACCTCGGAGGCCTTGCGAAGCTGGACGATCGTCGGCGACTCGTCCCCCGACTCCCATGCGGCAAGACGCTCTTCGTCGACACCGATCTTCCGCGAGGCGGCGACCTCGGTCAGGTCGATGGTCCGCCGCGCCCACCGAAGCACACTCGGCTTCACACGCGCGGGGATGGATCGGGCCATGTGGCGATCCTCCCTCAACGAGCGGCACGCGGTGACCATGGCGCGCGAGGTACGCGGACGATCCGCCCTCTTTCTCCGGCTGCCGGGGCACTGACCGGCAAACTGGAACTCACGAGCCGACCGGACTCACCGACAGAGCCAACGGGCGATGAACGCGCAGGCCAACCTCCATTTCGTGCGCAATTCGTGCAGTTCCGAACAGTATCGCCGCAGGTCAGAGCGTTCCGGACGGCAAAGTGCCCGTTGCGCGGCGCCGAGACCGTCTTTGTGACTCACTTTGCGCACGAATTCGGTACGCTGAGGTCCGTCCAGCGACGGCTGGATCCGTGGCCCTCCGGGTATCCCCGCAGGTCACGGCCACCCAGGGCGGCGTCGACCAGGGCACCTGAACGTCACACGGAGAAGTACTTCGCCTCGGGGTGATGGAAGACGAAGGCGTCGGTGGACTGCTCGGGATGCAGCTGCAGCTCGTCGGACAGGGTGACACCCACGCGCTCGGGCCGCAGCAGCTCCACGACTTTGCGCCGGTCCTCCATGTCCGGGCACGCGGGGTAGCCGAGCGAGAACCGGGCGCCACGGTAGTCGAGCTTGAACAGTCCCTCGACCTCCGTGGGCTCCTCGCCGGCGAACCCGAGCTCGTCGCGCACGCGTGAGTGCCAGAACTCCGCCAGCGCCTCGGTGAGCTGCACGGAAAGGCCGTGCAGCTCCATGTACTCGCGGTACTTGTTCGCCTCGAACAGCTTCGCGGTGTGGCCGGACACGGAGTCCCCGACGGTGACGAGCTGCACGGGCAGCACGTCGAACCGGCCCGTCTCCTCGACGAACGAGCGCGGCCGCACGAAGTCGGCGAGGCACAGGTGCCGGTCGCGCCGCTGGCGCGGGAACCGGAACCGCAGCCGCTCGGAACCCGGCTCGCCGCCGGAACCGCCGTCGGGCGCTCCCGGGCCGGCGAGGCCCTGGCCGTGGTGCGCGACCACGACGTCGTCGCCCTCGGACCACACGGGGAAGTACCCGTAGACGACGGTGGGGTCCATGATCTGGTCGGTGCGGACGCGCTCCAGCCACTCCGCGAGGCGCGGGCGTCCCTCGGTCTCCACGAGCTCCTCGTAGGAGGCCCCGTCCTCCCCGCGCCCGGGCTTGAGTCCCCACTGGCCCATGAACGTCGCGCGCTCGTCGAGGAACGCCGCGTAGTCGGCGAGCTGGACGCCCTTGACGACGCGCGTGCCCCAGAACGGCGGGGCCGGCACGGGGTTGTCGGCGGCGACGTCGGAGCGGGCCGGCAGGTCCTCCGGCGCGGTCTCGGTCACGGTGACGACGCCGTGCCGGCGCTTGCGCAGCGCGGGCAGCCCGACCTCGTCGGGCGCGGCCCCGCGGGCGATCGCCACGAGCGGCTCCATGAGCCGCAGGCCCTCGAAGGCGTCCTTGGCGTAGCGGACGGTGCCACCGAAGGCGGAGGCCAGGTCGTCCTCGACGTAGGTGCGCGTGAGGGCCGCGCCGCCGAGCAGCACGGGCCAGCGCTGGTCGAGGCCCCGCGACGCCAGCTCGGCCAGGTTCTCCTTCATCACGACGGTGGACTTCACCAGCAGGCCGGACATGCCGATGACGTCGGCGTCGTTCTCCTCGGCGGCCTCGATCATCGCCGACACGGGCTGCTTGATGCCGATGTTCACGACCGTGTAGCCGTTGTTGGTGAGGATGATGTCCACGAGGTTCTTGCCGATGTCGTGCACGTCGCCGCGCACCGTGGCGAGCACGACGGTGCCCTTCGACCTGCCCTCGCCGCCCTCCACCTTCTCCATGTGCGGCTCGAGCAGCGCGACGGCCGACTTCATCACCTCGGCGGACTGCAGCACGAAGGGCAGCTGCATCTGGCCGGAGCCGAACAGCTCGCCCACCACCTTCATGCCGCCCAGCAGGTGGGTGTTGACGATGTCGAGGGCCTTGGTGCCGTTCGCCATCGCCTCATCGAGGTCCTCCTCGAGACCCTTCCGTGCGCCGTCGACGATGCGCCGTTCCAGCCGCTCGCCGACGGGCAGCGCGGCCAGCTCGGCGGCGCGCTGGTCGCGCATGGCGGCAGCGTCGACCCCGGAGAACAGCTCGAGCAGGTGCGACAGCGGGTCGTGCGTGAGGGTGCCCTCGTCGTCGTAGGTGCGCCGGTCCCACACGAGGTTCTCGGCGGCCTCCCACTGCTCGTCGGGGATCGCCGTGCGCGGCAGGATCTTGGCCGCGTGCACGATGGCGGAGTCCAGCCCCGCCTGCGTCGCCTCGTGCAGGAACACCGAGTTGAGCACCGCGCGGGCGGCGGGGTTGAGCCCGAACGACACGTTCGAGACGCCGAGCGTGGTGTGCACGCCGGGGTAGCGGCGGGTGATCTCCCGGATCGCCTCGATGGTCTCGATGGCGTCCCGGCGCGTCTCCTCCTGGCCCGTGGCGATGGGGAAGGTCAGGGCGTCGACGATGATGTCGTCGACGCGCATGCCCCAGTCGCGGGTGAGCTGGTCGATGAGCCGGGACGCGATCGCGACCTTGTGCTCCGCGGTGCGCGCCTGCCCCTCCTCGTCGATCGTCAGCGCGACGACGGCGGCGCCGTGCTCGCGCACGAGCGGCATGATCTTCGCGAACCGCGACGTGGGCCCGTCGCCGTCCTCGAAGTTCACCGAGTTCACCACGCCGCGCCCGCCGAGCAGCTCCAGGCCGGCCTGGATGACGGCCGGCTCGGTCGAGTCGATGACCAGCGGCAGGGTCGACGCGGACGCCAGGCGCGAGACGACCTCGCGCACGTCCGCCACGCCGTCGCGCCCCACGTAGTCGACGCAGACGTCGAGCAGGTGCGCGCCGTCGCGGGTCTGGGCGCGGGCGATGTCGACGACGTCGTCCCAGCGGCTCTCGAGCATCGCCTCGCGGAACGCCTTGGACCCGTTGGCGTTCGTGCGCTCGCCGATGGCCAGGTACGACGTGTCCTGGCGCAGGTCGGTGTGCGAGTAGAGCGACGCGACGCCGTTCTCCCGCACCGGGCGGCGCTCGGGCAGCGCGCGGCCGCGGACCGCGTCGACCACCTGGCGCAGGTGCTCCGGCGTCGTGCCGCAGCAGCCGCCCACGAGGCCGAGGCCGAACTCGGTGACGAACTGCGAGTGCGCCGCCGCAAGCTCGGCGGGGGACAGCGGGTAGACGGCGCCGTCGGGCCCGAGCTCGGGCAGGCCGGCGTTCGGCATGCAGGTCACCGGCACCTCGGCGTGCTGGGCCAGGTGCCGCAGGTGCTCGCTCATCTGCTCCGGACCGGTCGCGCAGTTCAGTCCGATCGCGTCGACGCCGACCGCCTGGAGCGTGGTGAGGGCCGCGCCGATCTCCGAGCCCATGAGCATGGTGCCCGTGGTCTCGACGGTCACCGACGCGATCACGGGCACCGTGCGCCCGAGCTCGGCCAGCGCGTCGTGGCAGCCGGTGACCGCGGCCTTGGTCTGCAGCAGGTCCTGGCTCGTCTCGACGAGCAGCGCGTCGGCGCCGCCCTCCAGCAGCCCGGCGGCCTGCTCGGCGAACGTCGTGCGCAGGTGCGCGTACGTGGTGTGGCCGAGGCTGGGCAGCTTGGTGCCCGGGCCCATCGACCCCAGCACCCAGCGGGGGTGGTCGGGCGTCGCGAACGCGTCGGCCCGGGCGCGCGCCAGTGCGGCGCCCGCGCGGGCGAGCTCGCGGATGCGGTCGTCGATGCCGTAGTCGGACAGGTTGGACCAGTTGGCGCCGAACGTGTTCGTCTCGATCGCGTCCACCCCGACCTCGAGGTACGCGTCGTGCACGGCCGAGATGATGTCGGGCCGGGAGACGTTGAGCACCTCGTTGCAGCCTTCGTGTCCCTCGTAGTCGGTGAGAGTGGGGTCGGCCGCCTGGATCATCGTCCCCATCGCGCCGTCGGCCACCACCACGCGGGTGCGCATGGCCTCCAGCAGGGCGGCGGCGCGGGCGTCGGCGGCGGCGTGGTCGAGCGTCGTGGTCACGCTCTGCAGCGTAGTCGCGACGGCGGAAATCAGGCTGCGGCGCACGAGCCGTGAGACCTACCGTGGGCGGGTGACCACCACCGACCCCGCTCCCGCCGCGTCCGGCGCGCCCGCTCCCGGCGTCCCGCTGGCACCCATCGCCGAGCGCGCCGACGCCCCGGCCGTGCTGCCCGCGCTCCCCGCGGGCCTGGCGTGGCGGGCCGCCACCCTCGACGACGCTCCCGTGCTCGTGGAGCTGCGCAACGCCATCGCGGAGGCCGACGGCGAGCCGTTCCGCGTGTCGTCCGGCGAGGTGGCCGACGAGCTCGCTCGCCCGTGGCGCGACCTCGGCGCCGACACGCTGGTCGGGCTCGACGACGACGGCACGCCGCGCGCCTGGGGCCTGGTCGAGTCGATGCCCGGCGACACGACGATCGTGCGGGCGTTCCTCTTCGGCGGCGTCCACCCCCGGCGCCGTGGGGAGGGCATCGGTCGCCGGCTCTTCGCGTGGCAGGTCGCGCGAGGGCGGCAGGTGCTGACGGCCAGCGGCAAGGAGGTCCCGGCCCGGATCGGCGTCTTCGTCGAGGACGACGCGCCTAGCGCGGCCGTGCGGCTCTACGAACGGGCGGGACTCACGCCACGGCGGTACTACGCCGAGCTGACGCGCGACCTGCGCGACCTCGAGGCGCACCCGCTGCCCGACGTCGCGCTCGACGGCGGCCTGCGGCTCGTCCCGATCGCCGACGAGCACGACGAGGCGACCCGGCTCGCGCACAACGACGCCTTCCGGGACCACTGGGGAAGCCAGCCCATGTCCCCCGAGCAGTGGCAGGCCGGCCGGTCGGAGTTCGCGCCCGAGTGGTCGTTCGTCGTCGTGGACCCGTCGCCCGACGTCGAGGCCCTGCTCGCCGACCCCGGCACGGACGCCGCGACCGCGGCGGCCCTCCGCGCGGGCGAGCCGCTCGTGGTCGGCTATCACATCGCCGCGCGGTACACCGAGGACTTCGCCGTCCGCGGGTACCCCTTCGGGTACACCGACATCCTCGGGGTGCGGCGCGCGTACCGGGGCCGCAAGGTCGCCGTCGCGCTGCTCGCCGCCGGCATGGGGGCGTTCGCCGCGGACGGCATGCAGTACGCGTCCCTGGACGTGGACACGGAGAACCCCAGCGGCGCGCACGGGCTGTACGCCAGCCTCGGCTACGTCAAGACCCACGGGTCGCACCTGCGCTCCATCGAGCTGTGACGCCGCCCGCACGGTGACCCCCGGGCCGGGTTCGGGGAGCCCGGCACCCGGGCACTAGGCTGCGCAGCGTGACCGACGCCGTTCATCCCGGATCGCGCGCCCCCGCCGCCGAGCTCGGCCGCGCGCGCGACGTTGAGCCGGCCCGGCTCCTGCCGACCCCGTCGGCCCGGGCCGCGGCCGTGTCGCTCGCGATGCTCGCCGTCCTCCATCTCGTGGCGCAGGTCGCCGAGGCCGACGACCTCGCGCGCGTCACCCAGTGGGCGCTCATGCCGCTGCTCGCGGCCGTGGCGTGGTGCGCGACGGCGGCGCCGCGCCCGAGGCTGGTACGCCTCGTCCTGGTGGCGCTGGGGTTCTCGTGGCTCGGCGACACGGTGCCGGCGCTCTTCTCGGGCGACACCGCGTTCCTCGTGATGGTGGCCGGCTTCCTCGTGGCTCAGGTGGTGTACGCCGCCGCGTTCTGGCCGTACCGCAGGGCGAGCCTCGCACGGCGGCCGTGGCTCCTGCTGCCGTACGTCGTGACGGCGGGCCTGCTGGTCGGCGCGTGCGCCCCGGGAGCCCCCGGCGGCATGCTCGCCGCCGTCGTCGTCTACGGGCTGTGCCTGGTGACGACGGCGGTCCTCGCCACCGGGGTGCACCCGCTCGCCGGGATCGGCGGAGCGGTGTTCCTCGTGTCGGACGCGATGATCGCGCTCGGCGCCTTCACCGACTGGTTCGCACCGCCGGCGGCGGGGTTCTGGGTCATGCTCACCTATGTCGCCGGACAGGCCTTGATCGTGGCCGGAGTGCTCGCTCGTGAGTGAGACGGCCGGCGGACCGGGGCCGCGCACCGACGATGTCGGGCCGCCGCGGGGCGCGGTCGACCGGTTCCGCTGGTGGCGCCGTGCCGTGCTGCCCACCGTCGGCGCAAGGGTCTCGGCGGCCCTCCTCGTCGTGGCGCTGGTGGTCAACCTGGGGGCCCGGGGGGTGCCGGGCCCCGTGGTGCTCGCGCCGGCTGGGAACGTCGTCGTCGTGGACACGTTCGTCGTCGTCCTGGTGACCCAGTGGTTCCTCATGCCGTTGCTCGCGCTCACCCTCCTGGCGGCGACGTCGTCGCCCAGGTCGCGGCTGGTGCGCCTCACGCTGCTCTCTGTCGTCCTGGCGGCGCTGGGGGACGTGCTGCCAGGACTGGTCGGCCCTCGATGGTCGTCCCTCGTCGTGGTGCTGGCCTCGGTCGGGGCGCAGGTGACGTACGTCGTCGCCTTCTGGCCGTATCGCAGGGCCGCCCTGACGGGGCGCAGGCGGGCGCTGCCGGTGGTCTACGGCGCCGTGTACGTAGCCGTGGTCGGGACGGTCACCGTCGTCGCGCTCGGCTCGGGCGTCCTGGTGGGAACGGGGTTCGTCGTGGCGGTGGCCGTGCACGGCGTGCTGCTGGTGACGACGGCGGTGCTGGCGGCGGGGGTGCATCGCGCGTGCGCCGTGGGTGCCGGGCTGGTCGTCGTCTCCGGCGGACTGCTCGCGCTGGGTGCCGCGGGGGTGCCGTGGGTGCTGGCTCTGCCCGTGGGCTGGCACGGCGTCCTGGTCGTCGCGGCGTCAGTGGTCGGCCAGGGGCTCATCGCGCTGGGGGTGCTCAGGCGGGACGGCTGACGCCGGCGGTCAGGGGGTCTTTCCCTCGGCGATCCGTCGCAGTGCCTCCAGATGCCGTTCGAGCGCGGCGCGGCCCTGGCGGGTGAGGCGTAGCCAGGTCCGTGGGCGCTTCCCGACGAATCCCTTGCGCACGGCGACGTATCCGGCGCCCTCAAGGGTGCTGACCTGCTTGGACAACGCCGAGTCGCTGATCTGCACGACGTCGCGCACGGCGGCGAACTCGGCTTCGTCGACGGTCGCCAGCGCCGCCGCGATGCTGAACCGCACCGGCGCGTGGATGACGCCGTCGAGCTGGTGGCGGGGGTGCTCGTTCATGGCATGGGTCGCGGCCGGCGGCCCGCCCGCCCTGGAAGCCAGGAGTCCCACCAGATGCGGTGTGCGGCGGCGGCGAGGGGCAGGAGGACGGCGAGCCCGAGGAGCAGCACGCCCGCTGCCGGCAGCGGCGCGTCGTCGGAGAGGGCGTCGAGGACGGTGCGGCCGACGACGAGCGCGCCGAAGGCGATCCATGAGCCGGCCCGCGCGGCGAGCGCCACGCCGCGCGGGGTCGTCCTGCTGCCGTGCTCGACGACCTTGCCGATCCAGAGGATCACCAGCACCGCACCGACCCACGTGCCCACCGTCCAGAGGATCGACCACGGGCCGCGGGTCAGGGCACTCGCGCAGGCCACGGCCGCCATCACGACACCGGCCGCGAGCAGCCCGAGAGCGTGGCGGCGTCGGTCACGCGCCGTGCCCGGGGCGACCGTCTCGGCGCGCGCGAGCTGGTCGCGAGCGTGCGTCGCGTCGAGGTCGGGGTACGGGTCCGGTCCGGAGGTCGTCGCCACGTCGCCACGATAGAAAGTACTTTCCGTCATGGCAAGTGACGCGGGACCGGTCGCCACTGCATCCATCGGTCGGGTTCGTCCACCAGCTCGAAGCCGAGGCGTGCGTAGACGCCCTTGCCCTCGTCCGAGGCCTTCAGGAGCAACCGCCTGAGTCCGAGCGGTTCGACGTCCGCGATCGCCCCGGTCACGACGGCGGTGCCGAGACCCCTCCCGCGGTGGGCCGGGTCGACGATCACGTCGGCGAGCCACGCGAAGGTCACCGTGTCGGTGACCAGCCGTGCATATGCGACCAGGTCGCCCGTGGCCCGCAGGTACACGCCGTAGCTCCGGGACCCGGCGAGGGCCCGGTCCTGGACCTCTCGGGTGCGCCCGGCCGCCCAGTAGGCGTGCTCGGCCAGGAGGGCGTGCACGCGGGCCGCGTCGAGGCGCGCGGGGTCGGCGGAGAACTCGTAGTCGGGGTGGAGCGTCGGGTCGGGCACGGTCACCCAGTCAAGCATCGGCCGTGTCGGTGGTCACACCTAGTCTCGGGCCATGGACATCATCCTGGTTCCCGGATTCTGGCTCGACGGCTCCGCGTGGGACGACGTGGTACCCGTGATCGAGGCCGCCGGCCACACGACGCATCCGCTGACGCTGCCCGGTCTGGAGTCGGTCGACTCCGACCGATCCGGCATCCACCTGCGCGACCACGTGGACGCGGTCGTCGCGGCCGTCGACGCCGTGCCCGACGACGCCCCCGTGGTGCTGGTCGGGCACTCGGCGTCCGGCGGCCTCGTCTACGCCGCGAGCGACGCCCGGCCCGAGCGGGTATCGCGCGTCGTCTACGTCGACTCCGGCCCGTTCGCCGACGGTCAGGCGCTCAACGCCGACCTGCCCGCCGACGTCGTCGACCACCGGCTCGACTGGGACGACTTCGAGGAGGACTCGCTGCGTGACATGACCCCCGAGATCCTCGCCGGGGTCCTGGCTCGGTCGGTTCCCCAGCCGGCGGGTACCGTCCGCGAGCCGCACCGGCTCTCCGACGACGCCCGGCGGCTCGAGGTGCCGTCCACGGTCATCGCCTCGGAGATGTCGGCCGACGTGCTCCGCAGTCTCATGGCGCAGGAGCACCCGTTCGTCACCGAGCTGGCGACGCTGCACGACTACGAGATCGTCGACCTGCCCACCGGGCACTGGCCGATGTTCACGCGGCCGGTTGACTTGGGCGCGCTGATCGTCGAGGCCGTCGCTCGCTGACCTGCCCGGGCGTCAGGCCGGCGAGAACGGGGCCTGTCGCAGCATCGAGCCCGATGCTGCGACAGGCCCCGTTCTGGAAGGGCGGGGGCGGGCGGTCAGCCGATCGCGGCGACCGGCGCGCCCAGCGGCTGCCCCGAGCCGTCGCGACGGTCGGTGCTCTCCGGCAGGTCGACGGGCTGGCCGCCGGAGCCGACGGCCCGCGCCGGGCCCTCGCCCACCCACGCGAGGACGAGGCCGTCCTCGCCCTTGAGGAAGCGGTGCGCCCGGACGCCGCCGGTGCCGCGCCCCTTGCCGGGGTAGAGCTCGTACGGCGTGACCTTGGCCGAGCCGCCGCCCGTGCCGGGCAGGGCGCCCGACGTGCCGGCGACGGTCACGACGGTGTGCAGGTCGCGCGTCGCGGCGCGCGCGACGCCGAAGTACACCACCTGCTGGCCGGCCGCGAGCCGGATCCCGGCCATGCCGGCGGCGGCGCGGCCCTGCGGGCGCACGGCGGCGGCGTCGAAGTGCAGCAGGCTCGCGTCGGAAGAGACGAAGACCAGCTCGTCCTGCTCGCCGACGGGGGCGGCCCCGACGACACGGTCGCCGTCCCGGAGGGCGATGACCTCCCACTCGTCGCCGTTCTTCGGCGCGTCACCCGGCGCCACCCGCTTGACCACGCCGCCGGCCGTGCCGAGCGCCACCGTCGGGGCGTCCTCGGCGAGGGACACCACCGCGAGGGCCTGCTCCTGCGGGGCCAGCGCGACGAGCTCGCTGATCGGGATACCGCCGGACAACGACGGCGACCCGTCGACCGGGGGCAGCGCGGGGAGGTCGAGGACCGAGACCCGGCGCAGGATCCCCGCCGACGTCACCACGCCGATCTGACCCCGCGTCGTGGCCGCGACGTCGCCGCGGACGGCGTCGTGGGCGTGCCGTCGCCCGGACCGCTCGAGCGGCACGTCTGCCGCCTCGCCGGACGTGCGCGCGAGCAGCCCCGTCGCGGACAGCAGAACCCGGGTGGGGGAGTCGGCGATCTCCAGGCTGATCGCGGGCGCCTTGCTGCGTCCGTTGGTCGCCGCGGGGGCGGTGGCGCCGCCGGCGGAGTCCAGCAGCACCGTGCGTCGCGGCGTGCCGTACGTGCGCGCGACCTCGGCCATCTCGGCGCTGACGACGCCGCGCAGGCGCGCGTCGTCCGCGAGGATCTCCTGCAGCTCGGCGATCTCGCGCTCCAGCTCCGACTGCTCCTTCTCCAGCTCGATGCGGGAGAACTTCGTCAGCCGGCGCAGCTGGAGGTCGAGGATGTACGTGGCCTGCGGCTCCGACAGGTCGAAGACGCTCATGAGGCGCTCGCGTGCCGCGCCGGCGTCGTCGGAGGTGCGGATGACCTGGATGACCTCGTCGATGTCGACGATGGCGAGCAGCAGGCCCTCGACCAGGTGCAGGCGCTCCTGCCGCTTGGCGAGCCGGAACGCGGACCGGCGACGCACGACGTCGATGCGGTGGTCGACCCACACCCGGAGCAGCTCGAGCAGGCCGAGCGTGCGCGGCTGCCCCTCGACCAGGGCCACGTTGTTGATGCCGAAGGAGTCCTCCAGCGGCGTGGCGCGGTAGAGCTGCTCGAGCACGGCGTCGGGGTCGAAGCCCGTCTTGACCTCGATCACGAGGCGCAGGCCGTGGGTGCGGTCGGTGAGGTCCTGGACGTTGGTGACGCCCTGGATCTTCTTGCTCTTGACGCCCTCGGCGATCTTCTCGATCACCTTCTCGGGGCCGACGCCGTACGGGAGCTCCGTGACGACGATCCCCTTGCGGCGCGCCGTGACGTTCTCGACCCGGGCCGTCGCGCGGGTGCGGAACGAGCCTCGGCCCGTGCGGTACGCGTCGCGGACGCCGTCGAGCCCGACGATCTTGCCGCCCGACGGCAGGTCGGGCCCGGGCACGAACCGCATGACGTCCTCGAGGGTGGCCTCGGGGTGCGCGACCAGGTGCTGGGCCGCGGCGACGACCTCGACGAGGTTGTGCGGCGCCATGTTGGTGGCCATGCCGACGGCGATGCCGGAGGAGCCGTTGACCAGGAGGTTCGGGACCGCGGACGGCAGCACCGACGGCTGGGTGAGCTTGTTGTCGTAGTTCGGGACGAAGTCGACGACGTCCTCGTCGAGCCCGGCCGTCATCGCCGTCGACGGGGGAGCGAGCCGGGCCTCCGTGTACCGGGGGGCGGCCGGGCCGTCGTCGAGCGAGCCGAAGTTGCCGTGCCCGTCGATCAGCGGCAGGCGCATCGAGAAGTCCTGGGCGAGGCGCACGAGCGCGTCGTAGATCGCCGTGTCGCCGTGCGGGTGCAGCTTGCCCATCACCTCGCCGACCACGCGGGAGGACTTGACGTGCGGCCGGTCGGGCCGCAGGCCCATGTCGGCCATCATGTACAGGATCCGGCGGTGCACGGGCTTGAGCCCGTCGCGCGCGTCCGGCAGGGCGCGGGAGTAGATGACGGAGTAGGCGTACTCCAGGAAGGACGCCTCCATCTCCGCCGCGACGTCGATGTCGACGATCTTCTCGTCGAACGGCTCGTCGGCGACGGGTGCGCTGGTCTTGCGCGCCATGCGGTGCGGCTCCCTGTCAGGCTGGTCGGGCGGGACGGGCTGGGGCGGGCGGTCAGTCGGCCGGAACGGCTCGGTCGGCGTCGTGCCGCCCGGACCGAGGATAGACGCCGGCGGGGACACGCCCCGGCAGGCGCGGCGCGCCGGTGCCAGGACGGTGCGGCTCCGGCGCGCTGTCGCAGGCCGCGGGTAGCCTGCCGGGGTGGACGAACCCACCGGCGGACCGCACGACGTCCCCGACGCCCGGGCGGCCTCCTCCTACCCGCTGACGTGGGAGGCGGACGTCGTGCTGCGCGACGGGACCACGACGCACGTGCGGCCGATCCGGCCGGAGGACGCCGACGCCGTCCAGCGCTTCCAGACCGGACAGTCCGAGCGCTCCGCGTACTTCCGGTTCTTCGCACCCGTGCGGCGGCTGACCGAGCGGGAGCTGGAGCGGCTGACGCACGTCGACCACCACGACCGCGTGGCCCTGGTGGCCGTGCGCCCCGGTACGCCCGGTGGGGGGCACGACGGCGCTGCGGGGGCCGGCGACGGCGGGGACGCTCCCGAGGACGTCATCGGCGTCGCGCGGTACGACAAGGTCACGCCGACGGAGGCGGAGGTCGCGTTCAACATCGCCGACGCGGTGCAGGGCAAAGGACTGGGCTCGGTCCTGCTGGAGCACGTCGCGGCCGCCGCGCGGGAGCGGGGCGTGCTGCGGTTCACCGCCGACGTGCTGCCGCAGAACTCGTCGATGCTCGCCGTCTTCCGCGACGCCGGGTACGCCGTGCGGCAGCAGCTCGACGACGGCGTGGTCACGGTGTCCTTCGACCTCGAGGCCACCGAGCGGTCGCGCGCGGTGATGGCCGACCGTGAGCACCGGGCCGAGGCGCGGTCCATGCAGGGGCTGCTGTCCGCGCGACGCGTGCTGCTCGTCGGCCCGGGGGAGCCGGCCGCCGGCTCGGCGCTCACCGGCGAGCACCACCTCGCCCAGCGGGTGCTCGACGCCGCCGCGGCCGACCCCGGCGACACCGAGATCCTCGTGCTCGGCGCCCCCGGTCCGGTGCCCGACGCGCCGGGCGTGCGGGCGGTCGCGTCGTGGGAGGCGCTGGACGAGCCGGCAGGGCCGGGTGGGCCGCCGCTGCCCGGCGCCCCGGACGGCGGGGCCCCAGGGATCGACCTGGCGCTGCTGGCCGTGCCTCCCGCCGACGCGGTGGCGGCCGTCCGCCGCCTCGCCGGCCGCGGCGTGCGCGGCGTCGTCGTGCTCGCCGCGGGGTACGCGGAGACGGGTCCCGACGGTCTCGCACGCCAGCGCGAGCTCGTCCGGGCCGCGCACGCGGGCGGGATGCGCGTCGTCGGGCCGGCGTCGTTCGGCCTGCTCACCACGACGCCGGGCGCGCGCCTGCACGCGAGCCTCGCCGTCCGACCGCCGCGCGCGGGGGCGGTCGGCCTGTTCTGCCAGTCCGCCCCCGCGGCGGTCACGCTCACCGCGACGCTCGAGCGGCGCGGCCTCGGCGTCTCGGCGCTGGTGTCCTCCGGGCACCGGGCCGACGTGTCCGGCAACGACCTCATGCAGTACTGGCAGGACGACCCGCGCACGTCCGTGGTGTGCCTCTACCTCGAGTCGATCGGCAACCCGCGCAAGTTCTCCCGGGTCGCGCGCCGGCTGGCAGCCGTGAAGCCGGTGGTCGCGGTGATCGCGGGCCGGTCGGGGCAGGTCGTGCCGCCGGGGCACGCGGTGCGCGCCACGCACGCGCCGCGGCGCCTGCTCGACGAGATGCTGCGGCAGTCCGGCGTCATCCGTGCCGAGAACACCCACCAGCTCATGGACGTGGCGCAGGTGCTGGCCCACCAGCCGCTGCCCGCCGGCCGCCGCGTCGGGATCCTCGCGTCCTCGGCGGCGCTCGCGGCGCTCGTCGCGGAGGCCGCGGCGGCGGCGGGCCTGGTCGTCGCGGCCTCGTCGGACTTCCTGCCGCCCGACACGCCGGACGACGAGATCGCGCCCGTCGTGGACGCGCTGTACGCCCCCGGCGCGTGCGACGTCGTCGTGGCGGTCGACGTGCCCGTGGTGGTGCCGCGGACCGGGGCCGTGGCCCGCGCTGTCGCCGAGGCGGCGGCCCGCACCGGGCGCACCACGGTCGCGTCCATGCTCGGCCTCAGCGGGCTGCCCGACGAGCTGGCCGCGACCGCGCCCGACGGGACCGGGGTGCGCATCCCCGCCTTCTCCACGCCCGAGGACGCGGTCGCCGCGCTCGCGAAGGTCGTGACGTACGCCCGCTGGCGCACCGAGGACCAGGGCGCGCACGTGCGGCCCGACGGCGTCGACTCGCGCGGCGCGCGGCGGCTCGTCGAGCGCTGGCTGGCGCCCGACCAGGCGCCCGACCAGGCGCCCGACGCCCGGCATGGCCGCGAGCTCGACCAGGACGAGGTCGCGGAGCTGCTGGCCTGCTACGGGCTCGAGCTGTGGCGCTCGCGGCGGGTGCGCACGGGGGACGAGGCCGTCGCCGCCGCGGACGAGCTCGGCTGGCCGGTGGCCCTGAAGACGGCGTCCGCGGCGCTGCGCCACCGCGCCGACCTGGGCGGCGTGCGCCTCGACATCGACGACCCCGACGAGCTGCGGGCCGACGTCGAGCGCATGAAGGCCATCGCCGCCGCGGCGCTCGGCGAGGAGCGCCCGATGGTGGAGGTGCAGCGCATGGCTCCCGTCGGGGTGGCGTGCGTCGTGCGCTCGGCCGAGGACCTCCTCTTCGGCCCGATGGTCTCGTTCGGGCTGGCCGGCGACGCCACGGACCTGCTCGACGACGTCGCGCACGGGGTGCCGCCCCTGACCGACGTCGACGTCGCGGGCATGGTGCGCACGGTGCGCGCCGCGCCGCGCCTGTTCGGGTACGGCGGCACCCCGCCCGCGGACACGGACGCGCTCGAGGACGTCCTGGCCCGCGTGTCCGTCATGGCCGACGACCTGCCCGAGCTGGCCGCTCTCGAGCTGTACCCCGTCGTGGTCGGGGCCGCAGGCGCGAGCGTGCTGCACGCGAGCGTGCGCCTGCGTCCCGCCGCGCAGCGGGCGGACGCCCTGCGCCGCGCGCTCCCCGGCTGAGACGGAGGTGCAGCGCAGGGTGGGGGCCGAGGGACGAGGCGCGCGCCCGTAGCGGAGCCGCAGGCTCGGCCGGCAGGCAACCCGGCTGAGACGGAGGTACAGCGCAGGGTGGCGGTCCGTGCCGATCCCGGCCGTACCCGTTTCACCACCACCGACGGAGGACCGTGCGACGCGGGTGGTGGTCATCCACCGCGGCCGGGTGGGACAATGCGCAGGTGCCGAACGTGACCACCGAGAACCTCCGCGACGACCTGTCCGCCCATGTGCGCCGGGCGGGGTACTACCCCGACCTCGTCGACGACGTCCTCGACGTCGCGCTGGCGGACGAGCCCGTCGTCGCGCACCTCGTGCAGGCGGAGACCACGTTCGACGACGCCGTGCGCCGCCACCTCACCGTCCTCGCGCTCACGCCGACCCGCTTCGTGGCCGCGCACGTCGACGACCACGAGGGCGACGCCGCGCACCCGTCGTCGGCCGCCGCGACCACCGAGGCGGTGCCGCTGACCGAGGTCCGGTCGGTCGCCCTGACGCACGTCGTCGACGAGCCGGCGCAGCACGGCCGCGGCGACAGTGCCTCCGAGCTGACCCTCGCGATCGGCTGGGGCGCCGTCTCCCGCATCGACCTCGAGCCCGCGCAGTGCCCCGACCCCCAGTGCGAGGCGGACCACGGGCTCACCGGTCAGCTCACGCCCGACGACGTCGTGGTGCGCGTCAGCGGGGCGGCGGAGGGCCGTGACGCGGTGCGCCGCGCGGTCGCGTTCGCCCGCGCCCTGTCGGCTGCGACCGCGCCGGGCAGCTCGTCCGGCAGCTCGTCCGGTTCGGCGGCGGGCGGGCGCACCGGCCGATGACCGCGGCCGTCGAGCTGCCGGGCGATCTCCTGGCCCCGTCGTACGGGACGGGGTCGCTTGCTGCCGTCCTGCCGGCCGTCGCCGGGTCGCTCGGCGTCGACCTGCGGACGTCCACGGGCCTCGTCTCGGGCGAGTGCGCGCCGGCGCTCGGGCTGCCGGTCGGGTGCGAGCGCGCCGTCGTGGTGCTGGTGGACGGGCTCGGCCTGCACAACCTCGCGGAGCGGGGCGGCCACGCGCCGTTCCTGCGCTCGCTGCTGGCCGACGGCCGTTCGCTCCTGTCGAGCTTCCCCTCGACGACCGCAGCCGCCCTCGCGACGCTCGGCACGGGGACGGCGCCCGGGCGCACCGGCCTGCTCGGGTACACGCAGCGCAACCCCGTCACGGGCGGCCTCGTGACGACCATCTCCTGGACGGAGCAGTCCGACCCGTACCGCCCGGGGACCAAGCTGTCGTCGCCCGTGCGCCAGGCGCCGCACGAGCTGCAGCGCGAGCCGACGGTGCTCGAGACGCTGGCCGCCGCCGGGGTGCGCGTGACCGCGCCCGGCCCGGCGAAGTTCGACGGTTCCGGGATGACCCGTGCGGCGCTGCGCGGCCCCCGCTACGTGGCCGCGGAGACCCTCTCGGCGCAGGTCGACGCGACGGTGCGCGCCCTGCGGGAGCCCGGACTGGTGTACCTGTACCACGGGGCGGTGGACAAGGTCGGGCATCGCGACGGGCCCGACTCGTGGCAGTGGGGCGACGCGCTCGAGGCCACGGACGCCGAGCTGCGCCGCCTGGTGCGGTCGGTCCCGCGCGGCACCCTCGTGCTCGTCACGGCCGACCACGGGCAGGTCGCGGCCGACCGGGCCCGCCAGCACGACGTCGCCGCCGACCCCGAGCTCGCGCACGACGTCGCCCTGCTGGGCGGCGAGCCGCGCGCCACGCACGTGTACGTGCGCCCGGGCGTCGACCCGGCCGGTGTCGCCGCACGCTGGGCCGGCGTGCTGGGCGACGACGCGCTCGTCGCGACGCGCGAGGAGGCCGTCGCGGCGGGCTGGCTCGGCCCGGTGGCCGAGCACGTGCTGCCCGTGATCGGCGACGTGATCGCCGCCGCGCGCGGCGGGGCGACCGTCGTGGACTCCCGCCTGCACCCGCCGGGCGCCCGGGGGATGCCGGGGGTGCACGGGTCGCTCACCCCGGCGGAGATGGTCGTGCCGCTGCTCGCCGTGCAGGCGTAGCGCCCGGGGCCGCGCCCCCGTGAACGACGGCCCGCCCCGCGAAATGGGTGGCGGTGCGCGCGGGCCGGTGCGACGCTGCCCCGATGGAACCCCAGGAGCAGGCCGCAGAGCCCGCGGCCGCCCGATGGACGAAGGCGACGGTCTACCCCGACATGTGGGTCGACCCGGACGACGATCCCCGCGAGTCGGGCTCTCCCCTCAGCTCCGAGCTCGACGACGAGCGCCGCATCCTGCTCGACTCCCTGCGCTCCTACCGGCTCACGGTCGAGATGAAGTGCGCCGACCTCGACGCCGAGCAGCTCGCCCGCCGGTCCGTCCCGCCGTCGACGATGTCCCTGCTGGGGCTGGTGCGGCACCTGACGGAGGACGAGCGGCACGTGCGCCGCATCATGACCGGCGAGGACGCTCCGTGGCTGTATCGCACGGGGGAGGACCGGGACGGCGACTGGAACGGCGCCGTCGCCGACCCTGCGGTGGTCGAGGACGCGTTTCGGCAGTGGCGCCTCGAGACGGCGGCCACCGATCGGATGGTGGCCGGTATCGACGACCTCGGCACCACGAACGCCGGCCTGGCGGACCTCGGCCCCGAGCCCGGCGGCGAGCTCCAGCTCCGCGAGCTGCTGATCAGCCACGTCGAGGAGTACGCGCGGCACTGCGGCCATGCCGACCTGCTGCGCGAGTGCGTTGACGGCCGCGTGGGCCAGTAGCGCCTCCGGCCTCGCGCGTCTGACAGGATCTGCCCATGGCCGAGCTCGTCTTCTTCTCCGGGACCATGGACAGCGGCAAGTCGACGCTGGCGCTGCAGACCGACCACAACCACGCGGCGCGCGGCCGCACCGGCCTGATCTTCACGCGCGAGGACCGGGCGGGGACGTCCCGCCTGTCGTCGCGGCTGGGGCTCGAGGTGGACGCGCGCGAGGTCACGGACACCACGGACTTCTGGGACGTCGTGGCCACCGAGCGGCTCACGGGCCGGCTCGTCGACTACCTCGTGTGCGACGAGGCGCAGTTCTACTCGCGCGACCAGGTGGAGCAGCTCGCGCGCCTCGTGGACGAGGTCGAGATCGACGTCTTCGCGTTCGGCATCACCACCGACTTCCGCACCCGGCTGTTCCCCGGCGCAGAGCGGCTCATCGAGCTGGCGGACCGCATCGAGGTGCTGCAGGTCCAGTCCCTGTGCTGGTGCGGCGCGCGCGCGACGCACAACGCGCGCACCGTCGACGGCCGCATGGTCGTCGAGGGGGACCAGGTGGTCGTCGGCGACGTGGCCGGCGCGCCCGACGGCGCCCGTGTCGCGTACGAGGTGCTGTGCCGCCGCCACCACATGCGGCGGATGACGGCCGACGTGGCGCGGTGGCGCTCGGCCGGGGACCCGGTGCTGGACCTGTGACCGGCCCCTCGGGGCACGTCCGCTGATCAGGACGAGGGGCGGCCGCCGCCGAACACGATCTCGTCCCAGCTCGGCACCTGCGGGCGGCCCTTGCGGCCGGGTCGCCGCGCGGCGGACTTGCCGGCTCGCGGCGCCGACGGCTGCGGCCCGGGCGTCGCTGCGGGCGGCACGCTGGGCGCCGGGACCTCGGGGTCGGCGACGTCGCCCGTGCGGGGCACGCCCGGCCGGGCGGCCCCCGACGGCTCGCCGTCCGGGTCCGTCGCCCGCCGACTGCCGGACGGGTGCGTGGAGCGCTCCTCGGGGCTGCGGACGCCCGCCCGCCGGGACCCGAGGTCGACGACGCTCGCCCCCGCCTCGGCGGCGGGCGCCTCGTGGCCGTCGCCCGTGGGCTCCGTGCCTGCGCCGTCGCCCGGCTCCGCGCCAGGCTCGCCTCGCGGGCCGGGGTCCCGGGCGGCGTCCGGGGACGGCCCGGCCGAGGACGCGGTGCCGGCCGGCGCCGGGACCAGGCCCAGATGCAGGGACTCGGCCTGCGGGCGCGCCCCCGCGGCCGGGCCCGGGGCCTGGGCGTCGTCGGGCCGGCGGGGGCGCGGGCTCGTGCGCTGGCCGCGCCGGCCGGCGAGGTCGTCGAGCAGCAGGGCGGTCGCGTCGTCGGCGAGGTCGGGGGAGCGGCGCGCGGGGCCGCCGCGGCCGAGCGCCGACGGGACACCGAGCACCTCCGGGGACACCGGGTCGTCCGGCTGGCCGAGCCAGCGCGCCTCGTCGTCCAGGGCGGTGACCACGCGGCCCTTGGGGTCGTACGTCCAGCGGGCGGAACGGTCCCGGTCGCCGGCGGAGAAGCGCACCTCGACCACCCACGGCGCGGTGCCGTCACGACGCGCGGACCAGTGCGCCTCGGCGGACGTCACGCCGCGCGCGGCGAGCCGGGTGTCGGCGACGTCGCCGAGCGTGACAGGCTCGCCGTCGCCCGTGAGCCGGTGCGCGCGCACCTGCCCGACGGCGTGGTCGCGCTCCGCCGCGACGGGCCACTCGTAGCGGCGCACGTGGTCCACGGGCAGCCCGGACTCGGCCGCGAGCTCCTCGACCGTCGCGCCGGCGCGCAGCCGTGCCTGCACGTCGCGCGGCCGCATGGTCGCGGTGGCCTGGGCCGCCAGGGCCTCGGCGCGGGGGCGGTCGCGGCGCACGGCGGCGCGCAGCGCCTCCGAGATCGCCAGCGAATGCTCCGCGCCGTCGGGGGCGCGCAGGACGAGGTGCTCACCGTCCTCGTGCAGCCTCGCGAGCTCGAGCTCGGCCATGCTTCCTCCCTCAGGGTCGCACCCGCGGGTCGTGCCCACCGGTCCCGCCGGTTCGAGGGTGCCACCCGCGCGCGGCCGCGCCACGCAGGCGCGTCGGTGTGCCGCCGATTGCCTGACCCCCTCCCGCCGAACACGGGGTTGGGATCGCTTTCGACGTTTATATCGATCCCAACCCCGTGTTCGGCGTCAGAGGTGGCGGGGCCCGGGCGGTGCCCGGGGCGCGGTGCGGAGGGCCGCGGGCGCCGATGCCTGCGAGGATGACGTCCCGTGGACGCGTTCGTCTTCGGGTCGGTGACCATGCTCGAGGTGCTCGCGGTGTTCGTCGCCGCGGTCTCCGGGGGCCTCGCCGCGGTGCGCAAGCGGTTCGACGCCTTCGGCGTGCTCGTCCTCGCCTGGACGACCGGCCTCGGCGGCGGCATCCTGCGCGACGTGCTGATCGGCGACACGCCACCCGTCGGCATCACGAGCTGGCGGCTCGTCGTCGCGGCCCTCGCGGCCGGCATGATCATCTTCTTCTTCCACCCCGGGCTCGAGCGGATGCGCCGCTCGATCCTCGTGCTCGACGCCGCGGCGCTGGCGATGTTCGTGCTGCAGGGCACGACGAAGGCCCTCGACCTCGGCACGGGCGCCCTGGCCGCGGTCGTCGTGGGCGTGCTCACGGCCGTGGGCGGCGGCATCCTGCGGGACGTCCTCGTGGGCGAGGTGCCCCTCGTCTTCGCCGACCGGCAGCTCTACGCCGTGCCCGCGCTCGTCGGTGCCGGGCTGACGGCGGCCCTGTGGCAGCTCGGGTGGCTCCAGCTGTGGACCGAGGTCATGGTCGTGGTGCTCGTGCTCGGCTTCCGGCTGGTCTCGCTGGCCCGCGGGTGGGCGGTCCCCCCGGCGGGGCCCGGCTGGACCGCTCGCTGGGGGCGCGGTTGAGGCAGGATGGTGCCGGTGAGCCAGCAGCCGTCCCTCCCTCTGCCCGGTAGCCCCGCCCACGGCCGTCGCGACCCGGCAGCCCCCCAGGGCGTCCCGGCCGGCGTGGACGTCGACGCCCTGCGAGACCTGGCGCGCCGGCTCGCCTGCGAGGCCGGCACGCTCGTGCGCGAGCATCGCCCGGAACGGGTCGTGGTGGCGGCGACCAAGTCGAGCGACGTCGACCCGGTGACGGCGATGGACCGCGCCTCGGAAGAGCTGCTGCGGGCGCGGATCGCTGCCGAGCGCCCGGACGACGCGATCCTGGGCGAGGAGGGCGACGACGTGCCCGGCACGTCCGGGCTGACCTGGGTGCTGGACCCGATCGACGGCACGGTGAACTACCTGTACGGCGTCGCGTCGTACGCCGTGTCGGTCGCCGTGGTCGTGGGTCCGCCCGACCCGGCGCGCTGGACCGCGCTGGCCGGCTGCGTGCACTCCGTCGTCGACGACCGGACCTGGACGGCGGCCCGCGGGCGGGGCGCCGAGCGCGACGGACGCGCGGTGCGCGTGGGCGCGCCGGCCGACCTCGCCACCTCGCTCGTCGGCACCGGGTTCGGGTACGCGCCCGAGCGCCGCGCCGCGCAGGCGCGGGTGCTCACGCGGGTGCTGCCGCGGGTGCGCGACATCCGCCGGCTCGGGGCGGCGGCCATCGACCTGTGCCTGGTGGCCGACGGCACCCTCGACCTCTACTACGAGCGCGGTCTCAACCCGTGGGACCTCGCGGCGGGCGGGCTCGTCGCGGCCGAGGCGGGGGCGTTCGTCGGCGGCCTGCGGGGGGCGCCGGCCGGGGCGGGGATGACGGTGGCGGGGGCGCGGCCGGTCGTGGACGACCTCGTGACGCTGCTCGAGGAGGCGGACGCCGACGCCGCGGAAGAAAGGTTCGCGCACTGACGTCGAGAGGGAGAGATCCGTCACGGCGGCAAGAACGTGATCGCCCTGGGTGAAATGGCGCCGAGGTGCCCTCGGGAAACAGTTCGTCGGGCCCGTATCGACAGGGTGTCCGTGCAGGTCAGGGCGGTGTGACGGGCGTGACAGCGTGCCATGTCGCGCCCCCGCCCGAAATGGTGCACAATCCGTGGGCCGACCGGGAACAAAACCGCGTCGTCGAGCATTAACAGCGCGTACCGAACAACGACACCACGGAGCGTGACCACACCGATGGCAACCGACTACGACGCCCCCCGCAAGACCGACGAGGACGTGGAGCAGGACTCGATCCAGGAGCTCCAGGCCCGCCGTTCCGACAAGTCGTCTGGCGTCGTCGACGAGGACGAGACCGAGGCCGCGGAAGGCTTCGAGCTCCCGGGTGCCGACCTGTCGGGCGAGGAGCTCGCGGTCCGCGTGCTGCCGCGGCAGGCCGACGAGTTCACCTGCACGAGCTGCTTCCTCGTCCACCACCGCAGCCAGCTGGCCTACGAGAAGAAGGGCCAGATGATCTGCACGGAGTGCGCCGCCTGAGCCACCCCGTCCACCTCCGCGGCGGCAGCCCCGTCCCGGCGTCCCCGGCCGTCACGTCCCCGACGTGACGGCCTTCGTCGTCCCGGGTCCCGTCAGGGGCGCAGCGCCGCCGCGAGCTCGGCGGGTCGCCGCGTCGAGAGCAGCCAGTACGGGGTCGGGTCGAGCGGGTCGTCGAGCTGCACCTGTACTCCCGTGCGCGCCCAGGCGCGCAGGCACACGTACGCGCGCGCGTCGAGCGCAGGGCCCAGGGCGGTGCGCATCTCGTCCGCGGTGGCCATCGGCGTGACCTCCCCGAGCAGCGCGAGCGACACGTGCGCCCGGCCGGCGCGCAGCTCGCCGCCCGCGACCTCGATCACGGGCGCCGTCGCGACGAGCGCCACGAGCGCACCGACCGCGACGACGGCACCCATCACGAACGACAGCTCGTGAGCGAGCGGCCAGAGCGCCACGGCCACGATCACGCCGAGGCCCGCCGCGCCGCACCAGGCCGCCGGGCCGGGCGACAGGCGCTCGCGGAACGCCGGCGCGGGGGAGTCGGCGGGGGACGGCTGGGCGGGTTCGGGCGCGCTCATGGGCCCATCATCCCAGCCCTGGGCGGGGCGCCGGTCCGTTACGCTGCCCGGGTGCCAGACACCACGAGCCAGCCCGACGGCAGCACGGTGGACGTGCTCGTCACCCTTCTCGACGACGGCGTCTCGCCGCCCGCGTACGCCCACCCGGGGGACGCCGGGGCCGACCTGGTGACCACCGTCGACGTCGAGATCCCGCCGCAGGGCCGGGTGACGGTGCCCACGGGTGTCGCGATCGCGCTGCCCGACGGGTTCGCCGCGTTCGTCCACCCGCGCTCCGGCCTCGCTGCCAAGCACGGCCTGACCGTCGTGAACGCCCCCGGCACGATCGACGCCGGGTACCGGGGCGAGATCAAGGTCGTCCTGCTCAACACGGACACGACGGAACCTGTCGCCCTCCGTCGCGGGGACCGGGTGGCGCAGCTGGTCGTGCAGCGCGTCGAGCGCGCCCGGTTCCTCGCCGCGACGACCCTCCCCGGGTCGCACCGCGGGGCCGGCGGCTTCGGGTCGAGCGGGGGCTGGGCGCGCGCCTGAGCCCTCCCGGGCGGCGTGCCGGGTTGTCGCCCCGGCGGTCTAGGGTGGGAGACGTGGCACAGCCGGGTCGCGGGACCTGACTGCCGCGCCTGACTGCCGGGCCCGGATCCCGGTGCATGACGCACCGGGCACGGCCACGAGTGCACGATCGAGACGAAGGAGATCCTCCGTGGGGCTGTTCCGGCGCAATGCGTCGAAGAAGGCGTCCGACGACGCCCCCGCCACCTCGGCCGTCGAGGAAGGGGCGAGCGGAGACGTCGCCGCCCGCGACGACCTCGCCGCGGGCGACCCGGCCGCTGAGCGCGACGCGGCCGAGCGCCCCGAGCGCGGGCCCTTCGACGCCTCGCAGGTGACCAGCATGGGCCCGCGCGTGGACCTGGGTGCCATCTGGCTGCCCGTCCTGCCGGGTCTAGAGCTGCGCATGGAGGTCGACAAGAAGACGCAGAAGGTCACCGGGGTCTCCGCGACCCTGGGCGGCTCCGGGCTGCAGGTGCAAGCGTTCGCCGCCCCCCGCACGGAGGGCATCTGGGACGAGGTGCGCGGCGAGATCGCCGGGTCGATCACCCGCCAGGGCGGCACCGTGGACGACGTGCCCGGCTCGTTCGGCCGCGAGCTCATCGCCCGGATCCCCGCGACCGGACCGGACGGCAAGCCCGCGGTCCGGCCCGCCCGCTTCGTCGGTGTCGACGGCCCGCGCTGGTTCCTGCGGGGCGTGCTCTCCGGCCGGGCGGCCGTCGACCCCGAGGCCGCCAAGGCGCTGGAGTCGGTCTTCGCCAACGTCGTCGTCGTGCGCGACGGCAACCCGCGCCCGCCCCGCGACCTCCTCACCCTGACGATGCCGGCCAAGTCTCGACCGACCGGCCGAGCCGCGGGCGACGCGGCCGAGGCCCGGGGTCCCGAGGGCGCGGCCCCGGCCACACCCTCCTTCGACCCGCTGGAGCGCGGGCCCGAGATCACCGAGATCCGCTGAGGACTGGAGCACCGATGTCCCTGCGCACCGCCGTCCGGCACGCGCTCGCCTCGGCCGACGAGGTCGCGGCCGACGAGGAGCGGCACGAGGCCGCGGGCCACCGCGGCTGCGTCCCCGTCTCCGAGCTCGGCGACCGCCGGCGCGCGAGCGCGGCCGGCGTCCTGCGGTCCGTCGTCCTGCGCCCCCGCGAGGGGGTGCCCACCGTCGAGGCGGAGCTGTACGACGGCTCCGGGTCGCTCGACCTCGTGTGGCTCGGGCGGCGCACCATCGCCGGCATCGAGCCCGGACGCCGCATCAAGGTCGAGGGCATGGTGTGCGACGTCGCCGGGCGCCGCACCGTGTTCAACCCCCGGTACGAGCTGCGCGCCCGGGCGGGCGAGTGACCGCCGGGCAGGACGGCGGCGCGGGCGCGAACCGCGGAGTGCGGGCCGTCACCGCCGAGTCGTTCTCCTTCTCGGGCGCCGTGGGCGGCGTCCGCGGTGTCGTGGAGGCCGTGGCGCCGGGCCTGCTGTTCGTCGTCGTCTTCGTGGTGAGCTCGAACCTCGGCTGGTCGCTGGTCGCGTCGGTCGGTGGTGCGCTGGTCGCGGTCGCGGCGAGGCTCGTGCAGCGCACGCCCGTCACCCAGGCCCTGGGCGGGCTGCTGGGCATCGGGGTGGGGGTCTTCTGGGCCTGGCGCTCGGGCGAGGCCCAGGACTTCTACGCCTGGGGGCTGTGGACCAACGCGATCTACCTCGTCGTGATCCTCGCGTCGATCGTCGTGCGCTGGCCGATGGTCGGTCTCGTCGTCGAGGCCCTGCGGACGGGGTTCGCGGAGCAGGCCCGACGCCCCGGGGCGGGCGACGAGGACGCGCCGAGCCCGTTCGCGGGCCTGGTCGCGTGGCGCCGTGACCCGGCGCTCGTGCGCCGGTACACCGTGGCGACGTGGTTCTGGGCCGGGCTGTTCGCCGTCCGGCTCCTGGTCAAGGTCCCGCTGTACTTCTCGGGCGACATCGGCTGGCTGGGCACCGCGCACCTCGTGCTCGGCGTGCCCTTGTGGGGTCTGGTGCTCTGGCTGACGTGGGCCGTCGTGCGCGGCGCGCACGACGGCGAGCGCAGCGAGGCGCCCACGACGACGCCCGGGTCGACCGCCTAGCGGTCCGGGCGCTCCTCCGCTGCTCGGTCGGCCGCCGCGCCCTCCGGTGCGACGACGGGCAGCTCCTCGGGCGCCGCGAGGTCGGGCGCGGCGAGGTCGTCGGCACCGACGTCGGCGCCGGCGGC
>NZ_BAAAPM010000009.1:429368-464338 GCF_039531145.1 Isoptericola hypogeus
AAGCCCGGGCGTCTCCTCGTCCTCCATCCAGCCGCCCGCGAGGAGGCGCTGGAGGGACTCGTCGTCGACCTCGCCGCCGACGACGAGCAGGAGCTCGTCGCCCGCCTCGAGGGTGTCGTCCACGCTGGGGGCGATCGGCATTGAGCCGCGCACGATGCAGGCGAGCACCGTGTCCTGCGGCCAGCTCACCGAGCCGACCCTGCGGCCGACCAGGACGGAGTCGGTCGGGAGCGTCACCTCGACGAGGTCCGCCCCGGACTGCTGGAAGGTGAAGATCCGCACCAGGTCGCCGACCGCGACGGCCTCCTCGACCATGGCCGTCATGATCCGCGGCGTCGACACCGCGACGTCGACCCCCCACGACCCGTCGAACATCCACTCGTTCTTCGGGTTGTTCACGCGCGCGACGGTGCGCGGCACGCCGAACTCCGTCTTGCACAAGAGGGAGAAGACGAGGTTCGCCTTGTCGTCGCCGGTGGCGCCGACGACGACGTCGGCCGCGGCGACGTCCGCCCCCTCCAGGGAGCTCAGCTCGCAGGCGTCCGCGAGGAGCCAGTCGGCCTCCGGGACCTGGGCGACGCGCATGGCTGCGGGGTTCCTGTCCACGAGCACCACCTCGTGGTCGTGCGACAGAAGCTCTCGGGCGATGGACCGGCCCACCGAGCCGGCGCCGGCGATGACGACGCGCATCAGTCCTGCACCTCGCTGGGGGCGTGCGTGAGCATGCGCTCGACCGCCGCCGAGTCGTCGCCGCGCATCAGCACGTGGAGGACGTCGTTCTCCTGCAGCACCGTGTCGGCGGTCGGCAGCAGTCCGTCGGTGTAGCGGGACAGGAACGCGACGCGGGCGCCCGTGGCGGACTCGATGCGACGCACCGTGGACCCGGTCCAGCCGGGGTGGTAGTCGAGCTGGGCGAGCCGCACCTGCCCGGACGGGTCGCGGTACTCGTCGGTCGCGCCGAGGGGCAGCATGCGACGCAGGACCTGGTCGGCCGTCCAGCGCACGGTCGCGACCGTCGGGATCCCGAGGCGCTGGTAGATCTCCGCGCGGTGCGGGTCGTAGATGCGTGCCACGACGTTCTCGACGCCGTACGTCTCGCGGGCCACGCGCGCCGCGAGCACGTTGGAGTTGTCGCCGTCGGAGACCGCGGCGAACCCGTACGTGTCCTCGATCCCGGCCTGGGTCAGCGTGTCGCGGTCGAAGCCGACGCCGGTGACCTTCTGGCCCGCGAAGTCGGCGGGGAGCCGGCGGAAGGAGTCCGGGTTCTGGTCGACGACGGCCACCGAGTGGCCGCGGGACTCGATCGTCTGCGCGAGCGTCGAGCCGACGCGGCCGCAGCCCATGATCACGAAGTGCACGAGCGAAACGCTATACCTCCTCGCTCCTGCGCTGCCCCTCGGCCCACGCCACGCGGCAGGACCGCGCCGATGCGCCCGGCGGGGCATAGCATGGGTCGTCGTGTCGGACATCGCGGACGCCGCCAAACGGCTCCTCATCGGGCGCCCCATGCGCAGCGAACACCTGGGGCACACACTGCTGCCGAAGCGCATCGCGCTGCCGGTGTTCGCCTCCGACGCGCTGTCGTCGGTCGCCTACGCCCCGGACGAGATCCTCCTCACGCTCGCGATCGCCGGTATCGCCGCCACGACGGTGTCGCCCTGGGTGGGCCTCGCGGTGGTCGTCGTGCTGCTGGTCGTGGTCTCGTCGTACCGGCAGAACGTGCGCGCCTACCCGTCGGGCGGAGGCGACTACGAGGTCGCGACGACGAACCTCGGGCCCGCGGCGGGCACGGGTGTCGCGTCGGCGCTGCTCGTGGACTACGTCCTGACGGTGGCGGTGTCGATCTCGTCGGGCACCCAGTACGCCGCCTCCGCACTGCCGTTCCTGCGCGGCCACGAGGTGCTGGTGGCGATCACCCTGGTGGTGCTGCTCACGGTGATGAACCTGCGCGGCGTCCGGGAGTCGGGCCGGTTCTTCGCGATCCCCACGTACTGCTTCATGTTCCTCATCGGGCTCGTCGGCGTGGTCGGCGCGGCCCGCTACTTCTCCGGCACGCTCCCGATGGCGGAGAGCGCCGACTTCGAGCTGGTGCCGACCGAGGGCTTCGACCAGGGGCTCACCGGCGTGGCCGGCGCGTTCCTGCTGGCCCGCGCGTTCGCCTCCGGCTGCGCGGCCCTCACCGGCGTCGAGGCCATCAGCAACGGCGTGCCGGCCTTCAAGCGACCCAAGTCGCGCAACGCGGCGACGACCCTCGCCCTGCTCGGCACCATCTCCGCGACGATGATGATCACGATCCTGCTGCTGGCCCAGGCGACCGGCGTGCACTACGTCGAGGACCCGGCCAGCCAGATGACCTCCGGCGGCACGCCGCTGCCGGAGGACTACAACCAGCATCCGGTGATCAGCCAGCTCGCCGAGGCGGTGTTCCAGGGCTTCACCCCGGCGTTCGTGGCCGTCTCGATCGTCACGGGCATCATCCTCGTCCTCGCGGCGAACACGGCGTTCAACGGCTTCCCCGTGCTGGGGTCGATCCTCGCGAAGGACGGCTACCTGCCGCGCCAGCTGCACACCCGCGGCGACCGGCTCGCGTTCTCGAACGGCATCATCACGCTCGCGGTCGCGGCGATCGTCCTCATCGTCGCCTTCGACGCCCAGGTGACCCGGCTCATCCAGCTCTACATCGTCGGGGTGTTCGTCTCGTTCACCCTCTCGCAGCTGGGCATGCTGCGGCACTGGACGCGGGCGCTGCGCACCGAGCCGGACCCGCGGGAGCGGTCGCGGATGCACCGCTCGCGGCTGGTCAACGGCGTGGGCTTCGCGATGACGGCCACGGTGCTCGTCATCGTGCTCGCGACGAAGTTCACGCACGGCGCATGGATCACGATCCTGGCCATGGGCGTGCTGTTCGTGCTGATGCGCGGCGTCCGCAAGCACTACGAGCGGGTGCGCGACGAGCTCGAGCTGGACGACACCTCGGCCGCCCGCGCCCTGCCGAGCCGCGTGCACGCCATCGTGCTCGTCTCGAAGATCCACAAGCCGACGATGCGGGCGCTGGCGTACGCGCGGGCGTCCCGGCCGTCCATGCTCGAGGCGGTCACGGTCGGGGTGGACCCCGAGGAGATCGACGACCTGCGCTCGCGCTGGGAGGCGCTGGACCTGCCGGTGCCGCTGCGGGTCCTGGACTCCCCGTTCCGCGAGATCACCCGGCCGATCCTCAAGTACGTGCGGTCGGTGCGGCGCGAGTCCCCGCGCGACCTGGTGGTGGTCTACATCCCCGAGTACGTCGTCGGGCACTGGTGGGAGCAGCTGCTGCACAACCAGTCCGCCCTGCGGCTCAAGGGCAGGCTGCTGTTCACCCCGGGCGTGGTCGTCGCCTCGGTGCCGTGGCAGCTCTCCTCGACCCAGGGGCAGACCGGGCTCGAGGGCACGAGCTACACGCCGCACGGCCGCTTCTGACCGGTCGTCCCGCACGAGGGGCCGACGCGAGCCTGCCGAGGAGTCGGCATGCGGACGGGCAGGGGAGAATGGTCCCCATGCCCCGTCCCCGCCGCTCCGCCCCGCGCCCCCGTCCCGCCGTCGTCGACCCGGAGGTGGGCCGCGAGGTCGAGCTCGAGATCGGGCCCGTCGCGCACGGCGGGCATTGCGTGGCCCGCCTCGACGGGCGGGTCGTCTTCGTGCGGCACACGCTGCCCGGGGAGCGTGTGCGGGCGCGCGTCACCGAGACGGGGTCGCGGTTCTGGCGCGCGGACGCCGTCGAGGTCCTCGAGGCGTCGCCCGACCGGGTGCCGTCGGCCTGGCCCGAGGCCGGGCCCGGCGGGGTGGGCGGCGGCGAGCTGGCGCACGCAGCGCTCGGCGCCCAGCGCCGCTGGAAGGCCGCCGTGCTGGTCGAGCAGCTCGCGCGCCTGGCCAAGATCGACCGCGAGGTCGAGGTCGAGCCGGCACCGGGCGACGACGAGCGGGGCGGCCTCGGCTACCGCACGCGCATCGACCTGGTCGCCGACGCCGAGGGCCGCGCCGGGATGCGCGGCTTCCGCTCGCACGACGTCGTGCCGCTTGTCGCGATGCCGCTCGCCTCGGAGAAGGTGGCCGCGCTCGCCGAGGCCGAGGGCGTCTGGACCCGGCGCTGGGCGCCGGGCGCCCGCCTGGAGCTCGTCGCCCCCGCGGGCGACGCCGACCCGGCGCTGCTGGTGGACGGCACCCCGTGGCGCAAGGGCCGCGCCGACACCCGGCCCAACGCGCGTCGTGCCGTGACCGAGACGCTCCGGGTCGCGGCGAGTCGCGTCGACGGGGAGTTCCGCTACCGCGTCGCCGCCGACGGCTTCTGGCAGGTGCACCGCGAGGCGCCGGCCGTCCTGTCCGGGGCGGTCCTCGAGGCCCTCGGCGACGTCGAGGGCGCGCAGGTGCTCGACCTGTACTCCGGCGCCGGCCTGTTCACGCTGCCGCTCGCGGCGGCCGTGGGCCCGTCCGGCCGCGTCGTGGCGGTGGAGGGCGACGCTCGCGCGGTGAAGGACGCGCGCCGCAACGCCCACGACCTGCCGCAGGTGGAGCTGCACCTCGGCGCCGTGGACCGCGTCCTCGCCGAGGGGGACGCCGGGGGGTCCGGGGTCGGCCGCGCCGACGTCGTCGTGCTCGACCCGCCGCGCGCGGGAGCCGGGCGGGCCGTGGTGGACGCCGTCGCGGACCGCGGGCCCCGGCGCGTGGTCTACGTCGCGTGCGACCCGGCCGCCCTGGCCCGCGACGTCGCGTACCTCGGCGGGCACGGGTACGAGCTGACCGGGCTGCGGGCGTTCGACCTCTTCCCGCACACCCACCACGTCGAGGCCGTCGCCGTCCTCGACCGGTAGCCGGCTCGGCGCGTACCGTCGCGGCATGGGGCGTACCGGGAGCGAACGGGGCGGCACCGTGCGCCGCTGGCTGCCGCTGCGGCTGGCGCTGGTCGTGCTCGTCGTGGCGCTCGCGGCGGTCGTCGCGCTCCTCGCCCGGTCGACGGACCGCCTCGTGCTCGCCACGTACCGCGGCGTGCCCGGGGGAGTGGAGGCCGACCTGGCTGACCCCGAGCTGGGCTGGGTGCTCGGCGACGACGGGAAGCTGGCCGTCTACGCCGCGGGCAGCTCGTCGTGCCCGTGGGTCCCGACGCGGGTCACGGCGGACGGGAACCACCTGGTCGTTCAGCTCGGGTCCGGTGGCGAGGACGACGGTGCCCTGCACCGATGACCTCGCCTGGACGACCAGCGTCGTCGCCGTCCCGGCCGGGGTCGACCCTGACGGGATGACGGTCGAGGTCTGGCCGGTCGAGCCGGCTTACGAGTGACCACCCGCTCCGTGCGGCGGCGTGCCGGGGTCAGGGCGTCAGGCGGCGACGCGGCCCTCTGCCGACGCGAAGCCGAGCCACGTGTGCCGGTTGCGCCACCAGCACCAGCCGACCTTCGGCGCGCCGCGCCGCTCGCTGCCGTCGCGGCCCGTGCCGTTCGAGATCCAGACCGCGGGCGTGCGGGCGTCGTAGGTCCCGTCCGCCTTCCGCAGGCGCGAGGCGATCGTCATGAAGCACAGGTTGCGCTCGAGGGTGCCGGGCGCCTGCAGCACCCAGTGGATGCCCTCGGCCAGGGTGAGCGGGCTACGACCCCGGCCCGCGATGGCGGGGGCGGCCTCCTCAGGCGACCAGTTCGCCAGGTCGTCGCCGCGGTCGAGGCCGGCGACGGCGTAGACGTCGGCGTCGGGCACGTCGACCCCGGGGACCGGGGCGAAGTCGTCGACGTCGGGCATGTCGACGACGACGAAGCCGGAGCGCTCCACGGGTCGGCGCCGCACCGTGGCCGTGAGCCGCAGGTGCCCGGCGAGCGCGGACGGCGGCAGCAGGCGCGGGTGCACGACGAGCAGCGAGCCCGGGGCTGCCGTCGCCTCGAGGCGCGCGGCCGCGGCCCGCAGGGCGTCCGCGGGCAGGGCCCGGGTCGGGACGATGCCGTGCGCGACGAGGACGTCGGCCTGGGCCGTGAGGGACGGCAGAGGCGGGAGGGCCGGGGCAGCGGCGGGGAAGTCGGTGGCGGAGTCGGCGGCGGAGTCTGTGGCGGGAGTCGTCATCGGGCGTCCTTCCGGTCGAGGGCAGCAGCACAACGAGGCCGGCGGCGGGATTGTTCCCGTCCGGCGTACGGGAATCTTGGCCGACGGATCGCGGCCCCGCTTCGGCGGCTCGCCGCGCGCCCGCGACGCGCACCGGCGAAGTATCTTGACGTCAAGATATATGGGCTATGCTGGGCACAGCCCGGCGGCGCGTGCGTACGCTGGGCGGAGCCCCCCGGAACCACGGCGTCGGACCGTCTCGTCGCAGCCTCGTCGCAGCGCCTGCACGGTGATCGCGCCGGTCAGCCCCGTAGAAGGAGCCGCAGTGAGCAGCGTGGACACGTTCGGATCGAAGGGAACGCTGGAGGTCGGCGGGAAGTCGTACGAGATCTTCCGCCTGTCCGCCGTGGAGGGCGCCGAGCGCCTCCCGTACTCCCTCAAGATCCTCGCCGAGAACCTCCTGCGCACCGAGGACGGCGCCAACATCACCGCCGACCACGTGCGTGCCCTGGCGTCCTGGGACCCGGACGCCCAGCCCGACACCGAGATCCAGTTCACGCCCGCCCGCGTGATCATGCAGGACTTCACGGGCGTGCCGTGCGTCGTCGACCTCGCCACGATGCGCGAGGCCGTCGCCGAGCTCGGCGGCGACCCGAAGCGGATCAACCCGCTCGCCCCCGCCGAGATGGTCATCGACCACTCCGTGCAGATCGACGTCGCCGGCCGCGCCGACGCCTTCGCCCGCAACGTCGAGTTCGAGTACGAGCGGAACCACGAGCGCTACCAGTTCCTGCGCTGGGGCCAGACGGCGTTCGACGACTTCAAGGTCGTCCCCCCGGGCACCGGCATCGTGCACCAGGTCAACATCGAGTACCTGGCGCGCACGATCATGACCCGCGAGGTGGAGGTCGACGGGCAGCAGGTGCTGCGCGCCTACCCCGACACGTGCGTCGGCACCGACTCGCACACCACGATGGTCAACGGCCTGGGCGTGCTCGGCTGGGGCGTCGGCGGTATCGAGGCGGAGGCGGCCATGCTGGGCCAGCCCGTGTCGATGCTCATCCCGCGCGTCGTGGGCTTCAAGCTCTCGGGCTCCATCCCCGCCGGCGTGACTGCGACCGACGTCGTGCTCACCATCACGCAGATGTTGCGCCAGCATGGCGTGGTCGGGAAGTTCGTCGAGTTCTACGGCGAGGGCGTGGCCCAGGTGCCGCTCGCGAACCGCGCCACCATCGGCAACATGTCCCCGGAGTTCGGCTCCACGGCGGCGATCTTCCCGATCGACGGCGTGACGCTGGACTACCTGCGCCTCACGGGCCGCAGCGACGAGCAGCTCGCGCTCGTCGAGGCGTACGCCAAGGAGCAGGGCCTGTGGCTGGACCCGAGCGCCGACACGTACGTCGAGCCGAAGTTCTCCGAGTACCTCGAGCTGGACCTCGGCACCGTGGTGCCGTCCATCGCCGGCCCGAAGCGCCCGCAGGACCGCATCGAGCTCGCGCACGCCAAGTCCGCGTTCGCCCGTGACCTCCCTGCGTACGCGCCCGAGGTCATCGACTCGGTGGACGAGGCCGAGAAGGAGTCGTTCCCGGCCTCCGACTCGCCGTCCACGCACGCCCAGGTGCGGCGCACCGTGCCGGTGACGGACAGCGAGGGCAAGCAGTTCGACCTGTTCCACGGCGCCGTCGCGATCGCGTCGATCACGTCGTGCACCAACACGTCGAACCCGTCGGTCATGCTCGCGGCGGCGCTCCTGGCGAAGAAGGCCGTCGAGAAGGGCCTGGAGTCCAAGCCGTGGGTCAAGACCTCGATGGCGCCCGGCTCGCAGGTCGTGACGAACTACTACGAGAAGGCCGGCATGTGGCCGTACCTGGAGAAGCTCGGCTTCCACCTGGTCGGTTACGGCTGCGCCACCTGCATCGGCAACTCCGGCCCGCTCGACGAGAAGATCTCCGAGGCCGTCAACGAGCACGACCTGTCCGTCGTCTCGGTGCTCTCGGGCAACCGCAACTTCGAGGGTCGCATCAACCCCGACGTCAAGATGAACTACCTGGCGTCCCCGCCGCTGGTCATCGCCTACGCGCTCGCGGGCACCATGGAGTTCGACTTCGAGTCCGACCCGCTGGGCCGCGACGAGGCCGGCGACCCGATCTTCCTGCGCGACATCTGGCCCACGCCGGAGGAGGTCCAGGCGACGATCGACTCGTCGATCGACCGCGGCATGTTCACCAAGGACTACGCGGACGTCTTCACGGGAGACGACCGGTGGCGGGCGCTCGAGACCCCCGAGGGCGACACGTTCTCCTGGGACGCCGAGTCCACCTACGTCCGCAAGCCCCCGTACTTCGAGGGCATGGGCGCGCAGCCGGAGCCGGTCGCGGACATCACCGGCGCGCGGGTCCTCGCGAAGCTGGGGGACTCGGTCACGACCGACCACATCTCGCCCGCGGGCGCCATCAAGGCCGACAGCCCGGCCGGCGTGTACCTGGCCGAGCACGGCATCGGCCGCCGGGACTTCAACTCCTACGGCTCGCGCCGTGGCAACCACGAGGTCATGATCCGCGGCACGTTCGCGAACATCCGCCTCAAGAACCAGCTGCTGGACGGCGTGGAGGGCGGCTTCACGTTCAACTTCGTGAAGAACGCCCAGGACACCATCTACGACGCCGCGCAGGACTACGCGGCGCAGGGCACCCCGCTGGTCGTGCTCGGCGGCAAGGAGTACGGCTCCGGCTCGTCGCGCGACTGGGCGGCCAAGGGCACCGCGCTCCTGGGCGTCAAGGCCGTCATCACCGAGTCGTTCGAGCGCATCCACCGCTCCAACCTCATCGGCATGGGTGTGCTGCCGCTGCAGTTCCCCGCCGGCGAGAACGTGGAGTCGCTCGGCCTGGACGGCACGGAGACGTTCGACATCGCGGGGATCGCCGCGCTGAACGACGGCGCCACGCCGGAGACGGTCAAGGTCGCCGCCACGAAGGGCGACGGCTCGGTGGTGGAGTTCGACGCCGTCGTGCGCATCGACACCCCGGGCGAGGCGGACTACTACCGCAACGGCGGCATCCTGCAGTACGTGCTGCGCTCGCTCGTCGCCTGAGACCGGAGTGCAGCGAACGGTGAGGGCCGAGGTACGAGGCACTCGCCCGTAGCGGAACGCAGGGCTCGGGCGACCACGAGCGTCGCCTGACGTCATCGTCGGTCGAGCCTGTCGAGACCACTGCGCCCCGTCCCTCCCGCGCGGAGGGGCGGGGCGCCGTCGTCGTCCCGGGGTGTCGCCGTGCCAACGTCACCGTCGGGTCACGGTCCGAGCCGCCGTGACGTGGGCGACGACGGCGTCGAGCACGGCGGGGTCGTCGAGGACGCGGTTGTGCCCCAGACCGGACGTGGTGAGGAGCTCGCTGCCCGGGTGTGCGGCGTGGAGCCGCAGCGCGTCGCCGGGGTCCGTCATCCGGTCGTCGTCGTCCTGGACGAAGAGCGTCGGCACGTGGCGCGGCGCCGGGTGTGCGGTGAGGTCGACGCGCGACCGGAGGTCGGGCACGTTGCCGGGGTAGGTGCGCGCGACGTGCTCGCAGAACCGGTCGTGCAGGGCGGGCGGCATTCCCGCGAGCCGGAGGAACGTCTCGGCGAGGGCGTCGGCGCCCGTCTGCGCCGCCACCGCGACGTAGCGGTCGGCCGCGAGGCCGTCGTGCAGCGCGAGCCCGGCGGCGAGGCCGCCGATCGAGTGCCCGACGACGCCCGCGAAGCGGCCCTCGACCTCCTGCACGGCGCGTATCGCGGCGACGTGCTCGACGGCGGACATGTGGCGCCCCGTCGAGTCGCCGTGGGCGACGCCGTCGAACGACACCACGGCGAGCCCGGCGCCCTCGAGCGCGTCGACGAGGGCCGCCAGCCGCGAGGCCCGGCTCTGCCAGCCGTGCGCGAGGAGGACCGCCGGGGCGTCGGGCTCGCCCCAGCGGTAGGTGACGACGCGTGCGCCCGCGACCAGGACGGCTCCGCGCGTGGCGCGCTCGTGGACGGCGAGGTCGGCGGCGCGGACAGGTGCCGGCGGGCCGACGCGCCAGAAGGCGCGTGCCCCGAGCCTGACGGCGAGCGGTGGCGCGACGGCGGACAGCGCGCGGAAGCCGGCGCTGACGGCGGCGGGGATGTAGGGCACGGCGACCTCCTGGAAAAGGTGAACGATCGTTCGCACAATAACACTGAATGAACGGTCGTACACTCGTGCTCGTGAGTACGGTCGAGGTCGTGGAGCACGCGGACGGGCGCCGCGCGCGCGGGGAGCGCTCGCGGCGAGCCGTGCTCGACCACGCCGTCCAGGTGGCATCCGTCCTGGGGTTGGACGGGCTGACCTTCGGCACGCTCGCCGCCGGTTCGCCGGTGAACAAGAGCGGGATCGCGGGGCTGTTCGGCTCCAAGGAAGGGCTGCAGCTCGCCGCGGTCGCGCGCGCCCGCGACGTCTTCCGCGAGGCGGTCGTGCTGCCGGCCCGGGACGGCGACCCGGGCCTCGCGACCCTGTGGCGCACCGTGCGCGCGTGGCTCGGCTACTCCCGGAGCCGCGTGTTCGAGGGCGGCTGCTTCTTCCGCGCCGCGGCCACCGAGCTGGACGCTCGCTCACCCGGGCCCGTGCGTGACGCCGTCGTGACGGCCCTGCGCGACTGGGACGCCTACCTGGGTCAGCTGGCGCGAGGCGCCGTGGCGCGCGGGGAGCTCGACGACGGCGCCGACGTCGACCAGCTGGTCTTCACGATCGACGCCGCCCTCGACCGGGCCGACCTCGCCTCGGTCCTGCTCGACGACGCGGACGCCTACGACCGGGCCGAGGCCGCGGTGCGGGCGGTGCTCGTCGCGGCGGGGGCCTCCGGGGCCGCGCTGCGCTGACAGCCACCGCGCCGGCGACGGGGCCGGCGACGGGGCCGCGTCAGGTCACGACGGCTGGGCGCCGCCGGCCTCGCTGGCGCGCAGGCCGTAGGTCCCGGAGGTCACCGTCGTGTACGCGCGGCGGACGATCTCCTCCAGCACCGCAAGGTCGACCTTCTCGAGGTCCTTGAGGTAGAGGCAGACAAGGCCGGTCGTGTGCGGGCCGAGGCGCTCCAGGAGCTCGGTGTGCGCCTCCACCGCGTCGAGGTAGACGGTCGTCGCGGCCTTGCGGGGCGAGAAGGCGGCCGCCGGCGCGTCCCCCTCGCGGCCGCTCGGGTAGCGGTAGTGGTACTCGCCGAAGCCGACCATCGAAGGGCCGTACATGCGCGGTTCCTGGCCCGTGACGCGGGACAGCATGTCGAGCAGCGTCGCCGCGTCGCGTCGCCGCACGGGGTGCTCGACGGCAGCGACGAAGGCGCGCGGGTCCGCGTCGGTCCAGGTGGTGGTGTTCTGATTCCTGCCGGCCATGGGGCCAGTATGGGGTGCCGCGCTGCCGCGCACCGCGCGGACCGGCCGGCGGTCACGCCGCGTCGAGCAGGCGTGCCAGGGCGTGCTCGCCGATGGGCACCAGGCGCGGGTGCTCGTCGGGGTGGGCGAGCATGTTCGTCGCGTACAGCAGGGCCCACCCGGCCGCGCGGGCCCAGGTGGCGTCGTCCCACCCGCGGCCGTCGTTCGCGCGCCGCTGGACCTCCGAGCGACAGGCGTCGTGGCCGGCGGCGTCGAAGCACAGCCAGAGCGCCCCGAGGTCGGACGCCGGGTCGCCCGAGGTGACGTCGCCCCAGTCGACGACGGCCCGCAGCCGGTCCCCGGCGGCGCCGTCGGCGGGTACCACCACGAGGTTCGCGGGATGCGGGTCGCCGTGCAGCCACACCGCCGGGCCGTCGTACGGCGGGGCGTCGAGCGCGCGGTCCCAGACCCGCCGCGCCGCGTCGCGCAGCCCGGCCGGAACCCGGGCGAGCCGCTCGTCGAGCGCGCCCGGGTCGGCGTCCTCCGCCCGCCGGCGCAGCGGCACCCCGCGCACGGGGTTGGCGGGCGCGTCGTCGGGGGCGGGCACGTGCAGGGTGGCGAGGAAGGCGCCGAACGTCCCCGCCCAGGCCGTGCGGGCCGTGACCGGGGTGGCCTCCGCGCTGGTGCCGCCGACCCACGGGACGACGCTCCACGACCACGGGTAGGCGAGCGCGGCGCTCGGGCGCCCGACCCGTACCGGTGCGGGGACGGCGACGCCGGGCGCGGCCGCGCGCAGCCGTGACTCCAACCGAGGCAGCACCTGCTGCTCGTGGCGGACGAGGTGTGCGGCGGCCTCGCGGCGGGGCAGCCGCACGGCGAGCTCGTCGCCGAGACGGAGCATCACGTTGTCCCAGCCGTGCGCCACGACGCGCAGGTCGTCGAGGCCGGCTCCGTCGAGGAGGTCGGGGTGCTGCTCCTCGAGCAGAGCACGGGACAGGGGGACGTCGACGTCGATCTCGGCGGAGGGCACGAACGACATCATCGCGGTTGCGACGTCGTGGTCAAGCCCGATTCGTCCGGCACGGTGCGGCCCGGCTCTGGCCCGAGCGTCAGGGCTCGAGCTCGTGCTCGCGGCCGCGGTCCCACGGCTCGGTCCAGCCGAGCCGGTCGAACGCGGCGTCGAGGATGCCCGCGGTGAAGCCCCACACGAGGTGCGTGACGTCGCCGTCCGCCACCTCGAAGCCGGGGCCGCGCCAGGCGTGGCCGCCGCGGCGCACCACGGTGGTGACGCGGCGCGCCGGGTCGAGCAGGTCGGCCACGGGGGCGCGGAAGACGTGCGCCGACTCCGCATGGTCGACCACCCGCACCGGGGTGGGTCGTGCCCACCAGCCGAGGACCGGCGTGACGAGGTGGTTGCTCACCGGCATCGGCAGCTGCGCGAGCGTGCCGAGCACCTCCACGCCGGTGGCGTCGAGGCCGGTCTCCTCGACGGCCTCGCGCAGCGCGGCGTCGACGGGCGTCTCGCCGTCCTCCGCCCGGCCGCCCGGGAACGCGACCTGGCCGGCGTGGGAGCGCAGCGTCGTGGCTCGGGCGAGGAGGAGGACGTCCAGATCTTGCGCGACGGCGAGCGACTGCGCGTCGTGGTCCGCCTCGAGGTCGTCCAGCACCCCGAAGAGCACGAGCACGGCCGCCGGGCGCGCCGACGCCGCGTCGAGCTCGCCGCGGGCGAGGCCCCAGGTCTCGAGGAATGTCGCGTCCGCCGCCAGTGCGGCGAGCTGGGCGCGCGCGGAGGACGCCGGGAGCGAGGTCACCCGGGCAGGCTACCGCCGACCAGGCGGTCGTTCGCCGCCGAGCATGCGCCTACCACGGCTCTCGGACCCGGGACCCGGAGGTACCGCATGCTCGGCAGGAGGTGGTGGGAAGGATCCTGGCCCCTCGCGCGTTGAGCACCGGGCCGCCTCGCCCCGGCGGCATCTCCGGCACCGTCCCCAAGGAGCCTCCTTGCCCCTGTCCGACGTCCGTCCGACCCCGACCAGCCGCCAGAGCCCGACCCTCCGCCAGATCGAGACCGAGCAGGATGCCGTGCGACGCATGCACGCGCGCGTCGACGCCGACACCGAGCACCTGCGGACCCAGCTGGCGCGGGCCCTGCAGGGCCGCTCCGCCGACACCACCGTGCTCCACGACCGCGAGGCCCGGGTGCGGCTGCTCTCCCGTCGCCTGCGCGCCCTCGACGCCGCCGGGCACGCGCTGTGCTTCGGCCGGATCGACACCACGGACGGCCGCGTGCTGCACGTCGGCCGCCTGGGCCTGCAGGCCGACCCTGAGGACGCCGCCGGCGACACGCCGCTGCTGGTCGACTGGCGCGCCGACGCCGCCCGCCCGTTCTACGCCGCGACCCCCGTGCACCCGCTCGGCCTGCGCCGTCGTCGCCACCTCGCGCTCGACGGACGCACGGTCACCGGCGTCACCGACGAGCTGCTGGACGGCAGCGAGCCCGGACCCGACGACGTCGTCGGCGACGGCCCGCTGCTCGCGGCGCTCACCGCCCGCCGCACCGGCCGCATGCGCGAGGTCGTCGCGACGCTGCAGGCCGAGCAGGACGAGATCGTGCGCTCGGCCCACCGCGGCGTCCTCGTGGTCGAGGGCGGACCGGGCACGGGCAAGACCGTCGTCGCGCTGCACCGCGCCGCGTACGTGCTGGCGGCCTTCGACGGGGTCGCCGACCAAGGGGTGCTCGTGCTGGGGCCGAACTCCCGGTTCCTCGACTACATCTCACAGGTGCTGCCGTCGCTGGGGGAGAACGACGTGGTGCTGAGCACGCCCGCCGCCGTCGTGCGCGGCGCGCTGCCGCCGGGCACGGTCGCGGTGTCCCCCGACGAGGAGGACGGGGCGCGGCCCGCCGCCGACGCCGCGCTCTCCCGGGTCGCGGGGCGTGCGGCCCTCGCGGACCTGCTCGCGGACGCAGTCCGCGCCCGGCAGGCGCCCGACGACGCGCTCGCCGGCGGGTTCGTCGTGCGGGTCGGCGGCGACGAGGTGCGGCTGGCGCCGGACGTCGTCGCGGGGGTGCGCACGCGCGCCCAGGACGCGGGCCTCCCGCACCACGGCGGGCGCGCGGTGTTCCTGGAGGAGATGGCCGAGGAGATCGTCGACGCCACCGTGGCCGACGCCCGAGCCACGCTGGAGCGCATCGACGCGGAGTCCGCGGCCCTGATCGGCGGCGACCTGGACGCAGTTGTGGCCGGGGACCTGCGCCGGCTCGGGCTCGACGGGACCCCCGGCGCCGACGCCGCCGACGAGCTCGACCCGGACGCGCTGCGCGCGGAGCTGCTCGAGGGCCCCGCCCTGGACCGTGCCGTCGACGCGCTGTGGCCCCGGCTCGACCCCGGGCAGGTCGTGGCCGCGGCGCTCGCGGCCGCCGCGGCGCCGGGTGCGCTGCCCAGGACCACCGAGGACGAACGCGCGCTGCTCGCGCGGGCCGCGAGCGGGCCCTGGACCGACGCCCATCTGCCGCTGCTGGACGAGGCCGCCGAGCTGCTCGACGGCCCGCCGGCGCGCTCGTACGGGCACGTCGTGGTGGACGAGGCGCAGGAGCTGACGCCGATGCAGTGGCGGGCCGTGCTGCGCCGGTGCCCGTCGAGGTCCCTGACGATCGTCGGCGACCTCGCCCAGGCAGGGCCGTCCGCCGAGCACGACCGGTGGGCCGACGCCCTCGGGCCCGACCTGTGGCGCCGTGCCCAGGTGCGGGCCCTGACGGTGAGCTACCGCACCACGGCCGAGATCCTCGCCGTCGCGCGCCCGATCCTCGCGCGCGTCGCTCCCGCGCAGGCGCCGAGCGTCGCGGTGCGCCGCGGCGACGAGCCCCGGCGCGCGACGGCCTTGCGGGACGACCTGCGGGCCGCCGTCGTGCGCGAGGTCGGGGCCGCCGCGGACCTCGTGCCCGGGGGCCTGGTCGGCGTGCTCGCGGCCGACGACGCGGTCGCGGGCTTCGCGTCGGCCCTCACGTCGGACCTCGGCGCGGACCCCGGGACGGACGCGGACGGCGTCGACGGGTCAGGCGGCCGGGTGCGGGTCGTCCCCGTCTCGCAGGCCCGCGGGCTGGAGTTCGACGCGGTCGTCGTGGCGGACCCCGCGGGGATCGTCGCCGCCCGCTCGTGCGGGGAGCGCGACCTCTACGTGGCGCTCACGCGCGCCACGACGGCCCTGACCGTCGTCGACGTCGACTGACGGGCACCCATCGCCGAGCATGCGGTCGGTCGTGGCTGAGCATGCGGTTCCTCCGGCTTTCGGCCGTCGAGACCCGGAGGAACCGCATGCCCGGCGGGAATGCGGCGCTACCAGCTGGTGGCGACCGGCATCCCCTCGGCGTAGCCGGCGGCGGACTGGATGCCCACCAGCGCGCGCTCGTGGAACTCCGCGAGGGTCCGCGCGCCGGCGTAGGTGCAGCTCGAGCGCAGGCCGGAGGTGATCTCGTCGAGCAGGTCCTCGACGCCCGGGCGGCGCGGGTCGAGGTACATCTTGCCGGTGGAGATGCCCTCCTCGTACAGGGCCTTGCGGGCGCGGCCGAACGCGGTCCCGCCGGCGGTGCGGGCCGCGACGGCGCGGGCCGAGGCCATGCCGAACGAGTCCTTGTAGAGGCGGCCGGTGCCGTCGTCGTGCAGGTCGCCGGGCGACTCGTAGGTGCCGGCGAACCACGACCCGATCATCACCTGCGACGCGCCGGCCGCGAGCGCGAGCGCGACGTCGCGCGGGTGCCGCACGCCGCCGTCGGCCCACACGTGCTTGCCGAGCTCGCGCGCGGCCGCGGCGCACTCCAGCACCGCGGAGAACTGCGGCCGCCCGACGGCGGTCTGCATCCGGGTGGTGCACATCGCCCCGGGGCCGACGCCGACCTTGAGGATGTCGGCCCCGGCGGCGACGAGGTCGCGCACGCCGGCGGCCGTCACGACGTTGCCGGCCACCACCGGCACCTGCGGGTCCACGGACCGCACGGCCTCGAGCGCCCGCAGCATGGTGGCCTGGTGCCCGTGCGCGGTGTCGACGACGAGCACGTCCACGCCCGCGTCGAGCAGCTCGCGCGCCTTGGCGGCGACGTCGCCGTTGATCCCGACGGCCGCGCCGACACGCAGGCGCCCGGCCGCGTCGAGCGCGGGGGAGTACACGGTGGAGCGCACGGCGCCCTTGCGGGTCAGGAGCCCGGCGAGCACGCCGTCGCGCACCACCGGCGCGAGGTGGATCTTGGCCGCGTGCATCCGCTCGAACGTCGCCTCCAGGCCGTCGGCCTCGAGCTGCGCCGCGTCGAGGGTGACGAGGTCGGCGGCCATCACCTGGTGCACCTGGGCGAACCGGTCGACCTCGGCGCAGTCGTGCTCGGTGACGACCCCCACCGGGCGGCCGTCCTGCACGACGACGGCCGCGGCGTGCGCGCGCTTGCCGAGCAGCGTGAGGACCGTCGAGACGGTGTCGTGCGGGCCGACGACCACCGGGGTCTCGATGACGGGGTCCTTGGACTTGACGTCCGCGACGACGTCCGCGACGACGTCGGACGGGATGTCCTGCGGGAGTATCGTCACGCCGCCGCGGCGGGCGACCGTCTCGGCCATGCGGCGGCCGGCGACGGCGGTCATGTTGGCGACGACCACGGGGATCGTCGTGCCGGTGCCGTCGTCGGTCGACAGGTCGACGTCGAAGCGGCTGGTCACGTCCGAGCGGGACGGGACCATGAAGACGTCGCCGTAGGTGAGGTCGGTGGTGGGCTGCTGCCCGTCGAGAAAGCGCACAGGTGTCCCCTGAGATGTGGTGCCGAGGGAGGATCTTCCGTCCCTCGAACGCTCGCCGGCGGTCACGTGTTCCCGCCGGCCAGGTCGAACCTACCGCGCCGGGGGCGCCCCGGCGGCCCGGGTGTGCACGGCGAGACGTCCACGACCGCCTATTGTGGTGTGGCTATGAACGGGAGGAACGCATGGGTCTGCTGAGCGGCATCGGCTCGCCCGAGGACGTGCGCCGGCTGACGCCCGCGCAGACGACGCAGCTCGCCGGGGAGATCCGGGCGTTCCTGGTCGACCAGGTCTCGCGCACGGGTGGCCACCTCGGGCCGAACCTGGGCGTCGTCGAGCTGACGATCGCGCTGCACCGGGTCTTCGACTCGCCGCGCGACACCATCGTCTTCGACACGGGCCACCAGGCGTACGTGCACAAGCTCCTCACCGGGCGGCACGACTTCTCGGCGCTGCGCAAGAAGGACGGCCTGTCGGGCTATCCGTCGCGCGCCGAGTCCCCGCACGACGTGGTCGAGAACTCGCACGCGTCGACGGCCCTGTCCTGGGCCGACGGCATCGCCAAGGCCAACGAGGTGACCGGCCGCCGCGACCGGCACGTGGTCGCGGTCATCGGCGACGGCGCCCTCACGGGCGGCATGGCCTGGGAGGCGCTGAACAACATCGCGGCCGCCGACGACCGCCGCCTCGTGATCGTCGTCAACGACAACGGGCGCTCGTACTCGCCGACGATCGGCGGCGTCGCGCACCACCTGGACACGCTGCGCACCACCAGCGGGTACGAGTCGTTCCTCGAGTGGGGCAAGCGGACGCTGCACCGCACCGGGGCCCCCGGCCGCTTCGCCTACGACTGGCTGCACGGGCTGAAGAAGGGCCTCAAGGACGTCGTCGCGCCGCAGGGCATGTTCGAGGACCTGGGCCTGAAGTACGTCGGGCCCGTGGACGGGCACGACGAGGTCGCGACCGAGCACGCGCTGCGCCGCGCCAAGGCGTACGGCGGGCCCGTCATCGTGCACGTCATCACCGAGAAGGGCCGCGGATACACGCCGGCGGAGCAGGACGTCGCCGACCGCTTCCACGCCGTCGGGCGGATCCACCCCGAGACCGGGCTGCCGGTCGCGCCGTCGCGGTTCGGCTGGACCAAGGTCTTCGCCGACGAGATCGTGCAGATCGGGCACGCCCGGCCCGACGTCGTCGCCATCACCGCGGCGATGCTGCACCCTGTCGGCCTGGCGCCGTTCGCCCAGGAGTTCCCCGACCGCACGTTCGACGTCGGCATCGCCGAGCAGCACGCCGCGACCTCTGCCGCGGGCATGGCGTTCGCCGGGCTGCATCCCGTCGTGGCGGTCTACGCGACGTTCCTCAACCGCGCGTTCGACCAGGTGCTGATGGACGTCGGCCTGCACAAGGCAGGTGTGACGTTCGTCCTCGACCGGGCCGGCATCACCGGGGAGGACGGGGCCAGCCACAACGGCATGTGGGACATGGCGATGCTGCGCATCGTGCCGGGCCTGCGCCTGGCCGCACCGCGCGACGAGCCCACCCTGCGCGCGGCGCTGCGGGCGGCCGTCGACGTCGACGACGCGCCCACGGTGGTGCGGTACACGAAGGGGGCGCTCCCCGACCCGATCCACGCCCTCGAGACGCTCGACGGCGTGGACGTCGTCGCGCGGCACACCCCGGGCGGCGGCGCGGCCGCGGGCCGGCGCGTGCTCGTCGTCGGCGTCGGCTCGATGGTGGGCTCGGCGCTCGCGGCCGGGGAGTCGCTGGCGGCGCACGGCCTGGAGGTCGACGTCGTCGCCCCGACGTGGGTGCTGCCGGTACCGGAGGCGCTCGTGAAGCTCTCCGGGGAGCACGACCTCGTCCTCACGCTGGAGGACGGCGTGGTCGACGGCGGCGTAGGCGCGACGCTCGCCCAGCGCGCGGCCGAGCAGGGCGTCCGCACGCCGTTCGTGCACACCGGCCTCCCGGTGGCCTTCCTCGACCACGCCAGCCGCGAGCAGGTCGTCACCGCGCAGCGGATGCGGGCCGAGGACGCCGTGCGGGACGCCCTGGCGGCGCTCGCGCGCGACTGAGCGGGTTGCCGCCGTCGGCCGGCGCGCCGCTAGCCTCGCCGTCATGATCTGGCTCTTCGACCTGGACAACACGCTCGTCGGCCGGGACGACGCGTTCGCGGCCTGGGCGGCCGCGGCCGTCTCCGCGTCCGACGGGACCGAGGCCGACCTCGCGGCGATCGTCGCGGCCGACGAGGGCGGCTTCTCGCGCAAGGCGGACCTGGCACGCGTCATCGTCGACCGCCTCGGGTGGGACGACGACGTCCCGGCGGCGGTCGAACGCTTCCGCGCGGGCATCCGCGACCACGTGCGGGCCTACGACGGCGTCCTGTTCTCGCTCGACGTGCTGCGCGCCGCCGGCCACCGGGTGGCCGTCGTGACCAACGGGGACTCGGCGCAGCAGCGCGGCAAGATCGCGCGGTGCGCCGTCGAGCCGCACGTGGACGCGATCGTCGTCTCCGACGAGGAGGGGGTGGCCAAGCCCGACCCCCGCATCCTCGAGATCGCGCTGGAGCGGCTCGGCGCCGCGGACGTCGATCGGCGATCCGTGTGGATGGTCGGCGACGCCGCGCACGCCGACGTCGCCGTGGGTCGTGCGGCCGGCACCCGCACCGCCTGGGTGTCGCACGGCCGGGCCTGGCAGGGCGCCGACCGGCCCGACGTCGTCGCCGCCACGACGCGCGAGGTGATCGCGCTCGCGGCGTCCCCGGAGGTGTCGCGCCGCGCCTGAGCGGCCGGCTTGCCCCAGGGCGCCGTCCGCCGACGGTCGGTAGCGTGGCGCCATGACCCTGCAGCCGCTCGACGAGGACTGGTCCACGGCGCTCGCCGTGGTCGCGCACCCGGACGACATGGAGTTCGGCGCGGCGGCGGCCGTCGCCCGCTGGACGGGCCAGGGCAAGCGCGTCGTCTACACGATGGTGACGAGCGGCGAGGCCGGGATCGACGGCATGCACCCCGACGAGGCGCGTCGCGTTCGTGAGGGGGAGCAGGTCGCCTCCGCGCGGGCCGTCGGCGTCGACGACGTGGAGTACCTCGGCTTCGCCGACGGGGTGATCGAGTACGGCCTGCCGCTGCGCCGGGCGATCGCGGGCGCGGTGCGCCGGCACCGCCCCGAGGTCGTCATCACCGGCAACTACCGCGAGACGTTCCCCGGCGGGATGCTCAACCAGGCCGACCACATCGCGACCGGCCGCGCCGTCGTCGACGCCGTCCGCGACGCCGGGAACCGCTGGGTCTTCGCCGACCAGCTCGAGGCCGACGGGCTCGAGCCGTGGGGCGGCGTGCGCCAGGTGTGGGTCGCCGGCTCTCCCGGCGCGGAGCACGCGGTGGACGTCACGGCGACCTTCGACGCGGGCGTCGCGTCGCTGCGCGCGCACGCCGCCTACCTCGACGGGCTGGGGTGGGAGCACTTCGACCCGGCGGAGTTCCTCGGGCGCCTGACGACGGCCACCGGAGAGGCGTTCGGCACTCGGCACGCGACGGCGTTCGAGGTGCTGAAGATGGGCTGGGACGACTGAGGCGGGTCACTCCCGGTGTGCGCGCCCCTCGTCGCCGGAGGGGGAGTCCACCGGCTGGTGCGGCCGGCGGAGCAGCACCCACTCGTCGTCGCCGACCTCCACGACCAGCTTCTCGAGCTGCTCGGGGCTGAGCGTGACCGTGGCCGGCGCCTGCGCCGGGGGTGCCGTCGGCGCCCGCATCTGCGGCGCGGCCAGGAGGACGGCGAGGGCGGCCACGGCGCCGAGCAGCGTCGCGCCGAGACCGACCACCGCCAGGAGCGCCGCGGAGGGGCGAGCCGGCCGGGACGGGACCACGACCGGCACGCCGGGGCCCGGTCCGGCTCCCGGGCCGTCCTCGTTCCCGGACCAGACGTCGAAGGTCACGGACGTCGAAGGGGTCATGGTTCCTCCGGTGCACTGTCGCTCGGGGCGTGTACCCAGAGAGGGAGACGCCGGCGGCGGGTTCGTGACGCCGCCGGCCCGGTGCGATGGCGAGCCCCGAGGAGTCCGGAGCGAGTCGTCGCCGATCCGGTGGTCGCCCGTCACGTGATGGTCGGACGCCGTTCACCCGGGTCTGGTTCGAATCGCCCATGACGAGTCCCCGGTACGTACGGACGGTCGCCGCGGTCGCCCTCGGCGTCGCGGTTGGCGCGGTCGCGGCCGTGGCGCTGCTCCGTCGTCAGGCGGCCGTCGCGCGCGGCCGGATCGGCAAGGGCCTCGGGGAGGTCGCGCTCGACGCCGACAAGGTGTGGAAGCCGGGCCTGCCGGGCGAACCGCTCGACCTGCTCGTCCTCGGCGACTCGATCGCGGCCGGTCTGGGCGCGGAGCGCCGGAAGGACACGATGGGTGCGCGCGTGGCCCGCGGGCTCGCGGTCCGGCTGCAGCGGCCGGTGCGGCTGCGCTGCGCGGCGGTGGTGGGCTCGGAGTCGTCGGCTCTCGTCGACCAGCTCGCCGTGCTGCCGGCCGACTATCGCCCCGACGCCGCGGTGATCGTGGTGGGGGGCAACGACGTCACGCACCGGGTGCCGGTCGGCACGGCGGCGCTGCACCTGGAGGACGCCGTCGTGCGGCTGCGGGACCGCGGGGCGGCGGTGGTCGTCGGGACCTGCCCCGACCTGGGTGCGCTGCGACCCGTGCCGCAGCCGCTGCGGGCCGTCGGGTCGCGGATGTCCCGGCAGCTCGCCGCCGCGCAGGCGGTGGCCGCGGTCCGCCGCGGCGCCCACGCCGTGTCGCTGGCCCGCGCGGTCGGGCCGTTCTTCGTCATCAACCCGGACGAGATGTTCTCCCTCGACCGGTTCCACCCCAGCGCCCTGGGCTACAAGCGCACGGCGAAGGCGCTCGTGCCGTCGCTCCTCACGGCGCTCGCGGCGCGGGACGACGGGCCGTGCGGGGACCTCGCGCCCGTCTAGCGGTGGGTCGCGGCCACGGCCCGCTCGACGACGCGACGCAGGTCGCCGCCGGCCTCGGCGTGCCAGGCGCGCTGACGTGCCGCGCCGCCCCCGGTGGACCACAGGGCACCGAGCAGGTCGGTGACGGCGTCGAGGTCTCCGGCGTCGCGCAGGGCCTCGCGCACGTGGGCCACGAGCTGACCGACGACGTCGTGCGCGGGGGCGGGGCGCCACGTGAGCGGCGAGAGCAGGTCGTCGGCGAGCCCGGAGCGGCCGGCCCGCCACGACGCCGTGCGCAGGAGCTCGGTGCGCAGGTCGGGCGCCTCGCGCCCGTCGGCGGCCTCCCGGGCCGCGGTCTCCACGAGGCCCCGGGCGAGCGCCCCGAGCAGGGTCGCCGTGTCCGCCTCGAGGCAGACGTCGGCGATGCGGACCTCGACGGTGGGGTACTTCGACGACAGGCGGGCGTCGAAGTAGACCATGTTCCGGTCGAGGATCGTCCCGGTCGCCACGAGGCCGTCGACCGCCTCCTGGTAGGCCGCCGGCGTGCCGAAGGCGCGCGCGGGACCGGACGTGGGCCAGCGGGCCCACACCTGGGAGCGATAGCTCGCGAAGCCGGAGTCCTCGCCCTGCCAGAACGGGGAGTTGACGCTGAGGGCGAGCAGCACGGACAGCCACGGGCCGATGCGGTCGAGCACCGCCACGCCCTCGGTGTCGTCGGTGACCGCGACGTGCACGTGGCAGCCGCTGGTGAGCTGCTCCCGGGCCGTGAGGCCGAACTTGGCCCGCGCCTCGAGGTAGCGCAGCCGCGCCACCGTGGTGCCCTCGAACGGCAGCGGTGAGGTCGCGAGGGCCGCCACCTGCGCCCCGACCCGGTCGGCCGCAGCCTGTGCGCGGGCCCGCCCGGCGCGGATCTCCGCCGCGAGGTCGTCGAGCTCGCGCCGCGGGTGCGTCGCCGTCTCGATCTGCTCCTCCATGAACTCCTGCTCGAGCGCGCCGGTGCCGGCACCGTGCGCCCGGCTCGGGCCGGCGGCCGGCTCCGACGACTCGAGCGCCTCCGACGCCTTCGCGACCGGGTGGCCGTCCGCACCCACCAGGAGGAACTCCTCCTCCACACCCATGGTCCGATTCATGCCGGAAGTCTCACACGGGTGGGCCGGTGCGGCCTGCAGCCGGCCCCCGCGAGGCGTCCGCACCCCTGGGGACGCCGACGGCCGGCCCCGACGAGGGACCGGCCGTCGGCGCGGGCGGGCTCTCGGCCCGGTCCCGCACCCCGAGAGAGGAGGGTGTCAGGTGATGTCGGCCGGTGTCAGGCGACGCTCTCGGGGACGTTCGCGACGCCGTCGGGCAGGATCCGGCGGCCCAGGACCGTCGGGGCGTAGCCCGCGCGGTCCAGGTAGGGCGTGATGCCGCCCGTGTGGAAGCCCCAGCCGGCGCCGAGGATCATGCACAGGTCGATCTGCTGCGGGCCGGCGGCGACGCCCTCGTCGAGCATGTGGCCGACCTCGACCGTCAGGGCGGTCAGCACGGAGTCCAGGACGCCGGCGGCGTCGAGCACCGGGGTGCCCAGCCGGCCGGAGGTGCCGACGGGCAGCGCCTCGCCGAACACACCCTGGATCGACGGGTCGACCGGCTTGGGCAGGCCGGCCGCCGGCCGGTCCAGCACCACGCGCGTCCCGTCGGCCACCAGCTTCTCGAGACCGGGGGAGCGGGGGAACCGGTCGCCCAGGTCCGCGCGCAGCGACGTGAGGACGTGCAGCCCGACCGCCGGGCCGACGAGGTCGAAGAGCTCGAACGTCGGCATCGGGAAGCCGAGCGGCGCGAGCGCCGTGTCCGCGACCTCGACGGAGGTGCCGTTCTCGATCGCCTCCACGACCTTGCCCATGACCAGCACGAGCAGCCGGTTGACGACGAAGCCCGGCCGGTCGGCGACGAGCACGGCCGTCTTGCGCAGCTTCTTCGTCACGGCGAACGCCGTGGCCAGCGCCTCGTCGGACGTCTCGGCGGCCCGCACGACCTCGACCAGCGGCATCTGGGCCACCGGGTTGAAGAAGTGGATGCCCACGACGCGCTCGGGGTGGCGCAGGTCGGCGGCCATCTCGGTGACGGACAGGGCGGACGTGTTGGTGGCGAGGATCGTCTCGTCGGAGACGATCCCCTCGAGCTCGGCGAAGACCCGCTTCTTGAGGTCCATGACCTCGGTGACGGCCTCGACGACGACGTCGCAGGACGCGAGGTCGCTGATCTCGGTGGTGCCCGACACGCTCGCGACGATGCGTGCCGCGGCCTCCGGCGTCATGCGGCCCCGGCCCACGAGCTTCTCGACGGTGGAGCGCACGAAGCCCAGCCCCTTGTCGACCCGCTCGGTGTCGAGGTCGCGCATCACGACGGGCACGCCGAGTCGCTGCGAGACCAGCAGCGCGATCTGCGCGGCCATGAGGCCGGCGCCCACGATGCCGACGCGGGTCACCGGCCGGGCGAGCTTGGGGTCGGGCGCGCCGGCCGGCTTCTTCCCGCCGGAGACGAGCTGGAACGCATAGACGCTCGCCCGCATCTCGTCGCTCATGATGAGGTCGGCCAGCGCCCGGTCCTCGGCCGCGAACGCCTCGGAGCGGGTCGCCGTGCGGGCGGCGGCCATGAGGTCCAGCGCCCGGTACGGGGCGGGGCGGGAGCCTGCCACGACGGCGTCCAGCCGCTGCCGGGTGGCCGCGACGACGGCGTCCCACACGGGCTGCGGGTCGAGCTCGCGGCGGGTCACCGTGACGTCGCCGCGCAGCACCCGCGCGGCCCACGCGATGGACTGCTCGAGGAAGTCGGCGGCCTCGAAGAGCTCGTCGACCAGGCCGATCTTCACCGCCTCGGCGGGGCGGAAGGGCTTCTGGGTCGCCGGGCGGGTGAGGATCACGTCCACGGCCTTCTCGATCCCGACCAGGCGCGGCACGAGGTAGGCGCCGCCCCAGCCGGGCACGAGGCCCAGCCCGGTCTCGGGCAGGCCGAGGGCAGGGGCGTCGGAGGCGACGGTGCGGTAGTCGCAGTTCAGCGCGACCTCGAGGCCGCCGCCGAGCGCCAGCCCGTTGACGAACGCGAACGTGGGCACGCCCATCGTGTGCAGCAGCTCGTACGCGGCGTGGCCCGAGCGGCCGAGCTCGAGCGCCTGCTCGTGGGAGGTCACGGTCGAGACCTGCAGCAGGTCCGCGCCCGCCGCGAGGAAGTAGGGCTTGCCGGTCACGGCGACGGCGGCGAGCTCGCCGCGGCCGGCGCGCTCCCGGAGGGCCGTCAGGGCGGCCGTGAGCTCGGCCATGCCCTCGGGGCCGAGCGTGCTCGGCTTGGTGTGGTCCAGCCCGTTGTCGAGCGTGACCAGGGCGAGCGTGCCCGCGCCGCCCGGGAGCTCGACGTCGCGGACGAGGGAGTGGGTGACGCGCTCGGCGCGGACGGCGGTGTCGTTCGTGGTCATCGGGGTCAGTTCTCCTCGCTGGTCGCGGAGCTGGACGCGGAGCCGCTCGTGTGGCCCGAGTAGTCGGCGTGGTGCGGGTTCTCCCAGATCACCGTGCCGCCCTGGCCGAGTCCGACGCACATGGTCGTGATGCCGTAGCGGACCTCGGGCCGGGCCGCGAACTGGTGCGCGAGCTGCATCATGAGGCGCACGCCCGACGACGCCAGGGGGTGGCCCATCGCGATCGCGCCGCCGTAGGGGTTGACGCGCTCGTCGTCGTCGGCGATGCCGTAGTGGTCGAGGAAGCTCAGCACCTGCACGGCGAAGGCCTCGTTGATCTCGAAGAGGCCGATGTCGTCGATGCTCAGGCCCGCCTGGGCGAGCGCCCTGTCGGTGGCCGGCACCGGGCCGTAACCCATGATCGACGGGTCGACGCCGGCGAAGGCGGAGGCGACCAGCCGCATCCCGACGGGCAGGCCGAGCTCGGCGGCGACGTCGCCGGCGGCGAGGAGGCACGCCGTCGCGCCGTCGGTCAGCGGGGAGGCGTTGCCCGCGGTGACGCGCCCGCCGGGGCGGAACGGCGTCTTGAGGTGCGCGATGCCCTCGACGGTGGTGCCGGGGCGGGGCAGCTCGTCGGCGGTGGCCAGTCCCCAGCCGTGCTCGGTCGACCGCACGGCGACGGGGACGAGCTCCGGCCCGACGTCGCCGCCCGCCACGGCCTTGGCGTACTTGACCTGGGAGCTCACCGCGTACGCGTCCGCGCGCTCCTTGGTGAGGTGCGGGAACTTGTCGTGCAGGTTCTCCGCCGTGATCCCCATGTTGAGGGCCTCGGGGTCGACGAGCTTCTCGGACAGGAAGCGCGGGTTGGGGTCCGCGTCGAAGCCCATCGGGTGGCGGCCCATGTGCTCCACGCCGCCCGCGACCACGACGTCGGCGGTGCCGGTCGCGATGCCGGCCGCGGTGGTCGTGACGGCGGTCATGGCGCCGGCGCACATGCGGTCGATGGCGAAGCCGGGGACCGTGCGGGGCAGGCCGGCCAGCATGCCGACCGTGCGGCCGAGGGTGAGGCCCTGGTCGCCCTGCTGGGTGGTGGCGGCGATCGCGACCTCGTCCACGCGCTCGCCCGGCAGCTCGGGGTGGCGGCGCAGCAGCTCGCGCACCGCCTTGACGACGAGGTCGTCGGCGCGGGTCTCGGCGAACAGGCCGTCGGGGCGGGCCTTGCCGAACGGCGTGCGCACGCCCTCGACGAAGACGACGTCGCGCAGCGCGCGACGAGCCGGGTTCCGGGTGGTCATGGCAGCTCCATCCACTGACGATGGTCGGGACTTCGGCGTCCGACGAGCGACGCCGCTCTGCGGTGCGCCGTGGGTCACGGGGCCGCACCGCGGTACACGCTACCGCGAGTACCGGGAAAAGAGTAGATCATGGTGAGACCCGGTATCACCCGGGTCAGGAGGCGTTCGCGAAGGTCTCCGCGAGGCGGCCGGCGAGCAGCTCGATCTGCCAGGGACGGGCGCCGCGCTCGCGCAGGAAGCGCGCGATCTCCTCGGCGTCCGGGGACTCGGGAGGCGTCCAGCAGAGCCGGCGGAGCGCATCCGGCTGCAGCAGGTTCTCCACCGGCACGGCGAGCTCCTCGGAGACGTCGGCGACGAGCTCGCGCGCCGCGGCGAGCCGACGCGCTGCGACCGGGTCTCGGTCGGCCCAGGTGCGGGGCTGGGGCGGCCCGTCGGTGCGCGGCCCGCGCAGGCTGGGCAGCCGCTCGGCGGGCAGCGCCAGCGCCTCGTCCACGGCGCGCTGCCACACGGCGGCGCGACGGCGGGTGGCCTTGCCGGCGAACTCGGGCAGCGCGACCAGCTGCCCGGCGGTGCGGGGGAGGGCACGCGCCGCGGCCATGATGGCGCGGTCCGGCAGCACCCGCCCGGGGGAGACGTCCCGCGCCCGGGCGCTCGTGTCCCGGGCCTGCCAGAGGCTGCGCACCACGGCGAGCTGGCGGCGGTCGCGCAGGGTGTGGGTTCCCGAGGTGCGCCGCCACGGCTCCGGGCGCGGCGCCGGCGGCGCGGCCGTGCGGACGGCCTCGAACTCCTGGGCGGCCCACTCGGTCTTGCCGGCCGCCTCGAGCCGCTCGGCCAGCCGGTCGCGCAGCTCGACGAGCACCTCGACGTCGAGCGCCGCGTACCGCAGCCAGTCGGTGGGCAGGGGCCGCGTCGACCAGTCGACGGCCGAGTGCTCCTTGGCGAGCCCGAGGCCCAGGAGCTCCGCCACGACGGCGGCCAGCCCGACCCGCTCCATGCCCAGCAGCCGCGCGGCGAGCTCGGTGTCGAAGACGCGAGCCGGTCGCAGCCCGTGCTCGCCGAGCCCCGGCAGGTCCTGTGACGCGGCGTGCAGCACCCACTCGACGTCGCCCACCGCCTCGCCCAGCGGCGAGAGGTCGGGCAGGGCCACCGGGTCCAGCAGCGCGGTGCCGGCGCCGGCCCTGCGCACCTGCACGAGGTACGTCGCCTGGCCGTACCGGTAGCCCGACGCGCGCTCCGCGTCCGCGGCGACCGGCCCGCTCCCGGCGCCGAAGCGTTCCACGACCCGCGCGAACGCCGCGGGATCCTCGACCACGCTGCCGACGCCGTCCGAGGGTTCGGTGAGGGGGACGACGTCGGGGGCGGTCGGCGGGAGGGCGGAGCTCATGGGGGTCAGGGTACGAGGTCGGAAGCGAGGTCCGGCCCGTGCGGGGCGTCGGTCGCGTGGTCGGTCATGTCGTCGGTCATGGGGCAGGGCGGGGCCGCGAGGACAGGGCGGTGACGCCCTCGGGCAGGGGCGGCAGGCCCCCGGCGGTGGCCATGAGGTCCGCCCAGACGGCCAGGTGCGCGCCGAGGTCCGTGTCGTCCGGCGTCCAGGACGCGCGGATCTCCAGGTCGACGGCGTCGGGCGTGGACCCGAGCGCGCCGAAGCTCTGCGACACCACGCGGGTCACCGTGCCGCCCACGGCGTGCGACCCGGCCTCCGCGTCGCCCAGCGCGTCGGTGACCCACGACCAGGCGACCTCCGCCAGCAGCGGGTCGGCGGCGAGCTCGGGCTCGAGCGTCGCGCGCACGAGCGTCACGACGCGGAACGTGCCGTGCCAGGTCTCCTGCCCGTCGGGGTCGTGCAGGACGACGAAACGCCCCGTCGCGACCTCGCCGACCTCGCCGGTCCCGCTCCCGGGGGCGGTGTCCGGGCCGGTGACCTCGCCCTCGAGGGCGACTGAGAACGGGGCGATGCGGCTGGGCCCGGGGATCTCGGCGAGGTGCACGTCGGCGCGCAGGCGGCGCTCGCGGAGGGACGCGAGGGCGGCCACGAACGGTGCGGGGACCTCCCGCTGCTGGCCGGTCACGGCTGTCACGTTACGTGGGCGGGGGCAGCCGCGGGGCCAGGACGTGCCGGAAGTCGCCGCCGTGTCCGGATCGTGATGCGGCGCGTCACCCCCGGCGCTCGGCCGGCGCCGGCAGGCTCCCGTCGCCGGCCGCCGCCAGGATGGCCGCGACGGTGCGGTCGACGTCGGCGTCGGTGGTCGACCCGCCGGACACCGAGATCCGCATGGCCGCCCTGCCACGCCAGGTTGTCCCGCCGAGCCAGCACGTGCCCTCGGCCTGGACCGCGGCGACGACGGCGCGCGTAAGGGCGTCCGCATCGTCGTCGTCGTCGCCGTCCGGGCGGTGGAACCGCACCAGCACCTGGTTCAGCACGACGTCGCCCAGGATCTCCACGCCCGGCGCGGCGCCGAGCGCCTGCGCGAACCGGGCGGCGTGCCGGCAGCACCTGTCGACCAGGTCGGCGACGCCCGACCGGCCGAGCTCGCGGATCGCCGCCCAGACGGTGAAGCCCCGGGCGCGACGCGACATCTCGGGCACCCAGTCGGCGTTGTCGCGGCGGATCGAGTCGTGGGGTTCCAGGTAGCCCGCGGAGGGCAGGCCCGTCGCCCGGAGGTGCGCGCGGGGGTCCGCGACGATCGCGAACCCGGAGTCGTACGGCACGTTGAGCCACTTGTGAGCGTCGACGGCCCAGGAGTCGGCCGCCTCGACGCCCCTCACCAGGTGGCGGTGCCGCGGGGAGGCGGCCGCCCAGATGCCGAACGCGCCGTCGACGTGCACCCAGGCGTCGTGGGCGCGGGAGAGACGGCAGACCTCGTCGACCGGGTCGAAGGACCCCGAGTTCACGTTCCCGGCCTGCGCGGCGACGACGGTCGGCCCGGAGCAGCCGTCCAGCACGGCGGCCAGGTCGTCGGCGCGCATCCTTCCCTGGTCGTCGGCGGCGACGCGGTGCACGCGGTCGCTGCCCAGGCCCAGGTAGCGCAGCGCGAGCTCGATGCTGATGTGGCGGTCCTCCCCGACCACCACGTGGATCGGCGGGGCGCCGAACAGGCCGTCCCGCTCGACGTCCCAGCCCGCGCGCGCCAGCACCGACGACCGCGCGGCCGCGAGGCAGGTCGCGTTCGCCATCGTCGCTCCGGTGGTGAAGCCGACGCTCGCGCCGGCCGGGAGGCCGAGCAGCTCGAGGAGCCACGTGCCGGCGACGTCCTCGGCGACGGCGGACGCCGGCGACAGGGCGAAGGCGCCGGCATTCTGGTCCCACCCGGACGTCAGCCAGTCGGCCGCCAACGACGCGGGCGACGACCCGCCGACGACGAACCCGAAGTAGCGCGGACCCGCCGACGCGACCAGCCCGTCCTCGGCGGCCGCGACGAGGGCGTCCACCACGGCCTCCGGCGAGCTCGGCTCCTGGGGCAGAGGGCCGCCCAGCCGGGCCCGCAGCTCCGCGTCGTCGGCCCGGGCCCCGACCGGGCGCGCGGCGAGGCCGGCCCGGTAGTCGGCGGTGTACCGCGCGACCTTGCCGAGCAGCCTCGCCTGCTGGTCGTCGTGCACCGCCGGCCCGTCGTCCCGCCCGTGGTCCGGCCCGTCGTCCGGCATGACCGTTCCTCCGCCCGGCGCCGTCGCAGGGCGCCCGCTCCATCGTGTGCGCCCCCGACACCGGTCGCCACCCCCGCCGGCAGACCTCACCCGTTCCCGACCCGAGGTCGTGTCCGGATCGTGATGATCCGTCCGCCCGGCTGCGCCGCGCCGACTACGCTGGTCGAGGCTCCCGGGCCCGCGGACCGACGTGTCGACCGGAACCGAGCGTGGACGAGCGTGCACCCGAGCGTGGCTCGGGCACGGATCGAGCGCGTACCCGGTCGGTCCCGCGTCGCGTCCGCGCGCCCCCGACGAACTCCGAGGGAAGCAGGAAACGATGACAGCTCGTGCCCAGATCGGCGTCACCGGCCTGGCGGTGATGGGTCGCAACCTCGCGCGCAACTTCGCGCGCCACGGCTACACCGTCGCGGTGCACAACCGCAGCTTCGCCAAGACGCAGTCGCTGATGGACTCCGCAGGGCACGAGGGCGACTTCGTGCCGTCCGAGTCGATGGCGGACTTCGTGGCGTCGCTGGAGCGGCCGCGCAAGGTCGTGATCATGGTCAAGGCGGGCGCCGCCACCGACGCGGTCATCGACGAGCTGCTGCCGCTGCTGGAGGAGGGCGACATCGTCGTCGACGCCGGCAACGCGCACTTCCCGGACACCATCCGCCGCGAGGAGGCGCTCGCCGCCCGCGGGCTGCACTTCGTCGGCACCGGGGTGTCGGGCGGCGAGGAGGGCGCGCTCAACGGGCCGTCGATCATGCCGGGCGGCACCCGCGAGTCGTACGAGTCCCTCGGCCCGATCCTCGAGGCGATCTCCGCCAAGGTCGACGGCACCCCGTGCTGCACCTACGTCGGGCCGAACGGCGCCGGGCACTTCGTCAAGATGGTGCACAACGGCATTGAGTACGCCGACATGCAGCTCATCGCCGAGGCCTACGACCTGCTCAAGCAGGGCCTCGGCGCGTCGGCCGCCGAGATCGGGGAGATCTTCTCCGAGTGGAACACCGGCGACCTGGAGTCCTTCCTCATCGAGATCACGGCCGACGTGCTGCAGCACGTCGACGCCGCGACGGGGAGCGCGTTCGTGGACGTCGTCCTCGACCAGGCCGAGCAGAAGGGCACCGGCCGCTGGACGGTGCAGAACGGGCTCGACCTGGGCGTGCCCATCACCGGGATCGCGGAGGCGACGTTCGCCCGCGCCCTGTCGGGCTCCGTGCCCCAGCGCGAGGCCGGGCGGGCCGTGCTGCCGGCCGACGCCGGGACGTGGGAGATCGACGACCGCGACGCCTTCGTCGAGGACGTCCGGCTCGCGCTGTACGCGTCGAAGGTGGTCGCGTATTCGCAGGGCTTCGACCAGATCGCGGCCGCGTCGGCCGAGTACGGCTGGGACATCGACCGTGGCGCCATGGCCCGCATCTGGCGCGGCGGCTGCATCATCCGCGCGCGCTTCCTCAACCGGATCACCGAGGCGTACGAGCGCGACGCCTCCCTGCCGCTGCTCCTGGCGGACGAGTACTTCACCGGCGCCGTCGCGAACGGCCTCGCCGCCTGGCGGCGCGTGGTCGCCCGTGCCGCGCTCAACGGCGTGCCGACGCCGGCGTTCTCGTCGTCGCTCGCCTACTACGACGGCGTGCGCGCCGAGCGCCTGCCCGCCGCGCTGATCCAGGCGCAGCGCGACTTCTTCGGCGCCCACACCTACCGCCGCACCGACCGCGACGGCATCTTCCACACCGAGTGGTCGGACGACCGCACCGAGCAGGAGGCGTGAACCCACCCGTGAGCACTGGGACCACCCCGAACACTCCGGGGGCCGAGGCCGGCACGCAGGACGCCTCGGGCCCCGGCTTCCACCCCGTCATCGTCGGCTCGGACATCGGCGTGTACGCGCTGGCGCGCTCGTTCCACGAGCGCTACGGCGTGCGGACCACCGTCGTCGCGTTCGCCGAGCCCGGCCCCATCGCGCACTCGCAGATCATCGACACGGTGATCTCCGGCAGCGACACCGAGGCGATCGTCGCGACCCTCGAGCTGTTCGCGACGCAGCGCGCGGCGGCGAGGCCGGCCGAGCGGCTCGTCCTGCTCACCAACATGGACTGGGTCGTGCGCGACCTCGTGGAGCACCGCCGGCGGCTCGAGCAGCACTACGTGCTGCCGTTCGCCGACGCCGCGCTCATCGACCGCATCTCCGACAAGGCGGAGTTCGCCGCCGTCTGCGCCGAGCTCGGCATCCCCACGCCGGGGACCGTGATCCAGGACTTCTCCGCCGCGGACGCGCCGGGGTGGGAGCCCGTGCCGGTCGGCTTCGACTTCCCGGTGATCGCCAAGCCGGCCAGCAGCGCCGACTACCACGGCGTGACGTTCCCCGGGAAGAAGAAGATTTTCGAGATCGCGACCCCGGGCGAGCTGGACCGCCTGATGATCTCCCTGCGCGACGCAGGGTTCCGGGGCCGGTTCCTCGTCCAGGAGATGATCCCGGGCGACGACACGCAGATGCGGTCGGTCACGGCCTACGCCGACTCCCACGGTCGCGTGACGCTGCGCTGCTCGGCCCGCGTGCTGCTCGAGGAGCGCACCCCCGCGACGAGGGGCAACCCGTCCGCGATGATCGTCGAGCGGATCGACCCCATCCTCGAGGCCGCGCAGCGGATCCTCGAGCACACCGGCTGGCGCGGCTTCGCGAACTTCGACGTCAAGCTCGACCCGCGCGACGGCGTGTACAAGTTCTTCGAGCAGAACCCGCGCATCGGCCGCAACAACTACTACCTGACCGCGGGCGGCCAGAACCCCACCGAGGTGCTGGTGGACGACGTCGTGCACGGCGTGCGCCGCGCGCCCGTCACCGCGGTCGCGGAGGTCCTGTACTCCGTCGTGCCGCGCTGGCTGCTGCGTCGGTACGTGCTCGACCCGGAGCTGAAGGCCCGCGTGGTGCGGCTGCAGCGCTCGGGCCGCACCGTGCACCCGCTGCGCTACCGGGCGGACTCCTCGCCCCGCCGCCGCCTGTACGTGCTCACCGCGCTGGTCAACCACGTGCGCAAGTACCGTCAGTTCTACCCGCTGGACGAGCTGCGCCGGGTGCACGCGGCGAACTCGCCCGCCCCCGCGGCGGGCGAGGTGCGGGCATGAGCCGCCCCGCCTCCCCGCGGCCCGAGCTGTTCCCCGTGATCCTCGGCGGGGACATCGGGGTGTACGCGCTCGCGCGTGCCTTCCACGAGGAGTACGGCGTGGCCTCGACCGTGATCTCGGGGCTCGTGCCGGGGCCGATCGCGGACTCGCGCATCCTGCGCAACGTGACCGTCGACGACAGCCACGACGAGCGTCAGCTCGTCGACGCCGCGGTGCGGGTGGCCGCCGAGGCACTCGCCGCCGACCCCGGGCGCCGGCTGGTGCTCCTGGCGAACTCCGACTGGCTCGTGCGCACCGTCGTGCGGAGCCGCGCGGAGCTCGAGGCCGCCGGCTACGTCGTGCCGTTCCTCGACGAGGAGCTGCTCGACCAGGTGTCCGACAAGGCGACGTTCGCCGAGGTCGCCGAGAAGGTCGGCATCGCCGTGCCGCGCACCGTGGTGCAGGACTTCGCGGGCGCCGACGACCCTGCCTGGCGGCCCGCGACCGTCGACGTCGGGTGGCCGCTGATCGCCAAGGCGGCCAGCAGCGCGGACTACCAGGACGTGGAGTTCCCGGGCAAGCGCAAGGTCTTCGAGATCGCCGACCAGGCCGAGCTCGACGACCTGTGGTCACGCCTGCGCGCCGCGGGGTTCCGCGGCCGGTTCGTCGCCCAGGAGCTCGTCCCGGGCGACGACACCCAGATGCGGTCGATCACGGCCTACGTGGACCGTCGCGGCGTCGTGACCCTCATGGCCGGCGCGCACGTGCTGCTCGAGGAGCACACCCCGAACGGCCTCGGCAACCCGGCGGCGATGATCACCGGCGACCTGGGGGAGATGTTCGCCCAGGCGCGCTCGTTCCTCGAGGCCACCGGCTACCGCGGCTTCGCCAACTTCGACGTGAAGGTCGACCCGCGCGACGGGCGGTTCGCGTTCTTCGAGGTCAACCCGCGCATCGGTCGCAACAACTTCTACGTCACCGCCGCCGGGGCGAACGTCGCCCGGTTCGTCGTCGCCGACCACGTGGACGACGTCCCGCTCGAGCCCGTCGTCGTCGGGCGCGAGGTGCTGTACTCGGTCGTCCCCACGCGGCTGCTGCTGCACTACGTGCGCGAGGCGCGGCTCGCGGCCTCGGTCAAGCGCCTCGCGCCCGACGGCGTGCACCCGCTGGCCTACTGGGCCGGGGACGGCGGCGCCAAGCGGCGTGCGTACGTCGCCGCGGCGAAGCTCAACCAGGTGCGCAAGTTCCGCCGCTGGTACCCGGAGCCCACCGGCACCGGCTTCTGACGGCGCACGACAGGGCCCCCGTGACGACACGCGGCCGGTTCTAGCGATCCTCGCAACACCCTGGATTCAGGGGGTTGCGGGGATCGTGCTTTCACTAGAG
>NZ_BAAAPM010000010.1:0-67752 GCF_039531145.1 Isoptericola hypogeus
CCCCCCCCCCCCAAAAAAAACAAATTACCGACACCGGCCGACTGTCAAGCCCCGGGTTTGGTGGAGGCCGGGTTATCTGGCGTCGGTGAGGTCGGGGACGGGTTCTGACGGGGTTCGGAGGCTCTGAGGTGCGCCGCCCGGTAGGCCTGCGGAGTGAGGCCGCCGAGGGCGCCGTGGGGTCGAAAGGTGTTGAACCAGTGGACCCACTCGGCGGTCGCGATCTCGACGTCGTCGATGCCGTGCCAGGGTCCGCGGTTGCGGATGAGTTCGGCCTTGTAGAGGGAGTTCAGGGCTTCGGCGAGCGCGTTGTCGTAGGAGTCGCCCTTGGAGCCTACGGATGCGACGGCGTCCTGCTCGGCGAGGGCTTCGCGGTAGCGGATGGCTCGGTACTGGGCTCCGCGGTCGGAGTGGTGCACCAGTCCGGACAGGTCGTGGCCGTCGCGGGTGCGCTGGTTGACGCCCATGCGCAGGGCGTCCAGGGCGAGGTCGGTGTGCAGCGAGCGAGAGACCTGCTAGCCCACGATCTCGCGGTTGAACACGTCGGTCACGAATGCGACGTAGACCCAGCCGGAGAACGTGTGGACGTAGGTGTGAGGTCGGCCAGCGGCGCCCTGTCCCGCTTGAGGAGCGCGTTGCCGCGCTCGGCGACCGCGCGCAGCGCGGCCTGGAGCAGGTTGTAGCACTTCTGGTCAGCGGTCAGGGTGGCGCCCTTGGGCGTCTTGACGGGCACCGTGAGACGGTCTGCTTCCCCGATGTAGCCGAGGTCGGCCAGCGCGTACCGGTTCCCGGACGACGCGCCGGTCTCATCGAGGGACCAGGCGTGCGCGCGTTCAGCAGGCCTTCGTGGGTGCGGGCCGCGGTCGTGTCGTGGGTGCGGCCCGCGCATACCGGCGAGACCCAGATCGGCCACCCGTCGGCGGCGGTGACGACCTGCACGTTCCCGCCATGCTTCTTGTGCTTGCCCGACCACCACAGGTCCACACCCTTGGTGGGGCCGGGCACCTTGAGGCGGTCGGTCGGGATCAGCGTGCCGTCGATCATCACCCGATCGTGTCCGGCGATCTTCGCCGCCAACAACGCCCCGGCCAGGGACGGCATCGCCTTGGCGAGCACGCCCAGGGCCCCGTCGATGTACCGGTAAGCCGTCGACAGGCCGATCCGAGCATCCCTGGCGAGCTGCTTGACCCTCGTGCCGTCGACGTACCACCGCAACGCGACCACCGCCTGGTCCCACACCCGAAGAGTCCGACGCCCCGGTGCGGGTACCCAGCTCGCCCTGATGCCGGGCGAGCAACCCGACGACGTACCGCACCGTCCTGGCTCGCAACGGCAGCACCGCCCGGTACTCCACGACGACATCATCACGAACATCGTCGAGGGAATCGTCATGGGTGTCCTCGTGGAAGGACAGGCCGTCGGTGGGCATGACAGGATCGGGCACGCGGGACTCCGGTTCTGGTCGCTCTGTGGTAGGAACGACCCGTTCTACCGGAGTCCCGCACTCCATCACCCCAGGTCAGCCCCCACGGCGTGTCGCCGACGACACACCCGCTACTGGGAAAGCTCAGTGATGGAAGTTGTCATGATGGCCTTCTGCCCTTCGCTGATGGGCACGTCGGCCAGGGGCCGGGCAGACAAGACGTTGACGGGGCTGACCAGGCTCGTATGAAGTCATGCTCGCCTCTGGCCGACATGCGTCGGACAACGCCCACGCCGCCCGAGCGCGGACGGATCAGTTCCAGGACAGGCCAGCAGGCCGTCAGTCACCGATAGGGTCACACGCCCGGACGACGCGGACCCCTACATCATCAACGTCACCTATCCGTGCAGCAGACCCAACGTCTCCGGGTCGTGGGGGTCGCCTTCTCCAAGCGACGCCTTCGTTTCGAGCTCGATCTCGAGCAGCCGCATTACCACAAGGGACGCAGCAGCATCATCAATTTCGGCCACACCGCGCTGCAACTTCGCCGTGTTGAACCCTGTCAACTCCTGAACGTTTCTGTCGAACCTTAGACGCAGACCGCCATTAATCTCCGTGAGAAGCCGGAATGGAATCACCGACTTGAAACGATACTTCCCGCCGGCCCAAGGCGTCTCTGCAGATGAACTGGGCACCCGCGCGCCTGACGCAACGACGCCGTATCCGACATAACCGCGCCCACCGACCCAAAAAAGGAGATGATCACCGCGCTTAGCACTGGCGAGACCGCGACTGTACCCGAAAAGGCCGATCTCCTTGCAAAGTTCCCAGTTGTGCGTGTGGTCTCGCGAGACCGAGCAGAGAAACCAAGTCATGCAAGGGTACCCCTCCGGGACAGCGCCCACCAGATGTATGACGTAGCTTGCCCGGACTCAGACCCCACCTCGTCCACCCCTGCCGCCACGACCATGATTCTTGGTGGACCGCGCTCCAAACTCCTCCCACCGGGCTGAGTGGATGTCGAAGGCCGCCCGCTCCCGCTCCCGGGCTTCCCTGGCGGGGTCTCGCTCGCGGACCGCCTCGTCGTACGTGATCATCGCGAGAGACTCGACTCTCGTCTCCACTAGGATCTCGTCGCCCGCGAGCACCTGGAATCGACCATCATTCGCGCGCGTCAAAGCGACACCGCTCTTGGCGTTTCCTCTGATAACAGTCACACACGGACCCCCGTGACGTCATACTCGAAGAGCGCCTTGTTGCTGTTCCGTTTGCGCACCGTCTCGACCCGGACGTCCCGATAACCGAGCTCAGTTAGCATCGCTGCATACCAGTCTTGCGCGGGAACTACGTGCCCGTAGAAAGTCGAGTTTCCTACGATGTACGAGACACGACCGCCCAAATTGACCTGTCCTGTAATTGCCTGGAAATGCAGCCACATGTCGTGGAAGTACTTGTGCACGTATGTCGAAAGCAGCGGGCCATTCTTCCCCCCGTCGCTCCTGATCTGAGAACACACCGCCGCCATCGGCCCGTCAACCGGAGTCGCAGTCTGCGGCGTCCACGAGTTCAATTTCGATGTCGCCGTGCCCCACGTTCCACCAATTGCGCGCCAGTCCAGGTCGCCCGCATCCGAAGCCTGGTCGAGGTAGCGGAGCCAGTACATGTACGGCCGAAGCTCGCGGATGTAAGACATCCGGTTCACGTAGGGCGGGGACGTCAAAACCAGATCAGCCTTGCGCAACTCATCCACGCCGTCTCGAGAATCGCCGCGCTTGATCTCCGCCGAGCCCTCGAGGTCGAACCGGGCAGACTCGACCACGCTCGCCACTTCGCTCGAGAACTGTCCTAGAGTGGCAGCAACTGTATCCACGTCGAAAAGCGCTGCCGATTCATCCGTGTCCTTGAAAGACATCGACTGGTGATTGAAGGAGGCGTTGCTCGAAGAAATTAGCGTGCGACAGAGAGCTATCTCGAGAAGGTCGCGCACCTCGCCCTCAAAGGAATCGATTCCTTCCCGAATTCCCTTCAACGCATGAAGGGCACCCGCGCCCCACCACTTCTCGATCTTGAACAGGCTCGGCTGCCACAGATCAGCATCCTGCTCGTATCGCGCGGCCTCGGCGACGACGTGGTCGCACGCTTCCGAGACCGAAAGCAGGGAACCTTCCTCGTAGTTTCGCGTTTTCACGTTACCGAGCCAGATCAAGAACGGGTTGACATCTACCGACTGGCCAAAGTAGCCGAGCTCTGCAGCAGCAAGCGGAGTCGTGCCCGTGCCGGAGAACGGATCCGTGATCACGGAACCCTCGGGCAGATCCTTTATCCTCTCGCGTACGAGACGAACCCCGTATGCTGGCGTTAGTCTCAGCCAACCATGACGACCAACACCCATGTTGGCACGGAACGTAAGGTGCTCGTTTCTCGAGAGCGCCACTCGATCAATGATAGTTGTCACTTCGCCTCCAGCAGCGCCTTCAAGATGGATTCAACCTCCGCGCGGAGAGTCCTCGTATTTCGCGTGAAGTACCCAGCGAGATCGTAACCAAGCACATGCTTAGAGAAAGCGAAGGTTGATGTCGCAGCGTCGTCGACGTCGGCCGTCCCCATCAGCACAGCCCAATTGCCCAATTCATAGCGCTGACGCACGACATGGTTGATCTGGGTCGACATGATGACCAGAGTTGGCAATAGCAGATATCCGAGCGCCCTAGTTGCGTTCGTCAGATCAGCGTTCTGTCTCTTCGAGTCTGCCGACTTGTAGCCTTGTCGAACCTCGAACACGGCGCCCTTAATTGGAGCGATGATGTTCAAGTGGTCGGCCCTGCTCTGGATCCAGTCTTCGACGCGGCTCCGCTGAGCCCTATCATTGACGTCAGCCAATTCGATCCGGCCGTCCAGCGCAAGTGTCCGCTTCTTGACTTTTCCGTTATTGTCCTCGTCCACGTACTCGTACGACCATTTGACCTGTTCAGAATTGAGCCCAAGCTCGTCGCGGATGACCTGACGAAACAGACGCTCGCAGCCAATACCGAGCTGCCGATATACAGACGTCATGCCGCCGGCTGCCTTATGTGCCGCAAACATCAGCGGGCTGTCGAGTCCCATCCAATGGTACAGCGGGTCGGCCCCGTAGAGCCTAGTGAAGCCGTCTAGGTCGACTTCTTCCACTTTTCCCATCTTCGGCAAGTACTTTGCCGACTCGCGCAGCGGAGAGAGGAGAATCTCTGTGTAGTCGGCGTCTCGGGTCACCGTCACACTGTAGCGGTCAGGTCCGACAACTTGCCGCCCAACCCCTGTCTGTGAAGGACGCCGCCTGCGCCGGGCCTGCATCAACGGGCGCAGGACGTCCGCGGGGGCACGGCAGCCGCGAGGACTTTCCTCGTTGTCTCAAGCGCGCGGCTCCGCCGCGCGGGAAGGCCTCCCGGGCAGGGCCCCGCGCTCCGCTCGCAAGCTCGCTCCGCGCACCCCACCCGTCCGGCCTCCCCGACATGACGAAGGCAGCCCCGAGAGTTCCCGAAGCCGCATCCATCCGGCACCGCGCCGACCGCCGAGCATTCGGCCCGTCTACACCCCGCGTCAAGGGCGCCTACGGCGTCGCACGCGATGACCTGCGGGCACCCCGGACCCAGGCCTCCGACAGCCTCTCGTGCTCCGCTATCGGTTCAGCGCCTCGACGTGTCCAAGCAGAAGACCAGGCTCGAAGCGCTGTTCGCCGCCGACGAGCACGTCGAGGTCGAGGCGACCTGGGGCATCTACCAGCGCATGATCGCCGCCTACCGCCACCCCGACCGCGCGATGGGCCGTGCGCTGATGACCGCGGTGATCGAGTCGCTGTCCCACGGCGTGCCGGCCGCGCTCAGCGAGCTCGTCGCCCTCGGGCGCTGGAGAAGCGTGCTGCGGACGTCCTGGCGTTCTTCGATCTTCCCGGCACGAGCAACCGGCCCGACCGAAGCCATCAACGGCCGCCTCGAGCACCTGCGCGGCTCCGCCCTCGCCTTCCGCAACCTCACCCACTACATCGCCCGATCACTCCTGGAAGCCGGCGGCTTCAGGCCCCGGCTACACCCGCGAATGGGATGAGCCTCATTCAACCGGTACTCCGAGGGCCACAGCCTGTCGTGGATGCAGGAACAGCAGTTCCGCGCGGACGGGCGCGCCGGTCACGTCGGCCAGGCACTGCGCGTACGCCCGAAGCTGCGGACCGTAGTACTCCAGCCTGCTGGGGTACGCCCCGGGCGGCACGGCGTCGGTCTTGTAGTCGACGACGACGAGCGTGCCGTCGTCGTCGCGAAATGCGAGGTCCACGTACCCCTCGAGCACGGTGCCGCCGTCGTCGAGCGTCCCGACGTAGGTCTCCCGCCAGTGCTCCCGCTCTGCTGCCTGCCGTACCAGGTCGCTGGCCAGCGCGGACCGCACCAGCGCGGCCACCAGGTCCTCGGTGCCCACCACGCCCTCGACCACGCACTGCGCGGCCACGGCCTCGTCCACGCCGTCGCCAGTGGCGAGGTCCACCGCCTGCAGCACGGCGTGCACCGCCCGGCCAATCGCCGACCCGTACCGGCCCTTCGACCACGGCGGCAGCTCCAGATCCCGGCCGCCCTTGGCCCGCCCCTCGGCCACGTCGTCGGGCTCGGCCAGCACCAGCGCCGGCTCTGTCCCCTCCAGTCCCGACGCGCTGACCGCGGCGTCGCGGTCGCTGCTCGCCCGTGCGGCGGTCACGCTCGCCAACCACTCGTCGTACGGGGGCGGTGGCCCGACGCCGTCGTCCTCGCGCGCACCACGGCCACCCCCGCCGCCGGGCGCTTCGCCGTCCGACGCCGACGCGAACCGCTCCTCCCCCAGCGACCCGGCTCCACCTTCATCGGCGAGAAGTTTCGCCGCCGAGCCAGCCTTCGACCCATCGACCCGGTGCAGCGACACCACCAGGTGGTCACGTGCCCTGGTCCCCGCGACATACAGCAGTCGCCGCTTTTCCAGCTCGTCCATCTGCTCGTCGACGGGCTGGACCACGTCGAAGTCGTCCGTCTCCACGCCGGAGCGGACCCGCACCGCGTACCCGCCGCCGTCGGGCCACAGCAACTTGACACCGGCCCGCCGCCTCGACTGCGACGTCATCCCGGACAGCACCACCACCGGGAACTCCAGCCCCTTGGCCGCGTGCACAGTCATGACGCGCACGGCGTCGACGTCCGTCTCCGGCAGCACGGACTCCGCCACCCGCGTGGTCTCCGTGCCCTGGTGCGCCGCCCACGCGAGGTACGCGCGCAGCCCGCCGTGCGACACCTCGCCCCACGCCCGCGCCTGGTCGACGACGAACCGCAGCCGCCGCCACACGTCTCGCGACCGGGGGTCGGGCGCCGCGACCTCCAGCATCCGCCGCCCCTCGACGATCGCGCCGAGCACCTCCGACGGCGTCGCCCACCGCGACCGGAAGTACAGATCCCGCAGCCACGCCAGCCCCGCGGCCACCGGGCCGTCCGCCACGCCAGGCGCCGTCGTCCCCTCCAGAGTCGAGAACACCGTGAACCGCCCGCTGGCGTGCTTCCACCGCCACAGGTCGTCGTCGCCGCAGCCGAACAGCGGCGAGCGCAGCGCCGTGACCAGCGACAGCTCGTCGCTCGTGTCGGCGACGGCGCGGGCGCACGCGAGCAGGTCGCGCACCTCGGCGGCCTCGTAGACCAGCGAGCTCGCCTCCGCCCGGTACGGCACGCCCGCGGCGTCGAGCGCGTCCTCGAGCTGCGGCAGCGACGTGCGTGCGGGCACCAGGACGGCGATGTCGCCCGGCTTCACCGGGCGCCAGCCGTCGCCGTCCGCGCCGGACGACCGGTCCTGCACCTGCCAGCCTTCGCCGATCGCGCTCCGCACGACGCCCGCGACATCGGCCGCCTCGCGCTCGCGCAGCACGGTCGCGGACGGCTTGTCAGCGTGCGCGTCGGCGCCGAGGACGACGACGCCGCTGGGTCTCGACATGCTTGGTTTCGACAAGCTCAACCGGCGGTGGTGCGCCAGCGGCTCGTACTCCGGCTGCCTGTCCGCGTCCGGCACGATGACCTGCCCGAACACCGCGTTCACCCAGTCGAGCACCGCCGGCACGGTGCGGAAGTTGGTGGTGAGGCTGACCCGCTCCCCCAGCCGCTCCTGCGCCGACAGGTAGGTGGCGATGTTCGCGCGGCGGAACCGGTAGATGGACTGCTTCGCGTCGCCGACGACGAACAGCCGGCCCGGCGGCACGTCGACGTCCTGCCAGCGCTCCGCCGTCGCGTCCCTGCCGCCCGCGATTCGCGCGGCGAGCTCGATCTGGATGGGGTCGGTGTCCTGGAACTCGTCGAGCAGAAGGTGCGTGTACGTGCGGTGCAGGGCCTCGCGCACCTCGGCGTCGCGGCGCAGCAGGCGGCGCGCGAGCACCAGCAGGTCGTGGAACTCCAGCCGGCCCTCACGACGGCGGTCCTCGGCCGCGGCAAGCACTTGCTCGGCCGTCCAGCGGGTGAGGATCCGCAGCGTGCGGTCGACGACTCGCTTCGCCTCCACGGCGGCGACGCCGGCGACCTCCCTCCCGGCCTCGCGCACCTCGTCGACCGGGATCGCCCAGTTCCCCTTGGCGCCCAGCCCGAACTTCAGCTCTTTGATCTTCTGCAGCGCCGCGAGCCGGCCGCCATCGTCCACCGCGGCGTCGAGCGCACCGAGCAACCCCTCCAGCTGGCCGAGCTTCGCGAGCAGCTTGTCGTCTGGCTTCGTGCAATGCTCGCGCAGCGCGAGCAGCGCCCGCGCTCGCCGCGCGACGTCGTCCACCTTCGGCCGCACCACGGGCTCCGGCTCTCCCCCCAGCACGCGCTCGTCGATGAGGTCCCAGTCGGAGCCGAGCCCCTTCGCCAGCGCCCGCACGTCGTCGAGCTTCACGCCGCCCGCGAGCGCCAGCAGCAGCGCCGGGGCGATCTCGTCGTCGTCCAGCAGCGCGATCCGCAGCGCCGACCACTGTTCCTCGAACGCCACCGACGACCCGACTTCGTCCATCCCCTCCAGCAGCGGCGGCAGCCCGGCCGCGATCGCGTGCTCGGTGAGGATCCGCTGCGCGAACGAGTGCAGCGTGCCGATGGCGGCGGCGTCCAGGTCGTCGAGGGCCTCATCGGCACGACGGCGGAGTTCGGCATCGCCGGTGTCGTCCGCGTCGCGGCGCGCCCTCTCGATCTCCACCCGCAGCCGGTCGCGCAGCTCGGCGCCCGCCTTCTCGGTGAAGGTGACGGCCGCGACGTTGCGGAGCCGGACGCCGTCGCGCAGCACCAGCGTGCGCACCCGCTGCACCAGCGCCGTCGTCTTGCCGGAGCCCGCGCCGGCGTTGACGAACAGCGTGCGGTCGGTGGCCTCGGCGATGAGGTCGCGGGCGCACTGGTCGACGACGGCGGGGGCGCTGGTCGTCATGCGTCGCCTCCGTCCGTCGTGCCGTCCATCGCATCGGGCGCGGGCAGGGCGTCGGGCTCGAGGAGGCCGACGAGCTCCGCCAGCTCCGGCGCGAGGCGCTTGGCCTCCCACCGGCCGCGGGCTTCGCCATGGCCGATGCTGTCCGGGTTGCAGTAGGGGCACTGGGTGTACGCGAAGTCGGGCGCATCCGGCGGGCGCAGCGGGAACATGCCGGCAGCGATGGACCGGGTCAGCACGCCGATCGTGGCGGCGAACCGGGCCTCCAGCTCCGGCGTGAGCGGCACCTCGATGCGTCCCGGGTCCTTGCGCACGAACCAGTACGACGCCGCCACACCCGCTGTCCCGCCGCCGAACGCGTCCCGGGCCGCGAGCCCGTACACCGGCAGCTGCAGCTTCGTGCCGCCCACGAGCTCGTCGCCCGCCTTGATGTCCTTGAACTTCGTCCGGGAGCCGGTCTTGATGTCCGTGACGTAGACGGTGCCGCCCGCGCCGACGTCGACCTTGTCGATGCTGCCGCGCAGGCGCACGCGGCCGGCCGTGCCGCTGCCGTCCGGCCCGGCCACCACGACCTCCACCGCGGGCGCCGAGTCGCCATCGTCGAACCCGAACCGCTGCTCGCTGGCCACCGGGCGGGCGCCGAGGCCCCCGCGCCAGGCGCCGTCGGCGTCGAGTAGCGCGAGCACGTCAGCCTCGATGCGGGTGCGCTCGTCGTCCCACATCCGCTGGTGGCCGGACAGGCCGCGGCGCTCGACGTCGTTACAAAGCTCGCGTGTGATCGCGGCCAGGCGACGGCGGGCCGGCTCGGGCCACGAGGCGCCGGGGCCGGGCAGGTCGCCGGCGTCCCGGCACTCGGCGACGAAGCGCTCGTACGCGCCGTGGACGATGTTCCCGACGTCGAGCGAGCGGACGGTGACGATCTCCTCGGGCTGCTCGATCGGTCGCACGCCGAGCAGCCGCGAGACGAAGAACGAGTGCGGGCAGGCGGCGTAGCCCTCGAGCATCGTGGGTGAGACGGCGCGCTCGTCGGCGGCCCGATCGTGAAAGGCGTAGGCGGGGAGGCCGTCGACGCCTTGCAGGTTGCCGTCGAAGCGGGTGAACGCGGGCGAGCGTCGCGCGGCCAGGAGCTCACGGGCAGCGGCGGCGACGGCGTCGTCGAGGCTCCCGGTGAGCGCTGCGCGCACCCGCCACTCGCCGCCGGTGGCGAGGCGGGCCGTGCGTCGCAGCTCCCCCGCGAACGACGGCGCCTTCGCCATGGCGTCGCCGTAGTCGGCGTCATCCCAGCGGGTCGCGGACAGGGTGGGGTCGTTGGCGAGGGCGCGCAGCGAGGCGAGCAGCCACCGACTGGGCAGCCGGTGGCTGGACGACCGCAGGTCGCCGCGCGGGAACGACGCGACGGCGTCGGGCGCGGACGCGAAGGCCGCGAGCAGGTGCCGGAACTGCATGTTGAGGCGGTCGCGCGGGGTGCGCAGCGGTTCGACGGCGGTGCGCACGATCTCCGGCAGCAGCGCGTCGGTGCGGGGGCGGCCGGGATAGAGGTCCTCGCTGAGGCCGACCACGACGACGGTGTCCAGGTCGAGCCCGACGGCGGACGACAGGGGCGCGACGAGCACGCCGTCGCCGGCCTTGCCCACCCGTGGGCGCGCGTTCTCCAACTCGGCGCGCAGCACATCGGCGAGGGCCTCGAGCGAGGCCGGGGATCCGACGTCGTCGAGCATGGCGAGTCCGCGCAGCACGCTGGTCACCGCCGTGGCGGCGTACTGCTCCTCGGGCGGGAGCTTCTGGAGGTCGGGGCCGTCGCCGATGAGGGCGGTGACCAGGTCGAGCGCCCACACGGACAGCTCGCGCCACGACGTGATGTCGGCACCGCGCGCGAGCTCGTCGCGCAGGTGGGTGGTGAAGGCGAGCAGCTCGGCGCCGGTCTCGGCGCGGTGTCGCGCTGCTCTGATCGCCCCGGGGCGTGCGTCGTCCTCGTCGGCCGCGGCGATTCGCAACGCCGCCGCGACGAAGTCCGCGAGCCGCCCGCCCCAGTCGGGTCCTCCGACGATCCCCGCCTCGCGCGACAGGCGTTCCCACCGCGAGACCGGGATGCGCGAGCCGGCGAAGTCACGGACCGGAGCTCCTGCCAATGCGCGGAAGAGGTCGGCGCGGGGCAGGTCCGCCGGGCCGAGCGCGAGCAGCTCCAGCACCGTGCGGGCCAGCGCGCGCTCGGCCACCGGGCGAGAGCCGGGGCCGTTGACGCGGATGCCCGCCTCGGCGAGGTGCTCGTGGAGCAGGCGGGCGTACGGGTCGCGGGCTGTGTACAGGACGGCGATGCGGTCGGCGCGTTGCTCGTGCTGTTGCAGCGCCGCGACGACCTCGCGGACAGCGCCGCGGACCTCGTCGTCCGAGTCCGAGGCATTGGCGATGCGGGTGGCGGTGGGGACGTGTGGTGGTTCGGCTGCTTCCGTGTTACCGCCGGCATCGGGAGCGAGCCGGTCGAGGTGCCGGTCGCCGCGATCGGTAGCGGTGACGCCCGCGATGATGACGACCTCGGTGGACTCCGCGAGCGCGTCGACGAACCGGCGCTCCGGGAGCGTCAGGTCCTGCGGCAGGTACAGGACGACGGGCTCGGTGACCGCACCGGCGCGAGCTCCGGCCGCGTCGAGGAGGTCGCGGGCGTCGTACCAGGCCGGAGCGAGCGCGGCGGTGACGTCGCGGTGGAGCCGCACGAGGTCCCGGGTGGTGGCGGGGCCCTCGGCCTCGAGGACGTCGAGGTCTGCAGCGTCGACCTCGCGCAGCTCACGGTGCGCGGCGGCGAGCGCCTCGACTGTGGCGGTGTGGTCGGCGACCTCGTGGAACAGACCGGGGTCGCGGGCGAGCGCGGTCCGCCACGCCGCCGCGACCACTGGGCCGGTGGCTGGGCGCCGTGGCGCCAGCGACGGGGCGGCCAAGCGTTCGGCCAGGCGGGTGACGGTCGTGACCTCGAGGCCGGCGATGCCGGGCTTGGTGGGTGCGCCGGGTCGGGCGATGCCGTGGCGGGCCAGGTGGCGCCGGGCGACCGTGCCCGCCAGGTGCGTCGGCGTCACCACCGCGACCTGCGTCATCGGGTCGTGCTGCTTGAGATCCGAGACCACCGTCCGCAGGCGGTCCAGGGCGGGCGCCCCGTAGGGCGTGCGGACTGTGCTGAGCACGCGACCTCCCTCGCGTCGACCTCCAGGTCATGGAAGCACGAGCAACCGTCGATCGCTCGAACGGGCGCGCGGAGCCACGCTGCTGGTGCCCGTCGACGGCCGGGCGAGAGTCATCTTCAAGAATCCTTCACGTCGAGTTGACACGCAGGTCACGAATATGGTATTATTTCTTCTCGTTCGACCCTTGTGGTCCGATCGACCCGATGCCAGGTTTACCCACGGTAAATCCAGCTCCGGGCTCTAGGAGCCGGCTAGCCGTTAGCCGACGCCAACGATTCGCCCCGTGCCCCTCAGGGACACGGGGCGACTTGCGTTGGCGGATCCGCGAGCCTCGCCAGCAATGGTTTTGCAAAGATCATCCCCCATTTTCCTGTGGACTGACCACAGAACGGAGCCTTCATGACCACTCGACGCAAGTCCCGTCGTGCCCAGCGCAACGCCGATCTCGCACGTGGCCGAACCCTGCACCTCGTCGATGTCGAGAACATCTGCGGCACGGGACGCCTGACCGCCGACAGGGTGCGTAACGCCCGCGAACTCGTTGCACCCCACCCGCAGGCCCCGGGCTCCCACCTCTGGGTCGTCGCTGCCAGCAGCTCCGATGCCGCGCTCGCCCTCGCGGGGTGGGAAAACGCACGGCGCGTCGCGCAGCACGGCAAGGACGGGGCCGATCGGGCGCTCCTTGAAGCCCTCGACGAGCAGGTGGCAGCCCGCTACTCCCACGTTGTCGTCTACTCCGGAGACGGAATCTTCGCCGATCCGCTCGCCCGGCTCTCCGCGCATGGCGTCGGCACCACCGTCGTCGCCCGCCCCGAGCAACTGAGCGCTCGCTTGCGCCTGGCCGCCCGCCGCATCGTCCTGCTGCCGTCGCTCGTCGAGGCGTCGGCCACCACCCTCGCCGCCTGAACACACAAGGACCATCGCATGAGCACCCCGAACACCCCCTGCGCCCACGTCTTCACCTCCGGGCGACACACACCCGTGAGCGAACGCGCGCACGGCTGGATGCACGTCGACGTGATCACCTGCGCCGACTGCGACGAGAAGGTCATCCTGCGCGTCTACGACGACCGGCGCGATGACCCGATGCGCAACCGGCCTCTCACCTGGGGAGAGAACCACCACAGGGTCGACGGCCGGGACGGTCAGCAGTGAACCGCACCGCATCTCTCGACGCCGCCCGAACCATCCGGCGTCGCTACAGCGACGACCCGCAGAGCTACTACGACGGCCTCCGCCAGTTCGGCATCCGTGACGCCAACATCTGGAACTGGGTCTCGGAGCTGTTTTCTGATCCGGAACGGTTTGACGGGTGGGACGACACCGCACGGAGCAAGCTCGTTCGTCAGGGTTGGTGCCCGACAGAGTCCTGGGAGTTCCTGACGCGCTGGGAGCCGCCGGAGCACTACTGGATCCCTCCGTTTGGGGCCTACGTCGCCTTTGGGTACTACGACGAGGCCGACGCATTCAACGGCCGAACCTTGACGGACGCCGTCCCCGGCTGGCGCATCAGCGCCAAGGTGACCCGGTCCCGGTTCGTCGTCCAGGGGATCGTCGACTCGTACGACGGCGATCGGATCGAGGAGATCGGGTCGGTGCCGCTGCCGTGCTGCGCAACCACGACCATTCGGCGACCTGTCTGTGGAACCTGCTACCTGGAGCTGCCACTGCACGACGTGCACGTGATCACGGCCATGGCGTCGTGCGAGACTCGACCTATGGCACGCACGGAACGCCGGTCGTGGGGCAGTGCCGACCAGACGGGCGGAAACCTGCATCTCGACCCGGACGGTCGCGACCGCAAGAGCCAGTGCTGGTGCTGTTCGGGATGGAAGCGACCGGCCCGGCGGCGCGACCGCCACGAGGCCGTTGCCACTCTGCGCCGCGGGCAGGAGTTCTCCCGCAGCCGCGACAGCTTCTGGGTGGCATGACCCGCTGGAAGGTCACCGACCCTGACGGGGTCGAGACGGTCCTCGAGGCGGCAAGCACCATCGAGGCGTGCGAGAAGGACGAGATGTTCGCCTGTGCCCTCGCCGGCTGCCCCGACGCCTTCGGGTGGACGTACACGAACCTGGAGACGGGCAGGGTGATCGTTCCCGAGGACGTCCGTGCCCGCATCGAGAAGGCCGGCGAGCCGGGTCAGAAGCCCCGTGAATTCCCCCGGCGTAGCAGGTAGCCGCGGCGCGCACAGAGGTCCTGCCACGCCACCTCGTTCACAGCGGCGAAGTTGCGGCCCCGCACCTGGCAGATGAGTTTCCAGCCTTCACGACTCACAAGGTCCTCGGACGAGATCGAGTCCGAGTTGATGGCCCTGACGACCTGACGGTCCGAGGCATTCCTGATTTCCATGCCGCATCTTCCGTCCACTACTCGGCGTAGACGGTGCGCAGGTCGAGCGCCGTCGCGATCGCGTCGAGGAAGGCGCGGTTCGTCAGGAACCACTCCTTGCCGACCTCGTTTCGCATGCGGCGCGCGTACTCCTCGCGCCGCGGGTTCCGGTGCCCGGCGGTGCTGAGCAGTCGGTGGAAGTCCCGCTCTGTTTTGTCCAGGTCTCGAGCACCGACATAGACACGGATCGTCACCAGCGGTTCGGGGATGTGCGCACGAGCGCCACGTCGATGCTCTTCGATCCGCCCGGCGACATCGCGGGCCTTGCCGACCTTGATCAGCGTGTTGTCGCCCTCGGGGTCGAGCGGGCTCTCGAGATACCACCCGTACGAGAAGGCATAGATCCCCGCCAGCCCTCGCAGACCGCCGATCTGGTTCTGCTCGGTGCGCTCGGCTTCGAGGTCCTCGCGGGCCTCCAGCTCCGGATCCACCTCCTCACGGGCCGCGAGGACGCGGGCACGGTTCGTCTTGAGCAGTTCGAAAGCGGCTGGTGACAGCGTGCCGCTCCCCCGCTTGACCAGACCGTTCAGCGCGGACAGGGCCTGTTTGAGCGTCGTCGGACTCTGGGGCACCAGGCCGTCGAGTGCCGCGTTCGCGTAAGCCTGGTACTGGTACACGAAGCCGGGCGTGTCGACGTTGAGCCGCTCTGCGATATCTCGAGCACCCAACCCATCGCCGGTGAGAGTGAAGACGTCACCGATCCGCCCCTCCTGGCCGGCGACGAATTCCGCGAGCTCCTCGCGCGGGGTGAGCGGGCGCTCCGGCTCCACATCCGGGTCGCTGCTGTCGAGTTCGGTCATGGGTCTCCGTCCCGTGTGCGTCGACGAGATTCGACGCGCGGTCCCTCGGCGCCGATGTCACGATCGTGCCGCAGGCAATCGGAGGTTGCATGGCATCGACCGTCGCGTGGTTGGACACCTCAGCGGACGAGCAGCGGCGCATCCGTGAGGTGATCCAGCTGTTCTCGCAGCAGGAGAGCCGCGACGAGCTAGGTATCGGGCAGATTCGCGACGCGCTGAGCGACCTGCTGTTCCCGGGCACGTCGGTGCTGCAGACCCGCTCCCGGTACTTCCTCATCGTCCCGTGGTCGTTCCAGCACGCCGCTCGGACAAGCTCGCGACGCGACGTAGCGCGCCGGGCCCGCGACACGGAACGAAGGCTGGTTGAGGTGCTCGTCCAGAGGAAGGACGACGGCGTGATCGGGCGCCGCGCGGGCGCGGCCGTCAAGAATCTGCCCTCGGCGCTGTTCTGGTCAGGTCTGCAGACGTACGGCATCCTCACCCGACCGCTGAACCCCGATCAGCTGACGGGCGCTGTGCTCGGCATGGGCGACGGGGATGCTGCGGACGAGCTGGTGGCCCGCCGGGTCGGCGAGTGGCATCCCACCATCCCTCCGCCGCCCCCAGGATTTCCGACGACGCTCGACGGCGGGCTCACCCTGACCTCGGACGAGGCCCGGTGGCTGCGGGAGCGGATGATCGAGGCGTCACGCGGCACGCTCCTCGAGCACCTGCTCCAGTCGGACCGTCCGCCGGACGAGGTGGCGGCGCCGTGGGAGGACCGCGTGAGCCTCAGGGCGCCGGCCGCGCCGCGGCACCTGCTCGACCGGGCCCACGGATTCTCGCTGGTGATGAACGGCGCCGCGCTCCTGTACAACCTGCTCGTCGCGGAGCGCTACGTCGCAGCCGGGTACACGCGGGTCGAGGATCCTGTGGCCCGGTTCGAGGACGCCTACGCCGACTGGCTCGACGACGCGCACGCCCACGGTGACCTGCTCCGTCAGTGGGACGGCGGCGAGTTCTGGGACCTCGTGGCGTCAGCCCGCGTCTCCGCGCGGACGCGCGAGTTCGTCACCACCTGGACGACGGCCGTCCGCGACGGTACGGCCGCCGACGCCGCCCACGACCCCGGGCACCGGCTCCGCGGACTCGTGGCACAGCGGGAGCGGACCACCAAGCGCGGGCAATCCCGCCTGGAGAACACCAAGATGCTCGGCGTATGGAGCGGCGCCTCCGGCACGGGGCGCCTAACCTACCGGTGGGCGCAGGTGCGACGGCTCGTCACGGACGTCCACGAAGGCCTGGCCCGCGCCGAGGAGGCGGGCGCCGATGCTTGAGCCCGACAGCCGTGTCGTCCTCCTCGACCAGCTCCGCCCGCCGCCCGGCTACTACCTGAGCGGGGCCGTGGCCACCACGTTCACCCTCGACATGACGACGGCGCTGGTACCACCCCTGGCCTTCGCCTCCTTCGAGATCCGCGGTACGTCCGACCCCGTCGCGACGCTCGAAGCGGTGCGGTCCTGCACCGACCGTGTCGACGTCTTCTGCCAGGCGGGGCAGGTGGCGGTGCCCGCCCAGCACTCGGACCTCATGGCCTACCTCGAGCCGATGGTCCATCCCGTGCGGCGCCCCCGCCGTGGCTACCTGTTCCACCCGAAGGTGTGGTTCCTGCGGTACGGCGCCGACGGCCAGGCCGACCGCTTCCGCCTGCTGTGCTCCACCCGCAACCTCACCGCCTCGACCGCCTGGGACGCCGTCGTCTCCCTCGACGGGCGCCCGTCCGGCGGAGAGCTCCCGGCCAACCGCCCTCTGGCGGACTTCCTCCGCCACGTCCCCACGCTGACCGTCGGTGCGCTCGACCCGGCCCGCGCCGCGCGCATCCACGCGCTCGCGGACGCCGCCGAGCGGATCGAGTGGGAGCTTCCACCGCACGTCGACAGGATCGCGTTCCACGCCTTCGGTCTCTCCGGCCCGCGGACCGCACCCGACTTCAGCGGTTATCGCCACCTGGTGGTCTCGCCATTCTGCGACGAGGAAGGTCTCGCCCACCTGACCGCCAGAAGCCGCGAGGTCACCGTGGTCTCCCGGCCCGAGGCGCTGGACCGGCTCGACCCCGCCGCCCTCCGGAAGGCGAGCACGCGCATCCTCGACCCGCTCGCCGTACTCGGCTCCCCCGGCGACGAGACCGACGGCGTACAGGACGGCGGTCACGACGACACACCAGCGGGCCCGTCGTCGACGCACCACCCCGAGGTGGACACTCTCAGCGGCCTGCACGCCAAGATCACCGTGTTCGAACGCGACTGGAAGGCCCATGTGGTCGTCGGCTCGCCGAACGCGACGTCGGCGGCATACGGCGGGAACGTCGAGTTCGCGGTGGAGCTGGTGGGCGGCCCGACGAAGCTCGGCGTCGCCACGTATCTCGGACCCGAGGCGCCGTTCGCCGGGATCCTGCAGGAGTACGCGAGCGGCGGGGGCGAGCCACCCGACCCGGAGGAGGAGCTGCTTCGTTCCCTCCGCAACCAGCTGCGGGCGCTCGCCGAGATCCCTCTCTCCCTCACGGTCCAGTCCGCGGGCGAGGGCGTCTACGCACTGCACCTCGAGAGCGCCACCGCGCTACCATCCCGGCCCGGCTGCAGCGTCCGGGCGGAGCTGCTCACCCGCCCCGGCCACGCCGTCCGCCTGACGCCCGGCCGGCCGGTCGACGCCGTGTTCTCCCCCGTGCCCCTCGCCGACGTCACGCCGTTCGTCGCACTGTTCGTGCGGGACGACGAGCACTCCACGGTGTCGCGCCCGCTCGAGCTTTCCACGGTCGTGCACGCCGCACTCGATGGCGACCCGCCGTCTCGCCTGGACGAGGTGCTCGCGCGCCAGGTGAACACCCCCGAGAAGTTCCTCCGCTTCCTCGCACTGCTGCTCAAGGTCGGGGACGGGAGCCCGCTCCTGGCCGCGGCGGACGCCGCCGCGGACGGCGGGAGCTGGGGCTTCGTCTCCGGGCGCGGGGCGGGCACGTTCGAGATCGTCGTCAACGCGCTCGCGACCGACCCGGGCGCGCTCAGGGACTTCGACCGGCTGGTCGAGCGGCTCGAGAGCACGAAGGCGGGCCGCGCGGTGCTGCCCGCGGGCTTCGGCTCGTTCTGGACCCCCGTCCGGGGTGCGCTCGCCGCCCTGGACGACCCTGCGGGGAGGGACCGCCTATGACCGCGCCGCAGCCGTTCAGCGCCGAGCCCGTGCTCGCCGGGCTCACCCCATTCCAGCGCAACACGGTGGCGCACATCATCGACCGCTTCTACGGCGCCCGGGAAGCGAGCCGGTTCCTCGTCGCCGACGAGACCGGGCTCGGCAAGACGATCGTCGCGCGAGGCGTGATCGCGCGGGCCATCGAGGAGCTCGAGAAGGACGACTCGGTGGACCGGATCGACGTCGTGTACGTCTGCTCGAACGGCGACCTCGCGCACCAGAACCTCGGCAAGCTCAACGTCACCGGCGACTCCCACCACGCGTTCGCGAGCCGGCTCACCCTCCTCGCGAAACACTCCCGGCACCTGCGCCCGGCCACCGGGCGCGGGCTCACCAAGCCGGTCAACCTCGTCTCCTTCACTCCAGGGACCTCGTTCGAGCGCGGGTGGCGGTCGGGCAAGGCCGAGGAGCGCGCGATGCTCTATCTGCTGCTCGAGGACGAGATCGGGCTGCGGCCCCAGCCGGCACGGGCGAAGCGCGCCCTCCGGATCCTGCAGGGCAGCGTCGGGACGCCGGAGCGCTTCGGGGACCACTACGTCGAAGGGCTGCGAGCCGAACTCGCGGGCGACGTCGACGAGACGGTCCGGTCGGCGTTCCTCCGCGCCGCGCGGCGGCCGGACGCCGACGGGAGCTCGCTCGTGGGCAGGTTCGAGGAGCTCCTCGAAGCACCTGACGTCCCCTGGGATCGGGTCTGGAGCCTGGTGGGCGCGATGCGCTCGACCCTCGCGCGCGAGAGCGTCCAGCTCCTCGAGCCCGACCTCGTCATCCTCGACGAGTTCCAGCGGTTCCGGCACCTCCTCGACGAGGAGACGGAGGCCGGCGAGCTCGCACACCACCTCTTCGACCACGGCAGCGCCGACGACGGGACGGGCCTGCCCGTCGCCAAGACGCTGCTGCTCTCCGCGACCCCTTACAAGCCGTTCACCTACGCGGAAGAGGACGAGGACCACCACAAGGACTTCATGCAGGTCGTGCGGTGGCTGGCGCGGTGGGGCGACGACGACCCCGCCGACCGGATCGACGCCGCCCTCGCCCGCTACCGCGAGACGGTGGTCGCCGGACTGCCCGCCGCCCAGCGCACGTCCGGGCTGCGTGCCGACCTCCTCCGCGTCATGACACGGACGGAGCGCCCCCGACTGCTCGCGCAGGCGATGGGAGGCGAGCACGTCGCGCGGATCGAGGACGTCAGCGCGGACTCCCTGCTCGGGTTCGTGGCCCTGAAGGACCTCGCCCGCGCCGTCGACGCACCGCTGAGCGTGGAGTACTGGAAGTCCTCGCCGTACTTCGCCAACTTCATGGACGGGTACAAGGTGGCGGACAAGGTGCGCGAGGCGCTCAAGGACCCCGAGCGTGAGTTCCGGGTCAAAGGACTGCTCGGACGCACCCGCCACCTCGACCTCGAACGGCTGCGCGACCTGCGACCACTGGACCCCGACATGGGGAACTCGCGCCTGCGCTGGCTCAGGGAGCAGACGCTCGACGACGGATGGTGGCGGCTCCTGTGGCTCCCGCCGACGCTCTCCTACCTCACACCCGGCGGCCCGTATCGCGACGCCAATGCCAGCACCATGACCAAGCGGCTGGTCTTCTCCTCCTGGACGGCGACGCCGACGGCCGTCGCCGCGCTGCTCAGCTACGAGGCCGACCGGCTCGCCGCCGGGGACGCGTGGGCGGACCGGACCAGGGAGGAGCGCGAGACCGACCGCCGGAGCCGACGCGGCAGGCTCGCATACCGAGTCGACCGCACAGCCGACGACCGACCGGCCGCGATGGCCCACCTCGCGCTGTTCTGGCCGATGCCGGGCCTCGCCCGCCTCGGCGACCCGCTCGTCCAACGTCGGACCCGCGACTCTGCCGTCGGCCAGGACACGATGGTCGACGCCGTGCGCGGGCTGCTGGGTTCCCACCGACACGACGCCGCGAGCGCGAAGGAGGCCTCGCACTGGTTCGAGGCGTTCGCCCGCGACGACTCGCTGCCCGAGGGGATCGCCCGGGCGGGCGACCCGCTGCGCGCCGTCGTCGCCGCCCTGGCCGGGCACGACGACCCCGACGACCCCGACGTCCTGCTCTCGCGCCACGTCAAGCTCGCGCTCGCGTGCCGATCAATGCCGCAGGACCGGAACGTCTCCGAAGGCACCTTGACGTCGCTCGCCGAGGTCGCCGCTCACTCCCCCGCCAACATCGCGTACCGTGCCCTCCAGCGCATCAGCGCGGCCTGCGACAACGTCACGCCCGAGGGAATCTGGACCGCGGCCGCGCACCTGGCGTCGTCGTTGCGCACCCTCTTCGCGAAGCCGGAGACGACGCTGCTCCTCGACCAGGTCACCCCCGACGCCGTCTACTGGCGCTCGGTGCTTCGCTACTGCGCGTGGGGCAACCTGCAGTCCGTCATGGACGAGTACCTGCACCATCTGATGGTCGCCCAGGGCACGCCCACGCTGGACGACCAGAGGCTCCTCGACATCGCACGGACCGCCGGCGAGGCGATCGCCCTGCGCCCCGCCCGCCTGGAGATCTTCGACCCCGCCGACCCGGAGTCTCGTCCCACGCTCACTTCGCACTTCGCACTTCGTTACGGCGGGCGCAGCCAGGAGCAGGACAGCGCCCGCCTGCCCCAGGTTCGGCAGGCGTTCAACAGCCCGTTCCGGCCCTTCGTCCTCGCGAGCACGAGCGTGGGGCAGGAGGGCATCGACTTCCACTGGTGGTGCCACGCGATCGTGCACTGGAACACCCCGGCCAGCCCGATCGACTTCGAGCAGCGCGAGGGACGGATCGACCGATACGACGGGCACGCCGTCCGGCGGAACATCGCCCAGCAGCATGCGGACGAGATCCTGCGCAGCACCGACCCCGACCCGTGGGACGCCGCCTACCGGATCGCCGCTGACGCCGCCGACGCGCGGCTGGGGGCGTTCGCGCCCCACTGGGTCTACCTCGGCGACGCGAAGATCCAGCGGCACGTCGCACCGTTCGCGCTCAGCTCCGACGAGACGCGCCTGGCCCGACTGAAGAAGGACGTCGCGGTCTACCGACTGACATTCGGCCAACCGCGGCAGGAGGACATGCTCGAGCTCCTCAAACAGCAGTACCCCGAGCTCAGCGCGGAAGACGTCGAAGGAATGCGCGTGGACCTCAGCGCGCCCGGGCTGCCGTAGCGGCGCGGCGCGCCGTCACAGGTCGAACGACGCGAGAACCGGCCGGTGGTCGCTGTGGGTCGGCCAGTCCGGGTCGGGGTCCGCCCAGCAGGCGGTGAGCCGGTCACGCAGTGCCGGCGTCGCGAAGACGTAGTCCAGCTGGTGCGGTCGGCTCCCCCGATCGGACCGGTACAGGAACGTGTTGACGTGCCGGCACTCGACGTCGGGGCACGGGCAGCGGTCAAGCCGCGGCTCGCCGTCGGGGCGGAACGGTCCGACGGCCTCGAGGCCGTACGCGGCGAGCCGGCTGAACACGGTGAGGTAGCGGTCGCCCCACACCGTGCCGTCGGCGTACGAGTAGATGTTCAGGTCCCCGGCCACCAGCACATGCTCGTTGCCGCGCTCCTGGAAGACCATCGTCAGGTCGGAGATCGCCCGGTGCAGCGTGGCCTCGGCGTACATGTCACCGCTGTCGAGCATGCGATCCCAGATCCCATAGAGGCTCACCACCGTCAGGCGTCGTCCGCCGTTGAGCCCGATGTCGGCCACGGCGAACTGTCCGGGGTGGCTGGCTGCGAAGGTCCCCTCGGCCGCTTGATGAAGCTCTATCGGCTCCCGCGGAGTGAAGGACAGGTCGTCGCGGCCGACGACGGCGGAGGCGAACCGCCGCCTCGTCTCGCGGAGGCTGCCGTCCGCCGCCTGATAGTGGCGCGGGACGGCGATGCGCCATCGGGCCCCGTCGTCCGCCGGCGGGTGCACGTTCCACCCTGCGGGGAGCGACCGTTCGGGACGGCGTGCTTCCTGGAGCAGCGCGACTGACACGTCGTTGCGGGTCGCAACCTCCTCCAGGCGGTCCCACGCCGACTCGCGCTGGTTCATGTTCCATGACATCACCGTGAGCACCCTTTCGATGGTGCCCCACGACACGGGTGAACGTGTCGGCAGACGTCAGTCTCAGTAGATTCACCGAACCGGGCAGATGGGAGGCACCCCCGGCGGCGTCCCCGCCTCGGTGAAGTATCGCGTGAACGCCGACGCCTGCGGTGCGTTCCCTTCGCCGGTCACGACCGACCGCAGAAGGTAGGCATACCCCTGCCCGGCCGAGATCACCCGCAGCGAGACCGTCACACCCAATAGGTGTGTGCGAGTCTCCGAGTGACGACATCTTCTGACGAAGGAGCGATCGATGGAGATCGGAGAGTCGCTGGTGGGCGCGTACCTGCGCCACGTTCGCGGATGCCACACCGTCGCGTACAACGCCTACCTTCCGGAGCAGCAGGGCGAGATCGATGTCATCGGAATCGCCGGCGCGGGCGAGGAGCAGTCTGTCTGGATCGCTGAGGTTGCGATCCACCTGGATGACCTGAACTACGGCGGGAACGCAAAGTCCGTTGAGACGGTCCGACGGAAGGTGGACAGGGCGCTCCAGTACGCCCGCAACGTCTACAACGAGGACTCCCCGACGGTGGAGTTCTGGTCCCCCAAGGTGCCGCCCGGCATCGTCAGTGGGCTCGAAGCGTTCGAGGACATCACGTTGGTGCTCAACCATGAGTTCACTCGTCGGGTCAACGAGCTGGCCGCGATCGCCGGCAAGTCGACCAAGCAGTATGGCGACGACGGCTTCCGATTCCTGCAGGTGCTCACGCACCTGGTCGGAAACAAGCCCCAGTTCGCCCCGCCATCGCACGTTCCGAGTCCGTAGGCCGCACGGGGCAAGCAACGGCCGGGGAGGTGACCCGCCGCGGAGGTCTGGACGCTGGCCTCAGGGCCGGCCGGCTCGTCGGTGGACGGGAGCGCATCGGCGGCCTGCACGACCCGTACGACGCCGACTGGGAACCGGTCAGGCAAGCGCACAAGTTCCGGGACACGCGGCTGGCAAGCATGTTCGTGCGCGCCCGTGCGCTCGGGATCGTGGGGCTGGAGGAGGGGCGTCCGGGAACTGCGCCGCGGGAGCTCGTCGGCTACGACGACCTGCGCGCGCACACAGTCTCGTTCCGAACGCGATTCCAGACCGCATGCGTCGATACGCCGACTGGCTTCGGGCGCTGGATCCCACCGGCCACGCCCTGCGCAATCGTGTGCTCTCCGACGTCGATCCGCTCGCCGACTGGCTCCGTCGCACGGAACGAGATGTCCGGCGAGCACAGGCCCGCGCCGAGCTGGACGGTCACAACTCGGGCCGGTCGGTCGCGGCCACCCCGCGTCCGCGGCCCCACGGGGACGGCCCAGCGCCCCCATGCGAGGGCTGGTCGACGTCCGTGGGCACGACCTGGCCAAGTTCACCCGCGCGCGTGGACTTGCGTCGTCGTCGGTGGCCCTATTCTTCGGCTGCGCCACGGGTTCCCGGAGCGTGCCCTGGGCGCCATCGACGTGCCCTGACATGGAGGTTCCCGTGCGACGTGTGGGACGCGTCGTGGCCGCGGCGGCGGTCACGATGTCGATGGTGGTGGCTGCGACGGCCCCGGCCGTTGCTGACGACGGGGCCGGGCTCCTGACCGTCGTCGTCGACAAGGACTGTTCGCAGGTGGCGGCGGACGACTGTGACTTCGCCAGGCCGTGGGTGACGGTCGAGGACGCCGACGGCACGGTTCACGGTTCGGGCTGGCTCTTCGACGGCACCTGGACACCGTCCGACGGCGTCGAGGCCGAGAATGAGTTCTCGGTCGACGGCCTCCAGCCCGGCGACTACTTCGTCACGGTTCGTGACGAGGCCGACGATGCCGTCGCCGCAGATCATGTCCCGGTCACCGTCGGAAACGGGTCCCAGTTGCTGCGGGTGGCCTACCAGCCGCAGCCCAGCGCTTCCGTCACCGTGCGCGTGACCGGAATCGACGGCGACGTCTGGGGCATCGGTGACGCGTATCTCGAGGCCCCGGACGGGACGGTGCGTGCTGACTACTGGGGGACTTCGTCAGCAGACGTCTACACGTTCCGAACGCGGGTGTTCGGGCAGTGGCGGCTCAGGATCGACGCCGACGCGGGTCAGGTGGGTTACCTCCCGACCTACTATCCCGGCGTCGCCGATGCCGACGCCGCTGAGCTGATCGACATCACGCCGGGAGCGCAGCTTGCGCTCTCGATGGACGCGCTCCCGGGTGGGCGGATCACCGGCCGTATCGACGGTCCCGCGCTCGATCCGCAGTTCGCCCGGGGCGTGACTCTTTATACGACCGACGGGCGGCACGCGTACGACACGCCCGCATGGCCCGACGGGACCGGGGGCGAATACGTGATCTCAGGCCGGTCGCTCGACCGCGCCGGGATCGCACCAGGGAGCTATCTCGTGAAGTTCGAGGGCGGAGAAGGTTTCGCCTCGAGGTACTACGACGGTGCTGACGGCTCGCTCAGCATGGCCGGCGCCAAGCCGGTGACCCTCGTCGGCGGCGAGATCACCGAGAACGTCGACGTGGCGCTCACGGCATGCGGCTCGATCTCGGGCCGGGTCACCGGACTCGATCAATGGCCACAGATGACGCTGTGGGGCATCTCCGCGACGAACCTCGACGACGACACGTCCAGCCGGTCGGGCTGGAGGGACGAGGACGGCGAGTTCAAGATCACTGGGCTTGCCCCCGGCAGGTACTCGGTCTCGGCCGGAGGGCACAGCTACGACCCTAAGATCTCGGCCACCTACTATTCCGGCGGGGACACGACGTCCGGGAAGACCGTCACCGTCGAAAGCTGCGGCTCCGCGGTCACGGGTGCTGATATCGCCGTGACCATGACGAACACCGCGCGACCGACCCTCTCCGGGCCGCCGGCGGTCGGCACCGCCATCAGCGTCAAGCCGGGGACCTGGAACGTCCCGAACGCCACCTATGCCTACACCTGGCTCCGGGACGGCGCGGCGATCCAGGGCGCCACGTCGTCGTCGTACCGGCCCGTCGCAGCCGATGCCGGCCACCAGCTCTCCGCCAGGATCACGGCGCGACACGTCGACTACCGTGACGCCACGTCGACGACGACGTCCGCCAAGGTGCTCCCTGGCCCGGCGCCCCGTGCGACGAGCGCGCCGACGATCGGCGGCAGCGCGAAGGTCGGGTCGCTCCTGACCGCCACTCAAGGCAGGTGGTCGACGAGCGGCGTCACCGTGCGATTCCAGTGGCTCCGGTCGGGTCGGGCCATCCCTGGGGCGTCCACGTCGAGCTACCGGGTCAGCACCTCGGACGTCGGTGCACGCCTGAGCGTGAAGGTCACCGCGACCAAGTCCGGTTACACCAGTGCCTCGACGACCACGGGGTCGACCGCGGTCGTGCCGAAGGTCAAGCCGACCGTCACAGGGACTCCGGCCGCCACGACGATCCGCCGGACGACGACACCGAAGGTGGCCGTCACCGTCAAGGCCACAGGCGTCAGAGCGCCCGTCGGCACCGTCACCGTCAAGGTCGGCACGACGACCAAGAAGGTGTCGCTCACCGCGTCGAACAAGGGCAAGGTCGTCGTGTCCCTTCCCAGGAAGCGTGGCCCTCGGACGTATCCGGTCGTGGTGACGTTCACCCCCTCCTCGACGGCCGCGAAGTACCTCACCGGAGCCAGCGCCAGGGCACACTCGATCAAGGTCGTCTGAGACCGCGGCCAGGTTCACGATGCGGTCGAGACACCGGCGCAGATGCCACCGCTCCCGGTCCACGCCCGCGTACCCGGAGCCGAGCAGGAACGGGCCGACGGGCTGGCCACCGTCGCCCCTTGCGGAGCACGTGACTCACGCCCTGCGGTAGCCATGCGGCCACGCGCCGCCTCGAGCTGAGGGCGCACTCGTTGACAGTTAGATCTCTAACGGTTAGAGTCCTCATCATGACCCAGCAGCCCATGCCCACCAGCAGCCTCGAGCTGGTCCGCTGGATCGGGTGGGCGCAACGCAAGGCCGGCGAGGACTGGATCCGCGAGCGCGAGATCAGCCACGAGCAGGCCTTCGTGCTCGGCTACCTCGTGCAGAACCCCGGCGCGATCCAGCGCGACATCGCCGCGGTGAGCCGCACCAGCGCCGCGAGCGTCACGAGCCTCCTCAAGGGGCTCGAGCAGCGCGGCCTCGTCGAGCGCCGCCCGGCACCCGACAACGCACGCGTCAAGCGCGTCCATGCCACCCCGGCCGGCGCCGCGCTCGTCGCCGGCTTCCCCGACGCGATGGCCGCCGTCGACGAGACGATCCTCGCGCCCCTGGACCACGACGAGCGCGCCACCTTGCAACGGCTCCTCGGCAAGATCGTCGCCGAGCTGCCGCAACCCACCCGGGACTGACCTCACCGTCCTGACGTACCTGATGTGACCCGACCGACCCGCGCCCCGCGCGTCGGCCGCTCCCCCACACCCTGTTCCGCTCCGCCGCGCCGGCGTCCCGTCGGCGTGCGCTCGAGCCTGCCCGAAAAGGAGCAGCCGCCATGAGCACCACCGACCTCACTCCCCCCGACCAGTCGCCATCCTCGCCGGTTGCCCAGGCACCCGGCGAGGCCGACGCCGTCGGCACCAACCGCTGGTACCTCTCCTCCGCGCCGATCGTCCGCGCCCTCGTGCACCTGTGCGTGCCGATGGCCGCGGCGATGATCGTCGGCGCCGTCTACAACGTCATCAACGCCGGCTTCATCGGCTCGCTGCACGACAACGCGCTGCTCGCCGCGGTCACGCTCGGCACCCCGATCCTCGGCCTCGTCATGGCCGTCGGCGGCGTGTTCGGCGTCGGCGGCGGGGCGCTCGTCTCCCGCCTCCTGGGCGCGGCCGAGAGCGACCCCGCCGAAGCATCCAAGGTGAAGCACGTCTCGTCGTTCGCCGTCTGGGGCGCGGTGATCACCGGCGTCGTGCTCGGCGCCGGTGGGCTGGTCTTCCTCGGCCCGCTCGTCTCGCTGCTCGGCGCGGCCGACGCCGCGACGTCGGCCACCACGACCTATGTCGCCGTCATGCTCGCCTTCGTCCCCGTGCTCGCCGCGGCGTTCTGCCTGGAGCAGCTCGTCCGCGCCGAGGGCGCCTCACGCCAGGTCATGGTCGGCCTCGTCGCCTCCACGGTGGCGAACCTGCTGCTCGACGTGCTGTTCATCCTGGTGCTGCACTGGGGCGTCGCCGGCGTGGCCCTCGCGACCGGGCTGGCCAACCTCGGTGTCGTCGCCTACTTCGCCACCTGGCTCACCCGGCACAGCGAGCACATGAGCCTCGCGCCGCGCTGGTTCACCCTGTCGGGCGACGTCATCAAGCCCGTGTTCGGCGTCGGCGTGGGCGAGCTGCTGCAGGCCTCGTTCCTCATCGTCACCTCGCTGGTGCTCAACAACCTCGCCGCGGCCTACGGCGACGGGCCGCTGGCTGCGATGGGCGTCGCCGTCCGCATCGCCCAGGTGCCCGAGTTCCTGCTCATGGGTGTCACGCTCGGCATCCTGCCGCTGCTCGCCTACGCGTACGGCAAGGGCGACCGCGGCCGCCTCGTCGCCGCCCTGCGGGTGGCCGGACTCACCGTCGGCGGCCTAGGGGTGCTGTTTTCCACGGTCGTGATCCTGTTCCGCGACCAGGTGTTCTCCGCGTTCGTCTCCGACCCCGCTGTCCTGACCATCGGCGCCACGATCCTCACGGCGCAGCTCGTCGCGATGATCGCCAACGGCTTCGCCGGGCTCATGACGTCGCTGTTCCAGGCGACCGGCCGGGCCACCCCGGCGATCGTGATGTCGGTGTCGCAGGGCGTGCTGTTCATCCCCATCGTGATCCTCGGCAACCTCTGGTTCGGGCTCGCCGGCATCATCTGGGCGCTCACCGTCAGCGAGGTGCTCGTGTGCCTGGTCGGCGTTGGACTGCTGGTCGCGTCGCGGCGCCGGATCGAGAACGGCCTTGCCGACGGCAGCCCCGAGCGCGCCGATCAGGCGCTCGAGCAGGCGGAAGCCTGATCGAGCGTGCGACCTGCCCGACGGCGGGCCGAGGCGAATGCCCGCTGTGGCGGACGATCTCCCGGCCCGCGCGCTCGGCGCGGGACTACTTCACCGCCCCGGACGTGATGCCCGAGATGATCTTGCGCTGCGCGACGATGAACACGACCAGCAGCGGCAGGCTCATAAGGATCACGTAGGCAAAGATCAGGTGCCAGTTGTCGAGGTAGAGCCCGGCGCTGGCGACCTGGAACAGGTTGAGCGGCAGGGTGTCGAGCCTCCCGCCGACGACGAAGAACGCGTAGAAGACGTCGTTCCACACGTACAGGCAGATCAGGATCGTGGCGGTGGACAGCACGGGCACGAGCAGCGGCAGGATGATCGTGCCGAAGACGCGCAGGGGTCCGGCGCCGTCGACGCGGGCGGCCTCCTCGAGCTCGTGCGGGATGGTCCGCACGAACCCGGTGACGAAGAAGATCACCGTCGACATGTACATGCCCATGTAGACGCCGATCATCCCGACGGCGGTGCCGGCGAGCCCGAGCTGGCGCAGCAGCAGCACGATGGTGACGACGGCGGGGGGCAGCACGATGCCGCTGATCGCCAGGGCGTAGAGCACGGCGTAGCCGCGGGTGGTGCGGCGGGCCAGCACCCACGAGGCGAGCGAGCCGAGCACGAGCACGCCGATCACGGCGGGCACCATGATCAGCAGGCTGCCGAAGAATCCGGCGGGCAGGCGGCCCTGGTCCCAGACGGCCGAGAAGTTCTCCAGGTACTGCCACGTCGTGGGCAGGGCGAGGTTGGGGTTGAGCGCCTCGGCCTGAGTCTTGCCGGCGGTGACGACGACGATCCACAGCGGCATGCCGATCAGCACGACGACGGCGAGCAGTGCCACGACAGGCTGGAGGGTGCGCCAGGTGCCGGTGCGGCCGCCGGCGGTCCACCGCGTGGTGCGGGAGCGGGTCAGGGCGCTGGGGTGAGCGGTCTGCGAGATCACAGGACTTCCTCCCGCTTGCGAAGGTTGCGGATGACGGGGAACGCGAGGGCGACGACCACCACGAACAGGACGAGGCTCATCGTCGTGGCCTGCGCGAACAGGCCCTGACCGAAGGTCCGGAAGATGAAGATGTTGAGCAGCTCCGTCGTCCGGGCGGGGCCGCCGCCGGTGGTCGCCTGGACGATGTCGAACCCGTTCATCGACCCCAGCAGCGCGGTCGCGACGTTGAAGGTGATGGCCGGCGCGAGCAGGGGAAACCGGATGTCGCGGAAGGTGCGCCACGAGGAGGCGCCGTCGAGCCGGGCCGCCTCGAGCACGTCCTCGTTGATGGTCTTGAGTCCGGCCAGGTAGATGAGCATCGACAGGCCCATCCACTTCCAGGAGTGGATGAGCGCCACGACGAGCAGCGTCCAGGTGGTGGAGCCGAGCCACGGGATCGTCACGTCGGTGCCGAGGAGGGTGCCGAGCATCCCGTTGACCGCGCCGTCCGGCTTGAGCATCGCCTGGAAGACGTACCCGACCGCGAGCGCCGACATGATCACGGGGATGAAAAACATGACCCGCGCGAACCGGTTGACGCGGGTGTCGCGCTCGAGCAGGAGCGCGAGCAGCAGCCCGAACAGGTTCTGGAAGATGGCCACGAGTACCGCGTAGACCAGGGTGATGCGCAGCGACGAGAGCAGGGTGCCGCTGCTGAGCAGGTCGGCGAAGTTGCGCAGCCCGACGAACGAGATCGAGGCCTTGAAGCTCGACCAGTCCGTCAGCGCGTAGACGAAGTTGAAGATCGTCGGGACGAAGAAGAACACGCCCAGGACGACGAACGCGGGCACGAGGAACCACGCCGGGTGGTTCTTGCGGGTGCGTTCGTCTCTGCCTGGCGTAGTGCGTCGGGGCGTGGACGCCGGGCGGGCCGGTGTGCCTGTGCTGAGGGTCGCGGTCATCGGTGCATCACCTTTCGGTGGTGCCGGGGCGGGCGACGGCCCGCCCCGGCACCACGGCTGGGCTCAGAAGCCTTCGACGCCCTGGGCGCGGGCGAGCTGGGCGAACTGGTCCTGGGTCTGCTGGGCGACCTCGTCCGGGGTCGTGGTGCCCTGGATCATGTCGGCCAGGTAGATGTACAGGTCGGGGTTGGCCACGGCCAGGGACTGCATGGATCCGACGGAGTCGGCCAGCGACGCGTGCACGTCCTTCAGCGCCTGCGGCACGCCGTCCGGGGTGGGCACGTCGGGCTGGAGGGAGACGGTCTGCCGGTCGGCGACGAAGTCCGCGTAGCCGTCGCCGAGCCAGAACGACAGCAGCTGGCGTGCCGCGGCCTCGCGCGTGGCGTCGCCGGTCTTGAACGCCACCAGCGCGTTGGACTGGTCGGGGATCACGGTCGCGACGTTGCCGCTGGGCGAGATCGGGAAGAACCCGATCGCCTCGTCGAGCTCGGCGGTGTCGGCCTTGGCCTGCAGCTGCCCGAAGAACGAGTTGACCTGCACGGCCATGGCCGCGTCCCCGGTGAGCAGCGCGTCGGCCTGGTCCTCCAGCGTCGCGGTCTTGATGTCGTCGTTGAACAGGCCCTCGTCGACGAGCGACTTGTAGGTCTCGATCGCGCCGAGGATGGTCGGGTCGGTGAACTTCTCCTCACCCGTGTTCACGCGGTCCCACAGTCCGTCGGCGGCAGCGTCGGCGAGCTGGACCTGCACCCACCACTGCGTCGCCCACTGGTCACCGGCCATCTCGAAGAACGGGGTCTCGCCCTCGCCCTTGAGAGTGCGGCCGAGCTCGACGAACTCGTCCCAGCTCTTGGGGGTCTCCGTGATCCCGTGCTCGGCGAAGACCTCCTTGTTGTAGTAGACGCCCTGCACCGCCGGGCTCGTGATGAGGGCCGCGTAGCGGGTGTCGTCAAGGGTGCCGGTGATGTCCTTGACCTCGGGGCTGTAGGAGTCGAGCCACGGGGCGCCGTCGAGCGGCTGCAGGTTCGTGGGGGCGTTCAGCGCGGTGAGCATCGACGCCGTCGGCTGCCAGAACGCCAGGTCCGGCTTGTCGCCGGTGGCGACCTTGGTCTGGATACCCTGCTCGTACGGGTCGGGGATCGTGACGATCTCCACCTTCGCCCCCGTGGCCTCCTCGAACGCGGCCGTGACCGCCTCGGGCACCGTGTTGGAGTTCTGCGCGGCCCAGATCGTGAGGGTGGTGCCGGCGAGGTCGGCGGTCGCGTCGGGCCACTCCACGGCCTGTCCCCCGCCACCGCCCGCACCCGTGCCCGCGGTGGGATCGCTGCAGCCGGTCAAGGTCAGTGCCGCCACTGCTGCGGCCGCGGCCGCGCCGGTCAGATACTTCTTCATATCAGCTCCTCGGAACTCGCCCGTCGTCATCGATGACGTCGGGACCTGGCTGGACGACGGTGTGCTACCGCGCGTCCTGATGGCGGATCTTCAGTACTCGTGCCGCGGGCTCGCCCGTGGCCGCGCGCAGCCGCAGTCGCCCGTCCTCCGGGCTCATCTCGAGGCCGGACGCCGTGGCCTCGGCGGGGTAGACCGCCTCGACGGTGCCGCGCGGCACCGGGAGCGAGAGCTCACGCTGGTCGCCGCCGCGCCACCAGACGGCCAGCAAGGTCTCGTCGGCGGTGGCGCGCCCGACAGCAACCCAGGGCGACTCCCAGTCCGGGAGCCCCAGCGGCCAGACCGGCACCGCGTCGCGGGCCGCGTCGTCCCAGTCGCGCGACACCCACACGCCCTCGGCGACGAGCGCGCGCTGGTCGGCGTTCATCTCGTCGAGCCGACCGGACAGGTACAGCCGGCCGGAAAGGCCGGTCACCATGGTGAAGACGATCTGCGCGTCGGACATGGACGGCTGCGGGTAGGCCCAGTTGCCCGCCTGCTCCGGGAGGACGCCGACGAGCGCGCCGGCGGCGACGGGCGGATAGCGCAACGGCTCCTGCTGGTCGGTCGTCGACTGGAGCTCGAGGCGGGACAGCAGCCCGTTGTCGGCGCGCATCGCCCCGGACGCGCAGTTCTCCACGACCAGGCTCGGGTGCCGCTCGAGGACGCCGTCGAGCCAGGTCAGGTACGCGCGGGTGTGCCGCAGCAGGCCGTCGCCCACGCTGTCGGCATCGCGGTCCGTGCCGGGGCCCGGGGTGACGTTGTAGTCGAGCTTGAAGTAGCCCACGCCGTGCTCGTCGACCAGCCGGTCGACGACGTCGTCCAGATGCTTGCGCGCCTGCTCGTCACGCAGGTCCAGCAGGTAGCGGCCGTGCTCGACGATCCGCACGCCGTTCCGCTGGAGGAACGCCTCCTCGGGGAGCTGGACCGCAAGCGGGCTGCGGACGCCGATGACCTCAGGCTCCAGCCAGAGCCCGGGAACCATGTCGGCGGCCCGGATCGCGTCGAGGACCCGGTCGAGCCCGCCGTCGGGGAAGCGCACGCGCGACGGCTGCCACTCCCCCACGGAGTCCCACCAGTCGCCACCGTCGTCATACCAGCCGGCATCGACGCAGAAGTAGTCGGCGCCGGCCTCGCCGGCCGCCGCGATCAGCGGCAACAGCTTGTCGGTGGTCGGGTCGCCCATGAGCGTGTTCATGTAGTCGTTGAAGACGACGGCCCCGACCGCACGGGCGGGTCGGCGGTCTGCGCGGCGGTGGCGGGTCAGCTCGCCCACCGCGGCCTGCCAGTCGCCGTCGGCCCAAGCCACCGACACGGGCACCGAGGTGAACTCCTCGCCCGGCCCCAGGCTGCGCACCCAGGCGTGGTCCGCGTCCGTCGGGCCGAGCAGGCCCAGCACCAGGGCCTCACGGTCGTCGGCGGTCAGCCGGACGCCGAGCTCCATCCGCCACGGCCCGGGGTGCTCGACCTGCCACGCCAGACCGGCCGACTCCGTGGCGAGCGTGCCCGTGGGCGGGTGCTCCCCCGACGACCAGGTGCCGTGGCTGACGACGGCGCGTGCACCTCGGGAGTCCTGGCGCTGGTGCGAGACGAGGCCCAGCGCGGGCAGCCCGTCCTGGCCACGCACCGGCCGCGACGACCAGCGCCACTCACCGAGCCACTCGCTGTCGCCCTCGAGGGACCGGACGTCGTCCAGTCCGTCCGGACCGCAGGGGTCGGCGAGCATAAGCGACGAGACCGCCTGGAGGTGCACTGTCGACGACCCCGTGTTGCGCACGGACGTCCACGCCTGCACCGACGTCCCGCCGGCGCGGGCGCGCAGGACGGAGTGCACCTCCAGGCCGCTGACGTCGTCGCGCTGCACGACCTCGAGCCGCTCCCAGCCCGGGGTCCCGGTCACCTCGTGGCGCACGTACCGCAGCCGCGCGCCGATCTCGGTCGCGGTGTTCCGCAGGTTCGCGGAGCGGTGCCCGTGCCCGACGGCGAGGATCTCGACGAGCGGCTGCACCACCGGGCCCGGCCGCTCACCGGCCTGGACCAGGGACACGGCGACCGGGCCGTCCAGGGGGCGGCGCACGACCAGCCGAAGGGCGCCGTCACCCCACGTCATCAGTTCGCGGCCCTCGTCGGCCCGATCCGGCATCTCTGCCTCGCTTCCTTCGCCGCCATGGCGCGTCGTCAATCACGCTATGAAAGCGTCGATCATCTGAAAATGCAAGTGCCGTCGGCCAGTGACCGGGTGAGATCTGATTCCCGGTTTCAGCGAGCCCGCGAGCGCGCCCGGCTGCGCCGGCGCGCGCCAGCGTCCTCCCGGTCCCGTCGCCTACCGCGGCGCGGGGCGACCGGTCGACCGGCGCACGATCAGGTCCGGCACCATGCGCACCGAGGGGCGCGGCTCGCCCGCCTCCATGCGCCCGACGAGCAGTCCGAACACCTGGTGGCCGAGCCCCACGAAGTCCTGCCGCACCGTCGTCAGCGGCGGCATCCAGAGCTGGCTCAGGGGGTGGTCGTCGAAGCCGACGACGCTGACGTCGCCCGGGATCGACCGCCCGGAGTCGACCAGCCCCTTCATGACGCCGATCGCGAGCTCATCGTTGCCGGCGAGCACGGCGGTGGCCGCCTCGTGGCGCGCCAGCCGCACCCCGGCGTCGTACCCGGCCAGCGGGTCCCACCCAGCATGGATCACCGGCGGCGGCTCGATCCCCGCGTCCCGCAGCGCCTCGCGCCACCCGACCATGCGCGGGCTCTCCACCCCGACGGACGGGATCGCCACGTGGTGCACGGTCTGGTGCCCCAGGTCGAGCAGGTAACGGGTGGCCTGCGTCGCGGCATAGCGGTCGTCCATGTACGCGTGCGAGATCGCCTCGTCGGACGAGCCTCCCGACGCGGCGGCGACCGCGGGCAGCCAGGAGGGCATCTGCGCCAGCGCGGCGACGCCCGGCGGGTCGAACTCGAGGATGATCGCCCCGGCCAGCGGCTGACCGAGAGCGTGGTCGATGGCCCGTTCGACAGTGGGCCCGTCCGCGGTCTCCACGACGGAGATGACCACCATGTAGCCGGCCTGACGCGCCGCCTCCTCGATGCCCTGGATGGTGGCCGCATAGCCGTAGCGCGTGGTGTTGCCCGCGAAGACGGCGATCATCGAGCCGGCCTGGCTGGCCAGCGACCGGGCCGCGCCGTTGGGCCGGAAGCCCAGCTGCTTGACCGCCGCCATGACCCGCTCGCGACGCTCGGCACTGACGGGAACCGTGCCGTTGAGCACCCGCGAGACGGTGGGCACCGACACGCCCGCCACCCGCGCGACGTCGGCGATGACGGGCGGCTTCATCCTCGGGACCTGGCTCACGCCGCAAGGTTACGCGACCGGCGCGCACTCTTGTGGACGAGTGTGATCCACGCTTTCATGGGCGAGGGCGCCCGACGACGGGCGTCAGGAGCTACGAAGGAGTGGATCGTGACCCAGCCACGTGAAAGCGTGCATCACAGGGGCCTAGGCCGCCGCGTCCTAGCCGCCGCGACCGTCGCCGCGCTCGGCGTCTCCGCGCAGGCAGGATGGGCGGCGCCCGCACCCGACGAAGGAGGATCCGTGCCCGACGTCCTGTCCGTGGACTTCGCGCAGACGACCGGCGACTTCCGTGGCGGCGCGACCGGCACGCTGTACGGCTTCGGCGACGACGGCGTACCCACCCAGGCGCTCATCGACGGCGCCCACATTACGAACTCGTCCCAGAAGGCGCCCTACGGCACCCAGCACCCCAGCGGCGACGCGCTGACGATCGAGGACGGCTTCTTCGCCAAGCACGGCCAGGAGCTGGCGATCTACATCCAGGACTACTACCCCGACTGGTCCTACAACGGCGGCAAGCGCCCCGGCGACGCCCGCACCTACGACCAGACAACAGGCACCTTCGTCGAGCAGTCGAACGGCGTGTGGGACTACCTCGAGATCGTCGAGTTCGTCACCGAGGCGGTCGCCACGCAGTCCGACCACCCCGAGAAGTACCTGTTCATCCCGTTCAACGAGCCCGACGGCGGCAACTGGTACCCGGACTGGGCCGCGCAGCAGGACCAGTTCCTCGCGGACTGGCAGGCCACGTACGAGAAGATCCAGGAGGTCTACGACCGGCACGGGCTGGGCCACGCCCGCATCGGCGGCCCCGGGGACACCCGCTGGCAGCCCGAGCGGTCGGCCGACTACCTCACCTACGCCAAGGCGAACGACGTCCTCCCCGACGTGTTCATCTGGCACGAGCTCGGCATCGACAACCTCGCCACCTTCCGCTCCCACATGCGCGACTACCGGCAGCTGGAGCAGGACCTCGGGATCGACCCGATCCACGTGAACATCACCGAGTACGGGATGCTGCGCGACATGGGCGTGCCCGGCCAGCTCGTGCAGTGGCTGTCGATGTTCGAGGACGAGAAGGTCGACGCCCAGACGGCCTACTGGAACTACGCGGGGAACCTGTCGGACAACACCGCCCGCGCCGGCGGCGCCAACGCCGGCTGGTGGATGTTCAAGTGGTACGGCGACCTCGAGGGCAGCCAGACCGTCCAGGTCGACCCGCCCCACCCGGACACCGTCGACACCCTGCAGGGCATCGGCGCGATCGACGCCGCGAACCGCCGCGCGACCGTCCTGCTCGGCGGCACCGACGACGACGTCCGTCTCGACCTGTCCGGCCTGGACCGGCGCACCTTCGGCCAGAAGGTGGACGTCGAGGTGCGTGAGGTCACCCTGTCCGGGGCCCAGGGGCTCTCGAGCACCCCGCGCGTGGTGCAGCGGCTCGACGGCGCGACGGTGCGCTCCGGGGAGCTGGCGCTCGACCTCGACACCTACGACCGATACGCCGCGTACCAGGTGCTCGTCACCCCGGCACAGGCGCACGAGGCCGCGGCCGCGCCGACGTGGACGACGAGCATCGAGGCGGAGGACACCGCGCTCACCGACGCCCAGGTCTACGCCCAGGACCCGCAGGGCGACGGCGGCTGGAAGTTCCTCGCCTCCGGCGGGCACGACGTCGGCTCGTTCAACAAGGCCACCTCTCGCGCCGACTGGACCGTGACAGTGCCGCGCGACGGCACCTACCGCCTGCAGGTCATCGGCGCCACGCCCGGCGTCCCCGGACGCCACGCGCTCTTCGTGGACGGCGCGCTCGACCAGCCCGTCCAGTACACCGCCGACCTCGCGCTCACGAGCGCCCAGAAGTGGCAGTACCGCGGCAGCACCGAGGTGCAGGTCGAGCTCGCCGCGGGCGAGCACGTGCTCTCGCTGCGGGCCAGCGAGGACGGCCGAACGCTGCTGCCGAACGCCGACATCACGCTCGACAAGCTCGTCCTGACCGACGTCAGCGACGGCGAGCCGACCGCGTACCCGGCCCGCACGATGCGCTTCGCCGGTGGCGCCGGCCTGGACTGGGACGGCGGCAAGGCCCAGGGATCCGCTGGGGTTCAGGGTGACGGCCAGCGTGCCGAGGTGTACGCGACCGCGATGGAGTCCGGCTACTACGACATCGCCGTGCGGCACACGACGTCGGCGTCCTCGGACCTGACGCTGTCGGCCAACGGGCGTGCGGCGACGACGTTCGACACCCCGCGCCCCGGCTCATGGGTCTCCACGGCCCGCGTCCACCTCGCCGAGGGCATCAACGAGCTCGAGCTCACGTCGGTCACCGGGGCGCTCGTCGAGTCGGTGACGACCACGCGTGCGTCCGACGACGCCGCCGTCACCGTCGAGGCAGAGGACACCGACCTCCACGGCACCGCCGTCGTCGCGAGCAAGAGCGCAGCCTCGGGTTCCAACGCCTCGGGCGGCAAGGTCGTCGAGTGGCTCGGCGACGGCGAGGAGAACTACCTCGAGATCGCCCGCGCCGCGGGCTTCGACGCCGCCGGCGACTACGACGTCACCGTCCGGTACGCCAACGCGGAGCTCTCCGGGAAGCACGACTACAACCCGCAGGTCGTCGATCGGGAGCTGCAGGTCCGGGAGGGCGACTCCGTCGCCGGGGCCACCCACTTCCGCTACACGTTCTCGTGGGACAGCTTCTGGGACCGCACCGTCCCGGTGACCCTCGCGACCGCCGACCGGCCGCTGCGGTTCGGGAACCCGGAGGCGTTCGCGCCGAACATCGACGCGATCACCATCGCGCCGCTGGTCGCAGGCGAACCGACGACCCGGCGCGTGACCGGCCACGCGCCGCTGGTCGCAGGCGAACCGACGACCCGGCGCGTGACCGGCCGCGGCTGATCCGACATCACGAGGGGGCCCGCCTCGAGCCTGAGCTCGGGGCGGGCGCTCCCCCGTCGGGGGTGGTGGTCAGGGCATTCGACGGAGACCTCGGCCGCACACCTTCTCGACGAGCAGGTCGACGCCCATCACGACCCGCGACGGTCAGCCGGTCGGCGCGGTGAACTGCCACAGCAGCGCGAGCAGCAGGAGGATGCCCTGGGGTTGATCGCGCTGACACCGGGGCCGCGCGGGAACTGCGCCGCCGGCCGGTCCGAGGCGTCGGCGAAGTCGACGCCGTCAACTCCCGGGCAGACCGCGAGCGGGACGATGGTGCGGTCCACACAGACCGGCATGCCAACAAACCCGCGCAGACCCTCCAGGTCGAAGAACTCGCCGTCTACGCGCTGCGGTCTCGAATGTCCGCGGTGCACCCCGTTTGTGCGGGTGAATTCGTTCCCACCTCGTGCGTATGCGGGACATCGTTCGGATGCTGGCCTGGCCAGGAGACAGAGGGCGGCGCGCCGGACCGAAGGTGCCCGGGAGCCATGAGGCGTCCGGGGAGCGACGATGAGCGAGACAGGCGGCCACGGGTCCGGCGAGCACGGCACGGGCGAACACGGCACAGGTGATCACAGCGGCTCGGGAGAGCACGATGACCCCGGGGCCCCGGGGCACGGCACTCATTCCGGTGAGGGAGTCCCACCCGGCGGCCAGGGCGACCACGACGGGTCGTCGGGCGACACGTCGGGCACTGGTACCGGCGACGGGAGCACGACCACCCCACCGCAGGGTCAGTCGACCTCGCAGCAAGCGCCTGGCACGGGCAGCGGCAGTGGCACGACGAGCGGATCGGGCTCCAGTTCCTCGGGCTCCAGCTCCTCGGGCTCCAGCTCCTCGAGCTCCAGCTCCTCGAGCTCCGGCTCCGGAGGGCCAGGGACGGCGACGCCGGCGGCGACAGGCCTCGCCGGTGTCTCGCAGCAGTTCTCCGCCTTGGTCGGGAGCACCCGTGGTGGGGTGGGGATCTTCAGGAAGCCCGACGGTACGTACCGGCACAGCCTCGGCGACCAGGAGCGAGTCGTCGCCGCGAACTCGGAGAACCTTGCCAAGGCGTGGAGCGCACTCGCCTCGCACATGGAAAGGATCGGGAAGTCGAAGGCGAAGGAGATCGATGACGACTGGGTGAAGGACGGCTACGCGGCGGCGTTCAAGGCGCTCCCGGACCCGACCTCGGACCTGAAGGCGTGGCAGAGGCAGAAGGACGCAGACCCGTTCGACTCCGCGGCACTGGAGCCGATCGCCACCAGGCTGAGCGACACCCTCACCGACTATCGCGACGCCGTGGCCCAGTTCCCGGCGACCTACCTGCGTCTCCATTTCACCGGCGTGGTCGACGCGATCTGCGGTGAGCTCGGAGACCAGGCGAGCCAGCTCGCCGACCCGGCCGGCGGCCTGCGGGATCGGCTCGGGGCGTTCGCGGCCTCGTCGAAGGACGGAATCCCGTTGCCGAGGCCGCCGGCTGCCCGGGTGAAGTTCGACGCGGCGCTGAAGAACGAGGCCTACGCGAGCTTCTGGTCCCGGCTCAAGACCTACGGGAGCACGACGCTCGGCAGGATCGACAAGCCCACCGCCGCCGCGGTGTCGAACGTCTTCGACTCAGGGTTCGGGGCGAGCCTGGAACGGCTGGCCAAGGCGACGCCGGACGGCTCAGTCCGGACGGGTGCGGCCTATCTCAGCGCCGAGCGCGAGGTCGCCAGCAAGATCGAGCTGTACGACGTCCGGTTGAAGAAGATCCAGAAAGGACTGGGGGGTCTGCTCTTGGCAGACGCGGCGGTCGGTCAGCTTCGCGACGGGCTGCGAGCCATCGCGGCGAGCGTCGCCAAGAACACCGACTTCTACGTCAACGCGGGATTGTTCAGCCCGGCCAAGGTCGCAGCGTCGTGAGCCCGACGACGACGGAAGCCCAGGCCGTCTTGTTCGGCCCGGGGTTCTCCCAGGAGACCGACCTCGACGGCGACGGGTTCGCGCGCACCGTGACCGTGCGCGCGTCGGGGCCGGTGGTGCTCGTCCCGGCCGGCGCGCCGCCTTCGGCGGCCGCGGCGGGGTACACGGCGGTGAACGTGCCCGACACGGCCGACCTGGTCGTGTACGGCGACGTCGTGCGCTGCGAGGGTGTCCTGACAGCACGCTCGCGGGGTGTGAAGATCCACGCGCGGGTGCTCGAGGTCGGCACCGACGCGTTCGGGGACGCCGCGTGTGTCGTCGACGTCAGCGGCCTCGCGCCGCCGAGCGCCGCAGGAGCTCTCGTCGTCCTCCCCCAGGCGAAGGACGGCCCCGACGGCAAGTACACCTACCAGTTCCTGATCCCCGACAAGTGGCGGTACCCGGGCAACGGCACGTGCGGTGCGGCCGGAGCCGCCGGCGCCGCTGGCCAGCAAGGCTACGACGCAGGCTGGATCGACATCCGCTGCGGGGGCATCGAGTACGCCCCGGGGACGACCCTCGAGCTGAAGGCTGTGGGCGGGTCGGGGCAGTCCGGGCAGCCCGGTCAGCCAGGTCAGCCCGGCGGAGACGGCGGCAAGGGCTGGGACGCCGAGATGAAGACGCCCGTCGACCAGTGGGACGCTTCTGACGGGGCCGCCGCCGGTGCGGGCGGCCCGGGCGGTCCTGGGGGCCCCGGGGGTCCTGGTGGTTACGGCGGATCGATCGGCATGGACGCCCTGTCGCCGATGGCCGCACCGCCCACCGTGACGTCTGAAGACGGGCCGTCCGGCATGGACGGCACGGTGGGATCCCACGGAAAGGACGGCACTCCGGGTGCGGGTGGCAAGGGCGCATACGGGGGCGGTGGCGAGACCGTGATCGAGCTCAAGGCGGGCAAGGCGGGGTCCGTCCTCGCGCCCCTGGCCCCCAATACTCCCCAGGCGGCCGTCGTCGCGACGAGAAAGCCCCACCCGACGACGGTGACGCCCTCGGCGGACGGCGCGGCGATCGCGCTCACCGCCGAACCGGTGCAGCTCACGATGCTCATGGACCGCACCCGCCGCGACGCGCTCGGGCTCGATCGCGACGACAGCGACGAGGTCGCCGCGCTGTTCGCCCGTCTGGCCTGGCTCATGGCCGTCGGTCCTTACGTGCCGGGGACCGCCGCCGGTGCCGTCGCGCAGGGCCTGTACGCCAGCCTGCGTCTGCCGACCAACGACACCTTCGGCCACACGTCATCGTGGGCGCCGCTCGGCGCGATGCACGACTACGAGGCGCTCCTCGGCGACCTGACGACCGGGTCGATCGGGCTGTTCACCGCCGTCGCGACTCTCAAGCAGCAGTGGGAGGTCGCGCGCACGGACGCCGGTCAGCGGGCCGCACAGGCGGGTGCCGTCCTCGCATCCTCCCGCCACACCGCCGCCGCGGTGCAGCAGCAGATCACCGACCTCACCGCGCGCCGCGACTCGCTGAGAAACCAGATCGACACGGCCGCCGGCAACATCGCGGACCTCAAGCACTCCCTCCAGGCCGCCGCCGACAAGTTCGTCAAAGGGGTCAAGAGCGCGTTCACGCTGCCGTCCTTCGACCAGTTCCTCGGGCTGGTCGAGCAGTCGGCGTACGCAGCGGCGGACCCGCCCGCGATGATCGCCGTCGCAGGCACGGAAGAGCTCAAGATGTGGGAGTCGACGCTGACCACCGTCGAAGCCGACGACGGGACCACCGCGTCGAAGTCCGCCGTCGTCAAACGGCTGGACGTGCTCGGCCAGTCGGTGAAGACTGCGCAGGACGCGTACCACGTCATGTCGAACGGGATCGTCACGCTCGACGATCCCGACGGGTACAAGCTCCTGGCGACCCAGTCCGACCTCGACTCGCTCTTCGGCAGCTACACGGCCATCGACGGCGCCGACGACGCCAAGAAGGCCATGGACGACTACACGCAGGCGGTGCTCGCCCGCAACGCCGCAGTGCTCGACTACAACGCGACCCTCGGCCAGCTCGCCGGGGCGACCCAAACGCTGGCACAGGTACAGGCCGTCGGTGCTCTGGGCGAGGCGGCGCTCGCGGCTGCCTCCGCCCCGGCACTCGACGGATATGTGCAGCAGCTCTACTCGCGGGCACGCGACCGGTGCATCGAGGAGCTGTACCTGGCAGCTCGCGCGTACCGGTTCTGGTCCCTCGACACGACGACCGACGTGTTCGCGTCCACCTTCGCCGGCCCGAATCCCGGCGACGTCACGCCCCAGGACGTCGCGTCCGCTCTCGGCGCGCTCAAGGCGGAGGCGCTCGGGTCGGTGCATGCGCTGCAGACCACCGGCCTCGCCAGGCGCGCCGAGCCGATCGTCGTGACGATCCCCGGCGGTGGGCCACGAGGCGCGGCGGCCACGCTCGCGAAGGACCGCGGGACGGACGACGACCTGAACGAGCGAGCCCATTTCGTCCAGCACAAGATCCCTCCGGTGGACCGGTCCACCTCGCTTGACGACTCGCCGTTCGCCGGGCTGTTCAACGTACGGCTGGACGACGTGCGGTGCTACCTCGAAGGTCTGGAGTCCGCTCTTAGGCCCGGGCAGACGTTCCAGGTGCACCTGAGCCAGCTCGGTGACGAGCAGCTCGCCTCCGCGGACGGCGAGCTCGTCGACGTGCAGCACGATCCGATCGAGCGCACCTTCGAGTACCGCCCCGGCGCGGGAGGGACTGCGCCGATGATCGAGACGCGCGCCACGTTCTGGCAAGACACGGTCCCCGGCGAGCTGCCGAGCATCGCGCCGGTCGGTCCGTTCGCTACTTGGCGGATCGCGCTTCGGCCCCAGGAGCTGCCGCCAGGGATCGACTGGAGCCGACTCACCCAGATCCGGCTGGAGTTCTCCGTGCGGAGCGAAGGAACGGTGACGGCAAGCCTGGCGTAGGCGCCGTCTCGGCCGCGCCGGCGCCGCTCAGGCCACCCGCGAGTGGGTGGTCTACGGCGCCGGGGTGCTGACCATCGCGCTGTTCGCGACGAAGGTGGAGCGAGAAGCGGTCGCGCGGCGAGCTGGAGTTGCCGAGAGCGATCACGTATTCGCCGTCCGCCGCGCGGATCTTTACAGGCGCGAGCATCGGTGCTCGCACCACCCGAGGAGCAGCGATGGACATCACCAGCCTGGCGCACCACGCCGAACTGGACCGGCTTCGTGAGCTCGATACGGCAAGCGTCTTCTTCAAGCCCTGGGTCAGCGGGATCGAGGTCACGCAGGCGATCCAGTTCTTCGATTCCGAGCTGCACCTGACCGACCCCGGAGACCGGCAGGGTGACAACGCGCAGCGGATCGTCGCGAACAAGCCGATGTGGGTGCGGGTGTACGTGCGCAGCCTCATCGGCAGCCAGGCGATCGGCAACGCGACCCTCAGGCTGCAGCGCCGGGTGTTCGGGTTCCTCTACCAGGACGTCGCGATACTTTCCGCACATTCGTCTTCGACGCCCAGCACGCAACCGAGCCTGTTCACCCCCTACGAGACGGTTCGCGGCGACATCGGCCGCACGGTGAACTTCGTGGTTCCGGCCTCGGAGGTGCAGGGGTACCTACGGCTGGTGGTCCACTTGTCGGCGGGATCCACCACGATCGAGAGGACTCTCAACGTCGGCGCCACCCTGCGCCAGACCCTCCGGCTGGCCGGCGTCGCCATCTCGTACAACGGCCCGACGAGCATCTCGAACAATGCGAACCTGCAGCTCGCCGCGCCCACGGTCGGCGATCTTCAGGCGATGGCCGGAGTGGCGCTGACCATCTTTCCGGTGCGTTCCGCGGCGAGGTTTCGGATCGCCGGATCGCTCGTGCAGACCAACCACCTGCAGGACACCTCGTTCCCGGCTTCGGGCTGCGGCACCCAGTGGAACGCCCTGCACGCGCGAGTGGCCGGGGTGCGCACGGCCGACGGAAACCAGGCAGGTTGGATCTACTACGGGCTGTTGCCGGCCGGCACCCCCATGGGCCCGGTGGGCGGCTGCGGCGGCGGGGGCGTCGCCGTCGGGCCCATCGGACAGCCGTGGACGCTCGCGCACGAGGCAGGGCATGCTGCAGGGCTGCCGCACGCGCCGTCGGGCGGCGCGCCGAACGCCGACCCGAACTTCCCGGCCTACGAGCCCTACGACCCGACCGGGGTCGCGCAGGGGCGGACAGGTGAGTACGGGCTCGACATCAACAACGGACAGGTCAAGACGCCGGACGTCCACCGCGATGTCATGGGCTACGCCGGTCCACAGTGGATCTCGCCGTACAACTACGGCCGCCTCACGGACAACCAGCAGTTCACGCCCACCACGGTGGGTATCGACTGGCCCTGGTGGCACGATCTGGTGTGGGAGGAGGTCCAGCTCAAGGAGTGGTGGTGGTTGGACCTCAAGAAGGAGGTGGAGCTGCCAGTGTTCCCGCCCTCGCGTTTCGAGCGCGTGATCTCCGTGATCGTCCAGGTCGACCACGGCAGACTCGTCGACCAGGTCGACGTCGCCCGGACCGGCATGTACACCGACCTTCCGGTCGCTGGTCGTACCCGCTTCGGCGTACGCCTCGTCGACGGCGAGGGCCGCGTCATCGCGGAAGGCCAGCTGGGACGGCTCACCACGGCGGCGTCCGGCTGCGGCTGCGCCGACGATGCGCTCGTGTCCGACGCCGCTGACGGCGGCAGCTACGTGGCACAGGTCCTCCTCCCGGACGTCGAAGGGGGCGCCGCGCTCGAGATCGTCGACGGCGACGACGTGGTCTGGCGCCGGGAGGCGCCGGACGAATCGCCGACCGTCGACGTCGCCCGGCCGAGGTCCGCCAAGAACGGTTCCGTCACACTTCGGTGGGAGTCGAAGGGCGCATCCGACCACTGGGTCCGCTGGTCGGCCGACGGCGAGGAATGGCGCTCGGTTGCCACAGGGCTGGTCGGCGGATCGTTCACCGTCGGCCCGGACGTGCTGCCCGCCGGGAAGGTGCTGCTGCAGGTCGTCGCTCACGACGGCTTCCACTCGACGGCATCCGAACCCGTCACGGTCACGGTGCCCGAGAGGGCGCCGCAGGTGGCGATCCTGCACCCGCAGGACGGGCGCACGTACACCGCCGGGCAGGAGCTGCGGCTGTGGGGCTCGGCATTCGGCGTCGCCGAGGATGCGGCCGACGAGTCGGCGGTCTGGAGTATCGACGGCAAGGAGGTCGCCCGCGGGCTCGACGCCTGGGTGGCGCTCGACAAGGGCAAGCACACGGTCACGCTGGGCATCAGCGGCGCTGAGGCGTCGGTCGCTGTGACCGTCGAGGTGTACGAGCGGCCCACCGATGAGGACCCGACCGGCTGAGGCCGATCGGCTCCACACAGGACGGCGCCACAGCGGCGGCCGCCGCCGTCGGGCCAGGTTGCGCCGCGACGACAGGTAGCGGGTCGTCGCCAGTGTTCGATCACTCCCCACTTCGCTGACGACAGTGGGGCTGTCGCACGGGTGAGGTGACCTGTGGTGCCTGCGGGTGCTGGTGGAAGAACCGGCCGACGAGGCCGTGCGGTGGTCAGTGACAGACTCGCTCCGGCGTCTATCCCGGGCCTGGGCGTACCGTGCTGCTGGCATCAGGTGTATCGCCGTGCGCGAGGTGACCTCGACGAGTGGCGCAGTTCAAGCGGGTCGTCGCTGGGCCCGGATCTGGTCTCAGGGCCCACACTCCAGCTCAGTCAGTTCGAAGGCCGCCGTGACCGTCCGGCCGGGGACCGGCCGCACGACCTGACCTTGGGGACGGTAGCCGGGGAGCGAGGCCGCCGCGATGAGCTCCCCGTCGCGGACGTCGAACCACCGTGCGGCCGTACCGTCGGTCGTGGTCAGCGTCCAGGCCCCGCGGGCGCCGTCGACACCGACGACGGCATCATCCGCCGCGGTGCTGGTCCCGTCGCAGGCCACTACGGTCACCTGCGCCACGAGCTTGCTGCCCGTGGCCCGCGCGTCCACCGTGAGCTGGACCGCCACCGGCGCCACCCGGTACGGCGTGTCCTCCTCGACCAGGAGCTCCGCGCCGTATGCCCCGGGCTGGTCGACCTCGCCGGAGAGCGTGACGTCGACGGTGACCTGCTCGCCCGGCGCCAGCGTCTCCCCGACCGGGTCGATGGAGAGCCACGGCACGTCCTCCACCGGCGGCGTGCACGCGTCGTAGCCCGAGAGCTGTTCGACGTCGGAGTAGGTGGTCGAGAACCCGCTGGAGCCACCCACCCGGTAGTACCCGCAGGCAGCGCCCGTGCGGTACCGGGCCTTGCTCATGTTCGGCAGCGCCGACCAGGTGTCCTGCGCCGGGTCGTAGGTCCAAACATGGTTGGTCACCTTGGACCCGGTGAGCATCCCGCCGCTGATGACCAGGCGGCCGCCCACCACGTCGGAGCCGCTGGCGTAGCTCCACTCCGGAGCGTCCGCGACGCGGTTCCAGCCGTCGGTCCGGGGGTCGTAGGAGTAGGTGTGCAGGCTGTCCCGGGCCTCGCCGTCGCCGCCGGAGCAGACGATCCGGTCCTCGAAGCCCCCGCAGGAGAGGAACGAGACCCGCACCGGGTACGGCGCCAGCTCGTCCCACTCGTCCGCCACCGGGTCATAGCGGAACACGTCGTCGGACCCGGCGGACCCGGCGCAGGAGAACGGGCAGCCGCCGACCACCACGAGCCGGTCGTCCAGGACCGCCCTGGCGGCATGGTTCCGGGGCACCGGCGCGCCGTCGCGTTCCGTCCAGCGATCTGCGGCCGGGTCGTAGACATAGGTGTCCGGGTTGACACCGGCCAGCTGCGCACCCCCGGTGGCGACGATCACGTCGTCGACGACGCCGACTGCCATCCCGGCCGTAGCCACGGGCAGGGCGGCGATCTTCGACCAGGTCCGGTCGGCCGGGTCGTAGACCCGGCTGCCGACGAGCGGTCCGTCCTTCGTGGCGCCGCCGATCGAGTAGATCTTCCCGTCCAGCGCGACGACCCCGTTGTCCCAGACGTCGTATGGCAGGGCGGGAGCGCTGCTCCAGGCGGCGTCCTGCGGCGCACTCTCGGCGGCGGGAGCCTCAGGGTCGCGTTCGCCCAACGAGTACGTCGCGGGAGCCGTCCCGGTGTTGGTGATCGTGACGGTCTCGGTGGCGGGCTCGTCGCCCAGCTCGAGGGTGCTGGACACCTCGGGGGTCATCTCCAGCCGCCCGGCGTCCAGCGCCAGGTCCTGCCAGACGGCGCCGCCGTCGATGACCTCCACGGGTGTGGGACGCGGTGCGTAGTTCCGAGCCGCCGCGGAGAAGGTCGCCGTGCTGGACGGGGCGAAGGCCCAGAAGAACCCGTCCTCGATCTCGGGGTCCTCCGGGGTCCGGCCGGCGACGTGCGTGGTCTCGCTGACGGTGACCTGGGCGCCGATCACCGGCTCGTCGGTATTGGCGTCGCGGACGGTGCCGACGACGTACCCACCGGCGACGCTCGGCGCGCAGGCGACCTCGCCGATGAAGACGTCGTCGATCTCCCACCAGTACACGACCGAGGCCCGGTGGTAGCGGAATCGGATCTGGACGTCGTCCTGCCCGGCTGCCTGCGGCAGCGGCACCCGCACCTGCGCCGACCGCGAGCTGGACTGTCGGCTGCGCACGGTCTGCCAGGTCTGGCCTCCGTCGATGCTCACATCGAGGTCGGCGATCTCGCCACCGAGGTAGCGGAAGTCCTCCCGAAACCGGACCGCCGGGTCGTCATGGCCCGACAGGTCCATCACGGGGGAGACCAGCGAGGTGTCGGAGCCGGCGAGGACGCTGTCTGCGACGGCGAAGCCACCCGAGCCGCCGGTGAGGTTGCCGTGGCGGCGCGGGTCGTCGAAGCGCCACATGCTCCGGCTGCCGTTGTGGTCGACCACGGTCCAGCCCTCGGGCTGGCCGGCGTCGAAATCGGTCGTCGTGCCGTCGGTCTCCCAGGCGTAGCCCGGGGCGGTGCAGGTGTTGTCGTCCACCCGCAGCGCCAGGTCCATCACCTCGCCGGCCGCGGTGACGTCCACCTCCTGGGTCAACGTGCGGTAGCCGGCATAGACGGGTTCGACCTGAACCGTGTACGAGCCCTCGGGGAGCTCGACGGCGAACTCACCGGTGGTCGGGTCGGTGAAGGTGCTCGCCTCGGGATGATGCTCGACGGAGACCTCGGCGTAGAGCGGCCAGCCGTGACCGCTGCCGTCGGTGACAGTGCCGGTGATGTCCCCTGTGGGCGAGGCAGTCAGTGCGAAGTCGTGCGTGACCGTCTCGTCCTCGGCGAGGGTCAGGGTGGTGGCCTGATCGACGTAGCCGTAGCGCGAGGCGGTCACGGTGTACTCCCCCGCCGGGACGGTGAGCGACCAGCCCCCGGTGCGGCCCACGGTGAGGTCCCGGTCCACGGCACGGTCGCCCTCGCCCCCGACGACGTGCACCGTCGCACCCGACAGCTGCACGCCCTCGGAGTCGGTGACCGTGCCGGCGAGCTCGCCGGTCGGACCCTGGTGACCGGCCCGTACCAACGCCAGCGCGTCCAGCCGGCCCTCGCCGAACACGTTGTTGTTCTCTGCCGTCCCGCCGCACTGCAGGTTCGAGGTGTCCCTGGCGGTCTCGTCGAGGAGCGCCCGGGTGGTGCCGATGTCGCCCACCAGTTCGGGGTGCGCGGACCACAGCAGGGCGACGGAGCCGGCCACGTGCGGCGCGGCCATCGAGGTGCCGCTTGCTTCGCCGTACACCGACCCCGGCTGAGCCGAGCGAACGCCGGCACCCGGGGCGCTGATGTCCGGCTTGATGGCCCCGCCCTCGCCGGATCCTCGGGACGAGAAGCCGGCGATCCCCCCGCTGCTGCCGTAGGCCCCGACGGAGTAGTTGACGGTCCGGCTGCCGGGCGAGGTGCTCGTGGCGCACGAGGGCCCGCTGTTGCCGTTGGACCAGACGCTGAAGATCCCTGCGGCGTTCCAGGCCACCGAGACGTCCTCGAGGAACGGGTCGTTGGACGGTTGCTCCGATCCCCAGGAGTTGTTGACGATGTGGGGCCGCATGCCCGGGTCGGGGTCGGTGCCGTCGGTGCGGGTGGGTGCCAGCATCCACTCGCCGGCGCGGATCAGGTCCGCGTCGGTGCAGCTGTCGCAGCCGTTGGCGGTGATCCAACGGGCTCCCGGGGCCACCCCGATCTGGTTCTCGCCGCCGTCGCTGCCCACCATCGTGCCCATCGTGTGGGTTCCATGGCCGTGGTTGTCGCATGGCCCCGCCGAACAGTTGGACGTCACGTCGAACCAGTTGTAGTCGTGCGTGAAGGTGCCGTCGCCGTTGTTCCCGCGGTACTGCTCGACCAGGGCCGGGTGGTCGAACTGCACTCCCGTGTCGATGTTGGCCACGACGATGTCCTGACCGGTGTCGCCGGTGTCCCACACCTCGTCGGCGCGGATGTCCTGAACCCCCCACTCGACTGTCTGGGGGGTTGCGGCCGTCGTGTCCTGGATCGGCTCCGGACCGCCGTAGGACTGCGGGGCGCGCAGCTCGCTCACCCCGCTGGTGGTCGCCATCGCCTCGGCCAGCTCCGGGGTGCCGTCGTGCACCAGAACCGCGTTGGTCGCCCAGAAGGTCTCGTACGCCGTCCCGCTGGACCTCAGTCGGGCCACCGCCCCGCGCTGGGACCGGTCCGCGGTCTCCCGCAGGGCGTCGACCACGGCCTGGCCTCGCTCGTCCCAGTCGTCGATCCGTGCCGAGGCGGCCAGGTCGGCCTCGGCGTCGAAGCGCACCCAGAAGTCGGCCGTGCCCTGCTCGTCCAGCTTCCTCTCCAGGCCGGGGGCGATCCGGGCGGGGCCCTCCGGGTCCGAGGCCTGGGCCCTGGTCAGGGCGGGTATCGCCAGCGCCGGCACGGTCACCGCCGCGACCAGCATGGCCACCACCACCGCCAGCGCCGCCACGATTCGTCGACTGGTTCTCGGCATTGCGTCCTCCAGGTCATTCGGCGCGTCCTTCAGGGCGGGTGCCCAGGGACGCCCGTGCGGGCATGGCTGCCCGGGGTGAGTCCGTCAGCCTGGATCCCGCATCCTTCGGCGGCGAGGTGTCCAGGTCACACCGTGGGGGCGGGCGCCGGGAACCCGGGCGCCCGCCCCGCACCGTCAACAGCCGACCTGCTCCAGGTCGAAGCTGACCGTGGTCTCGACCTTGCCGCGGAGGGCCGCCGCCGCGCCCTGGCTGCGATAGCCGTCCTTGGCGGCGACGACGGACAGCGGGTTGTTCCGCCGGTCCATCCAGTACGCGTACGACCCGTCCACCCCGGTGGCGAAGGTCCACGCCGACTTGTCAGAGTTGACAGCGACCGTGGCGCCCTCGAGCGATGTCGCCGCACCGTCGCAGGCGACGCCCCGGACCACCCCGGCCAGCTTTCCCCACGTCGACGGCGGGGTGACCCTCATCGTGACGGGCATGGCCGGCTTGGCGTAGGGCGTGTCCTCCTGGATCCAGATGGAACTGGTGTAGGTGCCCGGCTGCTCGACCTGTGACCGCATGGATACCTGCACCGTCACCGAGTCGCCCGGCTCCAGGGACATCCCGGTCCGGTCGATCTTGAGCCACTCGACATCCGACGCGTCCACAGTGCACTCACCGAACCCGGGGAGCATCTCGCTCGTCTCGGTGGCGTTGGTAGCGCCCGAGGCACCCCCGACCTGGTAGAAGCCGCACGCGGCACCCCCGCGATACCGGGCGGTGTTCGCATTGGGCAGCGCGCTCCACGAGGAGCTCGCCGGGTCGTAGGCGTGCACCGCGTTCGTCACCGCACCGCCCTGCACTCCGCCGGCGACGATCAGCCGGCCGTTCGCCACGGCGTACCCAGCCGCCCATGTGTCGGTCGGCGCATCGGCCACCCGAGTCCACGCGTCCTCGTCGGGTGCGTAGGAGTACGTGTGCTGGGTCGCCGCGGAACCGTCGCTGCCGCCCGTGCACACCACCTGGCCGTCCAGCGCGCCGCAGGAGGCGAACGCCACCGAGAGCGGATAGTCCGCCAGCGACTCCCAGGTATCGGTGGCCGGGTCGTAGGCGACCACCGTGCGGGACGTCGGGGTACATCCCGACGAGGTGCAGCCGCCGATCGCGTACAGGCGGCCGTCCAGCACTGCCTGGCCTGCTGCGGCGCGGGGTGCCGGGTTGTCCGCGGCGGTCGACCACGCGTCGGAGCCGGGGTCGTACAGCCAGGTCCGCGGGCTCGGGCCGCCGTCTGCCCACCCCGAGGCCGCCACGATCTGGCCGTTCACCACGCCGACGGTCATCGCGTTGCGCGCGGCGGGCAAGGATGCAGCAGGGGTCCAGGCGAGCGTCGCAGGGTCGTATCTCCACATCTTCCCGGTCACGCCGCTACCGCTCCCGCCACCGAGCGAGTAGATCTTGCCGTCCAGGGTGACCACGCCGTTGTCCATGATCTTCTGCGGGTAGCTGGCGACGGTGGTCCACGGGGCCGCGGCAGGTCCGTTCTCGGCGGGCGCATTGGTCGGCTCACCGCCGGCTGCGAGCGAGACCGGTACGTCGAGCCGCTGCAGCGGCGCACCGACGGCACCGGTGATCTGGGCGAGACTCGTCGTCTCCCCGTCCGCCCCTTGGAGCTCGAACCCGGATCGGCCCTCGCCGAACCGGACCGTCGCGGGCGCCGTGCCCGTGTTGGTGACAGTGAAGGAGTCGGTGCCGGTCCGATCTCCCAGGGTCAGGGTCGACCCGACCTCGTTCGGGTCGACGCTCAGCTGGCCGGCAGCCAGGGAGAGATCCGCCTCGGTGACGCCGTCGACGATGTCGACCTGCTGGGTGCGGGTCACGTAGCTGTCCGCCGACGCCGCGATGTCCTGCGCACCCACCGTCTCGCTGAACGCCCAGTAGAACCCGTCGTCCAGACCGGGGTCGGCCGGTGTCGCAGCAGACCTGACAGTCCGCTCGTCCACGACGATGCGCGCACCGGCGAGACCTGCGTCGGTGTTCGCGTCCCGCACGGTGCCGACGATGTAGCCGCCGTCGATCACCGGATCGCAGGAACGGTTGCCCACGTAGACGTCGTCGACCTGCCAGTGCCAGTCGAAGTTCGCCTCGGCGTAGTGGAAGCGCACCTGCACGTTCGGCCGGTTCGCCGCCTGCGGGATCGGGATCGTGGTCAGCCGGGGGCCGCGGACGTCGGCCGTCTGGTGCAGGAGCGTGGTCCACGTCGTGCCGCCGTCGAGGCTCAGGTCGACGTCGGCGTACTCCTCCTGGTAGTCGTTGTAGTCCTGGTGGAACCCGATGGACGGGGTGTCGAAGCCCGTGAGGTCCAGGACCGGGGTGACCAGGGACGAGTCCTGGTCGTTGCCCCAGTCGTAGTAGTCGCTGTCGATGCTCGCGAACGCACCCTCGCCTCCGGTGTGGTTGCCGCGCTGCCGTACGTCGTCGAAGCGCCAGACCCCGCCGGTGCCGATGTGGTCGACGACCGACCAGCCCGCGGGCAACGTGCCAGCGTCGAAGTCCTCGACCGTCCCTTCGTAGGTGGCGTCGTAGCCGTACGCCGTGCACGCCTCGACGTCCACGGGTACCGCCAGGTCGCGGGCGACGTCGTCGAGACCGAGGTCGACCGTCTGGACGACCGGCTCGTACCCGGGGTAGACCGGCTCGACGGTGAGCTGGTAGGACGCGTGGGCGGGCAGTGCGATGCGGTAGCGGCCGGTGGCCGGTTCGGTGTAGAAAACCCCGTCCGGGACGTCGGCGACCGTGATCTTCGCGTAGAGCGGCCAGTCGTGCCCGGAGCCGTCGGTGACCCGCCCCGTGATCGTGGAGGAGGGCGCGGCCACCAGCGCGAAGCCTCGGGTGGTAGTGGCATCCTCGGTGACGATGATCGTGCTCGTCTGCGGGACGTAGCCGAAGGCTGACGCGGTGGCCTCGTAGTCGCCGACCGGCAGGTTGACGGTGTAGGCGCCGTCCGGTCCCACGTCCACGGCGGTGTCCACCCCGCCGCCGACGACGCGGACGGTCGCGGCCGCGAGCGGGTCCCCGGTGACCTCGTCGGTCACGGCGCCGGTCAGCACCCCGGACGGCCCGACGTCGCCGGCCCGCACGAGCGCCAGGGCGTCCAGCCGGCCCTCACCGTAGACGTTGTTGTCGTCGGCGGTGCCGCCGCACTGCAGGTCCTCTGCGTCGACGGCCGTCCCGTCCAGCAGCTGGCGGGTGGCCTCCACCTGGCCGATCAGCGCGGGTTCCGCCGACCACAGGAGCGCGATCGCACCGGCGACGTGCGGGGCGGCCATCGACGTGCCGTCGGCGATGCCATAGGCCGATCCGGGCAGCGCCGAGCGTACGGAGGCGCCCGGTGCGGCGATGTCCGGCTTGATCGCCCCGCCCTGCCCGGCACCCCGGCTGGAGAAGGGGGCAATCTGGTTGCTGCTGTCGTACGCGCCGACGGAGTAGTTCACGGTGCGGCTGCCCGGCGAACCCGACGTCGCGCACGCCGGTCCGTTGTTGCCGTTGGACCACACGCCGAAGATCCCTGCGGCGCTCCAGGCCTGCGAAAGGTCTTCCAGGAAGGGATCGTTGGACGGCGTCTGGCTGCCCCAGGAGTTGTTGATGATGTTCGGCCGCATCGAGGAGTCCGGTGCGGTGCCGTCCACCTTGGTCGGGGCCAGCATCCACTGCCCTGCCTCGACCAGATCCACGTCCGAACATGTGGCACAGCCGTTCGCGGTGATCCACCGGGCACCGGGCGCGACGCCGATCTGGTTCGCCCCGCCGTCCGAACCGACCATGGTGCCCATCGTGTGCGTGCCGTGGCCGTTGGTGTCGCACGGGGCGTTACCCGGGCAGTGCTCGGAGGTGTCCAGCCAGCTGTAGTCGTGGCTGACGGTGCCGTCCACGTTCGCGCCGCGGTACTGGCGAGCCAGTGCGGAGTGGTCGTACTGCACGCCGCTGTCGATGTTCGCGATGACGATCTCGTCGCCGTCGACCCCCAGCTCGGACCAGACGTCGTCGGCGTTGATGTTCGCCAGGCCCCACTCCACCGCCTGCGGCGCGTTGTCGGCACTTTCGTCGACCGGCTCCAGCTCACCGTAGGTGCGCGCCGGCCAGAGCTGGCTCACGCTGCTCACCTGGGCGAGCGACCTGGCGAGCTGTGCCGAACCGTCCTCGACGTAGACCGAATTCGTGGCCCAGAAGGACTCGTAGTCGACCCCCGCGGCGTCGAGCCGGGCCACCAGGCCTCGCTGCGACCGGTCGGCGTTGGCCTTCAGCGCCTTCACCACTGCTTCGCCGCGTGCGTCCCAGTCACGGATCCGGCTCGCCGGTGTGAGGTCAGCGGTGGCGTCGAGCCGTACCCAGAAGTCCGCCTTGCCCTTGGCCTCCAGCGTCGTCGCAAGGCCGGGCCGGATCTTCTCCGGCGGGTCCACCGCGACGGACGAGCCCGCCACCGTGCCCGCGTGCGCCGTCGTGCCCTGCGCCGTCGCGGCCTGGGCCGTCGCGACCTGGGCCGGCACGCCGGCCAGCACCGCGAGCACCAGGCCGGTCGTGGCGGCCCAGAACCGTCGTCCGACGTGACTCATGACAACCCTCTTTCGTCCGTGGTGCGGAGAATCGGCGTGGTGCGGCCGTGGGGCCGGGCCGGTCAACATCCGACCTCGTCCAGGTCGAAGCCGACGGTGGTCGTCTGGCCGCCCTTGATCGCGGCGGTGGTCCACTCGGGCCGGTAGCCGTCCTTCGAGCCGTACACCTCGAGCGGGCTGTGGCGCCGGTCCATCCAGTAGGCGTACGAGCCGTTCTCGTCGGTCGCGAACGTCCAGCCCGTCGACCGCGCGTCGACGGTGACGGTGGCGCCGGCGAGCGGCGCCGCGGTGCCGTCGCAGGCCACGCCCCGCACCACCCCGGTCAGCGCGCCCCACGAGCGGGGCGGTGTCACGGTCATCGTCACGGGGACCGACGGTGCGATGTACGGGGTGTCCTCCCGCACCCGCACCGAGCTTGAGTAGGTACCCGGCTGGTCGACCGCCGCACGGGTGGTGACCTCGAGCGTCAGCGACTCGCCGGGTTCCAGGTCCGCCGTGGTCCCGTCGATGGTCAGCCACGGCACGTCGGCCTCGCCGACGGCACAGCCGTCGAACCCGGGGAGCACCTCGTTCACGCGGTCGGCGTTGGTGGAGCTCCAGGCGCCACCGATCTTGTAGAAGCCGCAGGCCGCGCCGCCCCGGTAGCGCATGCTGTTGGCGTGGGGCAGCGGGTGCCACGCGTCCGCGACGCCGTCGTAGGCGAACGCCGCGTTGGTGATCTGGTCCGACTGGATGCCGCCGACCACGGTCAGGTCACCGTTCGCCACCGCGTAGGCGGCACCCCAGCTGGCGGCCGGTGCGTCCGCGACCCGGGACCAGTCGTCGTCCTGCGGGTCGTACGCGTACGTCGCGGGCGTGGCGCCCGAACCGTCGTTGCCGCCGGTGCAGACCACTCGTCCCTCGACCGCACCGCAGGAGGCGTAGGCCACCGGCAGGGGGTAGTCCGCGAGCGTCTCCCAGCGGTCGGCCGCCGGGTCGTAGGCCACCACGTCGTCGGACGTCGGGGTGCAGCCGGCGGTGGTGCAGCCGCCGACCGCGAAAAGCCTGCCGTCGAGCACTGCCTGGCCCGCGGCCGCGCGCGGGGCCGGGTTGGCAGCGCCGCCGGTCCATTCGGCGGTCAGCGGGTCGTACCGCCAGGTCGCTCCGCTGAGCGAGCCGGCGGCCCAGCCGGACGACGCGACGATGCTGCCGCCCACCACGCCGACGGTCATCGCGCTGCGGGCGGCGGGCAGCGGGGCGGCCTGCTCCCACGCCAGGGTGGCCGGGTCGTACATCCACACGCTCGCCGTGGGCCGCCCGCCGCTGCTACCTCCGAGCGAGTAGACGGTGCCGTCCAGCGTGACCACGCGGTTGTCCATGATCGCCTGCGGGTAGTTCGCGATGCCCGTCCACGGTGCGGCCGTCGGCTCGGCCGAGGCCTGGTCCTCGGACGGGTCGGCGAAGGCCGCGAGAGTCACCGGCACGTCCGAGGTCTGGAGCGGAGCGCCGTCGGACGTCTCGATCTGCTGGAGGCTCTGGGTCTGCCCGTCCGGCGTCTGCATCACGAAGTCGCCGCTGGCCTCGCCGAGCCGGACGCGCGCCGGTGCGGTGCCGGTGTTGGTGACGCTGACCGTCTGGGTGGCGGTCCGGTCACCGAGCTCGAGGCTCGATTCGACGCCCCCCGGCGACACCGAGAGCTGTCCGGCCCGCAGGGCGAACTCGGCCTGGGTCACAGCGTCGACGTCGAGCTGCCGGGTGCTGGGCGCGTATCCCCTCGCGCCGGTAGCCGTCACGGCCTGCGGGCCGGGGGTCGTGGTGAACATCCAGAAGAATCCGTCGTCGAGGCCCGCGTCGTCCGGCGTCGCTACCGTCCGCGTGGACACGCTGCCCATCGTCACCGCCACGTCGTCGAGGGCCGCCCCCGTGTTGGCGTCCGTGACGGTGCCGAGCACGTAGGCGCCCTCCACCGGGTCGCAGGTCCGCTCCCCGAGGGAGATGTCGTCCAGCTGCCACCACTTGTCGAAGCTCGCGTTGTAGTAGTGGAACCGCACCTGAACGTCGGTCTGGCCGGCGGCCTGCGGGATCGGGACGGTGGTCCGCTGCCCTCCCCTGGCCGTGGTCTGCCGCAGCACGTTCGTCCACGTCGCTCCGCCGTCGAGGCTCAGGTCGACGTCGCCGATCTCGCCGCTGCGGTACTGGAACTCCTGGTTGAACCCGATCTCCGGATCGGTGACGCCGGACAGGTCGACCACCGGCGACACCAGGAGGGTGTCCGGCCGGTTGCCGTCCCCGAAGAAGTTGCTGTCGACGATGGCGTAGCCGCCCGAACCGCCGGTCCGATTGCCTCGGTTCCGTGGGTCGTCGAACACCCAGCCGACGCCGTTGGCGTTGTGGTCCACGACCGACCAGCCCGCGGGCAGTGCCCGGTCGTCGAAGTCGGCGGCGTAGCTGAACTCGTAGCCGTCCGCGGCGCAGGTGGCCTCGTCGACCGGGACGGCGATGTCATGGTCGACGCCGTCGGCGTCCAGCTCGACGGTCGCGGTGACGGTCTGGTATCCGGGGTAGACGGGGTCGATCGTCAGGTCGTAGGAGGATCCGGCGGGCAGCTCAATGGCGTACTCGCCGGTGCCCGGCCGGGTGTAGTGCGTGCTGTCCGTAACCCCGACCATGGTGATCTTGGCGTACAGCGGCCAGCCGTGACCGGACCCGTCAGTGACCCGCCCGGTGATCGTGGCGGTCCCGCCAGCGGCCTGGCTTTTTCCGAGCTGTGCGCCGCTGGCCGGTGCGGTGGTGAAGACCGCCGACCCGGCAACCATCAGGCCCGCAGTGGCGGCGAGTACCGCTCGTGTGACTTGCCTCATCCCAGCCAGCTCCTCAGATCGTGTGTATGTGGCTCGCTGTACGACCGTCCGTCAGGGTGCGGCCCGCGGTCCGTCACGGTGCGGAGCTACGCGGTCGCCATCGGCCCCCGCAGCGGCATTGGACGAAGTGGCGCGACGACGCTGAGCGCGACAGCGATCGCAGCGACCGAGCAGGCGACGGCTGAGCGTGCCGGCCGGTGCCGGTGGGTCGGGTCGCACGGTGCGCTGGTCCGGAGCGTGTCCTGGCATGGTGACCTCTTGTCCTCGTGACCGGCTGGTTAGTCGCTCTGCTGGTGCGGGCCGCCCTGGTCAGGGCTGTCTGACCCGGAGGGTCACCTTGACTGACTGGTTCGGGCACGGCGTGTCGGTGGCCACGGCGACGGCGGCTGTGTAGTCACCGGAGGCGATCCGCTTCCCGGCGTCGGCGGTGACCCGGACCTTGACGTGCTTTCCTGGCGCCAGCGTGATCTCGGTCGGGGTCACGCTCAACCACGAGGCTTCCGGGGCGTCTTCGCAGAGGTCGTACCCCGGAAGGGTCTCGCCGAGGCTCACTGCCCGGAATCCGCCGGTGGCTCCGCCGATGCGGTACAGGCCGCAGCTCGCGGTACCGCGGTAGGCAGCGGTGCGGGCGTTCGGCAGCGGCGACCAGGCATCCGCGGCCGGGTCGTAGGTGTAGCTCAGGTTCGTCACGTGGCCCCCGTCGATGACACCGCCCACGACCTGCAGCTGCCCGTTCGCCGCCGCGGAGGACGCCCCCCATGTCGTCGCAGGCAGGTCGGCCTGCCGCTTCCACGAGCCGAGCCCGGGGACGAACACGTACGTGGCCGCGAGCGCGGTGTCGGTCGTGGCATCCACCCCGCCCGCACACACCAGCTGGCCGCCGAGGCCACCGCAGGCAGTGAACGCCACCGGGGTCGGGTAGGCCGGTGCGCCGCTCCAGGTGTCGCTGTGCGGGTCGTAGGCGTGGACAGCGTCCGAGGGCGAGTCGCACTCGTTCGTGGTGCAGCCGCCGACGACGTACAGCGTGCCGTCGAGCACGGCGGACCCCGCGGCGCTCAGGCCACGCGGCAGGTCGGCCACCCGCGTCCACGTGTTCTCGCCCGGGTCGTACGCATAGGTGTGCGCGCTGCTCTGCGCGGCGGCGTTCCAACCCCCCGCCACGTAGAGGGTGTCGCCCACGAACTGGGCGGCAGCCCCGCTCAACGGCTCAGGGAGACTGGCCAGCGCGGACCAGGTCCCGGCGGCAGGGTCGTAGACCTTCAAGCCGGCGAACTTGGTGTAGCCGCTGCTGCCGCCTGCGACGTAGAGCTTGCCGTCGTGCCACGCGGACGCGGCGTCCATCGCAGCCTGGGGGTAGTCGGCGATCGCGGCCCACGCGGTGTCGTCGGCAGAGGACCGGAACCGCTCGTCGACCATGGCGTCATGCCCCGCCGCCGGCTGCTCCACCGCCGTGCCCGCGACCGTGGTCGCCGTCCGGACCTTCATCTCCGGAGCTTCCGGCGTCCCGGCCGGGGCTGCGGCGCTGGTGGGCTCACCCACCGCGGACTCGTCCAGCCGGACGCGCACCGGCTCGGTGCCGTCGTTGCGCAGGGTGACCTTCTGGGTCGCCTCCGCGTCGGCCTTCAGACTGAAGTCGAGCGACGTCGTGTCGATGGTCAGGTGACCGGCCCGCAGGTCGAAGTCCTGCCGGTGGACGCCGTCGGCCGTCACGTCGACCTCGGCCCCGGCCGGGGTGTAGTTGCCGTAGGTCGCGGTGAGCCGCTCCGTACCGGTGGGGACGAAGAGCCAGTAGTAGCCGTCGGAGAGGTTCTCGTCCTCGGGTGTCGGCGCGCTCGTCGGGTGTGCGGCGGTGGCACTCTCGGCGGTGATGGTGACGCCGTCGACGGGGTCACCGGTGTTGTGGTCGCGGACGACGCCGGCCACCAGGCCGCCGGAGGTCTGTTCACACGTGCGGGTGCCCACGATGACGTCGTCCACCTGCCACCACCAGCCGTACGTCGCCCAGCCGAGGTGGAACCGGACCTTGACCTGGGACTGGTTCGCGGCCCGCGGGATCGGGATCTGGACGTGCCCCTGGAACTCCGCGTCCTCCGGACTGGCCCAGATGGTGTTCCAGGTCTGGCCGCCGTCGAGGCTCAGATCGACGGTTCCCTTCTGGTCTCCCAGCCCGACGAAGTCGGTGTCGAAGTCGATCGTCGGGTCGTTGTTCTCGCTGAGGTCGGTCACCGGGGAGACCAGACTGGTGTAGTTCTCCCCGGTGGTCTTGGCGTAGACGACGACGGCGAAGTTGCCGCTGCCACCGGTCCGGTTGGGCTGTCTGTCCGGGTTGTCGAACTCCCAGGTCCGCGGGTTCCCCTCGTTCTGCTCGACCGTCCATCCGTCCAGCGGGCTGTCGGTCCAACCCTCGAACTCGGCATGCGCGCCGTCGTAGGCAAACTCGTAGCCGGGCGCTGTGCAGGTTTCCTCGTCGACGCTCAGACCGATGTCTGCGGTGATCGCCTCACCGCCGGTGAGATCCGCCGGAAACTCGGCGTCGGCGTACCCCGGGAGGTCGGCGGAGGTCGCTTCCAGGGTGTAGGCCGCGCCTTCCGGCAGGGACAGCTCGTACTTCCCGGAATGGGGGTCGGAGTAGGTCTCGATCTCAGGGTGCCCGCTGACGCTGATCCGGGCCCGCATCGGCCACCCGTGCCCGGAGGCGTCGCTCACCTGTCCGGTGACGGTCTCGCTGGCGGCGGCGGTGAGGCTCAGGTCCTGGCTGACCGTCTCCCCCTGAGTTACCGTCACGGTCACCGCCCGGGTCTCGAAGCCGAAGGCGGACGCGGTGACCTCGTAGTCACCCACCGGCAGCCGCAGGTCGTAGACGCCGTCGGCACTCACGGCGACGGTCCGGTCCACCGGGGTGTCGGCCTGGCCGCCCGTCACGTGAACGGAGGCATGCCCGATGGGGGCGCCGCTCGCGTCGGTCACCGCGCCGCTCAGCACGCCGGCCGGCTTGGCGCCGATCTGTGCCATCGCCAGCGCGTCGAGCCGGCCCTCGCCGTAGACATTGTTGTCGGCGGCGGTGCCGCCGCACTGCGCGTCCGCGGTGTCGACGGCTGTGCTGTCGAGCAGGACGCGGGTCTCCTCGATGTCGCCCACCAGCTCCGGCTGGGCTGACCACAGCAGGGCGATCGCCCCTGCGACGTGCGGCGCTGCCATCGAGGTGCCGTTGTAGCTGGCATATCCCGACCCGGGGACCGCGGACCGGACGTTTACGCCGGGCGCCGAGATGTCCGGCTTGATCCCACCGTCCTGACCGGAACCACGCGAGGAGAACCCGGCGACGGTGTTGTTCACGTCGTAGGCACCCACGGAATAGTTGCTGGTGCGGCTCCCGGGGGCGCCAGAGGTGTTGCATACGGGGCCGTTGTTGCCGTTGGACCACACCCCGAAGATGCCCGCTCCGGCCCACGCCGCCGCGACGTCGTCCATGAACGGGTCGGTCGAGGGCACGGTGGTGCCCCAGGAGTTGTTGATGATGTTCGGCCGCTTCGCAGGATCCGGGTCGGTCCCGTCCAGGCGCGTCGGGGCCAGCATCCACTGCGCGGCCTCCATGGTGTCCTCACGCGAGCAGGTGCGGCAGCCGTTGGCGGTGATCCAGGTGGCGCCCGGCGCCACACCGATCTTGTTGTCCCCGCCGTCGGAGCCGAGCATCGTGCCCATCGTGTGGGTGCCGTGCCCGTTGGCGTCGCACGGCGCGTCGCCGGAACAGCGGTCTGCGGTGTCCAGCCAGTTGTAGTCGTGGCTGAACGTCCCATCCCCGTTGTTGCCCCGGTACTGGTCGACCAGTGCCGGGTGGTCGTACTGCACGCCGGTGTCGATGTTCGCGATCACCACGTCGTCGCCGTCCACGCCCAGCTGCGCCCATACGTCGTCGGCGTGGATGTTCGAGATGCCCCATTCCACCGCCTGCGGCGAGCTCGGGTCGGCCTGGGCCACCGGCTCCACCGGCCCGTAGCTCTGCGTCGGCCACAACGAGTCCACCGCCGCGTACCCGGCGAGCGAGTCCGCGAGCTCCTCCGACCCGTTCTCGACGAACACCGCGTTGGTGGCCCAGAACGCCTCGTGGTCCACCCCGGCGGCGTCCAGCTCCTTGAGCACGCCGCGCTGCGACGTCTCCGCGGTCCGTCGCAGGGCCTCGACCACGGCAGCGCCACGCTCGTCCCAGTCCTGGATCCGCCGCGCCTGCGACAGGTCCGCGGTGGCGTCGAACCGAACCCAGAAGTCGGCCACGCCGCGCGCCTCGAGCTTCTTCGCCAGGCCCGGCCGGATCTCGGCTGGGCCGACGTCCGTCGTGCTCGGTCGGGCGGGTCCGGGGTCGGCCGGCCCGGCAGTAGCCGTGGACGCCGCGCCGGGGGCGACAAGGCTGATCGCGACAACGAGAACGGTCAACGAGACGGAGACCGGTGAGCGCATGGAACGCCGCCGATGCCCCCGGCGTCGCGCCGCTCGACGAGCCGGACCACGTGCTGCCAGTGCTGCCATTGCTGACCTCTCGTCCTCTGTGCCGGCCCGCTGCGTCGATCGGCGGTATCAGACCTCGAACCACTCGGCGTCGGCCGTACCTTCGGCCTCGTCGGATGGCTGTGGCGCGGCCCCTGCCCCGTGTCCGAGCTGGTCACGCTCCTGGTCGAGGTCCTTTTCCGGAGAGGCCGGCGCGCTCGGCTCGTCGCGTGGTGGATTGCTCTGCTGCACCCTGTGATGCTCCTGCGAGGCGTCCAGGGCTTGCTATGGCCCGCGCGGACCAAAGTTGGGCGAGCAGCGCGGGCCATCGCTCGCCCACGAGCACCAGGTCCGCCGGTGCGGTACGTCTCACCTGCTAGGGTCCAGCCACCATCTGGTGGCGTCTAAGCCCACATCACGTGCCGCATCCGTGGCAGGAGGGATGACGATGGACGGTCCGGTCGGTGCAGCTGCCGTCGTCGACCCGGCCCGTACGGCGTACCGCGTCGTCTCCCCCGCTCTCGTCGGCAGGAGCAGCGAGCTCGACCAGCTTGCCGCCGCGCTTTCGGCGGCGCCGTCCGTCGCCAGCGTCGAAGGTGAGGCGGGGATCGGGAAGTCCCGACTGTTGTCCGAGCTGCGGGGTCGGCCAGAGGTCGCCGACTGCCGGTTCCTGATGGGGGTGTGCCGGCCAATCCGCGAGCCGTTCCCCTTGGGTCCGATCGTCGAGGCGCTCCGCCATGCCGGGGGCGACCTGGCGGGTCGGACCCTTTCGCCGGTGGCGGGTGCCCTACGGCCGTTGCTTCCCGAGCTCGCCGCCGTGCTCCCGCCGTCCCCTGATCCGCTCGACGACCGGGGTGCCGAGCGGCATCGGGTGTTTCGTGGGCTCGTCGCCGTGCTCGCCGCACTGGGCCGAGCGGTCCTCGTGCTGGAGGACCTCCACTGGACCGACGAGCAGACGGTCGACTTCCTGCGGTACCTGGTCAGCGATCCACCGCCGGAGCTGACCGTCGTCGTCACGTACCGCGCGGAGGAGGTGGGGCCCGACGTGCGCGGGCTGACTGCGCATCTTCCCGAGCGCGTCGCCCTGTCCCGCGTCACCCTCGGCCAGCTCGATCAGGTGCGTACCGGAGAGCTCGCCGCCGCGATCCTCGGCATGGAGCGAGTTACCCGCGAGTTCGCGACCTACCTCGCCGAACGGAGCTCGGGGCTACCGTTCGCCATCGAAGAGCTGCTCGCCCTGATGCGCGCCCGCGGCACCCTCGTCCCCCGAGACAGCGGCTGGGCTCGGCGGGCACTGGACGATCTCGGTGTGCCGCACGGGATCCGGGACTCGGTCCTCGAGCGGGCGAGCCGCCTGTCGGCGGACGCCCGCGCGGTCCTCGAGACGGCGGCGACACTGCAGGTGCCGATGCCCGTATCGATCCTGCTCGCCGCGGTCCCTGCGTCGACCGACTCGGCGGCCGGGTTGGCGGAGGCACTGCGATCGGGGGTCCTGACCGAGAGCAACGGTCGCGTCGGGTACCGCCACGCGCTGGCGGCACAGGCGGTCTATGAGGCCATCCCCCTCCCCCGGCGTTCGGATCTCCACGGCCGCGCGGCATCTGCGCTGGAGGGTATGCAACCCGTGCCGCTCGGCCAGCTCGCTCACCACCTGCGCCACACTCCGCGGCAGGACGAGTGGGTGATCGGTGCGGAACGAGCTGCTGACCAGGCGATCGGCCTCGGAAACGAGGACGAAGCGGTCAATCTTCTGGAGGACTTGCTGCGCACTGCTGCCGTGCACGCCGCACCACGCGGCCGCATAGCGGTCAAGCTGGGTCGGGCGGCGCTTGAGGCCGCACGTGCGGCAACGATCGTTCCCTTGCTGTCCGACGTCCTCGACGAGGACCTACCGACCTCGGTCCGCGGTGAGCTGCGCTTCTGGATGGCCATGCTCATGTACCTCACCGGTTCCGACATGCGGCAGTACCGGCAGTTCGTCCGGGCCGTCGGCGAGCTCGCCGAGCGGCCCGATCTGCGCGTCTGGGCCATGGTGAACCTCGGCATTCCCATGGTTCCCGGTGTCGCGCTGTCGGAGCATCTGGAGTGGCTCGACCGGGCGCAGCGGGCGATGGCCGACGTCACCGACCGACCGCTGAAGGTATTCCTCCTGGGCAAGACGGCCATGATGCTGACGACCGTCGGCGACCCGGCGTGGCGGCGGCTTCGCGACGAGGTCCTCACTCTGACCGATGGGCAGCCCAGGGGCCGCCGTGAGGTAGATGCGTACGGCTCAATCAGCGCCGACGCCTGTCTTTCCGGCCACCACGACGTGGCCATGGCTCTCGCACGGTCCGCTGTCACTGGCGCGGCCGGCTGCGAGAGCCGCCGGCCGGTCATGTACGCGCGCTCGACCCAGTTGCTCGTCGAGTACTGCGCGGGCGCCTGGCATGGTCTCGAGGACCACGAGCTCCGCGAACTGGCCACCGAGCTCGGCGATGCGGGCCACCATCGCACCACCGTTCTCTCGGTCGCGGGGTCCCTGGCGCTGGCCCGCGGTCAGCTCGACGACGCCCACTCGCTGCTGTCTGCTGCACTCGACCAGGCGCACGCGCTCGGTGGCACTGCCGACCTGCTGCCGCTGCCCGCCGCTGCGATGATCCGCCTGTGCCTCTCCCGAGGCGACGCGGCTACCGCAGTCATCGTCGCGCTCCGGACCATCACCGAGCTGGAGGCCACGGCGATCTGGACCCCGGCTGCCCGGGTGCTGCCCGCGACGGTCCACGCCCTGACCGTGGCCGGGACGCCGGACCGTGCGCACGACCTGGTGGGCCGCTTCACCGAGAACCTGCGCGGCCTGGACGCACCGTTGGCGCCCGCCGCAGCGCGGCACGCCCTCGGGTTCCTTGCCGCGGGGGACAAGCTGTGGGACGAGGCGGCGGACCACTTCGCGGCAGCGGCGCAGCTGTACGAGCCGTTGCAGTCCCCGTACGAGGTTGCGCAGGCCCGTGAGCACGCGGCGCGGTGTCTGCTCGAAGGGGGGATCGGCGATGGAGCCGACAACCTGCGCTCCGCCGTCGCGACCTACCGGGGGCTCGGAGCTTCGTGGGATCGCGACCGTGCGGCCGGCCTCGCTCGCACCCACGGTGTCGCCCTGCCTGCACGCCATCGCGGCGGAACCAGGGGCTATGGTCCAGACCTGTCGCCGCGCGAGCTCGACGTCGCCCGACTGGCGGCATCCGGACATACCAACCAGGAGATCGCCGATCAGTTGTGCATCTCCATCAATACCGTGAAGAAGCAGATTGCGGCTGCCATGCGCAAGCTCAGCGCCCCGTCGCGGATGGCCCTGGCAGATCGCCTGACCGACCGTTCGGACCCATTGCAGTAGGACTGGTCCGGTCCTGCCATCACACATCGCACTCGACGCGCAACAGCTTGGCCCAGCTCACGTGCGGAGGGCTGCAAGGTGAGCCCAGGGGCCTGCCAACCAGGAACGTGTCGGCGAACTCCTTGACCACATGGCACACGGCTTGAAGCGCTCCGGCGTGGGTGTGTTGGCCAGACGCTGCGGTACGGCTCGCTCGGGATGAAACCCCGACCGAGTGCGAGGACGCGCCCACTACGCTGCTCACCGAGCAGGTTCAACCCGCATTGGGGCGGCATGGAACCTGGGGCTCTTCATCTGGATGCAGCTGACCTGCCGAAGAGAGGAAGTGAGGACGGCGGATCAAGCCACGCGGCCTCGCCCGAACACGGCTCCCGACCCGACGGCGCCGGCTTTCGTGGGCCGATCGGACCTGCGGGATGCGATGGTCGACGCGATCCGCGACGGCTCGGTTCTCGTCCTGATCGAAGGTGAGCCAGGGATAGGAAAGAGCCGCCTGGTCCGCGAGGTCCTCGACGTCGACGTCGTGGCGCGGCAACGTACCCTGCTTGCGGCATGCCCACCGCTCAGTGAGCCGTTCCCGCTCGGTACGCTCGTCGACGGGGTGCGCCGGCTGTCGCGAGCGCTGGCGCGTGCGGACGGCCGTGACGGCTGGCTGGGCCGACTCGGACTCAGCCGGCTGGGCGGAGCGCTGCGACCGCTGTTCCCGGAATGGGCCGAAGAGCTGCCGCCCCCGTTGGAGTCGCTGAATGATCCCCACCAGACGAGGCACCGCCTGTTTCGCGCGATCACGGAGCTGATCGAACAACTCGAGGTCCAGCTGCTGGTGATCGAGGACGCGCAATGGGCCGATTCGGCGACACTGGAGTGGCTCCTCACGGTGACCAGCCTCCCGTGTGAACTCTCCGTCGTCCTCACGTATCGCCCCACCGACGTACCCCCTGGCTCTCTCCTCCCGCGGCTGACCTCGCGGCACGCCGGGGGCGTGCGCCACCAGCGGATCACAGTAGGTCCGCTCGACGTCGATGCGACGCGACGCCTGATCGGTTCGATGCTCCGGACGGATGAGGTCTCCCTGGAGTTCGCGACCTTCGTGCACGAGCACGTCGGTGGGGTCCCGCTCGCGATCGAGGAGAGCCTTCACCTGCTGCGCGGCCGACGCGACATCGTCCGACAGAACGGCCGGTGGGCTCGGCGAGCCTTCACGGCCCTTGCGGTGCCGCCCTTGATCAGGGACTCGGTCCTGGAACGGGTCGGGCGTCTCGGCGCACCCGCACAGCGGGTACTGCAGGCAGCGGCAGTCCTGAACGAGCCCGCCGAGGTGGACCTCATCTCCGCCGTGGCCGGACTGGACGACACGGCGACCGGATCGGCGATCCACGAAGCGATCGCCGCGGGACTCCTGCGCGACGTGCCGCCTGGCCTGCTCGCGATACGTCACTCGCTAGACGCCACAGCGATCGGCGAGACGATCGTCGGCCTTGATCGCGTCAGGATGAACGAGAAGGCCGCGAGCACCCTGGAGCTTCGGGATCACCCGCCGGTCGCGCGGTTGTGCCGACACCTGCTCGAGGGCGGCGACGTCACCGGCTGGAGCCGTCACGCGGAGCAGGCAGCCGACCTCGCTCTCGAGGCCGGCGACGACCATGCGGCGATCTCGGTGCTGCACCGGCTGCTGGGTGCTGTCGAACACCCGCCGGGCGAGCGCGCCCGACTGGCAAGACGACTCGGCCAGATCACCGTGCACCGGTCCGAGTCCCTGGGTCGGCTCGAGCTGGCCGTTCGCGACACCCTGGCCGAGGTGGTTGCAGAACCCGACCTCTCGGCCACCGATCGCGGCGAGATCCGGCTCCTGCTCGGGTGGATGATGTTCCAGGCGGCCGACTTCCGGGCCGCCCACGAGCACCTGCAGGTCGCCGTGGAGGAACTCGAAGGGAGCCCGGCGAGCGCCGCACGGGCGATGATGTTCCTCGCACGCCCGGAGCTGCCTCCGGAGTGGACCGTCCACCAACGCCGAACCTCGCTCGAGCGCGCCACGGCGTTAATTCCTCTCGTGGACGCACCGACAGATCGCCGGGCTCTCCAAATCGAGCGCGCCCTCCGACTGCTCGACCTCGGCGACGAGGCGGGCTGGCAGGCGGCAGCACTGATTCCGCCCGCCGCTCCGACGGCCCTGGAGGAGTACGACGTCACCCGCGGGCTGCTCAACGTGGCTCAGCGCGCCATCGACTGGGGCAGATATGCGGAGGCGCGCACCCGTCTCGCCGAGGTCGGTGCCGTCGCGGAGGCCAACCGTTTCGAGCGCGCCAGCCTGTTCGCCGCGTTCGACATCGCTCTCCTGGACTTCCTCACCGGTCACTGGAAGGAACTGCCTGATCAGTTCGCGCGGATCGAGGAATCCCCAGACACCCACCCGCAGATCCTCCTCTCTGCGCGGGCGATCGGCGCAGCACTCGAGCTGCGCGCCGGACGGAGGGAGCCTGCCCACGAGCGCCTGAGCACCGTCATCGTGGAGGACATCGCCAGCCCGGCGGCCTTGCCGGCGATGCTGGCTGCCGAGGCCATCGGTCGGCTCTACCTGCTCGACGGGGAGCCGGCACAG
>NZ_BAAAPM010000010.1:67818-148484 GCF_039531145.1 Isoptericola hypogeus
ATCGTGCCCATCCACCTTGACGCGCTTCTCTCGACGGGTCAGCGGACGAGGACAGACGACTTGATGGAACAGGTCGCCATCTGGCGTAGCGGGTGCTCGGCCCCGGTTTGGTCAGCAACCTGGGCATGGTGCAAGGGGCTCCGGCACGAGGCGAGCGGCGCGACCCTGGAAGCTGCGATCGCGTTCGAGGAGTCCGCCTCGGTGTTCGCCAGCCTGCCACGCCCGTACGAGCAGTTGCTTGCCTCAGAGCGCCATGGGCTGTGTCTGATCGGGGGCGGGGAGAGAGCGGCAGGCATTGACGTCCTGCGTGCCGTCCTGGTCGGCATGGATGACCTGGGCGCTTCCGGTGACGCCCAGCGTGTCGCCGCACTTGTCCGTCACCACGGAGCCGGTCCCGATCGACGATGGCGAGGTGGGTCCCGCGGGTACGGCGACCAGCTCTCACCGCGGGAACAGGAGGTCATCGCTCTGGTCGCCACAGGGATGACCAACAAGGAGGTGGCCCAGGTGCTCTTCTTGTCGCCCAAGACGGTGGGACTCCATCTGAGCCGGGTCATGCACAAGCTCGGGGTGTCCACCCGCACTGCGGCCGCCATCGCCGCGTCGGAGGCAGGTCTGATTCCGCAGGGCTGATCGTTCGTAGCAACGCGAGGCACCCGATGAGTAGGCATTTGCCCTATGGCCCCGTGCCCAGATCACGCGGCAGGGTGCCTCCATGGCTCGCTCCGCGGCACCTGACGACGACCCGATAGCCGAGTCCAGCGCGCTCGACGCTGCTGGACCTCGCGCGTCGTGCCCACTAGACCCCTCCACGTCGGCTGACGACGAAGTCGCCGAGGACGAGGCGTACGAACCGCTATGAGCCCGTGTCGTCGACGGCCTGCCCATCCTGCTCCAGCTCGGAGGTTCTCATGATCTCGCACGGACGTCGGCGCTCTGCGGTCCGCCTCGATCGCATCCGCGCGGCAACGCTTGCCGTCAGTCTCGCCGCGGGCACACTGGTCGGAGTCTCGCTGGAGTCGGCGCCTGCCGCTGCCAACGCCGTAACCGCGAGCGCCGCCCCGGGGCTCGGGAACGGTTTCCATGTCGACCACACCGCCCAGGTCACGCTGGTCAGCGGGGACACGGTGATCGTGGGTCCGGACGATGCACCACGGGTCGAACCCGGCCCCGGACGTGAACGGGTGTCCTTTGACATCCAGGACACCGGCGACGGCCTGACTGTGGTGCCCGCCGACGCGGCTGACCTGCTGGCAGCCGGACGGCTGGATCACCGGCTCTTCGACATTGCCTATCTCATCGACGAAGGCTATGACGACGACCACAGGGACGAGCTCCCGCTGCTGGTCGAGGGTAGCCGCGCCGACGTGCGCGGACTCGCGGCCTCCCCCGGCACCGACCTGCGGACGACCCTGCCCGCCGGCCGTGTCTCCGCCCTCTCTCAGGATCGCCGCGGCCCGCGGCGTGCGGATCTGTGGTCGGCCCTGACCGCGGAGGCCGGCGCTGGGCCGAAGGTAGCCACCGCTCTGCCTGAGGGCATCACGAAGGTATGGCTGGACGGCACGGTCGAGGCCACCTTGGACCAGTCGGTGCCCCAGATCGGTGCACCCGAGGCGTGGGACGCCGGGTACGACGGGGAGGGCGTCACGATCGCGGTGCTCGACACCGGTATCGACAGCACCCATCCCGACCTCGCGAACAAGGTCGTCCAGGAGAAGGTCTTCAGCCAGGAGCCGACCTCGGGCCAGTTCACCGTCGATCAGCTCCCGCAGCCGGTCGGCTTCTTCGGCATGGTCGGTGGGAAGGTCGTGCCGAAGTCTGGTTCGGCGGCGCCGCTGGTGAACGTGGGCCGCGCCTGCACGACGACGCTGGGCGACGAGCTTCTCGCCGATCCCGCCGGCAAGACCGCGCTGGTGGTCCGCGACCAGGGCGGTTGCCCGCTCGCCGAGCAGTACGACGCTGTCGCGGAGGCGGGCGCGACCGGCGTGGTCGTACACAACGACGAGCCGGGCCACTTCGTCGGCCAAGTCCTCGACGCCCAGCATCGCAACGCCATCTGGGCGGCCGGGGTCAGCGACCGCAGCGGCGCTGACCTGATCGGCCTCCTCGACGCCGACCAGGAAGTCGTCCTCGACTTCACCGCCAACGCCTTTGCCGGCGACCTGGTGGGGCACGGCACCCATGTCGCCGGCACGATCGTCGGCAGTGGCGCCGCGTCGGGCGGACGTTACAAGGGAGTAGCACCCGGCGCAGACCTGATGAACGCCAAGGTCCTCAACGACAAGGGCAGCGCACTCGAGTCGTGGGTTCTCGCCGGGATGGAGTGGGCAGCCGCCAACGGCGCCGACATCATCAACATGTCGCTCGGCGGGGCGCCCAGCGACGGGACCGATCCACTGTCCCAGGCGGTCAACCGGATCAGCGCCGAACAGGACGTCCTGTTCGTCATCTCCGCCGGCAACAGCGGTGACGCACCTCAGACCATCGGTTCCCCTGGTGCCGCGGACGCGGCCCTGACGGTGGGCGCCGTCGACAAGTCCGACGGGCTGGCGACGTTCTCGTCGCGAGGGCCCCGCCTCGGAGACTTCGCCGTGAAGCCCGACGTCACCGCGCCGGGCGTCGACATCGTCGCTCCTCGGGCGGCCGGCACCGACCTGCTCGGGCACGTCGAGCCCCTGGACGAGCACTACATGGGTGCCAACGGAACGTCCATGGCGACGCCCCACGTCGCCGGAGCGGCTGCGCTGCTACAGCAGGCCCGCCCCGAGCTCCGTGGAACTGCGCTGAAGAACGCGCTCACGTCGACGGCGGTAGACGGCGGCTACGCTCCGAGCGAGCAGGGGACGGGACGGATCGACGTCGCCCGGGCATTCCGGCAGGGCGTGTACGCCACCACCAGCCTGAACTTCGGTAGCCTGACCGGCACCGACGCCACCACAGCTCGAGACCTGGTCTACACCAACGACACCGATGCCGTCGTCGACCTGGACCTGAGCGTCGACCCTGCGAGCGGCCTGCAGCTCTCGGCGACGCGCGTCCAGGTTCCGGCGCACGGATCGGCCTCGGTGGCCGTGTCCGTGAGTCCTGCCGACCTCGACCTCGGCCCCGGCGGAGGCGTCGTCACCGGCGCGAGCGACCAGGTGTCGCTGCGGACGGCCGCCGGGTTCAACCGCACCCGCACCATCGACCCCATGACCGAGAACTGGGATGCGGAGTGGGCGGTCTCCGACGAGCACTCGGGAAACACGGTGGGGGCCCGCCTCGGTGACACCGCACTGAGCGCGGACGGGCGCCAGCTCTTCCAGTTCGGGCCGGCGTTCTTGTCCGACGAGTTCATCACCGCCGCGGTCGACACAGTGACCGGGGAGCAGCTGTGGGTGGCACATCACCCGGTCGCCGCATCGTCCGGGACCCGGGGAGCCGGTATCGCGGCGAGTCCGGACGGCAGCACCGTCTTCGTGTCCGGTGAGCAGACAGACCCGGCCACGAACCGGACCAGCATCGTCACCCTGGCGTACAACAACGTCCCACCCGCGTCGCCCACGGATCCTGAGCTCGGCGAGGAGCTATGGCGAGCGGTCCAGCCCGACATCTCCGTCGTCGGCCTGAACCCGGGCGGCGGCGGCTCGATCGCGGTCACCCCTGACGGGTCCACGGTCGTTCTCGCGGCAACCGAGCTGGGCGACGACCACGACACCACGATGACCACCATCGCCTACGACGCAGGGACCGGGAAGCAGGACTGGATCGCACGTCGCGGCGATCCCGGTTTGATGACCACGGGGATCGACCTGTCGATCGACCCGGAGGGAAAGTACGCCTACGTCTCGGGATTCACCCAGCTGCGGCACCGTGAGGTCGCGGTCAACCCCGTGACGGTGGCCTACGAGCTGACTGGAGTGCGCCGTGGCGAGGAGCGCTGGGTCTCCCGACGCGACTCGGTCGCCGTCAACTTCCAGGCGTGGCACAACTCGGTGAGCAGTGACGGGGACCGGATCTTCGTCACCGGCACCGTCCTGGAGGACTCCGAGGAGTTCGACGAGAGGATGCAGACCCAGGCCCTGGACGCGGCGACCGGCGAGCTCGTCTGGACCTCGACGTTCGGGGCCGCCGATCACGACTGGGAGCCCGGGCACACCGGTCCTGCTCGCGGCACGGACCAGGCCGAGACCGAGGCGATCGCCGTCAGCCCGAACAACGATCTGATGTTCGTCACGGGCTCCCACTGCGAAGGCAGCAGCTGCGCAGGGGACTTCGGACTGGTGACCGTCGCCTACAGACAGAGCACCGGTGAGGAGGTCTGGTCGGCCATCCACGCGATCTCCCACCCGCCGATCCCTCGTACCCTCGACACCTCCGTCGCCGTCAGCCCCGACGGCACCGGCGTGTACGTCTCCGGGGTGTGCTGCGCGACCCGCAAGTCCACCTTGCCGAGGGAGCAGGTCACGTTCGCCTATGACGCCGCAACGGGTGAACGGACAGCTCTGGCACGCGAGAACTTCCAGGGGGGCTCCATCGAGAATGCCGGAGAGATCCTGGTCAGCCCGCACGACGGCACCGTCTACGCCACCGGGCAGGCGACCTTCGCCTACACCAGCGGCAAGCCGACCACCTGGCTGATCCGCGCCTACGAGGCGCCGGTCACCTTCGCGTCGCTGCGGGCGCGGGTGGATGCACTGGCCGAGGAGCACAAGGTCACCCTTCCGGGACAGGTACAGCTCCTGGTCCGACTGCGCCAGGCCGAAACACACACCCAGGACGGTTCGCCGCCCCTGGCGATCGCCGCCCTGCAGAAGTTCGCGAGCATCGCGCGATCAACGAAGTTCGTGCCCGACAGCGACGCACGAGCGACCTTGACCGGCGACCTCGAACGGCTCATGGACCGCCTCCGCGGGTGAACCGACACCATTGAGGCGGGTTGGGCGAGAGCGGCTCGTCACAGGTTGTGCGCAGCAACGTTCGCGGAGGTTCGAGTCGGCACGCCCAGAAGTTGTGGGCACCGCGGCGGGCGAGCACGTAGACGAACGGTCCTCGGTTGGCAGCATGGCAGTGCCCCTGTTGGTGGACGGGAACTCGACACTCCACACCACCCGCAGGGGCACCTCCATGATCAAGCGGACATGCCACGTAACCCGTCTGAGTCCCGAGCCACGTGCGCCGTGGCCTCCGCTGGGACCGCAGGCGCGGATGTCGAGCTTGAGCCGCGGCCCTCGGATGCCAGATCTGGAGGCGGCCTCGGGTGGTCGCGTCGGAGTAACGCCGAGCTACAGGTGTCGCAAGCACGTCGGCGGCGGGCCGGGACACCACGGAGGCCATCGAAGCGGGCGGGACTGTCGGTTCCTGCGAGCGCTACCGTGAGCGTCGTGAATGACGACCAGGAGGCGCTGCTGCGCCAGTTCGAGGCCGCCATCAAGGGCATGGGCGTCGAGGATCTGCGTGCGCTCACCGGTGCGCTGCTCTCCTCGGGCTCGTCGACCGACCGCGTGACGTACCGGGCGCGCCGGCCGGACCCTACGTCGCGGCGCGCCCGACGTCCGCGCCTGGCGGAGCCGGTGGTGTTCCGGCTGCGTGTCGATCTCGTGCGCGCCACTCCCCCGATCTGGCGCCGCCTGGACCTGCGCTCGGACCTCACGCTCGACGTCGTGCACCAGGTGCTGCAGGACGCGTTCGCGTGGACGGACTCCCACCTGCACCGGTTCACCCTCGGCACCGACGCCTGGGACAACGACGGCGAGCAATTCCTGTGCCCGTACGACGTCGAGAACCAGGAGGATGACGAGTCCGGCGTCCCGGAGGAGCAGGTCCGCCTTGACGAGACGCTCGGCGAGCCGGGCGACGTCCTGCATTACGTGTACGACTACGGCGACGACTGGGAGCTCACCCTCAAGCTCGAGGACGTTCGCACCGCGACGCCCGACACCCCGGTGGGTGTGTGCGTCGGCGGACGGCGCGGCGCGCCGCCGGAGGACTGCGGCTCGCTGCGCGACGCCGACGGCCTGGCCGAGGTGCTCGACGACCCCGCGTACTTCGATCCCGCCGACGTCAACGCCCAGCTGCAGCGCTCGTACTACCCGCTGAGCCGGCTGGACCTGCCCGCACACCTGCTGCAGTACATCGCCATGCTCGAGTACGACGGCGACGAACTGGGCGAGCGCCTCGCCGCGATCGACCCCACCCAGAGGCTCACGGAGGCCGAGCTCGGGGCGGCGCTGCGGCCGTACCAATGGTTCCTCGACGGGGCCGGCGACGGCGGAATCCCTCTGACCGCGGCCGGGTATCTGCGGCCCGCCGACGTCGAGGAGGTCGCCCCGCTCATCCCGGCGATGGAAGGTTGGATCGGCAAGGCGAACCGCGAGGACCTCACCGTTCCCGTCGCCGGCTTCCGGGAGTCGCTGACCAGACCGCTCGGGCTGCTGCGCAAGTACAAGGGCGCGCTGCTGCTCACGCGAGCTGGCGCGGCGGCGCGTAGAAGCCCGCAGGCACTGTTCGCGCATCTCGCCGCGCGGCTCGTGCCCGACGACACTGGCTTTGCCCGCGACGCGAACCTGCTCGTCCTCGCGTACGCCGCCGTGAGCACCGGCAACGAGATTCCCCGGCGGCAGATCGCCGAGACCCTGGACTCGCTCGGATACCAGCGCTCCGACGGGCGCCCGGTCGACGCCTACGCGCTCCGCAGCTTCGAGGGCAACGCCCTCGATGTGCTTCTCAACGTCGCGACGCCGCCGTTCGACCGACGTACCGAGCACAGGATCTCGCCGGCCGCGGCGGCGTTGGCGTACGCCGCGCTGACGCGATCGTCGGCATAATCCGCTTGCGACGTCGACGAGCGATGGCGACGGCCAGTGCGTCATCAGTCGAAGACGCTCGCGACCATCTTCCCTGCGCCGCGAACGAGCCAGACAACCCCTCGTCCGAGGTATACGACGAGGCTGATCAGATCGAACGCCTCCAGGACGCGAGCGATGCCGCGACCGATCGCGCGAAACGGGCGCCATACCTGGTACCAGAAGCCTCTTCTCGGCCGCCCCGGTTCTGTCATGGCCGCAGGATGCCACGCCGTCGCACAGGTCCAGCGAGGACGGTCAGCCGCAGCCGCCCTTACAGGGATTCACGGCTCTCCGCCGATCCGGTGGGAGTGACGCCCGCGGGGTGACGATGAGGATTAGTCACGACCTGTGGATCCGCGTGTCACCCGGGCTGCGGTGCTGAGCGTCATGATCAGGATGCTCGACTCGCGCCACCGTTGCGGTCGTAGTAGCGGGCCATCAGTTCCCAGTACGCCATCAGCAGCCCCATCTCCAGTGCTGTCGCTGCTGCGGCCGGTACTGCACGGCGCTGATGGGCGGCGACCATCGCGACCAGCAGGGCGGCGGTCGCGGCGACGTTCACCGCCATCGCGGTGTCCATCGGCCGCTCGGCGATCCATTGCTCCTCACCAAGAGCCGCCCGGGTCGCCCATGCTCGGTCGTGTGCGGGTTTGCTGAACACCACCGGGTTGACTGCCATCCATAGGCCGACCAGTGCGGCGTCGCGCCCGCTGCGTCGCCACACCGGGACGAGCATCAGCGGTGTGCTCGCCCACCTCGTCCACATGCTCCACGGGTTGCTGTGCCGCGCGAACACCACCCGCTTGACCTTGCGCCAGTCCTCCATCGATGGCTCCTTCCGGCCCCGCTGATCGCACCACTCTCGATCCTCATCCTGATGCGGCTCTTCGCCGAGCTGGTGAGGAGTGACGCCCGCGGGGTGCGCCCACCACTACCGAACTGGGTGACCGACCGTCGCTCGCTGTCGGCGACCCCGTCAGCGCCAACCGGCTGTTCACCCGGCCCCCAGCATCCGCGCCAGAGCGGGCGGCAACTGCGGCATCGACGAGGAAGCGCTCAACGCTACGAGGCAATCAGCACAGCGTGGTCGGCTTGGGCTGCCGCGTACTGGAGGCAAGCCCTGATGTCGTCGACCGTCAGGTAGGGATAGTCCTCCAGGATTTCCTCCGCCGTCGCGCCTGTGCCGAGCAGGGAGAGCACATCACTGACCCGGACACGGGTACCACGCACTCGCGGTCGCCCGTGAACCACGTCCGAGTCGACGACGATGCGTTCTAGCAGGGACATACCGTGAGCGTACTCGGGGGTGACCTGCCCGTCCGGTGTCGATCAGCCGCGTTCACGCCCACGGGCACCGCCTGCTGCGGGTGCAGGAACAACGGTTCGGCCCGCAGGGCGCGCCGGTCGCATCTGTCGTCGGACCTCATGCGCCTGCGACACCCGTTCGGGAGCCGACCGCCTATGCCGCCCACCCGCCGCGCCGGGTGCGCGCCCAGCGCAGCTGCTGAAGTACGCGGCCGCGCTGGGTGTGCCCGGGCCTGCACTACCACGTCGGCAGCCACGAGGACCCCTTCCTCTGGGGGTGAGGGCTGAGCCCTACCGGGTGGGCCGATCAGGATGCGGGCGCGAGCAGGTCCGGACGGAGCGTCGCTCGAAGCGCATGCCGCACGGCCGCCTCGACGTCGGGCAGGTCTGCGCGGCCGCTCGCCAACGACTGCAGCAGCAGGGCTCGCGCCACCGTCGACGTCGGCAGGCCACGCTCCTCGGCGAGGCTCTCGAGCCGCTCGAGCTCGTCGCTGTTGAGCCGGATCTGCAGCACCCGGGAGCGTGAATGTCCACGGGTCACCGTGACCTCTGACAGGTCCCGCAGCTGCTCGCCCCGCTCTTCGGCCTCTTCAGCCGCCTGCGACTCGGCAGCGAGGACCTGCGCGATGTCCTTGGTCATGGCGTGCCTCCCTCTCGGTAGATCCGGCAGTCCTTCGAGTTGGACGGCCATCCGTTGATGCCGTAGCCCGTCGGCTTGTGCACGAGGACGGTCAGCACCTCGCCGCGACTGGCACAGAAGCCGACGATCCGAACTCCATCGCCACTGCGGCTGTTGTAGTCAGGGTCGATCACCACACGGTTCGGGTCACGCAGTGCCTCGTTGGCTTCGGCGGGGCGGACGCCGTGCCCGTCCCACATATGGTCGGCACGTTGCGACCAATCCGCCGTCTCGAACACACGGCTAGCGTAGTACAAAGTACGACGCAGCATAAGGGTGCGTGACGCCCCTGGCGTCCAGCACAGCATCGACCCCGCTCGAGCCACGCCAGCGCGTACTCGCGGAACGTGACGTCGCGCAGCCTGGCGGCCGCCGCCTCCGCCTCACGCCGTCGCACCGCATCCTCCGGGGACTCCCACTCCCCGCGCGCGATGGCGGCGTGCGTCTGGTTGAGAAACGCCCGCGCGTCGGTCTTCGTGAGGAACGTCAGCGCCCGGTCGTCTTCCATGCGCGCCGAGTACACCTTCCCGTCGGGACCCGTGTACCGCGCCTGCCACCGCTTCGACGGCAGCTGCCGCAGCATGCCCCATGACTCGCGACGCTGCCGCGCCGCACCCTTCTCGGCCATCCGGATCCTCCCGATTTCGTGCCACCTACGTGCCACATCGGGTGGCAAACAGGGGGCATTTCTGTCTCTAGGTGTCCAGGCCTCCCCAAGACAGAAAAGAGGCCCGGACCTGCGGAAACTCGCAGATCCGGGCCTCTGACCAGGCGATCGGTCAGTGACCGATTTGCCCCGATTGCTACAGGTTGATCATGTGCCCCACGACGCCGTGGATGGACTCCTGCACGGCCTCGGACAGCGTCGGGTGCGTGTGCACGTTGCGCGCGACCTCGTCGGCGGTGAGATCCCACTTCTGCGCGAGGGTGAGCTCGGGCAGCATCTCGGAGACGTCCGGGCCGATCATGTGCGCGCCGAGCAGCTCGTTGTACTTGGCGTCGGCGACGATCTTGACGAAGCCGGTCGGGTCGCCCAGGCCGTGCGCCTTGCCGTTGGCCATGAACGGGAACGACGAGACCTTGACGTCGTAGCCCTCGTCCTTGGCCTGCTGCTCGGTGAGCCCGAACGACGCGACCTGCGGGGAGCAGAACGTGGCGCGCGGCATCATGCGGTAGTCGCCGAGCGTCATGGTCTCGGCGCCGCCGATCGTCTCGGCCGCGACGACGCCCTGCGCCTCCGCGACGTGCGCGAGCATGAGCTTGGCGGTGACGTCGCCGATCGCGAAGATGTGCGGCACGTTGGTGCGCATGTGGTCGTCGATGGCGATGGCGCCGCGCTCGGTGAGCTGCACGCCGGTGTTCTCGAGGCCGAAGTTCTCGACGTTCGGCGCGAAGCCGACGGCCGACAGGACCTTGTCGACGACGATCTCGCCGGGCTTGTCGTCCTTGACGCCCTTGTACGAGACGGTGACCGACGAGCCGTTGTCCTTGATCGTCTGGACCGCGGTGGACACCAGGAGCTTGACGCCCAGCTTCTTGTACTGCTTGGCGATCTCCTTGGAGACGTCCGCGTCCTCGTTCGGCAGCGCACGGTCGAGGAACTCGATGATCGTGACGTCCACGCCGTAGTTCTTCAGGACGTAGGCGAACTCCATGCCGATGGCGCCGGCGCCGACGATGGCGATCGACTTCGGCAGCTCGCGCGTCATGATCTGCTTCTCGTAGGTCACGACGTTCTCGGAGAGCTCGACGCCCGGGAGCAGCTTGACCTGGGAGCCGGTCGCGATGATCGCGTTGTCGAACGTCACCGTCTCGGTGCCGCCCTTGTTGAGCGCCACCTCGATCGTGTTCGCGTCGCGGAACGTGCCGCGGCCGTCGAGCTCGGTGATCTTGTTCTTCTTCATGAGGAAGTGGACGCCCTTGGTACGGCCGTCCGCCACCACGCGGGACCGGTCGAACGCCTTGCCGAAGTCGAACGTCACGTCACCCGACATGCCGAAGAAGTCGGCCTGGTGGTTGAAGATGTGGGCGAGCTCCGCGTTGCGCAGGAGGGCCTTCGAGGGGATGCAGCCCACGTTGAGGCAGACACCACCCCAGTACTTCTCCTCGATGATCGCGACGGACTTGCCGAGCTGGGCCGCACGGATCGCGGCGACATAGCCGCCGGGGCCAGCCCCGAGGAGGACGACGTCGTAGTGGGAAGCCATGCGGTCATCCTATGAGGGGTGAGCACCGGCCGCGGCGTGACGTCCGTCGCACCGGCTCGCGGCCGCGAACGGGACGGCTCAGCGGACGGAGTCCACGCCCAGGTTGGCCAGCGCGTCCGCCCGCTCGTTGCCCGGGTCCCCCGCGTGGCCCTTGACCCAGACCCAGCGCACGTCGTGCTTGGTGACCTCCGCGTCGAGGGCCTGCCAGAGGTCGACGTTCTTCACGGGCTTCCTGGCCGACGTCGTCCAGCCGTTGCGCTTCCAGCCGGCGACCCAGGTCTTCATCCCGTTCATGACGTACGACGAGTCGACGTGGATCGTCACCGTCGACGGCCGCTTGAGCGCGCGCAGCGCCTCGACGACGGCGGTGAGCTCCATCCGGTTGTTCGTCGTCAGGGTCTCGCCGCCGAACAGCTCCTTCTCGTGCCCGCCGGAGCGCAGCAGCGCCCCCCACCCGCCGATCCCGGGGTTGCCCTTGCACGCGCCGTCGGTCCACATCTCGACGAGCGGCGTCTCGGTGGGCGTCTCGGTCGCGGCGGGAGTCTCGGCAGGCACCCGGACACCTTAAGCGCGCGCGGGGCGGATGTCGGAGGCGGCGCCTAGCGTCGGACAGGTCCGACGACGGTCGACGACGACGGAGGTGGCACGATGCGGTTCGGCTTCATCGGGAGCTACGGCACGCCCCAGCAGCAGGTCCGGCTCGCGAGGGCGTGCGAGGAGCACGGGTGGGACGGCTTCTTCACGTGGGACGGGGTGAGCCTCGACGAGGGCGGGTTCGACGCCCATCCCACCTGGGACCCGTTCGCGCTGCTCGCGGCGGCGGCCACCGTGACGGAGCGGATCACGCTCGGCGCGATGGTGTTCGCCGTCCCCCGGCACCGCCCGTGGGAGTTCGCTCAGCGCGCGCTCACGGTGGACCACCTCTCCGGCGGGCGGCTCGTCCTTCCGGTCGGCGTCGGGGTGCCCACGGACCGCGCGTTCACGTCCGTGCCCGGCCAGCCGACGGCGCTGCGCGACCGTGCGACGCTGCTCGACGACGTCCTCGCGTGGCTCGAGCGCTCCTGGACCGGCGAGACGTTCACCCGCGACGGCGAGCTGTTGAGCACCGGCCCGTTCCGCTTCCCGCAGGCACCCGTGCACGGACGCATCCCGGTGTGGCCGGTCGCGGTCTGGGACGCCGTCCGGCCCCCGCGCCGCAGCCTCGACCGGGCCCTGCGGTGGGACGGCATCGTGCCGCAGGTGCGGGGCGAGTCGCCCGAGGACGCCGAGGCCGGCCCCGCGGACGTCCGGCGGCTCGTGGACTGGATCGCCGCGCAGCGCGGGCCGGACGCCGGCCCGTTCGACGTCGTCTTCCAGGGCCGGCTCGACGCCGACCCGGCCGTGGCCACGCGGCAGGCCCGCGACGCGGCCGACGCCGGTGCCACCTGGTGGCTGGAGTCCTGGTGGGACCCGACCACCGTCACGCCCGAGTGGCTGCTGGAGCGTGTGCGGCAGGGCCCACCTGCCGTGGGTTGAGCCTGTCGAGACCCGGTCTCGACAGGCTCGACCAGCGCGTCTCGACGGGCGCGACCGGCGACAGCGGGCCGTCAGCCGACGGGGCGGGCGGGCTCGATCTCCACGCTCGGCAGGTGCTTGGCCGGCAGGGTCTTGGGGCGCCACGACGCACGCTCGGCCTCGAAGGCGGTGATGTCGGCCTCGTTCTGCAGGGTCAGGCCGATGTCGTCCAGTCCCTCCATGAGGCGCCAGCGGGTGTAGTCGTCGATCTGGAACGGCACGGTGACGTCGTCGGCGGTCGCGGTGCGCGCGCCGAGGTCGACGGTCACCTCGGTGCCCGGCTTGGTCTCGAGCACCTTCCACAGCAGCTCGATGTCCTCGGGTGCGACGATGCCGGCGACGAGGCCCTGCTTGCCCGAGTTGCCGCGGAAGATGTCCGCGAACCGGGACGCGAGCACGACCCGGAAGCCGTAGTCCTTGAGCGCCCAGACGGCGTGCTCACGCGAGGACCCGGTGCCGAAGTCCGGGCCCGCGACGAGCACCGACCCGGCCTTGTACGCGTCCTGGTTGAGCACGAACGACGGGTCGCCGCGCCAGGCCGCGAACAGCGCGTCCTCGAAGCCCGTGCGGGTCACGCGCTTGAGGTAGACGGCGGGGATGATCTGGTCGGTGTCGACGTTGCTGCGGCGCAGCGGCACCCCGACACCCGTGTGGGTGGTGAACTTCTCCATGACGAACTCCTGCTACGTGTCGGGGGTCAGACGAAGGACGGGGCCTCGAGCGGCGCGAGGGGCGTGCCGTCGAACGTCGTGAGGTCGACGTCGGCGCCCAGGTCGAGGTCCGCGACGGACGAGAGAGTGCCGCGGATGGCGGTGGCCGCCGCGACGAGCGGCGACACCAGGTGGGTGCGCCCGCCCTTGCCCTGCCGGCCCTCGAAGTTGCGGTTGGAGGTCGACGCCGCCCGCTCCCCCGGCATGAGCTGGTCGGGGTTCATGCCGAGGCACATCGAGCAGCCCGCGTTGCGCCACTCGGCGCCGAACTCCTTGAAGATGACGTCGAGGCCCTCGGCCTCCGCCTGCAGCCGCACGCGGGCGGACGCCGGCACGACGAGCACGCGCACGTCCTCCGCCTTGTGACGGCCCTGCAGCACCTTGGCCACCGACCGCAGGTCCTCGATGCGGCCGTTGGTGCACGAGCCGATGAACACGGTGTCCACGGGGACGTCCCGCAGCGGCATGCCGGGCTCCAGGCCCATGTACTCCAGCGCCCGCTCGGCGGTGACGCGCTCGTTCTCGTCCGCGATCTCGGCGGGCACCGGCACGGACGCCGACAGCGGCAGGCCCTGGCCAGGGTTGGTGCCCCAGGTGACGAACGGCTCCAGGTCGGACGCCTCGAGGACGACCTCGGCGTCGAACTCGGCGTCGTCGTCGCTGCGCAGCGTCCGCCAGTACTCGACGGCGGCGTCCCAGTCGGCGCCCTCCGGCGCGTGCGGCCGGCCCTCGAGGTACTCGAACGTCGTCTCGTCGGGCGCGATCATGCCTGCACGCGCGCCCGCCTCGATGGACATGTTGCAGATCGTCATCCGCGCCTCCATCGAGAGCTTGCGGATGGCCTCGCCGCGGTACTCGAGCACGTAGCCCTGCCCGCCGCCGGTGCCGATCTTGGCGATGATCGCGAGGATGATGTCCTTGCTCGTCGTGCCCGGGGGCAGGTCGCCGTTGACGGTGATCGCCATCGTCTTGAACGGCGCCAGCGGCAGCGTCTGCGTGGCGAGCACGTGCTCGACCTCCGACGTGCCGATGCCGAACGCCAGGGCGCCGAACGCGCCGTGCGTGGAGGTGTGCGAGTCGCCGCACACGACCGTCAGGCCGGGCATCGTCAGGCCGAGCTGCGGGCCCACCTGGTGCACGATGCCCTGGTCGGCGTCGCCCAGGGAGTGGATGCGGACGCCGAACTCCTTGGCGTTGTTCCGCAGCGTGTCGATCTGCGTGCGGCTGGTGAGGTCCGCGATGGGCAGGTCGATGTCCAGGGTGGGGGTGTTGTGGTCCTCGGTCGCGATCGTCAGGTCCGGACGGCGAACCGGGCGCCCGGCGAGTCGCAACCCTTCGAAGGCCTGCGGGCTCGTCACCTCGTGCACGAGGTGCAGGTCGATGTAGAGGAGGTCCGGCGACCCGTCGGCGCCGCGGCGCACCAGGTGCGCCTCCCAGACCTTCTCCGCCAGCGTGCCGGCCATCATGTGCTCCTCGTCCGCCGCCGGTGTGGCGGCTGTCGTGACTTCGTCGTGCGCTCGATGTCGAGGTTTCGCCGAGTGAGATGTCGTTCCCGACTTGCGATCTCAGTGGGCGAGACGTCAATATCGTCCTATGGACGATACTAGCGGAGTCGGCGTACTGGACAAGGCCGCGTCCGTGCTGGGCGCGCTCGAGGCCGGACCCGCCACCCTGGCGCAGCTGGTCTCCTCGACCGGCCTGGCCCGACCGACCGCCCACCGGCTCGCCGTGGCCCTCGAGCACCACCGCCTCGTGGCGCGCGACATGCAAGGGCGGTTCGTGCTCGGGCCGCGGCTCAACGAGCTCGCCACCGCCGCAGGCGAGGACCGGCTGCTCGCGGCGGCGAACCCCGTGCTCACGGCCCTGCGCGACCACACGGGCGAGAGCGCCCAGCTCTACCGCCGGCAGGGCGACCATCGCGTGTGCGTGGCCGCCGCCGAGCGGCCGGTGGGGCTGCGCGACTCGATCCCGGTGGGCGCCACGCTCACCATGCACGCCGGGTCCGCCGCGCAGATCCTGCTCGCCTGGGAGGAGCCCGACCGCCTGCACCGTGGGCTGCGCGAGGCCGTCTTCACGGCCACGATCCTCTCCGGCGTGCGCCGCCGCGGCTGGGCCCAGTCGGTCTCCGAGCGGGAGCTCGGCGTCGCGTCGGTCTCCGCACCGGTCCGCGGGCCGTCCGGCCGTGTCGTCGCGTCCGTGTCGGTGTCCGGCCCCGTCGAGCGCCTCACCCGGCAGCCGGGGCGCCTGCACTCCGCCGCGGTGGTCGCTGCCGCCAACCGTCTGACCGAGGTGCTGCGCCGCGCCGGGGAGTGAAGCGTCCCGCACCGGGCCCGGCCCGCCTCGTCCAGGCGACGACGGCGCGCCGGGCCCGGTGCTGTCGCGCTCCCGCCCTGGTCAGTACGCTCGGACAGGCGGGACACCCCTGTCACCGTGACCCGAGAGGCGTGAGGATCCGATGCCGGCCAAGGCCAAGACCCTGCTCATCTGGATCGCCGTGATCTTCCTGATCTTCGCGATCGTGAACGACCCCGACCGTGCGGGGAACATCGTCACGTCGATCTGGGACTTCATCGTCAACACGATCTCGAGCTTCGGCGAGTTCTTCTCGACCATCGCCTCCTGAGGGTCCCGTGCCCGCCGCCGAGTCCCGCGTCCGCGACGCCGTCGTGGCCCACCGCCACCTGCGTCGCTACGTGCTGCCGCACGAGCACGTGGTGGTCGCGACCCGGCGGCACTGGGCCAGGCTGCTCGAACCGATCGCCACCACCGTCGCGGCGTTCCTGCTCATCGGCGCGATCGTGATGTCGACGCCGGTCGACGTCCGCGACACCGTGCAGTGGCTGTGGGTGCTGTGGTTCGTCGCGGCCGGGCGGCTGGCGTGGCTCTGGCTGGAGTGGCGCTACGAGTGGTTCGTCGCGACCGACAAGCGGCTGCTGCTGCTCTACGGGCTCGTCGTGCACCGGGTCGCGATGATGCCGCTCAAGAAGGTCACGGACATGGGGTACTCCCGGAGCCCGGTCGGCCAGGTGCTCGGCTACGGCCGCTTCGACATGGAGTCCGCCGGCCAGGACCAGGCCCTGCGCACGATCAGGTACGTGCCGCACCCTGACGCCACGTACCGCACGCTGTGCGACACGATCTTCACGCCCGGGCACCGCGACGACGACGACGACCTCCCCGGGCCACCGTCGACGGTCGTCGTGCCAGGCCGGCGCGGCTCGGACGACGCCGGCACCGGCGACGGGGGCGAACCGCGTCCGACGACCCAGCCCATCAAGCTGCGCCCTGCGGTTCCCTCGCCGCGGCCCGACGACCACGCCGCGATACGGACGAAGGGGCCGGGGCCGCGCTACGAGCCCCCGGCCAGCGACGGTGCGGGCCCCTACGTCCCCGAGCCGTTCCTCTGACCCTGCTGCGACACGACGAGGGCGAAGGTCCGCGGGAGGCTCGTCGCCCGTCGTCCGCCCCCGGCGTCCCTCCGGAAGGGCGAGCCGGGGTTGCGGGGATCGCGGGCCGCTAACCCGGGATCGCGGGTCCTGATCAGGAAATGACGAAGGCCCGATCCGTCCGGACCGGGCCTTGCTGGTACCCCCAGCGGGATTTGAACCCGCGTTACCGCCGTGAGAGGGCGGCGTCCTAGGCCGCTAGACGATGGGGGCCAGGACCGACCTCGCCTGAGCGAGACCGAGCACGCACCGGACGACCCGGTGACCTGCGTACCCCCAGCGGGATTTGAACCCGCGTTACCGCCGTGAGAGGGCGGCGTCCTAGGCCGCTAGACGATGGGGGCCTATGACTCGACAGCACCACAAGAATCTCGGGACTGCCGTGCCGGTGAGAACTCTAGCGCGCCGACCTCAGAGGCGACGCGACGAGCGCTGCGCTGGGGTACCAGGACTCGAACCTAGACTAAGAGAATCAGAATCTCTCGTGCTGCCAATTACACCATACCCCAATGGATCGGGCCTTCCGGGTAAATCCGACTCTGGTCGGCTCGCCCGCGTCAGGCCCAACGTCGGAAAACATTACCGGAAGCAGCGCCCGCGACCAAAACGGAACGCGAGTGCCGTCGGTCACTCTCCGCACGTCTGAGGTTCCGCTCCCCGGGCCGCTTGCGCGGCCCCGTCCGGACAGCCCTTTTCCGAGCCCCGGCGCCGGTCAGCGCGCTCCGGCTGCCGCGGCGAGCCGCCTCGCGGCCGTGGACAACGTCGCGCCGTCCTTCCACACCACCCGCAGCCGGCGCGACAGGTCCACGCCCTCGACCGGCACGCTCGCGAGGCGTCCCGCCTCGACGTCGTCGGCCACGGTGAGGTCCGAGAGCACCGCCACGCCGTCCCCGTGCCGCACGGCGGCCTTGAGCGCCGCCGTCGAGCCGAAGGACGGCACGTGCGCCGGCAGCCGGACGCCCGCCCCCGCGAGCGCGTCCTCCAGGATCTCCCGGGTGCCCGAGCCGGCCTCGCGCAGCGCGAGCCGCCCGGTGACGAGCTCCTCGGGGCGCACGGAGCCCCGCCGCGACCACACGTGCCCCGGGGCGACCACCGCGACGAGCGTGTCCCGGGCGACGGTCCGGCTGCGCAGCCCTCGGCGCACGCCGGGGCTCTCGACGAACCCGAGCTCCGCGGCGCCGTCGAGCACGAGGCCCATCACCTCGCGGGAGTTGCGCACCACCAGCTCGACGTCGGGCACCCGCTCCCCGGGCGTCCCGGCGAGCGCCGCGAGCCAGCGCGGCGCGAGGTACTCGGCGACCGTGAGGCTCGCCGCCACGCGGAGGCTGCCCGAGGGGCCCGTGCGCAGGGCCGCGACGGACTCCTCGAAACGGTCGGCGGCGGCGACGACGTCGCGCGCCTGACCGGCGGCGGCGCGGCCGGTCGAGGTGAGCGTCGTGCCGCGGGGCCCGCGGGCGAGAAGCTCGACGCCGAGCCGTCGCTCCAGGCGCCGCAGGCCCGCCGAGGCGGTGGGCTGCGACACGCCGAGGGCGCGGGCGGCGGCGCTGATCGACCCGTGCGCGTCCACGGCGACGAGCAGCTCGAGCGCCGCGAGCGAGGTGCGTTCTGCCATAGCAGGAGTCTATGGATGGATCGGGACCTGGGCCTTCTGGCGGTGCCGCGCCCCGGCGAGGGTGGAGCCGTGACCATCCTCCTGCCCGGCGTGGGGCTCGCCGCCGCCGCGACCGTCGTCCTCCTCGTGGGCGCCGGTGCGCTCTCCGCGGCGGGGCTGACGACGGTGTCCCCGCTGGTCCTCGCCCTGGTGCTCGGGGCCGTCGTGGGTTCGCTGCTGGGTCCCGCCTCCGCTCCCGAGGCCGGCGCCGCCCGGTTCACCGCCCGCACCGCGCCCGGGGTCGCCTGGGTGTCGCGCACCGTCTTGCGCGCGGGCGTGGTCCTGCTCGGCCTGCAGCTCTCGGTCCCGGACGTCCTCGGCCTGGGCTGGCGGGGCGTGACCGTCGTCCTGGTCACGGTGGCGGTCACGTTCGCCACCACGCTCTCCCTCGGCCGATGGCTGCACGTCCCGCCCGCGACGGGGCTGCTCGTGGCCACGGGCTTCTCCATCTGCGGCGCGGCGGCCGTGTCCGCTATGACGGGCGTGCTGGAGCGTCGGCCGGCCGGGGCGCGGGACGGCCGCGCCGGCGGACCCGCCGGGCTCCGCGACGACGTCGCCGCCGCGCTCGCGCTCGTCACCGTCTACGGGACGGTCGCGGTCCTCGCGCTGCCGTGGCTCGCGGGCGCGCTGGGCCTGAGCGACCGCCAGGCCGGGCTGTGGCTGGGCGCGAGCGTCCAGGAGGTCGCGCAGGTCGTGGCGGCGGCCGGCACCGTGTCGTCGGCGGCGCTCGCGACGGCGACCGTGGCGAAGCTGGCACGCGTCGTGCTCCTCGCGCCGCTCGTGGCCGGCGCGAGCGTGCTGCTCGCCCGCCGGGCCGCCCTCACGGGCGCCCCCGAGCCCGACGGCACCCCGCGGCGCGCGCTGCCCGTCCCGGGGTTCGTGCTGGGCTTCCTGGCCGCCGTGGCGGTCCGCAGCCTGGGCCTGCTGCCCACCGGTGTGCTCGACGCCGCCGCCCAGGTCAGCACGGTGCTGTTCGTCGGCGCGATGTTCGCACTGGGACTCGGAGTGGACGTGCCGCGCCTCGCCCGGACCGGCCGCCGGCCGCTGCTGCTGGGCGCGGCGTCCGCCGTCGTCGTGACGGGGACGTCGCTGGCGGCGGTGCTCGTCCTCGTCCCCTGACCTGTCGGGATCAGCGCCCGGCATCCCCTGCTGGGCCTGACAGTCGCGCGGCTCTCGTCAGAGGCCGAGCGCTCCCGGGAGATCGGCGAGACCGGGCACGACGACGATGCCGGCGTCGCGCATCGCCGCGACGTCCACGTCGTGCTCGCCGTCGCGCCGCGCGCCCGGGCGGTCGAGCCACACGCCGACCAGGCCGGCCTCGTGCGCGGCCCGCGCGTCGACGTCGGGCTCGTCGCCCACGTAGGCGGTGCGGGCGGCGTCGGTCCCGAGCAGCCGCGCGCCCTCGACGAACACGTCGGGGTGCGGCTTGCCGTAGCCGAGCGTGTCCACGCCCACCAGCACGGGCAGGTCCGCGAGACCGGCGGCGCGCAGCTTGCGCTCCTGCAGCTCGGTCGCCGCGTTGGTCACGACGCCCACCGCGACGCCGGCGGCCCGGAGCGCGTCGAGCACCGGGCGGGAGTCGTCGAACGGCCGCCACGACCGCTCGAACGTGCCCCAGAACAGCGCGTCCCAGTCGGCGAACGAATGCTCGGTGACGGGCCGGCCGCCGAACGTGCGGTGCAACAGGTCGGCCCGCAGCCGCCGCTGCGTGGCATGGTCCGTCTCCCCGCGCGTGTACCGGCGGTAGTGCCCGCCCGGGTCGGAGCGCCAGTGCGCGAGCAGCCGCGGGTAGTCCTCGACCGGCACGTGCGGCAGGTGCTCGACGGCGACCGCGGTCAGCGCCGTCGCGAACGCGCCCTTCGTGTCGACGAGCGTGTCGTCCACGTCGAGCAGGACGCCGTCGACACGGGTCTCGACAGGCTCGACCACCGGGACGCCAGGCTCGACCATCGAGGCGACGGGCGCGGCGCTCACTGCGCGGCGTCGGCGGCGGGTGCGGCCTGGGCCTCGGCGGCGAGGCGCGCGATCGCGGCGTCGACGCGGGCCAGGGTCCGCTCGCGCCCGAGCACCTCGAGGGACTCGAAGAGCGGCAGCCCCACGGTGCGGCCCGTGACGGCGACGCGCACCGGCGCCTGCGCCTTGCCCAGCTTCAGGCCGTGCTTCTCCCCCACCTCGGTGACGAGCTCCTTGAGCGGCTCGGCCTCCCACGGCTCGAGGTCGGCGAGCGCCGCCCGGACGTCGGCGAGGAGCTCGGCCGCGCCGGGCTTCATGGCCTTGGCCCACGACCGCTCGTCGTCCGCCGGGGCGTCGAGGAACAGGAAGTCGACGTTGTCGGTGATGTCGGCCAGCAGGGCGACGCGCGACTGCGCCAGCGGCGCGACGCGCGCGAACGCGGCGGCGTCGTACTGCGCCGGCGTCCACGGCGCGTGCGGGGCGCGCAGCCACGGGTCGACGGCGGCCACGAACGCCTCGATCGACATCGCCCGGATGTACTCGCCGTTGAACGACGCCAGCTTCTTGACGTCGAAGAACGCGGAAGCGCTGTTGACGTCCTCGACGCGGAACCGCTCGACCAGCTCGTCGAACGGGAGGATCTCCTCGTCGTTGCCGGGCGCCCAGCCGAGCAGCATGAGGTAGTTGACCATCGCGTCGGGCAGGTAGCCCTCGGCGAGGTAGTCCTCGAGCGCCACCTTGTCGCGCCGCTTGGACAGCTTCTGCCGCTTCTCGTTGACGATGACGGGCAGGTGCGCCCACACCGGCGGCGTAGCGCCGAGCGCCTCCCACAGCAGCTGCTGCTTGGGGGTGTTGGACAGGTGCTCCTCGCCCCGGATGACGTGCGTGATGCCCTCGTCCACGTCGTCCACCACGTTGGCGAGCAGGAACACCGGCGAGCCGTCGCCGCGCGCGACGATGAAGTCCTCGAGCGCCGCGTTGGGGAACGACGGGTTGCCGCGGATCAGGTCGACGACCTGCGTCTCGCCGTCGTCCGGGGTGCGGAACCGCAGCGCCCGCCCGGGCTCGTACGTCAGCCCGCGGTCGCGGCAGAAGCCGTCGTAGCCGGACTGCGGGTTGCCCGTGCGGGCGGCGACGTCGTCGCGGGTGCAGTCGCAGTAGTAGGCGCGGCCGGCCTCGAGCAGGCGCCCGGTGGCCGCGCGGTGCTTCTCAACGTTCTGCGACTGGAAGTACGGCCCCTCGAACGTGGGGTCCTCGGCGTGCATGCCGAGCGCCGCGAGGGCGCTGAGGATGCCGTCGACCCATTCCGGCTTGTTGCGCGCCGCGTCGGTGTCCTCGATGCGCAGCACGAACGTGCCGCCGGTCTGCTTGGCCACCGCCCAGTTGAACAGCGCCGAGCGGGCGCCGCCGACGTGGAACATGCCCGTCGGGGACGGGGCGAAGCGGACACGGACGTCGGAGGAGCCAGCAGCAGGGATCACGGGGAACAGCGTAGTTGCCGGACGCCGCCCGATGGGTGCGGGCGCGGGCGCCCGGCCTCGGATGCCGTGTCCGATTCCCGCCGGAACGTGCTCCCCGCCCGGCCTAGCGTCGTGCCCATGACCAGCGCATCCCCTGTCACCGAGCAGGTCACCGAGCCCGTTGGCGAGCACGTCACCGTCGATCCCGCGATCCTGTACTTCGGCACGCCCGTCGTGCTGCTGAGCTCCCTCAACGAGGACGGCTCGACGAACCTCATGCCCATGTCGTCCGTGTTCTGGCTGGGCCGCAGCGCCGTCCTCGGCATCGGCGCGCGCAGCCAGACCGCCCGGAACCTGCGGCGGCACCAGGAGCTCGTGATGAACCTCGCGTCGCCCGCCGTCGTACACCACGTCGACCGTCTCGCCCTGACCACCGGGCGCGCCGACGTGTCGCCGTGGAAGGCCTGCGCGGGCTACGTGTACGCGCCGGACAAGTTCGCGGTCGCCGGCCTCACCCCGCTCGGCTCGGCGACCGTCAGCCCCCAGCGTGTCGCCGAGTGCCAGGTGCACCTCGAGGCGGTCGTCCGCGAGATCCATCCCCTCGGCGCGCAGCCCGGGGACGACCCGGACGCCGCCCGGCAGCTCGCGGTCGAGGCGGAGGTGACCCGCGTCTGGGTCGACCCGGCCGTCCGGCTCGCCGGTCACGCCGACCGGATCGACCCGGACCGCTGGCGGCCGCTCATCCTGAGCTTCCAGCGGTTCTACGGTCTCGGCCCCGAGGTGCACCCGTCCCGGCTTGCCACGATCGACGAGGACCACTACCGCGTACCGCGCGCGCCGGTGCGCGCCTGACCGACGCTCACGGGCTCGACGGGTCGCCCGCCTCCCGGGCGTCGGTGCGCAGCACCCGGGCGCGGGCGAGGCGCACCGGCTCGCCGAGGTCCGGGTGCGGCAGGTCGTCCACCGGCCACCACCGGACGTCGAGCGACTCGTCGCTCACGGCGTGCCGCGCGCCGGCGCGGGCGACGGCGACGAACCGCACGTCCAGGTGGCGCGCCTCGCCGTCCGGACCGCAGAACGGCACGGCGTGCTCGTCGAGGTGCACCGGCACCGGGTCGAGGACGACGTCGAGGCCGGACTCCTCCGCGGCCTCGCGACGCGCGGCTCCGAGCAGCGAGCCGTCCGCTGCCTCGAGGTGCCCGCCGAGCTGGAACCACCGGCGCGCCTTGGCGTGCAGGGTCAGAAGGACGTGCGACGCGTCCGCGGACAGCACGACGGTGGACGCGGTGAGGTGGTCGGGCCGGCACGTCCGGAACACCCCGTCGGGACGGGCGTCCAGGTGTGCGGCGAAGCGGTCCCGCAGGACGCGCTGGCCCGCCGTCGGGGGATCCGTCGCACGCAGGACGGCGAGCGCGTCCGCGGCGAGGTCGGGCATCTCAGGCGCGGCGGAAGACCGGGTTGGCCAGGACGCCGATGCCCTCGACCTCGCACTCGACGCGGTCGCCGTGGTCGATGCGGCCGACGCCGGCGGGCGTGCCGGTGAGGATGACGTCGCCGGGCAGCAGGGTCATCGCCCTGCTGATGTACGACACGAGGAACGACACGTCGAAGACCATGTCGGACGTGCGGCCGTCCTGCTTGAGCTCGCCGTTGACCCGCGACCGGACGGCGACGTCCTCGGGGTTCAGGTCGGTGTCGATCCACGGGCCCAGCGGGCACGAGGTGTCGAACCCCTTGGCGCGTGCCCACTGACCGTCGGTGCGCTGCGCGTCGCGCGCGGTGACGTCGTTGGCGACGGTGTAGCCGAGCACGTAGCGGCGCACGTCCTCCGGCTCGACGTCCTTGCACACCTTGGAGATGACGACGGCGAGCTCGGCCTCGTAGCTGACCTCGCGCGTGAACTCGGGTAGCACGACCGGGTCGTCCGGCCCGACGACCGCGGTGTTGGGCTTGAAGAACAGCAGCGGCGCGGCCGGGACCTCGCCGCCCATCTCCTTGGCGTGGTCGGCGTAGTTCTTGCCGACCGCGACCACCTTGGACCGCGGGATCACCGGCGCCAGCAGGCGGACGCCGTCGCCCAGCTCGATGCGCTCGCCGGTCGGCATGGCCGGCATGTAGAGCGGGTCGCCGCCCAGCACGGCGAGGTACGTCCTGTCGCCCTCCTGCTGGACGAGGGCGAAGCGGGGGTCGTCTCCGGTGGTGAATCTCGCGATGCGCACGCGCCCAGCGTACCGACGGACTCAGTACGGCGCCGCGAGCCCCACGATCATGGGGAAGTGCTTGACGTTGCGGGTGAGCAGCTCCCCGCCGGACAGCTCGGCGGTCGCCGCGATGACGTAGTCGACCAGGTCGATCCCGGCGTGCGACCGCCGGTACTGCCGCGCCAGCTCACCGGCGCGCTCGGCGATCTCCCGGTCGACGTCGACCCAGCCCACCGCCAGGAAGAGGGCGCGCGTGCGCGCCTTCTCCGACGATCGCATCCCACCCAGCAGCTCCGCCCGCGTCAGCGCCGACGCGGTGATCTGGTGCCCGTCCCGGCGCGCCGTCGCGAGGGCGTCGCGTGCTTCCGCCCGGCCGCGCAGGTGGTCGATGAAGACCGAGGTGTCGACGAGGACCGTCACGCGCCGGTCACCACTCGGCGATCCGGTCCGGGCGCGCGCCCCGGACGGCGTCGACGTACGTCGCGCCGTCGGTCAGGCGCGGGCGAGCACCTCGCCGTGCAGGATGGCGAACCAGCCGTCGGGGGCCTGCGCCCACGCCTGCCAGTCCTGGGCGATCTGCTCGAGGGCGACCTCGTCCGCCAGGCCGGACTCCTTGGCCTGCACGGCGAAGTTGGACTCCACGCAGCGCTCGGCCCACAGCTCGCCCCACCACTGCCGGTCGGTGGGCGTGGCATAGCACCAGGACGACGCCGAGGGCACGACGCCGTCCAGCCCGGCCTCCTGCACCCACGACATGAGGCGGCGGCCGGCGTCGGGCTCGAAGCCGTAGGCGTGCGTGACCTCGTGGTACAGGGCGTTCCACTCCTCCAGCCCCGGCGACTGGGGGTACCAGGCCATCGCGGCATAGTCGGCGTCCCGGACGGCGACGAGCCCGCCCGGCTTCGCGACACGCCGCATCTCGCGCAGCGCGGCTACGGGGTCGGACAGATGCTGCAGGAGCTGGTGCGCGTAGACGACATCGAAGGTGTCGTCGGCGAACGGGAGCTCGTAGGCGGTGGCCTCCTCGAAGCGCACGTTGGCGTACCCGAGGGCGGCCGCGTGCTCGCGCGCGGCGTCGAGCACCTTGCCGGACGCGTCCACGCCGACGACCTCGCCGCCGGCCAGGATCCGCGCCAGGTCGGCGGTGACCGTGCCGGGACCGCAGCCCACGTCGAGCAGGGACATGTCGTCGCGCAGGTGGGGCAGCAGGAACCCCGCCGAGTTCTGGGCGGTGCGGCTGCGGTGCGAGCGCAGCACCGACTCGTGGTGGCCGTGCGTGTACGACTCGGACTCCTTGCTGGGCACCGTGTGGTGCGTGCTCGGGGCCTCGATCGCGTCGTTGAGGTCGGCACCCGCGGGCTCCGCGCCCTCCGCGCCCTGGGGGGCCGCGCCGTCGGCGCGACCGAGGTCGCCGGGGAGATCGGGGTCGGACGCCGTCGGCTGGTCGCTCATGGGGCCCACGGTAGTGACCCGCGCGCCCGCCCACCGGCGGGTTCTCATCCTGCGGACGCGCCCGCACCACGGTCCGGCGCCGGCCCGGCGCACCGCCGGGCGCCCGACGGGTGGCATCATCGGCGCCATGGGTGCGACCCGGGGTGCGGCCACCGAGGACGGGACGCCGACCGGGCCGGCGCCCGGCTGGCTGCGCCGGCACGCGGCGAACCTCGCGGGCGGACCGGGCCGCGTGCCGGGCATCGACATCGCGCGCGGGATCGCCGTCCTCGGCATGTTCACCGCGCACGTGGGCGTCACCTCCGACGACTTAGGGACGCTCGAGGGCTGGCTGTCCATCTCCCACGGCCGCTCCTCCATCCTGTTCGCGCTGGTCGCGGGGATCTCGGTCGCGATCGTCACGGGCGGGCCGCGTCCCGTCGCCGGCGACGCGCTCACGCGGTCGCGCGTCCGCCTCCTGGTCCGGGCCGTGCTCCTGCTCGCGCTCGTCGCGCTGCTCGACCTGCTCGGCACCCGCGTGGCGCTCATCCTCGGCTTCTACGCCGCGTATTTCGTGCTGGCGCTGCCGTTCCTGCGCTGGCGCCCGCCGCGGCTGGCGGCGCTCGCCGTCACCGTCGCGCTCGTCGGTCCGGTGCTCGCGCACTGGGGGCCGGAGGTGCTGGCCCGTGCCGGCCTGCGGCTGCCGCACGACGGGTCCGGCGCCGTGACGGACTTCGTGCTCACGGGCCACTACCCGGCGGTCGTGTGGATGGCGTACGTGCTGGCGGGCATGGCGATCGGCCGCTGCGACCTGCGCTCGCCCCGGCTGCGCACCGGGCTGCTGCTCGGCGGACTGACCGCCGCGGCCCTCGCCGGGATGGTGTCGGAGCGGCTGGTGACCGCGGCCGGCGGGGTGCAGCCGATCGAGGACCAGGTCATGACGACGTCCAGCACCTTCGTCTCCGAGCCGCATCCGTGGTCCGCCCCCTGGCCGGCCGCCGAGCACCTGCTCCTGGCCGGGCCGCACCACGACACCGCCTTCGAGGCGATCGGCTCCGGCGGGTTCGCCGTCGCGGTCGTGGGCCTGTGCCTGTACGTGGGCCGGGTCGGCCGGTGGGCGCTCGCCCCGCTCGCCGCCGCCGGGGCGATGGCGCTGACGGTCTACTCGGTGCAGATCGTCGCGATCTGGCGGTGGGAGCTGCTGGAGTCGGAGACGAACGGCCCGCTGGCGCTGATGGTCGTCGTCACGCTCGTGGCGGCGACGGCGTGGCGGTTCCTCCTCGGCCGGGGACCGCTGGAACGGCTGATCGGCACGGTCGCAGACCGCGCGGCCGACGTCGTGCGGCCGGCGGACGACCGCGCGTCCCCGTAGCGACGTGGGCCAGGGGTCCCCCGCGCCGCTACGCGACGAGACCTCCCGTCCGGTCCGGACGGCTGTCGACCGTGAGCCCGGCGGGGTGCTCCGCCAGGGCGGCGAGGACGTCGGCCGCGTCGAAGGCCTCCCCCGGCGCGACGGCGCCCGGCCCGCGATGGCGGCCCGCGAGGAGCCGGACCGCCCCCTCGACGACGATCGGGGCGGAGGCGGCGTAGATGTCCTGGCCCGAGGCGCTGAGCCGGCGCGTGACCGAGCCGCGTCGTACGGCGACGTCCACGACGAACCGCTGCGCGGACCGGCCGCCGGCGTCCGTCGCGACCGGGCCGGGCGTCGAGGTGTCGCGGAGCTCGTCAAGCGAGGCCGAGCTCAGGAACGACGTGAGCTCGCGGACGTCGAGGTGCCGGTCGATGGTGACGACCTCCGAGAACGGCAGCGCGGCGACCGCCCGGTCGCCCAGCGGCGCCGGGAAGGACCACGTGCCGGTCGCGGCGGGCGTCGGCGCCGGCACCAGGGCGCCGTCGCGGATCACCAGCCGGGTCGCGGTGTTGCGCTCGCCGGTGACGCGGGTGCCGGCCGTGGGCCACCAGTGGTCCAGCCCGACGGCGACCTCGACCCCGTCCGCGCCGGCGTCGCCGTCGAGCGCGGCCGTGACGAGCAGGTCGGCGAGCCCGCCGTAGAAGGCCATGGCGGGCACGACGGCCACGCCGGCGGCGCGCGCGGGTCCGTCGAGCTCCCGGTAGAGCAGCTGCACCGCCGGCTGCTCGGCGGTGACGTCGAGGTAGTGCGCGCCGGCCGCGACGGCCGCGCTCGCCAGCGGCAGCGCGGTGTCGAGGAAGGGGCCGGCGCAGTTCACCACCACCCCCACGCCGTCGAGGGCGTCGCGCAGCCGGGCGGGGTCGTCCACGCCGACGACGCGCCGCTCGAGCCCGGCGTGCCGCGGCCCGAGGTCCGCGAGCCGCGCGGCGCCGCGCCCCGCCAGGACCGGCGTCAGGCCGCGCCGCACCAGCTCGTCGACGACGAAGCGCCCGGTGTGACCGCCGGCGCCGTAGACCATGACCTGCTTCGGGTTGCTCATGCAGCCATCGTCGGGGGCAGCGCCGGTCGACGGCGAGCGTCCCGAACGACATCGTGCGTACAGTTTCGGACATGCCACGGATCGCCCTCGTCATGCACGGCACCGCGATGCTGTATGAGACCGCGATCGCCGCCGAGGTCTTCGGGGTCGACCGCGCCGAGCTCTCCCCGACCGGGGCCTGGTACGACGTGGTGGTCTGCACGCCGGACGGCGCGCCGCACCCCTGGCTGCCCGGCATCCCGTCGGCGACCTACTCCGAGATCGCCCGCGCCGACAGCGTCGTCGTCCCCTCGACGGACGACCCCGGCGCCACCCCGGACCCGGGGCTCCTCGAGGCGCTCCGCGAGGCGCACCGGAGGGGCGCGCGGATCGCCTCGCTCTGCACCGGCGCCTTCGTCCTGGCCGCCGCCGGGCTGCTGGACGGCCGCAGTGCGACCACGCACTGGATGCACGCCGACGACCTCGCCCGGCACCACCCGCGGGTCGACGTCCGCGCGGACGTCCTCTACACCGACGACGGCGACGTGCTCACGTCCGCCGGCAAGACCGCGGCGCTCGACCTCTGCCTGCATCTCGTGCGCCGCGACCTGGGCGCCACGGCCGCCAACGGCCTGGCTCGGCGGCTGGTCGTCCCGACGCACCGTGGCGGCGGCCAGGCGCAGTTCATCACCACGCCGGCCGAGCCGCGCACCGACGCCGGGCTCTCGCCGACGCTCGACTGGGCGCGCGCCCGCCTCGACCGACCGCTGACGGTGCGCGACCTCGCCGGGCGCGCGGGACTCAGCACCCGGCAGCTCGCCCGGCGGATGCGCGCGGAGCTCGGCACCGGGCCGCTCGACTGGCTCCACCAGCAGCGGGTCGCGCGGGCGCAGGAGCTCCTCGAACGCACCGACGCCTCCGTCGAGCAGGTCGCCGTCAGCTCCGGCCTGGGCACCGCGGCCACGCTCCGCCGGCACTTCCACCGCAGCGTCGGCGTCTCTCCCACGGCTTACCGCACGGCCTTCCGGCTGCGCTGAGCCGTCGCTCAGATCGTGACGCTGCCGGAGATGGTCGTCACGGTGTCCCCACCGACCCAGACGGTGCCGTCGCCGTCGAGCCGCACGTGCACCCGGCCGCGGCGGCCGAGGGCTGTGCCCTGCGACGCGACGTAACGGGCCGGCAGCACGCTGCCCGCGAGCCACTGCCCGAGCCCGGCGTTGAGGCTGCCCGTGACCGGGTCCTCGGGGACGCCGATGCCGGGCACGAACGCGCGCACCTCCACGGCCGCGTCAGAGGCTCCCTCGGCGTACGGGCCCACGACCCCGATCTTCAGGTCGCCGAACGCGGCCAGGTCGGGCTCGACGGCGAGCACGGCGGCGGCGTCGCGCAGGCGCGCGGCCACCCAGCCGGGTCCGTTGTCCACCCACGCGGCGTCGACGACGTCGGTCACCGGGACGCTCAGCGCCCTCGCGATCCGCGCCAGATCCTCCGGGCCGACGGACCCCGAGCGGATCAGCGGCGGCGCCGTGAAGGCGAGGCGGCCGTCGTCCGCGCCCCGGCGGACGGTCACGAGGCCGACGCCGCACTCCTGCACGACGTCGCCCTCTCCGGCGGCGCTCTGCGGCACGCCGCCCGCCTCCAACCACGCGTGCGCCGTGCCGAGCGTCGGGTGCCCCGCGAACGGCAGCTCGCCGCCGGGCGTCCAGATCCGCACCCGGTAGTCCGCGGCCGGGTCGGTCGGGGAGAGCAGGAAGGTCGTCTCCGACAGGTTCGTCCAGCGGGCGAACGCCGCCATCTGGCCGTCGGTGAGGGCGTCGGCGTCGTGCACGACGGCGACCGGGTTGCCGGTCAGCGGGCCGGAGGCGAAGACGTCGACCTGGCGGAGTCCGAGAGTGTGCGGCATGTCGCACACGCTAGCCCGGTGCCGCCCGGCCGTCCCGGGGCCTCGCCCCGCTCGCGGCTCGTACCCTGGGACGGTGTCCTCCCCCGCCGCCGCCACGCCGTCGCGCGCACCCGCCGTGCCGGGCGGCGTCGTCGTGCCCGCCGGGCGGTGGCGGGCGACCGCCGCGACGCACGCGGAGCGCGCCGACGCGCTGACCGCCGTCTGGCGCGGGGCGCACGAGCGCGGCGAGAAGCACGCGGTCGAGGACTTCCTGTTCACGTACTACCCCACGCGCGCCGCGCACCTGCGGCGCTGGCACCCGGGCCCGGGCCTCGTGCTCACCGGCGCGACCGAGCACGCCGGGTGGCGCTGGTACCGCGAGGTCGTGCTGCCCGACGGCGGCGCCGGCGCCGCGCTCGACGTCGAGGCGTTCCTCGCCGACCGCGGCGACACCGTCCGGTATGTGCACGCGCTCGTCGGAGCGACGGCGGGGCGCCCCGGCACGTTCGGCTGCTTCGGCCTGCACGAGTGGGCGATGGTCTACCGCGACCGTGCGGCGGGGCGCGACCACCGGCACCCGCTGCCGCTGCGGCTCGGGCACGACGGCACGGACGCCGTCGTCGAGTCGCACCGGATCGCGTGCTCGCACTTCGACGCCTACCGTTTCTTCACGCCCGAGGCGACGGACCGCAACCAGCTGCGCCCCACCCGCGAGCGCCAGCCCGCGATGGAGCAACCGGGCTGCTTGCACGCGACGATGGACCTGTACAAGTGGGCGTCGAAGCTGGGCCCGGCGGTGCCGGGGGACCTGCTCCTCGACGCCTTCGAGCTGGCACGCGACGTCCGCTACACCGACATGGCGGCCGCGCCCTACGACGTCTCGTCGTACGGCGTCGAGGCCGTGCGGATCGAGACGCCGGAGGGCAAGGCCGAGTACGTGCGCCGCCAGCGCGCCTTCGCCGAGCGGGGACAGGCGCTGCGCGCCCGCCTGCTCGTGGTCTGCGACACGCTCCTCGCCGGGGCAGGCTGAGCGCGGGACGAGCCCGCGCGTCAGTGCGAGACCATGCCGCTGACCATCGCCTGCCACGTCACGGGCCCGACGATCCCGTCGACCTCCACGTCGAAGGCGGACAGCGCGCGCTGGAACTCCCGCACGGCGCGCTCGGTGAGGGGGCCGAAGACGCCGTCCACGACGAGGTCGAACCCGTCCCGGGTGTCCAGCTCGCCCTGCGCGCCGCGCACCGCGTGCCCCTTGTCGCCGCGCCGCACCGTGACGACGATCGCCGGCCAGGTGATCGGGCCGACGACGCCGTCCGCGTCGAGGTCGAGGTCGCGCTGGGTCGCGCGCACCGCCGCCTCGGTGAGCGGGCCGAAGGAGGCGTCGACCTCGAGGTCGTGACCGCGGCTGTTCAGCAGGTGCTGCAGCGTCGCGACGGGGTGGAACCGCGCCCCGCGCTTGACGATCGGCCAGGGGTCGAGGGCTCTGTCGGTCGTGGTCGTCATCGGTGACTCCTTCCGCGTGCCGGGGCCGGCGGGATCCCCCGCGCCTGGGTGCCCGGAGCACTCGCAGTCAGGGAGCGGCGCGTGCCGGATCAGATACGTCGCGGTCCGGCGGCCGGCGGACGACGAACCACGCCGTCGACGGTCCCGGGCTATCCCCGGCGCCCTCCGGCCACGCGGGCGCGGTACGCGGCCTGCGCGTTGCGGTTCGTGCACGCCGTCGAGCAGTACCGGCGCGACCGGTTGCGCGACAGGTCGAGCACGATCCCGCGGCAGTCGTCGTCCGCGCACACGGCGAGCCGCGAGTGCTCGTCGTCGCGGATGACGTCGATCATCGCCATCGCGGTCTCGACCGCGACGCGCGCGGCGAACGGCGCGTCGTCGGGCGTGGCGTGCACGTGCCAGTCCTCCCCCGAGTGCCGCACGAGCCGCGGGCGCACGCGGACGCCCGCCAGCGTCTCGTCGTCCAGCAGCTCGTTGACCAGTGCGGCGGCCCGGTCCCGGTCCGCGAGGAGCAGCTCGCGCAGGCGGGGCCGCAGCGCCCGCACCTGCTCCAGCTCGGCGGCCGTCCGGTCATGTCGGCCCGTGTAGTCGTGGTCGCGGAAGAACGCGTCGAGGTCCGCCACGGTCGCGAGCGTCTCCGGCGGCTCGCCGGAATTGACGAGGGCGACCGCGGCCCGGAGCTCCAGGACGGTGTCATGAGCGAACGACATGTTGACACATTATCGCGTCCGGCCGTAGCGTCATGAGCCATGACGGCAATGACGCATGACGCACGGGCGGCCGAGCGCGCCCGGCTCCGCGCCGGGCTCGCGCTGGCGATGGCGTCAGCGGTGACCTTCAGCCTGTCCGGCCCGCTCGCCGCCGGGCTCTTCGACACCGGGTGGACGCCGGGCGCCGTCGTGCTGGTGCGGGTGGCGCTCGGCGCACTGGTCGTGCTGCCGTTCGGCGTCGTCGCGCTGCGCGGCGACTGGCGGCCCGTGCGCCGCAACGCCCGCCTGCTGCTCGCCTACGGCGCGCTCGGCGTCGCCGCCACGCAGTTCTGCTACTTCGCGGCCGTCCAGCACATGCAGGTGGGGCCGGCGCTGCTCATCGAGTACTCGTCGCCCGCCGCCGTCGTCACGTGGCTCTGGTTGCGGCACGGCCAGCGCCCGGGGCGTGTCACGCTCGCCGGCATCGCGCTCGCCGCCGCCGGCCTGGTGCTCGTGCTCGACCTCACCGGGGCGCGGCTCGACCCCGTCGGCGTGGCGTGGGCGCTCGGCGCCATGGTCGGCGTCTCGGCGTACTTCCTGCTCAACGCCCGCGCGGACACCGGGCTCCCGCCCCTGAGCCTGGCCGCGGGCGGGCTCGTCGTCGGCGCCGCGCTGCTGGGGCTGCTCGCCGCGGTCGGCCTCATGCCGGTCACGGCGTCGACGGAACCGGTGGCGCTCGCGGGCGCGGTGCTGCCCGTATGGCCCGTGCTCGGAACGCTCGGGCTGGTGACGGCCGGCGTCGCGTACGTCACGGGCATCGCCGCCGGACGGCGCCTCGGGGCGCGGCCGGCGTCGTTCGTCGGGCTGCTCGAGGTGGTCAGCGCCGTCTTCTTCGCCTGGCTGCTGCTGGGCGAGCTGCCACGTCCGGTGCAGCTGCTGGGCGGCCTGCTCGTGCTGGCCGGGGTCGTCGTGGTGCAGCAGGGGGAGGCAGCGACGCGCCGGTCCGCGCACCCGGGGCCGGCAGGGCCTGGGACGGTCGAGCCGGTGGGCGCGCCGGACTGACGGCGCGCCGGGTGGGACGATGCGCACATGCCCCGCGTCTTGGCCAACATCCCCACCGGTCCCGTCGCCGTACCGGACGCCCTCCTCGAGCTCGCGGACGGCGACGCCGTCACGCCGGTATGGCGCAACGAGCTGGGAGGCCTGACGTTCCGGCTCTCCGGCGCCGACGGCGACCGCTTCGTCAAGTGGGTCGCGGCGGGCACCCCCGAGCTCGACCTCGACGCCGAGGCGGAGCGGCTCGCCTGGGCCGGCCGGTACACACCCGTGCCGCGGGTGCTCGTCTCGGGGCGGGACGAGTCCGGCGCCTGGTTGGTCACGGCCGCGCTCCCCGGCCGCTCGGCGGTCGACCCGCACTGGACCGCGCGCCCCGAGGCCGCAGCCCGCGCGATCGGGGCGGGGTTGCGCGCGCTGCACGACGCGCTGCCGGTGGACGGCTGCCCCTTCACCTGGGGCGTCCGCGACCGTGTGGCGCGCCTCGACCCGGCCGCCCGACGGAAGGTCGGCGCCGTCCCGCCCGTCGACCGGCTCGTCGTCTGCCACGGCGACCCGTGCGCGCCGAACACCCTGGTCGCCGACGACGGCACCTGGGTCGCGCACGTGGACCTGGACGCGCTGGGCGTCGCGGACCGCTGGGCCGACCTCGCCGTCGCGAGCTACAGCCTCGAGTGGAACTACGGCGACGGCTACGAGCCGGCCTTCTTCGACGCCTACGGCATCGAGCCCGACGCCGAGCGCATCGCGTTCTACCGCCACCTCTGGGACCTCGGCTGAGACGGAGGTGCAGTGCAGGGTGAGGGCCGAGGAACGAGGCACTCGCCCGAAACGGAACCGCAGGCTCAGCCGACGACAAGAACCGCCTGAGACGTAGGTGCAGTGCAGGGTGAGGGCCGAGGAACGAGGCACTCGCCCGAAACGGAACCGCAGGCTCAGCCGACGACAAGAACCGGCTGAGACGACTGAATCGGCTGACGGTGCGGATACGGCTCCGAGGGCAGCCCCGGCGGGAGACCGTCAGCGGGTCGGCGAACCCTGCACGAGCCGCATCGACACGAGCTCGGTGAACCCGGCACGACGGGCGAACCGCACCTTCCTGCGCTTGTACACCGTGAAGCCGAGCTTGGCGTAGAGGCCCAGCGCGGGCGCGTTGGTGTCCTTGATGTCCTCGAGCACGTACTCGCGGTACCCGGGCAGCGCCAGCAGGTGCCGCAGCAGCGCGGTCGCGACGCCGCGCCCCTGGTGAGCGGGCTCGGTGGCGACGAACCCGATCTCGGCGAGCCCCGGCCGGGCGCCGGCGGACGCGCTCATGAACCAGCGCCGGATCACCACGTAGCCGAGCAGGCCGCGCACCGGCCCGAGGTGACGCCGGATCTCCGGCCACCGCGGGGCGAACAGCATCTGGTCGCCCTCGGTGAGCGACGCGAGGCCGGCCGGCTCCCCGTCCACGAGCGCGACGTAGAACCGGTCGAGCAGCAGCATGTGCTCGAACGCGTCGGCGAGCTTGTCGGTGTCGCGCGAGAACGCGACGAAGTCCTCGGCGAAGCTGCGCACGTAGACCTCGGTGATGCGGCGCCGGTACGGCTCGCCGAGCGCATCGCCCCGCTCGACCACGACCATCGTCTCGACCATCCCGTCCGCTCCGTCCGGTACGCGCGCGCCCGGTTCGTACCCTAGCGAGCGCGTCAGCGCGCCGTCGTCGGCACCGGGACGATCCCGGCTGGAAGAATGGCCGGACCATGACGACCTCCCCGGACCTCGCGACCACCCCGGCCACCCCCCGCCCGGCCGGCACCCTCCTGCCGTACCTGCCCGCCCCGACCGGAGGAGCACCCGACCCCGACACGCTCTTCGAGGGGTTCGGCACGTGGGCGGCGGCGGGCGGGCGGCCGCTCTACCCGCACCAGGAGGAGGCCCTGCTCGAGCTCATGACGGGCTCGCACGTCGTCCTCGCGACGCCGACCGGCTCGGGCAAGTCGATGGTCGCGATGGGCGCACAGTTCGCGGCGCTCGCCGCGCGGCGCTCGGGACTCGGCGGGCGCACGTTCTACACCGCACCGCTCAAGGCGCTGGTCAGCGAGAAGTTCTTCGACCTTGTCGCCGCGTTCGGCTCGCGCAACGTCGGGATGATGACGGGAGATTCCGCCGTCAACTCAGACGCGCCGATCATCTGCTGCACAGCCGAGATCCTCGCCAACCTCGCGCTGCGCGGGTCCGGCGCCGAGGGGGCCGACGGGGCCGACGACGACGCGATCGCGCAGGTCGTCATGGACGAGTTCCACTTCTACGGCGACCCGCAGCGGGGCTGGGCGTGGCAGGTCCCGCTCCTGGAGATGCCGAACACCCAGTTCCTGCTGATGTCCGCGACGCTCGGCGACACGACGCGGCTGCGCGAGGACGTCGAGGAGCGCACGGGCCGGCCCGTCGCCGAGGTCGCGGGGGCCGAGCGGCCCGTGCCGCTGACGTTCTCCTACGTCGTCGAGCCGCTGAACGAGGTGATCTCCGAGCTCGTCACCACGCACCGGGCGCCGGTCTACGTCGTGCACTTCACGCAGAAGGACGCCGTCGAGCGCGCGCAGGCGCTGTTGTCGACGCCGCTCGCGTCCAAGGACGAGAAGGCCGCCATCGCCGCGGAGATCGGCGCCTTCCGGTTCGCCACGGGCTTCGGCAAGACGCTGAGCAAGTTCCTGCGCGCGGGCGTCGGCGTGCACCACGCGGGGATGCTGCCCAAGTACCGGCGCCTGGTGGAGCGGCTCACCCAGAGGGGCCTGCTCAAGGTGGTGTGCGGCACGGACACGCTCGGTGTGGGCATCAACGTGCCGATCCGCACCGTGCTGCTGACCTCGCTCGTGAAGTTCGACGGCGAGCGGATGCGCCACCTCACGGCCCGCGAGTTCCACCAGATCTCCGGCCGCGCCGGCCGCGCCGGCTTCGACACGGTCGGCGAGGTGCTGGTCATGGCGCCCGAGCACGTCGTCGAGAACCGCAAGATGCTCGCCAAGGCCGGTGACGACCCGAAGAAGCTCAAGAAGATCGTGCGCAAGAAGGCGCCGTCGGGCTCGGTCAACTGGACCGACTCGACGTACGAGCGGCTGCGCGACGCCGACCCCGAGCCGCTGACCAGCCAGTTCCGGGTGAACCACGCCATGGTGCTCAACGTGCTGGCGCGCACCCGCGACTCCCAGGCCGTCCACGGCGACGCCGCCGACCCGGTCGAGGCGATGCGGCACCTGCTCACCGCGAACCACGACACGGAGGCCCAGCGGTCGGCGCACCTGCGCCAGACGTTCCGCATCTACCGGTCGCTGCGCGTCGCGGGCGTGGTCGAGAAGGTCCGCGTGCCGGACGACAGCCGCCCGGCCGGGTACCGGCCGAGCGTGCGCCTGGTCGTTGACCTGCCGCGCGACTTCGCGCTCAACGCGCCCCTGTCGCCGTTCGCGCTCGCGGCCATGGACCTGCTGGACGCAGAGAGCCCGACGCACGCGCTCGACGTCGTCTCCGTCATCGAGGCCACGCTCGACGACCCGCGCCAGATCCTCTACGGCCAGCAGAACAAGGCGCGCGGCGAGGCGGTCGCGGCGATGAAGGCCGAGGGGATGGAGTACGAGGAGCGCATGGAGGCGCTGGAGGACGTCACCTGGCCGCGCCCGCTGGCCGACGTCCTCGAGCCGGCCTTCGACGTGTACAAGCGGACCAACCCCTGGGTCGCCGACGCCCAGCCGGCGCCGAAGTCGGTGGTGCGGGACATGCTCGAGCAGGCGATGACGTTCGCCGAGCTCGTCTCCGTGTACGGGCTGGAGCGCACCGAGGGCGTGGTGCTGCGCTACCTCGCCGACGCCTACCGCGCCCTGCGCCAGGTCGTGCCGGAGGAGCACCGCACCGAAGAGGTGCACGAGGTCGTCGAGTGGCTGGGCGAGCTGGTGCGCGGCGTGGACTCGTCGCTCCTGGACGAGTGGGAGCGCCTGCAGAACCCGGTCGACGACGACGCCGACACCGTCGTCGAGGGCGAGCTCGCGGAGGTCGGGGCCGAGGCCCCCGCCCGCCCGGTGACGGGCAACCCGCGAGCCTTCCGCCGGCTGGTGCGCAACGCGATGTTCCGCCGCGTCGAGCTCGCAGCCCGCGAGGACTACGACGCCCTCGAGCGGCTGGACGGCTCCGCCGGCTGGGACGGCGACGCATGGTCAGACGCCCTGGAGGAGCTGTTCGAGGCCCAGGGCGACGACGCGATCGGCATCGGCCCGCAGGCCCGCTCGGCGGCGCTGCTGACGATCCTCGAGCCCGGGGCCGCGCTGCCCGCCGGGGCGACGACGCGGGGAGCGGGCGCCCCGCCGACCGGCGACGGGGGTGACGACGACCGGCACGGCGTCGTGCAGCCCGGCACGTGGTGGGTGCGCCAGGTGCTCGACGACGCCGACGGCGACCACGACCGGACGGTCACCGCGCTGGTCGACCTCGCCGCGAGCGACGAGGCCGGCCAGGTCGTGCTGACGATCCTCGACGTCGGCCGCCTCTGAAACCGATATGCCCCGTTTTCGCCACCGGTGCTCCGAGGGACGCTCCGTCGACCGGTTGCGGGCATGTCGTGCCCGCCGTGTGATCGATGGAGGGCGTCGAGCCCGACGCCACTGACGCCAGGAGCCCGACATGGACACGACCACCGTCTGGATCATCGTCGCGATCGTCGTGGTGCTGATCGTGCTGCTCGTGTGGTTCCTCGCCCGCAGGTCCCGCGCCGCCCGCGAGCGGCAGGTCGAGGCCCGGCGCGAGGAGGCCACCGAGCTGCGCCGGGAGGCCGAGCACGACCGCATCGCGGTGCAGGAGCGCGAGGCATCGGCCGCGAAGCTCGACGCGGAGGCGCGGATGTCGCAGGCCGAGGCGGACCGCAAGGAGGCTGAGGCCGCGCGCCTGCAGGAGGAGGCGCGGGAACGGAACGCGAGAGTGGGCGAGCACCGCAGCGAGATCGACGAGCGGCTGCAGCGTGCCGACGAGCTGGACCCCGACCGGACCGGCGATCAGGACCCCGGCCGTACGCCCGAGCACCGCGCGGATCCGCCCCCCGGCGAGCCCCGCGACGGGTTCGGCACCGACGACCGTCGACCGTGACGCCCCGCCCGTGACGTCGCGCCCGTGACGTCGCGCCCGTGGCGGGTCGGCGGCCGCGTCATGACAGTTCGGTGAGCCCCCGGGCCAGGGTCGCGAGCCCGCCGACGTAGGCGAGGACGATGAGGCCGCGACGCATCGCGACCGCGGACACCCGCGGCGCGACCAGGTCGCCGATGACGAGCCCCACGACGATCGCGCCGAGCACGACCGCCCACTGCCACCCCGCGAACGCGGGGAACGCGGCGTCGGCGAGGACGAGCTTGGCGGCGAGCGCCGCCAGGGCGTTCGTCGCGAAGTACGGCTGCGCCGTCGCGGCGAACCGGCGCGGGTCCCAGCCGCTGAGCACGGAGTAGATCGCCAGCGGCGGGCCGCCGATCCCGGCCGCGACGCTGCCGAACCCGCTCGCCGTCCCGGTGACCACGAGCGGCCACCTGGCGTCCGGCCGCAGCGGGTGCCTCCCCCCGGCGCGCAGCCGGGACGTGACGACGGCGAGCGTCATCGCGGCCACGACGACCGCGCCCACCGTGATCTCGAGCGCGGCCGCGCTCGCGTCGCGCAGCAGCAGGGCCGCGGGGACGGTGGTGAGCACCGACGTCGACGCCAGCCAGGCGTACCTGCGCCAGTCCACGTCGCGCACGACGCGGCCCAGGATCAGGGTGGAGGCGATCGCCCCCGCGAGGTTGACGAACAGCACGCCCTCGAGCGGTCCGACGATGAGCACGATGAACGGGCCGGCGACGAGGCCGAACCCCATGCCCGTGACCCGCTGCAACGCCCCGCCGACGAGGATGGCGACGACGAGGAGGACGAGCACCCGGCAACCCTATGCGCTCGGTGCCCCACCGATGAGTCGGCGCGGGCCACCGGGTCGACCCGACGAGACCCCGCAGACCCCGCCGGGGCCCGACAGAGCCCGACAGCCCGACAGAGCCCGACAGGCCGAAGGAGCCGAACATGTCCGAGAGCACAGGTCGCCCCGACTACGACATCGAGCACGCCCAGGTCCTCGCCGCACCGCCGGCCAAGGTCTTCGCGGCGTTCACCGACCCCGACGCCTTCGCCCGGTGGTACGGACCGGACGGCGTGCGGACGCCGCGCGAGGACGTCGTGATCGACGCCCGGGAGGGCGGCACGCACCGGTTCACGATGGTGGTCGACCTCGACCCGCCGCTGCGGACCACGTACGACGGCCGGTTCACCGAGGTCGTCCCCGACCGGCTGCTCGCCAGCAGCGGCGCGTGGGAGGGCATCCCCGGGCAGGACGTCCCGTGGCCCTCGAACCTCCGGGTCGAGCTGGAGCCGCAGCCCGAGGGGACGCTGGTCGTCGTCCGCGAGGGGCCGCACCCCGCGGGCAGCGTCGAGCTGGGGCGCGAGTCGTGGCGGACGATGTTCCCGCGCCTGGAGCGGGTCGTCACGGGCAGCTGACGCGCCGGAACGCGGCACACGGCAGAATCGCCCGGGTGGCGAAGAAGAGCAGGCAGGCCTCGCACGGCACCCCCGCGATCGCGGCGCTCGACGCCGCGGGCGTCCCCTACACGGTGCACGCGTACGACCACGACCCGGCGTCGGACCTCAGCTACGGCCTCGAGGCCGCCGCCGCGATCGGCGCCGACCCGGCGCACGTCTTCAAGACGTTGCTGGCCGACGTCGACGGCGCGCTCGTGGTGGGCATCGTCCCCGTGGACCGCAGCCTCGACCTCAAGGCGCTCGCCCGCGCCGTCGGGGGCAAGCGCGCCGCGATGGCGGACCCGGCCGCCGCGCAGCGCGCGACCGGCTACGTGGTGGGCGGGATCTCGCCGCTCGGGCAGAAGCACCGGCACCCGACGGTGCTGGACGTCACCGCCGACGCGCTCGAGGTGGTGTACGTCTCGGGCGGGCGGCGCGGGCTCGACGTCGCGCTCGCGCCCGCGGACCTGCTGCGGCTCACCGGCGGGCGCACGGCGCCGATCGCGCGCGGCTGAGGTCGGCGCCTCGCCGCCGTCAGCGCGGCGGGTAGGGCGGGTACGGCGGGGCGGCCGGGCCGCGCTGGTACGACGGGTAGCGGGCGTCGCTCGGCACGATGTCCTTGCCGAGCGGCAGCAGGGAGATGGGGATCATCTTGAAGTTCGCGATCCCCAGCGGGATGCCGATGATCGTGATCATCTGCGCGATCCCGGTGACGATGTGCCCGATCGCGAGCCACCAGCCGGCGAAGACGATCCAGATGACGTTGCCCAGCACGGACCAGCCACCCGAGCCCGGCTTGTCGACGACGGTGCGCCCGAACGGCCACAGCGCGTACCCCGCGATCCGGAACGACGCGATGCCCCACGGGATCGTGACGATGAGGATGCAGCACACAATGCCGGCCAGGACGTATCCGAGCGCGAGCCACAGCCCGCCGAAGATGAGCCAGATGATGTTGAGCAGCGCCTTCACGTCCCCATCGTCGCACCGCGCCGTCGCGCACCGCATCGGGGATCCCCCGGGACGGACCCTGAGACCGGCGGTGCCCGGCCCTCCGTAGACTGGCCGCATGCCCAGCAGTCCCGGTATCCGCGCACGCCTGGCCGCCGTCCACGACCGGGTCGCCGCGGCGGCCGAGGCCGCCGGGCGCGACGCGGGCGAGGTCCGCGTGCTGCTGGCGACCAAGACGCAGGACGCCGCGACCGCGCTCGCCGGCGTGGAGGCCGCCCTGGACCTCGCGGACCGGGCCGGCGACGGGCGGCCGGTGCTCGTGGGCGAGAACCGGGTGCAGGAGCTGGTCGCCAAGGCGCCCGCGCTGGCCGGCCTCGTCGCCGGCGGCCGCCTCGGCGTCCACATGATCGGGCACCTGCAGCGCAACAAGGCGAACCAGGTGCTCGCCGCGGCGACGTGCGTCGAGTCGGTCGACACCCTCGCGCTCGCGTCGGCCCTGGCGAGCCGCTGCGAGCGCGACGGGCGAACCCTCGACGTGATGGTGCAGGTCAACGTCTCGGGCGAGGCGAGCAAGTCCGGCGCGGAGCCCGGCGACGCCGCCGCGCTCGCCGCCGCCGTCGCCGCCCTGCACGGGCTGCGGCTGACCGGCTTCATGACCATCGGGGCGCGCTCCGAGGACGACGCCGTGGTCCGCGAAGGGTTCGCGCGGCTGCGTGAGATCCGGGACGGCGTCGTGGCGAGCGGCGCCCCCGGCACCGGCGACGCCCGCGAGCTGTCGATGGGGATGACGGGCGACCTCGAGCTCGCCGTCGCCGAGGGCGCGACCATCGTGCGCGTCGGCACCGCCGTCTTCGGCGCGCGCCCCGCGCCCGCGTAGGCGCCGGCTACCTCGACGGGGCGGCGCCGAGCCGTCCTAGGGCGCCGCGCACCCCGCCGTCGCCGTGCAGGGCAGCACGCGCCGCGGGAGCGTCGACCCCGGCGAGGAGCATCACGAGGGCGACCTGCACCTCTCCCCCGGCGTCCGCGAGCACCGGGGCGCAGACCTCCGGCTCGAGCCCGGTCGCCTGGCCGAGCAGCCGCACGAGCCGCGCCCGCAGCTTCGCGTTCGAGGCGCGCACGTCGACCATGAGGTTCGAGTACGTCTTGCCGAGCCGCACCATGGTGGCCGTCGAGAAGGTGTTGAGCACGATCTTCTGCGCGGTCGCCGCCTTCATCCGGGTGGAGCCGGTGACCGCCTCCGGCCCGGTGTCGAGCAGGATCGCCACGTCCACCCCGTCGGCGAGCGACGCCGTCGGGTTGGCGCTCACCAGCACCGTGTGCGCCCCCCGCTCGCGCGCCAGGTCGAACGCGCCGCCCACGTAGGGGGTGCGGCCGCTGGCGGCCAGCCCCACGACGAGGTCGTGCGGGCCGACGTGGTCGAGGTCGCGACGTCCGCCCGCGACGTCGTCCTCGGCGCCCTCGACCGAGACGGTCATGGCGTCCGGTCCGCCCGCGAGGTGCGCGTCGAACCACTCGGCGCCCACGCCGTACGTCGGCGCCAGCTCGACGGCGTCCAGCACGCCGAGGCGGCCCGACGTCCCCGCGCCGACGTAGTGGACGCGGCCCCCCGCGCGGATCGCGGCGACGGCGAGCTCCACCGCCTGCGTGACGCGGTAGCGCTCCCCCCGCACGACGCTCGCCACGCCCGCGTCCTCGTCCAGGATGAGCCGCACGACGTCGGCGGCCGGGAGCAGGTCGAGGTCGGTCGTGCGCGGGTTGCGCTCCTCGGTCGGCGAGGCGAGCCGGGCCACGGAGAGCAGGTCGTCGCCGCCCGCGTCGGGGGGAGGTCCCGGGGGCGGTGCGCTCCCCCCGGACTCGGCGGGCTCGGGCGGCGCGTCGGGCACGCTCGTCATCGGCTGTGTCCTCTCGGTGACGGGAGCAGGTCCTGGGGGGAGCTGGGCGGTGGCGCGGCGGACTCGGTGTGGTGGGCGGCGCGGCCGTCGTGCGCGTCCTGGCCCGCGGCGAGGAGCCGGACGGCCGCCTCCGCGTTGGCGCGGCCGGTGCCGCAGGCGAGCACGACGCCCGGCGACCCGCCGGCAGGTCGTCGAACCACTGCCGGCCGGCGGGGACCCCGGTGTGCACGACGACCAGGCCCGGCCGGACGGCGCGCAGCGCCTCGAGCCGCGACCGCTCCACGGTGCGCGGCGCGGGCTCGCGCGTCACGACGACCAGCGGTCGCCGGCGGGCCCCGGGCCCGGCGGGGGCGAGTCCCGCGAGCAGCGCCGCGAAGGTCTGGTCGTCGAGCGCCGGGTGCACGACCGCGTCCGGCCATCGGGCCGCGACGGCGCGCGTCACGTGCGGCGCTGTCCGCCCCGCCGCGTGGTCGAGCCGGAGCCGCAGGTCGACGACGTCCGGGCCGGGGCCGTCGGCGAGCGCCGGCCACGCGGCGCCGGCCGGTGCGACCGCTGACCGGGCCATGCGCGTGCCGAGCGACGCGAGCGCGTCGCGCTCCCGCTCCGCGGCCACGGCCCCGACCTCGACCCCCGCGCGCGCCCGCAGGCGTCGCACCCGCGCGACCAGCGCGCTCGTGCGGGCCGCGGAGGCGGCGAGCCGCTCGTGCGGCAGCCGCCCGGCGTGCACGGCCGCCACGAGGGCTGCCACCGCCCCGCGGAAGAGCGCCTCGTCGTCGCGGCCGCGGGTGGTGCCGATGCAGAGCAGGTCGGCCCCGGCGTCGAGGGCACGCACGGCGGCCTCGCCGACGTCCGCGCCGTCGGAGACGGCGCGCATGTCGAGCGCGTCGGTGATCACCGGGCCGGCGAGGCCGAGCTCGCGCGCCAGCGCGACGACCCCCGGCTCGAGCGAGGCCGGGCCCGGCCCGATCGCGCGCACCACGACGTGCGCGGTCATGAGGGCGTCGAGGCCAGGGCCCCCGTCGGCGTCCGGCGCCAGGGCGGCGGCGAAGGGGGCGAGGTCGCGCCGCCGCAGCTCGCCCAGGTCCGCCGTCACGACGGGCAGCTCCAGGTGGGAGTCCGTGGTGGTGGAGCCGTGCCCCGGGAAGTGCTTGCCGCAGGCACCGACGCCGCCGCGGTGCAGCCCGCGGGCGAACGCGGCGCCGTGCCGGGCCACGACCGCCGGCGAGTCCCCGAAGGCGCGCACGCCGATCACCGGGTTGGCGGGGGCGTTCACGTCGAGCACGGGCGCCAGGTCGAGGTCGACGCCGGCGGCCGCGAGCATCCGGCCGAGCACCTCGCCCGCGTCGCGGGTGGCCCCCTCGTCGTCGAGCACTCCCAGCGCCGCGGCACCCGGCAGCGACGACCCGTCGGCGGCCTCCAGGCGGGAGACGTCGCCGCCCTCCTCGTCGACCGCGACGAGGAGCCCGGGCGACTGCTCGTGCAGCCTCGCGGTGAGCGCGGACGTCGTCGCCAGGTCGGGCGTGTTGTGGGCGAAGAGCACGACGCCGGCGAGCCCTCCGCGCGCCGCGTCCTCGAGCCAGGCCGGCGGCCGGGTGCCGGTGAACCCCGGGAGCAGCACGCCGTGCACGGCGCGGGTCACCGCGTCGAGCGGCGCCGCCGCCGTCGTGGGGCTCCAGACCTCTCCGGGCACCGCCGTCCTCCCCGGGCGGCCGCGGGCCGCCGTCCTCGTGCCGGCGCCGGTGCGCCGACGTCGTCGCGGCCGGGCCGCGGCGACCTCGTCTCCTCGCGGCGGGGCGTCGTCGTCCCGCCGGTCCTGCGTCTCCGTCGGCTGGGTGCCGGTTGAAAGGAAGTTCCGGGCACCCGCGTCACGACGAAGATTACTGACGTGACGAGGGTAGCGGAAGGCCCGCGCGGGGAACGCGCCGTGCCCGCGGCGGGCGGGCGCCGGCTCAGGGGACCCGGTTGATCCAGGCGGGGCTCGAGAACTTGGTCCGCGCCAGCTCGTCGGCCCGCCGCAGCTCGTCGGGACGCAGGGTCGAGTCCACCGTCGCGTACCGGCCCTTGAAGTGCGCCTCGAAGGCGTCCACGATCTGCTCGCGCGACAGCCCGGTCTGCGAGCGCAACGGGTCGACCCGCTTGTTCGCGCTGCGGGTGCCCTTGTCGGACAGCTTCTCCCGACCGATGCGCAGGACCTCGAGCATCTTAGCGTTGTCGATGTCGTACGCCATGGTCATGTGGTGCAGGACGGCGCCGCCGGCGAGCCGCTTCTGGGCCGAGCCCGCGAGCTTGCCCGCGGGCGAGGCGACGTCGTTCATGCCCGAGAAATAGGCCTCGACGCCGACGTCGGCCAGCGCGCCGAGCACCCACTGGTCGAGGAAGGCGTACGACTGCTCGAAGGACAGCCCGTCCACCAGGGAGGCCGGCACCACGAGCGAGAACGTGACGCAGTTGCCCGCCTCCATGAACATCGCTCCCCCGCCGGAGATCCGGCGCACGACCGTGACGTCGTGCTTGGCGACCCCGGCCGGGTCGACCTCGTTGGAGAGCGACTGGAACGACCCGATGAACACGGCGCGCTCGTCCCAGTCCCAGAACCGCAGGGTCGGGCCGCGCAGCCCCTCGGCGAGCTCCTCGCTGAGCACCTGGTCGAGCGCGCCCAGGGTGGCCGGCGGCAGCGGGCCGGGCCGCAGCACCTCGAAGGTGTGGTCGTCCCACGTCGTGGCCAGGCCGAGGGCGCGGCGCACGGCCACCGCCACCGCCCAGGCGTCGAAGCCGACCATCGCGACCGGCCCCGTCACGCGCCCGTCGCGCTCGGCCTCCCGGAGCGCCTCGTCGACGGTGCGCGCGAGCTCCCCGGTGGCCGTGCCGACCGGCTGGCCGACGAGGGCGTCGTCGATGACCTCGAGCGCGTCGTCGGGCTCGAGGAAGAAGTCCCCGCTGAGCCGGACCTGGTCCAGCAGGTCGTCGCGGACCTCGAGGTCGACGACCACGAGCTTGCCACCGGGAACCTTGTACTCACCGTGCACGGACCTACCGTAACCGCGGGCGGACGCGCGCGGTCGCGGCAGGTCGCGGACCGGCCCGGGACCGACACGTGAGAAATTCCTTCGTGGGCTACCCTTCGGCGCGAAAGGAAGTGCCACACTGGTCCGGTGAGCCCACGAGGGTCCCGGCGGCGGCAACCGCGCAGGTCCCGGCCCTGACCCTCCCGAGAGGAGCCCCGGATGAACGGCGACGTGCTCGTCCGACTCCGTCAGTCCCTGCCCACGCTGCGCCCCGCGGAGGCACGCATCGCCAAGGTCGTCCTCGACGACCCCTCCGGTGTCGTCGGCGCCACGATCACCGAGCTCGCCGCGCGCGCCGGCACCTCCCAGGCCACCGTCGTGCGGTTCTGCCGCGCGGTCGGGTACGCCGGCTACCCGGAGTTCCGCATCGACCTGGCCCAGGCGACCAGCCGGCACGCCCTCGAGCTCGAGCGCTCCGGCATCGCCGAGGGCGAGATCAACGAGACCGACACGGCCACCGACGTCGTGTCCAAGATCGCGTTCCACGAGGCGCGCACCATCGAGGAGACCGCGCGCATGCTCGACCTCGACGCGCTCGAGCGGGCCGCCGCCGCGGTCGCGGCCGCCACGCGCATCGACGTCTACGGCGTCAGCTCCAGCGGGCTCACGGCGCAGGACCTCGCCCAGAAGCTGTCCCGGATCGGCCTCGTCTGCTCGGCTCCCGTGGACTCGCACGGGCAGCTCACCTCCGCCGCGCTGCTCGAGCCGGGCTGCGTCGCGATCGCCGTGTCCCACACGGGACGCACGGTCGAGGCGAACCAGGCGCTGACGCTCGCCCGTGACGTCGGGGCGACGACGATCGCGGTGACCAACTTCCCCGGCTCGCCCCTCGCGGACGTCGCGGACGTCGTGCTCACCACCACGGCACGGGAGACCCAGTTCCGCTCGGGCGCCATGTCGAGCCGCATCGCGCAGCTCGCGGTCGTCGACTTCCTCTTCGTGCGCGTCGCGCAGCAGCGCTACGACGCCACGACCGCGGCGCTCAAGGCGACGTACGCCGCCGTCCAGGCGCACCGGCTGGCGCCGCGGGTGCGCTGAAGCTCGCCGGTCGGGCCTGTCGAGACCTGGTCTCGACAGGCCCGACCGCCGGTCAGCGGGGCTCGACGCCCGCGTGCAGCAGCCCGAAGACGTACGCGTCGATGAGCGCCTCCCACGCGGCCTCGATGATGTTCGGCCCGACGCCCACGGTGGACCACGACCGCTGCCCGTCGGTGGACTCGACGAGCACCCGCGTCGTCGCGTCCGTGCCGTGCTCGGCGTCGAGGATGCGGACCTTGAAGTCGATGAGCTCGAACTTCTGCATCTGCGGGTAGACCCGCGTGAGCGCGTTCCGCAACGCGTGGTCGAGGGCGTTGACGGGCCCGTTCCCCTCGCCCGTGGCCACGATGCGCTCCCCGCCCGCGTGCAGCTTGACCGTCGCCTCGGCGACGGCGTCGGCGTCGTGCCGGTCGGCGTCCGCCCCGCCCCCGGCGACGGTCTCCACGATCGTGCGCCAGCTCTCCACCCGGAAGAACCCCGGTCGCGAGCCCGCGAGCTCCTCGCGCAGCACGAGCTCGAACGACGCGTCCGCCGCGTCGTACGTGTACCCGTGCGCCTCCGCGTCCTTGACCCGCGCGGTGACGCGGGAGAGCAGCTCCCCCTGGCCCGACAGGTCGAACCCGAGCTCGCGGCCCTTGAGCTCGATCGACGCCCGGCCGGCCATGTCCGAGACGAGCATGCGCATGTCGTTGCCGACGGCGGTCGGGTCGACGTGCTGGTACAGGTCGGGGTCGACCTTGATCGCGCTCGCGTGCAGCCCCGCCTTGTGCGCGAACGCGCTGGCGCCCACGTACGGCTGGCGCGCGTACGGCGAGATGTTGGTGATCTCCGCGACCGCGTGCGCGATCCGGGTGGACTCGGCCAGCCCGCCGCCCGCGAGCACGTGCAGGCCGTCCTTGAGCGCGAGGTTCGCGACGACCGTCACGAGGTCCACGTTGCCGGTGCGCTCGCCGTACCCGTTGACCGTGCCCTGCACGTGCGCGCACCCGGCGTCGACCGCCGCCAGGGTGTTCGCCACGGCGCACCCGGAGTCGTTGTGCGCGTGCATGCCCAGGATCGGGTCGCCGGCGACGGCGTCGCGGCCGTGGGGCACGCCGAGCGCGTCGCGCAGCTCGGCGACCACGTCGCCCACCCACGGCGGCAGCATCCCGCCGTTCGTGTCGCACAGCGTCACCACCTCGGCGCCCGCGGTGAACGCCGCCTCCGCCGCCGCGCGGGAGAACGCGGCGTCGTGCCGGTAGCCGTCGAAGAAGTGCTCCGCGTCGACCACGACCCGGCGCCCCTCGCCCACGAGGAAGGCCACGGTGTCGGCGATCATCGCCAGCCCCTCGTCCGGCGTCGTGCGCAGCGCCCGCTCGACGTGCCGCACGTCCGACTTCGCGACCAGCGTGATGACCGGCGTCTCGGCGTCGAGCAGGGCACGCACCTGCGGGTCGTCCCAGGCGCGGGTGCCCGCCTTGCGCGTGGAGCCGAACGCCGCGAGCACCGCGTTCTTCAGCTCCAGCTCCTTGGCCGCCCGGCGGAAGAACTCCGTGTCCTTGGGCACCGCGCCAGGCCAGCCACCCTCGATGAAGCCCACGCCGAGCTCGTCGAGCAGCGGCGCGATCGCGAGCTTGTCCGCCACGGAGAGGTTCATCCCCTCCTGCTGCGCGCCGTCGCGCAGGGTGGTGTCGTACACGTGGAAACCGGCGGTGGTCATGCGGGGCTCCCCATCTCGGGGACGTCCGGGGGCGGGACGTCGAGGGACTGCGGTCATGAAAAAAGACCCCCCGGGGTACGGAAGGTCTGCGCGTCCGGCGGTGGGCCGGACGCGCTACGCAATGAGCAGCGGACGCGGGTGGGCGAGGCGTGTCATGGGCCACATCGTGCCACAGAGCCGGCGACGGAGTCACCCGCCGTCCACCGCCGGCGGACCGTGCCGCCGGCCCGACGGCGACGCCCGTCCCCGTACCCGCGCGTGACCTGCCGCGATAGGGTCGTTCATGGCTGTCACCGACGTCAGGAGACCCGTCCGATGAGCGATCCCCAGCGAAGCGACGGCCCGCCCGAGCCCACGGTCCGGCCCGTCTCCATCCCGCCGTCCGGCCCGGCACAGCCGCCGGGCACCGTGCCCACCGGCGAACCCGCCGAGTCGTGGGACGCGCCCGCGCCCTCGTCGGCCGACCGGCTGCGCTTCGACGTGCGGCGCTACTGGGCCGGCGCCGTCGTGACCGTGGTCGTGTGCGGCCTCGTCGGGCTCGCCGCCTCCGTGATCTTCGACCAGGCGTTCGACGTGGGTCTGCTCGGCCCCTTCGGCGGCTCGACGGCGGCCTGGACGCTGACCGGCGCCCTGTTCGGCCTGGTCAGTGCCGCCGTGCTGCAGCTGCTCGTCCTCGTCGCGCCGCGTCCCCGGATGTTCTTCGGATGGCTCGTCGGCGTCGTCACCCTGATCCTCGCGGTCGCGCCCTTCACCGGCGACCCCGAGCCGATCCCCGCCCTCATGACGGCCCTGGTGTGGATCCTGCTGGGGGTCGCCACCTCGTCGATGCTCAGCGGCGTCCTCGGCCGGACCCTCGTGCGTCCGGCACGTCCTGCGACCAGATGACCACACGCTCGTCCAGCTCCGCCGCGACGTAGTCCAGGAGCGCCTCCGCCTCCCGCTCGATCGTCTCCCCGTGCCGGTGCGCCAGCTCGTCGTCGAACGGCGCGAGCCGGATGCTGGCCCGCTGCGCGTCGCGGTCGAGGGCCCATGTGCCCGCCACGCGGCCGTCGACGCAGAACGTGGGCAGCACGTCGCCGTTGCGCCGGTAGACCGCGGGCGCGTGCTCGGCGGCGACCAGGCGGTCGCGGACGGCGAAGGCGATCAGCAGGTGGTCCCACCGGGACAGGAACCGCACGGGCGCCGGGGTGTCGCCCGGCACGGTCTCGGCGCCCGCCAGGTCGACGAGGTCACGCCCGTCGGGCCCCACGTAGGCCCGCAGGTCCAGGCCGGCGAGGGCCGTCTGCATGGCGCGGGCCCCGCGGACCCCGAGGCCCCGCGCGACGTCCTCGACGGACGCCGGCCCGAACGCGGCGAGGTAGCGCGCGACCGCGCGCGAGCGCGCCTCGTCCGGCGCCGGCACCTGGAGCGGCAGCGCGAGCCGGTCGGCGAGCCAGACCGCGCCGTCGAGGTACTGGGGCGCGACGTGCGACCCCCACAGCCCGCTCGGCGGCACGTGCACGAGCCCGCCGCCGGCGCTCGCGAGCCGCCACCACGCCCGGCTCACCCCGCCGGGGATCGCCGCGGCCGCGTCGACGCCCGGATACTGCGCGGCGGCAAACTCCTCCACCTCGTCGAGGCTGCGCGGCCGGGCGCAGAAGGCCCGCACCTCCGCGTTGAGTCCGACGAGGTCGACGCCCGCCCGGCGCGCGCTCGCCCGCCAGGCGGCGAGCCGCTGCTCGGCGGACACCGCGTCGAGCACCGGCCATTCGTCCGCCGCGACGACGTGCAGCGTCGAGCGCATCACCGTGGCCTTGACCACGGACTTCCCCGTGAGCGCGTCCTCGAGGTCCGCGATCGTCTGCCCGGCCCGCCGCGACCACAGCGCGACGTACGGCATGTCGGCGTGCTGGGCCTGCAGACCGCCTACCCGTCCGACGACCGTCGCCACGTCGTCGTCGGACCGGGCGAGCAGGCCCTGGCGCGACAGCGTCGTCCGGGTGAGCTCGTCAGCCGTGAGAGTGGTCGGCACCCAGACAGTGTCCCGCCCACCGGTGCTGTTTGTCGCCCGAACCTGCGGCTCCGCTGCGCCTCCGGTTCAGGCGAGGCGGCGCATCCACCCGTGCCGGTCGGCGGCGCGCCCGTACTGGATGTCGGTCAGCTCGTCGCGGACTGCCATCGTGAGCTCGCCCGGCTCGCCGTCGCCGACGGTGTGGTCGAACGTGCTGCCCGCGAGCCGGCCCACCGGCGTCACGACGGCCGCCGTGCCGCACGCGAAGACCTCGCGCACCGAGCCGTCCGCGAGGCCGGTGACGAGCTCCGTCAGCGGGATCCGCCGCTCGACGACCGCGCGCCCGCGGTCCGCCACGAGCTGCAGGATCGACGACCGCGTGACGCCCTCGAGGATCGATCCCGTGAGCTCGGGCGTGTGCACGGACCCGTCGGCCATGACGACGAACACGTTCATGCCGCCGAGCTCCTCGAGGAAGGTGTTCGTCGTGGCGTCCAGGAAGCAGACCTGGTCGCACCCCTTCTCCTGGGCCAGCATCTGGGGCAGGAGGCTCGCGGCGTAGTTGCCGCCGCACTTCGCGTCGCCGGTGCCGCCCGGCCCCGCGCGGTGGTAGTCCTCGGAGACCCAGATCGACACCGGCTTGACGCCGCCTGCGAAGTACGGCCCGACCGGCGAGGCGATGACCAGGTACTCGACCTCCGTGGCCGGGCGCACGCCGAGGAACGACTCCGAGGCGAACATGAAGGGGCGCAGGTACAGGCTCGAGTCCTCGCCGGACGGGACCCAGTCGACGTCCGTGCGCACCAGGGCGGCGATGGAGCCGACGAAGTCGTCGACCGACAGCGCCGGCAGGGCCAGGCGGTGCGCCGACCGCGCGAAGCGGGCCGCGTTGGCGGCCGGTCGGAACGTCCGGATCGAGCCGTCCGCGTGCCGGTACGCCTTCATGCCCTCGAAGATCTCCTGCGCGTAGTGCAGGACGGCGGTCGCGGGGTCGAGCTGCAGCGGGCCGTACTTCTCGATGCGCCGGTCGAGCCATCCGTCGGCCTGGCGCCAGGTGATGCGCGCCATGTGGTCGGTGAAGACGGTGCCGAACTTCGGCTGGGCGAGCGCGGCCTCGCGCTCGGCGTCGGGCGTGGGCGAGTCCGTGCTGCGGACGTCGAACAGGGCGACGAGGTCCTCGAGCTCGGACGAGAGGATGGACGACGGAGTCGTGGTCATGATCGGGGGCCTTTCACCGGGTGACCCCTGTAGTTTTCCACGACTGGCCGCCCCGTGGGCAGCGCACCGGTCCGACCGCAGCGGTCACCCTGGATCGTTGATGCAGGGTGGCTGGTGTGGTACGACGGCCGGGGCGGCGGGCGCAGCGCTGACGCGGGTCAGCTGCACCTTCGTCGGCTGAGCCTGCGGTTCCGCTTCGGGCTCAGCCGAGGACGCGGGCGGCGAGCTCGCGTCCGACCTCGGCCGTCGTGCGTACTCGGTCGCCGCGCTCGACGAGGTCGGCGGCGACGGCCGCCTCCACGCGCTTGCTCTCCTCGGTGAGCCCGAGGTGGTCGAGCAGGAGGGAGACCGACAGGACGGTGGCGGTCGGGTCGGCCTTGCCCTGGCCGGCGATGTCCGGCGCCGAGCCGTGCACCGGCTCGAACATGGACGGCGCGGTGCGGTCCGGGTTGATGTTCGCGGAGGCCGCGAGGCCGATGCCGCCGGTGATCGCGGCGGCCTGGTCGGTGAGGATGTCACCGAAGAGGTTGTCCGTGACGATGACGTCGAAGCGCGACGGGTTCGTCGTCAGGAAGATGGTGGCGGCGTCGACGTGCAGGTAGTCGGTCGTGACGTCCGGGAACTCGGCGTTCACGGCCTCGACCGTGCGGCGCCACAGGTGGCCGGCGTGCACCAGCACGTTGTGCTTGTGCACCAGCGTCAGGTGCTTGCGCGGGCGGGCCTGGGCGCGGGCGAAGGCGTCGCGCACGACGCGCTCCACGCCGAAGGCGGTGTTGACCGACACCTCGGTGGCGATCTCCTGCGGGGTGCCCACGCGCAGCGCGCCGCCGTTGCCCACGTACGGGCCCTCGGTGCCCTCGCGGACGACGACGAAGTCGACGTCGCCCGGGTTCGCCAGCGGGCTGGTCACGCCCGGGTACAGCTTGCCGGGACGCAGGTTGACGTAGTGGTCGAGGGAGAAGCGGAGCTTGAGGAGCAGGCCGCGCTCCAGCACGCCCGACGGCACGCTCGGGTCGCCGATGGCGCCGAGCAGGATCGCGTCGTGCCGCCTGATGGCGTCGAGGTCGGCGTCCGTGAGCGTCTCGCCCGTGGCGTGCCAGCGGCGCGCGCCCAGGTCGAACTCGGTGGTCGAGACCTTCACGTCCGACCCGGCGACGGCCGCCTCCAGGACGGCGAGCCCCTGCTCGACGACCTCCGTGCCGATGCCATCGCCAGCCACCACTGCCAGGTCGATGCTCCGCGTCATGGGCCGAGCCTACGCCGACCCCGCCATGATGCGGGACGGCGGTCCCACATCTTGGACCAAGCGTCGGCCCCGGAGCAGCGCCCTCGGCCGCGCGACACGAGAATAGCGTCGGCCCCGGACCAGCGGCCCCGGCCGCGCGACACGAGAATGCAGTGGCCTCCGTGCGTCGCGCGCCAGCATGATCGGCGGATGACGTCCGACGACGATCTCAGCCCCCTCTTCGACGCGGCCGCCGCGGCGCTCACCTTCAACGCCCCGCTCGGCGAGGCCCGGGCCGCGGACCTGGTCGACCGGGTCGCACCTTCCACCCCGGAGGGCCTCGTCCTCGACCTCGGCTGCGGTGCCGGCGAGCTGCTGCTGCGCGCCTGCGCGCGGCACGACGTCGCCGGCGACGGCGTCGACCTCCATGCGGGCGACCTCGCGCGGGCTCGTCGCCGGGCCGCGGAGCTCGGCCTCGACGGCCGCGTCGCGTTCCACGCCGCAGACGCCACGACGTGGGACCGCCCCGCGGACGTGGTGCTGAACGTCGGCGCGAGCCACGCCTGGGGCACCGCCGACGACGCGCTCGCCGCGCTGCACCGCCTCGTCCGCCCCGAGGGCACGCTCCTGTTCGCCGACGGGGTCTACGAGCGCGAGCCCGACGCCGCCTGTCGCGAGATCTTCGGCGACCTGCCCGACCTCGCCGGCATGGCGCGCGCGGCCACGGGCGCGGGGTTTCGCGTCCGGCACGCCGCGACGTCGACCCTCGGCGAGTGGGACGACTTCGAGTCGACGTGGCGCTCCGGCCTCGAGCGGCTCGCCGCGCCCGCTGCCCGCGACTTCGCCGACCAGCGGCGCGACGAGTACCTGAGCGTCTACCGCGGGGTGGTCGGCTTCGCCTGGCTGGTCGTCACGCCCGCGTGACGGCCCTCAGGCGCGGTGGAGGATCGTGAAGCGCTCGCACACGACCTGCATCGAGGGGTCGAAATCCCGCTCGACGGCGCCCAGGGTCCGGCGCCAGTAGCGCTCGTGGTCCGCGCGCCACGACTCCAGCGTGCGCTCGTCCTCGCCCTCGAGGAAGGCGTGCTCGGCCGTGACCTCCGCGAAGGGGACGGTCTCGACCTGCGTGGTCCGGATCAGGGCTCGCGGCTCCCCCGCGCCGTCCAGCAGGATCGACAGGTCGCCCTTGGTCGGCACCGGCTCGTCGGCGTCCTCGTACTCGACCAGGAGCGACGCCGTGGCCGTCTTGGTCCCGTCCAGCACGAGGGCGAGCAGGTCGTCGGCGAGCTGCGGGTTGTCGCCGAACGCCCAGGCCGGCGGCGGGACGACGTTCTCCGACCGCTCCCCGATCGCGCCGCCGTGGCTGGTACGCCCGGCGCTCGGCCGTGCCGTGTCCCAGAAGCGCGTGATGCGCTCCGCCTGGGCGGCGTCGTCGAGGTGCGGCGGCTGCGGGTTCTCGGGGGCGTCGCCCGAGGTCACGTCGTCGGTCATGCACGCCATCCTGCCAGGCCACGGGCCCGCAGGCAGCGCGCCGGCGCAACGTCGCCCTGCTGCCCTTCTGGCACCATGTCCGCATGTTCACCCGCGTCGCCGCGTACGCCGTCGTCCTCGACGACGACAGGATCCTCCTCCCCCACTGGAACCAGGGCGGGGGGTCGGGGTGGACCCTCCCCGGCGGCGGCATCGACCCGGGCGAGCACCCGGAGGACGCCGCCGTCCGCGAGCTGCGCGAGGAGACCGGTTACGACGTGGCGCTCGACGGGCTCCTCGGCGTCGACAGCATCGTCGTGCCCACCGAGCGGCGGTTCGTCGTCGGCGGCACGCCCCACACGGAGCCGATGCACGGCATCCGGATCGTCTACCGCGCGCATGTCGTCGGCGGCTCGCTCGCGGTCGAGGCCGACGGGAGTACCGACGACGTCGCCTGGCACGCGCTGGCCGATGTCGACGCACTCGACCGGGTCGAGCTGGTGGACGTCGCCCGCCGCATGGCCGGCTTGCTCGACTGAGCGAGATGCCGCCACAGGGGGAGCCGTGGTCGAGCCCCGCGCCTCCGACGGCCGGTCGTCGTCATGCGGAGCAGAGCACCGTGAACCGCTCGCACACCACCAGCATCGACGGGTCGAGCTCGCGCTCGAGGGACCCCAGCGGGCCGCACCAGGCACGCTTGTGCTCCGTGCGCCACGCCTCCAGGGTGCGGTCGCCCTCGCCCTCGAGGTAGGTGTGCTCGGCCGTGACCTCCGCGAACGCCACGATCTCGACCTGCGTGGTCCGGATCAGAGCGCGCGGCTCGCCCCGACCGTCCAGGACGATCGACAGGTCCCCCGTGGCCGGCACCGGCTCAGCCGCGTCCTCGAACTCGACGACGAGCGACGCTGCGGCCGTCTTGCGTCCCTCGAGCACCAGGGCGAGGAGCTCGTCGGCGAGCCCGGGCGAGTCGCCGAACGCCCACGCAGGCGGCATGACGTTCTCCGATCGCTCCCCCGCCGCCCCGCGGCAGCCGGTGAACACGGCGCTCGAGCGGGCGGTGTCCCAGAACTCCGCGATGCGCTCGGCCTGCGCCTCGTCGTGGAGCGCACCGCGTGTGCCGCCCTGCGGATCGTGGGTCGGAGCCCGGGTCGTGTCGTCGCTCATGCCGGACATCCTCGCTCGCTGGCCCGCGCACAGCCAGGCCGGTCCGTGTCATGCACGCCCGCTGGAGGCCGCACCGCCCCGAGACGCACGAGCGGCCGCCGGCCGGGGGTCCCCCGGGCGGCGGCCGCGCGCGTCGCTGCTGACGTGGTGGGTCAGCGGGCGGCGCTGCCCTCCGTGTAGTCGGAGTCAGCGGGCTTGATCCACGAGAACATCTTGCGCAGCTCGCGGCCGGTGGTCTCGATCGGGTGCGCCTCGCCCTTGGTGCGCAGGGCGGTGAACTCCGGCGCGCCGGCGTCCTGGTCGGCGATGAAGCGCTCCGCGAACGACCCGTTCTGGATGTCGGCGAGCACCGCCTTCATGTTCTCCTTCACGTGCGGGTCGATGACGCGCGGGCCGGAGACGTAGTCGCCGTACTCGGCCGTGTCGGAGACCGACCAGCGCTGCTTCGCGATGCCGCCCTCGACCATGAGGTCGACGATGAGCTTCAGCTCGTGCAGGACCTCGAAGTACGCGACCTCGGGCTGGTAGCCGGCCTCGGTGAGGGTCTCGAAGCCGTACTGGACCAGCTGCGAGGCGCCGCCGCACAGCACGGCCTGCTCGCCGAACAGGTCGGTCTCGGTCTCCTCGGTGAAGGTGGTCTTGATGCCGCCGGCGCGCAGGCCGCCGATCGCCTTCGCGTACGACAGCGCGAGGCCCCAGGCGTCGCCCGAGGCGTCCTGCTCGACGGCGACGATCACCGGCACGCCGCGCCCGTCGACGTACTCGCGACGCACGATGTGGCCCGGGCCCTTGGGCGCGACCATGAGCACGTCGTGGCCGGCCTCGGGCTGGATGTAGCCGAAGCGGATGTTGAAGCCGTGCCCGAAGACGAGGGCGGCGCCCGGCTGCAGGTTCGGGGCGATCTCGTCGCGGTACACGTGCCGCTGCACCTGGTCGGGCGCGAGGATGACGACGACGTCGGCCTCCTTGACCGCGTCGGCGACGGACAGCACGCGCAGGCCCTCGTCCTCGGCCTTCGCCACGGAGGCGGAGCCGGCGCGCAGGCCGACGCGCACGTCCGCGCCGGAGTCGCGCAGGTTCAGCGCGTGCGCGTGGCCCTGGCTGCCGTAGCCGATGACCGCGACCTTGCGCTGGGCGATGATGGACAGGTCGGCGTCGTCGTCGTAGAACAGCTCAGCCACGGTGATGCTCCTTGATCTCGGGGTGATTCGAGTGCTGGGTCAGAGGGTCAGTGGGTCAGGCGGTCCGGACGCGCTCGAGCGCCCGGTCGGTGATCGACCGGGAGCCGCGGCCGACGGCCAGCGTGCCGGACTTGACGATCTCACGGATGCCGTAGGGCTCGAGGGCGCCGAGCAGCGCCGTCAGCTTGGCGGGGTTGCCGATCGCCTCGACGACGACCGTGTCCGGCACCACGTCCACGACGTGCGCCCGGAACAGGTCGACGACCTCGAGCACGCCCGAGCGGGTGGCGGCGTCGGCGCGCACCTTGACGAGCAGCAGCTCGCGCTGCACGGACGACTCGGGGTCGAGCTCGACGATCTTGATGACGTTGACCAGCTTGTTGAGCTGCTTGGTCACGTGCTCGAGCGGGTGGGCCTCGACGTCGACCACCACGGTGATGCGCGAGATCTCCTCGTGCTCGGTGGGGCCGACGGCCAGGGAGTGGATGTTGAACGCCCGGCGCGCGAACAGCGCGGACACGCGGGTGAGGACGCCCGGCTTGTTCTCGACCAGCACGGACAGGGTGTGACGCGACATGGCTCCTCAGTCCTCTCGGTCCCACGCGGGCGAGATGCCGCGCGCGTACTGGATGTCGTCGTTCGGCACGCCGGCGGCGACCATCGGCCAGACCATCGCGTCGCGGGAGACCTGGAAGTCGATGACCACGGGGCGGTCGTCGATCTCCTGCGCCCGCTTGATCGCGGCGTCGACCTCGTTCTCGCGCTCCACGCGGATGCCCTCGCAGCCGTAGGCATCGGCCAGCTTGACGAAGTCGGGGATGCGCGCGGTGCCGTGGCCGGTGTGCAGGTCCGTGTTGGAGTACCGCTCGTCGTAGAACAGCGTCTGCCACTGGCGCACCATGCCGAGGGAGCTGTTGTTGATCAGCGCCACCTTGATGGGGATGTCGTTGATCGCGCAGGTGGCGAGCTCCTGGTTGGTCATCTGGAAGCAGCCGTCGCCGTCGATCGCCCACACCTCGCGGTCCGGCTCGCCGACCTTGGCGCCCATCGCCGCCGGGACCGCGAAGCCCATGGTTCCCAGCCCGGCCGAGTTCAGCCAGGTGCGGGGGCGCTCGTAGCGGATGAACTGTGCCGCCCACATCTGGTGCTGGCCCACGCCGGCCGCGTAGATCGCGTCCGGTCCGGCCAGCGCGCCGAGCCGGGAGATGACGTGCTGGGGCGCGAGGTGCCCGTCGCCGGTGGGCGAGAACCCCAGCGGGTACGTCTCGCGCCAGGTGTCGAGCTGGTGCCACCAGGCGGCCAGGTCGGGCTTGCCGACCCGGGCGTGCTCGGCCTCGAGCGCGGGGACGAGGTCGGCGATGACCTCGCGCAGATCGCCGACGATCGGCACGTCGACCTCTCGGTTCTTGCCGATCTCGGCCGGGTCGATGTCGGCGTGCACGACGGCGGCGTGCGGCGCGAAGCTCGACAGGCGTCCCGTCACGCGGTCGTCGAACCGCGCCCCCAGTGCGACGACCAGGTCGGCCTTCTGCAGCGCGGCCACGGCGGGGACGGTGCCGTGCATGCCCGGCATGCCGAGATGCTGGGGGTGGCTGTCCGGCACGGCGCCGCGCGCGGTGAGCGTCGTGACGACGGCGGCGCCCGACGTGTCGACCAGCGTGCGCAGCGCCTCGGACGCGCCCGCCCGGACCACGCCGCCGCCGACGTACAGCACCGGGCGGCGCGCCGCGGCCAGCAGCTTCGCCGCCTCGCGGATCTGCTTCGCGTGCGGCTTGGTCACCGGGTGGTACCCGGGCAGGGCCAGCTCCTGCGGCCACGAGAACGTCGTGCGGGCCGTCATGGCGGACTTGGCGATGTCCACCAGCACCGGCCCGGGGCGCCCGGTCGACGCGATGTGGAAGGCCTCCGCGATCGTGCGGGGGATCTCGTCCGGGTCGGTGACCAGGTAGGAGTGCTTGGTGATCGGCATCGTGATGCCGACGATGTCGGCCTCCTGGAAGCCGTCCGTGCCGATCAGCGACTCCGCCACCTGCCCCGTGATCGCGACCATAGGCACGGAGTCCATGTGGGCGTCGGCGATGGGGGTCACGAGGTTGGTCGCGCCCGGGCCCGACGTCGCCATCGTCACGCCGACCTTGCCGGTGGCGTGCGCGTAGCCCTGGGCCGCGTGCCCGCCGCCCTGCTCGTGCCGCACGAGGATGTGGCGCAGCTTCTTCGAGTCCATGAGGGGGTCGTACGCCGGGAGGATCGCCCCGCCGGGGATGCCGAAGACGACCTCCGCGCCTACCGACTCGAGCGAGCGGACGATCGACTCGGCGCCGGACACCTCCTCGCCGACGACGGGGCGCTCGGCACGGGACGTCGTGCGCGCGGCCACCTGTGCGGGGGTCGGGTTCGGCTGGACCATCGGTCTCTCCTGCCTGCCGGGGTGGACGAGGGGTGTCGCTGCAATGAAAAACCCCTCGGTCCCGGCGGTGCGGGACGAACGAGGGGTGAGCGCGCTGACGAAGCGGTGCGAGGCCTCAGCCGGCGCGCCCGGGAAGTACTACGAGAAGAATCGTCTGCACGTGTCGAACGTTACGCCCGCGCCCGGGCGATGTCACGTCGTGAGCCGGGCGTCCCGCATCGTGGACGCCCGGCTCACGGCTGCCGGCTCGCGCGCGGGTCAGCTCACGTCGCGCCGCCGGAACACGACGACCGACAGGAGCGCGATCACGACCCCGGCGACCAGCAGGTACAGGCCGCCCTGCCCTGCCGTCACGACGTGCTCGGCCTGGGTGCAGACGAACATGCCGTCGGCGTCGGGCGCGCAGTCGTCGACGACGAAGACGTTCCCGCCGTTCAACCACGCCGTGACGTTGGTCGTGGGCAGCCACCGCTGCAGCTCGCCGAGCGGATAGGCGAAGACGGCGCTGGCCCACACCCCGGCCGCGACCAGGCCGACGGCCGCGGCCGCGTGCTTGAGGAGTATCCCGAGCGCGACCCCGATCACCGCGGCGAGCGCGCCCGCGGCGACGAGGCGCCCGGCGAACCCGGCCACCTGGACCCAGACGTCGCCCGTCATGGTGCCGAGGGCGTCGAAGGAGGCGTACGCCGCGTACGACGTCCCCACCAGCAGGCCGAACCCGACGGCCACGAGGGGCACGGTGCCCAGGGCGGCCGCGGCGGCCTTGGACCAGTAGACCCGCCGGCGACGGGGCTCGAACGTGAGCCACATCCCCATCGACCCGCTGTTCACCTCGGCCGTCACGAAGCTGACGCCGACGACCAGCGCGACCATGAGCAACAGCGCGGCGAGCTCGTCGAGCGTCCCCAGCCCGCCCCAGTCGTGCCACACCGACTGCTGGATCTCCTGCACGGCGGCGGCGTTCGGCGCCGGCTCCTCGCCCTCGGGCGCCGCCTCGGCCGCTCCCGAGCTCTCCTCGAGCTGCTCGGCGCTGGGGACGAACGTCTGGGTGGGCGGCAGGTAGTTCTCGAGGCGGGGCTCCATGTTCTCGCAGCCCCACTCGGCGGGCGTCATCCCCTCCGCCTCGGCCCCCTCCGCGCACTCGGCGACGGCCTGCTCGCCCTCGGACTCCCACCACTCGAGCTCGTCGGCGTAGAACTGCTTCGCCTCGGCGATCTGTTGGGCCGACGGCGGCTTCGCCGTCTGGTAGGCCGTGAAGGCGCCGAGCGCCACCAGCAGAAGCACGACGGCGCTCGCCCAGCGGGTCACGCGGCGCGCCCAGAGGCGGCGCAGCTCGACGCGCAGCAGCCGCATCATGCGCCCACCTCCGTGGTCGGCCCGGGCTGCGCCGAGTGGGCGGGCTCGGGCGGTGGCCCGCCCCGCTTGGTGCGCTCGCCGCGGTGCGTGTGCCCGCCCGGCGTCTCGTGCGCGGTGAGGCCGAGGAACACGGACTCCAGGTCGGCCTGCATCGGCGTCAGCTCGCGCACCCAGACGCCCCGCTCGCCCAGCGCCCGGTTCACCTGCGCGGCGTCGCCCGCGCCGTCGACGAGGAGCGCGTCGTGCTCGCGCCGCACCAGCAGCCCGCCGGACTCCAGCACGCTCGTCGCGATCGTCGTGTCCTCGGGGGCGACCCGCACCCGGACCGAGCTCGCACCCGCGCCCTCGCCGATGAGGTCCGCGACCCGCCCCGACGCGACCAGCCGGCCGCGCGCGACGATCGAGACCGTGTCCGCGATCTGCTCGACCTCGGCCAGGATGTGGCTCGAGACGAGCACCGTCTTGCCCTGGTCGGCGAGCCCGCGCATGGTCTGGCGGATCTCCCGGATGCCGGCCGGGTCCAGCCCGTTGGTCGGCTCGTCGAAGATCAGCAGGTCCGGGTCCTTGAGCAGCGTGGCCGCGATCGCGAGCCGCTGCTTCATGCCGAGCGAATACCCCTTGTACCGGTCCTTCGCGCGGCCGGTCAGCCCGACCTCGTCGAGGACGGCGTCCACGCGGGCCCGCGGCGCGCCGATGCCGTCGGCCAGGAGGAGGAGGTTGCGTCGTGCGCTGAACGAGGGGAAGAACTTGGGGCTCTCGACGATCGCGCCGACGCGCCCGACCACCTCCGGCAGCCGCTTCGGCACCTCGTGCCCGAAGATCGTCGCGGTGCCGCGGTCCGGGCGCACGAGGCCCAGCAGCATGCGGATAGTCGTCGTCTTGCCGGAGCCGTTCGGCCCGAGGAACCCGTGCACCCCCCCGACCGGGACCCGCAGGTCGAGCCCCTCCACCCCGACGGAGCGTCCTCGCACGCTCCGATACGTCTTGCGCAGGCCCCGCGTCTCGATCGCGAGGTCGGCGCCGTCCAGCACGGCCACCGCCACCTCCTCGTGGCCGCGTGGCGCGGCCGGTCAGGTCGCGCCGTCCGACGACGACGCTGCCTGGGACAATAGGGCACGCTTGACGACGGCGAAAGGACGTCGCTACCCGGAATTGACCGTGTCGTGGGACGAGCCGTGGTCGACCGGAAGCACGACCCGCACCGCGCGCCGTCGCCGCACCGGGTCGACGAGCACCGCGACGTCGTCGACCCACTGCTCGACGGTGCCCACCCCCCGCGGGAGCCCGCGCACCCCGGGGTCGTCGATCGCCGCGGCGACCAGGTCCGACACCGGCGCGACGGTCCGGAAGGGCCGGTCCCAGAAGGGCGCGACGGCCCGCTCCGCGACCGGCAGCCCGACCTGCTCCTGGAGCCCGTGCACCACCTCCACGGCCTCGCACAGGCCGTCCTCGCGCTGCTCCCACGACGCGGCCGCGAGCGCCCGCTCCAGCGCCGGCATCGCGGCGCCGGCCCGCGGGAGCCGCGCGAACAGCGACCCGAACCACTTGGAGTACGGGGGCCACCGCCGCTCCAGCAGGAAGCCCAGGTGCATGACGACCCGCGCCATCCGGGCGGCGACGACCCGCGACCCGGCGTCGTCCCCCCGCTGGCCGGTGCGGCCGACGAACGGGAGCTCCTGCACCAGGCGGTCCCAGTCCACGGCCACGGCGTACCGCCACACGTCGTCGGGGTACCAGGCGAGCCGGGCGCGGGTGGCGGTGAGGGTGCCGTCGGTGTCCGTGAAGACCGGACCCGCGGTGATCTCCAGGACGGCCTGCCCGGTGAGGCCGAGCCAGTCCGCCGTCGTGAGCGGGCGGGTCGCGTCGACGCCGAGCCGGGAGACCACGAAGTCACCCGCCGACGCGACCTCGACCTGATGCCGCCCCTCCGGGTGCCACGTCGTGCCGAAGCGCGTGGGATGCCCGTCGAAGGTGTCCGGCAGCGCGGAGGCGAGCAGGTCGTCGATCTCCGCGACGGTGTCGCCGGGCACCAGGAGCGTCAGCCGCAGCCCCCAGTCGTGGTCGCGCGACGTGGCGTCGTCCAGGCCCAGCACGTCGGAGCCGCTGCCCAGCCGCGCGGCGGCGTGCGGCAGCCCGGGGAACCGTCCGAGCACGAGCGGGGCGACGACGTCGTCGTAGTAGCGGCGCGCGAGGTCCGTCCCGGTCTCCACGAGCGGCCATGGTGCCGGGCCCGCCGCCAGGGCGCCAACGGATTTCCGCACCGCGACGGGAGGACGCCGGCTCAGTCGCCCCACGCCTCCGCACGGCCGGGGATGACGGCGATGTCGACCTCGTTGCCCTCCGGGTCGGCGACGGTGCGCCAGAAGGGCGCCTCGTCGCGCACCACGCGGCCGCCCGCGGCGACGGCCGCGGCGACCCGGGCGTCGGCGACATCCGCCGGGACCAGGACGTCCACGTGGATGCGGTTGCGCTGCTCGCGCGGGGCGTCCATCGGCTGGAAGAAGACCGACGGCCCGCGCAGCAGCGCGTCGTAGAGGTCCGTGTCCTCGCGGACGGCGTAGCCCAGGGCCGCCGCCCAGAACCGCTGCAGGGCGGGGACGTCGAGCGCGTCGAACGTCAGCTGGACGTCGCGCAGCACCGCCGGGTCCGCGCTGAGGCCGAGCCCGCGGGCCGCCTCCTGGATGCGCCGCGCCAGCGTCAGCCGGTCGGCGTCGATCCACCCGTCCTCCGGCGGGCCCACGCGCAGGGTGACCCCGGCGTACCGGAGGTCGGCGAAGAGCGGCACGCCGATCTCCTCGGCGACCCTCGCCGCCTGCGCGACCAGCTCGACGCCCTCGTCGTACCCGCCCGTGGCGTAGTAGGCGCTCGCCCCCTGCAGCACGCGCCAGTCGTCGACCCCCTCGGCGGCACGGAAGGTGTCGGGGGCGACCAGGTGGTCGGGCAGCTCCTCGTCGAAGCCCTCCCAGGCGTCGATGTCGGCCTCGTTGCCCTCGGGATCGGCGAGCGTCCACCACCGCGGGACGAACTCCTCGGTCGTCACCCGGCCGCCGGTCGCGAGCGCCGCGTCGACGCGGGTGGCGCGCACGTCGTGCGGGACGAAGACGTCGAGGTGGAGCCGGTTGCGCAGCGGCCGAGGCTCGTCCATCTGCTGGAACCAGATGCCGGGCCATCTCTCGTGCGGGTCCAGGAGGTCCTCGTCGATGCGCCGGTAGCCCAGCACGGCGCCCCAGAACGGCATGACCCGCTCGCGGTCGAGGGCGTCGATCGTGAGCTCCACGTCCTGCACGGCGGCAGGGTCCGCGGCGAGCCCGAGCTCCGCCGCCGTCTCGGAGATCTCCCGGGCCAGGGCGACGTCCCGCCCGGTCAGGCCCCTGACGTCATGGGAGAAGACGCGCACGACGACACCCTCGGGACGCAGGTCGACGTCGGGATGATGGTTCGCCCCGTCGGCCAGCACGCGCACGTGCTCGACGAGCACGGCGCCCTCGCCCAGCGACCGCGTGCGGAACAGCGCCGTCGCCCCACGGGCGAGCGCGCGCCAGTCGCCCGTGCCCTCCGCGTCCTCGAACTGCTTCGGGGTGATCTCGTCGGGCATGGGCGCCTCCCGTCCTGGGTCGTGGATCTCGGGTCCACGATGCCGCGGGGGTCCGACACTCGCGCGGTCAGCCCCGCGCGGGCTCGGCGGGGATCTCCAGCTCGCGGGCGGCCTCGCTGATCCGCCGGGCGAGGTCCACGTCCCGCTCCGACAGGCCGCCGACGTCGTGCGACGACGTCCGGACCGTCACGGCCGCGTAGCGCAGGTCGACGTCGGGGTGATGGTCCACGGCGTCCGCGATCTCCCCGATCGCGTCGACGAACCGCACCCCCGCCGCGAACGACCCGGTGCGGAACGCCGCCTCGGCGGCGCCTTCCTGTGCCCGCCAGTCGGCGACGCCCTCGGCGGCCGCGAAGTCCTGCGGGCTGATCGTCTCGCTCATCCGCCCAGCATGGCCCGGCTGCCCGCGGCTCGCCCGCGCTTCGGGCGATCCGTCGCCCGCACGACTCAGGCGCCCGCGGGCACCGGGTCGTCGTCGAACGCCGGCAGGCCGTCGATGCTGGTCCGGTTCTTCCGGCGCCGGTAGTCCGCCTGCCCGTCGGCGCCCTTGCGGTCCATGAACTCGGGCAGCAGGGCCCGCTCGCCGGCGTAGTCCAGCAGAGGCACCCCGTAGCCGCACGAGTCGGACACCCGCTCGACGTCGACCACGACGACGGCGCGTGCGCCGCGCGTCTCGGCGAACTGGCCGGCCCACACCTCGAACGCGTCGTCGTAGAGGCTGATCACCCGGCCGCGTCCGTGGAGCCGCACGATGTTCGGCGGCCCGTCGAAGGCGCAGAACATCAGGGAGATCCGCCCGTTCTCCCGAAGGTGCGCGATCGTCTCCGCGCCCGAGGCGGTGATGTCGAGGTAGGCCACGGTGTACTCGTCGACGACGAGGAACGATCCGTCGACGCCCTTCGGCGAGAGGTTGACCCGGCCGTCCGCGGCGAGCGGCGCGGTGGCCACGAAGAACATGCGCTGGGCCTCCAGGAACGACCGGAGCCGCCCGTCGATGCGTTCGTGAACCTTTCCCATGCCCGGATGGTCCCCAACCCTGCCCGACCGCGTCACCGTCGTCCCGAGGGATGGACGGCCCGGCCGATCGCCTCAGGCGAACCAGGCGATCGCCAGGATCGTGAAGATCGTCAGGTCCGCCGCGACGTGCGCGAGCCACGGCAGCAGGAGACCGCCGGAGACCTGCCGCACGGCGGCCAGCAGGAGCCCGTACGCCCCCGCGAGGACCACCCCGGCCCATCCGCTCGGGAAGCCGTACCAGTGGGACCCCCCGAACACGGCCGCGGTGACCAAGACCGCCGTCGCGGGCCGCAGGTCGAGCGCGAGCGATCGCTGGCCGATCCCGTTGTAGACCAGCTCCTCGGCGGCGGCGTTGAGCAGCGCGAAGCCCAGCCCGGCGGCGACCACGAGCGCGACGGGACGGTCGGTGAGCAGGTCTCGGTAGGCGGCCTGGGTGTCGGCCCCGTGACCCAGGACCGCGAACCAGACGAGCAGGCCCGACGCCGCGACCGGGACGACCGCGGCGACCTGCAGCCAGCCGCGCCGTCCGCCCCGCCCCCAGGCGAACCAGTCGGTGACGAGCTCGAGCGCCCGGACACGCGAGACCAGGGTGTACAGCCCTGCGGCCACGACGAGCGGCAGCGGCCAGAGCGCGACGCCCGCCGCCAGCAGCGTCCAGAGGCCCAGCAGGTAGCAGCAGGCGAGCGCGGCGGCGGACCGCGCGCCGCGTCCCGCACCACGGCGCGCAGCGACGAGCGTCGCGGAGGCCACGCCGATCGTCAGGGCGGCGACGCCTCCCGAACCGCCGACGACCACCGCGGCGACCAGCAGCCCGCCCCCGAACACCGCGAGCACCGGCCGGCGCCACGCACCGACCCGGTCCCCGGAGGGCCCCGCGGGTTCCGTTCCGGGTGGGCTCACCCGAGGACGGCGCCGCGGGAGGCCGAGCCGACCAGCTTCGAGTACTTGGCCAGCACCCCCCGCGTGTAGCCGTGCGCCAGCGGCGCCCAGCCGGGGCGACGTGCCGCCAGCTCCGCGTCGTCGACCAGCAGGTCCAGCGTCTTGCGCGCCACGTCGAGCCGGATGCGGTCACCGTCGCGCACGAACGCGATCGGGCCGGCGTCGACGGCCTCGGGCGCGATGTGCCCGACGCACAGCCCGGTGGTGCCGCCCGAGAACCGGCCGTCGGTGATGAGCAGCACGTCCTTGCCCAGGCCGGCGCCCTTGATCGCGCCGGTGATGGCGAGCATCTCGCGCATGCCCGGCCCGCCCTTCGGCCCCTCGTAGCGGATGACGACGACGTCGCCCGCGGTGATCGTCCCGTCCTCCAGCGCGTCCAGGGCGGCCCGCTCGCGCTCGAACACGCGCGCGGTCCCCTCGAAGACGTCGGAGTCGAACCCGGCAGACTTCACGACGGCGCCCTCGGGCGCGAGCGAGCCGTGCAGGATCGTGATGCCGCCGGTCGGGTGGATGGGCCGGTCGAGGGCGCGCAGGATCTTCCCGTCCGGGTCGGGCGGCGCGATCTCGGCGAGGTTCTCCGCGACGGTGCGGCCGGTGACAGTGAGGCAGTCGCCGTGCATGAGGCCGGCGTCGAGCAGCGCCTTCATCACGACCGGGACGCCGCCGATCCGGTCGACGTCGTTCATCACGTACCGGCCGAACGGCTTGAGGTCGCCCAGGTGCGGCACGCGGTCGGCCACCCGGGAGAAGTCGTCGAGCGTGAGCTCGACCTCGGCCTCGTGCGCGATGGCCAGCAGGTGCAGCACCGCGTTGGTGGACCCGCCGAAGGCCATCACGACGGCGATGGCGTTCTCGAACGCCTCCTTGGTCAGGATCTGCCGGGCGGTGATGCCGCGGCGCAGCAGCTCGACCACGGCCTCGCCCGACGCCTGCGCGAACGCGTCGCGACGACGGTCGGCCGACGGCGGCGCGGCCGAGCCCGGCAGGGACATGCCCAGCGCCTCGGCCGCGGACGCCATCGTGTTCGCGGTGTACATCCCGCCGCACGCCCCCTCGCCGGGGCAGATCGCGCGCTCGATCCGGTCGACGTCCTCCGTGCTCATGAGCCCCCGCGCGCACGCGCCGACGGCCTCGAACGCGTCGATGATCGTCACGTCCTTCTCGGTGCCGTCGGACAGCTTCACCCAGCCGGGCATGATCGAGCCCGCGTAGAGGAAGACGCTCGCGAGGTCGAGGCGCGCGGCGGCCATGAGCATGCCGGGCAGCGACTTGTCGCACCCGGCGAGCAGCACGGAGCCGTCCAGGCGCTCGGCCTGCATCACGGTCTCCACGGAGTCCGCGATGACGTCGCGGGACACGAGCGAGAAGTGCATCCCCTCGTGCCCCATCGAGATGCCGTCGGAGACCGAGATCGTGCCGAACTCGAGCGGGTACCCGCCGCCCGCGTGCACGCCGTTCTTCACGGCCTGCGCGAGCCGGTCGAGCGACAGGTTGCACGGCGTGATCTCGTTCCACGAGCTCGCGACGCCGATCTGCGGCTTCGCGAAGTCGCCGTCGTCCATACCGACGGCGCGCAGCATCCCGCGCGCGGCCGTCGCCTCCAGCCCGTCCGTGACCTGGCGGGAGCGCGGCTTGATGTCCGGAGCGGCGTCGGTGCTCATGTGCCGAGACTACGAACCCCCCGCCGGTTGAGCCCGTCGAAACCGCGGGCGGGTCTCGACAGGCTCGACCGACGAGGGGTCGAAGGGAGTGGGGGTCAGCGGCGGGCGATCAGCGAGACGTCGCGCACGGCGCCGCGGTCGGCGGACGTCGCCATCGCGGCGTACGCCTGCAGTGCCGGGGACACGTACCGGTCGCGGTCGAGAGGCTGCCACGGGTTCTCGCGCGCCTCCATCTTGGCGCGGCGCTCGGCGAGCACCCCGTCGGGCACGTTGACGCGGATCATCCGCGTGTCGACGTCGATCTCGATCTCGTCGCCATCCTCGATCAGGCCGATCGTGCCGCCGGCGGCGGCCTCCGGCGAGACGTGCCCCACCGAGATGCCGCTCGACCCGCCGGAGAACCGCCCGTCGGTGATGAGCGCGCACACCTTGCCGAGCCCGCGGCCCTTGATGAACGACGTCGGGTACAGCATCTCCTGCATGCCCGGCCCGCCCGCGGGGCCCTCGTAGCGCACGACGACGACGTGCCCGGGCTGCACCTGCTTGGTGAGGATCTTCTCGACCGCCTCGTCCTGCGACTCGCACACGAGGGCCTTGCCGACGAAGTGGAAGACGTCGGGGTCCACCCCCGCCGTCTTGAAGACCGCGCCGTCCTCAGCGAGGTTGCCGCGCAGGACGGCGAGACCACCCTCGACGGTGTAGGCGTGCTCGAGGTCGCGGATGCAGCCGTCGGCGGCGTCGGTGTCCAGGCTCTCCCACACGTTCGACGTCGAGAAGGCCTGCGTGGTACGCACCCCGCCCGGCGCGGCGTGGAAGAGCTCGGTCGCGCGCTCGGTGGCCTGGCCGCCGCGGACGTCCCAGTCGTCGAGCCACTCGCGCAGCGTCGGCGTGTGCACGGAGGTGACGTCGTGGTCGAGCAGCCCGGCGCGGTCCAGCTCGCCGAGCAGGGCGGGGATGCCGCCGGCGCGGTGCACGTCCTCCATGTGGAAGTCCGGGTGGTTCGGCGCGACCTTGCTGAGGCAGGGCACCCGGCGGCTGATCTGCTCGATGTCCGTGAGGTCGAAGTCGACCTCGCCCTCCTGCGCGGCGGCGAGGATGTGCAGCACCGTGTTCGTGGAGCCGCCCATGGCGACGTCGAGCGCCATCGCGTTGGAGAACGCGGCCTCCGTGGCGATGGAGCGCGGCGCGGCCGAGTCGTCCTCGTCGTCGTAGTAGCGCCTCGCCAGGTCGACGATCGTGCGGCCGGCCTCCAGGAACAGCTCGCGGCGGGCGGAGTGCGTCGCGAGGGTGGAGCCGTTGCCCGGCAGCGAGAGCCCGAGCGCCTCGGTGAGGCAGTTCATCGAGTTCGCCGTGAACATGCCGGAGCAGGAGCCGCACGTGGGGCACGCGTTCTCCTCGACCTGGGCGAGCGCGTCGTCGGACACGTTGTCGTCGGCCGAGTAGTTGATCGCGTTGATGAGGTTCAGCGGCGTCTTCGCGACGCCGTCCGCGACGATCGCCTTGCCGGCCTCCATCGGCCCGCCGGACACGAAGATCACCGGGATGTTGAGGCGCAGCGCGGCGTTGAGCATGCCGGGCGTGATCTTGTCGCAGTTGGAGATGCACACGAGGGCGTCCGCGCAGTGCGCGTTGACCATGTACTCCACGGAGTCGGCGATGAGGTCGCGGCTCGGCAGCGAGTAGAGCATCCCGGCGTGGCCCATGGCGATGCCGTCGTCGACCGCGATCGTGTTGAACTCCTTGGCGACGCCGCCGGCCTCGCTGATCGCCGACGCCACGAGGTCGCCCATGTCCTTGAGGTGCACGTGACCCGGGACGAACTGCGTGTACGAGTTCGCGATCGCGACGATCGGCTTGCCGAAGTCGTCGGCGCCCATCCCGGTGGCGCGCCAGAGCGCGCGGGCACCGGCCATGTTGCGACCGTGGGTGGACGTCCGTGAGCGCAGGGGGCGGCTCATCTCAGCTCCTTCGACATGACCTTCGCGACACCGTTCGCGACCCTCCCGCGACCCCCGGAGGCGCAGAGCCCCAGGTCGCGACCGTGCCGCCGGGCCACCCTACGCCTCGCCCCGCGGCCGCCCGGGGGCGCGTCCGCCCAGCGGTCGGACCCCGGACCCGGCGCGACGGGGCGACGGGGCGACGGGGCGACGGGGCGACGGCACGATCCCGGCAATCGAGACGAAAGGTTGCCAATTCAACCGAGACGGGCTGGGATGGCGTTGCCCGGGGCACACCGACGTGCCGAGGAACACCGCCACGCCAGCTCATGACCGACAGGAGAACCCGATGACCTCCGTGCCGACCACAGCGACGACAGCACCCTCGAGCACCACCCCGACCTCGCGGCCCGACCACGTCGTCACCAGCCCCGCCGCCCGCCGCGCCCTGGCGCTGTGCCGCATCCTCCTCGCAGGGGTCTTCCTGTGGCCCGTGGCCGACAAGACGTTCGGCCTCGGGTACGCCACCCCGCCGGACGGCGCCTGGGTCGCCGGGAGCTCCCCCACCGCCGGCTACCTCGGGTCGATCCAGAGCCCGCTGACGGACGCCTTCGGCGCGATGGCGCACCCCGTCACCGACTGGCTCTTCATGCTCGGGATGCTCGGCACCGGGCTCGCCCTGCTGCTCGGCATCGGCCTGCGGGTCGCCGCCGTCGCCGGCGGTCTGCTCATGCTCTCGCTCTGGCTCTCGACCTGGCCGTTCCCGTCCGGTTCGCAGAACCCGGTCGTCGACCAGCACCTCGTCTACGTCGCGCTGCTCGCCGCCCTGGCGCTCACCCGGGCAGGCGACACGTGGGGGCTGGGCCGCACCTGGGCGTCCTCGCCGGTGCCCGGCACCGCCTCCTGGCTGCGCTGACGGCGCCCCGCCCCCTACCCCGGCAGCGCCGGTGCCCTCACGCGGCGCCGGCGCTGTGGGTGTGCTCCAGCTCGTCGGCGTGCCGGATGTGCCGCGTCACCCACGGGGCGAGGAGCAGGAGGATCCCGGCGAAGACGAGCGCGACGACCCCGATGCCACCGAAGTACGCGGTGTCGGAGACCCCCTCGGTGGCCTCGATCGTCTGGGCCGTGATCGCCTGGCCGGCGGCCGACGACAGGAACCACAGCGCCATGGCCTGCCCGCGGAAGGCTCGGGGAGCGAGCAGCGTCGTGGCCGCGATCCCCACCGGAGAGAGGCAGAGCTCGCCGAGCGTCTGGATCACGTAGACGCCCATCAGCACCCACGGCGGGGCGAGCTCGTCCGCGAACACCTCGGACATCCCCGCGAGGAAGAGGAACGACAGGGCGGCCAGGGTCAGGCCCATGACGAACTTGTACGCGGTGGGCGGGCGGTCCCCCGTCCTCGTCCAGATCCACGCGAACACCGGCGCCAGGACGATGATCGACGCCGGGTTGATCGACTGGAAGAAGGCCGGCGACAGCTCGACGCCGAACAGCTGCAGCTCGGTCCGGTCGGCGGCGAACTGCGTCAGCGTGGTCGCCGCCTGCTCGAAGATCATCCAGAAGAGCATCGCCGCGACGAACAGCGGCACGTAGGCCAGCACGCGGGGCCGCTCGGCGTCGGTCACCCGCTTCGAGCGGTACATCACGGTCAGCAGCACGACCGGGGTCGCCAGCGCGAGGTAGGAGACCGCGTCGATGAACGTCTCGACCGCCCAGCCCCCGGCGATGACCACGGCCAGCAGCGTCGCGAGGGCGATCGCGCCGAGGACGATCAGGCCGAGCCGGACGACCGCGGGCCGGTCCTCGCGCGTGATCGGGTTCGGGATGTCCGTGCCGGCCTTGCCGAGGTACTTGTACCCGGCGACGAAGAAGACCAGGGCGATCGCCATGCCGATCGCGGCCACCGAGAAGCCGGCGTGGTATCCCCACATGCGCTGGACGAAGCCGACGACGAAGGGCGAGAAGAACGACCCGAGGTTGATCCCCATGTAGAAGATCGAGAAGGCGGGGTCACGACGCGGGTCGTCGCGGGAGTAGAGCTCGCCGACCATCGAGGAGACGTTCGGCTTGAGCAGGCCGGTGCCGAACGCGACCAGGCCGATGCCGAGCATCGAGAAGGCATAGGTGGGCACGGTGAGCGCCAGGTGCCCGGCGGCGATGACGATGCCGCCGTACAGCACGGAGCGCCGCGCCCCGATCACCCGGTCGGCCAGCCAGCCGCCGACGACCGAGAGCAGGTAGACCGACGTGCCGTAGATGGAGACGAACGCGGCGCCCGTCGTCGCGTCCATCCCGAGCCCGCCGTTGGCGACGGTGTCCGTGAGGTACAGCAGCAGGATCGCCCGCATGCCGTAGTAGCTGAACCGCTCCCAGGCCTCGGTCGTCGCGAGGGTCATCAGCCCGCGCGGGTGGCCGAAGAAGGCGCGGTCGCCCTCGTGCTCCGGGTGCGGCTCCGGCGTCGCGGCCTGGTCGGTCATGGTGAAACTCTGGCACCGGTCGCAGACGGGTGGGACCGGACGACGCGGTCGGCGCGCGTCGCCCGGTCGCAGACCGGTGGTGCGGCGCGAGGCACGGCGCCGCAGGTGAGCCGCTGGTCAGCGGCGGTCGAGCCGCACCTGGCGGTTCACGTCCTTGTACAGCAGGTAGCGGAACGGCTTGGGCCCGCCCGCGTAGCAGGCCTGGGGGCAGAAGGCGCGCAGCCACATGAAGTCGCCCTCCTGCACCTCCACCCAGTCGCCGTTGAGGCGGTAGACGGCCTTGCCCTCGAGCACGTACAGGCCGTGCTCCATGATGTGCGTCTCCGCGAACGGGATCGAGCCACCGGGCTGGAACGTCACGATGTTGACGTGCATGTCGTGCGCGAGGTCGTCGGGGTCGACGAAGCGCGTCGTGGCCCAGGCGCCGTCGGTGTCCGGCATCGGGCGCGGCTCGATGTCCTGCTCGCGGGTGACGAAGGTCTTCGCCTCGTGGCCGTCGATGCGCTCGTAGACCTTGCGGACCCACTGGAACGCGGCCTTGGCGTCGGACCGGTTGTGCAGGGACCACTGGTCGCCGGCGGCGAGGTAGGCGTAGCCGCCGGGCTCGAGCACGTGCTCCTCGCCGCCGACCGACAGCGTGAGCGTGCCCTCGGTGACGAAGACGACGGACTGCACCGTGTCCTCGACCTCGCCCTGGTCGGCGCCGCCGCCCGGGGAGACCTCGACGACGTACTGCGCGAACGTGGTCGCGAAACCCTCGACCGGGCGCGCGAGCACCCACAGCCGGGTCTTGGACCAGCCGGGCAGGTTGGAGGTGACGATGTCGCGCAGCACGCCGCGCGGGATGACGGTGTAGGCCTCGGTGACGATCGCCCGGTCGGTGAGCAGCTCCTCCTGGCCGGGGAGCCCGCCCTGCGGCGTGTAGTAGCGGGTGGTCTGCGGCTGGGTCATCGTCACTCCTCATCGGGCGGCTGATTCCACTGTACGGAATCCTACTTCTACAATATGAATTTAGGGGTCGGCGTGGGGAGTGTCAAGGACGACGAACGCCGGTCGAGCGTGTCGAGACCACTGGTCTCGACAGGCTCGACCGGCGAAGGCTTCACGCCCGACCCTCAGTCGGTTGCTCCTGCCGCCTGAGTCTGCGGTTCCGCTACGGGCGCGTGCCTCGTCCCTCGGCCCCCACCCTGCGCTGCACCTCCGCCTCAGTCGGTGCCGGCCCCGGCGCGGAACTCGTCCTCGAGGATGCTCATGACGACGGCGTCGGCCCAGCCGTCGCCGTCGCGGAACGCGTCGCGCAGCCGGCCCTCCTCGCGGAAGCCCAGCGAGTCGTACAGGGCACGCGCCCGCGGGTTGATGCTCATCACCGACAGGCTCACGCGGTGCAGCCCGGGCGCGCCGTCCGTGTCGGAGAACGCGAAGCGCAGCACCTCGCCGATGGCCTCGCGACCGTAGCCGCGCCCGCGGTAGTCCGGCATCATCCGCAGCCGCAGGTTCGCCGACCGCAGGTGCTCGTCGACCTGGTCGAGCGCGATCTCCCCGAGCAGGTCGTCGCTGACGAGCGCGCCGTCGCGCACCGCCGCCGACGTGATCGCCCAGTCGTACCGCCCCGGCAGGTCCGCCGCAGCCGCCGCCCACGCGTCGACCTCCGCGCGGGTCGACGACCCGCTCGTCCCCATGCCCGTCAGCCGTCCGCTCTCCGGGTCCTGCAGGGACGCCCACAGGCGATCGGCGTCCCGCGCCTCGACCGGGCGCAGGCGCACCAGCTCCCCGTGCAGGCCGGGCGACCTCACCCGCCGATCCTCTCGAGCACGAGCTCGCGCACGCGCTTGGCGTCCGCCTGCCCCTTGGTCGCCTTCATGACCGCGCCGATGATCGCGCCCACCGGCCCCTGGTTGCCGCCGCGCACCTTCTCCACGACGTCGGGCTGGGCGGCGAGCGCCTCGTCGATCGCCGCCAGGAGGGCGCCGTCGTCGGAGACGACCTCGAGCCCGCGCGCGACCACGACCTGCTCCGGGTCGCCCTCGCCGGCGAGCACGCCGTCGAGCACCTGGCGCGCGATCTTGTCGTTGATGCGGCCGGAGTCGACCAGCCGCTGCAGCTCACCGATCTGCGCGGGCGTGATGGCGAGCTCGGCGAGCTCCACCTCGTCCTGCTTGGCGCGGCGGGCCAGCTCGCCCATCCACCACTTGCGCGCCGCGGCGGGCGCGGCGCCGGCGGCGACCGTGGCCTCGATGAGGTCGAGCGCGCCGGCGTTGACCACGTCGCGCATCTCGGCGTCGGCGTAGCCCCACTCGTCGTGCAGCCGGCGGCGGCGGGCCTGCGGCAGCTCGGGCAGCGTCGCGCGGATCTCCTCGACCCAGTCGCGGCTCGGCGCCACCGGGACGAGGTCCGGCTCGGGGAAGTACCGGTAGTCCTCGGCGTCGGACTTCACGCGGCCCGACGACGTGGTCCCGGCCTCCTCGTGGAAGTGCCGGGTCTCCTGGATCACCGTCCGGCCCGCGTCGAGGAGCGCCGCCTGCCGCGAGACCTCGTACCGCACGGCCCGCTCGACGGACCGGAACGAGTTGACGTTCTTGGTCTCGGTGCGGGTGCCGAGCGGCGAGTCCGGGGTGGGCCGCAGCGAGAGGTTGACGTCGGCGCGGACGTTGCCGCGCTCCATGCGGGCCTCGGACACGTCGAGCACGCGGAAGATGTCGCGCAGCGCCTGCACGTAGGCGCGTGCCACCTCGGGCGCCCGCTCCCCCGTGCCGGTGATCGGCTTGGTGACGATCTCCACGAGCGGGATGCCCGCACGGTTGTAGTCGATGAGGGAGTGCGAGGCGCCGTGGATGCGCCCGGCGGCGCCGCCCACGTGGGTGTTCTTGCCGGCGTCCTCCTCCATGTGCGCGCGCTCGATCTCGACGCGGTGCACCGTGCCGTCCTCGAGCTCGACGTCGAGCCAGCCCTCGAACGCGATGGGCTCGTCGTACTGCGACGTCTGGAAGTTCTTCGGCACGTCCGGGTAGAAGTAGTTCTTCCGCGCGAACCGGCACGTCTCGGCGATCTGGCAGTTCAGCGCCAGGCCGATGCGGATCGCGTACTCGACGGCGGTGCCGTTCACGACCGGCAGCGCGCCGGGCAGGCCGAGCGACACCGGCGTGGTCTGCGTGTTCGGGTCCGCGCCGAAGGACACCTCGGCCGGGCAGAACATCTTGGTGCGGGTGCCGAGCTCGACGTGCACCTCGATGCCGAGCACCGGGTCGTAGCGGCGCACGGCGTCGTCGTAGGCGACGAGCTCGGGGGTGGTGGTGGTCGACTGCGTGGTCACAGCGATGATCTCCGTTCTCGTCCGTCAGCCCAGCTCAGGTGCGCGGTCCAGCAGCGGGCCGCCCCAGGTGTGCTCGAGGGCCGACTCGAGCGCGGCGCCGACGCGGTACAGGCGGTCGTCCGCCTTGGCCGGCGCGAGGATCTGGAAGCCGGTGGGCAGGCCGTCGTCGGACAGGCCGTTCGGCACCGACATGCCCGGCACGCCCGCGAGGTTCGCCGGGATGGTCGCCACGTCGTTGAGGTACATGGCCAGCGGGTCGTCGAGCTTCTCCCCCAGCTTGAACGCCGTCGTCGGCGCCGTGGGCGAGACGAGGACGTCCGCCTGGGTGAACGCCGCGGCGAAGTCGCGCTGGATGAGCGTGCGGACCTTCTGCGCGCTGCCGTAGTAGGCGTCGTAGTAGCCGGCGCTCAGCGCATACGTCCCGAGGATGATGCGGCGCTTGACCTCGTCGCCGAAGCCGGCGCCACGGGTGGCGGCCATGACGCGCTCGGCGGTCACCGGGCCCTCGGTGGGCTCGACCCGCAGGCCGAAGCGCATGCCGTCGAACTTCGCGAGGTTGCTCGACGCCTCGGCCGGGAGGATGAGGTAGTACGCGGCGAGCGCGTAGTCGAAGGACGGGCAGGAGACCTCGACGACCTCGGCACCAGCCTTGGTGAGCAGCTCGAGCGACTCGTGGAAGCGGGCCAGCACGCCGGGCTGGTAGCCCTCGCCCTGGAGCTGCGTGACGACGCCCACCCGGAGGCCGGACAGGTCGCCGAGCGCGCCCTGGCGCGCGGCGGCGACCAGCGGCGGCAGCGGCTCGGGGATGGACGTCGAGTCCCGCGGGTCGTGCCCGCCGATGAGCTCGTGCAGCAGCGCCGAGTCCAGGACCGTCCGCGTGACGGGGCCCGCCTGGTCGAGCGACGAGGCCAGCGCGATGAGGCCGTAACGCGAGACGCCGCCGTAGGTCGGCTTGACGCCGACGGTGCCCGTGACGGCGCCCGGCTGGCGGATCGACCCGCCCGTGTCGGTGCCGATCGCGAGCGGGGCCTCGAAGGCCGCCACGGCGGCCGCGGACCCGCCGCCGGACCCGCCGGGGATGCGGTCGAGGTCCCACGGGTTGTGCGAGTTGCCGTAGGCGGAGTGCTCCGTGGAGGAGCCCATCGCGAACTCGTCCATGTTCGTCTTGCCGAGGATCGGCAGGCCCGCTCCGCGCAGGCGCTCGACGAGCGTCGCGTCGTACGGCGGGATCCAGCCCTCGAGGATCTTCGAGCCGGCCGTGGACGGCATGCCCTTGGTGACGACGACGTCCTTGACGGCGATCGGCACGCCGGCGAGCGGGTGCAGCTCCTCGCCCGACGCGCGGCGCGCGTCCACCTCGGCGGCGGTGGCCAGCGCGTCGTCGGTGTTCACGTGCAGGAAGGCGTGCACGTCGCCGTCGACGGCGGCGATGCGGTCCAGGTGGGCGCGGGTGGCCTCGACGCTGGACGCCTCCCCGGACGCGAGCGTCTCGCAGAGCTGGGCGGCGCTGAGCCGGGTCAGGTCGGTCATCTCACTCCTCCCCGAGGATCTGCGGCACGGCGAACCGGCCGTCCTCGGCGTCCGGCGCGGAGGCGAGCACGTCGGCGACGGGCAGCGCAGGTGCCGGCACATCCTCGCGGAACACGTTCGTCATGGGCAGCGGGTGGCTCGTCGCGGGCACGTCGGGGGTGGCGACCTCACGCACGCGGGCGATGGACTCGACGATGACGTCGAGCTCGCCGGCGAGCCGGTCGACCTCCTCCGGTCGCAGGTCGATGCGGGCCAGGGCGGCGACGCGCGCGACCTCGTCACGGGAGATGGTGGACATGGCGGCCAGTCTAGTGGTCGCGAGGAACGACGAGACGGCCGGGACCGCGTCCGTCGGACGTGGTCCCGGCCGTTCCGGTCCGTACTCTCAGGCCATCCGCTCGTAGGCCGCCGTGGTGAGGAAGTCGACGTACTCGTCGGCCACCGCCACCTCCATGAAGGTCGAGCGCGCCTCGTCGTAGTCGGCGAGGTCGCCGGGGAGCTTGGCCACCTCCTCGGCGACGATGCGGTCCACCAGCTCCCGAGTGACCGTGTGGCCGGTGTCGGCGAGGGTGACGTCGTTGTGCAGCCACTGCCACACCTGGGACCGGGAAATCTCGGCCGTGGCGGCGTCCTCCATGAGGCCGAAGATCGCCACCGCGCCGAGGCCGCCCAGCCAGGCCTGCAGGTACTGGATGCCGACGGAGACGTTGTTGCGCAGGCCCGCCTCGGTGACGGTGCCGGGCGTCTTGTCGACGGACAGCAGGTCGGCCGCGGCCACCTGGACGTCCTCGCGCTTCCGGTCGATCTGGTTCGGCCGGTCGCCGAGCACGTCGGTGAAGACCTCCTTGCAGGTGGCCACCATGCCGGGGTGCGCCACCCAGGAGCCGTCGAAGCCGTCGCCGGCCTCGCGCGCCTTGTCCGCGCGGACCTTGGCGTACGCCTGCGCGTTGGCCTCCTCGTCCTTGCTCGGGATGAACGCCGCCATGCCGCCGATCGCGTGCGCGCCGCGCTTGTGGCAGGTGGCGACCAGCAGCTCGGTGTAGGCCCGCATGAAGGGCACGGTCATGGTGATCTGGTTGCGGTCCGGCAGGAGGAAGTCCGAGCCCCGGGTGCGGAAGTTCTTCACCACGGAGAACAGGTAGTCCCAGCGTCCGGCGTTGAGGCCGGCGGAGTGCTCGCGCAGCTCGTAGAGGATCTCCTCCATCTCGAACGCGGCCGGGATGGTCTCGATGAGCACGGTGGCGCGGATGGTGCCGCGCGGGATGCCGAGCGCGTCCTGCGCGATGACGAACGCCTCGTTCCAGAGCCGCGCCTCGAGGTGCGACTCCATCTTCGGCAGGTAGAAGTACGGCCCCAGACCCTTCTCGATCTGCCGCAGGCCCGCCGTCGCGACGTAGAGCGCGAAGTCCACGAGGCCGCCGGACGTCTGCTCGCCGTCCACGAGGACGTGCTTTTCGTCCATGTGCCAGCCGCGCGGGCGCACGATGATCGTGGCGAGCTCCTCGTCGGGCTTCAGGGCGTACGACTTCCCCGCCTCGTTCGTGAAGTCGATCCGCCGCTCGATGGCGTCGAGCAGGTTGAGCTGGCCGCCCACCACGCTGCGCCACTGCGGCGTGTTGGCGTCCTCCTGGTCCGCGAGCCACGTCTTCGCACCGGAGTTGAGCGCGTTGACCGTCATCTTGCGGTCGGTGGGCCCGGTGATCTCCACGCGGCGGTCGACCAGCCCGGGCGCCGGCGCGGCGACCGTCCAGGAGTCGTCGGCGCGGACGTGCGCCGTGGACTCCAGGAAGTCCAGCGTGCCGCCGTCGGCGAGCTCCTGTCGACGGCGGCGGCGCGCGTCGAGGAGCTCCAGGCGACGGGCGCCGAGCTGTCGGTGCAGGGTCGCGACGAGGTCGAGCGCTGCCGGGGTGAGGACCTCGGTGTCACGCTCGCCGATCTCGGCGGTGATGGTCAGGCCGTCGGGGAGCTCCACGACAGTCCCTCCTCTTCGTGTGTGGAATATCGATTACGCCTGATGGAAACCCTAGCGCGAGTCGTCGCGCTCAGGCGCCGACCAGCTGCGCGCGCAGCGCGGCCACGTGGCCGGTGGCGTCGACGTCGTACTCGGCGAGGCGGAGCGTCCCGTCGGGGTCCACGACGAAGGTGCAGCGGTGCACGCCGTCGAAGGTCCGGTCGCCGACCGTCTTGGGGCCCCAGGTGCCGTACGCGTCGGCCACCGCGTGGTCCGCGTCCGACAGCAGCGGGAACGTCAGGTGCTCGGCCTCGACGAACGCGCGGACCTCGTCCTGGGGGTCGGCCGAGACGCCCACGACGGTGTAGCCCGCCCCGGCGAGCGACGCGAGGTTGTCCCGGAAGTCGCAGGCCTCGGTGGTGCAGCCCGGAGTGCCGGCCTTCGGGTAGAAGTACACGACCACGCCCTTGTCGGCCCCGGCCCGCGCCTCGGCGAGGGACACCGGGACACCGTGGGCGTCGGGGAGCGTGAAGTCGGGGGCGGCGTCGCCGGGCTGGAGTCGCGTCATGGTGGGTGTCCTCGTCTGTCCTCGTGCGTTCTGGTCTCGGCGTCGTGCCCGGCGGACTCAGCCGCGGCGCAGCAGGGCGCCCTCGGGCTCGTCTCCCACGGTGCGCCCGCGCAGCAGGGTCCGCCGCACGACGCCCGTCAGGTCCCGTCCCGCGTAGGGGGTCACCGGGTTCTTGTGGTGCAGTCGGCCGGGGTCGACCACGAAGGTCGCCTCGGGGGCGAAGACCACCAGGTCGGCGTCCTTGCCCACGGCGATGCCGCCCTTGCGGCCCAGGCCGACGAGCGCCGCCGGGCCCGCCGACATCCACCCCACCACCTGCTCCAGGGGCACGCCGCGGCGCCGCGCCTCGGTCCACACGACCGCGAGCCCGAGCTGCAGCGACGCCACCCCGCCCCAGGCCGCGGCGAAGTCGCCCGAGGCCGGCTCCTTGAGGTCGGCCGTGGCCGGCGAGTGGTCCGTCACGACGACGTCGATGACGCCGTCGAGCAGCCCCTGCCACAGCCGGTCCTGGTTGTCGGTCTCGCGGATCGGCGGGCAGCACTTGTACGCCGTCGCGCCGTCGGGCACGTGCTCGGCGTCGAGCGACAGGTAGTGGGGGCAGGTCTCGACCGTGAGGCGCACGCCGTCGGCCCGCGCCGCGGCGATCATCGGCAGCGAGTCCGCGTCCGACAGGTGCAGCACGTGCGCACGGGCGCCGGTGGCGCGCGCGGCGTCGATCACCTCGGCGATCGCCGTCGACTCCGCCTTGGCCGGCCGGGAGGCGAGGAAGTCGGCGTAGCGCCGCCCCGGCTCCTGCGGGGCGCCCTCCAGCGTGTGCGGGTCCTCCGCGTGCACGATCATCAGGCCGTCGAAGGCCGTCAGCTCCGCCAGGTCGGCGCGCAGCTCGGCGGACTCGAGATGGCCGAACTCCGGCACCCCCGAGTCGGCGAGGAAGCACTTGAACCCGAACACGCCCGCGTCGTGCAAGGGCCGCAGGTCGGCGGTGTTGCCGGGGACCGCCCCGCCCCAGAAGCCGACGTCGACGAACGCCTGGCCGACGGCCCGCGCCTTCTTGACCTCGAGGTTCTCGACCGTCGTGGTCGGCGGCAGCGAGTTGAGCGGCATGTCGACGATGGTCGTGACGCCGCCGGCCGCGGCCGCGCGCGTCGCGGAGGCGAAGCCCTCCCACTCGGTGCGGCCCGGCTCGTTGACGTGCACGTGCGAGTCGACGAGGCCCGGCAGGAGCACCTCGTCGCCGCCGAGCTCCAGGACCTCGCCGCCGGCCAGGCGCGCGCCCAGCGGCGCGACGGCGGCGATCCGGCCGTCGGTGATGCCGATCTCGACCGCCTGCTCGCCCGCGGGCGTCAGCGCCCTGGCGGCCCGGACGACGAGGTCGAAGGCACCCGGCCCGGCGTGGCCGGCGGGGCTCGGAGTGGCAGCGGTGGTCATGCGTTCTCCAGGTGGGTCGTGGTCGGGGCCGCGTCGGCCGGCATGGCGGCGGCGCCCGCGGCGAC
>NZ_BAAAPM010000010.1:148499-161512 GCF_039531145.1 Isoptericola hypogeus
CCGCCACGGCCGCCCGGCGCCCCGGCAGGTGGTCGGCGACGCGTGCGGCGAGGGTCTCGAGCAGCGGGCCGGCGTCCGCGATGCAGCGCGCGACGTCGGCCTCGACGTCGGTCAGCGCATGCACCGCCAGGAAACCCGCCGCCGCGGCGCGTTCGGGGGTGAGGCTGCGGCGGCCGCACACCGCGACGGTGGGGACGCCGGCCGCCGCGGCGGCCCTGGCGACGCCGACCGGCGTCTTGCCGTGCAGGGACTGGACGTCGAGGCTGCCCTCGCCGGTGACGACGAGGTCGACGTCCGCGACCCGGTCGGCGAAGCCCGTCAGGGCGAGGACCTCCTCGACGCCGGGGCGGCGCACCGCCCCGAGGAGCAGGCAGGCGAAGCCCACGCCGCCGGCGGCGCCGGCCCCCGGCGCGGCCGCGTGGTCGCGCGCGCCGGCGACCCCTACCGTCGCCAGCACGTCGACCCAGGTCGCGAGCGCCAGCTCGAGCTCGGCGACGGTCTCCGCGTCGGCGCCCTTCTGCGGGCCGTAGACCGCAGCCGCGCCCGACGGGCCCAGCAGCGGGTTGTCGACGTCGCTCGCGAGGACGATCTCGGACTCCGCGAGCGCGGGGTGCAGCCCCGACAGGTCGACGTCGAACAGCTCGGCCAGGTGCCCGCCGCCGTCGGCGAGGTCGCCCGCCCCCGAGGCCAGCCGGGCGCCGAGCGCCGCCAGCATGCCCGCCCCGCCGTCGGTGCTGGCGGAGCCGCCGACGCCGACGACGATCTCGCGCGCCCCCGCGTCGAGCGCGTGGGCGATGAGCTCGCCGAGGCCCCGCGACGTGGACGCCAGCGCCGTGGCCGGGTCCGGGTCGACCATCGCGAGGCCGCTCACTGCCGCCATCTCGACGACGGCGGCCGCCCCGCGCCGGGCGTACCGCGTGGCGACCGGGATGCCGAGGGGGCCGGTGGCCACCAGCTCGACCGGGTCGTACCCGGCGGCGAGGGCGGCCTCGAGGGTGCCCTCGCCGCCGTCGGCGACGGGCAGCTCGAGGGTCACGACGCCCGGCGCCGCGCGGCGGAGACCGGCCGCCAGGTGGGCGGCCACCTGACCCGCGGAGAGCGAGCCCTTGAACTTGTCCGGCGCCAGCAGCACCCGAGGCGCGCTCAATTTGGCCCCCTCTCCCCGGTCCGTCGTCGTCATGGTCTCTCCCGCAGCCGTGCCCGTCAGTCGAGCAGCGCGATCGCCGTCGGCGAGTCCTCGGCCGATATGGCCAGGTCCTCGAACTCGTTGACGCCGTTCAGCTCGGCGCCCATCGCGATGTTCGTGACGCGCTCGAGGATGACCTCGACCACCACGGGCACCCGCAGCTCGGCCGTCATGGCCTGCGCCTTGGCGAACGCCGCGCCCAGGTCCTCCGGGTCCTTCACCCGGATCGCCTTGCAGCCGAGCGCCTCGGCGACCTTGACGTGGTCGACGCCGTAGCCGTCCGTCTCCGCCGAGTTGATGTTGTCGAACGCCAGCGACACGTGGAAGTCCATGTCGAACGCGCGCTGCGACTGCCGGATCAGGCCGAGGTAGGCGTTGTTCACCACGACGTGCACGTAGGGCAGGTGGTGCTGCGCGCCCACGGCCAGCTCCTCCAGCATGAACTGGAAGTCGTAGTCGCCCGAGAGCGCGACGACGTTGCCCTCCGGCAGCGCGCGGGAGACGCCGAGCGCCGCGGGGCCGGTCCAGCCGAGCGGGCCGGCCTGACCGGCGTTGATCCAGTGCCGAGGGTTGTACGTGTGCAGCAGCTGGGCGCCGGCGATCTGCGAGAGGCCGATCGTCGTGACGTAGACCGTGTCGCGGCCGAACGCCTTGTTCATCTCCTCGTACACGCGCTGCGGCTTGATCGGCACCTGCGTGAAGTGCGTCTTGCGCTGGAGCGTGCCCTTGCGCTCCCGGGCGCCGGCCGCCCAGCCGGAGTAGTCCGGGACGCGGCCGGCGGCCTTGCGCTCCGCCGCGACCTCGAGGGCGGTGCGCAGGAACGCCCCCGCGTCGGAGACCACGCCGTAGTCGGGGGCGAACACGCGCCCGATCTGGGTCGGCTCGATGTCGACGTGCACGAAGGTGCGGCCCTCGGTGTACGTCTTCAGGCCGCCGGTGTGGCGGTTGGCCCACCGGTTCCCGACGCCGAGCACGAAGTCCGACTCGAGGAAGGTCGCGTTGCCGTAGCGGTGCGACGTCTGGATACCGACCATGCCGGCGGCCAGCGCGTGGTCGTCCGGGATCGCGCCCCAGCCCATGAGCGTCGGCACCACCGGGACGCCGAGGGTCTCGGCCAGCTCGACCAGCTCGGCCTCCGCGCCGGCGTTGATGATGCCGCCGCCGGCGACGATCAGCGGGCGCTCGGCGGCCAGCAGCATGTCCAGGGCCTTGGCGACCTGCTCGCGCGTCGCCTCCGGGCGCTCGACGGGCAGCGGCTGGTAGGTCTCCGGGTCGAACTCGATCTCCGTCATCTGGACGTCGATGGGCAGGTCGATGAGCACCGGGCCGGGGCGGCCCGACCGCATCAGCTGGAACGCGCTCTGGAAGACGCCCGGCACCTGGGCGGCCTCGAGCACCGTCTTGGCCAGCTTGGTGACCGGCGCCGCGATCGACGCGATGTCCACCGCCTGGAAGTCCTCCTTGTCGAGCTTGGCCACGGGGGCCTGGCCCGTGATGCAGAGCATCGGGATCGAGTCGGCCCACGCGGCATAGAGGCCGGTGATCATGTCGGTGCCCGCCGGGCCCGACGTGCCGATGCAGATGCCGATGTTGCCGCGCGCGGCGCGCGAGTAGCCGTCGGCCATGTGCGACGCGCCCTCGACGTGCCGGGCGAGCACGTGGTGGATCCCGCCGTGCTGACGCATGGCGTCGTAGAACGGGTTGATGGCGGCGCCGGGGAGGCCGAAGGCCTCGGTGGCACCCTCCTTCGCCAGGATGGCGACCGCGGCGTCGACCGCGCGCATGCGGGGCATGATGCTCTCCTTCGAGTCTTCTGGACGTGGGGGTCGGGCCGGGCCGTCAGCTGCGGCCGGAGAGGCGCGCGATGGCGCGGAAGAGCCCGGAGTGGTCGAGGTCGCCGTCGCCCTCGGCCCGGGCCGCAGCCATGAGCTGCGCCACGACGGCGCCCATGGGGGCGACGACGCCCTCCTCGCGGGCGGCCGACGTGAAGATGCCCAGGTCCTTGTGGTGCAGGTCGATGCGGAAGCCGGGCGCGAACTCGCGGCCCAGCATCTTGGCGGCCTTCTGGTTCAGCACCGCGGAGCCGGCGAGCCCGCCGCCGAGCACGGTCACGGCCGCCTCGGTGTCGACGCCGTAGGCCTCGAGGAAGACGACGGCCTCCGCCAGCAGCGCGATGTTGCCGGCGACGATGAGCTGGTTGGCGGCCTTGACGGTCTGGCCGGAGCCTGACGGGCCGACGTGCACGACCGTCTTGCCGACGGCGCCGAACACCTCGGACGCCGCGGCGAAGTCCTCGGCCGCGCCGCCGACCATGATCGACAGGGCCGCGTTCTTCGCGCCCGCCTCGCCGCCGGAGACCGGGGCGTCGAGGTAGCGGAAGCCGGCGGCCCGTGCCTGCTCGGCGAGCGTGACCGTCACGTCGGGGCGGATCGACGAGAAGTCGATGATCAGTGTGCCCGGCTGCGCGTTCGCGAGCACGCCGTCCTCTCCGGCGAGCACGCCCTCGACGTCCGGCGAGTCCGGGACCATGATCGCGACCACGTCGGCGGCCTTGACGGCCTCGGCGACCGACGACGCGGCGGTGCCGCCCGCCTCGACGAGGGGCTGCGCCTTGGCGGCCGAGCGGTTGTAGCCGACGACGGAGTGCCCGGCGTCCTGCAGGTGGACGGCCATGGGGCTCCCCATGATGCCGAGGCCGATGAAGGCGATGGTGCTCATTGGTCGGGTCCTTCCGGAGAGGTCGAGGATGTCGGGGTGGCCGCTGCGCTCAGCGGGAGGCGCGCTGCTCGCGCGGCAGCCACGCGAAGGGGTGCACGTCGGCCGTCTTGTACTCGAGGCCGACGGGGCCGGCGTACCCGGCCTCGCGCAGGTCGCCGATCCAGCGCTGGATCGGCAGGTCGCCGCTGCCGGGAGCGCCGCGGCCGGGGGCGTCGGCCACCTGCACGTGGGCGATCCGGTCGCCGTGCGCCTTGAGGTCGACGTCGACGTCCCCGCCGTTGACCGACAGGTGGTACACGTCGAAGAGCAGGCCCAGGTTGGTGGCGCCGTGCTCGTCGCGCACCCGGTCGAGAACGGTGACGACGTCGTCCGACGTCTTCAGCGGGTAGGCGTCGGCGCCCGACACCGGCTCGAGCAGCACGGTCCCGCCGATGCGCTCGACGGCACGCGCCGCGAGGGCGAGGTTCTCGGCGCCCATCGCGTCCTGCGCCGCGGCGTCCTCGCCGGGCTGGCGGTTGCCGTACAGGGCGTTGAACGCGCGGCAGCCGGTGCGCTCGCCGATGCGGGCGACGACGTCGAGGTTGTCGCGCAGCTCCGTCGAGCGGGCCGGCCAGGAGATGAGGCCGCGGTCGCCGCCCGGCATGTCGCCGGCGTTGAAGTTCAGCCCGGTGAGCTGGACGCCCGCGTCCGCGATCGCACCGACGAACGCGTCGATCTCCTCGGCGGCGGGCGTCGAGGTGGCGAACGGCCACCAGAACTCGACGCCGTCGAAGCCGGCGGCCTTCGCCGCGGCCGGCCGCTCGAGGAGCGGCAGGTCCGTCAGCAGGATCGAGCAGTTCACGGTGTAGGGGATCTGGTCCGCCATCGCTCGCTCACTTTCGCAACGTGGAAGTTCGGTTCCTAGTGGTGGAAACGCTACGCCGGCGGTCGCGATCGGTCAACCCCTGTTCGCGAGGCAGATCCGGCGTGCGTCCGCACGACCGCGCCTCGGACGGTCCGCGCCGGCCCCGGCAGCACGAAGGCCCGGGAAGAGGACGACGTCCTCCTCCCGGGCCTTGCGCTGCCGGCCCGTCCGGGGTCAGACCGCCGGGCGTGCCACCATCGCGGTGAGCTCCTCCGGCTGCAGGCCGGCGCGCTCCCCGATCTCCTGCGCGCTCAGCGCGCCGCAGTCGAGCCCCCGCTTGAGGTACCAGGCGAGCGCCTTGGCGGTGGCCGGCTCGTCGAGCACGGCTCCCTCGACCCGGTTCACGTAGTCGTGCAGCCGCTCGGCGGCCGGCGCGAAGCCGTCGCGATAGAACGCATAGGTCGCCGCGAACCGGCTCGGGAGCTGCGCGGGATGCAGGTCCCAGCCCTGGTAGTACCCGCGCTCGAGCGAACGGCGCACGAGGCGCCCGTGGTTCGCCCACGCGGCGCGCACCTGCGCGGCGTCCCCCACCGGCAGGACGTTCGTCGACCCGTCGGACAGCCGCACGCCGGTGCCCGCGGCCGCGAGCTGCATGACCTCCTTGGCGAGGTCCGCCGCCGGGTGCTCCATCGACTGGTACGCCGCCGCGATCCCGAGCGACGCCGAGTAGTCGTACGTGCCGTAGTGCAGGCCCGTCACGCGTCCGCCGCCCGCGTGGATCATCCGCGCGACGGTCGCCGTCCCGGCCGCGTCCAGGATCGACTGCGGCGTCTCGACCTGGACCTCGAAGCGCAGCCTCCCGGCCCGCAGCCCCGTCGCGCGCTCGATCCGCTCGCACACCGCGACCATCGCCTCGACCTGCTCGACGGCGGTGACCTTCGGCAGCGTGACGACGAGCCCGTCCGGCAGGTCGCCGGAGGTCGCGAGCGTGCTGAGGAAGAGGTCGAGGGTCCGCAGGCCGCGGGCCCGGGTCGGCTTCTCGAAGCACTTGAACCGGATGCCCACGAAGGGCGTCGCCCGGCCCTCGTCGAGCTCGGTGCGCAACGCGGTGGCCGCCGCGACGGTGACGGCGTCCTCGTCCGGGTCCGGGTGCGCGCCGTACCCGTCCTCGAGATCGATGCGCAGGTCCTCGATCGGCTCCGCCGCGAGCTTCGCGGTCACCTGCGCGGCGACGGCGTCCCGCAGGTCCGCGCGGACGCCGACCGCGTCCAGCAGGGCGTCGGTCCCCTGCGCCGAGAGCGACTCGCGCGCCCGGACGCCCCAGGCCTCGGCCAGGCCGACGGCGTACTGGTGCGCCGGGACGTAGACCGTGTGCACCGGCTGGCGTGTGCCGTCGTCGCCCGGGTAGGCCGAGGAGAGGACCTCGTCGTGGGCGGCGAGCCGACGCTCGACGTCGTCGAGGGTCGCGGCGTCGAGGGACGTCTTCATCGCGTCGCCCCCGCCGAGCTGCCGGCGGACGCGCCCGTCTGCAGCGCCCGGCCCAGGTGCTGAGCCAGGTGCTCGGCGTCCTCGGCACGGACCTCCTCCACCGGGACCTCCTTGTGCCCCTCGGTGCGCACGGCGTCGGCGACGGCCTCGGCGACGCGGTGGTCGAAGACGCCGGGGATGATGAAGGCGGGGTTGAGCTCGTCGTCGCTCACCACCGACGCGATCGCGACCGCCGCGAGGCGCAGCATCTCGTCCGTGATGTGCCGCGCGCCGGCGTCGAGCAGCCCGCGGAACAGGCCCGGGAAGGCGAGCACGTTGTTGATCTGGTTCGGGTAGTCGCTGCGGCCGGTCGCCACGACGGCGGCGGTCTCCCCCGCGGCGATCGGGTCCACCTCCGGCGTGGGGTTGGCGAGGGCGAAGACGATCGCGCCGTCGTTCATCCGCGCGATGTCGGCGCCGGTGAGGATGTTGGCGGCCGAGACGCCGACGAACACGTCGGCGCCGACCAGGCCCTCCGTGAGGGTGCCGGTGAAGCCCGACGGGTTGGTGTTCTCGACGATCCAGGTGCGGTTCTCGTCGCCGGCCGCCGACTCGGGGGTGAGGGCACCGTGGCGGTCGAAGCCGACGATGTCCTTCGCGCCCTGGGCGAGCAGCAGCCGGATGATCGCCGAACCCGCGGCGCCGACGCCCGAGACCGCGATCCGCACGTCCTCGATCTTCTTGCCGGTGACCTTGAGGGCGTTGATGAGCGCGGCGAGCACGACGATCGCCGTGCCGTGCTGGTCGTCGTGGAAGACCGGGATGTCGAGCTCCTCGCGCAGCCGCTTCTCGATCTCGAAGCAGCGGGGCGCCGAGATGTCCTCGAGGTTCACGCCGCCGAAGCCGGGCGCGATCGCCTTCACGGTCCGGATGATCTCCTCGGTGTCCGTCGTGTCGAGGGCCAGCGGCCACGCGTCGACGTCGGCGAACTGCTTGAAGAGCGCGGCCTTGCCCTCCATGACCGGCATGGCCGCCGCCGGGCCGATGTCGCCGAGGCCGAGCACGGCGGTGCCGTCGGTGACGACGGCGACCGTGTTGCGCTTGATGGTCAGCCGGCGGGCGTCCTCGGGGCGGTCCGCGATCGCGAGGCAGACGCGCGCCACTCCCGGGGTGTACGCGCGCGACAGGTCGCGGCGGGTCTTGAGCGGGACCTTGGGGGTCACGGAGATCTTGCCGCCGAGGTGCATGAGGAAGGTCGAGTCCGACATCTTGAGGACCCGGACGCCGTCGAGGGCGTCGAGCGCCTCGACGATCCGCTCGCCGTGCTCGGCGTCGACGGTGTCGCAGGTGACGTCGACGACGATGGTCTCGGCGTGCGACTGGGCGATGTCGACGCCCATGACCGACGCTCCGGCGGCGGCGACCTCGTGGACGATCTCGCTCGTCGCGCGCTGCGTCGCCGGCGCCTCCACGCGCAGGGTGATCGTGTAGCTGGGGCTGGGCATCGCCATGGCCGTGGTTCCTTTCGAGGTACTACTACTGACAGTGAGTTCCGAGATGTGGAAGGATGCTTCTGGGAACCGGGTCAACGGTTCGATTCACGTATCCGCTCGCGCCCGGCACCTCGCCCGGCACGCGCTGAAGGGGGCATGACGATGGCGAACGGCGCGAGCGTCCAGTCGGTGGACCGGGCGATCGACCTGCTCGAGATCATGACGGACCTCGGCGGCGACGCCGCGCTGAGCGAGCTGGCCGCGGCCGCAGAGCTCCCGCTCCCGACGATCCACCGGCTCATGCGGACGCTGGTGGTCCGCGGCTATGCGCGTCAGCTGCCGTCTCGCCGCTACACCCTCGGGCCGCGGCTCATCCGCCTCGGCGAGAGTGCCGGCCGCCAGCTGGGTGCGAGCGCCCGCCCGCACCTCGAGCGGCTCGCTCGCGAGCTCGGCGAGACCGCCAACCTCGCGATGATCGACCGCGACATGGCCGTCTACGTCGCCCAGGCGTCGTCCTCGCACTCGATGCGGATGTTCACCGAGGTCGGACGCCGCGTGTACTGCCACTGCACGGGCGTCGGGAAGATGGTCCTGGCCGAGCTGCCGGACCGCACGATCCGCGAGATCGTCGGCCGGGTGGGCATGCCACCCGCCACCGACCTGTCGATCACGAACGTCGACGACCTGCTCACCGAGATGACCACGATCCGCGAGCAGGGGTACGCCGTCGACGACGGCGAGCAGGAGATCGGCGTGCGGTGCTTCGCGGTCCCGGTCAAGGACGCCCCCACGCCCACCGCGCTGTCCGTCTCCGGGCCGGCGGCCCGCGTCACCTACGAGTTCGGCGAGACCGCGCTGCCGCTGCTCCACGAGGCCGCCAAGGCGATCTCGGCCGAGCTGCTCTCCGCGGGCTGACGCCCGCGCCGGGGCCGAGGCGGCGTTCCCGCCGTCCCGGCCGCCGGCCCGTGTGCGCGCCGCCCGGGGCATCACGATTCCTCGGCCCCCGCGGCCGCGCCGACGGCGGCCAGCTCCGGCCGCTCGCTGCGCGCACCTTCCTGGCCGGCCGCCCGGTCCGAACCGCGTGCGGCGACCGCCGCCCGCGAGCCGTCGCGGACCTGCAGGACGTCGGGCACGCCGTCGGCATCGAGGTCGATCGCCGAGAGGCATCCCGAGCGCCGTCCGTGACCGTGCCGCACCCGGGCCCGCACGTCGGCGTTGAGCCGAGCGCGCCGCGCCTCCTGCCGTTCGGCGTCGAGGCGCGCGAAGTACTCGTGCCGCCGCTGCTCCTGCTCCTCGGTGACGACGAGCCGCGCCGACGACCCGGCCGTGAACACGGAGGGATCCGTGCGCCGGCCCCACCGGACCTCGTTGAAGACGAGGTTGAGCAGCACCGCCACCACGGCTGCCGCCGCGATGCCCGAGTGGAAGATCATCCCGACCCAGACGGGGAACCGGTCGTAGAAGTCCGGCACCGCGATCGGGATGATCCCGAAGCCGAGCGCCACCGCCACCAGCGTGAGGTTGAGGTTGCCCTCGTACTCCACGCGGGACAGGGTGCGGATCCCGGAGACGGCCACCGAGCCGAACAGCACGATGCCGGCCCCGCCGAGCACGGGCTCCGGGATCGCCGCGACCACGCGCCCGAGCACCGGCAGCAGCCCGAGGCCGAAGAGGACCGACCCGCCCGCGGCGACCGCGAAGCGCGACTTGATCCCGGTGATCGCCACCAGCCCGACGTTCTGCGCGAACGCCGAGGCCGGGAACGAGTTCACGAACGGGGCGAGGATGGTGGCCGCCATGTCGGCGCGGAGCCCGTCACCGACCCGCCGCTCGTCCACCTTCGTGTCGAGCACCTCGCCGATGGCGATGAGGTCCGCCGTCGTCTCGGTCATGATCACGAGGATGACGATCGTCATCGAGATGATGGCGCCGACCTGGAAGACGGGCGGCCCGAACGCGAAGATCTGCGGCAGGGCGACCATCGGGCCCTGGGAGACCTCGGAGAAGTCCGCCAGGCCCCAGGGCAGCGCGACGAGCGTCCCGATGACGAGCCCGAACAGGATCGACAGCCGCGAGACGGTCCCCTGCAGGAACCTGCTCAGCAGCAGCACGACCACCAGCGTGCCGAGAGCCAGCAGGACGTTGGGCACCGAGCCCCAGTCGTCGGCCTCGGGGTCGCCGCCCATCATCCACCCGGCCGCCGTGGGCAGCAGAGAGATGCCGATGACCGTGATGATCGTGCCGGTGACCACCGGCGGGAAGTACCGCACGACCTGCGCGAAGAACGGCGTGATCGCCAGCCCGACGACGCCGGCCACCAGGATGGCGCCGAAGACCGCCGGGAGACCGCCGTCCCCGGTCGCCACGGCCACCATGGTGGAGACCGTGGCGAACGAGATGCCCTGGACGAGCGGCAGCCGCGACCCGAAGAACGGCAGCCCGAGCGTCTGCAGCGCGGTAGCCACGCCGCTGACCAGCAGCGCCGCCGAGACCAGCACCCCGATCTCCGCGCCGGTCAGGCCCGCGGCCTGGCCGACGATGATGGGCGGCGCGATGACGCCGCCGTACATCGTCATGATGTGCTGCAGGCCGTAGAGGAACGTCTTCCCGATCGGGTAGCGCTCGTCCTCGGGCCGCGCGAGCTCGGCTCCAACGGGCTCGGCCGCGGCAGCGGCCGGTCGCGCCCCGGACGTGGTGGTCGTCATGTCGATGCTCCTTCGAACCGACGGCGGGTCATGGGGCTCAGCAGAATCCCGTGACCGTCGCCCACGCGCGCGGCTCCGTCGCGGCGCCCTCGCGCTTCACCTCCCCCTCGATCTTCCCGTACGGCCGGTCGGCGATGTAGAAGACCTCGTTGGGGTTCTCCAGGCCGAACGGCTCGAAGTCCACGAGGAAGTGGTGCAGGTTCGGCATCGAGAACTTGATCTCGCCGATCTCCGGGTGCGCCTCGAGCACCCGCTTGCCCATCTGGTACAGCGTCTGCTGCAGGGCGAGCGAGTGGACGTCCGCGAAGGTCTCGAGCAGGATCCGGCGGACGTCGTCGTAGACGGCGTTGAAGTCGATGTCGAGGCTCGTGTAGCGCCACCGCGCGGTCACCGACGTCGCGAGGATGCGGTCGGTCGTCTCCTGCAGAGTGGTGAAGCGGTCACGGGGGAAGCCGTGGAACTCCGACCCGGTCGACTTGAGCACCTTGAGGTCCTCCAGGCCGGACACCACGAAGACCTCGTCGCCCTCGCGCTGCACGATGGTGTTGCGGGTCTCGGTGCCGCCCTTGACGAACGAGTGGTCGTGCTCGCCGTCGGTCACGTGCTTCGTCAGGGACGACGGGATGTGCTCCCAGGTGTACTCCTTGACCTCCCAGCGGCCGCCGGCGACCCAGTCGAAGCTCGACGTGAAGTGCTCGGCGAGCTTGAGCGCGAACTCCTCGGGCGAGGCGATGCCGTCCTTGGCGAGCCCGAAGATCGTGTTCTTCTGCGTGTCGGTCGCGACGACCTTGCCCTGGTCGCCCTCCGTGTGCGCGGCGGCGAAGTCGCCCCGCAGCTGGGACGTCACGGAGAGCTCGGTGATGCGATGCCGGGGCTGGTCGCGGTCGACCTTCATGACGCGGACCTCGGCCTTGCCGTACTGGTTCTCCCCCAGCACGATCGTGCCGTTGGTGGTCTGTGCGTCGGTGGCGGTGGCGGTCATCCTGCTAGCTCCTTTGGTAGATGTTGCGCCGTGCCAGGGGCAGTCCCGGAGGACGGCCTCGGTACGTCTGAGATTCCGCTGGCCCGGGCGGCGATGCCGTGGCCGAAGACGCGGGGGGTCAGCTCCCGCGATAGGTCGAGTACGCGAACGGGCTGAGCAGGCACGGCACGTGGTAGTGGTCGCGCCCGGCCTCGACGAAGAAGTCGATGGTGACCGACGGGTAGAACGTCGCGACGCCGCGCGCCGCGAAGTAGTCGCCGGTCGCGAAGGTCACCCGGTAGGTGCCCGGGTCGAGAGCCGACGGCCCAAGGTCGCGGGCGCGGCCGTCCGAGTCGGTGGTCGCCGTGGCGAGGCGGTCTGCCTGGTCGCCGACGACCCTCCACAGGGCGACCGCGATGCCGTCGGCCGGGAGTCCCGACACGGCGTCGAGCACATGGGTGGTGATGTGGGACGTCATGCGAGCTCTCCCTCGAGTCTCAGAACGGCGATCTCCCGGAGCTGCTGCGCCGCGATCCGGCGCTCGGACGCGGCGTCGTTCTCCAGCCGCTCCTCGAGCGCCGCCAGGATCTCCTCGGCGCTCCGCCCCGCGGCACGGATCAGGAACACGTGCCCGAAACGGTCCTCGTACGCACGGTTTCCTGCCGACAGGCGCTGGGCCACGGACGCGTCCGCGTTGTCGATGCCCGCCTGCTCCCGACGGGAGTGCGCAGCGTCCGCCTCGTCGCCGGCCGCCCGCTCCCCGATCCGAGGGTGTCGCGCGAGCGCGGAGTCGATCTCGGATTCGGTCCACGGCTCCGCCACCGTCCGGGCGGCGCCGAGGGCGGCGGCCAGATCCACATAGGGACGCCCCGCCACCACGTCGTCCGCCCAGCGTTCGACCGCTGCGCAGGACATCACCACGGCGCGGGCCTCGGCGCGGTCCGCACCGTTGAACGCCTCGAGTGCAGCACTCGTCATCGAGCGTTCCTCCTTCGACTCATTCCACCTACTGAAAGTGGGTTTCCGTCCTGTGAAGTCTCACCTTTGGAAGTCCATTCTGTCAAGTGGCGGCTCCGTCACGCGCACGGAGCCGCTCCCGGCCCGCACCGCGCCCGGCCGCCAAGCCGATCCACCCGCCTCTCCCCCACGGGTCGCCGCGAGACCCGGCCTGCGCACGACCTGCGCATGACCCCAGCGGGACGGGCGGGACGCGCGGCGCGCCTGCCTCTCGGTGTCAGGCACCTGGGGCGGGCGGGCCAGGAGCACCACGCGAGCTGCGCGAGAGCTCGAGCGAACGGACGACGAGGGCATCACCCCACGGCCGCAGGACCGCCGTACGGGTGCGCTTCACTGGACGCCCGTGGCGGTCGCCACGTGAACGCGGGCGGAGGACTACGGCGGTACACGGCCGGTCCTGCACGAGGGGGCGGTTGTTCCAGCGGGCAGCTCAATGGTGGTGTGCCCCCGGGTCACTGGCCGCGCTCACGGGTGCACCATTTCGGGGCCCCATCGAGCGCTGGGGCGGCTCCACCACGGGGGTGGGGGCCGAGGGCCGGGTGCCGCCCGGGGAGGGTGGGGGTGTTTTTTGGGTATGCGAAAGGCCCACCCCGGTGTGGGGTGGGCCTTTCGTAATGGGTGT
>NZ_BAAAPM010000011.1:0-86727 GCF_039531145.1 Isoptericola hypogeus
GCTTAGCCCTCCAGCGCCGATGGTACTGCCCTCGAGAGGGGGTGGGAGAGTAGGACGCCGCCGGACACCCATCACGAAAGGCCCACCCCACACCGGGGTGGGCCTTTCGCATACCCAAAAACACGCAGCCCCACACCCCCGGCACCACACGCGCCTCATGCGCGCCGAGTCATCGACAGGTGTCGCTGTGAGCCGGGCAACTGTGCTGCCGCGGTCGTAACGCTGCGCTTTCGGTACGGGGCCGCCATGGTCATTCCTCGGCCTGCCTCGGTTCTCGGGCGTGCGGCGAGGTGCTTGCTCTCACAGCGCGCGGAGCCGTCGCGACCCGATGACGACGGGCGTGACGTGGGAGAATATCGGGCAGTGTCGGCATCGAGAGGAACCACCGTGAACGCATCGCCCGAGGACAGGGGCACCAAGGGGTCGGGCGATAGGCCGTCGCGCCGGAGCGAGGGATCCGCGCGCGGGGACCGGACGTCGGGCGGTGCGTCGCGCACTCGTCGTGACGGTGACAACGGACGTCGCCGCGACGATGGTGGAGAGCGTCGCGCGCGTCCATCGACCAGCGGTGGCCCGACGGGCGGTTCCCGCGGCTCGGGCGGCTCCGACCGGCCGACCCGCTCGCCGGCCCGCGGTGACTACTCCGGGGACCGCCGGGACCGTCCGCAGCAGCGTGGCGGCCGGAGCGAGTCGTCGGGAGACCGTGGCGCGCAGCCGCGCGGTGACCGCGGGTACTCGGAGGGCAGCCGCCGCAACGATCGCCGAGACGGTCCGCAGCGGCGCGACGGATATGCGGGCGGGGCGGGAGCTGCGCGTTCCGATCGTGACGATCGTCGTGGGTACCGCGGCGGTCAGGGTGAGGACCGTGGTGGGTACCGCGGTGGTCAGCGTGAGGACCGTGGTGGGTACCGCGGTGGTCAGCGTGAGGACCGCGGTGGTCAGCGTGACGAGCGTGGCGGTCAGCGTGAGGACCGTGGTGGGTACCGCGGTGGTCAGCGTGAGGACCGTGGTGGGTACCGCGGTGGTCAGCGTGACGAGCGTGGCGGTCAGCGTGAGGACCGTGGTGGGTACCGCGGTGGTCAGCGTGAGGACCGTGGTGGGTACCGCGGTGGTCAGCGTGAGGACCGCGGTGGTCAGCGTGACGAGCGTGGCGGTCACCGCGACGACCGTCGGACGCCCCGCGCCGACAACGAGACCCGCCGTCCGGCACGTGACGACCGGTCTGCACGCGATGACCGTCGCCCTTCGCATGACCGGGGCCGTCCCGATCGCGAGCGTTCGGATCGCTACGGCCGCAGCGGCGGGGACGACCGGTCGCCCGCGGCGCGTGCAGGAGGACCCAGGCGTTCGGACGGCCCGGGGCGCGACGACCGTGGGCCTGGCCGGAGCGCCGCGCCGCACGGTCGTGGCGCGGCCTCGCACCGAGGCGAGCCGCGCGCCGGGACGACGGCGGGGGAGAGCACCGACGAGCGTCGTCCGCGGGTGGCCGAGCCGGAGATCGCCGAGGATGCCACGATGGGCCAGCTCAGCCGCGAGGCGCGGGCACGGCTGCGCGGGCTGACGAAGGACAACGCGGAGCGGGTGGGCCTGCACCTCGTGATGGCGGGTCGTCTGCTTGACGTCGACCCGGAGCGCGCGTACGAGCACGCCCAGGCGGCTGTCCGCCGGGGCGGGCGGATCGACGTGGTGCGGGAGGCCGCCGGGATCGCGGCGTACCGCACCGGCCGGTTCGCGGACGCATTGCGCGAGCTCCGCACCGTGCGGCGGCTCAACGGGTCGTCCGAGCACCTTCCGATCATGGCCGACGCCGAGCGCGGCCTCGGCCGCCCGGAGCGCGCGCTCGCGCTCGCGAGCAGCGAGGAGGCGGGAACGCTCGACGCCGAGGGGCGCACCGAGCTCGCCATCGTCGCCAGCGGTGCCCGGTCGGACCTCGGCGAGCACGACGCCGCGATCGCGGTGCTGGACCGGATCCCCGCCGCGGAGCGGCAGGGTGATCTCGGCCTGCGAGTGCTCCAGGCGCGCGCCGTCGCGCTTGAGGCGGCTGGCCGTGCGGACGAGGCCGAAGCCGTGCTCGCCGGTGTCGCCCCCGACGCGCTTGAGCGGGTCTCCGGCGTCCTGCCGGAAGACGACGACGTCGTGGTCTACGACGTCTACGACGAGGCGGCGGACGAGGACGACGCCGAGGTGACCGACGACGGTGCGGTCGACGACGGGGCTGGAGCGGACGACGTCGACGAGTCGGACGGCGAGGTGACGGGCGTGGATGCCACCGACGAGTCGGACGGCGAGGTGACGGGCGTGGATGCCACCGACGAGTCGGACGGCGAGGTGACGGGCGTGGATGCCACCGACGAGTCGGACGGCGAGGTGACGGGCGTGGATGCCACCGACGAGTCGGACGACGAGGTGACGGGCGTGGATGCCACCGACGAGTCGGACGACGAGGTGACGGGCGTGGATGCCGCCGACGAGTCAGACGACGAGAGGGCGACCGGCGACGGCGCAGCGGACCTCCCTGCCGACGGCGACGCGCCGGTTGGCACCGGCGCCGGGCACGAGGCCGATGACGAGGAGCGAGAGGACGCCCTGGACACCGCCCGCGACACGGACGCACCGGAGACGGGCGGCGCGGAGGAGCGCGCGTGACGGCGACGCTGCAGGCCAGCGACGCGCCGCTGGCCGCGGCGCACGACCTGGCCCTGGTGGATCTCGACGGCGTCGCCTACCGGGGCCACCTCCCCATCCCTCACGCGGCGTCGAGCCTGGCCGCGGCCAGGGACGGCGGGATGCGGCTCGTCTTCGTGACGAACAACGCCTCGCGCGAGCCGGGGGAGGTCGCCGAGCAGCTGACCGGCCTCGACATCCCGACGCGTGCGGACGAGGTCATGACGGCCGCGCAGGCGTGCGCGGCGCTGCTGCGCACCCGGCTCGACCCAGGGAGCCGGGTGCTCGTCGTGGGTGGTGTCGGACTCGTCACCGCCGTGGAGGCGGCGGGCCTTGTCGTGGTGCGCTCGGCCGACGACAAGCCCGACGCGGTGGCGCAGGGGTTCACCCCGGGGCTCGCATGGTCCGACCTTGCGGAGGCGGCGTACGCCGTCGCAGGCGGGGCGTGGCACGTGGCCAGCAACCTCGACCTGTCGCTGCCCACCGCGCGCGGCTTCGCTCCCGGCAACGGCGCGCTCGTGGGCGCGGTGTCGGCGGCGACGGGGGTCCGGCCCGACAGCGCGGGCAAGCCGTCGCCCACGATGTACCGGCTCGCCGTGGAGCGCGCCGGCGCCGCGCGTCCGCTGGTCGTGGGGGACCGGCTCGACACGGACCTGGCGGGTGCGAGGGCGGGAGGGATCCCGGGGCTGCACGTGCTGACGGGGGTGTCGTCGGCGCGCGACGCCGTGCTGGCCCCGCCAGGGCTGCGGCCCGACTTCGTCGGCGCGGACCTGCGCGCGCTCCTCGAGGCTCACCCGGTGCCGGTCTCTGCCGCCGACGGCTGGTGGGAGTGTGGCAGGCGCGGCGCGCGCGTGGTCGAGGGCCGGCTCGAGCTGGACCGCGGCGGTCCGCACGGGATCGACGCCGTGCGCGCGGCCTGCGCGGCGGCCTGGGACGCCGTGGACGGCGGGCGGCCGCTGGACGTCGAGAGCGTTCCGACGCTCGAGGCCTGAGCCGCGACCCCGCGTGGGACGGAATCCGACCGGGGTGCGCGGGGTCGGGCGACGGCCGTCCGGACCCGCCTCGACGCCCTGTGCGTGGGTGCACAGCAGCGTGGGGCGTTGCAGGTAGCGTGGGCCCCGGCCGCGGGACCACGCGGTGCGGTCTCGGTGCCGGAGCCCGTCGCCCGGCGTCGGCGCGGCCGTGGTGCCGGTCGCCGGAGCGGGCCGCCGGGACCCGTCGCCCGAGGACCGGCACGCCGACGTACTGGGCGAGACCCAGCGAGGAGGGACGATGACGCAGGACGACCAGGCGCGCGGGAGCGACCTGGACGAGCCGGTGCCGACCGCGCAGGCCGACGCCCTCGCGGGGCTCGAAGGGCTCGACGACCTCCCTCTCGAGGATCACGTCGCACGGTTCATCGCGGTCCACGACGCGCTGCGCGACCGACTGGACGGCCGGGATCGATCCGCCGTCGAGCCCGATGCCGAGGCCGTACGCCGCCCCGACGTCGACCCCGAGCCCGGCGCGGACGTCGACCGTGACCACGATCACCAGCCCGGTCCCGTCGGCGCGACGCCGCCCGGCCCGCGGCCCGACGGCTCGCCGAGGGCGGGAGCCTGATGCCCGACGCGCGCACGGACGCCGAGCTCGTCCGCCGCGGCCTGGCCCGCTCCCGGCGGCATGCCGCCGAGCTGGTCGCCGCAGGCCGGGTGAGCGTCGCCGGACGGACCGTGGCGAAGCCGTCCACCCCGGTCGAGCCCACGGCCGCGCTCGTCGTCACGGCGGACCCCGCGGACCCGGGCTACGCCTCGCGGGCGGGCGGCAAGCTCGCCGGCGCGTTGGACGCGCTCGCCGCCGACGCCCGGGGGCGCGCGCTGACCGACGCGCTGGCCGGTTCGCGTTGCCTCGACCTCGGAGCGTCGACCGGGGGATTCACCGACGTGCTCCTGCGCCGGGGGGCGTCGCACGTCGTCGCGCTGGACGTCGGGCACGGGCAGCTCGTGCCCCGGCTGCGCGACGACCCGCGGGTCACCGTCGTCGAGGGCTTCAACGTGCGCGACCTGACGACGGACGACCTCGTGGCGCGTCCCGAGGTCGTCGTCGGCGACCTGTCCTTCATCTCCCTGGCGCTGGCGCTGGGGCCGCTCTCGACGGTGCTCGCGCCGACGGCCCACGCGCTGCTGCTGGTCAAGCCGCAGTTCGAGGTCGGGCGGGAGCGGCTCGGCGCGGGCGGGGTCGTGCGCGACCCGGAGCTGCACGTCGAGGCCGTCGTCTCCGTCGTGCGCGCCGCGGCAGAGCGCGGCCTGCGGGCGCTGGCGGTGGTGCCGAGCCCGGTGCCCGGCCCCAGCGGGAACCGCGAGTACTTCTGCTGGTTCCGCCCCGCCAGGGAGCCGGAGCACGGTGTCGGACCGGTCGGCGAGACCGCCGCGGAACGGGCGGTGCGCGCGGCGGTGGCGTGGTCGCCGTCCGCCCCCCGAGACCCGTCGGAGGACCTGTCGCCCGCGTCGCCCGTCCGGGCGGCGCTCCCGCCTGTCGTGCCGATCGGAGGAGCACCGTGAGCCGTCGAGTCCTCATCGTCACCCACGGCGGCCGGCCGGAGGCCGTCGCCGCGCTGTCCGAGGCGGTCCGCGAACTCACCACCGCCGGGTTCGAGGTGGCGCTGCACGACGACGACCTCGCGGAGTCCTTCGGCGACCACATGGCCGCGGCCCGTGCGCGCGAGGGCGTGACGGAGTCCGAGGTGGTGATGGTGCTCGGCGGCGACGGCACCATCCTGCGCGCCGCCGAGCTGACGCACGGCACCGGCGTCCCGCTGCTGGGCGTGAACCTCGGCCACGTGGGCTTCCTGGCGGAGAGCGAGCGGGATGACCTGCGGCACGCCGTCCGGCGCCTGGCGGCGCGAGACTACGCGGTGGAGGAGCGGGCGGTCGTCGACGTGCGCGTCCACCTGCCCGGCGAGGCCGAGCCGATGACCGGATGGGCGCTCAACGAGGCGACGGTGGAGAAGGCGCGCCGCGAGCGCATGATCGAGGTGGGGATCGCGGTCGACGGCCGGCCGCTGTCCTCGTTCGGGTGCGACGGGGTCGTGGTCTCCACGGCCACGGGCTCGACCGCCCACGCGTTCTCAGCCGGCGGCCCGGTCATGTGGCCGGAGGTCGACGGGGTGCTGCTCGTGCCGCTGTCGGCGCACGCGCTGTTCGCGCGGCCGCTGGTGATCGGCCCGCGTTCGACCTACACGGTCAAGGTGCTGGAGCGCAGCCCCGTCGGCGGGGTGCTGACCTGCGACGGGCGCCGTCGCATCGACCTGCCGGTCGGCTCGCAGGTGGAGGTGCGGCGCGGGGCGCTCCCGCTGCGGTTCGCCAGGCTGTCGCCCGCGCCGTTCACCGACCGCCTGGTGTCGAAGTTCTCGCTCCCCGTGGTGGGGTGGCGCGAGCTGGCGGCCAAGCGGCCGGAGCAGCAGGGGCCGGTCCGGCAGGCTCCGGCACCCCAGGGGCCGGAGCAGGGGACCGAGCACGAGAAGGAGGAGTGAGGTGCTCGAGGAGATCGCGATCGAGAACCTGGGCGTCATCGAGGCCGCCCGGGTGCCGCTGGCCGACGGCCTGACCGTCATCACGGGCGAGACGGGCGCCGGCAAGACGATGGTGCTCACCGGGCTCGGGCTGCTCATGGGCGGGAAGGCCGACGCCGGCGCGGTGCGCCCGGGTGCGGCGAGCGCCGCCGTCGAGGGGCGGGTCCGGGTCGCGGGCCGTCCGGAGGTGGCCCGGCGGGTCGACGAGGCGGGCGGCGAGGTCGACGACGACGGCACCGTCGTCGTGCTGCGCACCGTGGCCGCGGGCGGGCGCTCGCGGGCGCACCTGGGCGGGCGGAGCGTCCCGCAGGGCGTGCTCGCCGAGATCGCGGACGAGCTCGTCACGGTGCACGGCCAGGCCGACCAGCTCCGCCTGCGCACGCCCGCGAAGCAGCGCGACGCGCTCGACACGTTCGCGGGCACGGCTCACCTGGGCCGTCTCGAGTCCTACCGCGCGGCGTGGGCCGAGCGTGCGGGGCTGCAGGCCGAGATCGACGACCTCACCGCGCGGACCGCGGAGCGCGCCCGCGAGGCGGAGCTGCTACGCCTCGGCCTGGCCGAGGTGGAGCGGGTGGACCCGCAGCCCGGCGAGGACACCGAGCTCGCTGCCCTGGTGGCGCGCCTCGGCAACGCCGAGTCGCTGCGGCTCGCCGCCCAGCAGGCGCACGACGCCGTCGCGGGCGACGACGTGGAGACCGAGGGCAGCGCCGTCGACGCCGTGGAGCGGGCGCGCCGCGCGCTCGAGCAGGCGGCCGGGGATGACCCCGCCCTCGGCGGGCACGCCACGCGGCTCGCGGAGGTGGGCTACCTGCTCGCCGACGTGGCCACCGAGCTGGCGTCGTACGTCGACGGCCTGCAGGCCGACCCCGCGGGGCTGGAGACCGCGCACGGGCGGATCGCCGAGCTGAACGCGCTGACGCGCAGCTACGGCGAGTCGATCGACGACGTGCTCGCCTGGGCGAGCGACGCCGGGCTGCGCCTCCTGGACCTGGACGACGGCGGGGAGCGGCTCGCGTCCATGCGGGAGCGCACCGCCGAGCTCGACGCACAGCTCGGCGAGGAGGCGGCCCGCCTCACCCGCGGCCGGGCCGAGGCGGCCGAGGTGCTCGCCGCGTCGGTCACCGACGAGCTGGCCGGGCTGGCGATGCGCGGTGCCCGCCTCGTGGTCGACGTCGCGCCCGCCGCGGAGCCCGGACCCTGGGGCGCCGACCAGGTGACGTTCCTGCTCGAGCCGCACCCCGGGGCGCCCGCCCGGCCGCTGGGCAAGGGCGCGTCGGGCGGCGAGCTGTCGCGCGTGATGCTCGCCGTCGAGGTGGCGCTCGCCACGGCCCGCGCCGACGCGGCGGACGCGGACCACGACGGCGCGACGGGTGGCGCGGGGCGCGGCCCGCTGCCGACGTTCGTCTTCGACGAGGTGGACGCGGGGGTGGGCGGCAAGGCGGCCGTCGAGGTCGGGCGGCGGCTGGCGACGCTCGCGCGCCGCACGCAGGTCGTCGTCGTGACGCACCTGGCCCAGGTCGCGGCGTTCGGCGACGCGCACCTGGTGGTGACGAAGACCCGGCCTGGCGACGACGGAGGGGCGGACGGCGAGGCCGACGGCGGGGTCACGGTGACGGGTGTGCGGCAGGTCACGGACGCCGACCGCGTCCGCGAGCTCGCCCGGATGCTCTCGGGCCAGGACGAGTCGGCCACCGCCCGGCAGCACGCCGTCGAGCTCCTGGAGTCCTCCACCGTGGGACGATAGGCGCGATGAAGATGATCCTGCGCAAGCCTGCCCGCGCGTCCGAGCCCGGTGCCGACCTGCCCGAGGTGCAGGGTCCTGCCCGCGTCGGCTCGCGCACCAAGGACCTCACCAAGCGCCTGCGGCCCGGCGACGTCGCGGTCATCGACCACGTCGACATCGACCGGGTGGCCGCGGACGCCCTCGTGGCCGCAGCCCCCGCCGCCGTGCTCAACGCGGCACGGTCGACGTCCGGCCGCTATCCCAACGCCGGGCCCGGGATCCTGGTCGAGGCGGGGATCACGCTCGTGGACGACCTTGGCCCCGGCGTGATGTCGCTGCCCGAGGGCGGGACGGTCGTGATCGAGGGCGGACGGGTGCTCGCCGACTCCTCGACCGTCGCCGAGGGCACCCGGCAGTCCGCCGCGACGGTGGCGGCCGACATGGCGGCCGCGCGCGAGGGGCTCTCGGAGGAGATCGAGAACTTCGCCGAGAACACGATGACGTACCTGCGCAAGGAGCGGGACCTCCTGCTCGACGGCGTCGGTGTCCCCGACGTGCGCACGGAGTTCGACGGCCGGCACGTGCTCATCGTGGTGCGCGGCTACCACTACCGCGAGGACCTCGCGATGCTGCGCTCCTACATCAAGGAGAACCGCCCGGTCCTCGTCGGCGTCGACGGCGGCGCCGACGCGATCATCGACGCCGGCTGGAAGCCCGACATGATCGTGGGCGACATGGACTCGGTCTCCGACCGGGCCCTGTCGTCGGGGGCCGAGATCGTCGTGCACGCCTACCGCGACGGCAACGCGCCCGGCCTCGAGCGCGTGCGCGCCCTCGGCGTCGACCCGGTGGTGTTCCCGGCGACGGGCACCAGCGAGGACATCGCGATGCTGCTCGCCGACGACAAGGGGGCGGAGCTGATCGTCGCCGTGGGGACCCACGCGACCCTCGTGGAATTCCTCGACAAGGGCCGCGCGGGCATGGCCAGCACGTTCCTCACCCGGCTCCGGGTGGGGGGCAAGCTCGTGGACGCCAAGGGCGTGTCCCGCCTGTACCGCACGCGCATCTCGAACCTGCAGCTCACCCTGCTGTCGCTCGCGGGGATCGCCGCCGTGCTCGCCGCGTTGTGGTCCACCTCCGCGGGCCAGACGCTCTTCGGTCTCGTCGGTGCCAGGATCGACGACGTCGTCTCCTGGGTGGGTAGCCTGTTCGGCGGCTGACCGACCCGTGACGCGCGCCCCGAGGTGCGCGTCCGCCCTGAACGCACCGTCCGACCTCCGTCCCGACCAAGGAACTCCTCCCGACGTGATCGACTTCCGGTACCACCTCGTCTCGCTGATCTCCGTCTTCCTCGCCCTGGCGGTCGGCGTCATCCTGGGCGCCGGGCCCCTGCAGGGTGCCATCGGCGACCAGCTCACCGACCAGGTGGCGACCCTGCGGGACGAGCGCAACACGCTGCGTGAAGAGCTCGACGAGGCCCAGACCGAGGCCGGCGAGCAGCGCGAGTTCGTCGAGGCCGCCGGGCAGCAGCTCGTCTCGGGGTCCCTGGCGGGCCAGCGGGTGGCGGTGGTCGACGTCGACGAGGTGAGCGACAGCACCGAGCAGGGCGTCCTCGACCAGCTCGAGGAGGCCGGCGCGCGGGTGGTGGCGCACGAGTCGCTCACGGCGGCGTGGACGTCGGCCGACGACGCGACGCTGCGGGACACCGTCGCCGGCGGCCTGCGGGACCGGCTCGACGACCTCGAGGGCGACGACGCGGAGGGCGACGTCATCACCGAGGAGTCGACCACGCCGGAGCTGCTCGGCGCCGCGCTCACGGTGGCGCTCACCGACGCCGACCCGACCGACCCGTCGGCACGCAGCGCCGAGGCGGAGACCCTGCAGGGGCTGCTCGAACAGTTCGGGCTGGTCGACGTCGAGACCGCCCCGGAGGCCCCGGCGGACGCGATCCTCCTGCTCTCCGGCGGCGACAAGGGGGCGGACGACGCCGAGACGCAGGACGCCGACCCGGCGACCACCGGCATCGGCGCCCTCACGACCCTCGCCGGCACCGCCGCCGAGCTCGCTCCGGCCGTCGTCGCGGGACCGACGACGCAGGAGGGCGACCTGGTCTCGTCCGTCCGGGCGGACGACGAGCTCGTGGACACGGTGACGACGGTCAGCGGCATCGAGCAGGTCACCGGGCAGATCGTCGTGCCCCTGGCCGTCGCCGCGCAGCAGTCCGGCACCGTGGACCAGTACGGCTTCGAGGAGGGCGCCACCGTGCTGCCGCCCGAGGCCGGCGCGCCCGGCGGCTCGGACGCGGCGTCGGGCACGGGCGAGGGGCAGGGCAAGTGACCGCGCGCGGTTCCCGCGGCGGGGCCCTGCTGCGCGCGGGCCTGGTCGCGGCGGTCGTCACGACGACGGCCCGGCGGCTGCTCGAGACCGACCCGCCCGGCGGGGCGGCCCGGTGGACGCGCACCAACCACCGCGGCGAGCCGGTCAGCATGCTCGAGGGACCGGCGGTCGCGGCCGGCCTGGTCGCCGGGGCGCTCGCCGGCGGCGAGCCCCGCACGCGCGGCGCCGTGGCGCTCGCGACAGCCGGAGCGGGGGCCTTCGGTCTCGTCGACGACCTCGCGGAGGACACGAGCACGCGCACGAAGGGCCTGCGCGGCCACCTGGGCGCGCTGGCCGAGGGACGCCTCACGACGGGCGGCCTCAAGGTCCTCGGCATCGGGGCGACGTCGATGCTCGCGGCCGCCGTCGGCACCCGTCGTACGGGGGGCGTGCTCGGCCACGCGACCGACGTCGTCGTCAACGGGGCGCTCGTGGCCGGGACGGCGAACCTGCTCAACCTGCTCGACCTGCGTCCGGGCCGGGCCCTCAAGGCGGCCGTCGCGCTGAGCGCGCCGCCCGCGGCCGGCAGCGTAGGCGGGTCCGCCGCCGCGGGTGCCGTCGCCGGGGCCGCGGCCCTGGCCGCCCCGGGCGACCTCGCCGAGCGGGACATGCTGGGCGACGGCGGCGCGAACGCGCTCGGCGCCCTGGTCGGGGCGCAGTGGGCCTTCGGGGCCCCCCGCGGCGCCCGGGTGCTCGCGCTCGGCGCCGTCGTGGGCCTCACGCTCGCCTCCGAGCGGGTCAGCTTCTCGGCCGTGATCGACCGAACGCCGTGGCTGCACCGCCTCGACCGGCTCGGCCGCCGGCCGGCGGAGCCCGGGGCGAAGGCCACGGCCGCGGGGCCGGCGGACGAGGGCGCGCCGGCTTGACCTCGCCGGCCGGCCGGGCGCGCGCCGGCCAGACGCTCGCCGGCGCGGCGGTGCTCATCACCGTCGTGACGCTGGCGAGCCGCGTCGTGGGCTTCGGCCGCTGGCTCGCGCAGGGGCACTTCCTCGGCACGGGGGGCGTGGACCAGCCCTTCAACATGGCCAACCAGCTGCCCAACATGCTGTTCGAGGTGGCCGCCGGCGGCGCCCTCGCCGGCGCGGTGGTGCCGCTGCTCTCGGGCTACCTCACGCGGGCCGGCGGCGCGGGGTCGCCCCAGGAGGAGGCCGAGGCTCGCGCCGCCGCGTCCCGGACGGCGTCGGCCCTGCTGGGCTGGACGCTGGTCGTCCTCGTGCCGCTCGGCGCGCTCGTCGCGCTGCTGGCCGGCCCGGTCATCGACGTCCTCCCCTTGGACGACCCGGACGACGTGGCCGTCGCCACGTCGTTCCTCCGGGTGTTCGCGCTCCAGGTGCCGCTGTACGGCCTGGCGGTCGTGCTCGGCGGCGTCCTTCAGTCGCACAAGCGGTTCTTCTGGCCGGCGTTCGCCCCGCTCGTGTCGAGCGTCGTCGTCATCGTCGTGTACGCGGTGTTCGGTGCCCTCGCCGACGGGAACCAGCGCGACGTCGCTGCGCTGTCGCAGTCGGCTCTGGTCTGGCTCGCGTGGGGGATGACCGCCGGCGTCGCGTTCCTCGTCGTCCCCCTGCTGCTGCCCGTGCACCGCACGGGGATCCGCCTGCGCCCCACGCTGCGTTTCCGCCCCGGCGACGGCTCACGCGCCGCTCGCCTGGCGTTCGCGGGGGTGGGGGCGCTCGTCGCCCAGCAGCTCGCGCTGCTCGTCGTGATGCTGGTCTCCCATCCGCTGGGCGGGGACACCACGTGGACGGTGTTCCTCTACGTGCAGCAGGTGTACCTGCTGCCGTTCGCGGTCCTCGCCTTCCCGATCGCGACGAGCGCGTTCCCGCGGTTCGCGGAGCACGGCGCGGCACGCCGGCTGGGCCCTCTCGGCGACCTCGTCGCGTCGACGACGCGCACGCTCCTGCTCGTCCTCGGGGCGGGCGTCGCTGCCCTGCTCGCGGCGGCCCCTCTCGTCGAGAACGTCTTCGACCTCGTGGTGACCGGGGGAGACGCCCCCGGCATGGCGGCCGGCCTGACCTGGATGGCGCCCGGCCTCGTGGGCTACGCGCTCATCCTGCACCTGTCCCGGGCCCTGTACTCGGTCGACCGGGGCCGGGCTGCGGTCGTCGCGACGGCGTCCGGGTGGGGGGTAGCGGCGGCGCTCACGGCCCTCCTCCCGGTCCTGCTGCCCGCGATCGTCGGGTCGCCGGCCGGGCAGCAGGTGACGCCGCAGCAGGCGCTCGCGGGCATCGGGGCGGCGAACACGGCGGGCATGCTCGTGGCCGGCCTCGGCCTCCTGCTGGCCGTGCGGCGGCACGTGGGCGACCGGGCCGTGGTCGGCGTGCCGCGGACGCTGGCCCTGCTGGCGGCGGGCGTCGCGGCGGGTGCCGTCGCCGGCCGCCTCCTCGTGCCCGCGCCCGACCGCACCGTGCCGGGCGAGCCGGAGGTCCCGCTCGACGCGGGGGCCCTCGCCGCGGACGTCGGGCTCGGTCTGCTCGCGGGGCTGGTCGCGGCCGTCGTCGTGCTCGTCGTCGGGGTGCTCGCCGACCCGAGGCTGCGGTCCCGCGCGGGCGGGCTGGCCCGGCGGCTGCGCCCCGGCGCGACACGCCGGGGCTGAGCGGCCGGTCCGCACGTGCGCGCCTGCCGGCCGGCCGCCGAACGGCGGGATCCTGCGGGGGCGGGGCGGGGACGCGCGGCGCACACTGACGGGGACACCCGGTGTGCGGCGACCCACAGCGTCAGCACCGGATACCTGGATTAGGATGGAGTTCCGTGGCCGACACCAATCGACTCCAGCCCCGATCCACCAGCCGTTCCGGTGCTACGCACCAGACTCGGCACATCTTCGTGACGGGCGGTGTGGCCTCCTCGCTCGGTAAGGGCCTCACGGCCTCCTCGCTCGGGCGCCTGCTGCGCTCGCGTGGCCTGCGGGTCACGATGCAGAAGCTCGACCCCTATCTCAACGTGGACCCGGGCACGATGAACCCGTTCCAGCACGGCGAGGTGTTCGTCACCGAGGACGGCGCCGAGACCGACCTCGACATCGGCCACTACGAGCGGTTCCTCGACGTCGAGCTCCCGGCCTCCTCGAACGTCACCACCGGCCAGGTCTACTCCCGCGTCATCGCCAAGGAGCGCCGCGGCGAGTACCTCGGCGACACCGTGCAGGTCATCCCGCACATCACGGACGAGATCAAGTCGCGCATGCGCGACCAGGCCGGCACCGACGTCGATGTCATCATCACCGAGATCGGCGGCACCGTCGGCGACATCGAGTCGCAGCCGTTCCTCGAGGCGGCGCGCCAGGTGCGCCACGAGCTGGGCCGCGACGACTGCTTCTTCCTGCACGTCTCCCTCGTGCCGTACATCGGCCCGTCGGGGGAGCTGAAGACCAAGCCGACCCAGCACTCCGTCGCCGCGCTGCGTTCGATCGGCATCCAGCCGGACGCGATCGTGCTCCGCTCCGACCGCACGGTGCCGGAGGGCATCAAGCGCAAGATCGCACTGATGTGCGACGTCGACAACGAGGCCGTGATCAACTGCGCCGACGCGCCGAGCATCTACGACATCCCGCGGGTCATCCACTCCGAGGGCCTGGACGCGTACGTCGTGCGCCGCCTGGACCTGCCGTTCCACGACGTCGACTGGGACGGCTGGAACCGCCTGCTGGAGCGGGTGCACGAGCCCGAGCACAACGTCGAGATCGCGCTCGTCGGCAAGTACATCGACCTGCCCGACGCCTACCTGTCGGTCACCGAGGCGCTGCGCGCCGGCGGCTTCGACAACGACGCCAAGGTCGGCATCCGCTGGGTCGCGGCCGACGACTGCCAGACCCCGGAGGGCGCGGAGGCGTCGCTCGAGGGCGTGGACGCGGTGCTGGTGCCGGGCGGCTTCGGCGTGCGCGGCATCGACGGCAAGATCGGCGCGCTGCGCTGGGCGCGGGAGAACCTCGTGCCGACCCTCGGCATCTGCCTGGGCCTGCAGTCGATGGTCATCGAGTACGCCCGCAACGTCCTCGGCCTGGCTGACGCATCGTCGACCGAGTTCGACCCGGACAGCACCCATCCCGTCATCGCCACGATGGCCGAGCAGCTCGCCATCGTCGGCGGCGACGGAGACATGGGCGGCACGATGCGCCTCGGCGCCTACGACGCGCACCTGGCCGCCGGCTCGGTCGTGGCGAAGTCCTACGGCAGCGAGCGGGTCTCGGAGCGGCACCGGCACCGGTACGAGGTGAACAACACCTACCGCGAGCAGCTCGAGTCCGAGGGCCTCGTGTTCTCCGGGACGTCGCCCGACGCCACGCTGGTCGAGTTCGTCGAGCTTCCGGCGGACGTCCACCCGTACTACGTGAGCACCCAGGCGCACCCGGAGTTCAAGTCCCGCCCGACCCGTTCGCACCCCCTCTTCTCGGGCCTGGTCGCGGCGGCGCTCGAGCGTCAGGGCGCGCAGGCGTGACGGGCGCACGAGCCCCGCAGGGCGCGACGGCCGTGACGGTCGACGAGATCGACCCGCGGCCGGTGCTGCGGCACGAGCGGCTGCACCAGGGGCGGGTCATCGACCTGGTGCGCGAGGAGATCGACCTCGGCGAGGCCGGCGTCGTCACCCGCGAGTACGTCGACCACCCCGGGGCCGTCGCGGTCGTGGCGCTGGACGACGAGGACCGCGTCCTGCTGCTGCGCCAGTACCGGCACCCCGTGCGGGCCTACATGTGGGAGGTCCCCGCAGGCCTGCTCGACGTCGACGGCGAGCCGGCGGACGAGGCCGCCGCCCGCGAGCTGGCCGAGGAGGCCGACGTCACGGCGTCGCGCTGGGCCGTGCTGACGGACTACGCGACGACGCCGGGCAGCAGCAACGAGGCGGTGCGCATCTTCCTGGCGCGCGGCCTCGGGGAGGTCGCGGAGGCCGAGCGCCACGTGCGCACGGGCGAGGAGGCCGGGATGGAGGTGCGCCGGGTCCCGCTGGACGAGGCCGTGGCGCTCGCGCTCGACGGGAGCCTGCACAACCCGTCCACCGTGGTCGGCATCCTCGCGGCCGCGGCAAGCCGGGCCGGCGGCTGGTCGTCCCTGCGCGAGGTCGACGCGCCCTGGCCGTACCGACGCGCGTCCTGACCTGCGGGTAGGCTCCACAGGCGTGCGTGCCGTCCCCGACCGGCCTCCGGGTCCAGACGACGCCCCCACGTCCGCGGAGCCGGCCGTCCGGGTGCTCGGGCCGGTGCGTGTGGCCGGCCCCGACGGCGCGGAGCGTGCGCCCCGCGGTCCGCGCTCGGCGGCCCTGGTCGTGCTGCTCGCCCTCGCCGGCCCCCGCGGGGTGTCGACGAGCACCCTGGTCGACCGCCTGTGGGGGGACTCGCTGCCCGCCGACCCTCGCGCCGCGCTGGCGAACCTCGTCTCACGGCTGCGCGCGGTCGCCGGACGCGATGCCGTGCGCGCGACCGAGACCGGCTACGCGCTCGGGGTCGCCTCCGACCTGGACCTCGTGCGCGACCGGCTGGCCGACGCGCGCCGGGCGCTCGTCGCGGGGGATCCGGGGGCCGCGTCCGCCGCGGCCACGTCGGCCCTGGGCCTGTGGACGGGCGCGCCGGGCGACGACCTCGACTCCGGAGAGCTCGCCGGCGTGGCCCGCGAGCTCCGCACCGACGCCGAGCGCCGGCACGACGAGCTCCGGGGCGTGCGCCGGGACGCGGCCGAGGCGGCGGGGGAGCACGCCGTCGTCGCGGAGCTGGCCGGGGCGGACCTCGCCGCCGACCCGACGGACGAGGACGCGGCCCGCGCGCTCATGGGGGCGCTCGGCGGGCTGGGGCGTCACGCGGAGGCGCAGCGGGTCTTCACGCGACTCCGTTCGGTGCTCGTGCGGGAGCTCGGCAGCGAGCCGGGGCCGGCGACGGTGGCGCTGTACGACCACCTGGCGGCGTCGGAGCCCGTGCGCGACGGGCCGGGCGCGCGGACGCAGGCCCCGGCCGGCGCGGGTCGGCCCGTCGAGCCGGCGGCCCCGTCGGCGTCCCCGCCCGGCGGGAGCGTGCCGCCCGCCCCCGGGACGGCGCGCGGCGTGCGGGGCTACCCCACGCCGCTGATCGGGCGCGAGGGCGACGTCGCGGCCGTCCTGGAGGCGCTGGCGGGCTCGCGCCTGGTGACGGTGCTCGGCCCGGGCGGCCTGGGCAAGACGCGGCTGGCGCAGGAGGTCGCGCGCCGTGCCGTCGAGCGCGCGCCGCTCGTCGTCGTGGTGGAGCTGGTCGGCGTGCGCTCCGACGACGACGTCGTGCTGGCGCTGGCGGACGCCCTGGGCGTCTCCTCCGGCACGGGGTCCGTGCGCCTCGCCGAGCGGCTGCAGGCGGGCGACGTCGCCACCCAGGTGTCCGCGCGCCTGCGCGACACCGACGCCCTCGTGGTCCTCGACAACTGCGAGCACGTCGTCGAGGGTGCGGCCCGGTGGGCGGCGGCCCTGCTCGACGTCTCCCCAGGGCTCCGGGTGCTCGCGACCAGCCGTACCCCGCTCCTGCTCGACGAGGAGCACACGTACGCGCCGGCGCCGCTGGGCTCCGCACCGGCGGGCGGCGGCGGTGACGACGTCGGTCCTGCCGTGCGCCTGTTCGTCGATCGTGCGCGCGCGGTGCGGCCCGACGCACTCCTCGACCGCGCCGCGGTGGCCCGGCTCTGCGAGCGGCTCGACGGACTCCCGCTGGCGATCGAGCTGGCGGCGGCGCGCGTGCGCACGCTGAGCGTCGCGGAGGTGGAGGCCCGGCTCGACGAGCGGTTCGCGCTGCTGCGGGTGCGGGACCGCTCCGTGCCCGACCGCCACCGCACGCTCGAGGCGGTGCTCGACTGGAGCTGGAACCTGCTCACCGCCGGCCAGCAGACCCTGTGGCGACGGGCCGCGTCGTTCCCGGACGGGTTCTCCGCCGAGGCGGCGCGTGCGCTGGTCCCCGTGCCCGGGTGGCAGGTGGACGACGACGTGGACGCGCTCGTGCTCCAGTCCCTCGTCCGGGTCGAGGAGTCCGGTGGGACGGCCCGCTACCGCATGGTCGAGACGGTGCGGGAGTTCGGCCTCCTGCGGCTCGCGGCCGCCCGGGAGGAGGGGGCCGCCGACGACGCGGTGCTCGGCTGGGCGCTGACCGTGGCGCGGCGGTGCGCCTCGCGCCTGCTGTCGCCCGACCAGCGTGAGGCGGTCGCCGAGCTCGGCCGGGAACAGGAGAACCTGCTGTTCGCGGTGCGCCGCGCCGTCGAGCTGGGGCGGCGGGACGTCGTCGTGCACGGGTTCGTCGCGCTGCTCGGCAGCTGGGCGGTCCGGGGTGCCGAGGAGCGCGTGCTCGGGCTGGTGCCCGCCGTCCTCGACTCCCTCGTCGGGTGGGCGGTGCCCGACGAGCACGCGGACGCCACCGCGATCGCGCTCGAGGCGGTCGCCGCCTCGGCCGTCTTCGGGACCCCCGGCCACGCGGCCCGGCCGCTGGCCCGCCTGCGCCGGCTCCTGCGCACCAGCAGCGCCGTGGGGGCACGCACGCGCGAGCTGGCCGACCTCGTCCTGGCGGGTTCGCCCGACGAGGTCGCCGGCGTCCTCGCGCGCCTGCAGCGGTCCGACGACGGGTACACCTCGCTGCTCGCGCACATGTTCGAGGCCCAGCAGCGGGAGAACGACGGCGAGATCGCGCGGGCGGTCGAGCTCGCGACGGCGGCGCACGAGGTCGCGCGCCGCGTCGACGACGACGCCGCCGTCGCGATGACGGGGATGGTCGTCGCGTCGTTCGTCGCGGAGCGCGGGGACGCGCGCGAGGCCCTGCGCTGGCTCGCGGCCGCCCGGGACGGCGTCGGGGCGATCGGGGCCGAGGAGATGCAGTGGCAGGTCGAGTGGATCGAGCTCAGCGCGTCGCTCACGCTCGGCGACCTCCCGGCGGCCGAGCGCGTCGTGGCGTCGATGGCCGCAGCCCTCGACGGGCGGCAGGGCATGCGCGCGACCGAGGGGGGCGCCGTCGTGGAGGCAGGTCGGGCCGAGCTGGCGTGGGCACGGGGAGACCGCGGCGCGGCCCTCGCGCACCTCACGCGGGCGGTCGAGTCGTTCGGCACCGGCCAGCCGGAGGGGGACGCCGCGCCGTGGTTCCTCCTGCTGGCGTCCGCCACTCTCGTGCGTCGGGTGCAGGCGGGCGACGGCGAGGGCGGGCTCGTGCGGCGCATCACCGAGGTCGGCCGGGGTGTGCGGGGCGGCGGCCGGGGGTACGTCGACCGGCCGGTGCTGGCGACGTCGTCGATCGGCGTCGCGTACTGGGCGTGCCTCGCCGGCGCCCGGGCCGACGACACGGACGCCGGCCGCGAGCACGACCGCGTCGCCGACGGGGCGGAGCTGCTCGCCCTCGCCGACCGGCTCGGTGCCCGCCAGGACCTGCCGGCGCTGCGGCGGGCCGCGCTGCGCGACGCGGTGGCGACGTCCGGCGCGGACGCCGCCGAGACCCTCGCCGCGGCGGAGCGCCGGGCGGCCGCGCTCGAGCCGGACGAGCTGGTGGGTCGCGCGGACGAGCTCCTGGCCCGCCTCGCGGCCGAGGCGGACCAGGAGCTCCCGGAGCGGCGCGGGACGGACGGCCCGGCTCAGGCCTTCTTCATGTAGCTGCGCACGGCCAGCGGGGCGAAGACGGCGACGACGGCCGCGCAGCTGAGCAGCGCGATGCCGACCTCGCCGGTGACGGAGCCCGTGCTCGCGAGGTCCCGGACGGCCGTGACCAGGTGCGAGACGGGGTTGACGTTCACGAAGCCCTGCAGGAACGACGGCATCGTGTCGACGGGCACGAACGCGTTCGACAGGAACGTCAGCGGGAACAGGACCAGGAACGAGATGCCCTGGACCGACGACGCGGACCTGGCGACGACGCCGAGGAACGCGAAGATCCAGCTCAGCGACCACGCGCAGACGATCACGAGCAGCCCGGCGAGCAGGACGCCGCTCACGCCGCCGCCCGGGCGCCAGCCCATGATCAGGCCCATGAGGATCGTCAGCGTCGTCGCGATGAGGTAGCGCACGGTGTCGGCGAGGAGCGCCCCGGCGAGCGGGGCGATGCGGGCGATGGGCAGCGACCGGAACCGGTCGAACACGCCCTTGTCCATGTCCTCACGCAGCTGCGTGCCGGTGACGGCCGACGTGGTGATGACCGTCTGCACGAGGATGCCGGGGATGATGACCGGCAGGTAGGCCGAGACGCTGCCGGAGATCGCCCCGCCGAAGATGTACGTGAACATCAGCGTGAAGATGATCGGCTGCACGGTCACGTCGATGAGCTGCTCGGGCGTACGGCGGATCTTGACGAGGCCGCGGCGGGCCATGGCGACGGAGTCGGCGATCCCCTGGCGGAGGCCGACGCGGTTGCGGAGCCGCCGCTCGACGGCCGGGACGATGCGCGTCGTGGACGCCCCGGCCGGCGCGGGCGCGGTGGTGACGGTGGTCATGCGGGGATCTCCTCGAGCTCGGGGGCGGCGGCCGCGTCGTCCGTGCCGCCCGCGGTGTGTCCGGTCAGGGTCAGGAAGACCTCGTCGAGCGACGGCTTGTCCATCGACAGCCCGTCGAGGTCGACACGGGCCTCGCGCAGGCGCACCAGCAGGTCGGTGACGCGCGCCGGGTCGGCGACGGGCACGGTGAGGCGCCGCGCCTCGGGTGACGGGGTGGCGGGCACGCCGAGCACGTCGCGGGCGGCGTCGAGCGCCGCGGGCAGGTCGTCGGGGCGCACGAGGGTGAGCTGCAGCGACTGCTGCCCGACCGACGACTTGAGGTCGTCGGCCGTGCCCTCCGCGACGACCTGGCCGCGGTCGATGACGGCGATCCGGTCGGCGAGCTGGTCGGCCTCGTCGAGGTACTGGGTCGTGAGCAGCACGGTCGAGCCGGTCGTCACCAGACGCCGGATCGTGTCCCACATCTGGGCGCGGGTGCGGGGGTCGAGGCCGGTGGTCGGCTCGTCCAGGAACAGCAGGGGCGGCTGCGCGATGAGGCTCGCCGCCAGGTCGAGGCGCCGCCGCATGCCGCCGGAGAAGTTCCTCAGCGGCCGTGACGCGGCGTCGGTGAGGCTGAACTCCTCCAGCAGGTCGCGCGTGCGCCGGGTGGCGGCCGCGCCCCGCAGCCCGTTGAGCCGGCAGAACAGCATGAGGTTCTCGGTGGCGCTGAGCGTCTCGTCGACGGAGGCGTACTGCCCGGTGACGCCGATGAGCTGGCGCACGACGAACGGTTCGCGCGCGACGTCGTGCCCGAAGATCGTGGCGGTGCCGGCGTCGGGGCGCAGCAGCGTCGCCAGCATGCGGATGGTCGTGGTCTTGCCGGCCCCGTTGGGCCCGAGCACGCCGTAGACCGTGCCGGTGGCGACGGACAGGTCGACGCCGTCCACGGCGCGGTTGTCGCCGAAGGTCTTGACGAGGCCGTGCGCCTCGATGGCGGTGGTGGTCATGACCCCACCGTGCGCCGGGTGGATCTCAGGCGGCTGTCACCGCGCTGTCACGCGGGGAGGCGGCGCTGTCACGCCGCCCGCAGGGCAGGGGGCGGGTGCGGTCAGGCGCGGGTGCGCAGCCGCAGCACCGCGTTCGCGGTGGCCCAGGTGAGGCAGCCCGCGCCGACCAGGTGGAGGCCGACGAGGATCTCCGGCAGGCCCGTGAAGTACTGCACGTAGCCGATCAGGCCCTGGGCGAGCGTGACGCCGAGCAGCAGCCACGCGGCGCGACGGGCGGTGCCGACGTGGCTAGCGTCCCATCGGGGGCCCCGGAGGCGGTGCAGGAGCACCAGCAGGGTCACGAGCGTGAGTCCGAACAGCCACACCGACGCGGAGTGGGCGCGGGTCATCGTCAGCGGGTCGAGCGCCAGGCGGTAGCCCACCTCGGTGTCCCCGGAGTGCGGCCCGGCACCCGTCACGAGCACACCCAGCGTCACGACGGGGATCAGCAGGAGACCGAGCAGGGCCCCGACCGCGGTGACGGTCCTCGGGCCGACAGGCGACGGCGGGCCATCGCCCTCCCCGTGGCGGCGCAGCAGGTACGCGCTGACCCACACGAGCGCGGCCGAGACCCCGAAGTGCAGCGACACCCAGCCGGGGTGCAGGTCGAGCAGCACGACCACGCCGCCGATGACGGCCTGGGCGACGACGCCGGCGAGCGGCACGATGCCGAGCGCGCGGTACGGGCGCGCGCGGGTGCGGTCGGTCCACACGAGCAGGAGCACCGCGAGGCCGACGACGCCGAGCACGAACGCCAGGGTGCGGTTCCCGAACTCGATGTAGGGGTGGATGGTCGACGCCGTGTGGAACGCGGGGGTGAACTGACCGGGCTCGCAGTTGGGCCAGGTCGAGCAGCCGAGACCGGAGTCGGTGAGGCGCACCGCGCCGCCCGTGCCGATGATGAGGATCTGGCCGATGACGTTGGCCAGCAGGACGCCGCGGGTCCAGGGGCGGAACCGGGCGAGGCGGTCGGGCCGGCCGGACCCGGTGCCGGGAGCGGCGTCGGAGGCGGGGCGCACGGCGGGGCTCGGCGAGGTCACGGGGTCCACGCTATCGCCCGCAGGCGCGCGTTCCCGCGCCTCGGGCGGGGGCGGGAGTGTGACCTTGGCCCGCCCGCAGGCCGGCGGCGAGGGACCGCCGACGTCACTGCCAGCGGAAGAACCGGGCGGCCGCCCAGGCCAGCACCGCCGTCCACGCGGCGAGCACGACCACGGCCACGGCGGGCACGCCCGTGCCCTGCAGCGCGCCGCGCATCGCCTCGCCGAGGGCGCCGGACGGGAGGTACGCGGCCAGGTGCGCGAGCGGCCCGGGGAGCTGGTCGGGCGGCACCAGCAGCCCGCCGCCGACCACGAGCAGGACCAGGACCAGGTTCGCGACGGCGAGCACGCCCTCCGCCCGCAGCGTCCCGGCGATCAGGAGGGCCAGCGCCGTGAACGCGGCGGTGCCGAGGAGCCCGACGGCGATCGCCGGGAGGATGCCGCCGGCCGCGGGCCGCCACCCGAGCGCGAGCGCGACCGCGCCGATGGCGACGGCCTGCACGGCCTCGACCGCCAGCACGCCCCCGACCTTGCCGGCGAGCAGCCCGCCGCGGCCCAGGGGAGTGGTCGCCAGCAGCCGCAGCACGCCGTTGCGGCGGTCGAACGCGGTCGCGATCGCCTGCGACGTGAACGCCGTGGACACGCAGGCCAGGGCGAGGACGCCGGGAGTCACGAAGTCCACCCGGGACAGGCCGCCGGTGTCGAGCTCGATGATGCTCGTGCGCACCAGGCCGACCAGGAGCAGCAGGGGCAGCACCATCGTCACGAGGAGCTGTTCGCCGTTGCGCAGGATCGCGCGGGTCTCGAAGCCCACCTGCGCGGCGACGCGGCGCCAGGCGGGGGCGGCGCCGACCCGCGGCAGGGGTCCGTCCGCGGGGTGCGGCGCGTCGGTGGGGGTATGGCTCATCGCAGGTGCCGTCCCGTCAGGTCGAGGAAGACGTCCTCCAGCGTGCGCCGCCCCACGGTGAGGCGCTGGACCAGGACGTCGCGGTCGGCCAGCCAGGCGGTGAGGGCCGCGAGCGCGCGCGGGTCGGTCGGCCCGGACAGGACGTAGGACCCCGGCTCGTCGGCCGTCGCCGACCACCCGGTGCCGGGCATTGCCGCGGCGAGCGCCACCGGGTCGAGCCCGGGCGCCGCGTCGAGCCGCACCGTGCCCGCGCCGTCGTCGGCCCCGTCCTCGGACCGGGCGGTGAGCAGCTCGCGCACCGTCCCGGAGGCGATCACCCGACCGTGGTCCACGACGTGCACGTGGTCGGCGAGGTCCTCGGCCTCGTCCATGAGGTGCGTGGTGAGGACGACGGCGACGCCGTCGGCCCGCAGCTCGCGCACCAGGTCCCACACGGCGCGCCGGCTCTGCGGGTCCATCCCGGCGCTCGGCTCGTCGAGGAAGACGACCTCGGGACGGCCGACGACGGCGGCGGCCAGAGCGAGGCGCTGGCGCTGTCCGCCGGACAGGCGCCGGACGGTGGTGCGGGCGAACGTCGAGATGCCGAGCCGCTCGCTCAGCTCGCCGATGTCGCGGGGCGCCGCGTACATCGCCGCGACGTGCCGCAGCACGTCGCCGGCGCGGGCTCCGGTCGGCAGGCCGCCGTCCTGCAGCATCACGCCCACCCGGGGCCGCAGGGCCCGGGCGTCGGCCGCCGGGTCGAGGCCGAGCACGCGCACCGTCCCGCCGTCGGGGGTGCGCAGGCCCTCGCAGCACTCGACGGTCGTGGTCTTGCCCGCGCCGTTCGGCCCGAGGACGGCGGTCACCTCGCCCGGGTGAGCGACGAGGTCGAGCCCGGCGACGACCGGGCGGCCGCCGTACCGTTTGACGAGGTCGCGCACGACGACGGCGCCGTGGCTGGTCCCGGCGTCGCCGGATGGCGCGATGGAGGTGGGCACCGGAGGATTCTACGGAGTCGCCGTACCGGACAAGCCGGAGGAAGCAGGGAGAGATCATGACCTTCTACACGTTCACGCCGCCCCAGGACGTCGCGGCCCTCGCGCGGCGCATCTGGTACTGGCCGGTCGTGCGCGGCGTGCTCGCACTGCTGTTCGGCCTGCTGGCGATCTTCCTGCCCGACAAGACGCCGGGGCTGCTCGTGCAGGTCTTCGGCGTCTTCGTGCTGGTGGACGGCGTGGTGAGCCTGGTGGACGGCCTGCGGCGCCGGGGGACGTCGGCGGGCTCGGTGAACTCCGGCGTCGGCGTCGTCGCCCTCGTCTTCGGGGCGCTGCTGCTCCTGCTGCCCGAGGTCTTCCTCGGGATCGTCCTGTTCCTCGTCGCGATCTGGGCGCTTCTGCTCGGGGCGCTGCAGCTGTTCGTGGTGCCCGCCATGCGCAAGCGCGGGGGCGCGTCGTGGGTGTGGAACCTGATCGCGGGCCTGCTCCTGATCGCGCTCGCGGTGGTGTGCTTCGCCAACCCGAGCAGCGCGATCGTGGGCCTGTCGGTGGTGATCGGCGTGTTCGCCGTCGTGATCGGCGTCGCGATGATCGCGCTCGGGTTCAAGCTGCGGTCGCTCGGCGCGCAGGCGGCCGCGGGCGGCCCCCCGACCCGCCCGGGCGAGGTCATCGAGGGGGAGGTCGTCGACGAGTGACCCTCGACGCGTGACTCCCGGCGACGGGGTCTGCGACGAGTGACATCGGCGACACCCCGCCGCCCTGGGGCCGCGAACCCGCCTGGCTCGCGGCCCGGGGTGAGGCTTGCCTTGCTTGACATCCTGGATTACGCAACAAGGATGTTCTCTATATCGACGATGCTGCCCAGGGTGAAGTCTGCCCTCGGGTGAGCCGCCGAGACTCAGGAGCCGAGCAGGACGAGCCCGGGGGGGTGACCGTGACCACGACGCAGACCGCGATCAGCGCTGCGGCCGACATCGCCCCGCCGTCGCTCGCCGACACGCCGCCCGGGGACGCCGACGGCACCACCCGCCGCAGGGTGCTCGAGCTCGTCGCCACCGAGGGGCCGGTCACGGCCACCGAGCTGGCCGCGACCCTCTGCCTGACCTCCGCTGCCGTTCGCCGGCACCTCGCCGTGCTGGAGGAGGACGGCACCATCACGGTGCATGACGCCGGCCCGGCGGCCGGCCGTCGCGGGCGCCCCGCGCGCCGCTACGTCGTGAGCACGCGGGGCCAGTCCGTCCTCGCGGGCGGCTACTCCGAGCTCGCGGCGCAGGTGATGCGCCACCTGCGCGCCACGGGCGGCTCCGACGCCGTCGCACGGTTCGCCACCGAGCGCTACGACGCCGTCGTCCGTCGGTACGAGCCGCGCCTGACCGCGACGACCCCGGCCGAGCGGGCCGAACAGCTCGCCCAGCTGCTGGACACCGACGGCTACGCCGCCTCCGTCCGGCCGGTCGGACCCGTGGTCCCGACGGTGCAGCTGTGCCAGGGCCACTGCCCGGTGCAGCACGTCGCCGAGGAGTTCACCGAGCTCTGCGAGGCGGAGGCGAGGGCCTTCTCCGAGCTGCTCGGCACCCACGTCCAGCGGCTGGCCACGATCGCGGGCGGCGCGCACGCCTGCGTCACCAACGTCCCGATCCCCCCGACCACCCCCACCCCCGCTGCCCGCCCCGGCGGCACGCAGGAAGGAACACGATGAGCGCTCCGACGCAGGACGCCGCCCAGGCGGTTGGCGAGCAGCGTCCCGACAAGCGGTCCGATGACGAGATCATCGCCTCGATCGGTGGCTACGAGTACGGCTGGCACGACAAGGACGACGCCGGCGCGATCGCGCAGCGCGGCCTGAACGAGGACGTCGTCAAGAACATCTCGGCGCTGAAGGACGAGCCCGAGTGGATGGCGAAGCTGCGCCTCAAGGCGCTGCGGCTGTTCGGCAAGAAGCCGATGCCGAGCTGGGGCGCCGACCTCACCGGGATCGACTTCGACCGGATCAAGTACTTCGTGCGCTCCACGGAGAAGCAGGCCGCCAGCTGGGAGGACCTGCCCGAGGACATCAAGGAGACCTACGACAAGCTCGGCATCCCCGAGGCGGAGAAGCAGCGCCTCGTCGCCGGCGTCGCGGCCCAGTACGAGTCCGAGGTCGTCTACCACCAGATCAACGAGGAGCTCGAGAAGCAGGGTGTCATCTTCCTCGACACGGACACCGCGCTGCGCGAGCACCCGGAGCTCTTCCAGGAGTACTTCGGCACCGTCATCCCGGCCGGCGACAACAAGTTCGCCGCGCTGAACTCGGCCGTGTGGTCGGGTGGGTCGTTCGTCTACGTGCCGCCGGGCGTGCACGTCGAGATCCCGCTGCAGGCCTACTTCCGCATCAACACGGAGAACATGGGCCAGTTCGAGCGGACGCTGATCATCGCCGACGAGGGCTCGTACGTGCACTACGTCGAGGGCTGCACCGCGCCGATCTACTCGAGCGACTCGCTGCACTCCGCCGTCGTCGAGATCGTCGTGAAGAAGAACGCCCGCGTGCGCTACACGACGATCCAGAACTGGTCGAACAACGTGTACAACCTGGTGACCAAGCGCGCCACGGCCGCCGAGGGCGCCACCATGGAGTGGGTCGACGGGAACATCGGCTCCAAGGTGACGATGAAGTACCCGGCGATCTACCTGCTGGGCGAGCACGCCAAGGGCGAGACGCTGTCCATCGCCTTCGCGGGCGAGGGCCAGCACCAGGACGCCGGCGCCAAGATGGTGCACGCCGCGCCCCGCACGTCGAGCTCCATCGTGTCCAAGTCGGTGGCCCGCGGCGGCGGCCGCACGTCGTACCGCGGCCTGGTGCAGGTGCTCGAGGGCGCCGCGCACTCGGCGTCGACGGTGCTGTGCGACGCGCTGCTCGTCGACCAGATCTCCCGGTCCGACACCTACCCGTACGTCGACGTCCGCGAGGACGACGTGTCCATGGGGCACGAGGCGACGGTCTCGCGGGTGAGCGAGGACCAGCTGTTCTACCTCATGTCCCGGGGCATGGAGGAGACCGAGGCGATGGCCATGATCGTGCGCGGGTTCGTCGAGCCCATCGCGCGCGAGCTGCCCATGGAGTACGCGCTCGAGCTCAACCGCCTCATCGAGCTGCAGATGGAAGGGTCCGTCGGCTGAAATGACTGCAACTTCTGAGATCACCACGGACCACTCGCGCGCCGTGGCCGACGGCGCCCACTCCCACGCCTTCGGGCAGGGTGTCGTGCCGCAGGGCTCGCGGGCCGAGCGCGTCACGTCGTTCGACCTCGCCGACATCCCCGTGCCCACCGGGCGCGAGGAGGAGTGGCGGTTCTCGCCGGTCGCGAGGCTCCAGCCGCTGTTCGCCGACGAGCTGGGCGCCGGCGGCGTCCTCACGACGGTCGTCGAGGCGCCGGAGGTCAACGTCGAGATCGTCGGCCGCGACGACGCGCGCCTGGGCACCACCGGCAAGCCGGGGGACCGCACCGCCGTCACCGCGTGGAACGGGTTCGCCGAGGCGACCGTCGTGACGATCCCGGCCGAGGCCGTCGCCTCCGACGTGACGTCCGTGCGGATCGAGGGCGTGACCAAGGACCCCACCGCGGCGCACCTGCTCGTGCACGCCGAGCACCACTCCGAGTCGGTCGTCGTGATCGACCACCGCGGGGACGCGACGCTCAACCAGACGGTCGAGGTCGTCGTCGACGACGGCGCCCACCTCACGCTGGTCACGGTGCAGGACTGGGCCGACGGGGCGGTGCACGCCTCCAGCCACCGGGCCCGCATCGGCCGCGACGCGAAGCTCAAGCACGTCGTGGTGACGTTCGGCGGCGACGTCGTGCGCCTCACCCCGGACGCGACCTTCACGGGCGAGGGCGGGGACGTCGAGATGGTCGGCCTGTACTTCGCCGACGCCGACCAGCACCAGGAGCACCGGCTCTTCGTCGACCATGCGGTGCCGAACTGCAAGTCGCGCGTCACCTACAAGGGCGCCCTGCAGGGCGCCGGCGCGCACGTGGTGTGGGTGGGCGACGTACTCATCCAGGCCGAGGCGTCGGGCACGGACACCTACGAGCTCAACCGCAACCTCGTCCTCACGGACGGCGCGCGGGCCGACTCGGTGCCGAACCTGGAGATCGAGACCGGCGAGATCGCCGGCGCGGGCCACGCGTCCGCCACCGGCCGGTTCGACGACGAGCAGCTCTTCTACCTCATGGCCCGCGGCATCCCCGAGGTCGACGCCCGTCGGCTCGTGGTGCGCGGCTTCTTCGCCGAGCTGATCGACGAGATCGGCGTCCCGTCGGTCGAGGAGCGCCTGCTCGCGTCGATCGAGGCCGAGCTGGAGAAGTCGATGAGCGTCATCACCGGCGTCGCGGCCGAGCCCGCGGAGTGAGCGCGCGATGACCCAGCAGCTGGCCTGCATGACAGGCGACCTGGCCCCGGAGGAGGCGATGCTCGTGGAGCTCGACACTGCCGACGGTGCCCGCGTCCCGGTCGCGCTCGCGCGCGATGCCGACGGCGCGTTCCACGCGCTGTCGGACGTCTGCTCGCACGGCGCCGTCTCGTTGTCCGACGGCGAGGTGGAGGGCTGCCTCGTCGAGTGCTGGCTGCACGGCTCGCAGTTCGACCTGCGGACCGGCCGGCCGGTGCAGCTGCCCGCCACCCAGCCGGTCCCGGTCTACCCGGTGACCGTGGACGGCGACCGCGTCCTGGTGGACGTCGACGAGCCGCTGGCCGTCGCGTCCTGACCCCTTGATCCCGGTGGTCGAGCCTGTCGAGACCACGACACGAAACCTGGAGAAACTGAGAATGCCCACCCTGGAGATCCGCGACCTGCACGTCAGCGTCGAGACCAAGGAAGGCGCCAAGCCGATCCTGCGCGGCGTCGACCTGACCATCAACTCGGGCGAGACGCACGCCATCATGGGCCCGAACGGCTCCGGCAAGTCCACCCTCGCCTCCGCCATCGCCGGCCACCCCAAGTACCAGGTGACCGCTGGCAGCATCACGCTCGACGGCGAGGATGTCCTCGCGATGACCGTCGACCAGCGCGCCCGCGCCGGCCTGTTCCTCGCCATGCAGTACCCGGTCGAGGTGCCCGGCGTGTCGGTGGCGAACTTCCTGCGCACCGCCAAGACCGCCATCGACGGCGAGGCGCCCGCCCTGCGGACGTGGGGCAAGGAGGTCAAGGGCGCGATGGCGAACCTCCGCATCGACTCGGCCTTCGCCGAGCGCTCCGTCAACGAGGGCTTCTCCGGCGGCGAGAAGAAGCGCCACGAGATCCTGCAGATGGAGCTCTTCAAGCCGCACTTCGCGATCCTCGACGAGACCGACTCCGGCCTCGACGTCGACGCCCTGCGCGTCGTCTCCGAGGGCGTGAACCGCGCCAAGGACAACACCGACGTGGGCGTGCTGCTCATCACGCACTACACGCGCATCCTGCGCTACATCAAGCCCGACTTCGTGCACGTCTTCGTCGACGGCAAGATCGCCGAGGAGGGCGGCCCCGAGCTCGCCGAGCGGCTCGAGGACGAGGGCTACGACCGGTACGTCGGCACCGGCGCGACGATGTCGGCCTGACGAGCGGCTGCTCCCGAGGAGGACCATGACGACCACCGGCACCGTGCGCCCCACGGGGGCGACGACCACGGCGAGCGCGCCTGCGGCGTTCAGCGCCGCGGAGCTCGCCGCCGTGCGGGCGGACTTCCCGCTGCTCGGGCGCACGGTGCGCGGTGGTCGCCCGCTGGTCTACCTCGACTCCGCGGCGACCTCGCAGAAGCCGAACGTCGTCCTGGAGGCGGAGGTCGACTTCTACGAGCAGCGCAACGCGGCCGTGCACCGCGGCGCGCACCAGCTCGCCGAGGAGGCGACCGAGGCGTTCGAGGACGCCCGGTCGGCGGTGGCGGCGTTCGTCGGCGCCGACGAGGGCGAGATCGTCTGGGCGCCCGGCGCGACGGCGGCGCTCAACCTCGTGGCCTACGCGCTGGCGAACGCGACGGCCGGGCGCGGGGGAGCGGCGGCCGAGCGGTTCCGGCTCGCCCCCGGGGACGAGATCGTCGTCACCGAGGCCGAGCACCACGCCAACCTCGTGCCGTGGCAGGAGCTGTGCGCCCGTACGGGCGCCGTCCTGCGCTGGTTCGGCGTCGACGACGAGGGCCGCATCGACCTGTCCGACGTCGACACCGTCATCACCGGGCGCACCCGCATGGTCGCGTTCGGGCACGTGTCGAACGTGACGGGTGCGATCGCGCCGGTCGCCGAGATCGTGGCCGCGGCCCGCCGGGTGGGGGCGCTGACCGTGCTCGACGCGTGCCAGTCGGTGCCGCACCTGCCCTTGGACCTGCACGCGCTCGGGGTGGACTTCGCGGCGTTCAGCGCGCACAAGATGCTCGGCCCCACCGGCGTCGGCGCGCTGTACGGTCGCCGTGAGCTGCTCGAGGCGATGCCGCCCGTGACGACGGGCGGGTCGATGGTCGAGGTCGTCACGATGGAGGCGACGACGTACGCCCCGCCGCCGCAGCGGTTCGAGGCCGGCACGCAGATGGTCGCCCAGGCCGTCGGCATGGGCGTCGCGGCGCGGTGGCTCGACGAGCTCGGGATGGACGCCGTCGCCGCGCACGAGCGCGAGCTGGCGTCGGAGCTCGTGCGGATCGGCGAGATCCCGGGGGTGCGGATCGTCGGCCCGGCCGACGTGCGCGACCGGCTCGCCGTGGTGTCGTTCGTCGTCGACGGCGTGCACGCGCACGACGTCGGTCAGGTGCTCGACGACCGCGGCATCGCCGTGCGGGTGGGCCACCACTGTGCCCAGCCGCTGCACCGGCGCTTCGGCGTCGCGGCCACGGCACGCGCCTCGGCGTCCGTCTACACCACCACGGACGAGATCGCCGCGTTCCGGGAAGCCCTGGCGGGTGTGCGAGCGTTCTTCGGTGTGGACTGACGGCAGGCGGGAAGGACAGTAGTGAGCGCGCTCGAGCAGATGTACCAGCAGGTGATCCTGGATCACGCGAAGCACCCGCACGGCCGGGGGCTGGTCGACGTGGCCGCCGGGCACCTCGGCGGCGAGTCGCACCAGGTGAACCCGACCTGCGGCGACGAGATCACGCTGCGGGTCGACGTCGACGGTCGTTCCGTCAGCGGCGTCTCGTGGGAGGGCCAGGGGTGCTCCATCTCGCAGGCGTCGGCGTCGGTGATGACGGAGCTCGTCACGGGGCGGGACCTCGACGAGGTCGCCCGGCTGGACGCCGTCTTCCACGACCTGATGGGCTCGCGCGGCAAGGGCCTGGGCGACGACGACGCCGAGGACGCGCTCGGCGACGCGACGGCGTTCACCGGCGTCTCGCAGTACCCCGCCCGCATCAAGTGCGCGCTGCTCGGCTGGGCGGCGCTCAAGGACTCGCTGGCGCGCAGCGGCGCGCTGGCACACTGACCTGGACCGACACCCGGAGGAATGATGACCGAGAACACGACCGACGAGGTCGCCCCGCCCGCCGCGGCGCCGTCGCCCACGACGGCCGCCGACGTCGAGGAGGCACTGCGCGACGTCATCGACCCCGAGCTGGGCATCAACGTCGTCGACCTGGGCCTCGTCTACGGCGTGCAGGTGGACCAGAACAACCACACCACCATCGACATGACGCTCACCTCGGCGGCGTGCCCGCTGACCGACGTCATCGAGGACCAGTCCGCGCAGGCGCTCGAGGGCATCGTCGACGGCTTCCGTATCAACTGGGTCTGGATGCCGCCGTGGGGGCCCGAGAAGATCACCGACGAGGGTCGCGAGCAGCTGCGGATGCTCGGCTTCAACGTCTAAAGGAGGTTCGGTGCTTCGGCCGGTCGGATGACCGGCAGAAACACCGTCTGGCCTGCGATTTCCCGAAATCGCTGGGTGGACACAGATGGACCTGGGTGGCCCCGAGGGGCCACCCGTTCCCCCACTGTTCCCCCATGAGATTCGGGACGTCTGCGCAGGTCGGCCCTCTGAAGTGGCGTGTGGGCGTGCGCGCGTTCCCCCCACCGAGATGGGGGCGGCGGGACACCTGATGGGTGGAGGACCGCCCATGGCACACAAGTCCGGACAGAAGCGCACGTTCGGCGAACTGGAAGCCCGCAAGAACGCCAAGACGAAGAAGACCACCGGGTGGCGGGCGCGCTACACCGGGCCCGACTTCGCTCGGCACTCGCGGGTGTTCGCCGACAAGATGGCCGCCGAAGCATGGCTCAACGACGAGCGCATCCTCATCGAGCGCGGCCAGTGGAAGTCGCCTAGAGTGCGCGAGGCCGAGGCCCGACAGGCTCAGGCCCGAGCTATCACTGTGAGCGAATGGGCGCGACGATCCATCGACGGCAAGAAGCTCCGCCCGTCCACGAGGTACCGCTACGAGTACAACCTCAGGAAATGGATCGCGCCCGGACTGGGTGACATCCCGCTCGCCCAGCTGACGAGGCTCGACGTCACCAACTGGTACACGGAGCTCCGCGCGCAGGTCGCTCGGGAGGCGCGTGCACGTCACCGTCGTGGGAATGAGAAGCACGATGGGCGCGGAGCGGCGTTCGCGGCATACCAAGTGCTCTCGTCGATCCTCAACGACGCCGTGGACCACGAGCTCCTTGACGCCACGCCCACGAAGGTCAAAGGGGCACTGCGGTACGAGGCGGTCCATGACCCGGTCGTGCTCACGCCCGAGCAGATGTGGCAGATGACGGAACTCATGCCGGGCTACCTGGCCGCCTTGGTCCCCCTGGCCGCGGTCACCGGGTTGCGCAATGGCGAGCTGCGGGCGCTCCAGCGCCGGCACCTGAACCTCGACGACCCCATGCGTGCCTCAGTGTCTGTACGTGGATCCGCCTCCAACCTCAAGCAGGCAGGACGCTACAACGAGATCGGCGAACCGAAGACGAAGGCTTCCAAGCGGGACGTCGCGATTCCGTCGTTCGTAGTGCCGATTCTGCGCGAGCACCTGGAACAGTTCGCGGGCCCAGGGCCAGATGGCATGGTCTTTCGAGCCAAGCGTGGCGGCGTCCTGCACGCATCGATCGTCGAGCACAACTGGCAAGGTGTCAGGGTGCAGGTCGGCCTGGAGGGTCAAGTCCCCGGTAGTGGTGTAGTGCTCGGTGATCCTCGTGAGGTCATGCGCTGAGTTCGAGCACGGGGTCGTCGTTCACCTCCGTTCCCGGCTGGGTCACGGTGGTGAGTCGGCAGCGGGCCAGGACCTCGAGGCCGAGGTAGCGGCGTCCTTCGGCCCATTCGTCGGTCTGCTCGGCCAGGACCGCGCCGACGAGTCGGACGATCGCGTCGCGGTTAGGGAAGATGCCGACCGAGTCGGTGCGGCGGCGGATCTCCTTGTTGAGCCGTTCGGAGGGGTTGTTGGACCAGATCTGGGTCCACACGTCCTTCGGGAACCCGGTGAACGCGAGGATGTCCGCGCGGGCGGTGTCGAGGTGCTCGGCCACCGCCGGCAGCTTGCCCGCCACGTAGTCCAGCAGGCGGTCGAACTGGGCGTTCACGGCGGCGGCGTCGGGCTGGTCATAGACGCTGTGCAGCATCGCTTTGACCGCGGGCCACAGGCTCTTCGGGGTGATGCTCATGAGGTTCGCGGCGTAGTGGGTGCGGCAGCGTTGCCAGGTCGCCCCGGGCAGGTTCGCCGCGATCCCCTCGACCAGGCCTGCGTGCGCATCGCTCGTGACGAGGCGGACCCCGGCCAAACCGCGGGCGACCAGGTCGGCGAAGAACTCATTCCACGCGGTCTTCGTCTCGGCGGTGGCCACGCGCATGCCCAGAACCTCGCGGTGCCCGTCACCGTTCACGCCCGTGGCCACGAGCACCACCGCGTTGATCACACGCCCGTGCTCGCGGACCTTCATCGTGAGCGCGTCCGCGGCAACGAACGTGAACGGCCCCGCCTCATCGAGGGGCCGGTGGCGGAACGCCTCCACCTGCTCGTCCAGGTCGGCCGCCATCCGGGACACCTGCGACTTGGACAGGCTGTTGATGCCGAGCTGCTTGACGAGCTTGTCCATCCGGCGGGTGCTCACCCCGGCGAGGTAGCAGTCCGCGACGACCGTGATCAGCGCGGACTCCGCCCGCTTCCTGCGTTCGAGCAGCCACTCCGGGAAGTACGTTCCGGAGCGCAGCTTAGGGATCGCGACGTCCAACGTGCCGACCCGGGTGTCCAGGTCCCGGTGCCGGTAGCCGTTGCGCTGCGCCGTGCGGTCCGGGGAGGGTCGACCCCACTCCGCGCCGACGACCGCGTCCGCGTCCGCGGACAGCAGGGCGTTGATCACCGTCTGCAGCACGTGCCGCATCAGGTCCGGGGACGCCTCGGTGAGGGCCTCGCCAAGCAAGCCGGCAGGGTCGACAATGGCAGGTGCGGTCATCGTGATGCTCCGTTCGAGAGTGCTGTGAAGGGTTCACTCGACGGATCACGCGGTGGCCGCTCTACGTCTCGCCGAAGATGCCGGCGACGACCCTGGCGACCGCGCTACACCACTATCTGGGACTCAACTGGAGCGGTAGCGGGCGGCATTCGTCCGAGGACGGTCCGCGAGCGACGAGACGGTGACGGCATTGCGCTCTGGTAACGGTCACCGGTGTCAAGAGTTATCGGGAGAACCTGGACCAGAGCCAGAGGTCTACGCGGCCGTGTTACCTCCACCTGGGGGCTGAAGATCGACGGCGTTCTTGACCGTTACGGGGTCAAGTTCCTGTCCATTTCGCCCGCGCCCCGGCGCCGTGAGCCCGGGATCGCGGCGACCGGTCCGGGGGTCGGTTGCCCATCTCGTCATGCGCGGACGGCCCGTAGGTCCTTTACCAGAGCGAGCGGTGCCGCAGTCAGCGAGGCGACGTGGTCGGCCGACATCCCGGGCGCGAGCTCGTGCAGCAGGAGGCCGTCCGGTGTGAGGTCGAGGACAGCCCGGTCTGTGATGATCCGATCGACGACGCCGATCCCGGTGAGCGGCAGCGTGCACTCCTCGACGATCTTGGGGCTGCCGTCGCGGGCGACGTGGTCCATGACCACGACGACGCGCCGCGCCCCGGCGACCAGGTCCATGGCGCCGCCCATGCCCTTGACCATGCTGCCGGGCACCTGCCAGTTCGCCAGGTCTCCTCGCGCGGAAACCTGGAGGGCGCCGAGGATCGCGAGGTCGACATGTCCGCCGCGGATCATGGTGAAGGACGTAACGGCGTCGAAGCAGCTGGCGCCCGGCAGAGCGGTGACGGTCTGCTTGCCCGCGTTGATGAGGTCGGCGTCCTCGTCCCCGCCGTCCGGGAACGGCCCGATCCCGAGCAGGCCGTTCTCGCTCTGGAGCGTGACGCGGACGCCGTCGGGCACGTGGTTCGCGACGAGCGTCGGTATCCCGATGCCGAGGTTGACGTAGTCCCCGTCGCGCAGCTCCGCTGCAGCGAGGGCCGCCATCTCGTTCCTGGTCCAGGGCATTTCAGGCTCCTTCCAGTGCGACAACGGCCGTCGCACGGTCACGGACCGTGCGCTTCTCGATGGGACGGTCGTGCTCGGTGACCATGAAGCGACTGACGAACACTCCGGGCGTCACGACGTCGTCCGGGTCCAGGTACCCGTCCCGGTCGGGGTCGAGAAGGTGCTCGACCTCCGCGACGGTGACCGGCGCCGCAGTGGCCACGACGGGGTTGAAGTTGCGCGCCGTCAGTCGGTACCGCAGGTTCCCCGCGACGTCGCCGGTGTGGGCGTGCACGAGGGCGAGGTCGGCGCGGATCGCGCGCTCGAGCAGGTAGGTGCGGCCGTCGAGGTCGATCGTGGGCTTGCCCTCCGCGACGGGCGTGCCCACCCCGGTCGGGGTGTAGAACGCGGGGATGCCCGCGCCGCCGGCGCGCAGCCGCTCGGCGAGCGTGCCCTGCGGCACCAGCTCGACGTCGAGCTCGCCGTCCAGGAACCGCCGCGCGAACAGCTTGTTCTCGCCCACGTACGAGGCGAGCACGCGGCTGACCTGGTCGTTCTCGAGCAGCACGCCGAGGCCGAGCCCGTCGACGCCGAGGTTGTTGGAGACGATCGTGAGGTCGCGGACCCCGGTGTCGCGGACGGCGTCGATCAGCTCGTACGGCACGCCGCACAGGCCGAAGCCGCCGACGGCGATCGTCATGCCGTCGCGCAGCAGGCCGTCGAGTGCTGCGCGGGCGTCGGGAGCGAGGGTCGTCACGGGAGGGCTCCTTCCGTGACGCGGGCCCGTCGCCGGTCGCGGTCGCGCGCCCGCGGCACCACCGGCAGGTCGGTGAGCTCCGGGCCGGCGACGACGCGGTTCTCGACGGTGCCGATGCCCTCCACCTCGAGCCGCACGACGTTCCCGGGCGCGAGCGGCGGCGGGTCCTGCCGCCCCGTCCGGCCCCACAGCTCGGCGAGGCAGCCGCCGTTGCCGCAGGTGCCGGAGCCGAGTACGTCGCCCGGGCGGACCCAGGTGCCGCGCGAGGCGTACGCGATCATCTCCTCGAACGTCCACGCGGCGTTGGACAGCAGGTCGTGCCCGATGCGGCGGCCGTCGACGAAGGCCTGCAGCCCTAGGGCCAGGTACCCGTCGTCGTCGCGGTGCTCCTCGAGCTCGTCGGCGGTGACCACCCACGGGCCGAGCGTGGCGGCGGAGTCCTTGCCCTTCGCTGGGCCGAGGTTCACCTTCATCTCGCGGCCCTGCAGGTCGCGCGCCGACCAGTCGTTGAAGATCGTGTAGCCGAAGACGTGCTCGCGCGCGGCGGCGGCGGACAGGTTGGTGCCGGCGGCGCCGACGACGACGGCGACCTCCAGCTCGTAGTCGAACCGGCGGCTGCCGGGCGGCACGGCGACGTCGTCGTGCGCGCCGACCAGCGAGTGCGGGTTGGTGAAGTAGAACGTCGGCGCGTCGTACCACTCGGGCACGACGCCGCCGTCGTCCCCGGAGACGGCGCGCGCCACGCCCTCCACGTGCTCCTCGAAGGCGACGAAGTCGCGCACCGACGGCGGTTGCAGCGGCGGCAGCAGCCGCACCCGGTCCAGTGGCACGGCGGGGGACGACCGCTCGGCCCACGCGGCGGCCTCGCGGGCCTCGTCGAGCCCGGCCGCGGCGAGGTCGAGCAGCGTCGTCCCGGCGCGCAGGTCGTGCAGTCGCTCCTCGCCGGGCTCGCCGACGACGACGGCCGTCGCCGCCGCGGTCGGTCCGGCGGACGCGGCGGGCCCGGTCCGCTCGTAGCGCGCGAACCTCATGGCCGCTCCGTCACGAGCGTCGAGATGCGGCGCATCAGCCCGGGCACGTCCGCCTCGGACGGCGGCGTGTGCTCGAGCATCCACGTGGCGATCTGCACCGACGCCTCGACCACCTCCTGCGCCCGGGGCAGGCGCCGGTCGGTGTACTGCGCCAGCAGGTTGTCGTCGAGCCGGTCGGCGCCCACCAGCAGCTCCGCCAGCACGGCGGCGTCCTCGAGGCCCTGCGCCGCGCCCTGGGCGATGGTGGGCGGGCAGGAGTGCGCGGCGTCGCCGACGAGGACGACGCGCCCGCGGTGCCACGGCGCGTCGACGACGTGCGACTCGAACCGCGCGTAGTTGACGTGCGTGTCGTCGGTGAGGCTGGCGCGGACGGCGTCCCACGGTCCGCCGTACGCCGACGCGAGGTCGCGGAACACGGCCAGCTGCTCGGCGGGCGTGAGCCCCGACCGGTCCTGCACGTCCTCCACCAGGTACGCGTACAGGGTGTCGTCGCCGGTGGGGCAGTACCCGGCGATGTAGCAGCGGCCGCCGTAGGTGAGGTCGGTGCGCTCCACGTCGGCGGGCCGCGGCACGTACACGCGCCAGATGCCCATGCCGGTGCTGCGCGGCGCGGTGTCGATGCCGATCGTCGCGCGCGTCCAGGAGTGGATGCCGTCGGCGCCCACCACCAGGTCGTAGCGGCGGTCGGAGCCGTCCGAGAACGTCACGTCGACACCCGCGGCGTCCTGCCGCAGCTGCGTGGGGCTGGTGCCGAACCGCACCTTGGCGCCCACCTCGGCGGCGCGGTCGAGCAGCAGCCGCGCGAGCACCGGCCGCGGCATCCCCAGCGTCGCGGGCAGGTCCGGCCCGCCGGTGCGCACGTCGGGGATCTGCGCGACCAGGGAGCCGGCAGGGTCGGGCGCGCGGATCCCGAGCGAGTCGAAGGCGTAGCCGGCGGCGCTCACCGGCTCCCAGACTCCGAGGTCGCGCAGCACGCGCAGGGCGTTGCCCTGCAGGGTGATGCCGGAGCCGACGGCGGACACGTCGGGCCGGGCCTCGACGACCTCCACCTCGACCCCGGCACGGGCGAGCAGGATGGCGGTGGCGCAGCCGGCGGCACCGCCGCCGACCACCAGGACGGAACGAACTGCGGGCATCGTCGCCTCACTTTCCGAAAGAGGGGTTGAGCTACTTCAGCGCGATCGGGTTCAGCGGGGCGCCCACCGCGCCGGTGACGGGCAACGGCGCCGCGACCAGCAGGAACTCGTAGGAGCCGTCGCCGGAGCAGTCTGCCGCGAGGTCCTCCAGCGCCCACATCTCGCCCAGGAACAGGCCCATGTTCGGGATCACCACCTGGTGCAGCGGCTGGAACGCGACGTCGAACTCGTTGGGCCGCACCTCGAAGCCCCACGTGTCGGTCGCGACGGCGGCCACGTCGCGCTCGCGCAGCCAGTCCGCGGTCGTGAACGACAGCCCGGGCGCCGGACCTCCGGCGTACTCGCCCCAGCCGTCGCGCAGGGCGCGCCCGTACTGTCCGGTGCGCACCACGAGGATGTCGCCGGGGCCGACCTCGGACGACGCGCCCTGCGCGGCGATCGTCGCCTCCAGGTGCTCGGGCGTGATGGCGAAGCCGTCGGGCAGCTCGCCGCCCGTGCCGGCGACGTCCTCGCCTAGCGCCCGTCCGACGTCGAGCAGCACGCCGCGCCCGGCGAGGTCGGCGGCCACCGTCTCGATGCCGGTGACGCCGTCGCCGAGCGACGTGACGACCTCGCCCGCGCGCCGCCCGTTCCACGCGCGGCCGTGGTCGAAGATGTGCCCCAGCCCGTCCCACTGCGTGGAGCACTGCAGCGGCATCGCGACGACGTCGTCCGCGCCGCCCATGCCGTGCGGGAACCCCTGGATCCCCGCCTCGGCGTCCGTGCCGGTGTCGAGCATCGTGTGCACGGGGTTGGTGCGCCGCCGCCAGCCCTTCTGCGGTCCGTCCATGTCGAACCGCTGGGCGAGGGAGTAGCTGCGGCCGCGGCGCACCAGCGTCGCCGCCCGGCGCCGGTGGTCGTCGGTGATCAGGTTGAGTGTGCCCTTGACGTCCGCCTCGCCCCACCGCCCCCAGTTGGAGACCCGCTTCGCGGCGGCGGCGATCGCGCCCTCGGGGTCGGTGCGGTCGAGCTCGGCGGGTGGGAGGGCCGTCACTTCGTCCTCCCGCCCAGGCGCTCGGCGACCCAGTCGGCGATGACGTCCGTGGCGACCGACCCGTTGTCCACGCTGGAGTGCGCGGTGCCGCCGGTGCGGTCGGTGAAGACGACGAGCTCGCGGTCGGGGGAGGCCGTCAGCTGGTCGTACGTGCGGTGCGCGTACTCCAGCGGGATCTGCCGGTCGTGCTCGCCGTGGGTGACGAGGAACGGCACCCGGACGCGGTCGAGCACGCCGTCCAGGTGCATGCGCTCGGCCACCTGGAAGAAGGCGTCGAGGTCCTGGGTGCCGAACACCCACTGCACGTGGTCCCAGTAGTGGGGCACGGGGCGCTCGCCCTCGCGGTCGCGCCGTGCCTTCTGCACGGCGCGCCAGTCGTGGTTGGCGCCCCACGCGACGCCGAGCGCGAAACGCGGCTCGAACGCGACGGCGCGCGGGGCGTAGTACCCGCCGAGGGAGACGCCGAGGATGCCGATGCGCTCGGCGTCGAAGTCGTCGCGCGCCGCGAGGTGCTCGTACACCACGGACGCCCACTGCTCGGACTCGGGGACCGCGTGCAGGTCGTGCAGGCGCAGGGCCTCGCCCGTGCCGGGCTGGTCGAGGCACAGGCTCGCGACGCCGCGGGCCGCGAGCTTCGCCGCCGGGCCGGTGCGGAAGAGCATCTCCTTGGTGCTGTCGAGGCCGTTGACCTGGATCAGCAGCGGCGCCGGGCCGGTGACGCGGGTGCCGTCGGGGTTCAGGGCGTGGGTGAGGATGCCGGACAGGTGCGCGCCGGCGTACGGGATCTCGACCCGCTCGGCGTTCTCGTCCGCCAGGACGACGCCGCGCTCGAACGTGTCGCGGAACTTCGCGTACAGCGCGACGCGCGGGGCGTGGCCCGCGGCCTGCATCCGCTCGCCGGTGAGGAAGTACGTGGCCGCGCGGCCGAGCTTCTCGCCCGCCGACAGCAGGCGGCCCGCCGCCTCGTCCTCGGCGGCGAGGTCCACCAGGGTGTCGCCCTGCCGCTCCCAGGCGGCCATGAACTCCGGCGTGCCGGCGTCCTCGCCGCGGGCCGCGGCGTCGAGCAGCGGGCGACAGATGGTGTCCACCTCGCCGATGCGCCCGCCCATCTCCATGGCGAGGTTCACCGACAGGTTCCACACGTAGTTGCCGGGGAAGTACTGGAACACGTCGACCCCTCCCTCAGCCCTGGCCGTGCTGCGCGTACGGGTTGAGGATCGCGTCCTCCGTCCCGGGCACGATTCCCTCCTCGGTCGCGGTCGGGCGGCCCTCGTCCGGCGGGAACGACTCCGTCATCGACATCGGCATGGCCGAGTTGCGGTAGATGCTGTTGGAGCCGAGCGACGGCTTCCAGGTGTTCGCCTGCCAGTCGGGCACGTAGTTGCGGTAGCCGCCGGTGTTGAGCTCCACGCGCATGCCGCCCGGCTCGCGGAAGTACAGGAACGACTGCTCACCGACGCCGTGGATGGACGGCCCGTACTCGATGCTCGCGCCGTTCTCCATGAGCACGTCGGCCGCCACGAGCAGCTCCTGCACCGAGTCCGTCCAGAACGCGATGTGGTTGACGCGGCCGGGCCGCTGCGACGAGTCGAGCACCACGCCCAGGTCGTGCGACTTCTCGTTGGTGGTCAGCACGCTGAACACCGTGATCTCGGCGTGGTCGAGCTCCGTGAACGCCATCGTGCGGAAGCCGAGCACCTCGCTGTACCAGGCGGCGAAGCCCTTGACGTCGGACGCCGCGATGGTCACGTGGTCCAGGAACCGGGGCGCGGCGGCGTGCGAGCTGCGGCGCTCCGGCCGGTCGGGGAACACCGACGCCAGCTCCGCGGGCGCCTGGTGCTGCGGCACGTCCCAGTACAGCTCCATCGTGTGGCCGTACGGGCCGGTGAACTGGAACGACCGGCCGTGGCCCTGGCGCTTGTCGTGCCAGGCGCCCTCCACACCCTTCGCCTGCACGCGGGCGGCGGCCTCCTCGAGGGCGTCGGCGCTGGTCGTGCGCCAGGCCATGTTGACCAGCGCCGGCTCGGCGCCCGGGGAGACCACCAGGCTGTACGGGTAGTAGTCGCCCCAGCAGCGCAGGTAGGTCGTGCCGTCGTCGTCGGTCTGCACCGGGCGCAGCCCGAACTGCTTCTCGAAGAAGGCAGCCGTCGCCGCCACGTCGTGGGAGGCGATCTCCAGGTGGGCAAGGTGTGCCAGCAGGTTCGTCATCGAACGTCCTCTCGGGGTCGGGTCGTCTTCGGCCTGGTAACGACCCTGCATCCCGCGCCGACCATCAGGGAAGACGGAAGTGCGGATAGGCGATATCAGCCTCGTGGATAGGTGCGAGGATGCTCCGGTGACCGCCGACGACCGACCCGACGCACGCCGAGGCGAAGACCCGGGGCGTCCGCCGCGATCCACCCGCCTGGCGAACCTCGACCTGAACCTCCTGGTGTCGTTGGACGCGCTGCTGCAGAACCGCAGCGTGACCCGCGCCGCACACCAGATGGGCCTGAGTCAGCCCGCGCTGTCGGCGGCCCTCGCCAAGCTGCGCCGGCACTTCGACGACCGCCTGCTGAGCCGTCGCGGCAACGAGTACGTGCTCACGCCTCTGGCGCAGCAGCTGCGCGAGCGCACCCGGACCGTGCTTTCAGGCGTCGAGCGGGTGTTCGCGGCCGAGCCTGTCTTCGACCCCGCCTCCTCGACCCGCGAGTTCACGATCATCGCGAGCGACTACAGCGTCGCGGTGCTCGGTGCCGCGCTCGTGGAGATCCTCGGGTGCGAGGCCCCGAGGGCGCGCGTGCACTTCGCGGCGAGCAGCCCCAGGTTCGTCGACGACGCCGAGCGGGTCCTCGTGGGCTCGGACCTCATCCTCATGCCGCACGGCTTCCTCGTCGACCTGCCGCACGCAGACCTGCACGACGATCGGTGGGTGTGCCTCGTCGCGGACTCGAATGCCGACGTCGGTGACGAGCTCACCGAGGAACAGCTCCGCACCATGCCGTGGGTGATGACGTTCCACGGCCCGACGGCGTCCACACCGGCGGCCCGACGCCTCCGGATGCTCGGCATCGAGCCGCACGTGGCGGTGGTGACCGAGCACTTTCTGACGATCCCGGCGCTGGTGGCCGGCAGCGGCAGGGTCGCATTGCTGCAGCAGCGCTTGGCGCGGCTTCTGCCGCCGGACTCCGGCGTGCGCGCCGTGCCTGCCACTGTGGACCTGGGATCCATGGTCGAGGCCATGTGGTGGCACTCCGTCAACGACCGCGACCCGGAGCACGAGTTCCTCCGGGACGTCGTCCTGCGGGCGGCGGGGTCCGTGACCGGGAGCGGGTAGGCACCGTGCCGACGAGGGCTGCTCCGCCCTGGTCCCGACGGCGACGAGGGCGTCGTCCAGCCTCCGCTTTCGCACCAGCGCACGTGAGGCTTGCTTGAGGCGACGACCAGGCGTTGTCGGTGCCCCTTTCGTTCACCTCCTGTCATCACCACGGCCGCTCACCCACGACGCGATGGCGCGTTCGACATAGGTGGACACGCTTGCCGCGACGTCGGTCGAAGGATCGAGGAGCCATTGGAGGCCGATGCCGTCGAGGGCGGCGGTCACCAGCCGGACCTCGATGTCGATCTGGGCGTCGCTCATGGCCGCGATGTCGCCCGCAGCGCGCGCCTGCCGCAGGTGATCGGCGAGGGTGGCGAGGTTGGTGGCGTAGCGCCGGACGATGAAGCCGTGTGCCGGGTGGAGGGGGCTCGAGGCCTCGGCCGCGATGGTGGTGAACAGCTCGAGCAGCCCGCGGTTGTCCTGGTGCGCCGCCATGACCTCGGGCAGCCGTCGGAAGTAGTCCAGGCCGCTGATGTCGGCGAGCCCGTCCTGGACGGTACGTCGGTCCCATTCCTCCAGGACGGCGGTGAGCAGTCCTTCCTTGCTGCCGAAGTGTTGGATCAGCGAGGCATGGGAGACCCCCGCGTGCTCGGCGATCGCGCGGAGGGAACCACCGGCGTAGCCGTGCTCGGCAAACACCTCGATCGCGGCGGCGACGAGCTGCTCGCGCCGACGAATCCCGGTGCGGTAAGGGCCGCGCACCGTGGCCCGCGTCTTCTCCGGCATGCCCGCCATCCTCTCAGGCCTTGTCGAACCATAACCGAACGGTTAGCGTTCGTGGAAGCGCCAGCCGTGGCCGACGATCGCGGCGACGTGAGGCTCCGACCCTCGAGAGGAATGCACCGATGAAGTACTCCGTCCTCGGCCCGACCGGCATCCGCGTCTCCAAGGTCTGCCTTGGTAGCGCCACCTTCGGAGTGGCGCCGAGTTCCCAGGACGCGGACGGCGTCGTCGGCGCGGCGCTGGACCTCGGGATCAACTTCTTCGACACCGCTGACGTGTACGGCTCGACCCCGACGTTCGACCGTCCGGGCTTTCCTCCGGCGTCTCAGCGGGAGTCGGCGGAGGAGATCCTCGGGCGAGCGCTGGCCGGTCGCCGGGACGAGGTGGTGCTGGCCACGAAGTCGGGGGAGCGGCGCTTCGACCCGGACGCGGGCCTGTCGCGCCGGTACGTGATCCAGCAGGTGGAGCAGAGCCTGCGCCGGCTGCGCACCGACCACATCGACGTGTACTACGGCCACTTCCCCGATCCGCACACCCCGCTGGATCAGACGCTCGCGGTCTACGACGACCTGATCCGGCAGGGCAAGATCCGCTACGCGGCGCTGTCCAACCACCCGGCGTGGCAGATGACCGAGGCGCTGTGGATCGCCGACGACCGCCGGCTGGTCTCCGGACCCGTCGCTGCGCAAGTGATGTACAGCCTGCTCGACCGGAACGCGGAGAAGGAGCTGGCCGCCGCGTGCACACGATTCGGGCTGTCGATCGTCCCGTACGCGCCGCTGCACGGCGGCATCCTGGCCGACCTGTCGGTGCTGGACCGCGAGATTGCCGGTGGCAAGCGCTTCGGCGGGCCGGGGTACTCGGAGGCGGAGATCGCGGTCGCCCGCGAGCTGGACCGCCTCGCCCGCGAGTGGGGGCTGGGCATGCAGCAGGTCTCGCTCGCGTGGCTGCTGTCCCGCCCTGCCGTCGCCTCGGTGATCGTCGGGGCCGAGACCCCGGGCGAGGTCCGTGCCAACGCCTCCGCCGCGGACATCGAGCTCACCGCCGAGCAGCTCGACGCCGTGTCTGCTCTGACTGCCGACCTCGCGTCCTGATCAGCAGGAAGAACGGCACCATGGAGTACTCCGTCCTCGGGCGCAGCGGCATGCGCGTGTCCCGGATCTGCCTGGGCACCGCCACCTTCGGCGTCGCTCCCGACCCGCGGGAGGCCGAGCGGATCGTCGACGCCGCCCTCGACCTCGGCGTGAACTTCGTCGACACCGCCGACGTGTACGGCAACATGCCGGTCTTCGACCGCGCCGGGGCGCCGCCGGCCGCCGAGCGTGAGCCCGCCGAGCAGATCCTCGGCCGCGCCCTGCGCGGACGCCGCGACGAGGTCGTCATCGCCACCAAGTCCAACGGCATCACCGGGCTCGGCGTCAACGACCGAGGTCTGTCGCGCCGGCACGTCATCCGGCAGGTCGAGGAGAGCCTGCGCCGCCTGGAGACCGACTGGATCGACCTCTACTACGCCCACGACCCCGACCCGGACACTCCGCTGGAGGAGACGCTCGCGGTCTACGACGACCTGAACCGGCAGGGCAAGATCCGCGCCGTCGGACTGTCCAACCATCCGGCCTGGCGGGTCACCCACGCCCTGTGGGTCGCTGACGAGCGCCGCCTGGCCTCCGCACCCGTGGCCGCCGAGGTGAAGTACAACCTCGTCGACCGCGCGGTCGAGCGGGAGCTGGCCGCCGCCGCCGAGCAGTTCGGCGTCTCGATCGTCCCGTACGCGCCGCTGCACGGCGGCCTGCTGGCCGACCTGGCCGTCCTGGACCGGGAGACTTCTGGCGATCAGCGGTTCGGCGCACCCGGATTTCCGCCCGCCGAGATCGCGCTCGCCCACGAGGTCGACCGGCTGTCCCGCGAGTGGGGACTCGAGATGCAGCAGGTCGCGCTTGCGTGGCTGCTGTCCCGGCCTGCCGTCGCCAGCGCGATCGTCGGGCCCGAGAGCGTCGACGAGCTGCGAGCCGACGCGTCCGCCGCCGAGGTGGAGCTCAGCGCCGAACAGCTCGATGCCCTCACGGTGCTGGCGGTCGAGCCTCCGGCCTTCCACCACGCCGGCGACGGCCCCCGCCAGCCGTCCTCCGCCTCCGTGGACGCCTGATCCCGCCCCCGCGAGCGACCATCGCACGACCGCCACCGAGAAGAGAAGGAACACCCATGCCCCGTGCGGACCAGTCCACCACCGACTTCCTTGCCGAGTACTTCGCCGTGATGGAGGCGAAGGACTACGACCGCCTCGCCGACTTCTACGCCGACGACGTGTCGTTGACCTTCGCCAACGCCCCGACCGTCACCGGGAAGGATGTGGTGCTGGCGCAGATGGCCGCGATCGGCGACAAGGTCGATTCCCTCGCGCACCCGCTCATCAATGTCTGGCAGGAAGACGATGGCGTCGTCGTGTTCGAGGTCGACAGCGCCTGGCGTTTCCCCGACGGCTTCGAGAAGACGATCCGGGCGTGCTCGATCTTCACCATCGCCGAGGGGAAGTTCACCGACCAGCGCATCTACGTCGACAACGGCCCCGTCGACTCCTACCTCGCCTGATACGCGTGGCGGCTCGTCGCAGATGAGGGGGGTGGAGCCCTGAGGCGTCGCATCCAGGCCCCCGGCCACGCCCTCAGCCGACGGGCTTGTTCCGGTAGCGAGTGACGAGCTCCGGTGCGGCGACCTGCAGTCGTGCCGGGGGGAGACCGTCACGGAGCAGCTCGAGGTCGTCGCACACCATCTCGCCGATGCTGAAGAATGCCTGCGGGATGCCCCCGGCGCGGTGCGCGGAGACGACCACGTTGTTCAGCGAGAGGAACGGGTCGTCGGCCGGGATCGGCTCCTCCGGCCACACGTCGATCGCGGCATGCAGCTTCCCGGCCTGGAGGCGTTCCAGGAGCGCGTCGTAGTCGACCACGGCGGCACGGCTCACCAGCACCAGACGGGCACCGGGCTTCAGCAGGTCGAGCTTCTCGGCGTTGAGGAGATGTTCGCTGTCTGCTGTGGCGGTGGCGAACATGAAGACGAAGTCGCTCGTCTGGAGAGTCTCGTCCAGGCTTGCAGGGATGGCGCCGGTGTCGTGGATGATGCTCTGCGGCAACCAGGGGTCGTGGATGCGCGTCTCGTTGTTGAAGGGCTCGATGAGCGCATGGAACGCGCGCCCGAGGTTGCCGTAGCCGATGATTCCCACGGCGGCGCCGCGCAGCAGGATGGAGTCGGCCGTGGTGGCGGACACGATCGCGGTCGAACCTTCGCGTGTCGCGTGATCTTCGCGGGTGATGCCCCGGGCGATGTCGAGCGCGAGGGCGAGGGAGTACTCGGCGACGGCCTGCGAGTACGCGGTTCCGCACCCGAGCACACGGGTGCCGTTGGCGAAGGCGGCCGGGTAGTCGATGTTCGGGAAGAAGTTGCCTTCGACGTTGACGATGGCTCGCAGGTCCGGTGCGGAGCGGAGCGCGTCGGCGTCCAGGTCGGGCTGTCCGATGACGGCGAACGCCGTCGGCAGGCGGCGGGCGAAGTCCTCGTCGTCGGGACGTGCCTCGTAGTCGATGACGTCGAAGCTGTCCGTGAGGCGGCGCCATGATTCGGGGGTGAAGATGCGGTCCCGCAGCTGCGGGGCGGGCTTGAACAGCACAACCGGCTTGGTCATGAGCGGAGTCCTTGATCGGTCGTCGGGTTGGGTGTGGCGGTGCGGACGCTCCTAGACGGCGACGCGGGCCGATTCCGATTCGGTACGGAGCGCAGAGGTGGTCTCGACCCACGAGCCGGAGGAATCCACCGAGTCCAGGACCGCGTCACAGATCTCGGCGGCCCGCAGCCCGTCCTGGAGCTGGGGGAGGCCGCGTTGCGCTTCGGGCCCCAGCGTTCCTGCGAAGAAGGAGTGGCTGTCGGCGACGAACGCATTGAACGCGTCCTGATAGCCCTGAGGATGACCGGGGGGCAGGAGCGAGAGTCGGGCGGCATCGGGTGCGAGCTGGTCGCCGTCCCGCGCCAGCTGCGTGGCCCCCGGCAGCGAGCCGTGCCACAGCGACTCGGGCTGCTCCTGATCGAACGCGAAGCTGGCGTCGGACCCGGAGATCTCGAGATGGAGGCGGTTCTTGCGTCCAGCGGACACCTGAGAGACGACCATCGCGCCGATGGCGCCTCCCTCGGTCGCGAACTGCACCGACACCGCGTCCTCGGTTGTGGCGGCGCCTCCGTTCCTCTGCGGGAACGCGGTCAGGCCCTGCGCGCTCACGCGAGTGACCCGGTCGCCCGTGACGAACTCGAGCAGGTCGAACCAGTGCGACCCGATGTCCGCGAACGCCCGGGAGCGGCCACCGAGGCGGGGGTCGACCCGCCAGTTCGTCGCGTTCTCGGCCGCGAGCCAGTCCTGCAGGTAGCTGCCGTGGATCACGCTCGGCGCCCCGAGCGCTCCTGCGGCGATCCGCGCGCGCATCTCGCGCACCATCGGATGGAACCGGTAGACGAAGGGCACGGAACCACCGAGCCCGCTGCACGTCGACGCGTCGAGGATCGACTCCGCCGCCCGGACGCTCGTCGCCAGCGGCTTCTCGCACACCAACCACTTCCCGGCCTCGAGGGCCTGGACGGCGTGTTCCTGGTGGACGGCGTTGGGGCTGCACACGTGCACGACGTCGATGTCCTCGCGCTGCACGAGCTCGCGCACGCTCGCCGCAGCGTGGCGGGCGCCGGTGGATTTCCGGGCGAGGTGGGCACGATCGGCCGAGGACGCCGTCGCGGCGACGACGGAGCCGCCGGCGGCGCGGATCGCGCGGGAATGGACGGCTGCCATGAATCCGCCGCCGATGATCCCAGCGCGGAGGGCAGGAGGGAAGTCTGTCATCAGGTGTGAACCTCTCCCGAGGAATTCGATGAGGGATGTACGGTGCGCGGCCCGACCGAGCAGGCCGAGCACTCGACTCCCGTGATTCAGCCGAGAACCAGGTTGGACATCGGAGCGGTGAAGACGTGCGATCCTCCGGGCACGACGACGTCGTCCCGGCCGGGGAGCCGGACCAGGCCCTCGACCTCCGACGGCAGGTCTGCGTGGACGACCAGGTCGCCGCCGTCCAGGCGCCAGGAGACCGAGATGCGGCCGTGCGGGCTGTCGAGGGTGGTCTCGGCGGAGGTCAGGTCGCCTCCGGGCATCGGGGCGATCAGCACGCGGGCGTAACCGGGTTCGAGGGGTGACAGGCCGCCGACGACGCTGTGGATCCAGTCGGCCACGGCTCCGAGGGCGTAGTGGTTGAAGCTCGTCATCTCGCCGGGGTTGATCGAGCCGTCGGGGAGCATCGAGTCCCATCGCTCCCACACGGTGGTGGCGCCCATGGTCACGGGGTAGAGCCAGCTCGGGCACTCGGTCTGCAGAAGGAGGCGGTAGGCGTCTGCGACGTGCCCGGTGGAGCTGAGGGCCTCGGTGATGAAGGGTGTTCCCGCGAAGCCGGTGGAGATGTGATGACCGGACGCCGCCATGATCTCCGTCAGTCGGTCGCCCGCCTGCTGCCGTGCCGTGCCGTCGAGGAGGCCGAACGCGATCGCCAGCGCGTACGCGGTGGGGGCGTCGCTGTGGATGCGACCGTCCGGTTCCACGTACTCCCGGGTGAAGGCCGACCGGAGCGAGGCCGCCATCGTGTCGAACTCGACGGCCTCGTCCTGTCGTCCCAGGGCGCGCGCAGCGCCGGCGATCATGCCGGCGGTTCGGTACGCGCACGCGGTGGCCACGACGCCGTTGTCCGCCTTGGAGTTCCAGGGCTCCTCGGGCGGAGCCGTCGGGTCGAGCCAGTCGCCGAACTGGAAGCCGGCGTCCCACACCCCCGAGGGAGAGAGGAGGTCGCGGATGCGGCGGCCGTGCGCGGTCATCGAGTCGAACTGCCGGGAGAGGACGGCGACGTCACCGTAGGCCTCCCAGAGTGCCCACGGGACCCAGACGGCGGCATCGCCCCAGATGGCGGTGGCGTCCAGCGGGGGGAAGCCGATGTCGACCCCCTTGAGGGGGTCGGGAACGATGACCGGGACGGTGCCGCCGAGGTGCGCCTGCTCGAGGGCCAGGTCGCGCAGCCACTCCGAGAGGAAGTCCTTCGTGTCGTAGAGGAACGTGGCGGTGGGCACGAACACGGCGAGGTCGCCCGTCCATCCCAGTCGCTCGTCGCGCTGCGGGCAGTCCGTGGGCACGCCGAGGAAGTTGCCCCTCAGCCCCCACACGACGTTCGCGTGCAGCTGGTTCAGGAGCTCGTTGGAGCTGCGGAAGTGCCCGATGCGGCGCAGGTCGTTATGGACGACGACCCCCGTGATGTCGTCCTCGCTCAGCGGGCTCCCCTCCGGCCATCCTGTGACCTCGGCGTAGCGGAAGCCGTGGAAGGTGAAGGTCGGCTCAAACTCGTCGACGCCGCCGGAGAGGACGAACCGGTCCGTTGCCTTCGCGTTGCGCAGAGGGCGGGTGGCCAGCTCCTCGTGCTCGAGGACCTCGGCGTAGCGCACGGTCACGGTCGAGCCCGCGGGCCCCTGGACGCGGACCTTCACCCAGCCGACGAAGTTCTGCCCGAAATCGACCAGGGTCGCCCCGGACGGTGCCTGCCAGATCTTTTCCGGCCTGCGGAGCTCCTGCCGGCGGATCGCCGGACCTTCGCTCTCGACGAGCAGCGCCGGGTCGACGTCGACCACCCGGACGGGCTCACCGTCCGTGAGGGCGGCCAGGTCCGGGCGCAGGCGCGCGTCGATCGTCTGGCCGTCGTACAGGTCGTCCTCGAGGATTCCGGATCCCGTGGCGCTCCAGGAGTCGTCCGTCCCGACGACCTGCTCGTGCCCGTCCTCGAAGACGATCCGCAGCTCGGCCCAGCCCGCGAGCTCGTCGCCGTAGAGCGCCGAGTTCCCCATCCAGCCGAGGTGTCCGCGATACCAGCCGTTGCCGATCACCAGGGCGACGACGACGTCGTCCCCCACCAGTCGCGTGACGTCGTGGGTCACGGTCCGGATGCGGAACTCGTAGCTCGTCCACCCGGGGGTGAGGACGTCCGGCGAGACGGGTTCGCCGTCGATCCATGCTTCGACGACGCCCCGCGCGCTGACGGTCAGCCGGGCGGAGGTGATGGCGCCGTGACCGCGGTCCGGGCGCACGCGCCGGAACAGGACCGGGGCGCTGCCGGGGTCGTCGACGGGGGTGATGAAACGGGCGGTGTTCGGCACGGGTGTGTCTCCTCTGCTTGCCCACGATGGCGCAGCGGTGGGGGAGCGACCGGTCCTCGTCGCGCCTACTCCCGGCGGGGATCCGCGCTCGGCGTCGAACATAGAACAGTCGATCAATGTTCGAAGGAGGCTAGCCGCGATCGTCCGGCCTGTCCAGTCTCGCGCCGCCCTACCTGGAAGGGCATCGGAATCGTGGAACTCGGACGGAGGTCGATGGCGATCTGGGCGAACGTTCACCGGGTGTTCAATGTTGGTGCTACCGTGCCTCGACGCCGGATCGAGCACCCTGTTGGATCCGCGACCCGCGCCACCAGGTGCAACGCCACCGCTCTCGCGCGTACGTGATCGCGTCGACCCGGCGACCCTCCCTCACCCCCCGACCCGACAAGGCCACCGAATGATCCCCCACCCCGTCCTGACCGACCGCGTCGATTCCCTGATCGCCACGATGAGTCTTGCTGAGAAGGCGGGGACGCTATTCCATGCGATGGCCTACGTGCTCCCGCCGGGGCCGGGAGGTTCGGTCGAGCTCGGGCCGGTGAGACATCACCTCGAAGCGCACCGGATCAGCCACTTCGCCGTCATGGGCCCGGCGTCTCCGCAGCAGATGGCGGATCTCGCGCACGCGATCGCGGATGCGGGGCGCGAGGCGGAGCTCCCGGTGCCGGTGACCCTGTCCAGCGACCCGCGACAGGTGTCCGCAGACCGGCCAGGGCACGCGGCGGCGGCCAGCGGCTTCTCCGAGTGGCCCGAGCCGCTCGGCATCGCGGCGCTCCGCGACCCCGACACTGCCTTCCTGGCCGGGCGCGCCACGGGAGAGGAGTTCCGGGCGGCCGGGCTGCACGTCCTCCTGGGCCCGCAGCTCGACGTCCTCACCGAGCTGCGCTGGGCCCGCGGCACCGGAACATTCGGGGGCGACCCCGAGCTCGTCATCGAGACCGCCGGCGCCTATCTGCGCGGGCTCCACGGCGACAACCCCAAGAACCGCGTCAGCGCGGTCGTCAAGCACTTCCCCGGGGCCGGCCCCCAGCTCGACGGAGAAGACTCCCACTTCGCGTACGGCAAGGACCAGGCGTATCCCGGAGGCCACTTCGAGACGCACCTCCGCCCCTTCGAAGCCCTCCTCGGGCAGGGCGTCACTCAGGTCATGCCCTACTACAGCAGGCCCATCGGCATCGGGCTGGAGGAGGTCGGGTTCGCCTTCAACAAGGAGGTGATCACCGGGCTGCTGCGCGAGCGCCTCGGCTTCGACGGCGTCGTGCTCAGCGACTTCGGCATTCTCACCGACCACGACATCATGGGTGAGACCGTTCCTGCCCGCGCGTGGGGACTGGAAGACGCGGACGTGCACACACGTGTCCTGCGTGCCCTCGAGGCCGGCGTCGACCAGTTCGGCGGCGAGGCCGTCCCCGAGGTCGTGGTGCAGCTGGTCGAGGACTCCCGGATCAGCGAGGAGCGGATCGATCAGTCGGTGCGCCGCATCCTGCTCGAGAAGGAGAGGCTGGGTCTCCTCGACGATGCTGCGCCGCGACCGCTCGCCGAAGAGCGACGCGAGCAGCTGCGGGTGGCGGGGCTTGCCGCCCAGCGACGGGCCGTCACGGTGCTGAAGGGCGGCTGGCCAGCCGTACCGGAGAGCGCGCCCGCCGTCTCCGTCAGCGCGACGGGTGAGGTGGACGAGGAACTCGGCGACGCGACGGCCGCCGTCGTCCTCGCCGAGGCCCCCTCCGAGCCTCGCAGCGGATTCTTCGAGTCGATGTTCCCCGCAGGGTCCCTCGACTTCCCCGACGCCCAGGTGGCCGAGATCGTCGACATCTGCCGCCGCATGCCGACCGTCGTCGCGGTGGACCTCACTCGTCCTGCTGTCCTGACGCCGATCGTTGACGAGGCCGCCGGACTGGTCGTCCACTACGGCTGCAGCCGGTCCGTCATCCTCGAGGTCGTGCGCGGCGGGGCGCCCGGAGAGGGGCGGCTGCCCGTGCAGCTGCCGAGGAGCATGGCCGACGTGCTGGACGGCGATCTGGACGCGCCCTTGGACATCGAGGACCCGCTGTTCGAGTTCGGTGCGGGCGCGGCTCCCCGCAACCACGAGATCCGGAAGGGGACCGAGCGATGACGCGCACATTCCTCTGGGGGGCTGCGACGTCTGCCCACCAGGTCGAGGGCAACAACGTCAACAGCGACTGGTGGCAGATCGAGCAGGTGGCCTCCGGCATCTTCGAGGCCAGCGGCGACGCGATCGACAGCTACCACCGGTATCGCGAGGAGATGGAGCTCCTCGCCGGCGCGCGGGTGAACACCTACCGGTTCAGCGTCGAGTGGGCGCGCATCGAGCCGCTGCCCGGACGATTCTCCCGAGCCGAGCTGGACCACTACCGGCGGATGATCGACGAAGCCCTGCGCCTCGGGCTCACGCCGATGGTGACGCTCCACCACTTCTCGCACCCGCAGTGGTTCGTCGACCGGGGAGGCTGGCTCGCGGACGACTCGGCGGAGATCTTCGCTCGATACTGCGACACGGTCTGCGAGATCCTCGAGGGCGTCGACTGGGTGTGCACCATCAACGAGCCGAACGTCCTGGCGTTCATCCAGTACTTCCACGGCCTCATCCGCAGCGGGGCACCTCTTCCTCCGCGCGACGAGCATGCGCGGCCGCCGCTGCCGGACATCGAGCTCGGTCGACGACTCGTCGAGGCGCACCACGCGGCGCGTGAGGTCGTTCGACGACGCACGCGCGCCCTGGTGGGGTGGAGCGTGGCCGGTCAGGCATTCACCCCGACCGATGGGAACGAGAGCACGTTCGCCGAGGTGAAGTACGCGTGGGAGGACTTCTACTACCTCGCCGCCCGAGGCGACGACTACGTGGGGGTGCAGTCCTACACCAGCCAGGCGGTCGACGCCGACGGCCCCGTCCCCCATGCTGATGCTCCCGACAACACCCTGACCGGCTGGGCATACCGCCCCGACGCTCTCGAGATCTGCGTGCGCAACGCGGCCGAGGTCACCTGCGGAGTGCCCATCGTGGTCACGGAGAACGGCATCGCCACGGCAGATGACGACGTCCGCATCGCGTACACGAAGGCCGCCCTCGCGGGGTTGTACACGGCGATGAACGACGGGATCGACGTTCGCGGCTACATCCACTGGTCGGCGGTGGACAACTTCGAGTGGGGGCACTGGCGACCGACCTTCGGCCTCATCGCCGTCGATCGCGAGACGTTCGAGCGCACGCCGAAGCCGAGCCTCCACTGGTTCGGCGCGGTCGCGGACCGCGGGCCGTCCTCGTCCGGCGAGCGACAGGGGTGACCGCCGTGCACGAGATCAGTCACGACACCGTGGCGGCGGCCGTCCGCGGAGCCGGTGCGATCGAGCACGCGGACGGTCGCGTGCTCGTACGCCGCCTGCCCGACTGGACCAAGGCTCAGTATCCCGACGTGACGATCGAGACGGGCGCGAGCTTTCTCTCCGGGGTGAGGCTCGAGCTGGACACGGCAGCGTCGCTGATCGAGCTGCGTCTCCTCTTCCGCCGACTCCATCTCGAGTCGGCGGGGTTCCCGCTGCGGCCCTGCGTGGTCAGCGTCGAGGGGGACGGCGAGCTGCTGCACTTCGTCCGGGACGAGGGCGACGTCCTCCGCGTCGACGCGGACTGGACCGCGCATCACGTCCCGGGGGCAACGAGCGTCATTCGTGCGCGGTTGCCGCGCGGAGGGCGATCGCGCCGGGTCGTCGTGTGGCTGCCGCATAACTGCGCGGCGGAGGTCGTGTCGCTCTCCGCGGACGCTCCTGTCGACGCGTCCGCTCACCGGGCGCCGCGTTGGGTGCACTACGGCAGCTCCATCAGCAACGCCTCCGAAGCTGACGATCCGACCGGGGTCTGGCCGGTCATCGTGGCCCGTCGCCTCGGCCTGGATCTGTACAACGTCGCGTTGCCCGGCAACGCGCAACTCGACGGGTTCGCCGCCCGCACGATCCGGGACACGCCCGCCTCGGTCATCACCCTCAAGCTGGGCATCAACGTGGTGAACGCGGCGAGCATGCTGCACCGCACGTTCGTTCCGGCCGTCCACGCGTTCCTCGACACGGTGCGGGAGGGGCATCCGCACACCCCGATCGTCGTGATCTCGCCCATCTTCTGCGGGCCGCACGAATCGGCGCCGGGGCCGACGGAGTTCCGTGACGGCAAGGCCACGACACGTGCGTCAGCGGACGCGACGGCGGGCGGTGCGCTCACCCTCCAGGGGATCCGACAGGCCCTGGTCGAGATCGTCGACCGGCGATCGAGGACGGACCCGTACCTGACCTACCGGGACGGGTTGACACTCCTGGGCCCGGACGACGCCGCCCGACTTCCGGACGACCTTCACCCGGACGCGGAGGGCTACGGCCTGATCGCCCGGAACTTCGTCGACGAACTCGCGGGCATCCTCCCCGGGGACGCTGTTCTCGACGACCTACCTTCCTGAGATCGCCGACGACGGAGCGTCGCTCCCGTCCCTCCGGTGGCCCTCAGAGCCGTGCTCACCAGCATGATCCCCAGGTCGGCTCGGCCGCCACGCATCGCGCTGCGCTGCCGCCGATCGCAGGCAGTGCACGGCGGCAGCGCGGACCGACACCACCGGGATAGACACAGCCGTCGCCGAGGGTCTAAGTTGTGCAACCAAGCCAATGCTGCACAGTCGTTCAGCATTTAGTTTCGATACAGGACGCCGACGTCCCGATCCTGGACGTCCCGACGCAGGGATCCTCCGATGACCACTTCCTCGTTCTCCGGCTCGGCCGCGACGAACACGCCACGGCAAGCCGACCCCAGCCCCTCCGGCACCTCGCACGGACGCGGTGACGCTCCTGGTGGCGCCCGCTACGTCGTGCTCCTCCTCGCGCTCATCTGGCCCGCCCAGCTGCTCACGGCCGCCGGTGTCGTCACCGGCACCACCAGCCCGGCCATCGCGCAGGCGTTTGCCACGACCCAGGTGGTGTGGTTCGGCCTGGCCTACACGCTGGTGTCCACCCTGCTCACCCCCGCCGTCTGCCGGCTCGGCGACATCTTCGGCAAGAAGCGAATCATGATGATCGCCGCGGGCATCGGCCTCGTCGGCGACCTGATCGTGGTGCTGGGCCCCTCCTTCGAGATGGTTCTGCTCGGACGGGCGCTGGCCGGCTTCTACGGGCCCATCGGCGCTCTCGTGTTCGCCACCGCGCGTGACGTCTTCCCGCCGCGGCGCGTCGGCGTCGCCAGCAGCCTCATCGGCAGCAGCCTTGGCCTGACGACCCTGCTCGCCCCCCTGGTCGTGGGAGTGCTGCTGGACAACTTCGGCTTCCGCGGCCCGCTGTGGTTCGTGGTCGTGGGCACCGCGATCGCCCTGGTGCTGCTGACCGTGCTGCCGGAAACCCCTCGTCGGGCACCGACGGCGCGCTTCGACTGGCTCGGCTCGCTGCTTCTCGGCACGGCCACGGTGGCACTGGTGTTCGGCGTCGACCGCGGAGGGAGCTGGGGCTGGAGCAGCGCACCCGTGCTCGGGCTGGGCGTCGTGACGGTCGCATGCCTGATCGGATTCGTGGTGGTCGAGCGTCGGCACGCCGAACCCGTGGTTGACGTGCGGATGCTGCGCCGCCGCGCGGTGGCCACAGTGTTGACGTCCACCTCGGTGCTGCAGGGAACCGTCTACGCCGTCGCGGTCGTGGCGACGCTGCTGACGCTTTTTCCGCCCATCCCGGGCGTCTCGGCCGGGCTGGGGTGGAGCGGGACGAAGACCGCGCTGGTGATGGCCACCGGCCAGCTGGCCATGTTCCTCCTGGGGTTCGTGGTCGGAAAGATGAGCGGGCGCTGGGACCCGCGGCGCCCCTGGCTGGTCGGATCCGTGATCACGACCCTCGGACTGGTCAGCTACGCCTTCCTGCACGGCAACGCATGGCAGATCGGCCTCTCCGCGCTCGTCGTCGGAATCGGCGGCGGCTTCTCGGTCGGCAGCGTCCCGCTGCTGATCCTCGGCTCTGTCAGCCCGAAGGAACAGTCGATGGCCAACGGCATGTCGGTCCTGCTGACCGGCGTCGCCACCGCCGTGGTCTCCACGGTGATCTTCGCCGTGATGGCCGCGTCGGGCGTCGTCATGGACGGCACCCAGTTCTACAGCGACGCCAGCTTCCGCAACGCCTACCTGGTGTGCGCTGCGATCCTCGCAGCATCGATCCCCGTCACCCTCGCCATCCCGCGCATCCTGAAGACCAGCGAGATCGAGTCGGGGCAGGCAGCGAGCTGAATCGAGCCGCCCGTTGAGTAGGTAGTGAATCGCCCCGGTGAGTCCGACTCGCCGGGGCGATTCATCGCCGTCCCGCAGACCGCGTTCGTACCTCCCGGGATCATCCCTTGCTGGTCGCGCCAAACTCCAACAGCCCGTGAGTTGCCAGCATGCTGTCGAAGCGGTCGATCATCGAGAAGTTGGGATTCAGCAGCCACTGCAGCTGGAGGCCATCGATGGTCGAGAGCACGAGCGAAGCGATGTCGTCCAGGGTCTCGCCGGCCGGCGGCTGGTATCCCTCCCGTCGCAAGGCCTCGACGATGAAGTTCGACAGCGTGGCGTACCGCTGGACGAAGTAGTCGTGGGCGGGATGGTCGGCGCTGACGGCCTCGGCAGCGAGCGTGACATAGAGGCGCATGAGGCCCGGCTGCTGCTCGTCCTCGATCACGATGCGGCGTACCCCGTCGACGACGCGGGCCGAGCTCGTGTACTGCTTCACCGTGTCGCCGGAGTGCCGATCGCGATGCTCGAGGACCGCGATGAGCAACTGCTCCTTCGAGCCGAAGTGGTGCAGGATCGTGCCGGCGGACACGCCGATGGTCCCGGCGATGTCCCGTAGGGAGCCGCCGCGGTAGCCGTCGCGCGCGAATGCGACGGTGGCCTCCTCGAGGATCTCCTTCTGCCGTGCGCGACCGGTCCGGTAGGGGCCGCGAACCCGACCTGGCCCGACGCCCGTCGGTTGAGCGTCATGCTGAGGTGTCTGATGGACGGGCGTGGGCATGCATGCACAATACGCAAGACGACGCGACGCTGGAGCCGATCAGCCGACGCCGATGGTCGACTCGCGGACGACCACCCGGTCGGAGCAGACGCTTGCGGTCTACGACGACCTGATCCGGCCGGGCACGATCCGCCACGTGGCGTTGTCCCAACCACCCGGCGTGGCAGACGACCGAGGCGCTGTGGATCGCCGAGGACCGCTCGCCCTCACCGGACTCACTGAGCCGTACTCGGACGACCTTCCCCGGACCACCTCTGGGGGAACCTGACAGGGACTCCCGACGCGAATGCGCTGTGCATAGGTTCGTCCGAGTACATCAGGACGAATCCGAAAGAGGCTCGCGGTGAAGAAGAAGTCGTTGATCGTGCCCATGACGCTCGGACTCGCGCTCTCGTTGGCCGCGTGCTCGCAGCCGGCCGGCGAGGCCGCCAGCCAGACGGCCGGCCAGGCCGACACCGACGACGAGCTCACCGGCCTGTGGCAGATGACCAGCCTCGAGGTCGGAACCGACGGCGACCTTCAGGAAGTCCCCTACTCCGGGCAGATCGCCTTCACGACCGACACGATGTCGGTCCAGGCGATGAACCCCGACACCGAGGCCGCCGACACCGAGTTCACCCTCGGCGGCTACGAGGCCTATTACGGGGACGCGACCATCGACGCCGAGGCGGGGACGTTCGCGGTGGAGGTCGAGTCCGCGGCCGCTCGCGACCTCATCGGGCAGACCCTCGAGCGCCGCTTCGAGGTCACCGACGACACCCTGGTGATCACCCCGGTCGACCCGGCGGACGGCTTCCGCGCCACCTACGAGCGCCATGGCGGGTAGCGTGCATCGGCCGACGACGCAGGCCGTCGCCGCCGCGCTCCCGGCCGCCCTGCTGGTCCTGCTGACCGGCTGCTCGTCGGAACCCTCGTCGTCGGCCCCTTCGACGCCTGCCGCGGGGACGTCGTCCGCGCCGTCTCCGTCGGAGCCGACGCCGAGCGCCGCGTCCGAGGCCGACGACGGCGTCGTCGGGACGGTCGTGCGGTTCAGCTCCGACGAGGCCGAGGTCGACGTCCTGATCGACCAGGACACGCCGGCTGTCCGCGACTTCCTGTCCATGCTGCCGCTGAGCCTGGAGTTCGAGGAGTACAACGGGCGCGAGAAGATCGCTTACCCCCCGCGGCCGCTCGAGCGCGGCGACACGCCGGGATCGCAACCGGTGGACGGGGACTTCATCTACTTCGAGCCGTGGGGCAACTTCGGTTTCTACTACAACGCGGAGGGCTCCGGCTTCGAGGAGACCACCGTGCACCTCGGCACCTTCGACGCGACTCTGGGGGAGCTGGAGCGTCTGGAGGGCGCCGTCGCAGTCGACGTCGTGGACTGAGAAGGCCGTTCGACGACACGCCGGCGCGAGGCGGGCGGGGCCGCGGGGCCACGCCCGCCTCGCGCGGGTGACGGTTTGTCAGACCCAGGTGGGCAGGTGCTCGGAGGTGTAACGAACGCCGACGGCGCCGTGCGGGATGATCTCGTCGATCCGCGCGAGGTCCGCCGGGGACAGGGTGACGTCGGCGGCCGCGAGGTTCTCCTCGAGCCGCGCCGCGGTGCGGGTGCCGGGGATCGGCACGACGTCGTCGCCCTGGGCCAGGAGCCATGCGAGGGCGAGCTGCGCGGCGCTGATGCCCTTGGTGGCGGCGAGCTCGTGGAGTTGGTCGACGGCCCGCTTGTTCGTCCGGTAGTTCTCGCCTTGCCAGCGTGCGTCGTGCCGGCGGAAGTCGTCCTCCTCGTACTCCTCGGCAGGCCTGACCGCCGAGGTCAGGAACCCCCTGCCCAGCGGCGAGTAGGGCACGAACCCGATGCCCAGCTCCCGCGCCGCGGGAAGGACCTCCGCCTCGACGCCGCGCTCGAACAGCGAGTACTCGGTCTGCAGCACGGAGACGGGCTGCACGGCGTGGGCGCGGCGCAGCGTCTCGGGCCCGACCTCGCTCAGCCCGAAGTGGCGGACCTTGCCCTCATCGATCAGCTCCTTGACCGTGCCGGCGACGTCCTCGACCGGGACGTTCGGGTCCTGCCGGTGCTGGTAGAGCACGTCGATGACGTCGGTGCCGAGGTGGCGCAGGCTGTTCTCGGTCACGCGGCGGATGTTCGCCGGGCTGGAGTCGTGGCCGTTGGAGTTGCCCTGGTCGTCGTAGGTGAAGCCGAACTTGGTGGCGATCTGGACTTCGTCGCGGAACGGGGCGACGGCCTCGCCGAGCATGATCTCGTTGGACCCGTCGCCGCGGTTATGCAGCTCGGCGGTGTCGAACAGGGTCACGCCGAGCTCGTGAGCCCGGCGGATCACCGCGACGTGCTCATCGCGGGATCCTCCCGAGCCGTAGAAGGCGGTCATGCCCATCGTCCCGAAGCCGATCTCGGCGACGGTCAGGCCGTGGCGACCCAGTGAGCGCTGCTTCAGCATGGTGTGTTCCTTCCTGATGAGGATCCGCCGGTAGACGGCGCGGCGCACGGCCGGTGTCGGTCCGCATGCCGCAGCGGCCCTTCGACCGTACGGATGTCCCCGTCGGTGTGGGAGACCCGGGCAGGCACCCCCGCTCCCGTCGGCCGGGGGTCCCTGCCCGTGCCTCCCGGCGGCGGCCTGCGCGACGTACGTTCGGATCATGAAGAAGGACGAGGTGCGGGAGTTCCTGATGTCGCGGCGGGCGAAGGTGACGCCCGCACAGGTCGGGCTGCCCGATCTGGACGACGACCGGCGCGTGGACGGGCTGCGCCGCGAGGAAGTCGCCCAGCTCGCCGGTGTGAGTCCGGAGTACTACACGCGCCTGGAGCGCGGCAACATCCGCGGTGCCTCCGACAGTGTGCTGGACGCGATCGCCCGCGCCCTGCAGCTGAACGACCTGGAGCGCGCCCACCTGTTCGACCTCGCCCAGGACGCCCGCTCCGCGCCCCGGAGCCGGTCCCTTGCCCTGTCGGATGCCGTGCGCCCTTCGGTGCAGAGGGTGCTCGACAACCTCGCAGTGCCGGCGATCGTCTTCAACCCCGAGCACGACATCGTCGCCTGGAACGAGGGCGGGCGCGCCCTGTACTACCCGCACTTCGACACCGACGACCAGCCCAACATCGCCCGCTTCATCTTCCTCGACCGCCGGGCCCGCTCGTACTACGGGGACTGGGAGGAGGCCCGGCGGATGACCGCGGCGATGCTGCGCCTGTACGCCGGCCGCGACCCGCTGAACGCGGCGATCACCGCCCTGATCGGCGAGCTGTCCACCCGCAGCCCTCTGTTCCGGCAGGACTGGGCCCGCCAGGAGGTGTACGAGCACCGCTCCGGCGAGAAGACCTTCAACCACCCGCACCTCGGCCCCATCCGCGTGACGTTCGACGGCTTCGAGATGCCGGGCGAGGAGGGCCTGTCGATCGTCACCTACAGCGCCGAGGCCGGGACGGCCGACGCCGACCGGCTTGCTCTGCTCCCCATCTGGGCCGAGAGCGAGCAGGCCGCCACCTGGACGTCCTGACGGTCGCACCGCGGGCCCTGGGGGTACCTGAGCGGGTCTCCCAGTCATCGATCCGGCCGATCTACGGTCGTAGCCGTGAGCGCAAATCTGGTGCTCCGACCGCTCGGCACCATTGCCGTCTTCGTCGACATCGAACGGCGCGAGTGATCACAGACTTCTGGAAGCGAAAGGGCAAGACATCACCATGACGACACGGAAGATCGGTTCGCTGGAGGTCAGCGCGATCGGCCTGGGCGGGATGCCGCTGTCGGTCGACGGCCGTCCCGACGAGGCTCGCGCGATCGCGACGATCCATGCGGCTCTGGACGCAGGGGTGACGCTGATCGACAGCGCCGACGCCTACCAGGTCGGGTCGGACGACAACAATCACAACGAGCTCCTGATCGCCAAGGCGCTGCGCGGCTACCCGGGCGGCACGACGGACGTCCTCGTCGCCACGAAGGGCGGGTTCGAGCGTCCGTCGGACGGCAGCTGGGTGAACAACGGCACGCCTGAGCACCTGAAGGCCGCCGCGGCGGTCTCGGCGAAGAACCTGGGCGTGGACAGCATCGCCCTGTACCAGTTCCACCACCCCGACCCCGCCGTGCCGTTCGAGGACTCGATCGGCGCGCTGAAGGACCTCCTTGACGACGGTCTGATCCGCGCCGCGGGCGTCTCGAACGTCAGCACGGAGCAGATCCTCGCCGCCCGCGAGATCCTCGGCGACGGGCTGGTGTCGGTGCAGAACCAGTTCTCCCCGGCCCACCAGGACTCCCGCCGCGAGCTGGAGCTGGCCGCCGAGCTGGGGCTGGCGTTCCTGCCCTGGAGCCCGCTGGGCGGCATCGGCCGAGGCGGAAGCCTGGCCGGCGCGAACTCGGCGTTCACCGAGATCGCCGCCGAGCGGGGCGTGAGCCCCCAGCAGGTCGCTCTGGCGTGGGAGCTGTCCCTGTCGCCGACCGTGATCCCGATCCCGGGCGCCTCCCGCCCGGAGAGCATCACCGACTCCGCCCGTGCGGCCGACCTGCAGCTCACCGACGCCGAGCTGGCTCGCCTGGGCAGCTGACGCCGTCGAGCGTCGGAATACTGCAACACCACGAAAGAAGGAAAGACATCATGCGTGGAGTAGTCCTGGAAGGACCTCGCGACATCCGGGTCATCGATCGCGAGGACCCGACCATCGTCGACCCGACCGACGCGGTCATCCGCATCACCGCGACCTGCATCTGCGGGTCCGACCTGTGGCCCTACCGCGGCGAGGACGACAGCGAGCACCAGGTGATGGGCCACGAGTACGTCGGCGTCGTCACCGAGATCGGCGACGACATCACGACGCTCGAGGTCGGCGACCACGTGGTGGGATCGTTCGTGATCTCCGACAACACGTGCGAGATCTGCCAGGCCGGGTACCAGTCGAAGTGCGTGCACGCGGAGTTCGTCGCGCACACCGTCGGTACCCAGGCCGAGTACGCCCGTATCCCGCACGCGGACGGCACGCTGGTGAAGACCCCGGGCGAGCCCGACCCCGAGATCGTGCCCTCGCTGCTGGCCGCCTCCGACGTGCTGGGCACCGGCTGGTTCGCGGCCGTCGCAGCCGAGGCCGGCCCTGGCAAGACTGTCGCGGTGGTCGGAGATGGAGCCGTGGGGCTGATGGGTGTGCTCGCGGCGAAGGAATTGGGCGCGGAGCGGATCATCGTCTCCAGCCGTCACGCCGACCGGCAGGCCCTAGCCCGCGAGTTCGGCGCGACCGACGTCCTTGCCGAGCGCGGCGAGGAGTTCGTCGCGAAGGTCAAGGAGCTCACGAACGGGTACGGCGCGCACAGCGTCATCGAGGCCGTGGGCACCCCGGAGGCGTTCACGCAGGCCCGCAAGTCGGTCCGCCCCGGCGGCCACGTCGGCTTCGTCGGCATCGCACACGACGTTCAGATCCCCGGCGACGAGCTGTTCTTCGACGAGATCCACCTGCACGGCGGCCCCGCCCCCGTGCGGCGGTTCCTGCCCGAGCTGATCCAGCTCATCTGGGACCGGAAGATCGACCCCGGGAAGGTCTTCGACCTCACCCTTCCCCTCGAGGACGCCGCCGAGGGCTACAAGGCGATGGACGAGCGCCGCGCCACCAAGGTGCTCCTCACCGTCTGACGCAAACCGTCCGACCCAGGCCGTCCCACTCGGCCCCTGACACGCTCCGGGGTCGCGGCCCCGTGCGCCGCGACCCCGGAGCCTGTCGCGCTCTCACGACCCGCGCGGCATCCGATCCGCGCCACATCCTTGCTGCACCTCCAGGACGCCAGATGATGCTCTCCTCACCCACCCGCGAGACCGCGCACGACGATGCTCGGCTTCCGCTCGGCGGCCTCCTCGCACTGGCCACGATCGGCTTCATCACCGTGATGACCGAGGCGATGCCGGCCGGCATCCTTCCCGCGATGAGCGCCGACCTCGGGGTCACCGAGGCCGCCGCGGGGCAGACCGTGACGATCTACGCCATCGGCTCGGGCGCGGCCGCGCTGCCGCTCACGGCGGCCACGATCGGCTGGCCGCGCCGCCGGCTGCTCTTGCTCGCGGTCACCGGCTTCGCGCTGACCAACGCCGTGACCGCCATCTCGACCAGCTACCTGCTGACCATGGCGGCGCGGCTCGGTGCCGGCGTCGTGGCCGGGCTCGTCTGGGCGCTGCTGGCCGGCTACGCCCGCCGCATGGTCGCCCCCGGCCAGCGCGGCAGAGCGATGGCGATCGCGATGGCGGGCACCCCCGTGGCGCTGTCGATCGGAGTCCCGGCCGGCACCTTCATGGCCGGCGTGGTCGGATGGCGCGCCGCCTTCGTCATCATGTCCGTCCTCGCTCTCGCGGCCATCGTGTGGATCGTCGCCGCGGTGCCGCCGTTCCCGGGGACCGCGCGCGGCGACCGGCTCTCGATCCGGAGCACCTTCCGCATCCCCGGGGTCGCCGTCGTCCTGTTCGTGATCCTCACGGTCGTGACCGCCCACAACGTCCTTTACAACTACATCGCCCCCTACCTCGCCTCGGTCGGCCTCGCCGACAGGGTCGACACCGTGCTGCTCGTCTTCGGGCTCGCCTCCCTCGTGAGCATCGGCGTCACCGGGGCCCTCATCGACCGGCACCTGCGGGCCCTGATGATCGCCAGCACCACGCTGTTCGCGCTCGCCGCCACGCTCCTCGCGGCGTTCTCCGGCACGCACTGGCTCGTCTACGTCGCGGCCGGGGTCTGGGGCCTCGCCTTCGGCGGGGTGGCGACCCTCGTGCAGACCGCCCTCGCTGAGGCCGCCGGTGCCGCGGGCGACGTCGCGCAGTCGATGTCCGTGATGACCTGGAACGCCGGCATCGCCGGCGGGGGCATCCTCGGCGGGCTCGTCCTCAACGGATGGGGGCCCGGGCCCCTGCCCTCGACGGTGCTGATCCTCGTCACCGCCGGCCTGGTCGCCGTCCTCGCCGCACGCCGACACGGCTTCCCCGACCCGACCCACCGCGGAGCCGCGCAGAGCGCTGCCCCGCTCGAGAAGGCAGGTACCCACCATGACTGACCTCACCCGGCGCACGCTGGGTCGTCCCGCGTCCTGCGGGCCCTCCGGCACAGGACGACCACCAGCACGACGACCGCCGCGGCGGCGACCGGGACGAGACGCCTGACCAGCGCCGGCCCGGCGGCGCCGACCAGGTCCACCGGCTCCGCCGCCGGCCACGGTGGCACGTGCTTCGCGGTCCCGGCGGGCTCGACCCTCCGTTCGTCGGCGGGCCGGACCTCCGGTTCGACGGGTGCGGCCGCCGTCGCGGCGACGGGCCCGGCCTCCGTCGCGGCGTCGGGCCCGGCCGCCGGTGCGGTGGTGTCGGCGGGTTCGACCTCCGGGTCGGGCGCGACGACCGTGAGCTGGCCGGCCAGGCAGTCGGCGAACCGGCCGATCAGCTTGTTGCCGACGTCCACCATGACGCCGCGGCCGAACTGCGCCGGCCTGCCGGTGATGTCGAGGTCCGTCTCCACCCGGACGTCGGTCGTCGACGGGTCGGCGCCCGGGTGCAGGGACATCGTCACCGTCGCGGCGGCCGTGCCGTTGCCCCGGGCGTCCTTGCCCTGCGCGCGCATCTGCGCGCGGTGGGCGTCGGCGTCGCGCTCCAGCCACCGGCCCGTGCCGGAATAGGTGAGGGAGATCGGCCCGACCTTCACCTTGACCGTGCCGGCGAGCTCGTCGCCCTCGACGCGCTCGAGCGTCGCGCCCGGCATGCACGGGACCACCCGTTCGACGTCGGTCAGCGTCGACCAGGCCTCGTCGACGCCGACCGGCACGCGGAAGGAGTGCTCGAGCTGCATCAGATCCCCGCCGCGGCGACCACGGCGCGGCGCGTGAGCACCGTCGCGAGGTGGTGGCGATAGTCGGCCTGCCCCGCGAGGTCGCTCGGCGGGCTGGCGCCGTCGGCGGCGTGCGCGCTCGCGACGGCCACGGAGTCGGCGGAGGCGGCGACGCCGGCCAGGGCCTGCTCCGCCGCCGCGGCCCGCAGCGGGGTCGGGCCCATGTTCGTCAGGCCGATGCGGGCCTCCGCGATGGCGCCGTCGTCCCGGCGCACGACGGCCGCGACGCCCACGGTCGCCCACGACTGCGCCACCCGGTGGAACTTCTCGTAGTGGTGTCCCCACTCGGCGCCGAGCTTCGGCACCCGCACGGCGACGAGGACGTCGCCCTCGCCCATGGCCGACTGCAGGTAGTCGACGAAGAACTCGGCCGCCTCGACGGTCCGCCGTCCGGAAGGACCCGCCACCTCGAAGGTGGCGCCGAGCACCAGGGCGGCCGCCGGCAGGTCGCCGGCGGGGTCGGCGTGCGCCAACGACCCGCCGAGCGTGCCGCGGTGCCGCACCGCCGGGTCGGCGACCGTCGTCGTGACGTCCACGAGCAGCGGCGCGTGCTCGGCCACCAGCGGCGAGTCGAGCACGTCGTGGTGCGTCGTCGCCGCGCCGATGCGCAGCTCGGCGCCCTCGTCGGTGATGCCGAGGAGCTCGTCCACACGCCCCACGTCGACGAGCGCGGTGGGGACCGCCAGCCGCAGCCGCATCAGCGGCAGCAGGGACTGGCCGCCGGCGAGGACCTTCGCGTCCTCGCCGTGGGCGGCCAGGGCGGCGACGGCGTCGTCGACGCTCGTCGCGCGCACGTAGTCGAACTCGGCCGGGATCATCGAGCACCTCCGGTGCGTGCGGCCTGGATCGCCCGCCAGACCCGTTCGGGCGAGCAGGGCATGTCGATGCCCGTGACGCCGAGCGGGCGCAGCGCGTCCAGCACGGCGTTGACGACGGCGGGCGTGGAGGCGATGGTCCCGGTCTCGCCGACGCCCTTGACCCCGAGCGGGTTCGTCGTCGACGGCGTCTCGGTGCGGCCCACGTCCCACGGCGGCAGGTCGGGGGCGGCGGGCACGAGGTAGTCGACCATGGTGCCCGTGGTGAGGTTGCCGTCCGCGTCGTACACGGCCTCCTCGTACAGCGCCTGCGCGACGCCCTGCGCCACACCGCCGTGCACCTGCCCCTCGACGACGGTGGGGTTGACCACCGTCCCGACGTCGTCGACGGCGGCGTACTTGCGGATCGTCACGAAACCCGTCTCGGTGTCGACCTCGACGGCGCACAGGTGCGTGCCGTGCGGGTAGGAGAAGACGTCGGGGTCGTGGACCGCGTCGGCGGCGAGGACCGGCTCGAGCCCCTCGGGCAGGTCGTGGGCCGCGAACGCTGCGAACGCGAGCTCCTGGATCGTCTTCTCCGTCCCCGGCTGCCCCTTGACCCGGAACGTGCCGGCCACGTGCTCGACGTCGTCCGGGTTGGCCTCCAGCAGGTGCGCCGCGACGCGCCGCGCCTTGTCGACGACCTTGCCGGCGGCCTTCATGATCGCGACGCCCCCGACGGCGAGCGACCGCGAGCCGTAGGTGTCGAGCCCGATCGGCGCCGTGGCGGTGTCGCCGTGCAGCACGTCGATGTCGTCGAACGGGATGCCGAGGGCGTCGCTCGCGACCTGCGCGAACGTCGTCACGTGGGCCTGCCCGTGCGGCGAGGTGCCCACGACGACCTCGGCGTGACCGGTCGGCAGGATGCGGACGCTCGCCGCCTCCCATCCGCCGGCCACGTAGCCCGTGCGCCCCAGCCACCGCGACGGCGCGAGGCCGCACATCTCGGTGTACGTCGAGATGCCGATCCCGAGCCGGACGGCGTCGCCGCGCTCGACCCGCGACGCCTGCTCGGCGCGCAGGGCGTCGTAGCCGAAGATCTCCTGAGCCTTCGCGGTGGCGGCCTCGTAGTCGCCGCTGTCGTACTCCAGCCCGACGACGGTCGTGTACGGGAAGTCCGTGATCCAGTTCCGGCGGCGGAACTCCAGCGGCTCCATGCCGATCTCGGCGGCGGCGTCGTCCATGAGCCGCTCGATGACGTAGGTCGCCTCCGGTCTCCCGGCGCCGCGGTAGGCGTCAGTCGGCGTCTTGGTCGTGAAGATGCCCTGGCAGGAGAACGAGTGCGTCCCGAACCGGTAGATCCCGGGGTACATGTACCGGCCGAGCAGGGGGATGCTCGGCGTGAGCAGCTGGAGGTACGCGCCCATGTCGGCGGTGAGCTCGACCTTGAGCCCCAGGACGTCGCCGTCGGGAGTCATCGTGAGCTCGGCCTCCTGGACCAGGTCGCGCCCGTGGATCGTGGCGAGGTAGCCCTCGCTGCGCGACTCCGTCCACTTCACCGGCCGCCCGAGCCGGCGTGCGAGCACCGGGACGATGATCTCCTCCGCGTAGACGTCCAGCTTCGAGCCGAAGCCGCCGCCGACGTCGGGCGCGATCACCCGGATCTTCTGCTCCGGCCAGCCCGTGTTGAGCGCCAGGAAGATCCGTACGAAGTGCGGCACCTGCGTGGCGGTCCACAGCGTGAGCTCGTCCGTGGCGGGGACGTAGCTCGCCACGACGGACCGCGGCTCCATCGCGTTGGGGATGACCCGCTGGTTGACGTAGCGCCGCGTGACGGTCACGACGCCGGCTCCCTGCTTGGTCGCCTCGTAGTCGCCCCAGTCCTCGCGGTAGGTGAAGCACCGGTTGGCCGGGACGTCGTCGTGCACCAGCGGCGCGCCGTCCGCCTGCGCGGCCGCCATGTCGACGACGGCGGGCAACGGGTCGTAGTCGACGTCGATCGCCTCCAGGGCGTCGGCCGCGGCGTACCGGCTCTCGGCCACCACGACGGCGACGCCGTCCCCGACGTAGCGGACCTTGTCGGTCGCGAGGGGCAGGTGCGGCGGGGTGGCCAGGTCGTCCGAGACCGCCCACGCCGTGGGCAGCGTCGACCAGGAGCCGGCCAGGTCCGCGCCGGTGAACGCGTCGACGACGCCGGGCAGGTCCTTGGCGGCGGAGACGTCGACCCGGGTGATCCGGGCGTGCGCCATCGGGCTGCGCAGGATCGCGCAGTAGAGCATCCCGGGCAGGGCGACGTTGTCGGTCCAGGTGGTCTGGCCGGTGAGCAGGCGCGGGTCCTCCTTGCGCAGCCGTGCCCGGCCGACCTCGCCGGCGGTCTCCTCGGGTGCCACCGTGCCGGTCATGACGCCGCCCCCGCCTCGGTCGTGGCGGACGGGGCGCCGGCGGCGTCGGCGGACTCGGCGGCGGCCCGCACCGCCTTGACGATGTTGTGGTAGCCGGTGCACCGGCAGAGATTGCCCTCGAGGCCGTCCCGGATCTCGTCGTCGGACGGGTCGGGGTTGTGCTTCAGCAGGTCCGCCGCCGCCATGATCATGCCCGGCGTGCAGTAGCCGCACTGCAGGGCGTGGTTCTCGTGGAACGCGGTCTGCAGCGGGTGCCAGCCCGAGCCGTCCGCCATGCCCTCGATGGTGGTGACGTCGTGGCCGTCGGCCTGCACGGCCAGCATCGTGCAGGACTTGGCGCTGTGCCCGTCGACGTGCACGGTGCAGGCGCCGCAGTTCGACGTGTCGCACCCGACGACGGTGCCGACCTTGCCGAGACGGTCGCGCAGGTAGTGGACCAGCAGCAGACGGGGCTCCACCTCGTCGGTGTGCGCCACCCCGTCGACCGTCACGCTGACGCGGAGCGGTCCTCGGGTCGTGGTCTCGGGCATGGGGGCTCCTATCGTCGTTGATCGGAACTGCTCACGAGTCGGTCGGGCCCGCGCTCGGTGGGTCCGTGGTCGGTGGTGCCGTGGCCGGCGGGTCCCGGGTCGGGCGACGCGTGGTGGATCGGCCCGCCGGCGGTGCGCAGCGGCGCGCCCGACCCGCCCCAGCGGGCGGCGACGATCTCGCCCGCGATCGAGACCGCCGTCTCCTCGGGGGTGCGCGACCCGATGTCGAGCCCGATCGGGGCGTGCAACCGGGCCAGCTCGGCCTCCGCCAGCCCGCGCTCGGCGAGCTCGGCGAGCCGCCGGTCGTTGGTGCGCCGCGACCCCATCGCCCCCACGTACGCCAGGGGCAGCCGCAGCGCGAGCTCGAGCAGGGGGACGTCGAACTTGGGGTCGTGGGTGAGCACGCACACCACGGTCCGATCGTCGACCCGGGTCCGCGCGAGGTAGTCGTGCGGCCAGGAGACGACGACCTCGTCGGCGTCCGGGAACCGCCGGCTCGTCGCGAACGTCGGGCGCGCGTCGCAGACCGTGACGCGGTAGCCGAGGAACGCACCGATCCGGGACACCGCCGCCGCGAAGTCGATCGCGCCGAAGACGATCATCCGGGGACGCGGCGCGTAGCAGGCGGCGAAGACCGCGATGTCGTCGCGGCGGCGCTCGCCGTCGGGTCCGAGACGCACCAGGCCGGTGCTTCCCTGGGAGAGCAGCCCGCGCACGTCGTCGCGGACCGCCTCGTCCAGCCGCCGGGAGCCGAGCGTGCCCTCGGTGCCCGGGCCGTCGGTGTCCTCGGGGCGCACCACCAGCCGCGCGCCCCGTCGCTCGTCGCCCACGCCGTCCACGAGCGTCGCGACGGCGACCGGCCGCCCGTCGCGCACGTCCGCGGCGACCTCGTCGAAGCCCGGGAACGACCGCCGGTCGATGCGGTCGACGAAGACGTCGATGATGCCGCCGCACGTGAGGCCGACGGCGAACGCGTCGTCGTCGCTCACGCCGAACCGGTGCAGCGCCGGGCGGGCGCCGTCGCGCGCCTCGGCGGCCAGGTCGTAGACGGCACCCTCGACGCAGCCGCCGGAGACGCTGCCCACCACGGTCCCGTCCGGGCCGACCACCATCGCCGCGCCCGCGGGGCGGGGCGCCGACCTCCACGTCTCGACGACGGTGCCCACGCCCACGGACGCGCCCGAGCGCCACCACGACAGCAGGTCGTCGAGCACGTCGCGCATCAGCGACCACCTCCGTCGGCAGGGCGCGCGGTCACGGGACACGGGCCCCGCGCACCGGCGACGCACCCGACCGCGTACGCCTCCAGCGTCGCGACCCGCGGTGGCCGACGCAACCGGTGACGCGACCGCCGGCACCAGGGTTGCGGCGGCGGACCCGGCTGGGATCATCGACTCCGTGAGCGATGACGTCAGCGGGGGAAGCGTCGCCCGACTGCTGCCGGACGTCGACGCGCTCCGGCTGGCGCTCGACGGGGTCGACTACCTCGCGGACGACGGCACGGTCATGGCGCTGTTCTGCGCCGCCCGGCTCGGCCAGCCGGTGCTCCTGGAGGGCGAGCCCGGGGTCGGCAAGACGGAGGCCGCCAAGGCGCTCGCGGCGGCGCTGGACACGCCGCTCGTCCGCCTGCAGTGCTACGAGGGGATCGACCTCGCCGAGGCGCTGTACGAGTGGAACTACCCGCGCCAGCTGCTGGCGATCCGCCTCGCCGAGGCCCGGGGCACGGACCTGGCCGAGGACTCGCTCTTCGGCGACGAGTTCCTCATCGCGCGCCCGCTGCTGGCGGCGCTGCGGCACGACGGCGAGCGCCCCGCGGTGCTGCTGATCGACGAGGTCGACCGGGCCGACGACGACTTCGAGGCGTTCCTGCTCGAGCTGCTGGGCGAGGGGGCCGTGACCATCCCGGAGCTCGGCACGGTCCGCGCCGCGCAGCGCCCGGTGGTCGTGCTCACGTCGAACCGCACGCGGGAGCTGCACGACGCGCTGAAGCGCCGGTGCCTGTTCCACGACATCGCGTACCCGTCGCCCGAGCGGGCCGCGGAGATCGTGCGCCGCCGGGTGCCGGGGAGCTCCCGGACCCTGGCCGAGCAGGCGGCCCGCACCGTGGAGCAGCTGCGGGCGCTCGGCCTGCAGAAGCCGCCCGGCATCGCGGAGACGATCGACTGGGTCGCCGCGCTGGAGCTGCTGGGCGTGCAGGCGGTCGACGGGCCCGCCGTCGACCGCACGCTGGGGTCGCTCGTGAAGTACGCCGACGACCAGCGGCTCGTCCGGTCCTCGGGCGTGGTCGGCCCGCCGTGAGCCCGGTCGCCTCCGCGGGCGCCGGCGCCGCGGACGTCGCGACGCTCGTGACGCGGTTCGCCGACCGGCTGCGCGCGGCCGGCGTGGCGGTGAGCCCGGACCAGACGATGCGCCTCGCGGCGCTGATCGGGCTCGGCGTGGCCCGGACCAGGGACGAGCTCTACTGGTGCGCGCGGGTCAGCCTCGTGCGCTCCGGGTCCGACGTCCCCGCGTTCGACGCCGTCTTCGCGCAGGCGTTCGGGGCGGGCGGCGTCGTGCCGCGCCCGGGGCCCGCGGCGGAGCCGCCGGGGGTGCGCGCCGATCGGCCGCGGCCCGCGAGGGGGACCGTGCGGCAGCGCGCGGGCGGGAGGTTCGAGCCGGACGACGCCACGGGCGCGGCGCGGCAGGGGCGCCCCGTGCCCACGCTCGCGAGCAGCGAGGAACGGTTGACGGTCGTCGACTTCGCGGAGCTGGGGCGCGACGAGCTGGACGCGCTCGCGCCGCTGCTGCAGCTGCTCGCGGTGCACACCCCGCTGCGCGTCTCGCGCCGGCGCCGTCGGCACCGCCGCGGCGACCGGCTCGACCTGCGGGCCTCGTTGCGGCGTGCCGTCCGCTCGGGAGGGGACCCGGCCGCCGCGGTCCGGCGGACCCGTCGCCGACGGCCCCGCCGGCTGGTCGCGCTCCTGGACGTGTCGGGGTCGATGGAGCCCTACGCGAGGGCGTACCTGCACCTGCTGTGGGGCGCCGCGTCGCGCGCCGACGCCGAGGTCTTCGTCTTCGGCACGCGGCTCACCCGCCTGACCCGCGTGCTGCGCACCGGCGACCCGGACCGCGCCCTGGCACGGGCGGCAGCCCTGATGCCGGACTGGTCGGGCGGCACGCGGATCGGCGCCTCGGTGCGGGAGTTCATGGACGGGCACGGCCGCCGCGGCATGGCGCACGGCGCCGTCGTGCTCGTCGTGTCCGACGGCTGGGAACGGGACGACCCGACCCTCCTGGCGACCCAGATGGCGGCCCTCGCGAGCCGGGCGCACCGGGTCGTGTGGGCCAACCCTCGCTCGGCGGCGCCGGGCTTCGAGCCGCTGACCGGGGGCATGCGGGCGGCGCTGCCGCACGTCGACGCGCTGGTGAGCGGGCACTCCGCCGAGGCGCTCGCGGACGTCGTGCGGGCGCTGGGGGACCAGGCGCGATCGCCGCAAGGACCGTAGGAAGCGGCCTATGGGCGGCGGCTCACAGGGTGGCGAGAGACCTGGGTCGTGGCCGGGCCGTCAGCCGTGCGCCTTGTCGTGCCGGTCGAGGCACGCGGCGATGGCCTGGGGTACGGGCAGGCCGGTCGGGTCGGCGGCGAAGAGGTACTCGCCGCCCGGGTTGACCTCCAGGAACACGTGCTCGCCGTCCGGGGTGACCCTGAAGTCGGACGCCCCGTACGCCAGCCCGAGACGCTTGTGCAGCTCCAGCAGGGACGCCGCGACCTGGTCGGGAAGCCGGTGGACGGAGAGCTCGGCCGAACCGAGACCCATCCGGTAGTCCGCGTGGAACTCCGGCCGGGACCGGATCGCGACCGCGAACACCTCGTCCTCGACGACGACGACCCGCAGGTCGAGCTCGGCGGGGACGTACTCCTGGAACGTCACGGGCGCGAACCGCACCTGGTCGATCCGGTCGAGGTCGTCGGGATCGACGACGGCGGTGGAGCGGGGCGCCTCCGCGATGTTGCGGAACGCCTTGCGGATGACGCCGCCGGGCGGGCGTGCCTCGACGAAGTCGCGTGCGGCCTGCGGGTCGTTGGTGATGAGGGTGCGGGGCACGGAGAGCCCGGCCGCACGAGCGAGCTGCAGCTGGCGGACCTTGCGCTGGCCGGCCTCGTCCGCGGCGGGCGGGTTCATCCAGAAGCACTCGGTGGCGTGCCAGACGCCCTGGAGGGTCTCGTTGCTCTCGGACCAGGCGAAGATCCTGCTCGTCGGGTCCCGGAGCTCGGGGTCCAGCTCCATCGCGTGCACCCGGCGGAACCAGACCGCGCCGACGTCGGCGAGATCGATCGGGTCCTGGCCGCGCGGGGCGAGCCTCAGGACGTCGGGCTCCCCGTCCGCGAACCGGATGTCGATCCGGGCGCGGGCGGGGAAGTCCGCGACGTCGAAGACCGCCGCCGGCCGGGTCAGGTGGGCCCTGACCCGGCCGACGTGCTCGTTGTCGTGAAAGCTGACGATGAGGATCATGGCGACAGCAGGGCGACGAGCTGGGAGTAGATGCCCGACAGCGCCTGGATCCTGCTGGCCGACGCCTGGTCCAGCGCGCCCGTCCGGGACGCCGAGGAGTAGCCGGCCAACACCTCGCCGAGCTGCTGCAGGACGACGACCAGCGGGTCCGTGGCGGCGGGCGCCGCCTGAGCCCCTGGAGCCGCACCGGCCTGGCCGGCGGCCTGGGAGCCGAGCACGAACGGCGTCGCGGTGGGCACCTGGGGCTGGAGGTCCGGGGCGACCGGGTTGACGACCTGGGGGAGGACCACCGGGTCGAGCGGGTTGGTCACCACGGGCTCGAGCCCCGCGAGCTTGACGGGGTCGATGCCGGGGAAGACGTCGCTCGCCAGATCCTTGACGAGGTCGTCGATGCGGTCCTTCACGCGGTCCTTGATGGGGTCCTTGATGAAGTCCTTGGGGCGCTCCTTGACGAAGTCCTTGGGGTTCTCCTTCACGAACTCCTTCGGGTTGTCCTTGATCCGGTCCTTGATCGGGTCCTTGGGGAGGTCCTTCACGAACTCCTTGATCGGCTCCTTCACGAAGTCCTTGGGGTTGTCCTTCGCGAACTCCTTGATCGGCTTGACGTCGCACGGCCCGGAGGTGCCGATCGTGGAGCGCGGGCCGTCCAGGGCCGCCTGCATCCGGTCGACCTGGCCGTGGGTGAACATGACCATGGCCATGTCGTCGACGTAGTCCATGTAGTTGACGAAGAGGTCCCCGTTCGGGCCGTTGCTGCACGAGATCGTCGGGAAGGTGGGCGTGCCGAAGTTCGGACCGCCCTGGTTCGGCGTGTCGGCCACGAGGTCGGACCCGGCGCAGCCGGTCCCGTCGTCGCCCCAGATGTGCCGCAGGTCGAGCCAGTGGCCGACCTCGTGCGTGGCCGTGCGCCCCAGGTCGAACGGGGCGGCGGCCGTGCCGGTCGTGCCGAAGCCGTGGTGCACCACCACGACCCCGTCGGTGTCGGCGGGGCCACCGGGGAACTGGGCGTACCCGAGGATCCCCGTCTGGGTCGGGCTGTGGATCGCCGGGCAGACCCACAGGTTGAGGTACGCGTCGGCGGGCCACGCGTCGGCGCCGCCGGTCGAGGCGTGCTTGACGTCGTCGAGGTCCGTGTTGAACGAGGACACCGTCGTCGAGGTGCGAGTGATGCCGTTCGTCGGGTTCCCGTCGGGGTCGGTCGTCGCGAGCTTGAAGGTGACCCGCGCGTCGGCGATCAACGGCTGGTAGGCGCCCGGCACGGTGGACTTGTCCGTGTTCTTGGCGCGGAAGTCGGCGTTGAGGACGTCGATCTGGCTCTGGACCTGGGCGTCGGAGACGTTCTGCGCCGCCGTCCTGTGCACCACGTGCACCACCACCGGGATGGAGGTGCAGCCCGTGCGGAGCGCGGCGCGGCCGAAGCTCAGCATCCGCAGGGTGCGGTCCTCGATCGCGCTGCGTGCCTCGATGTACCCGGGCACGGTGCGCAGGAGCCGCTCGTGGACCTCGCTGGTCGCACATCGGCGGCGGGCGGGGAGCTCTGGTTCGGCCGACTTCTCGGCCTTGGTCTTGGGAGGCATCCGACCTCACGACCCTTCGTTCAGCGATGCGGCCGCAGCTCCAGACGGTCGGCGTCTGCGGCAAGGACCTGATAGGTCGCTTCCCCACGGGGAAGCGCGATGCGCAGCACGTCGCCGTCGAGCGACCAGGTGCCGTCGGTGGTGGTCCCCCGGTCGTCCGGGCCGGGAGCCCCCACGAGGGCGAGCTGGTCGGGCAGCAACGTGAACGTGGTGCGCCCGCGGGACGGCGGGAAGTCGCCGTCGGCGGGGCGGAAGACCTGACGGCCCTCGTCGTCTTCCTCGTGCGAGTGGGTCCACGAACCGACGAGGGTCCCGGGGGAGATGTCTCGGCTCACCGTCCTCCTCGACGGTCGGGTCCCTGCCCGCGCCCTGCGGCGGGGACTGTGCTGGCGCTGGCCGTGGCCGGTCGCGCGGGTCGCGGTGCGTGGCTCCCGAGCGCCGTCCGCTCCCTACCCTGAGGGACGGCGCGCCGAGCCTCTCATGACCAGCTCCCCATGGAATCACCCGCCTCACCACCAGCTCGGACGGCCCGTCGACCGCTGCGCGCCTCACTCGCGCGCCAGGGTCCCGCCGAGATTCTCGAAGGCTCCGGGGGACGGGCGCCACGCCGAGCCGTCCCACCACGCGTGGTGCAGCGCGGAGTCCGCGCCGAGGACGAAGACGTCGAGCCGGTCCGGTCCCCACGCCACCACGGGGCCCGACGGCCGCGGCCGGCTGTCGACCGAGCCCAGCCACCCGGCCACCGTGGCCGCGTTCATCCGCATGATCTGCAGCGCGAAGGCGGGGTCCACGCGGTCCACGGTGTCCGCCGCGGAGTGGATGCTGCCGTTGGCCCCGTCCCCGCCCTCGATGGTGAGGACCGCCGGCAGGCCGGCGTCGATGAACGGGACGTGGTCGCTCGCGAAGGGCGACAGGGACGTCTCGACGCGCAGACCGGTCCACGTCGCCGCCGCCCCCGCGAGGTCGTCGACGAGCCCGGACGACACCGGGGCACCCTCGAGGAGGACGGTCGGCACGGCCGTGTTCCGCGTGCCCACCATGTCCATGTTGAGGATCGCCCGGATCCGGGCCCGCTCCGGGAGAGGGAGCGCGGCCACGTACTGCGTGCTTCCGTGCAGCCCCTGCTCCTCGCCGCCGAAGAGGACGACCCGCAGGTCGTCGCGCCACGGGCGGCCGGCGAGCGCGCGCACGAGCTCGAGCGCCGCGGCGCACCCGCTGGCGTTGTCGTCGGCACCCGGCGCGGGCGCCGACGGGCCACCGGGCAGGTTGACCGAGTCGAGGTGAGCGGTGAGCAGCACGACGTCCCGCGGCTGGGTGCCGACGCCGGGGAGGTCCGCGACGACGTTCGCGCTGGTCCCCGGCCCTACCGTGACGGTCTGCCGCGACGTCGCGAGGCCGAGCGTCGCGCACCGTGCCTCGGCCCAGCTCGCGGACGCCGCGAAGCCGGCGCTCAGCGAGTGACGCGTGGGGAAGGCGGCGAGCGTGGCGACGTCGTCCGCGAACCGGTCGGCCGACAGGGCGCCGACGACGTCGCCGACCCGCGCGTCCGCGCGCGCGGCCGGCGAGGCTCGCGTGGCCGGCACGCCCACGACGACGGCGTCGACGGGCAGCGGCTCCGCGCGCCAGCACAGGCCGTCCTGCTCGTCGAGGATGGACGGGTGGGTGTCGGCGACCACGACGTGCCGGCCGTGCGCGAGCACCGGGCTCACGCCGGGGTGCGCGTCCTGGAACGCCCGTCCCACCTGGGTGACGAGCAGGAGCCGGCCCGTGGGGGCCGTGCCCGACCGTGACGCGGCGTCGTCGTCCGCCCACCGCACCGTCCGGTCGCCCAGGCGCGCCCAGTGGGCGCCGGCGACGTCGGGTGTCGGGGCGCTCATGGCGGACCCTCGGGCCGGATCTCGAGCGTGTCGCCGGCGACGCGCTCCACGTGCCAGGTCGCCCCGGTCGCGTCGGTCCGTGCGACGACGCCGCGACCGGCCGTCGCCTCCCAGCGGCCGGGCCGCGGCTCGGAGCCGTCCGCCCGCCCGATGGCCTTCTCGACGAAGGCGCCGTCGGGCAGGAACACCAGCCTCCGCCGGCCCCGCGCGGGGGGCAGCGGATGCCCCGCGCGGCGGAACACGGCGAGTCCGTCGTGGTCCTCCTCGTGGGCGTGCACCCACTCTCCGATGAGCTCGTCCGCCTGTGGCACGAAACCTCCCCGCGTCGTCGATCGGGCGCCCTCAGGCGCCGGGTGCGGCCGCCATCGCGGCCCCGGCGACCTCCTCCGTTTCGCCGGTGGCGCTCTCGTCCGGCGGCGCGGCGTCCGGTGCCGCGGGCTGGCGGAAGTCGCTCACCACGCCGCCCAGGGACTCGTAGCCCGTGACGGACGGGCCCCACGCGGAGCCGTCCCACCACTTGTGGTACAGCGCGCTGTCGGTGCCCGTGACGAACACGTCGAGCCGGTCCGGGCCCCAGGCGGTGACCCTCGGCGGCGAGGTGCACACGCCGCCGAGGGACTCGTAGCCCGTGACGGACGGGCCCCACGCGGAGCCGTCCCACCACTTGTGGTACAGCGCGCTGTCGGTCCCGACGACGAACACGTCGAGCCGGTCCGGGCCCCACGCGACGACGGTCGGCGCCGTCGTGCAGACTCCGCCCAGGTACTCCCAGTCCGTGACGGACGGGCCCCACGAGGAGCCGTCCCACCACTTGTGGTACAGCGCGCTGTCGGTCCCGACGACGAACAGGTCCAGTCGGTCCGGGCCCCACGCGACGGCGACCGGCGGGCTCGCGCACACCCCGCCCATGTACTCGTAGTCGACCACGGACGGGCCCCAGGCCGAGCCGTCCCACCACTTGTGGTAGACGGCGTTGTCCGCGCCGAGGACGAACACGTCGAGGCGGTCCGAGCCCCAGGAGACGACCTCGGGCGGGCTCAGGCAGACGCCGCCCATGTACTCGTAGTCGACCACGGACGGGCCCCAGGCCGAGCCGTCCCACCACTTGTGGTAGAGCGCCCGGTCGGTCCCGAGGACGAACGCGTCCAGCCGGTCGGGACCCCACGACGCGACCTCGGGCGGGCTCAGGCAGGTGCCGCCCATGTACTCGTAGTCGGTGACCGACGGGCCCCAGGCCGAGCCGTCCCACCACTTGTGGTAGAGCGCCCGGTCGGTCCCGAGGACGAACGCGTCCAGCCGGTCGGGACCCCACGAGGCCACCTCGGGTGCGCTCATGCAGATCCCTCCCATGTACTCGTAGTCGGTGACCGACGGGCCCCAGGCCGAGCCGTCCCACCACTTGTGATAGAGCGCCCGGTCGGTCCCGAGGACGAACGTGTCGATCCGGTCCGGGCCCCAGCTGACGACCGGCCCGGACGGGACCGGCCGGCGCGACGTCGAGAACAGCGTGGGACGGACCGCGTCGAGGCACGCCTCCATCCGGGCGGCCTGCCCGTGCGTGAACATGACCATCGCCGCGTCGTCGACGTAGTCCATGTAGTTGACGAAGAGGTCCCCGTCCGGGCCGTTGCTGCACGAGACGGTCGGGAAGCCCGGCGCCCCGAAGTTCGGTCCGCCCTGGTTGGGGGTGTCGGCGACCTCGTCGGTGCCGCTGCACCCGGTGCCGTCGTCGCCCCAGATGTGGAACAGGTCGAGGTAGTGGCCGATCTCGTGCGTCGCGGTGCGGCCCAGGTCGAACGGCGGGGTGGCGGTCCCCGTCGTGCCGAAGCCGGTCGTGGTGATCACCACGCCGTCCGTGTCCGCGGGCCCGCCGGGGAACTGCGCGTACCCGAGGAACCCGTCGAGCGGGCAGACCCAGACGTTGAGGTAGCGGTCGGCCGGCCACGCGTCCGCGCCGCCGGTCGCGTCCGCCTTGACGGCGTCGTCGTCGGTGAACGCCACCGTCGCGGTCTGCGTGCGGGTCACGCCGTCGGTGGGCGCACCGTCCGGGCCCGTCGTGGCCAGGAAGAACTCGATGCGCGAGTCGGCCACCAAGGGCTGGAACGGGCCCGGCACCGTCGAGACGTCCGGGTTCGTCGCCCGGAAGTCGGCGTTGAGGACGTCGATCTGGCTCGCGATCTGTGCGTCCGAGACGTTCTGCGCCGCGGTGTTCCAGACGACGTGCACGACGACGGGGACGCGGGCCACGCCGGAGAACCGCTCGGCGGTCCCGCCCGCCATGCGCAGCTGGCGCATGCGGGTCTCGATCCTGGCCCGGTTCGCCACGTACTCGGGCGACGTCGACAGGAGCCGCCGGTGGACCTCCATGGTCCCGCAACGTCGACGGACCAGCTGGTCGCCTGGTCCGTCTCCGCTCCCTCCCGGGCCCCCGGAACCGCCCGGGCCGCCGCCCGACCGGCTCCAGCCGCCCCTGGTCATCGTCGGGCCCGTCGACGCCGCGGCGCCGTCGCTCGCGCGCTGACCGTGAGGCCGCATGGCCGCCCCCGCCATGCCGCCGGTCGCCGACGTGCTCATCGCGTCGCCGGGTCTCTCCTGGCTCGTGCCCGAGCCGCCGTCTGGTTGCTTGCCCATCTCGTCCCCCACCGGCGAGGGCAGCGGGTGCCGGTGCAGCACTGCTGCCCGATCTGGTCTCTCCCACCGCGCGGGACGGGGTCACCAGTCCCGCCGAGCTGGCAGCGTCTTCGCCGCTGCGACACGTGATACCCGCAATCATCCGCACGCCGGACCGCCCGGCACAAGGACGTCGGGCCCCGGTCGCGGGGTGAACTTCGTCGCCCGCGCGGCGCCGGCGGGCGCAAGCCGACCGCCCTCGGGTCAGCGGGGGTCTGCATCGGTCTCCTGCCCGGGGCCGGCGTCGCCCGTCCCGGCCTCCGCCCCGTCGGCCATCACCAGGGCGGCGTTCTCGGCCTCGTAGTCCTCCGACTCCTCGACGAGGTCGGCCGGGCGGGCGCCCCCGGGGGCGCGGGGGAGGCCGGGCAGCGCGCCGAGGGCCGGGCGGACACCGCGCGCCAGCACGGTCGCCAGCGCGTCGCAGGCGCCGGCGGCCAGGGCGGTGAGGCCCACCGTCAGCGCCGACCGCGCGCCGCTCCCGCGGCTCGGAGCGACGGCCCTGGCGACCAGTCCGCCGACCAGCGCGGCGAGGCCCGTCCGGACCCCGGCGGTCGTGGCGTCGTCCATCGTCCTCAGGCCTTCCTGACGAGCGCGGCGATCGTCGCGTCCCCGATGCGGGCGTCCGGGACCACCCCGAGCCACCGCTGGATCTGCTTCCACCGCGTGGCGAAGACGGAGCCGGCCACCCCGTCGACGTGCCGGCCGGTGAGCCCGGCGATCTCCTGCGCGATCTTGACCGCGGGGCCCTTCCTGCCGGGCCGCACGTCCTCGATGGCGGCGAACCAGGTCTTCGGGCCGACGACGCCGTCCGGCACGATCCCGGCGCGCTTCTGCCACGTCCGGGTGGCTTCCTCCAGCTCCTCGCCGAAGGACGGGCCGGTGTTGGCGCCGTAGACGCGCTCGGCCGCCAGGAACGCCTTCCAGAGCCGCGTCCAGCGCGGCGTCCGGGACCCGAGCTTGATCGTCGGGGGCCGACGCGGCCGGCGGGACTCGGCCGCCGCGCTCCGACGCCCCGCCCCCCGGTCGGCGGACGGGCTGTAGACCAGGTGCCAGGGCTCGTCGACCCGACGCCCCTCGGTCTCGGTCCAGCCGTGGTTCCGCAGGATCGGGAAGGCGGCGCCGCGCCGCGCGTTGCCGAACTCACCGACGCCGCCGAAGTCGTTGACGTCGACCGCCAGGCCCCAGCCGTGGTTCGAGTAGCCGGGGACGGCCGCCGCAGCACCGTCGACGCGGCCCCAGGTCGAACCGGCGTAGCGGCGGTAGTCGCCGTACGGGCTGCGCGCCCCTCGGCGGTAGCGCTGGAGGAAGAACGCCTCCTGCTCGGAGCGCGAGCGGTTCCAGCCGCGCGCGGTCAGGTCCAGGCCGGCCTCGGACCGGATCTCCCGGGCGGCACGGTTCCAGGAGCCCGCCGCGTCGGAGCGGAGGAACGCGCGCGACGCCGCGCTCGTGCCGTGCCGGCCGAAGGGGACCAGCTCGTCCAGGACGGCCGACGGAAGGTCGCCGTTGCGGTAGGTCCTGCCGCCGAATCTCATCGTGCTCATCGCTGCACCTCGCTCGGCCTCGTCCCGCTGGCGTCGGGCCGTCGTGCGGTACGCCCGGCGTGCGCTCGCGAGGACACCGCGGCGAGCCGCCAGGACCGTTGTGCCGCGATGCTCGCCGACCGCCGTCACGCGCCCGTCTCGCCACCGTCGCCCGGCCGTCTCCGCCGGGGCCGGCGCGGCCGGCCCAAGTTCACCCGGCTCGTCGCCCACGAGCGGCCGCCGGCCGCGCGACGATGAACGTGTCTCTGCAGCGCGCCGTGAATCTGCCGGTGCGGTCGTGCTCTGAGGGCGGTGGTGGTCCGTGAACGAGCTCCGGGTGACGATGCTCGGGCCGTTCGACCTGAGCGCCCACGGCGGCGGTGCAGGAGGCTCGGTCGAACCGCTCGTGCGCAAGGCGCAGTACCTGCTCGCCCTCGTCCTCCTCGCTCCGGGCCGTACCCTGCGCCGGGATCTCGCCGCCGCGACGCTCTGGCCCGAGGCCGGCCCGGACACGTCCCGCCGTGCGATCAGGCAGGCGCTGTGGCGGCTGCACCAGGCGACCGACGGGCCCGAGCGCGCCGGGGGCCGGCTGCTCGTGGCCGACGGCGACGTCATCCACGTCAACCCGGACCGTCCGCTGTGGATCGACACGGTGACCCTCACGCGGGCCGCGCGCGAGGCCGAGACCGGCGCACCCGCCGACGAACGCGTGCTGCGCCGCCTCGCCCGCGCCGCCGAGCTGTACCGGGGCCCCTTCCTCGAGAGCTGCCACGACGAGTGGTGCCTCGCGTACCGCGCACGCCTGGAGGATCGCTGCCTGACCCTGCTGGACGCCCTCAGCCACGGCTACGAGCGGCTCGGGGACGGGGCCGCGGCCACCGCCTGGGCGCACCGGCTGCTGGACGTCGAGCCCGCGCACGAACGGTCCCACCGGCGCCTGATGCGCCTGTACTACGACGGCGGCGACCGCACCCGGGCGCTGCGGCAGCTCGCCGAGTGCCGCCTCGTGCTGCGCCGCGAGCTCGACGTCACGCCCTCGGCGCAGACGGAGGCGCTCGGCGCCGCGATCCGCGCCGACCGGGGTTCCGTGACGAGGCCGCCCGACGGCGACCGCGTTCTCGCGGAGCGTGCCCTCGGGGGCACCGAGCCGCTCGCCGGCCCGCTCGAGGGGTTCCGCTCCGAGCTCGCCGCGCTGCGCGCGAGCATCGAGGCGATCGGCGCCCGGCTCGGCCGCTGAGCCGGGACCGGGTGAATCCCGCCGGGAGACGGTGCGGAGACGCGCGCGCAGACGGCCCTCAGACGGCCGCGGCGGAGCCTGGGTCGGGGCAGATCTTCGTGCACGCACGGCGGGAGCGCTTCGTGAGATGGGATCGACCGGCTCGGACGTCGCAGGCGACCAGGACGTCGTCCTCGCGCGCTCGTTCGTGGTCCGCGGGCTGCTGGAGCCGATGGACGACGGGCGCGGGGTGGGCTGGCACGGCACCGTCACCGACGTCGAGACGGGTCACCGCGCACGCTGGGAGCGTCCGGAGGAGATCGGTCGGATCGTCGCGGACGCGCTGGGCCTCCGGGACGCGCTCGGGCTCGCCGTCCGGCTCGCGGGAGTCGGCATGGCCGGCCCGGCGCTGACGGACGTGGTCGCGGACATGCTCGGCGCCCTGGGTACGCGCCTGCCGCCACCCGCCGCCACGCTGCCCCCGCACAACGTGACCCTGGAGACGGTGCGGGACCGTGCCGCCGGGCTCGGGGGCATCCGCGAGGACGGGCGGGCCGGGGCCCTCGGCACCCGCACGCTGCGCAGCGGGCGGCTCGAGGCGCGGGTGCGGTTCCAGGTCTGGGGAGCGGGGCCGAGCGACGTCGACTCGGCGCTGCTCGCCGTGCAGACGGCGGTCCTCGACGACGTGGACGACCTGCGCGCCGACGGGTTCCTGCGGGTGGCCGCCTCCGGGGCGACGCTCGCCGTGGAGGAGGCCTCGGTGCCGGCCTGGCGCAAGACCGGCTCCTTCGACGTGCTGTACGAGTACACGTTCGACGACGACGAGGACGCGCTCGGTCTCGTCGCACGGATCCCGGTGAACGCCTCGCTCGACATCGGGCCGGGCGCGACCGAGTCCGAGACGCTCACGGACGCGATGGTCCGCTGGGACGAGGAGGGCGCCTCCGCCCTGAGCCTGCGCGGTCCGGCGACGCTCACGCGGCTGTCCGCGCTGTCCTTCGTGGCCGGGGCGGCCCTCGGCGGGTCGGTGACCCTGAGCCGGACGTCCGGCTCGGGCGCACCCGTGGTGCACCTGCCCGACCTGGACGCGTTCCTCGCCCAGACCACCGGAGCGGACCCGGCGCTCGCCGACGCCGACGTCACGGGGGCGCCGGCCACCTTCCTGGCCTCGCTCGGCACACCCGCGCCGGGAGCCACGCTCGGGGACTGGGACCTCGACGGCGTCCTGGACGCCTACACCGCGCACGACCGCCGGTTCGACGAGCCGCTGGCGCTGCGCACGACGACCGACCGGCTGACCCTCGCCTACACCTCCGGCGCCGGTCCAGGGCTCGACCAGAGCGCCGTCGTCTACCTGCGGTTCGAGAAGTCGTGAACGCCGAGGAGAAGAAGTCATGACCGAAACAGTCCTGCCCGGTGTCTACATCGAGGTCCGCCCGGAGGCGCTGATCGTCCCCGGCGCCGTCACGGTCGGCAACGTCGGGGTGGTGGGGACCGCGAGCAAGGGTCCCGTCGGCACGCCGCAGCTGCTCGGCAGCTTCGCCGACGCGCTCGCCCGCTTCGGGCCCTACGACCGCTACGACCCCGAGGCTCCCGGCGACGAGCTCACGCTCGTGCGGGCGCTCGAGCTCGCGTACCGCTTCGGCGCGTCGACGGTGCACGCCGTGCGGGTCGCCGACGCCGGCAACGCGGCGGCCGCACACACGCTCGAGAGCCCGACCGGCGACTGCGTCGAGCTGCGGGCCCTGAGCCCCGGGACGTGGGGGAACGAGCTCACGGTCGCGGTCGGCACCGCGGACGCGAACGCGGTCGTCCGCGACGAGGAGGTGGGGGGCACTCCACCTCAGCTCGCGCACGCTCCCGTGATCCCCAGCGCGGTCAACCGGATCGTCGTCCGCCCGGGGGCCGGCGGGCCCGACCGGGTGCTGCCGATCGTCTACGACCCTGCCGCACCCGGCGACGTCGGGCCGACCCAGATCGGGGTGACCACGGCCGACGGGTCGCTCACGCTCGGCACCGCGCTGGGCGCCGGGGACACGCTCCGCGCCGCCTACACCGTCGACAGCTCCGAGGCCCGCAAGGTGACGGTCAAGCTCGGCGTGAGCGCCGAGGAGGCGTACACCGTCGTCTCCGGCGACGACCTCGTCGCCGACCTGGCGGCCACGCCGTCGGCCCTCGTCACGGGGGTCGCGGGTACGAGCTCCGCCGAGCTGCCCGACGCCGTCGGCGCCACCCCGCTGACGGGCGGTGCCGACGGCGCCGCGGGCGCCGACTACGCGACGGGGCTCGGGGCGCTGCTCGGGGTGGACGCGCACCTCGTCGTCGCGGCGGGGCAGGGACCGGGGTTCGGCGACGAGCTCGCGACGCACGTCGAGGTGGCCTCCAACAACGAGAACAAGCGCGACCGCATCGCGGTCGTCGGGACGGATCCCGCCACGACGCCGGAGGGGTTCGTCCAGGCCGCGTCGAACCACCCGCTGAACAGCGACCGGGTCGTGCTCGTCGGGCCGGGGATCCGGGCCGCCGACCGGTCCCAGAGCCCGCCGCTCACGGTCACCCTCCCGGGCGCCTACGCGGCCGCTGCCGTCGCCGGCATGCTGTCGGCGAACCCGCCCCACGTGAGCCTCACGAACAAGGTGCTCGCGGTCGACGGCCTGGAGCACGTCCTGTCCAGCGCCCAGCTCAAGCAGCTGGTGCTGTCCCGGGTGCTCGCCCTGGAGAGCCGGCAGGGCGTCCGCGTGGTCCGGGGCATCACGACGTCCACGAACACCGCCTGGACCCAGATCACCACGCGCCGGATCGTCGACTTCACCAAGCTCGGCGTCCGCTCCGCGGCGACGCCGTACATCGGCCTGCTCAACAACGAGCGGGTGCGCGGGGCGCTGCGGGCCAGCATCAACGGGTTCCTCAACGAGATGGTGCTCGGCGAGCTGCTCACCAGCTACGAGCTGAACGTGTCGGCCACGCGGGACGACGAGATCCGCGGCATCGCGCGCGTGGACATGACGATCCGGCCCACGTTCAGCATCGACTTCATCAAGGTCACCATCTTCCTCGAGTGAAGGACGAACCATGGCACTCACCGAAGTCTTCACCGGCAAGCACGGGACGCTCGTCGTCGCGGCGGAGGACAGCCCCGAGGGGGCCGACGCCAAGCTGATCACCGACAGCTACGCGCTCCAGACGGTCGGCCGGCTGACCGACGTCACCGTGGGCGTCGACACCGCGCTCAAGGAGTTCTACGAGGTGGGCCGGCGGCACCCGGTCTCCCTCAGCCCGGGCGACATCGCGATCCACGGCACCGTGGGGCGCGCCTACGTCAACGGGGCGCTGCTGTTCCTGCTGCAGGGGCGGGGGTCCAACCCGACGGCGAAGGTCGAGCCCTACGTGCAGCCCGCGTTCGCCATCTCGCTCAAGCTCGCCGACCCGGCCCGGCCGGGCACGAGCCTGGGCCTGGAGATCGGCGGCGTGAAGTTCGAGAACTGGGGGCTGACGATCCCCGAGGACGACTTCGTGCTGGAGCGGCTGCGCTTCCGCGCCCTGACGATCCGCGTCCTCGACAAGGAGGGCGGCACCGAGGGCACGGGCACCGACGTCGCCGTCGCGTTCGCCGACGGCGGCCAGGGCGGTGCGGTGGCATGAGCCTGAGCGCCGAGGACCTCCTGGCCGGCAGCGCGCTGGTGCACGACGTCGTCGTGCCCGCCGCGCTGGGCGGCGTGGGGGAGGCCGCCGGCGGCACCGTACGACTGCGTCCGCTGACGGTCAGGGACGTGCAGCTCGTGGCGCACGCCGCCCGCGACGACCGGGAGCTCGCCGCGAGCCTCATGATCTCCCGCGCGCTCGTCGAGCCCGCGCTGACCCCGGACGAGGCCGGCCGGCTGCCGGCCGGCCTCGCCCGGTTCCTGGTCGACACCGTCAACGAGGTCAGCGGGATCGACACCCCGCGCGACCGGCTCGCCGAGCTCGTCCAGGCGCCGCTCGCCAAGGCCTGCTTCGTGCTCGCCGACGAGTTCGGGTGGACGGCCCAGGACGTCACGGCCATGACCATCGGCCAGATCCTCATGTACCTGGAGCTGGCCGGGCGGGGGGCGGAGGTCGCGTGATCCCCGTCCTCGCCCCGCACCGGCGCCGGCCCGCTCCGGCCGCCGGAGCCCCGGCGTACCTGCGCGGCCTCGTCCGGGCGGCCGGGCGCGTCGGGCTGCTCGAGCCGGGGCTCGACGCCGCGTGCGGGGCGGCGCCCGAGGTGCCGCGGCTGCTGCACGGGCCGGTGTTCGGTTCGACGCTCGCGGAGCTGGTGGGCGCGCCGACCGGCGCCGGGGAGGAGGCCCCCGAGGAGGTCGGTGCCGGGTCGGTCGCAGGGCGCGGCCCGGCACCGGCGTCCCCCGTCGCGGTGGGCCGGCGCGCGGTCACCGTGGCCGACGGCGCGGCCCCCGGTGGTGCCCGCGGCGGTGCTCGCCCGGCGGCCGGCGGGGC
>NZ_BAAAPM010000012.1:0-12994 GCF_039531145.1 Isoptericola hypogeus
CGACTTTCATAGCGAGGCCCCGCCCGTGCGACCCGAGACCACCGCCCGGGAGCACTCATACCGTCTGAGCGGAGACGCTGGCCCGCAGCGGAACCGCGGGCTCGGGCGGCCGACGGCTCGGCTGACGCACCGGTAGCTGCTCTCGAAGGGCGCCCCACCTCCGGGTGGGGCGCCCTTCGACGCGTCCACCCCGGCGCGTTCAGGTGGGGGCGTGCTGGCAGCCGGGGCACCAGTAGACAGGCCGGTCAAACGGCGGCCGGCCCGCCCGCCCGACGGCGACCGCGGTCCCGCAGCGGCGGCACGGCTTGCGGTGGCGGCCGTGCACCGCGGTCTCGACCGCCTGGAGGCCACGCGTGCGCCCCACCCGGACGCTGCGGTCCATGAGGCGGTGCGCGGTGACGAGGAGCCGGGAGAGCGCGTCCGCGTCGAGGTCGCCGGTCGGCGTCCACGGCCAGGTCCCGAGGGCGAACAGCGTCTCCGCGGTCCAGATCGTGCCGAGCCCGGCGACGGGCCGCTGGTCGAGCAGCGACTCCGCGAGGGGCCGCGCCCCCTGCGCCGCGAGGCGTCGCGCGCCGTCCGCGACGCCGCCGTCGAGGAAGTCGTCCGCTAGCACGTCCGGGCCGAGGTGCGCGAGCAGCCGCCCCTCCTCGCGCGTCGGCACGAGGTCGAGCATCCCGAGGCTGTGCCCCACGCAGGTCCACGCGGGAGTGCCGAGCACCGCGCGCACGTCGTGCCCGCGGGCCGCGGCCTCGCGGGTGCCGCTCCGGTGCACCCGCCAGGTGCCGTCCATGCGCAGGTGGGTGTGCAGGGTGCGGCCGTCGTCCAGACGGGTGAGCAGATGCTTGCCGTACGCGACGCACGTCGTCACGGTCGCGCCCTCGAGCACTGCGCCCACGGCGGACGGCCAGCGCAGCTCCGCGCGCACGAGCGGCGTGCCGCGCAGCGCCGCGTCGAGCCGCTCGGCGACCAGGCGTAGGACATCACCCTCGGGCACGCGGTCCTCCCTCGCCGTAGGCGGCTCCGGGTGCTGCCAGGGTAGTGCCGCCCGGGGCTCTCGCGCGGCCCCCTGAGACGGGTAGGGAAAACCTCAGGGGCGAACCGGGGACGCACCTGATGGCGCCGCGACCCGTTCGTCCGGAATGCTCGGTGCCATGCCCGCAGCACCCGCCGAAATGCGCTCCGACCAGCCCCGACGCGTCGTCCTCGACGACGATCGCGACGCTCCCGCCCGGCTGCCGTCCGCCGGCGCGAGCACCCGGGTCGTCGGGTGGTTCGGCGCGGCCGCGCTGGCCGCGATGATCGCGGCGCACGTGGTCGGTGCGGCGGTCGTCGACCCCTTCGTCGACCCCGTCAGCTTCTACGCGTTCGTGCCCTTCGGCGGCGAGCTAATCCTCCTCGGGGGATCCCTCCTGGCGGTGCTCGGGCTGGTCCTGGTGGCCCGCGCGTACGCCGCGGGGCTGGCGTCGGGTGTGGTCCCGGTGGCCGCCATGGTCGTCTTCGCCGTCGCGATGGTGCTGGTCGGGCTCTTCCCGACCGACCCGCCGGGGGCCGGGGACGCCACCGTCTCGGCGGTGGTGCACCGCGTGAGCGCCGGGACGGCGTTCGGGGTGCTGCCCCTGGTCGGCCTGGGCATGGCGGGCACGATCACCGCCCCACGCTCGGCGTACCCGGGCCGGCTGCGTCGTGCGGCCTGGGTGCTGGGGACCCTGGTCGCGGTGTTCCTCGCGATCCACCTGCCGCTCGCCGCGGCCGGTTCAGGCATCGGGGCGTTCGGGTTCCTGGAGCGCGCCGGCTTCGTGATCATGATCGGGTACCTGTTCCTGCTCGCCCGCACGGTCGACCGCGAGGCAGGGGATGACGTCGTGCCCACCCTCGCCGGGGCCGGGGCCGGGGCCGGGGCCGGTGCCGGGGGCGTCAGCGAGGGGCGGGACGTAGCCCTCGTGGCGTGACGCCGAAGCCGGCGTCGAGGAGCGCCGCGGCGGCGGGCGTCCGGTCGCGGGCGGCGGTGAGCGCCGGGATCCCGTCGACCCGCTGCACCATGACCCGGCCGAGGCGGCCCGCGCCGCACGCGTCCGTGAGCACCTTCGCGGCGAGGGTCAGGCGCGCGCCGGCCACTCCGAACGACAGCAGCGTGCGGCCCCCGCGCTCGACGTACAGCGCCAGGTCGCCGTCGACCAGCACGACCACGGCCCCTGCCTTGCGCCCCGGGCGGTGCGTGCCGGAGCGAGCCCCCGGCGAGGGTGGGCCGTCCGGGTCCGCCGGGGACGACGGAGGGCCGGGAGCTCGGCGGACGCCGGCCGCGTCGGCGGCAGGGGCGGGCCAGGCGAGGGCGGCGCCGTACGGGTTGGCAGGGTCGGCCGCGGCGAGCAGGAGGGCGTGGTGACGCCGGGCGTCGTCCGGCGCGCCGACCCCCGTCGCGGCGTCGTCGAGGGCAGCCTCGTCGGCCTCCCGCGCCCGCTCGCGGTCCTGTGCGTCGGTGCGCAGCTGGTCCACGGCACCGGGCAGGGCGAACTGCGACCCGCCCAGGTGTTCGACGAAGTACCCCCGGCGCACACTGCCGCGCTCCTCGAGCTCGGTGAGCACCCGGTACACCCCGCGGAACACACCCGCCACGCCCTCCGACGGCGCGACGGCCCGGGTCAGCACCCCGTGCCGCTCCAGCAGGACCTGGGTGAGGGCGTGGGTGCGGACCGTCGGGTCCTGCTCGCGGGCGGGCAGCGCCGCCCAGCGGCCCCCGCCTCCCGGGAGCGGCGCGGCGCGCCCTGCCGTCGCCGGGCGAGCCAGGGCGAAGCGCGACCGGCGCACCGGCCGCGCCCGGCCCGGCGCGCGGGGGGCCCGGTGGGCGCCGCCCGCACCCCCGAGGCGCTCGCGCAGCACGACCGGCGAGTCGTTGGTGACGAGCCCGGCCCAGACCAGGTCCCACAGCGCCTCGAGCGCGCCGCCGGGCGTGGCGTCGGCGAGCTCGGCGAGCCGGGGAAGGAAGAAGCCGCCCGAGCCGGTGAGCAGGTCGAGCAGGACGCGGTGCAGGGCACTGTCGAGCGGGCCGCCCTCCTCGAGGTCGGGCTCGGGCGGCAGGGTGAGCGGCGCGTCGTCGGCGAGATGCAGGCTCACCATGCCGTCGCCGCCGCCGGAGCCTGGCAGGCGCGCGTGCCCGCACCACAGGACGTCTCCCGCCGTGGTCAGCTCGTCGAGCAGCGCGGGGGAGTAGTCCGCCACCCGCGCCGGCAGGACGAGGGTCTCGAGGGCGCTCGCGGGCACCGCCGCGCCCGCGAGCTGCTCCACCGCCCGCAGCAGCCCGTCCGTGCCGCGCAGGGTCCCGGTGCCGGACGGTCTCGCGGCGGACGCCCTCGCGCCGGGACTGCCGCCGGACGCGGGGCCGCGCGTCGCCGCGATCCCGTGCCAGCGAGGCAGGAAGACCCCGAGGGCCTCCTGGTCGACCGGCTCGACCTCGGCGCGCAGCGCGGCCAGCGAGCGACGGCGCAGGGTGCGCAGCACCCCGGGGTCGCACCACTCGTCGCCCGTCCCGCCGAGCGACTCCGGGCGCAGCCGCCCGCGGACCAGCACCCCGGCGGACTCGAGCCGCGACAGGGTCTGCCCCGCGACCGCGACGCCCAGGCCGAAGCGCCGCGCGGCATCGGCCGCGCCGAACGGCCCGTGCGTGCGCGCGTGGCGGCGCAGCAGGTCGCCGAGCGGGTCGGTCACCGGCTCGGTGAACTCCTCGGGCATGCCCACGGGCAGCGCCACGCCGAGCGCGTCGCGCAGCCGGCCGGCGTCCTCGGCGACGGCCCACTGCTCGGCCTCGGCGTCGCCCTGCCCGCCGTCGGACGCGCCCTCGGCCAGGCCGCCGAGCCGCACCCGGATGACTCTCCGTGACGCCTCCAGCGCGGCGAGCCACGCCTCGACCTCGTCGCGCCGCTCCTCGCGTGTCCGCGCACGCAGCGCGGCGAGCGGGTGTGGTCCCGACCGGCGAAGCACGTCCCACAGGCCCTCCGCGTCGCGAGCCCGGCGGTCCGGGGCGAGCGCCTGGAGCTCCGCCTCGGTGCGTTCGACGGCGCCGGGGTCGAGGAGGTCCGCCAGCGGCGTCGCCCCCTGGTCGCCGAGGAGCTCGGCGAGCAGCTCGGGGTCCAGCGACAGGGCGGCCGCGCGCCGCTCCGCCAGTGGCGCGTCGCCGTCGTAGAGGAACTGCGCGGTGTAGCCGAACAGGAGCGCCTGCGCGAACGGCGACGGCTGCGACGTGGTCACCTCCACCAGGCGGATCCGGCCGGCCGCGAGGCTGCGCATGAGGTCCGTGAGGGCCGCCACGTCGAAGTCGTCCTGGAGGCACTCCCGCGCGGCCTCGAGCATCACCGGGAAGTCCGGGTAGCCCGACGCGACCTGCAGCAGCTGCGACGCACGCTGCCGCTGCTGCCACAGCGGCTGACGCCGGTCCGGGCGACGCCGCGGCAGGAGGAGTGCCCGGGCCGCCGCCTCCCGGAAGCGGGAGGCGAACATGACCGAGCCGCCGAGCTCGTCGCGCACCGCCGCGAGCACCTCGTCGGGGTCGATCAGCAGGTCGTCGGCGGTGACGCCCGGCGCGCCCCGCCCGCCGTCGGGATCGGAGCCCGCGGCCGCGCCGTCGGCACCGCCCGGGCGCCACGCACCGTCCCCGCCCGGGTCCTCGGCGCCGCTCCCGCCCGGGTCCCACGCGGCGCTCCCACCCAGGTCCCAGCCGGTGTCCCCGGCGTCCGGCAGCCGCAGCACGATCCCGTCGTCGGAGTGCATCGCCGCCACGTCGGTGCCGTAGCGCTCGCGCAGGCGGGCGGCCAGGACCAGAGCCCAGGGTGCGTGCACCGGGGCGCCGAACGGCGAGTGCACCACGACGCGCCAGTCCCCGAGCTCGTCCCGGAACCGCTCGACGACCACCGTGCGGTCGTCGGGCAGCCGCCCCGTGGCGCGACGCTGCTCGGCGAGGTAGGAGGCCAGGTTGTCGGCCGCCCACGCGTCCAGGCCGGCCGCGCGCAGCGACGCGCGCCCGAGGTCGGTGCCGCCGGCCTCGTCGTCGGCGAGCAGCGCGTCCGTGGTGCGCACGAACTCACCGACCGCACGACCCAGCTCGGCCGGCCGGCCGGGGGAGTCGCCCTTCCAGAACGGCAGCCGCCCGGGCAGCCCGGGCGCCGGCGTCACCAGGACGCGGTCGGGGGTGATGTCCTCGATGCGCCAGGTCGAGGAGCCGAGGGTGAAGGTGTCTCCGACGCGCGACTCGTACACCATCTCCTCGTCCAGCTCGCCGACGCGCTTCCCTCCGCGCGGCCGGGCGCCGTCGCCGCCCGCGACGCCGTGCGGGCCGCCGTCGGACGGCCCGGCGGAGGCGGGCGCGTCCGTGGCCAGGAAGACGCCGTACAGGCCGCGGTCGGGGATGGTGCCGCCGCTCGTGGCCGCCAGCCGCAGCGCACCCGGCCGGCCCGAGAGCCGCCCGGTGGCGCGGTCCCACACGATCCGGGCACGCAGCTCCGCGAAGTCCTCGCTGGGGTACCGCCCGGCGAGCATGTCGAGCACCGCGCGCCACGTGGCGTCCCCGAGCCCGGTGAACGGCGCCGCACGCCGGAACGTGGCGAGCAGCTCGTCAGCGTCCCAGTCGTCGACGGCGAGCGCCGCGACGACCTGCTGCGCGAGGACGTCCAACGGGTTCGCGAGCACGCGCAGGTGCTCGATCTCGCCGGCCCGCATGCGCTGGGCGACCACCGTGGCGGGGACGAGGTCGCCACGGAACGTCGGGAAGACCACGCCGTGGGACACGGCGCCCACCTGGTGGCCCGCGCGCCCGATCCGCTGCAGCCCGCTCGCGACCGAGGGCGGCGCCCCGACCTGGACGACCAGGTCGACCGCGCCCATGTCGATGCCGAGCTCGAGGGACGACGTCGCCACGACCGCCGGCAGGCGCCCCGCCTTGAGCTCCGACTCGGTGCGGGTGCGCTCGGCGCGGCTCATCGACCCGTGGTGCGCGCGCGCCAGGACCGGCACCTCGCCGTCGGGCTCCGCCGGGATCCCCACGGACACCCCCGACTGCGCCTGCACCTGGGCCGCTTGCTGGGTGCCGGGCTCCGGCAGCACGAGCCCCGAGCGCTCGGCCCACAGCTCGTTCATGCGTGCCGTCAGCCGCTCGGCGCCGCGGCGGGAGTTGGTGAACACGAGCGTCGAGCGGTGCCCGGCGACCAGGTCGACGACACGCTCCTCGACGTGCGGCCACACCGACGCCCGACGCAGGGGCGACGTCGCCGCGCCCGTGAGGTCGATCTCCTCGTCGCCGCCGGCACGGCCGTCGGCGCCGCCCTCCGCCGTGCCGGCCGTCGCCGGCGGCGCGGGCTGCGGCGCGGTCGGGTCGGGCACGGTCGGCGCGGAGTCGAGGTCCGCCAGGTCGGGCACGGGCACGACGACGTCGATCGCCCACCGCTTGGTGGACGGCGGCTGGACGACGACGACCTCTCGCCCGCCGTCGCCCGGCGCCCGCTGCCCGCCGAGGAACCCGGCGACGTCCTCGACCGGCCGGACCGTGGCCGACAGCCCGATGCGCTGGGCCGGTCGCTCGAGCTGAGCGTCCAGCCGCTCGAGGCTCAGGGCCAGGTGCGCGCCGCGCTTGGTGCCCGCGACCGCGTGGATCTCGTCGAGCACCACCGTCTCGACCCCCGCCAGACCGGCCCTGGCCTGGGAGGTGAGCACGAGGAACAGCGACTCGGGCGTGGTGACGAGCACGTCCGGCGGCCGGGTGGCGAAGGCCCGCCGTTCGCTCGGCGGCGTGTCGCCGGTGCGGGCGCCGACCGTGACCTCCTCGACGCCGACGTCCAGCCGGGCCGCGGCCTGCCGGATGCCCGCGAGCGGCGAGCGCAGGTTGCGCTGGACGTCGGCGGCCAGCGCCTTGAGCGGCGACACGTACAGCACGCGGCAGCGGCGCGACCGCTCGGGCGGAGGCGTCGTGGTGAGGCGGTCGATCGCCCAGAGGAAGGCCGCGAGCGTCTTGCCGGAGCCGGTCGGCGCCACGACGAGCGCGTGCCGGTCGGTGCTGATCGCCTCCCAAGCGCCCACCTGGGCGGGAGTCGGGGCGGCGAAGGCCCCGGCGAACCACGCGCGCGTGGCCGGGCCGAACCGCGCGAGCACGCCCGCCGGGTCGCTCGGAGATGCGTCGTCGGGAGTGCCGGTCACTCGGTCATCGTGGCAGGCGGCACCGACACCCCGCAGGCCGTGGCAGGCTGGAGCCGTGCGCTACCGGGAGTTCGGCGAGCTGGTCGACGAGGTGTTCGGGCCCGCCTACGGCCGGGCCCTGGTCCGTGAGCAGGTGCTGCCGCGCATGGAGGACCGGACGCCCGAGGAGGCGCTCGAGGCCGGGGTCGAGCCGCGCGACGTGTGGCACGCCCTGTGCGACGCGCTGGACGTCCCGGACGCGCGGCGGTGGGGCCGCGACCCCCACCGGCAGGCCCCGCCGCCTCGCTGACGGCGCACGACCGCGCGGACGACGCGCGCCCCGACCCGTACCGCGCGCCCCGACCCCGCACCGAGCCCAGGACGGCGGGCCGCCAGCCCGACCTCGCACGGAGCCCAGGACGGCGGGCCGCCTCCCCGACCCCGCACCGAGCCCAGGACGGCGGGCCGTCGGCGCGGCATCATGGCGCCATGAGTCGCGTCCGCCCCGTGCCGGTCACGGTCGCGGACCTGCGCGGCGCGCTGTGGTCGCTCCTGTCCACGGCCGCCGGGCTGGGCGTCGCCGTCTGGATCGTCGACGGCGTGTGGGTGAGCTCGCCGTGGGCCCTGCTGCCCGCGGCCGTGGCGGTCGGGGTGGGCGACGCGCTCCTTCGGGTCCCGCTGCGCCGGCTCGCCCGGGTCTGGGGTGCCCTGGGCGCGCTCGCGGGCGGGCTCGTGGCCCAGGTGCTCGTCCTCCTCGTGGCCCTGAGCCTGCTTCCGGGCATCTCGATACGGTCCTGGCCGGACGCGGTGGCCGTCCTGCTCATCGCGGCGGTCGTCATGGCGGCGGGGCACTGGGTCGTGGGCGCCAGCGACAACGAGTACGTCGTCGCCGACCTGGTGCGCCGCGCCCGGCGCCGGGCGGGCCTGTCGCGCCGCGGGGCGCGCGACGACGCGGCCGACGCCGCCCGGCTGCCGCCCGGCGTGCTCGTCGTGATGCTCGACGGCGTGTCGCGCCCGACCCTCGACCACGCGCTGGAGGCCGGCCTCACGCCCACGCTGGAGCGCTGGCTGGGCGCCGGCACGCACCGGCTGGAGTCCTGGTGGGCGCGCGTGCCGTGCACGACCCCGGCGAGCACCCTCGGGCTGCTGCACGGGACCACGGCCGAGGTGCCGGCCTTCCGCTGGTGGTCGCGCGAGCAGGGCCGGATGGTCGTGACGAACCGCCCCGCGGACGCGGCCGACGTCGAGCGGCGCGCGAGCGACGGGCGCGGCCTGCTCGCCGGCGGCGGGGCGGCGGTGTCGACGATGTTCTCCGGCGACGCCGCCACCAGCCTGCTCGTGATGAGCCGAGCGGCGTCGGGGCTGGGCCCCGGGCCGATGTTCGTCCGGTTCTTCTCCAGCCCGTTCGTGCTCGTGCGCGCCGTCGTCGGCACCGTGGCCGAGGCGCTCAAGGAGCTGTACCAGGGCTGGCAGCAGACCGTCCGTGGCGTGCGTCCCCGGGTCGCCCGCCACGGCTGGTACCCGGTGCTGCGTGCGGTGACGAACGTCCTGCTGCGCGACCTCAACACGTCGCTCGTCGCCGAGCAGCTCGTGCGGGGGGTGCCCGTCGTGTGCGTGGACCTCGTGGACTACGACGAGATCGCCCACCACGCCGGCCCGCTGCGGCCGGAGTCGCTGCGTGCGCTCGAGGGCCTCGACCGCGTGCTCGGCCTGTGGGAGGAGGTCGCGCGCGGCGCGCCCCGCCGCTACCAGGTGGTCGTCGTCTCGGACCACGGCCAGTCCCTGGGCGCCACGTTCGAGCAGGTCTGCGGGCGGACGCTGGGGGACGAGGTCCGCCGTCTCATGGCGGTTCCGCGCGTCGGCCAGGACCGCGCCGAGGGGCGCGAGGCGACCGGGCGCGCCGCCGGCGAGAGCGAGTCGTGGGGTCCCGCGAACGCCGCCCTCAACGCGATGCGCGGCGAGCGCAAGGGGGACGCGCGCGTGCTCGTCGGCCCGGACCGGGAGCCGGCCCGCGGCCGGGCGTCGGCAGGCCCGTCGGCCGGCGAGGAGGTCCCGGAGGTCGCGGTGATCGGGTCGGGCAACCTGGGCATGGTGTGGTTCTGCCGCGAACCCGGGCGGCCGGACGGCGTCCGGGTGTCCCGGCGCTGGCCGGCCCTGGTCCCGGGCCTGCTGGCGAACCCGGCGGTCGGGATCGTCGTCGTGCGTGAGGGCGACGAGGTGGTCGCGCACGGCCGCGACGGCACGCGGGGGCTGGTGGGTGGCTGGGTCAGGGGCCGCGACCCGCTCGCCGGCTATGGCGCGCGGGCGCGGGCGGACCTGCTGCGCGTGGCGGGGCTCGACGACGCGGGCGACCTCGTGCTGGTCTCGGCCCTCGATCCCATGGGCCGGGTGCACGCCTTCGAGGGCCTGGTCGGCTCGCACGGCGGGCTCGGCGGGGCGCAGAGCGAGGCCGTCCTGGTGCACCCGGCCGACCTCGAGGTACCCGACGACGAGCGCGAGGACGTCGACGGCGCCCGCATGCTGGTGGGCGCCGAGACGGTGCACCGGCGGCTGGTCGCGTGGCTGGACGGCCTCGGGCTGCGGGAGGGGCTGTGACGGCGCCGCGCGACGGCCGCTCTGCCGGCGGCTCCGACGGCGGCGCTGACGGCGGCTCCGGCGGCCGCACCGCCGTGCGGGTGACGTGGTTGGGGCACTCCACGGTCGTGATCGACCTGACGGGTGCGGACGGGCGGACGACGCGGCTCGTCACGGACCCGCTGCTGGGGCGCCACGCCGGGATGCTGCGCCGGCGGGGGGACCAGCCTGCCCCGGAGGCGTGGGGCGGCGCCGACGCCGCGCTCGTCTCCCACCTGCACCACGATCACGCCGAGCTGCGCTCGCTGCGGCTGCTGGGGGACGTCCCGGTGCTCGCGGCCCCCGCCAACGCGCGGTGGCTGCGCGGCAAGGGGCTGCGTGGGGTGGGGCTGGAGGGCGCCTGGCACGACGCGGTGACGCACGGGGACGGGGGGTGGCACGCCGGGGGCTGGCACGAGGGGGAGTGGCACGACGTCGCGGGGGCGCAGGTGCGCCTCACCCCCGCGGTGCACGGGCACCGGCCGATGCCGCACCGCCCGAACGCCGCGGTCGGGCACCTGGTGCGCGCCGCGGCGTTCGCCGGCGGCGCACCCGGGCCGACCGTCTGGGCGGTCGGCGACACGGAACGATTCCCGGCCGTCGGGCGGGTGCGCGACCTGGCGGGAGGGCGGGTCGACGTCGCGCTCGTGCCGGTGTCGGGGTGGGGGCCGCGGCTGTCCGGTGGCCACCTCGGCCCTGCGGCGGCCGCGGAGGTGTGCGCGGAGGTGGGCGCCCGCGTCGCGATCCCCGTGCACTGGGGCACGCTGCACGCGCCGGGCGGCCGGTACCTGCCGCCGGGCTGGATGGACCACGCGGGAGTCGCGTTCGCGGCGGCGCTGCGCCGGGCCGCGCCCCGGGCGTCGGCGGTCGTGCTGCGGCCGGGCGAGTCGTGGGGCGAGGCGGGAGACGGGCCGCAGGCCGAGAACGCCGGCGGGGCCCGGGGACGGCCTTGAGGCCGAGAACCCGGGCCGGGCGTGAGGTGCGACACGCCCGGGGCGGCGTAGCTGGCGTCGAACACCTGTTCGGTGAGAGTGTGTCCACAGACGGGTTCCGTTCGGCGTCGTCCCCAGCTCGCCCGGTCACTCCGGGCGTTGTCGGTGGCGGCACGTACGGTCGGCAACAACATGAGCACGCAGCCACGAACGCCGGCGCGCAGCCGCCGCGCCCAGAACGCAAAGGTGACCGACATGCCTGCACCGGCAGACCGCGAGAAGGCCCTCGAGGCCGCGCTCGCCCAGATCGATCGCAGCTTCGGCAAGGGCTCGATCATGCGCCTCGGCGACGAGGGTCGCGCTCCGGTGGAGGTCATCCCCACCGGCTCGATCGCGCTCGACGTCGCGCTCGGCATCGGTGGCCTCCCGCGCGGCCGCATCGTCGAGATCTACGGCCCGGAGTCCTCCGGCAAGACGACCGTCGCGCTGCACGCCGTGGCCAACGCCCAGAAGAACGGCGGCATCGCGGCGTTCGTCGACGCCGAGCACGCCCTGGACCCGGAGTACGCCAAGAAGCTCGGCGTCGACACCGACGCCCTGCTGGTGTCGCAGCCGGACACCGGCGAGCAGGCGCTGGAGATCATGGACATGCTGATCCGCTCCGGCGCGCTCGACATCATCGTCATCGACTCCGTGGCGGCGCTCGTGCCCAAGGCCGAGATCGAGGGCGAGATGGGCGACAGCCACGTCGGCCTTCAGGCCCGCCTGATGTCGCAGGCGCTGCGCAAGATCACGGGTGCGCTCAGCGCGTCGGGCACGACGGCGATCTTCATCAACCAGCTGCGCGAGAAGATCGGCGTGTTCTTCGGCTCCCCGGAGACGACGACCGGTGGCAAGGCGCTGAAGTTCTACGCCTCGGTGCGCCTGGACATCCGACGGATCGAGACCCTCAAGGAGGGCACGGAGCCCGTCGGCAACCGGACCAAGGTCAAGGTCGTGAAGAACAAGATGGCCCCGCCGTTCAAGCTGGCGGAGTTCGACATCCTCTACGGCGTGGGCATCTCGCGCGAGGGCAGCCTCATCGACATGGGCGTGGAGCACGGCTTCGTGCGCAAGTCCGGCTCGTGGTTCACCTACGAGGGCGACCAGCTCGGGCAGGGCAAGGAGAACGCGCGCGCGTTCCTGCGCGACAACCCCGACCTCGCCAACGAGATCGACAAGCGCATCAAGGAGAAGCTGGGCGTCGGAGCCAAGCTGGATGCGCCGGCCGAGGGCGTCGCAGCGGACGGTGCGGCGCCGGCCGAGCTGACGGGAGCCGTCGCTGCGGCGGCTCCGGCGGCCAAGGGCGCGGCCAAGGGAAAGAAGGCCCCGTTCTGATGGGGCTCGTATGACGGTGGGCGTTGGCGGTCGCGGCGTGGGGAAGCGTCGCGGCCGCCCGCGGTCGTCCGTGGGTGCGGGAACGTCGTACGGCGGCGAGGGCGCCCAGGGCCCGGACGGCCACGGTTCGGACGGCCACGGTTCGGACGGCCACGGTTCGGACGGCCACGGTTCGGACGGCCACGACGGGTCCGACGACGCCGATGACCCTCAGGGTGCGGGTGGCCGTCGCGAGCGACGTCGCCGTCCCACAGTCGCGGAGCGGCTCGACGCGGGCGAGATCGGCCTCGAGGAGGCCGGCGAGCTGGCACGCGAGTCGGTGCTCCGCACCCTCACGGCCGCGCCGAAGAGCCGCGTCGAGCTGGCGCAGTCCCTCGCCCGCAAGGGCTACCCCGAGGCCGTGGTGGGCCCGCTCCTCGACCGGTTCGACGAGGTCGGCCTGGTCGACGACGCGGCGTACGCGGACATGCTCGTGCGCACCCGGCACGCCGAGCGCGGGCTCTCCCGCCGTGCCATCGCGGTCGAGCTGCGCCGCCGCGGGATCGACGACGACACCGCGGCCGACGCGCTCGAGCAGGTCGACGGCGACGACGAGCGCGAGGCCGCGCTCGCCCTGGCCCGCAAGCACGTCGCCCGCACGAGCGGGCTCGACCGCGACGTCCGCGTGCGCCGCGCCGTCGGGTCGCTCGGGCGCAAGGGCTACGCCCCCGGGGTGGCCTTCGGCGCCGTCCGCGACGCGCTCGCCGAGGAGGGCGCGGCAGGTCCCGAGGACGATTTCCCGGCGCTGGGGGACTGACCCGCTCACCCGTCGGCGACGGAGCCGGGAGACACGAAGGGCCCGGACGCAGGGCCGGTTCTAGCGATCCTCGCAACACCCTGGATTCAGGGGGTTGCGGGGATCGTGCTTTCACTAGAGC
>NZ_BAAAPM010000013.1:0-503 GCF_039531145.1 Isoptericola hypogeus
AGCGCAAGAACGTCGAGGTTGGCGTCGAGCTCGCGTGGGCGTTCGGGATCGCGGAGCGGCTGCGCACGGGTGAGTGGCCGGACGGGGACCGGATGTACGTCGAGTGGCACAACCCGGCGACGCCGACGTTCTCCGAGAAGGCGGACGCGCTGCAGAAGCTCGCCGGCGGCGTCCCGATCCTGTCCCGCGAGGGTGCGTGGGACGAGATGGGCTGGTCCGAGGGGCGCAAGGACCGGGAGCGGGGCTACTTCGAGGCCGAGTCCGCCGCGTCGGCGTACCTGGGCCTGATCACGGAGAAGGACCAGCTCGATGCCGGCGTCGGCGCAGAGCCTGCCGTCGACGGCGCGTGACTACGGCCGGGCGCAGCGGAGGGAGATCGCTGCGGCGCTGGCCGCGATCGCTGCGGCCTGGCGGCGCATCGGCGCGGACTTCGACGCCGGGTGGGCGCTGGTCTCCCCGGAGATCCTCGCCGTCACGTCGACCGCGCAACGCCGCCTGGCCAC
>NZ_BAAAPM010000014.1:0-531 GCF_039531145.1 Isoptericola hypogeus
TGACCTCCGGCGTCGAAGCCTTGCTCGGCGCTCTGCCCACCGGGCTGCGGCGCGGCAGCGACACCCGAGGCTTCCTGCTGTCCGTCGTGACGGACTACGACGCCGCCTCCGGACGGGTCCTCGCCGCCGTCGGCGAGGAGTCCGCGTGGCTGCTCGCCCTCGCCGGGGCCTACACCGCCGGCGACCTCATCGCCGTGCTGCGCAACCCCTGGTCAGGCAAGGCCGAGCTCGTACTCGGCGTCCTGCCCGCCGGCACTCTCACCACCGACCCGCCACCAGCCACCGGCCCCGCCACCGAGGTCGTGGTCCGCCACGACGGGCCCGTTCGGATCATCACCACCTACCTCGCCAACCACCAGCAAGGAGGGTCGTAGCACATGGTCACCGACGCCCGAGGACACGAGGTCCCCGCCGACTCCGACATGTGGGGCTACCGCGAGGACATGGGCGACCTGTCCGCGTCCATCGCCGACGTGCGGTCCGTCGCCGACCAGGACGCCGCCGAAGCCGCCATCGCCGAACTCACCGCCT
>NZ_BAAAPM010000015.1:0-537 GCF_039531145.1 Isoptericola hypogeus
CGAAGGCCGTCTGGACCGTGCGCGCCGTCTCCCGTGACGAGGTGCACGCTTCCTACGAGGAGCTGCCCGACCCGAAGATGCCCGTGCCGCCCAAGGACGGTGCGGCGCAGCGCCTCCACGACGAGTTCGGCAACCGGGTCCAGGAGTACACCCGGGCGAAGGCGAAGGCGGACGAGGACCGCAAGCTCGTCCTGCTCGCGGTCGCGGTCGTCGGTATCGAGACCAGCCGCGGCAACACGGACTACGTCACCGTCGAGCAGCTGCGCGCCCTGCGTTCGCGCCCCCACGGCCAGCAGTGGATCACCCTGCTGTACGGCGCGATGGAGGCCGCGACGGAGAACGACGTCGAGATCCCCCGCCCTACGTCGAACGGGCGCTCCGCGACCTCCCAGGCCTGACCCTGGCGCTCCGCGCCGCACGGGCGTGGGGTGTGCGCCCGACGAAGTACCTCACAAAGTGGTCGCCCCGGGACCGGGCCCTCGCGGAGGGGCTGCTGCTGCGCGAGACCGGTGACGACCCGAACGGGATCCCGTGGGA
>NZ_BAAAPM010000016.1:0-843 GCF_039531145.1 Isoptericola hypogeus
CAAGCGTTGTCCGGAATTATTGGGCGTAAAGAGCTCGTAGGCGGTCTGTCGCGTCTGGTGTGAAATCCCGAGGCTCAACCTCGGGCTTGCATCGGGTACGGGCAGACTAGAGTGCGGTAGGGGAGACTGGAATTCCTGGTGTAGCGGTGGAATGCGCAGATATCAGGAGGAACACCGATGGCGAAGGCAGGTCTCTGGGCCGCAACTGACGCTGAGGAGCGAAAGCATGGGGAGCGAACAGGATTAGATACCCTGGTAGTCCATGCCGTAAACGTTGGGCACTAGGTGTGGGGCTCATTCCACGAGTTCCGTGCCGCAGCTAACGCATTAAGTGCCCCGCCTGGGGAGTACGGCCGCAAGGCTAAAACTCAAAGGAATTGACGGGGGCCCGCACAAGCGGCGGAGCATGCGGATTAATTCGATGCAACGCGAAGAACCTTACCAAGGCTTGACATGCACCGGAAACACTCAGAGATGGGTGCCCCGCAAGGTCGGTGCACAGGTGGTGCATGGTTGTCGTCAGCTCGTGTCGTGAGATGTTGGGTTAAGTCCCGCAACGAGCGCAACCCTCGTCCCATGTTGCCAGCGGGTTATGCCGGGGACTCATGGGAGACTGCCGGGGTCAACTCGGAGGAAGGTGGGGATGACGTCAAATCATCATGCCCCTTATGTCTTGGGCTTCACGCATGCTACAATGGCCGGTACAGAGGGCTGCGATACCGTAAGGTGGAGCGAATCCCAAAAAGCCGGTCTCAGTTCGGATTGGGGTCTGCAACTCGACCCCATGAAGTCGGAGTCGCTAGTAATCGCAGATCAGCAACGCTGCGGTGAATACGTTCCCGG
>NZ_BAAAPM010000017.1:0-1042 GCF_039531145.1 Isoptericola hypogeus
ACCGCATGACGCTGATCGAGTTCCTGACTGCACGGCTGGGCGAGGACGAGGTGGCGGCACGGACGGCGATGATCCGTACCGAGCTCTACGACTCGGCCGCCGAGGAGGGTGGTTGAGAAGGCTGCCACCGAGGGCGCCGCCCTTCTCTATGCCGACCACCCGGACTACGACGACGCGCGTGGCGCCCCTGACACGCCGAGACTTGACCCCGGCCACCAGATCCGTAACATCGGCGGTGGAGCAGTGTGCCAACAACGAGGCCCCCACACCCACCGGGTGCAGGGGCCTTCGTCGTAGTCGCTCAGGCGTCCAGCAGTTGCGCAACCCGCTGGTACGACAGCTCCACCAGAGCCGCGGAGTCGCGGACGCTGATTCCGGCATCGGCCATCTTGCGCACGGTCGCCAAGCGGTCCGCCTCGAACTGGCGGCGCCGCTCCTCAAGGTCGGCGCGCTCCTTCAGATACGCCTCCCACATCGCCTGCCCCTCGGGGCCCAGGACCGCCGACAGGTCCCACTTCAGCTCGAACGAGTCATCGTCTGCGTCGAGCAGGCCAGCCAGCAGATCCCGCACCTCTTCCTCGAGGTCGGCCAGCCGCTGGGTCTCCGTTGCACCTCCAAGCACTCCGTCGACCTCAGCGACCCACCACTTGCCTTCGCGGGTCACGGTCACCTTGTGCTTCATTTGTCGAGCCATCCTTCCCCGAAGATTCCTTCGAGCGCCTCTTCGTTGGATCGGGTCACCTTCTGGGACTGCTGTCCCGAGTGCCCTGTGAGGCCAATGCGGCCCATCTCCTTGCCCTCCGAGTCCAGGACCACCCAGATGGTGTGCGAGCCCTTACCCCTCTTGGGCAGGTTCTCGACGGAGTACCCGAGACGCCGCGCATGCGTGCGCACCGCCTTGAGCACCTGCTGGGTGGATCGTGTTCCTCGGACCATGAGGTTAAGTCTACTGTAGTAGACGCGCAACCGTCTAATTGCCTAGACGCCACTCGCGGTGGTCTCGATCACAGGAGGCGGCCCATGGACGTGGTCATCGACGGCA
>NZ_BAAAPM010000018.1:0-692 GCF_039531145.1 Isoptericola hypogeus
GGGTGGATGCCTTGGCACTAGGAGCCGAAGAAGGACGTTGTAGCCTGCGATAAGCCTCGGGGAGTTGGCAAACGAGCTGTGATCCGAGGGTGTCCGAATGGGGGAACCCAGCCGCAGTCATGTGCGGTTACCTGTACCTGAATTCATAGGGTGCAGGGGGGAACGCCGGGAAGTGAAACATCTCAGTACCGGCAGGAAGAGATATTCCGTGAGTAGTGGCGAGCGAAAGCGGATGAGGCCAAACCGTGTGCGTGCCAAGCTGTCAGGCGTTGCGCATGCGGGGTTGTGGGACCTTCTGGAAGAATCTGACAGTTCTTCAACCAGTAAGAAAGCCGTGTCATAGTCGAACCGCATTGAAAGGCGGACCATAGTGGGTGTGAGTCCCGTAGACGAAATGGTGCGGCCTGGTGGAGGGGATCCCAAGTAGCACGGGGCCCGTGAAATCTCGTGTGAATCTGGCAAGACCACTTGCTAAGCCTAAATACTACCTAGTGACCGATAGCGGACAAGTACCGTGAGGGAAAGGTGAAAAGTACCCCGGGAGGGGAGTGAAATAGTACCTGAAACCGTGTGCCTACAATCCGTCGGAGCCTCCCTAGCAGGGGTGACGGCGTGCCTTTTGAAGAATGAGCCTGCGAGTTAGTGCTCGGTGGCGAGGTTAACCCGTGTGGGGAAGCCGTAGCGAAAGCGAG
>NZ_BAAAPM010000019.1:0-1402 GCF_039531145.1 Isoptericola hypogeus
GCGGGCACTTCTCTTGTCGCGGGTGCCGTGGTGCGGGGTGCAGCGTGTCGTTGTCGACGCGTGGTCAAGACTGATATTCGCGGGTTGATTACCGCATGACGGGTTGTTCGGCAGGAGCGGGACCATCGGGTGTCTGAGGTCGAGCGTGGCCCTGTGCTGGGGCTGCTCACAGCCGAATCGTGGATCGCTCCTCGCGCTGCGCACGACGCGTCGGGCACGGGCGGCAAGCTAGGTGGCCCTGCCGGGTGGGCGGGGCGGGCTATTCGGGCAGGACGGCGAGGGACCAGCACCAGCCGGCGAGCTCCCGGGCGATCGCGGTGGTGGCCACGGTGTGCTTCTTGGCGCGGGCGTCGAATCGGATCCAGCGGTGGTGCAGGCGCCGGTTGGCGAGGTCGGCGCGTTCGCGTGCGGCGGGTGAGGCGACGTTCCAGCGTTCTTGTAGGACCTTGCCCACGACGTAGCGGGGCTTGTGCAGCCAGGCGGACTCGACCAGGAGGCGGCGGGCGTGGGTGTTCCCGGCCTTCGTGATCCCGCCCTGGCGGCGGGTGCCGCCGGAGGAGTGCTCGCTCGGGGTCAGGCCGAGGAAGGATCCGATGCTCGAGCCCGTGAAGCGGGTCCAGTCGCCGACCTCCACGGCGAGGGCGAAGCCGGTCAGGGTCGCGACCCCGCGCAGGCAGCACAGCCGGGTCACCACGGGTGTGAACGAGGAGTCCGCGGCCAGGACCCCGATCTGCGCATCGAGGCGGTCGCGGCGCGCTTGCAGGTGGCCGGCGAGCTCACGGGACTCGGCGAACGCGATGCGGGTGCCTGGGTGGGTGAAGCGGATCTGGTTCATCCACTGCTCGTGCGCGCCGGTCCACGCGCGCCCGCCGCAGTAGACGTGCCCGTGACGCAGCAGCAGCTTGCCCAGGCGGTGACGGGCCGACATGAGGTCGGAGCGGTTGTCGAACCGTAGGCGGACCAGGTCGCGAGCGGACTCCTGCTCGATCGTGGGCACGACCACGCCGCACAGGTCATCGACCCGCAGCAGGCGGGCGAGCAGGCGCGCGTCGCGGGCGTCGGTCTTGACCCGGTCCCCGGGTGCCGGTTGATCTTCGACGGCGCGGCCACCACGCACCTGATACCCGCGCCGGTCAGCACGCGGGCCAGGCCGAAGCCCGTCGGGCCGGCCTCGTAGGTCACGGCCAACGGGCCGGGAAGTCGCGTGATCCAGTCCAGGACGGGCCGGTAGTCCTCGCCCGGAGCAAGGGTCTGCTCGAACAGCTCGCCAGTGGCCGTATCGATCGCGCTCGCCCGGATCGATCGTGCGTGCACGTCCAGGCCGACACTCGTACGCTCGGTGAACACGGGGCCTCCTATGAATGTGGATAGGCCGGGCAGGGCAATCTGCTCGGTAACCCAC
>NZ_BAAAPM010000020.1:0-747 GCF_039531145.1 Isoptericola hypogeus
TGGAGCCGCACTCGCATGCCCACAGCAAGACCGCGAGTGTCATCGGCGCTGATCTGGTCGTGTTTCACCCTGATCATGCCGTGCTCCACCGTGTCGACCTCCCAAGGCGAGGACCGGTCACTCGCCGTGTGCAGCTCACCGTCGACGATGAACGGCTCGGCTTCCAACCGCTGGCGCTCCACCAGCGACTGAATGAACCCTGCCGACGTCGGGTTGATCGCCACATGTCTGGACGGCTGCCTTGGCGGCCGCCAGTCCACATCCATGTCGAAGCCAGACTCGCCGATGTCTTCTGCAAGGACACGCACCGCGTTTGCCACCCGGGGACCGAGGGCTCGCATGTGCCGGACGAACTCCGGGTCGTCGCCGCTGCTGGACTCGTTGATCTCGTTGACGAGTCGCTCGAACTCTGCGAGCGAGCGATCGACGAGGGGTTCTTCCCCGCCCAGATCGAACATCTCTCCGCCTGGCCGAAGCTCCAACGCAGGGTCGCTCTCCGGGAACACATTGACGACCACAGACCCTGGGGCGAGCTGCCGTGTGTCCATGCGGAGGTCCGTTCGTCGGATCACCGAGGCACTCAGTGGCCCGACCGCACTCCTCGCGCCCTCGAGGGACGCTCCGATCGCAGTGATGACTCGCTGCAGAGCCTCAAGGAAAGGACCGATCTCGCGGAGCCTTGCGGAGTGGTCCGCTGTGGGCTCGCCTGCCAGATGCACGACACCCAACGAGCGCTCCGTCCGCGCC
>NZ_BAAAPM010000021.1:0-519 GCF_039531145.1 Isoptericola hypogeus
GTGGATGGCCCAGGTCGCGTTCGCCGAGCTGCATCCGGACGGGCCGGTTCGCTGCGACGGTTTCGATGCGGCCGGCGAGCCTGTGGGGCGCCCCGTGGCTGACCCGTACATCCCGATGCTCGCGGTCACCGCCGAGCAGGTCGAGGAGCTCGCGTACGGCGCGCTGTACGTCCTTTGCACCGAGGGCCCGGACGCCGATCTGTTCGATTCCACGCAGGAGCGGATCATCCGCCTGTCGACCCTGGGCCGCGCGGACGGCAAGGCGGTGCCGCTGTCGAACTCGCCTGGCTCCCGTGATGGCGCGCGGACCACGTTCCAGTGCTTCGACGAGCCGCACCGCCTGATCCTGCCCCGCCAGCACCAGGCCCACGAGACGATGGTCGCCAACCTGGAGAAGCGGGTCCTGGAGGATCCGTGGGGCCTGTACGTCGGGACCGCTGGCGAGATCGGTGAGGAGTCGGTCGCTGAGGGCCTGCATGCGGAGGCGCGGCAGATCGACGACGGCGAGATCCACGACCC
>NZ_BAAAPM010000022.1:0-542 GCF_039531145.1 Isoptericola hypogeus
GCTCATCGGCCGCCGCGCCGCCGACCTCGCGGGCGAGGCGATCAGCGTCGGCGCCCCCGAGTGGTGCACCCGCGACGGGCAGTGGGGACCGGTCTGGTCGTCCGAGTGGGGCGTCCCCCTGGCCGCCCGCGTCACGATCGAACGGGCCGGGCAGCCGTTCACCGCCGTCGCCCTGTTCGACGAGTACAAGCAGACGAAGTCCAACGGCGACCTGACGCAGATGTGGCAGCAGCGCCCGGGCGGGCAGATCGCGAAGTGCGCCGAGGCCCTGGCATGGCGTATGGCCTTCCCTCAGGACCTGGCCGGCGTGTACGTCGAGGACGAGCTGCACCACGCCGACAGCGCGCCGCCGTCGCCGCGGCGCCGGGAGACAGCGGCCGACGTCATCGGGGCGACACCTACGACGTCGTACGACGACACCGTCAGTGACGACGTCGCCGAGGACGTCACCGAGCCGATCAGCGACCGCACCCGCAAGCACGTGTTCGCCCTCCTCCGTGACCTCGGCGTCACCGACCCGGCCCAGCAACGTGCCGGCATGG
>NZ_BAAAPM010000023.1:0-732 GCF_039531145.1 Isoptericola hypogeus
CGAGCGGGACCTCCCGCCCGACGTGCAACGCGACGTGAATCAGCGCGGCGCCCGCACCGTGTGGCGCGAGCTCGAACGCCACGGGGTCCAGCACCCGACCCACAAGCCCGACTGCGCCTGCCACCGCTGCGCCGCGACCGCGGGCACCGACCGAGAGGACGACGATGTCTGACCGCCGCATCGTGGCCGTGGGCCTCGTCGGGCTCACCCTCTGGGGCACGCAGCTCGAGCACAGCCAGCCCTGGTGGTGGCGCGGCCTGGCTCTGGTCGCCATCGGCTGTACCGCCTGGATCATCTCCGGCCCGCTGATCCGCACCGGCCGCGCCGCGGCCAACGACCGAGAGGACGACCAGTGACCGACCCCGAGCGCTCCCAGACCCAGAGCCTGATCGAGGCCTTCCGCCTCCTGCGCGACATCGCTGGCGACGCCGGCAGCGCCACCGTCAGTTGGACCGACGAGAACGGCTCCCACTCGTCGCTGTGGGTCTCCGGGCCGAACTTTGAGCCCGACGAGGACGAGGCGGACGACGAATGACCAGCACGATCGACGCCCTCGCGCTTCGCAGGACCCTCGGCCGCGACGCCTGGCTGCCACCCGAGCCCTTCAGCCCCGACGGCTGGCGCCTCGTCGCACGCGACGGCCGCTCCTCGATCATCGTCACCGTCGCCCTGTTCGACGACGGCGCCGACTGGATCCACGCATCCCGCACCGGCCCCGACCGAGTCCCGACC
>NZ_BAAAPM010000024.1:0-1110 GCF_039531145.1 Isoptericola hypogeus
TGGGATCACGGGGTGCGTAAGACAGGCAACTCCCGGACGTATCCGGATGGTCGCCGGGTGGACTACAACACGGGTGTGACCACGCTCGTTGATCCCTCGGCTCGGCCGGCGGCGTCGTTGCCGGCGGCGTCGTTGCCGGCGGTGGCCAAGGAACTTCATCCCCGGTTCTTGACCCTGGCCGAGCGGGAGCAGATCGCGGACCTGCGCCGCGAGGGCAAGTCGCTTCGGGCGATCGGGCGGGCGTTGGGGCGGCCGGCCTCGACGATCAAGCGGGAGATCGATGCCCGGTCGATCGAAGGCGCCTACCGCCCGTATACGGCGCACCGGGCCTGGACGGACTCCCGTCCGCGTCCCAAGCAGTCCAAGCTCGCCGTCGACGGGCCGCTGCGCGAGTACGTGACCGCCAAGCTCGCGGTGCGGTGGTCGCCCGAGCAGATCTGCCACGCTCTGGTCAAGGAGTATCCCCACGACGAGAGCATGCGGGTGAGCACCGAGACGATCTACCAGGCGATCTACGTCCAGGCCCGCGGCGGCCTGCGTCGTGAGGTCGCTGCCGCGCTGCGCACGGGACGCACCCGCCGCAAGCCCCACCGCAGTCTGGATCAGCGCACGCCCCGGTTCGTCGAGGAGATGGTGATGATCTCCGAACGCCCGGTCGAAGTTGAAGACCGGGCCGTGCCCGGACACTGGGAAGGCGATCTGATCGTCGGAACGGGGTCCCAGTCCGCGATCGTGACGCTGGTCGAGCGCTCGACCCGCTACGTCATGCTGGGCTATTTGCCTGGCGGGCACACCGCCGAGGAGGTCCGCGACGTCCTGGTCCCGCTGATCGGGACTTTGCCGGCGCACCTGCGCGGCTCGCTCACCTGGGACCAGGGCTGCGAGATGGCCGCGCACAAGCAGTTCACGATCGCAACCAACGTGCCGGTCTACTTCTGCGACCCCCACTCGCCCTGGCAGCGGGGGTCGAACGAGAACACCAACGGCCTGCTCCGCCAGTACTTCCCCAAGGGCACCGACCTCAAGGCCTACGGGCCCGAAGACCTCGAGCACGTCGCCCAAGAGCTCAACGGCCGACCACGCAAGACGCTCGACTGGGATACCCCAGCC
>NZ_BAAAPM010000025.1:0-620 GCF_039531145.1 Isoptericola hypogeus
CTACCGCCTCGTCGCCGCGTCGGCCACCGCTGACTCCAACATCATCACCGTGCCCTGGGCGCCGGCGAACGGCGACGGCAGGTACCTCGTGCAGTCCCTCGACGGGCGCACCGTCGTGCCCATCGCCGCGTGGATCGACAACCAGCTCCCCCAGGCGCCCGTGCTACACACCACCGGCTTCGACGTACGCGGCCGCCGCCGGCCGGTCATGGTCTTCGCCGTCGCCGGCGAGGGCACCATGCAGGTCGTGTGGCGCCTCGACCGCGCCGCCTCCGACCTGCTCGACAAGATCATCGCCGACGGCGGCGGCATCGCCCTGCGCACCGACGGCACCGCCCGCGACCTGCCGGTCTCCGACGTCGCGGTCATCACGTCCGCGAGCTCGGCTCTCTGGGAAGCGGACAACGGCGTCTCGACCGACCGGGTGTGGGACCTCGAGCTCACGTGGATCGACGACCCCGAGCCGTCCACCATCCCGGTCGTGTGGGACGTCGGCGAGGTCGACGCGCTGCTCGCAGGCAGCACCGTCGGGGACGTCGACGCCATGTTCGCCGGCCTGACCGTCGCCGAAGTCGACGCCATCGACTGGGGCACGGTGACCCCACCGTGAGGACCGGCGC
>NZ_BAAAPM010000026.1:0-1264 GCF_039531145.1 Isoptericola hypogeus
GGGCCACGGCATCCTGGTGCTCGACTGGGAGGCCGACGCGATCTCACGCGGCCCGGCGGCGGCGAAGAACTGGCTGGATCGCGTGTACGCGAAGACCGGCATCCGGCCGTGGATCTACATGTCCGGGTCGGTCACCACCGAGTACGACTGGTCCGCCGTCGCGAAGGACTACGGGCTGTGGGTCGCCCGCTACGGCTCGTCCTCCTACGGCTCCACGGGGAAGTTCGGCCATCCCGCCGCGTGGCAGTACACGAGCTCGGGCCGCGTCTCGGGCTACTCCGGGAACGTCGACCTCGACGAGTTCTACGGCGACCGCGACGCCTGGACCGCGTACGCCACCGGCGACAGCAGCTCGCACCCTGACACCGACCACGACGACACCACCGACACGGGGGATGACATGCCTTCCTACAAGCACGTCTCGACGTCGGAGAACGCCACGTTCCCCGCCGACGGCAACTGGCACCGGCTCCGGCTGTCGGAGGACGGCGTGAGCCTGCTCCGCGGCCCCGCCCTCGTCGAGGGAGTCCTGTCCGTCGCCGTGCAGACCCCGGACGGCTCCGCACGCGAGGTCCAGGTCCGCGCCGTGCAGGAAGACGCCCTACCGGACGTGACCGACAAGACCGTGCACGCGACCGCGGCGATGGAGGTCAACACCTCCGGCGGCACCACACAGATCGTGCTCCCATTCACCCAGAACGTCGGCAAGCCCGACACCAAGGGCGCCACCTACCGCGCCCTGCGGTTCCAGATCCTCATGTACGGCGGCGGCAAGGCCACCATCGGATCCGTCGCAGCGAACGCCCTCTACTGGGAGAAGTAGCACCCCGGTGTGGTTCCTGCTGCTGCTCAGCGACGACGAACCACCCCGCCGACCACCCTGGTGGGCCTGGACCATCCTCGCGCTCCTCGCGGCCGCCATCACCACCGGCCTGATCCACCCCCACATCCACCTGTAGCTCGCTCGACGTCGACAGCGCCCCGCCACCCTGCCCCGGGTGGTGGGGCGCCTTCGCCGTGTCGGCGGTACGGCGCACACTGGGCCTCATGCCGCGCGAACCCGAGCATCGGGACTACTCGAGCCTCATCGAGCCCCACGAGACCAAGCCGCGTCGGCCCGAGCAGCTCGCGAACCCGGTCCCTGCGCGCTGCACCGCCCGCACCTACGGCGGCGCCATCCTGACCGTCGAGGGCGTCGTGACGCACCGCGCACCCGACCTGGTCGCCTTCAGCGCCGAGTACCCCGGCTGGGGCCAGTGGACCG
>NZ_BAAAPM010000027.1:0-1531 GCF_039531145.1 Isoptericola hypogeus
CTCACCTCGCTCCTCGGGTCGGCCGAGGCCGCGAACGCGCAAATGGACAAGCTCGACGAGTTCGCCCGGTCGAGCCCGTTCTCGAAGCAGACGTTCATCACCGCGCAGCAGCAGATGCTGGCGTTCGGCATCGAGGCCCAGAAGGTAGTGCCGTACCTCGACGCCATCCAGAACGCCGTCGCCGCCGCGGGTGGGTCGAACAACGACATCGCCGAGATCGCGACCGTCTTCTCGAAGGTCCAGTCGTCGGCGAAGATCACCGCCCAGGACCTGCAGGAGCTCGGCAACCGGGGCGTCAACGCGGCCGAGCTCATCGGCTCGCAGATGGGCATGACCGGCGCCGAGGTGCGCGAGTCCATCACCGCCGGCACCCTCGACGCCCAGGCCGCCCTCGACGCCCTCGCCGCCGGCATGTCCGACCGCTTCTCCGGCGCCGCCGACAACGTGAAGAACACCTTCGCCGGCGCCATGGACCGGGTGAAGGCCGCCTGGCGCGACTTCTCCTCCGAGCTCGCTGCCCCGCTCGTCGACCCTGAGGGCGGCGGTGCCCTGGTCGACATGCTCAACGGCGTCGCCGATGCCATGCGCGGCTTCCAGGACCTGCCGGACCCGATCAAGAAGCTCGCCGGCGGGCTCACGCTGCTCGGCGGTGCCGCGGCCCTCGCGGCTGGCAGCATGATCCTCCTCGCACCCAAGGCGATCGAGACCGTCGGGGCGTTCAAGGACCTCGCCGCGGCACACCCGCGAGTCGCCGGCGGGCTCAAGGGCGTAGCCAAGGCGGCCGGCGTCGCCGCGGCAGCGTTCACCGCCGCCCAGCTCGCCGCCGCCGCGTTCGGCGACTCGATCGACGCCCGCTCCTCCGCCCAGTGGGAGTCGACGTTCCGCGGCACCGCGGACGCCGTCGGCGTGACGAAGGCCAGCCTCGACGGCATCGCCGGCGAGACGTACAACCTGTCCGACGCTTGGCGGCGCATGAAGGCGCCATCGGCCCTGGAGAGCTTCGACGACTGGTCCGGCGACGTGCTGAGCATGAACACGTCGCTCGACACGCTCAACGCCGAGTTCGCGAATATGGGCCAGGCCCTGGCGGACATCTACCAGGACGACCCGGCGGCGGCGCAGAAGGCGTTCAACGACGTTCTCAAACAGACCGGAGCGAGCAGCGAAGAGCTGCTCAACGTCATGCCGGCGTACCGGGACGCACTCCTGGAAGCCGAGAACGCCCAGGCGGATGTAACCGAATCGGCCATCAGATTCGTGTCGGCGCAGGAAATGATCGCCGCTGCGCTGGAGTCCGATAACGCTGCGATCTCGGGCCAGGCGGAGGCCTACCAGACCCTGATCGATGGCGCCGGTAAGGCCGCGTCGTCGTTCGTCGACCTGTCCGACAGCATCGCTGGCAAGAAGTTCTCCCTCTCCGGCTGGATGGACCAGCTCGAGAAGCAAGCCAAGGCGGTCGAGGACTGGGCGGACAACATCCAGGAGATCGCCGACCGCGGCGTGTCGCAGCAGTTCCTGCAGGGGCTGATCG
>NZ_BAAAPM010000028.1:0-594 GCF_039531145.1 Isoptericola hypogeus
GGCCTCTGGTGGCTGATGGTGCACCGGCTCCTACGCAACGACTACCCGGTCGCCGTCGTCGCCCCGCCCGCACGTGCGAAGTACGCCACGGGCGCGGGGAACGCCGCGAAGGACAAGGTGCTCGCGGCCGTCGTACGGCGGTACCCCAACGTCGAGGTGACGGGGAACGACGAAGCCGACGCGCTGGTGCTCGCGGCCATGGGTGCACGGCGGCTCGGCCACGCGATCGACGACCTGCCGAAGAACCACCTGGTGGCCATGGAGAAGGTCGCCTGGCCCGTACTGCCGGAGGTGGTCGCGTGAGCTACTGCCGCTGGTCCTCCGACGACCACCAGTGCGACGTCTACGTCTACGAGGACGTCGCCGGTGGGTGGACCACACACGTCGCCGGCCGCCGCTGGGTCCTCGCAGAGCCACTGCCCGAGCCGATCGAGGTCTCGACCGACTTCACCGCCAAGCAGTGGGACCAGTGGTGGGCCCGGGGCCGGCGCGTGTCCGCGATCCTCGACCGCTCGACGACGGAGCCCCTCGCCCTCCCGCACGACGGCGAGACGTTCAACGACCCGAACCCGGTCGCCTGCGCTGACCGCCTCG
>NZ_BAAAPM010000029.1:0-1348 GCF_039531145.1 Isoptericola hypogeus
CCAAGTAACCACGACGGGGAACGCTACTGCTCGGGTGTGACACGGCTCCGTCTGCTCGCAGCCGCTGCCACCAGTCGTCCCAGTATCCGCGTTGCGCCGCGATCTGCAGGTATCCGAGGTCCGTGAGCTTCGCGTCCTCGTCCGCGTATGGGGCCCATGACGCGGTGTAGCTGTCGACCATGATCCCCTTGGCGATAAGGCGCTTCTCGCCTGCGAAGAGCCCCAGCCTCCCCCGCTCCTTCGAGCCCACCGGGAGGGCGTTGACCCGGTCCCGCGGCAGGATCCATGTCACGTCGATGTCGTCGGGTTCGAGCTTCGCCGTGACGAACGAGCCTCCGATCCAGACAGCGCACGGAGGAACGATGGTGCGCAGAGCGCTCAGGGCGCGCTCGAAGTCGCTCCAGACGCGCGGGCGCCTGGCCGAGGCTGCGAACCTGTCGTCGCGCACGAACCTCGTCGCGATCGCCTCCAGCGTCGTGTGATGTCGACCGAGCGGCAGGTGCCCACCCGCGGTCAGCTCTGGGATCACTCGTCGCCCTTCGTCGGCGCCTTCTTCCGCGTCGCCTTGTACTCCGTCCAGAGCGGGTCCTCGCCGGCATGTGCGGGGGTGCTGTCAACCCTCGACACCCGGGCCGTGGCCTGCCCCTCACGGCGCTGCGAGGCGTCATCTACGACGTCGTGTGACGTCGTAGCGGCGTCCGCGTCAGTCAAGGTTGCACGATCACCGCTCACAGAATCACGGCCGGCCGGGTCGGTGCGGCGCTCAAGGGCATCTAACCGTTGCTGCGTCTGGCGCCGGAAGTCCTCGAGCTGGGCGACGCGCTCGACGAGGCCGCTGAGGTCGTCGAGGGTGACGTCGGGACGCGGCCCTGAAACCGGAGCAGCATCGTTCTCGACGGGTTTGAGCCATGGCCGGAGCACCTCGATGAGCCGCTCCGTAGACCCCTTGGAGGAGGTCTCACCCCGCTCCCAGTTGCCCACAGTGCGCAGGCTCGCCCCAACACGCTTGCCCAGTTCCTTCTGCGAGAGGCCAGCGCGCTTGCGCGCCGCGCGGATCTCCGAGCCCTCCATAGGGGTAACTGTGACAGGCAACACCTGGCAACACGAATCCTCGTCTCGTGAATGCCGGGGCGATTTGTCGGAGAACCAACCGTGTAGTTCGAAGGCATTCCCCCAGGTCAGGCGAGACGCTGCTCATCTTGCCCACTTCTGGTTGCGCATCTTGCCTACGCTTGCCTAGACTCCTTCCCATGCACCAGAGACTCCTCCACGGCCCCGCCGTCCGGGCCTTGCGCGAGGCCCTCGGGATCAAGCACGGCGTGTTCGCCATCGACTGCCAGATCAGTCC
>NZ_BAAAPM010000030.1:0-562 GCF_039531145.1 Isoptericola hypogeus
TTGGCACGGCCTCGTCGTCGCCGGCGAGCGGACGGTCATCTACTACCGGGCATCCCCCACAGGTCGGGGACATGAGTACGTCGTGCTTGGCCGGGCGTCCAGGCGATCCATCGCCCCTGGGCGCGACCCCTGGGACGCGGGAGACGGTGCCACCGCCACCGGTGAAGGCTCCCGTCGCGCAGATCCACCCGGAGCGCCTGACGGATCGGCTTCTTCATGAGCAGGGAGGGGGTCAGCCAGGTGAATCCGACGTACGCCTCCTTGCCATCGCGCCATGTCGCGACCGCGACGAGCTCGTCGGAGTCACAGTCCATCCGCGCCCGCTCGGTCTCGACCGCGATGCGTGCGTGCCCCCAGTCGATCGCCTCGACCTCGTGGATCACGACAGGCCCGGTCGGTCGGAACGCGACACGGACTGTGCGCTGGCCGTCCACGGCCTCACGGGCGGGTTCGAACCGCACGGCCCATCCGAACGTCGGCTGCGTCGCCTCGAACCGCAGGATCTGCCAGAGCACGCACCCGAGCGTCAGCGCGGCGAGCACCGCCGCGATCACAGACCAAT
>NZ_BAAAPM010000031.1:0-1145 GCF_039531145.1 Isoptericola hypogeus
CCACGACGCGTCGATCAGCGCGGTGACCATCACCGTCACCGTCGGGGAGCACGCCGAGGCGCGCATCAGCGTGTGGGGCGAGGACTTCACCCGCATGGTCGAAGCCGTCGCAGCCGACGTCCCACCGCCGCTCGACCCGGACTGCCTCGCCGGCAAGCACCGCACCTGCCACGGCACAGCGTGGGACTTCGAGGCCGACACCGAGGTCGAGTGCGCGTGCGGATGCCACGCCGTCATCAACGTCGTGGAGTCCCTGTGAGCGACGAACCGCGCACCCCGCAGGGCCTGACCGAGGCCCAGACCGCCGCGCTCGACCGCATCGCCGACGCCCTGCTCGAAGTCGCCGCCGCGATCCGCCACCACCACGAGGAGCACCCGTGACCGACGACCCCTTCGACGACCCCGCCCTGCAGGAGTGGGCCCACCACGTGCGCGAGGAGCTCGTGCCCAAGCTCGCCGGCTCCGCCCTCACCGTCAGCCTCGTGCCCGAGGGCGACCCCGACGTGAAGTTCGCCGTCGAGCTGGGCCTGAGCATCCTCATGGACAAGCCCATCATCGCGATCGTGCAACCCGGCACTCACGTCCCCGAACGCCTCGTGCGCGTCGCCGACGTCATCCTCGAGGGCGACCTCACCGACCCCCGGTTCAGCGACCGCATCCAGGCCGCGATCACGAAGGTCCTCGGCTCATGACCGACGACAGCACCGAGGAGGTCGAGCTCGGCTGGATCAAGGTCCGCAAGGTGCTGGCCGACACCGACTCGGGCGTCGACATCGACGTCAAGACCTCCCGCGGCCTGGCGGTCCTCGACGCGCTCGGGATGCTCCGTCTCGCCGAGCACTGGGTGATGGACCCCGAAATCGACGGGGACGACGACGATGACTGACCACTACGCCCAGGCCGCCGTCGACTGCCCCCGCTGCGGCGAGCGCTACGTCGACCTCGACATCCACGCCTACGTCACCGCAGGCCACACGCCGACCGACTTCGCGGACATGCTCGCCCGCCTCACCGTCGCCCACGCCGACACCTGCACCCCACGCCGAGCTCCCATCCCGCGCGCGGACCGTCGCCGCCGCGCCTGCTGGTGGGCCGGCGCACTCACCCTCCCCGTGGCGTGGGGCCTGCTCGCGGTCGTGCACGCC
>NZ_BAAAPM010000032.1:0-1054 GCF_039531145.1 Isoptericola hypogeus
CGGTTCACCTGCATGAACAGGCTCGGGCGAGCACGGGGAATCGCGGTCAGATTGACGTCAATTCGTGGGTCGGTGCGCACACGGTACGCACACACGGGCCATGATGGGGGCATGCCTGCTCCCACGTTCCACCGCGCCAAAGACGGCTCCGAGAGCTGGAAGGTCCGCTTCCGCGAGGGCGGCCGCGGCAGCCGGCAGACGTCTCGCACCTTCACCACCGAGCGCGGCGCCACAGCCTTCGCCAAGCTGCTCAGTGACGTCGGCCCGGCGCGCGCTCTAGCGATCCTCGAGGCCCGCGACCACACCAAGGAAGGCACGCCCACCGTCGCGCAGTGGTGCACCCACCACATCGACAACCTCTCCGGCGTCGGCGAGAGCACCCTGACGACCTACCGCGGCCACGTGCGCAACGACCTCGGCGAGCTCGGACCGCTGCCCGTGGACGCCGTGCTGCCCGAGGACATCGCCCGATGGGTCAACACCATGGCCAAGGAGACCGTCCGCGGAGACAAGCCGATCTCCGGCAAGACCATCGCGAACCGGCACAGCTTCGTCTCGGGGGCCTTCAAGCGCGCCGTGCGCTCGGGGCTCATCCCCGCCAACCCCTGCGACGGCACCCGCCTGCCCCGCACCGAGCGCGAACCCATGGTCTTCCTCACGCACGAGGAGTACACCCGCTTCCTGGGCTGCTTCTCCCCCCGTTGGCAGCCGCTGGTCACCATCCTGTTCTCCACCGGGCTGCGCTGGGGCGAGGCCACCGCCCTGCGCGTGGGCGACATCGACCTCAACCGCGCTACCCTCACCGTCGAGCGTGCCTGGAAGCGTGACGCCACCGTTGGCCCGCCGAAGTCCAAGAAGTCCCGGCGCCCCATCGCGCTCGCACCCGAGGTCGTCGACGTCCTCACCCCGCTCGTGGAGGGCCGGGCCGGGTACGCGTACGTGTTCACCAACGCTGCCAAGGAGCCTGTCAGGCACCGGACGTTCTCCAAGGAGGCCTGGGCGCCCGCCGTGCGGCTCGCGAACGGCGAGCCCGCGCAGCCGGCCAAGCACGGGC
>NZ_BAAAPM010000033.1:0-1606 GCF_039531145.1 Isoptericola hypogeus
TTCGACGAGAAGGCCGACGCGGCGCAGATCGCGCAGATCCAGCGCTGGCTCGACCGCACCGAGGCGATCATCCGACTGCGAATCCCCGACCTGGACGACCGGGTCGCGGCCGGCACACCGCCCGAGGCCGTCGTAGTCGACGTCGAGTCGGCCGTCGTGGCTCGCAAGGTCCTCAACCCGAACGGCCTCACCAGCAAGGCGCAGACCCGCACCCTGGACGACTGGTCCGAGACACAGTCCGAGACCATCGGGTCGGACTACATGGACGGCACCCTGCAGCTCACGGACGACGAGTGGGCGCTGCTCGGCCTGTCGTCCGGTGAGGCGTTCACGATCACCCCGTACGGGCAGGTCGGCGTCCCCGCCGGCTACTGCGGTCCGCCGTATGTCCCCGGCGAACCGTACTGGTGGTGAGACAGCGGTGAGCGTCGCCGACGACATCTCGGCGAAGGTCGCGCAGTGGGCGGCCGACGCGCGCGAGCAGTTCCGCGGTCGGATGCGCGGCACGCTGTCGATCACGCGCCCCGACCCGTCCCATCCGCTGGAGAACCCGGCCACCGGGGAGGTCACGTTCGCGGGGCCGGAGGTCTACAACGGGCCGGGCTACCTGCGCTACCCCGGGCTGGCGCAGGAGACCTCCCCGATCGCGGGCGGGTCCACGCAGTTCGACTCACGCATCGTGGTGCGCGTCCCGTTCGGGGTCGCGTTCCGTCCCGGCGACCAGGTCGAGGTCCTCGTCGACCCGGACAACCCGCAGCTGGTCGGCACCCGCGTGTGGGTCGCCTCCATCGACGACCAGTCCCAGGCCACCGCGCAGCGCCTCCTCTGTGTGGACCATCAAGGAGGTGTGCAGTGATGGCCGGCGTCACGTTCGACACCAGCGAGCTGGACGCGTTCGCGGCCGAGCTCGGCAAGGCGGGCGCGTTCACGCAGAAGGGCGTGCGCGGCGTGATCTCCAAGGGCGCGCTGAACATCAAGAAGCAGCAGCAGGCGGAGATGCGCCGCTCCTCCTACTTCGCGATGATCGCGCCGACCATCAGCTACGACATCCGTGAGGTCTCGGCGTTCGGCGGCGGGATCGTGGAAGCGGAGATCGGGCCTGTGAAGGGTGGCGCCGGCTCCCTGGCAAACATCGCCTACTTCGGCACCAGCAGGGGTGGCGGCACCGTGCCCGACCCCGAGGACGCGCTCCAGGCCGAGGCGCCGCGCACCGCGAAGGCCCTGCTGGACCTCATGGCGCAGGCGATCTGACGTGCGGTACCACTACGCAGCCCTGGAGAACGTGCTCCAGCTCGCAGGCTTCACCACGTACCTCGTCGAGGCCCCCGGGGACGTCGAACTCCCGTACCTGTTGATCGAACCGCAGTCCGCGGACGGGATCGAGCAGGCCGTGTGCGGCACGAACGTGCACCTGGAGATCTCGTTCCGTCTCAAGGCCGTCGCCGGCCTCCCCGGGGTTGCGATGGACCAGCTGGGCCGCGCGAAGGCGATCCTGTCCCCCACCGGGCCGCCCGAGCCGCTGGACGGCGTGCCCGACCGCGCCGTGGACGTGCAGTGGCGGCGGCACGAGACCGACACGTTCGACCAGCAGGTCACCGTGCCCGGC
>NZ_BAAAPM010000034.1:0-521 GCF_039531145.1 Isoptericola hypogeus
CACCGTGGCCCGCCCCACCCTCCAGGACCTGCTCGCCCGCCTCCCCGACAACGACACCGGCGCGATCGACGCCGTCGACCTGCGGGAGGTCGTCACCGCCCTGTGGCTCAAGACTGGCGCCGCGGGTGAGGTCGCCGGTGACGGCACGCTCGTGGCCGGTCCGCCGGGATGGACCGCGGAACGCGTCGAGGTCGGCCTGTACAAGGTGACGCACGACCTCGGGATCGACGCCGACGCCTACTCGGTCGCGATCACGGAGATGCAGCTGACCACCCAGGTGCCGGTCATCGCCGCGATCACGGAGACCACGTCGACGTCGTTCACGTTCGGCCTCGCGACGGCGGACGGCACCCCGACCAACCGGTACTCCGCTTTCGTGATGGCGGTGAACTAGCCGATGACCGAGGCGGTGCAGGACCAGTTCAGCGCCGCCTACTCCCGCGCGTTCGACCCCTACGCGGCCGGCAACGAGTTCGCCGCTGCGTTCAGCAGTGCGTTCGACCCGCCCGCCGTCATCGCTG
>NZ_BAAAPM010000035.1:0-629 GCF_039531145.1 Isoptericola hypogeus
CTGCAGGCCGAGCGCGATGCTCGCAAGCAGGCCGAGAAGGAGCGCGACGACCTGCTCAAGCAGATCGACGACTCCAAGAAGACGGCCGAGCAGAAGGCCGCGGACGACCTCAAGGCGGCTCGCGACGAGTCCGCCTCGAACGCCCTCAAGGCGCTGAAGTACGAGGTCGCCGCCGAGAAGGAGATTCCCCTGCGGTTCGCGTCCCGGCTCACGGGCACGTCCAAGGAGGAGCTCCTGGCGGACGCCGACCAGCTCAAGGAGTTCGTCGCCGACGCGAAGCCGACGACCCCTCGACCGAACCCGCTGCAGGGCAAGTCGGGCACCCCTGTTCTGCCCGAGTCGCTGCCTGGCGTCCCTCGCCTGGCTGCGGCCTTCGAACAGGCCATCGAATCGCGCGCATGACCCGTCCCGGGCTGCTCGCACTGACCATGAAGGGAGCGTGATCGGCCATGGCCGTCACCTTCGCTCAGGCCGCGGCCCTGGAGACCGACCCGGTCCGCCGCGGCGCCATCGAGACCGCGCTGCGCGTCTCCCTCGTGTGGGACCGGCTCCCGTTCGAGCCGATCGAGGGCAACGCCTACGCGTACGACAAGGACAAGGTGCTGCCCGGCACCGGCTTCCGCACCGTC
>NZ_BAAAPM010000036.1:0-636 GCF_039531145.1 Isoptericola hypogeus
GGGGTGAAAGGCCAATCAAACTTCGTGATAGCTGGTTCTCCCCGAAATGCATTTAGGTGCAGCGTCACGTGTTTCTTGCCGGAGGTAGAGCTACTGGATGGCTAATGGGCCCTACCAGGTTACTGACGTCAGCCAAACTCCGAATGCCGGTAAGACATAGCGTGGCAGTGAGACTGCGGGGGATAAGCTTCGTAGTCGAGAGGGAAACAGCCCAGACCACCGGCTAAGGCCCCTAAGCGTGTGCTCAGTGGGAAAGGATGTGGAGTTGCACAGACAACCAGGAGGTTGGCTTAGAAGCAGCCACCCTTGAAAGAGTGCGTAATAGCTCACTGGTCAAGTGATTCCGCGCCGACAATGTAGCGGGGCTCAAGTACACCGCCGAAGCCGTGGCACTCACACAACAACCCAGCATGATCCTTCGGGGTCGTGTTCAGGTGTGTGGGTGGGTAGGGGAGCGTCGTGTGGGCAGTGAAGCCGCAGGGTGACCTAGTGGTGGAGCCCACACGAGTGAGAATGCAGGCATGAGTAGCGAATGACGGGTGAGAAACCCGTCCGCCGAATGACCAAGGGTTCCAGGGCCAGGTTAATCCGCCCTGGGTAAGTCGGGACCTAAGGCGAGGCCGACAGGCGTAGTCG
>NZ_BAAAPM010000037.1:0-534 GCF_039531145.1 Isoptericola hypogeus
GCAGCGAGCGGCCGGCCGCGTACTCCTCGGCCACGAACCGGTCGAACCGGTCGCGCTGGAACAGGTTGTAGCCGTTCTTCAGGTCACCCTTGAACTGCGGCAGGACCTCCAGCACCGCTCGTGCGGGGTATGCCATGCTCAGGCCTCGTCGCCGGCCTCGACGTCACCGCGCTCGACGGCGGAGCGTGTGGCCGCGTACTGGCCCTCGATGTACTCCTCGACCTTCGCGCGATGCGCCACACCCGCTTCGGTCCCACCTGGATCGCGGGCAGCTCGCCCGAACGCACCAGGGTGTAGACCTGCGTGTTCGAGATGGCGAGCTCCTTGGCGACGTCGTCGACGGACAGGAAGCGGGGCGAGGTGGTCACGGGGTGATTCTGGCAGGCCCGACACTCGCGACGTCGTACGTCACCGCGGCGTGACGTAGACCCCCATGGCCCCGTGCGGGCGGTAGCGACCCACGTACAGCGGCAGGCCCGGGCTCGCGACCATGTCCGCGTACAGGCGCCGCACCCCTCGCGGGGAGAAGCCCAT